>NZ_CANNAI010000023.1:0-469 GCF_947502515.1 uncultured Pontibacter sp. | reverse complement strand
GTTGGCGGTCATATTAAGAGATAAATGAACAGAAATCTTACTCAACAAGAAGTAGAAGCCTCGCTAACTTCGGGAAAGACAATAGAAGTTTTTCTTGGAAGAATCAGCGATGATAGTGAAATAATCAGCTGGCTTGACTTGCAAAAGACAAAGGATAATCTTGTTGAAGTAACCTGTTATGAAGTCTATGATGAAGGAAATTTAGAGTGGCTTGATTTATACGCTTTCTCTTTTGTAGACCCAGACATGGAATTTGAAAGCAATCAATTTGAAACGGTAGAAGAAGCCATTCGATTCATAAAAGGTAAGTATAGGCTGACGGAGCCAAAGTTCTTGACAAGGGGAGCAATTCAAACAGAATATGAAAACCTGTTAATTGCTGAAGGGAGAAACTAAGAATCACGTCCGCCAACAAAGCACATGTGTAAAGCTGCGGCTACGCCTTGCTCACCTCATGTACCAGCACGTT
>NZ_CANNAI010000022.1:0-489 GCF_947502515.1 uncultured Pontibacter sp. | reverse complement strand
CTTCCAGACCAGTACCATCTTTACAGGCCTTGCTTCCGGCGACTATACCTTGACGGCCCGCGATATCAACGGCTGTATGGTTACCACTTCGGTTACCGTAGGGCAGCAGTCGCTGACCAATTTCACCGCCACACCGGCTGCCTCTACTTGCGGTAACCCGAACGGTACGGTGACGATCTCTGCTGTCGTAGGTGGTGTTGGTGAACTGGAGTACAGCAAGGACGGTCAGACTTACCAAGCTTCACATATACTCACCGGTTTTATCGCCGGTTCGCATACGGTGTGGGTGAGAGACGAAAGAGGCTGTACCTTCAGCAAACAGGTAACCATCACCAACACGCCGGGCCCTACTGACTTTGCAGTGGAGCTAAAGGCTACTACCTGCGGTGACAGTAACGGCGAAATCAAGGTGACGGGTGTGACGTCTTCAGGTAACCGAAGTTTTGAATACGCTATCAATGGGGGAGATTTCCAGACAGGCAATACCTT
>NZ_CANNAI010000021.1:0-610 GCF_947502515.1 uncultured Pontibacter sp. | reverse complement strand
ATGCGAGACCCGCTTGTACAGTGGTGTGAGAGGCGCACCCCGTCAGCTAACGCTGACGGGGCCGTCTACTCGATTGGCGGCAGTAATTTTTGCTAGTACCACCTATTGCTATCAAACAGCAATCAAATTTTATATCTATTTGTTGGTACTGTCGCAGTTAAAGCTAATGTCTATGGTATTACTCAAGTCTTCTTCTCCATAGTAGACTCTCGTTTCTCCTTCCCCCTTCCTAATAAAATAGCCTACCTCCAGTGCATCATAAAGCTCTCTGTTCCAGTGATAGGTCAGGTCGAATTTCGAATACGTCCCATTTTTGTTTTCTACTTGCACAATCTGATAGTTGTGATTTTGACTATCAACATACTTGCTGATGACTTTACCGTCAGCGCTGGTTGATGTGAATTTTTCATAGTTATAACAGCTTGCATCAAAGACAGAATCTGTGTTGATGATAATGAGCACCGCTATCATTATGCATGCAATCATCGCGAAGACAAACACGTTAACTTTTTTCATCATTCAATATTACCGACAACGGACTTGGCCATAAGGCGGCGTAGCTGGCTTATGGGTGTGGTGTGCGCCCAGTATGGGCACCTGATACTAAAGG
>NZ_CANNAI010000020.1:0-763 GCF_947502515.1 uncultured Pontibacter sp. | reverse complement strand
CCATAGCGCGTCGCACGGTTAGTGCAACCGCGGCTTCATTGTCGGCACTCCGTACCCAACGAAGCCTTAGTTGTTGTGCGCAGGTGTTCTTTATAGTTCTCTGTTATGAATTTTGCAGTAGTACTGTGGGTCACAGTCTGTCACTATGCAACCTGCTAAATGCACCAGTCCTTTTTCTGCCTTTTTCATCGTCTTCTTAGTGGGCAGTCCATAAGCTATAGGTATGATTCCGTCAATATGTCCGCCAATGCACTTTGGCTTCTGTCCCTTTTCATATGTGAACTTGCAGGGCGGAGGATATGGCAGATTAAGTGTTGTAGTTGTACCATCCGAAACGCCCACACTATCCGTAACTGCGTCTCTGAACCCAAGCTGGCTTATGACCAAAGTATAGCTTCCTGCTGGAACATCTTTTAAAGCAAAGTAACCGCTACTGTCTGGTATGGTAACTTTTATTGTTGATTCACTTTTTTGCAGAACTACCTTTAGATATTTAAACTCCATTGATGATTCCTGCAAAGCTATTTGTCCTGTGACTTGTCCGTTCTGGCAGAAAGCACTTAGCGAGAAAAAGGATAGTATAAGAACAAGTAAAATTTTCATCTATTTCATTATTTATGATTTCGCTTACGCACAACGGTTAGTACAGGCTATGGTGAGGCATAGCCGAGACTAAAGCCTGTGCCGTGTTGCACTAAACCTTCGGTAGCTGGTTTTAAAAAGCAGCGGATAAGGGCTATCTTTTGGAATCACACTTAACTCT
>NZ_CANNAI010000019.1:0-1319 GCF_947502515.1 uncultured Pontibacter sp. | reverse complement strand
AATATGATACCTTTAGTATCAGGTGCCCATACTGGGCGCACACCACACCCATAAGCCAGCTACGCCGCCTTATGGCCAAGTCCGTTAGGCTTAAATAAAAATTATGAAAACAGTTTTCCTGATACTACTTCTTCTGACTATACATCTTGATTCATTCAGTCAGACAGAGAATCAAGCTACGGCATTTATAGAAGGGCGAATCGTTTCAGGAGTGAACAACAAGCCATTAGCTAATGTGCCCGTTTACCTCAAACATAGCACTATTGGTACAATCACAGATAGTTTAGGCTACTTCAAGATTAAAGATGTTCCTCAGGGAAATTACCACTTAATTGCTCGTGAATTTGGTTATGCTGAAACAGAAAAGGCAATAAGTGTAAGATCAGAACCAATAAAAGATTTGGATATCACTCTCGCAGCTGACTGCCGCTATGATAGAACTGCAGCCAAAGGGGACATAGCAAGTGGTAAGCCAAAGCTACTCTTAGTCGGGAGTATAGCGCCTGTAGTTTATAAGAATCAACATGTGTTTGAGAGAAAGTACAAAGTTGAATATTTTGATTTTGGTTGCACACCGCCAGCATACGAATGCATAAAAGAATATAACAAAGCAATCTTTAGCTATCTGGACAAGAAATATGGTGATAAATGGCGGAAAGAAGTTCGACCAGATGTAATGTTTTTGAAGGTAGAAAAGTAAAATATCTTAGCCTAACAAAACACATGTGTAAAGCTGCGGCTGCGCCTTGCTCACCTCATGTCCGAGCCGTTCTCAGTAGTTTTAAGTATGAATTTCGAACCTCCAATATCAGAAAGAAATACAGACGAGCTAATTCAAATAGCTAATTTTCCAGATGATTGGAACCCTATAGCTGTTGAGCACGCAAAAAATGAACTTCTGGTTAGAAACGTTTCACCTGAATATCAGAGCAAGAAAGTTTCGGTTCTAAAACGGTACAAGCAGAAGAAAAAGGGGGTCACCAACAAAAGAAAGGCAAACGAAAGATACTACTGGCATGATTTCATATTCCGCTTAGATGATGTGCTTGTGGAAATGCTTTTTGACTGGGACATGAAGAAGGACGGGTACTTAAAAAAGCACCAGCAGCGGAAGTATACCTTTGCAGTCATAGGTCTAGCGGTAGTTGTTGTGTATGTACTTCTAAACTGAAAGAATAACTTCTGAGAACACGGCACAGGCGCCATACTTCTGCTTCGCCTCGTTCGCAGCCTGTACTAAACGTTGGCGGTCATATTAAGAGATAAATGAACAGAAATCTTACTCAACAAGAAGTAGAAGCCTCGCTAACTTCGGGAAA
>NZ_CANNAI010000018.1:0-1525 GCF_947502515.1 uncultured Pontibacter sp. | reverse complement strand
CAGCGGTCGTAGTAGGTAGCGGCAACGAGCCGGGAAGAACCCGGAGGCCTCACAGGCTACTCAAGGACCAAACGTTAAGTTTTCCCAAATTCGGCAGGGAGGCTTTAGCCAGCCCTGCCTTAAGCGGGAGAAGAGATTAACAGTATTGTAGTACAGGCAGAGATGATAGAGAAGGTACTCCACCGGGGCAACATGCTCAAAGCATACCAACAGGTGCTGGCCAACAAAGGCGCAGCAGGTGTGGACGGTATGTCTGTGCATGGGCTGGCCGCGCACCTGAGAGAAAACAGGGACGCCATCGCCACCGACATCTGCAACGGCAGGTACCTGCCACAGCCCATCCTAGGGGTGGAAATACCCAAAAGTAACGGCAAGACCCGACTGCTGGGCGTTCCCACCGTCACCGACCGGGTGCTGCAACAGGCGGTAAACCAGGTGCTCACTCCGCTCTTTGAACTGGAGTTCAGAGAGCACAGCTACGGTTTCCGCCCCAACCGCAACGCCCACCAGGCCCTGCAGCAGGCGCACCGCTACATCCACGAGGGCTATCAGCACATCGTGGACATTGACCTTGCCAACTTCTTTGACGAGGTGGACCACTGCCTGCTGCTGCAGCTGCTCTACCGGAAGGTAAAGTGCCCGCTTACCCTGCGCCTGATCCGCAAATGGCTACGGGCTCCCATTCTTATCAAAGGGAGACTGGTCAAACGCAGGAAAGGCGTGCCGCAGGGAAGCCCGCTCTCTCCGTTGCTCTCCAACGTCCTGCTCCACGAGCTGGACAAGGAACTGGAGCGGCAGGAGCTGCGCTACGTGCGCTACGCCGATGACTTCAGCGTCTACACCCAAAGTGAAGATACTGCCCGAAAGGTAGGCAACGCCGTGTTCCTGTTCCTGCGGGACAGGCTGCGCCTGCCCATCAACAGGGAGAAGAGCGGTGTCCGCAGGCCGGTGGACTTTCAAATCCTGGGTCACGGCTTTGTGCCCACCTACAGGAAAGGCGACAAGGGCAAATACCAGATGGTGGTGGCAAAGAAGGGCTGGGACAGGCTAAAGCAGAAGCTGAAGGCCATCACCCGCAAAACCACACCCTGCTCTTTTGAGGAGCGTATCCGGGAACTGAAAGAGGCCCAAAGAGGCTGGGTCCACTACTTCCGCCTGGCCAGTATCCAGGGCAAGCTCAAAGAAGTGGACAGCTGGATACGAAATCGGCTCCGGCACTGTATCTGGCATGACTGGAAGAAGCCTGAACGGAAAAGGAAGAACCTGATCCGGCTGGGTGTCCCCAAGGGTCAGGCCTACGCCTGGAGCAGGACCAGGAAAGGGGGCTGGGCGGTGGCTCAAAGCCCGATGCTGATCACAACAGTAACGGTGAAAAGGCTTGTTCGCAAGGGGTATGAATCATTGCTCGACTACTACAGGAAAGTAGCTCCACAATTTAACGAACCGCTGTATGCGAGACCCGCTTGTACAGTGGTGTGAGAGGCGCACCCCGTCAGCTAACGCTGACGGGGCCGTCTACTCGATT
>NZ_CANNAI010000017.1:0-1590 GCF_947502515.1 uncultured Pontibacter sp. | reverse complement strand
AGAGTTAAGTGTGATTCCAAAAGATAGCCCTTATCCGCTGCTTTTTAAAACCAGCTACCGAAGGTTTAGTGCAACACAGTTCATAGTTTAGGCTGTGGCTTCGCCTTGCCCATACTATGTACAAAACGTTAGGCGGTAATGCAATTATAGAAGACAATGAAAAACATCTCTTACTTAGTTGTCATCTTGTTGCTGATAAGCTGTTCAGATAAAAACTACAATTCGGAATTAAAGGATAAAATAGACCATCTAATTGTAAAGGCTGAAAGGCAAGGCAGGGATAAAGTGATAGAATTTCCATTGGACAGCCTGACAGACTTTGAATGGGATGAAGCTTACATGTTTTTGGGTAATACAGGTGGAATAGGTTTGGATTACATTAGCAAGCACATAGATGCAAGGTGGAGTGGACCTGATGTTGATGATAATCACCAGAGACTAATTTTCCTTAACAATAAAGAAGTTGTTTCCTATGTGGACTTTGACTTGAATGAAGAAAGTATCTGGTTTGATAGTTGTGAGTTTTCTCCCCATGATAACCAAGATATTGGTGCCGCAGTGAAAAGAATTAGTAGAGAAAAAGATAAGATGTTTATTACCTACTTGAACTGCCAAAACAATAGAGAAACACGTTATTTTATGCCAAAGCATTGCTTAGCTTCACGGCATGAAATGCTGCAACCGAACTGTAAATAGAATATCACAGCCTAACACTGCACATAAAACAAGCTTCGGCTACGCCTTACTCGCATTATGTACTAACCGTTGCCCTTAATACAAAGTATGAAAACAAATTCTAAAAAGGGTTTATACCTGCTCTTTATTCCCTTACTTATAGCCTGCTCACCTGATATAGAATTTGAAAAAGAAGGATGGAAAAAGCAGGTTGATGGAAGTTACCTTTACAGGGACAAGATGGTTAACAACTTATTGAAGTCTCAGAAATTAGAAGGATTGCCATATGATTCTTTAGTCAGTCTCTTAGGTCATCCAGAACCTTATGGAATGTTGAAAGAAAATGAAACTACCTACATACTTGTAGAAGACTATGGAAGGGACATTGACCCTGTTTATGTAAAGCTCTTAAAAATAAAGTTATCTGCTGACTCTACTGTATCAGCTTATGAAGTCGTGGAAACAAAATAATTAGCAATAAGAAAAAGCACTTAGGGCAACACAATGCTTAAGTAACCTCACTAACGCTTCGGCATCTTAAGCACGCGGCCGTTAGCATTTATAATAATTTAAAATCCTCAATTGCTTCACGAAAAAAATGTATTTCTCACAACTTACAATAGGTGTTATAATTTTCTATCTAACTATATCATCTATTATAGGTGGAGTAATAACATTGCTAGTGAAGACAATTAGCAATATGTTGTTTGGAAAGAAAATAAACATTAAGAAGACTTTTCTATGGGTATCTATTTTAGTGTTTATCGTTTTCTTAATCCTTATTATTACAGATGAACCATATGAAGGAGGAAGAGGAATGAATTATAAAACTACATCTGCTAATCGAGTAGACGGCCCCGTCAGCGTTAGCTGACGGGGTGCGCCTCTCACACCACTGTACAAGCGGGTCTCGCA
>NZ_CANNAI010000016.1:0-2405 GCF_947502515.1 uncultured Pontibacter sp. | reverse complement strand
AACAACTAAGGCTTCGTTGGGTACGGAGTGCCGACAATGAAGCCGCGGTTGCACTAACCGTGCGACGCGCTATGGGTTTTAAGTCGGAAGAGGCTTGCCCCTGAACTACCTCTTTGGGCTATCTGGTTACTGACGGCCCAACGGACGTGGGCCTGGGAGGGTAAAGAAAGATACTTTTTGCTGTTTCCGGGAGATGATCTTCGCTCCTTTCAAGGCATTTCCTGCCGTAGGGGCATAGCTGCGCCAGGCCACCTTTTCGGATGGCTTTTTTAGCTTCCTACTCGAAGTCCCGGTACCTGCGCTGCGTTCTCAGGCCCTGTGGCGGCCCCCGCTTGGTGAGCACCTGGAGGGTGACCATCGTCTCCTTTTTGCAGCAGGGGCATACGAGCGGGTTGTACTCCTCGAGCTGGCGCACCTCTGCCTTCCGCCTTTTCTCCCCGGGCATCTGCTCCCGGATCACGGGAATGGCCGTGCCCTTGCTAGTGCCGCTCAGAATGCCGTAGTGGCGTATGCGGACAAAGCCCCGGGGCAGGATGTGCAGCGAGAGGCGGCGGATGAACTCCATTCCCTCCAATTTCATCTCCAGCTTCCGGGCCCCTTGCCGGTAGTCCCTGTAGGCAAAGCTCACCGACTGCTCGCCCACGGCTGTGAGACGGTGGTTGGAGATGGCGATCTTGTGGGTGTAGCGGCCCAGGTACTCGACCACCTGCTCGGGCCCCGAGAAGGGGCGCTTGGCATACACCACCCACCGTTTCTGGAACAGCGCCCTGATCAGCTCCTTGTCCACCTCGGGCAATTTTTCCCTCAGCAGCTGCACGTACTTGGCACGGAAAACCAGGCTCATGGCCCTGACCGGGAAGAGGTAGCGTCCCTTGCCGCGGGCTCCTTTCCATTTGCCCTGCTCGGTGAGCCCGCCGCCGGGCACGACGCAGTGCAGGTGCGGGTGCAGCGAGAGGGTCTGTCCCCAGGTGTGGAGCACGGCCACCATGCCCGGCCTTGCCCCCAGGTGCTTTCGGTCACTGGCGAAGGCAAGCAGCGTCTGCCAGGCGGCCTCGAAGAGGGTATCGTAGACGAGCCTGGGCTGATGCATAGCCAGCTGGTTGAGCGTGTCGGGCAGGGTGAAGACCACGTGGAAGTAGGGCACGGGCAGCAGCTCGGCCTGCCGGGCCTGTATCCACTGCTCCCGCCTGCGGCCCTGGCACTTGGGGCAGTGGCGGTTGCGGCAGGAGTTGTAGCTGACGCGCACCTGGCCGCAGTCCGAGCAGGCGTCCACGTGCCCGCCCATGGCCCGGGTGCGGCAGCGCAGGATAGCCCCAAGGGTGCGCAGCTGCCAGGAGTTGATGCCGCCGCAGTTCTCCACCTGGGGCCAGTGCGCCTGGAGCACATGGGCCACCTCGTGCTTGGCCCGCACTAGCAGTAGAGCGTGTCCAGCGGGGAGAAGGGCTTTTTCCTGCCCGACTGGGCCACGTGCAGGTAGACCATGGTGGTGTCGATGCAGGCGTGGCCCAGCAGGTCCCTGATCGAGACGATGTCCAGGCCGTCCTCCAGGAGGTGGGTGGCATAAGTGTGGCGCAGGGTGTGAGGGGTGAGCTGCTTTGCGATGCCGGCCGCCTTTCTGGCCTCCCGCACCACCCACTGCACGCCGGCCGTGGTGTAGCGCCTGTCGCGCAGCCCCTGCTCGTTCTCCTGCACCTGTCCGTTGAAGAGCCACTGTTGCGGGCACTCGGCCTGTATGTACTTTTCAAGGCCGCGGACCAGGTGGCCGCTCAGGGGCACGTAGCGGTCCTTGCCTCCCTTGCCCTGACGCACGTGCAGCATGCGGCGGTCAAAGTCCACATCGGAGAGCTTCAGGTTGCACACCTCACTGCAGCGCAGGCCGCAGCCGTAGAGGGTGGCCAGCAGCAGGCGGTGCTTGAGCAGTTTGGGCGCAGAGAGCAGCCTCTTGACCTCGGGCTTGCTGAGCACCACAGGCAACTTGCCCTCGCGCCTGAGGGCGGGCAGCTCGATGCGCTTGTCCTTGAGGCCCTCCATGCGGAAGACGTAGCGCAGGGAGTAGACGGTGAACTTGAAATAGGAATCGGAGGGGGTGTTGTGCTGCTGCTTTACCAGGTAAAGGTAGTCGTTGATCTGATCAGCGTCCAGCTCGGTGGGCAGGCAGTTAAAGTGTAGGGCTACCTTGGCCAGGTGGTGGCTGTAGTTTTTGAGGGTGCTCTGGCCGCGGCCGGCGACGGTGATTTTTTTGGAGAACTTCTCGTAAAGCTCGCTGAATCCCGCTACATTAGTACAGGCAGTCTGGATAAGGGTAGGTTCTTTTTTTTCATCTTATGTAAGAGTTAAGTGTGATTCCAAAAGATAGCCCTTATCCGCTGCTTTTTAAAACCAGCTACCGAAGGTTTAGTGCAACA
>NZ_CANNAI010000015.1:0-3780 GCF_947502515.1 uncultured Pontibacter sp. | reverse complement strand
TATGCGAGACCCGCTTGTACAGTGGTGTGAGAGGCGCACCCCGTCAGCTAACGCTGACGGGGCCGTCTACTCGATTAGCTACTGTAATTCTTATTTTTTACCCACTCCAGTATTTCAGGGTATAGCTCTGGCACCTTCTTTTTGCCATCATACTTCTGGAACAACTCCAACAGGTGCCTGTTGAAAGACTTGAAGTTTATAAACCCCCTGTTGTTTTCCATAAAGTTTATTGGCTGAAGCATTACTTTTTCATAGTCGCTCTCACCAAACCTGTCATATACATACAAGCCGAATACAGCCCATGTCATGTACTCATTGAATGTCTCGTAGGGACTATTGTAGCTTCCTTTTGTGTTCCACTTTCCTAAATCTGCCATTGCCTCATTTATAGCATCCAAATAGTTGTCGGAGATTGGGTTAACATAGTTGTGGTCAATTTCTGTGAATGCCCTTCTTAATGCCAAAGCGTCTCTAATCCCTTGACTCACCGAATCTTTGCTTACAAGAGAAGGGGCAGACATGAATATAATATTTTCTTTGAAGCCGTTATTTTCAAACAGGCGTATACTGTGGGAGGCTCCTGCCAAAGGGCTCATGATGATTCTATAGGAGTCCACCTTATTGGGGAATTGACTTTGCAGCCAGTCCCAAGCTTCTTTCACCTGGGCGCTTTCGTGCTCAAGCGACTCCAACTTTTCATAAAAGAGTTCTTCGTCTTGGTAGAAGGAAAGAAAATTGCTAGCAATGGCAAAGTCCTGGATTAACGGCAATAGCTTTTTGAATTGGTCTCTTGCCCTAAAACCAGCGTATGTGCTGGACTCGACAATCTTTTGCCCGTCAAACACATAAGCGGCACTATTTTCTCTGATGTTGAGATAAGAGCCTGCGGATAGTTTAGCTTTCAAATTCTTAATGGCGGGGTGGTTTCTGTAGGGTGTAAAGTATTCCAAAACACGTTTGTAATATTCCGTATCCTTGTTTACCCAGTTGGGCTGTGCATTATCTGTGAGTGCCACCATAACGTTGGCAAGTTCATACACTTGTGGTATCACCACGTTTACTTTACCCTTGTTTCTTGCCTTATAGCCATGGTCATAAGTGCCAGGATTGAACTGCTTGCAAATGTCCAGCACTACAGTATCACCTTCGCTAGTCCAGAAAATGAACTCTTGCTCTACCCCGTTATTAGTGATGAGAATGGTATCACTGTTTGAGTAAAATTTAGAATCTTTCCAGCCGCCCCAGTAAGTAAAATCAAAATGGAGCGTGTCCTCTTTGATATTTTTCTTATCCAGCGTCCGTACTAAAGCTCCCTGATAATTAACCCCTAAAGTTTCGGTTTCTAAATAACTTTGAATGGGTTCTTGGTTGTATATTCTAGAGCTGCATGAAGTTGAAAATACAGCAAGTATGATTATAAGCTTTTTCAAATTTTTAACTTTTATTGTAGCTAACGGTGCTGGTACAGGCTGTGAACGAGGCGCAGCCGAGTTTGGAGCATGTGCCGTGTTGGTGGAAGTTTTTCTAATTTCCTTTACTGTATCTATCGTGGATTTCCTTATTCTTATAATAGAGGAATTCTGCTTCTTTCCCTTTTATTTTTTCTACAAAGTTCCTTTCAAAGTATGCTTCAAAATCTATTTGACTAAGGCTTTGAAACCTATTGATGTCATACTGGTCGACGCCGCTGAACAAGCCACCTGTAATGTCTCCACTAATAACACTGTCAAGTTTTATAGAAGTGCGCCTAACATCTATACTTTTTATTACTGCTAAGGCAGTCACCTGCGCTCGAAGGCCTGGAATATCGAAAATAAGGTAAAAGAGGGAATCATCAAGATTCTTTTTCAACGAGTCGCTATAAGGATGTCCCGCTGTCAAAGTGGTGAATAACTCTTCCTTGCTCATGTCTAACACGAAGTACTTGTTTGTTGCAACCTTGCTATTGACTTGCTCCATTGGAAGAGTTGTTGCACAGAATGCAAACAAAGAAACAACAGAACAAATTACTGTTAACAAAGGGCTGTACCTTCGTTCTATTTCAAGCTTATTCTTAAAGTAATAATAAGAAAAGGGTAGAATTGATAGAGCCAAAAGGTCTGTGTAATCAACTGTTCTGTTTATTGGCGCTCCCACAGCATTACACCATTCGATGAGAGGTTGTGATAAAGGAGACTTCCAATAAATAAAAAGCACAGCCGTCAGTAGGTAAAAGTGCCTGCTGTATTTAACTATTAGGGTGGAAAAGAAAAATGGGAATATGAAGAGCCCAGCAAAATCTGATAGCTTGCCTGTGAGCGAATTTGAAAATTCGTACTTTAAATACAGGTCATTTACCAAAAGCAGGACCAGCCCCAAAATAAACAGAGGTTGAGTTATTAATTCAGGTCTAAAACTTTGGTTCTTCATAAATTAAATTCCCACCAACGGTCTCGTACAGTCAACGGGTGAGGCGTTAGCCGAACATGATACCTGTGCCTTGTTACCCGAAGTTATTCTTCCTTTTTTAGTACTCCTCAATTATTACTCTATCTCCACCTTCATTCAGGTGCTTATTCAATCTGTATTCAGAAAGCAAGTGAAAAGAAACCACATTTAAAACTATGCCACATACCAATCCTAAAAGAGCAAAGTAATTCTTACTCCTTCTCTTTCTTATCATTGATACAAGTACAATAATCAGGTGAATCAGAGAGAAAGTAGCAAAGCAGAATATAGTAGCTATATCACCCCCTGATTTATTCCAGAAGATTAGGATGAAGAACCAAAAGTAAACTAAGCTAATAATCAGGTGGATGAATACTTTTGATTTCATACTTTTAATTAAGGGTAACGTGCTTGTACATGAAGAGCTGCAGCGAGAGCGAAGGTTCTGTATGTACTTTGTTAACTGATGTTATTTTTTTACACACAGTGCCGCGACACCTGTAAACTTAGATTCTTTGGAATTAAGTAGCATATTGCTGGCACGGCTATTCAACACTCTTCTCTTCCCAGCCTGGGTACTGTCTCGCCAGCAACAAAGAGTCCTTTTTGGTAAGGCAATCAAGAGAGCCCTTTCGCTTTAGGATTTCACCAGCAGCGCTGAACTGAACCGAGCTAAAGACCTCCGTGTCACAGGCACAAAGGACATGCTTTACTTTCCCTGTCTCAAAGTAAATGTACGTCCTCCCATTCTCATGTATTGCTGAAGTATCCCCGCTTGGATAGAAGGATACATTAAACACTACTTTCCCATTGTTATACTCTGTTCTGTTTATTACCTGCTCATTCTCATCATACTCTATTGTCCGGCCATGCAGGTAGTCGTCTTTAAAATTTCTAACAAATTTCAGACTGCCATTTTCATAGTAGTCAAACCCTTCACCTTCTAGTTTTCCATCAACGTAAGGTATCAATTCTCTTAATTTACCACTAGAATAGTAATACTTAGCCGGCCCATTTAGCCTATCATTTTTGACATGTATCTCGGCTTCGATACTCCCATCATCATAATAGTACTTTACAACTCTCTGCTTATTGCTGTCACACTTAATGTGAAATAACATCACTGCTGCCAGCAGGCAGTAGCAAAATAACTTTTCCCTAAACATGTTTACAATGTTGTCCTCTTGTGTTACCCCACTTTAGCCAATAATACAGCTCTATCCCAGTGGATGTTAAGTATGTTAATTAAAGCTTTCTTATACTTCTTATAAAAGTTAACGTGCTGGTACATGAGGTGAGCAAGGCGTAGCCGCAGCTTTACACATGTGCTTTGTTGGCGGACGTGATTCTTAG
>NZ_CANNAI010000014.1:2500-5970 GCF_947502515.1 uncultured Pontibacter sp. | reverse complement strand
AAACGGGGACAGCCCCTGACTCCGGTTGGAATCAGGGGCTGTCTGTTGTTGGGGTTGGCGGCCACCTACTCTCCCGGGTGTGACCCCAGTACCATCGGCGCAGCCGGGCTTAACTTCTCTGTTCGGGATGGGAAGAGGTGCTCACCGGCGCCATAGCCGCCATTGTCTTTGCTCGGCTGTTATGCGAGCGTGATGGCTATGTAAAAGTTCTGTTTTGACTAGTTGGGAGAGAAAAAAGCTTGGACGCTTGTAGGGCCAAGGGGCGGGCCGGCTAGGCCGGTCGCACTGTGCGTGCTTTGGGAACGCGCTCGGGCAATTAGTACCGCTCGGCTTTGACATTTCTGCCTTTACACCTGCGGCCTATCAACGTCATCGTCTCTGACGGCCCTTAAGGGAGATCTCATCTTGGGGCGGGTTTCGCACTTAGATGCTTTCAGCGCTTATCCCGTCCGAGCGTAGCTACCCTGCGCTGCGGCTGGCGCCACAACAGGTCCACCAGAGGCTCGTCCATCCCGGTCCTCTCGTACTAAGGACAGAACCCCTCAAATCTCCGACGCCCACAACAGATAGGGACCGAACTGTCTCACGACGTTCTGAACCCAGCTCGCGTGCCACTTTAATCGGCGAACAGCCGAACCCTTGGGACCTTCTCCAGCCCCAGGACGTGACGAGCCGACATCGAGGTGCCAAACCTCCCCGTCGATATGAGCTCTTGGGGGAGATCAGCCTGTTATCCCCAGAGTACCTTTTATCCTTTGAGCGATGGCCCTTCCATGCGGAACCACCGGATCACTATATCCGCCTTTCGGCCCTGCTCGGCTTGTGGGCCTCACAGTCAAGCTCCCTTCTGCTATTGCGCTCTGCGCACGGTTACCAAGCGTGCTGAGGGAACCTTTGAAAGCCTCCGTTATTGTTTTGGAGGCGACCACCCCAGTCAAACTACCCACCAAGCACGGTCCCCGTCTGTGACGGGTTAGGCGCCAAGCAACTCAAGGGCCGTATTTCAAGGAAGAATCCACGACGCCTGGCGACGCCGCTTCACATTCTCCGGCCTATCCTACACATGAGTTACCCAGCGTCAATGCTAAGCTATAGTAAAGGTTCATGGGGTCTTTCCGTCCCGTTGCGGGTACTCGGCATCTTCACCGAGACTACAATTTCACCGAGCTCACGGCTGAGACAGCGCCCAGATCGTTACACCATTCGTGCAGGTCGGAACTTACCCGACAAGGAATTTCGCTACCTTAGGACCGTTATAGTTACGGCCGCCGTTTACCGGGGCTTCGATTCAGAGCTTCGCCTTGCGGCTAACCCCCCCTCTTAACCTTCCGGCACCGGGCAGGTGTCAGGCCTTATACGTCATCTCTCGATTTTGCAAAGCCATGTGTTTTTGTTAAACAGTCGCCTGGGCCTTTTCACTGCGGCTTCTTGCATTGCTGCAAGGAAGCGCCCCTTCTCCCGAAGTTACAGGGCCATTTTGCCGAGTTCCTTGGCCGTGATTCACTCGAGCACCTTAGGATTCTCTCCTCGACCACCTGTGTCGGTTTGCGGTACGGGCGGCCATGCATTTAAACGCTTAGCGGGTTTTCTAGGGAGCCTGCTTAGGGACGCTATCCCCGCGGCCGAGGCCTTGGGGTACTATCGGCTTTCAGCTAGTCGGGCGTACTTCACTACCCAACCAATACCTACGGCCTTCAACGCACTATTCCGTCAGTGCGCGGTCCTTTCACTTCTCCGTCACCGCATCGCTATGCATAGCCGGTGCTGGAATATTAACCAGCTGTCCATCGACCTGCGCTTTCGCCTCGGCCTTAGGTCCCGACTAACCCTGATCCGATTAGCGTTGATCAGGAAACCTGGGTCTTTCGGTGTGCGGGTTTCTCGCCCGCATTATCGTTACTTATGCCTACATTTGCTTTTCCAGGCGCTCCAGCACTCCTTGCCGGAATACCTTCGTCGCCCCTGGAATGCTCCCCTACCAGTGTATATAATACAATCCGCAGCTTCGGTACCACGCTTGATGCCCGATTATTATCGATGCCCTGTCGCTCGACCAGTGAGCTGTTACGCACTCTTTAAATGAGTGGCTGCTTCCAAGCCAACATCCTGGCTGTCTAGGCAACTGGACCCCCTTTGTTCAACTTAGCGCGAATTTAGGGACCTTAGCTGGCGGTCTGGGTTCTTTCCCTCTCGGCGCGGGACCTTAGCACCCCGCGCCTCACTGCCGCGTATATCAAATGGCATTCGGAGTTCGTCAGGATTCGGTAGGATTTGACTCCCCCTAGTCCTATCGGTAGCTCTACCTCCATATGACTCGACCGCGACGCTGCCCCTAAAGGCATTTCGGGGAGTACGAGCTATTTCTCAGTTTGATTGGCCTTTCACCCCTACCCACAGGTCATCCAAATACTTTTCAACGTAAACTGGTTCGGACCTCCAGTTGGTTTTACCCAACCTTCATCCTGCCCATGGGTAGATCACAAAGTTTCGCGTCTACCCCCTCTGACTGTGCGCCCTGTTCAGACTCGCTTTCGCTGCGGCTCCGCCCCTCAAGAGGCTTAACCTTGCCAGAGAGGAGTAACTCGTAGGCTCATTATGCAAAAGGCACGCCGTCACCCAACGAATGGGCTCCGACCGCTTGTAGGCGCATGGTTTCAGGATCTGTTTCACCCCCTTATTCAGGGTACTTTTCACCTTTCCCTCACGGTACTGGTTCACTATCGGTCTCTCAGGAGTATTTAGCCTTAGCGGATGGTGCCGCTGGATTCAGGCGGGATTTCTCCGGTCCCGCCCTACTCAGGATACCACTAGGGCCAAGCAGCTTACGCGCAAAGGGCTGTCACCTTCTCCGGCCAGCCTTCCCAGGCTGTTACGCTTCAATACTTGGTCCCACGGCGTGGTCCTACAACCCCGGCCCTGCCGTGACAGGATCGGTTTGGGCTCTTCCGCGTTCGCTCGCCACTACTTGCGGAATCATTGTTATTTTCTCTTCCTCCGGGTACTTAGATGTTTCAGTTCCCCGGGTTCGCCCCCTTTCGGGTACTTGGTCTTCAACCAAGTGGGTTGCCCCATTCGGACATCCGCGGATCACATCGTATGTGCCGATCCCCGCGGCTTTTCGCAGCTTGTCGCGTCCTTCATCGCCTCTGAGAGCCTAGGCATCCCCCATGCGCCCTTCTCTGCGTTCTCGCCGGTGTTGATTACTCAACGCCGGCCCGCTTCTTGGGCTGCACTAGAATTACTTCCAGGCAGTCTTACCTTATAATGTCTTTGTTTTTCTCTCTCCCATCATGTCAAAGAACTTCTCTCAAAGTCTTGTCTGCCCGCCCCGTCGGTAAACGGAGCCGCGGCAATCGCGCTTTAAGTTAGAGGCGAAAACCTGCTGTTTCCGCCGTGTTGTGTTAAGCTAAGTGGAGAATAACGGAGTCGAACCGTTGACCTCCTGCGTGCAAAGCAGGCGCTCTAGCCAG
>NZ_CANNAI010000013.1:0-13416 GCF_947502515.1 uncultured Pontibacter sp. | reverse complement strand
CGTACTCAGGAAGCAACGGCACCGGAACGGCCGGAACACCCCTGACCATCACCTTCACCGTGGTCGACAGGGAGAGCACGGCATTGACTAAAAACACGTTACAGGAGCAGAGATCACCTGAAGCAATTCGAGCAGCATACGTCTACCCGAATCCTTCTAGTGATGGTCGTGTTAAATTAGCTGTGTTCTCTGAGAATCATGAACAACTGCAGTATAGCTTAGTGAATTCCATTGGAGAGAGGCTTTACTCTGGTACATTGACGAAGGAAGCCTCGTCAAATCATGTGGATTTCGACTTCTCTGAGAAAATGAAGGCACCTGGAGTTTACTTCCTGAGAGTGGAAGGGCCTAGTGTAAAAAGGGTATTTAAATTGATGAAAACGCTCTAGATAGTAACTACTTAGAAAAAAGGACCCTGTCTAAACATTTAGGCTGGGTCCTTTTTATATATTAGTAATTAATTAAAATAGCCTATAACTAGGATAGCTATTAAATTGTACCATTCTGTTTTACTTTTCCTAAAGCTTGTGAAGTTGGAAATAACCCAAGTGCATGTCATCTTCCGGACCTGTCGCATTCGGGGTGATCACCAGGCTATACCTTTCTTTGTCTTCAGGAGTCAGGATGTCTTTCACTTGATACACCTCGTCCACGTCTACACCAAACTTATCGTCGATGTGTGAGGTGGCGCCTTTAAAGCCCGTATGCTTGTAAAAAGCTGTTTGTTTGGCCTGTTTCACAGCTCCCGCCTGATCGGGTGCCACAGCCAGCATTTTGTAATGAAACTCGTCGAATTCATTTGGCTTGTAGCCTCCCAGGTTCAGGAAGAAAAGTTTATCAGATCCATCCGCTTCAGGTATAGCTGTTTTCGGCACCACCTTTACCTGGTAGCCATTTACCTGCGTCACTTCCCGCCAGGCATCCACGTGAATATTGCCCTTCGCCTCCGGCCAGAAAGCTTTGATGGCCGGCACCAGGTCTTTCACCTGTTCGCCAATGGCAAAGAACATATCGTGCTGTTCCGTGTTGCGTCCCGCCGGCCGACAGCCCAGCATTAGCATGAAGAGTTTAGGGTTTTGCATTGGTGTTTAGTTATGGAATGAGGTTATAGTTATGAAGTATAGGTTGTTTGATTTAAGCAGCTATTCAATAGGTATAGCTGCGTCGGTTCTATTTTTGTACACGATTAACCTGCCCCTCCCTTTGTAGAAGGCCCTATCCCCAGAGGGAATTGGGAACGATTGTCATCCCCCTGCCCCCTTCTTTGTCGAGGGCCCCTACCCCCAAAGGGGACTTTGCTGCCACTACCAATTCTCAGGTATAAGCGTTGTAGTGATTACTACACATCACTGGCAGGTATAGCAAGACTAACTCGCACGCTAGCTATGCAACGGATAAAAGTGCCAGGTGCACAAATGACGATTTTGTGTTTGAGCGGTCAGCGAGTTTAAAATCGTCTTGATTTTTTTGCTTACTTTTTTCATCAAGGAAAAAAGTAAGGCCCGCCCGGCCAGGGCAAACAGTGCCCGCCTGGCTAAGGCAAGCTATGAAACATCAAACTTGCTTGCTATACCTATACCTCGGCCAGAGGCCCCACCACAATAGACAAGAGCGTGGAAGCTCGCGCCATAGCATGATGGCCCCTCCCCTTACTTATACCCAATAATCGAAGTAAACGACACCTTCCGCATCGGCTGTCGCGAAACCGGGTTGATCGCTTCCACTACATCTGCCGCTTTGAGTGCTTCAAAGGCTTCTTTATAATTACCCCGGATGTAATTCGTGCCAATGTTGTGATGCCGATAAATACTATCAATGGGCAGGTTGTGGTAATAGCTTCGCTTCTCGGCCAAGTCAGCGATCAGGTTCTTGATCGAGTAGCGGTACTGCTCCTGAAACAGCGACAGCTGGTGCTTAATGTTTGCTCCGAACAGCGGCACGCCATCCTCCTGGTAATCGCTGTACATGAGCATGAGCTCCTTCATTTTCATGTAAGGCGCATCGTTCTTCGAGACAAAAAACAGGTAATGGCTCGTCTGATTCTTTTTGGGTAGACTGATCTTGAAGCGGAACGTTTTGTAATCCTTCTCACGGTACACATCCTCAAACTGGTCGACCATAAAGTCTTCGCGCTGGCCGGCGTCCTGGTAGCGGTCACAGAACTCACGGATCTTCTGGAGGCGCTCTTTCCCAAATACATCGGCCATGATGCTGTCATCGGTAGCTCCCTGTACAGCGGCCCGTAGCTTGGCAGGCGTGAAGAGCATGAACAGGTCCAGCCCCCAGCGACGTACCGACTGCAGGAGCAATTGCTGCGAAAACTCGTAGCCGAACGGATCCAGGTATAGCAAGGTGGGGACATCGTTGCCGAGGAGTTTGGCTAGTGAGGCTAGGCTGGCTTCTTCATGCAAGAGCACGGGCTTATGCTGTAGCTCTTCGTAGTAAGGCAGCTGCTGCAGGTTTTCCTTTAGCCTGGCAGTGACAGTTTTCTTTTCGTCGTTGAAAAAAGTGCGCACTACCTTGTTCAGGTTATACTTGTCCGTGGCCCCGAATATGCTGTTGAGTACACGCACAGGTGTGGCGGGCTTACCGTCTTCTGGCTTGCCGTCGCCAGCGTACAGGTCGATAAAGGCCAGCACCGGATTAGACTTATAACGCTGCCCCTGCAACTGGGCACTGCACCAGGCCTTGAAAAATTCGTTCAGCAGCTCTGACTTGATCTCGGCGCTGCTGCGCTGTTCTATAAAAAAATCGTTTGTATCAGCAGTAGACATGGAAAATAGCCCAATGTTTTATGGAAAGGTAAAGTTAGGGCTTGTTTCAATTATAAGCGTAATTTTGCAGCATGAAACTGACTGGCAACATTCTCAATATTAAAAACAAGAGCGACGACCGCAATGCAGGTATCGTCATCGAGGTAGATAAGATCGAATATGTAACCTACAAGAAGGATGGAAAGTATTACCAGCCCTTTAACCTGGAAGTGGAGCTGGAAGAACCGATTGTGATAACCGGCGACCAGTTGGCTCTTAAACCGGTAAAGCACCTACAGGAAGGCGAGTACGATTTCGATGTGTATGACAGAGAGGGCGATGACTTTGTGTTGAATGAAAACAAGTTCCTGTCGGTGTTGATGATGTATGACGAGGAGGAACAGGAGCACTTCCTTTCATCAGTGGAGTACACTGTCACGCTACCAAACGAAGAATTTAAAGCGCTGAAAGAAGAGCAGCACAAACTCCGTCAGTCCCGCAAAGGTCCAGGCAAGAAAAAGAAATAGCCTGCCTTACCTCAGGTATAAAACAGAAAAACCTGTTTCAAGAAATACTTGAAACAGGTTTTTCCTTTTCATGTTCCGTCAAACATGGAAGCAATTCTTCCAAAAGCTTCTACAAGCTTTAATTCAGGTTTACGCCTGTCTGAACGATAACATAATGTCTATACCTGTTATACGTAACACGACACAGCAGGTTGATGTCCAGACACTTACTTTTTATTCATACCCAGGTAAATACCATAACCGATCAAGCCAGCGCCTAAAGCAAAGAGTACATACTGCTTCTGTTTGTTGTCCAGACCGTTAAAAGTATCCAAACCGTACTTGCCTGGGTTTTTCACTATGTTCATGATATCGCCCGGATTTTCCATCAGGTAATTCAAGGGATTAGAGGTCTTTGATGTATTGGTCTTCATAGTTTTCCTTTTTTATTTTGCTTACGGCAACAGGAGCCGAATAGATGGGAAAATATCAGAAAAGCTATACCTGAGGCCGCTGCTTACTTAGAGGCCTTTCTGAGGTAGATGTTACCATTCATGTTCTTGATCATGATTTCAGCTTGTCAAGGTCGCCAGACTTTACCTGGAGCATCAAAGCATTGTCAGTCAGTATTTCCAAAAGAGCAGGTTGTTTTGGTGTTCATTTATAGAAACTCAGGTTTCAGGAAAAGTTACAACATTCGGGCACTTATTTTTGAGCAAAATAAATACACATGATGAGCACTGCCTATAAAAGCTAATGGGGCTCAGAAAGCCCCATTAATCTCACCTTTACAAACAAGCAATAATTCGATCAACCGCCGGTGCGGTTCAGTTCTTCCAGGTTGTTGCGGCGGCGCTCTTCTACTTTAGCGCCTCTGCTAAACTTGTAACGCAGGGTAAACCCGATGTTACGCTGTCGGAAATATTGATCCCAGTCACTCACGTTGCCCTCGCCCAGCCTAGCCCCAATGATCAGGTGCTGTGTTCCAAAAATATCGTTGGCGTTAATGCTCAGGTCCAGTTTCTCATCCATAAAGCTTTTCTTGACACCCACATTTAACCACCAGCGCGGATCGGCACGGTAGAGCGCGTAGACACTAGGCCCCTGGTATACTCCATTTAGCTCCAGTTTTACTTTTTTAGGCAACAGGATGGTATGGTTAGACTGCAGCATGTAGAACACCTGGTCGTTTACAGTCTGTCCATTGTCAACCGCCACATTGTACTCGTTATAAGCTACTATCAATGTATTGTTCGATTCCCAGTTTTTCATGACGCTGTAGGGTATATTAGCTGTCAGGCTCAGATTTCTGGAGTCATCTGCGTTACCGATATAATACACGGTAGTAGCCGTTTCCGGATCAATAGCGACCAGCTCTACAATAACATCTTGCGTGTGCTGATAGCTCAGGGTCAGGTTGTAAGTCTTCTTAAACACCTGAGAGATACTGAACGCATTGGTATACTGTGGCTTAAGGTTTGGGTTTCCCAGCCAGTAGGTATAAGGGTCGCGGTAGGCGAAAAAGGGATTCAGCTGTCCGTAATTTGGGCGCTGCAGGCGGCGGCTGTAGTTATAGTTGATCTGGTAGTCGTCGCTCACCTTCTGCTGCAGAAACAAACTCGGGAACAGGTTGAGGTAACTGCGCTTCGTTACATCCCCCGTAGTCAGCAACTCCCCCTTCGACTGGGTCTGCTCTGCCCGCAAACCTGACTGAAGGCTAAACCGCTCATTCAGTTTGGTGTTGAAATTCACATAGGCGGCATATATGTTCTCGTCGTACACAAAATGGTTTGTACGCCTTGTGTCCAGCACCAGCGTTTCGCTGTTGTTGAAGTAAAAGCGGGAGTCGGCGTCAGATATCACCCGGCTGGCTTTTGCTCCTATTTCCAGCCTGCGGCCTTGTGCCAGTGGTTTCGTAAAATCTACTTTGGCAGCATAAATATCGAACTCGTTAGGTGTATTAGTATACAGGAAATCCTGCGTAACGGCACCCGGATCGGTAAGATCGTAGTAGTAGTTGTAGAAGTTGGCGTCTCCCCTATTCTTGATCTTCACAAAGTCCAGATCGGCGGTGAGTGTCGTACCCAACGTGTCATACTTGCCCATGTAATGCAGATTGGCCGTTCTGTTTGAAAAGCGGTTCTGGTTGAAATTGTCCGCATCTATAAACTGGGTTGGCTGGTCAGGCGAAGGGCCAATGTAAGTCTCTGTCAGGAAGTCCGCATGCAACTGGTTGGTGGCATAGTACCCCATGACGCCTACGCTATGCTTATCATTAAAGCTGTAGTCTGTTCCCAAGCGAACAGCTGGCGGGCCCTCCACTTCAAAATTGCCATCTGCCACCTGATCGAAGTAGGTAGAGGATTCATCGCCTTTGAACACACGGGTGAAGGTGGCATCACGCCCTCCGACACGTCGCGCCATATCCAGGTTCAGGAAAGAACTCCACGGTCCGGTCTTATAGTTGATGCTGGCTCCTGTGCTGTAGCCATACTGCTTAAAGTTGTAGTTTCCACCGGCATACACACTGCCATTCAAACCCTGCACGGTATTCTTTTTCAGGTTGATGTTGAGTATACCCGAAGATCCTTCCGCATCGTACTTCGCTGATGGGTTCGTGATGATCTCGATATTGCGGATATTCTCGGCAGCCATACCTTCGAGCAACGAGCGCAAGTCACGGGCAGAGAGGTAGGTCAGCTTTCCGTCGAGCATCACGGTTACGCCTGCACGCCCATTCAGCTGAATGTTGCCTTCCTGATCGATGTATACCCCGGGAGAACTGGCCAGCACATCATAAGCTGTTCTTCCAGCTGCCAGCGCCGTTCCTTCAATACTGACTACCATGCGGTCAGCCTCCTGTGTGATTGTAGGTCGAAGCGTCTCCACTGTCACTTCTTTGAGTTGGGTTGCGGTAGGCACCAGTTTGATTATTCCTGCAGTTACCTCTGGTTTTACTGCACTTACCGCTATCTGGCTGATAAACTTTTTCTGATAACCCAGAAAGCTGATGGCTAACTGGTAATTCCCCATAGGCACCCCTGCGAATGAAAAGCGGCCCGTTGCATCGGTGAGGGAGCTCTGAAGTGCTTGTGTAGTACCTGGCTGCAGCAAGGCGACTGTAGCATACTCAATGGGTTTGCCAGTAAGAGAGTCGGAAAGAGTGCCGGTGATTTTACCTGCTTCCTGCGCCCGGGCGGCACCTGAAACGGACAGGAAAAGGCATAGCAATCCCATCAAAAAAAGTACACTTTTTTTCATAGTTTATTGAGTTATGATTTTATTTATTCGCCTTTGTATGCGTGGGGTACAAGCTAAAGACACATCTTTCTGTGCACAGTTGCATCCGGCACCAATTTAATCTTACATGCTACTGCGTCCCCTCTTAAAGGAGACGACCGAGTCTCAAAAACCTTACAGGCTTTTCCAGTTTTATTTTCAGAAGCTGCTAAGGGCTGAGCAGCCTCCGGATAATCTTCATAGAAGGAAACTTCAGTTTTGAGGAAGGTTACAGAAATTCCTGTTCTTTTTTTCAGGTATAAGCTGCGCCTCAGATTAATCAAAACGTAGGTTACGCACGGGGTTGGCCATGGCTGCCTTCAGTGCCTGATAACTGATGGTGATGAGTGCTACCGTTGCGGCAGCTATTCCTGCCAGCAAGAAGGTCCATACCGGCATATCAATGCGATAAGCAAAGTCTTGTAGCCAGCTCCGCATAGCGTACCAAGCCAGCGGGAAAGCGATGAGAGCCGATATAACAATCAAGGCCAAAAACTCCTTTGAGAGCAGGGCGACAATGGCGCTGTTGTCAGCACCCAGCACCTTGCGTATACCGATTTCTTTTTTCCTGCGCTCAGCAGCGTAGGCAGCCAGTCCGAGCAGCCCCAGACAGGCTACAAAAATGGCTATGCCTGTAAATATCCAGAGCAGCGTTTTGAGTTTGTCTTCGGCCTTGTACATTTTTTCGAAGTTCTCATCCATAAAAATGTACTCGATCGGGTAGTCAGGCGCAAATTTGTTCCATACTTTTTCTACCTGCTCTATGGCACCTGCAATATGCTGCGCATCTACTTTCACAGCCACTTTCCAATTGGCGCCCGGGAAGATCTGCAGCACCGTAGGGTCTACCTTATCGTAGAGGCTCTTGAAGTGAAAGTCTTTTACCACGCCGATGATCTTTCCTTCCTTCAGCGTATCCTTATCAGAGTCGTTCCACACATTCCAGCGCAGCGTCTGGCCCAGCGCCTGCTCAGGTGAGCCATAGCCTAGTTCCCGCACTGCTGTCTCATTAATCATGAAAGCATGGTCGGCATCGGTTCTATGCGCTTTGGAGAAAGGCCGTCCGGACACCACCTCCACGTCCAGGGTATTGATGTAATCATAGTCGACCATCAGATGCGTCACGCCGTAGTGCACCTGCTCCCCATTTCGGGGCACAATGATTCCGTCACCCGCCGTGGCATCGCCCGGAAAGCCATAGCCAATGGATACATTCTTAATACCAGGAACATTCCGCAGCTCATTTTTGAAGGTCTCATAATTATCGAACATGTTCTCACCCCGCATCTGGAAAAACATGATCTGATCTTTGTTAAAACCCAAATCCTTGTTGTGCAGATAAGACACCTGCTGATAAACAATGAAGGCACAGATGATGAGGAAAATAGAGAGGGCGAACTGCACCACAATCAGACCGTGGCGCAACCACTGTATCCGGCCAACCTTGCTGTCAACCACCACGGCCCTTTTCAGCACCTTGACAGGCTGGAAACCAGAGAGCACAAGGGCCGGGTAGAAGCCTGCCAGCAAACCAACCACCAGTGTCAGGACCAGCAAAAGGAACAACAGCTCAGGGTTTGTGAAAATATTGAAGCTCATTTCCTTGCCCGTGAAGGCGTTGAGCGAAGGCAGCAGCAGGGAAGTTAGCGCAGCAGAGAAGATCACGCTGATAAGGGTGAGCAGCAGGGTTTCGCCCAGAAACTGCATCACGAGCTGCCCGCGGCTGGCACCAATGGACTTACGCACACCTACCTCTTTTGCCCGCTGCATTGATTTGGCAGTAGCCAGGTTTACGAAGTTAAAACAGGCGATCAGCAGAATAAACACGGCAATGATACTCAGCGCCTTGACATAGGTAATGTTGCCACGAATAGCCTGGTCGTGTTTAAAACTGGCTGAATGCAGGTATACCTCATCGACCGGCTGCAGGACCGGTTTGTAATCATAAGGCTCATTGGTATCAGGATTGCGCTGCTTTGCCACTATCTCCCTGAATTTTGTCTGCAGGAACTGCGGGTTGGCCCCATCCTTCAGCTTAACATAAGTATAAAACTGTTGCCAATTCCAGCTCTTCATACGCTCTGCCGGCAGTTCGGCGGATTCCAGCGAGTGTATAAAGTTCACAGGAAGATGGAATCGTTCTTTGGTGCTAAAGACACCCCGCACGATGTAAGGCAGCTTGTTTACGGACACCTGTCTGCCGACAGGGTTGATGTCCCCGAACACCCGCTGCGAAAATTCATCAGAGATCACGATAGAAGAAGGATCTGCCAGCGCCTTATCGGGTGAACCGTAGATAAACGGCAACTGGAATAATTCAAAAAAGCCGGGGTCGGAGAAAAACCTGCCTTTCTCATAGATCCGCTTGTCTCCGGCCTCTATCAGGTTATTGGCGTCGAACTGCACCATTAAGATACGCACGGCCTGCTCCACTTCCGGGAAATCCTGCTCCAGTGTAGTGGCAAATGTAGGCGGCACTGGTGCCACCATCTCTCCAGCTTCTTTGGCAGACTTATCGTTATACACCCTGTATACCTGTTCACCTTCCGGCAGGAACTTGTCGTACTGCAGTTCGTCGTACACAAACAGGCCAATGAGCAGGCAGGCTGTAATGCCCAGGGCCAGGCCCGCTATATTGATGAAGGAAAAGCCTTTGTGCCGAAGCAGGTTTCGGTAAGCGGTTTTGACGTAGTTCCTGAACATGACGCTCAATTTAGTGGATGATGCGATATAGTATGACTCCAGCAATTCTGATTTTTAGAAATGAACTGCCTGTCCGCAGCTTTTAATACAGAGCAAATGCCATAAATTTATATTATTGATTACCAATAACTTACACAATAATACCAACTTAATTGCGTACATTTTCGCGCAGCCGGTGTGCGATATCGCACGCCTTTATTTACAGAAATGTCTGTTTTAGCTTCGTAATCAGCGAGTTGTATTAATGGCATAATTATAGTTTCTTTCGGTACTATATTATACTTGCTTATGCTGTTAAAAAAGGCCTCCATATTGATTGTTGACGATGATGCCGATGTGCTCACGGCTGTCCGTCTGATGCTCCGGCCACAGGTGAAAGAGATTGTGACGGAAAAGAACCCCGAACAGCTTCCCTTTTTGCTGAAGCAATACAGCTTCGACGCTATTCTGCTCGACATGAACTTCAAGAGCGCCATCCATACCGGCAACGAAGGTTTATACTGGCTACAGAAAATAAAGGAACTGCGTCCGGAGGTGGCTGTTATCATGATCACGGCCTACGGTGACATCGATCTGGCCATCAGGTCCCTGAAAGAAGGCGCTTTCGACTTTGTCGTAAAGCCATGGCATAACGAGAAACTGCTCAATACGATTACCAATGCCGTAAGCCAGAAGGTAAATGGCAGCAAAGCAACGGCCTCAGGTACCAACGTTCCTTCCAGCGACTTTGAACTGCTGGGCGAGTCGGATGTCATGCAGGACATTAAACTCAAGATAAAGAAAATAGCTCCCACCGACGCCAACATCCTGATACTGGGCGAAAACGGAACGGGTAAGGAGTTGGTAGCCAAAGCCATTCATGAGCAATCGCTGCGGGCTGCCAAACCCTTTGTGAAAGTAGATGTGGGCGCCCTTACAGATTCGCTCTTCGAGAGTGAGTTGTTTGGCCACAAAAAAGGCGCTTTTACCGACGCCCGTGAGGACCGTGCCGGACGTTTTGAGGCCGCACAGGGCGGTACCATCTTCCTGGATGAAATTGGCAACATCTCGCTGCATCAGCAGTCTAAGTTGCTGAGTGTGCTCCAGAACCGCCAAGTGATTCGGGTGGGAGCAAATGAACCGGTGAACATCGACGTGCGCCTGCTCTGCGCCACTAACGTGCCGTTGAGTGAACTGGCCAACGAGTCACGCTTCCGAAAGGACCTGATCTACCGCATCAACACGGTAGAGATCCTGATACCGCCACTTCGCAAAAGAGGGAAAGACATTGTGCTGCTGGCCACGCACTTTGCGCAGGTATACGCGCAAAAATACATGAAACCGGTGCCAGAACTCAGCAAGGCCGCGCAGGATAAACTGCTGCACTATCACTTTCCCGGCAATGTGCGGGAACTGCAGTATGCCATTGAAAGAGCAGTGATTATGGCCGATGGGGCGCTTCTGGATGCAGATGATATTCTCTTTTCGCCCATAGAGGCGGCACCTGCAGGCGAAGCCTTGGAGCACGGCACTAACCTGGAGGAGCTCGAGAAGCTGACCATTAACAAAGTATTGCAGCTGCATAATGGCAACCTGACCCGAACCGCCAAAGAACTCGGCATTACCAGAACGGCGCTCTACCGACGCATGAACAAGTATGGGCTTTAAGAATCTGGAATGGGCGCTGATCGCTAGGGTCATGATCTTGCTCCTGACCTTGAGCGTACCGGCTTTTGTCATCGTTAAGGGCTGGTCGGAGGCACTGGTATTTTGGCTGCCGGTCTTTATTCTTCAGGTGGTGGACCTGCTTCGCTTTCTGCGAAAGACCCAGACGGAGTTCAATCAATTTATAGAATCCGTGCATTACCGTGATTTCTCCCGGCATTTTGATGAACGCCATGCCTATACCCAACTGCAGCCACTTCGCAAGGGCTTCAACGAGATCAACTCCACTTTCAAGACTATTACACTCGAGAAAGAAACCCAGTACCATAATCTGCAGAAGGTGATGGAGCTGGTGGAAACCGGCATTCTGTCTTATAACATGGATAACGGGGAAGTGGTGCTCATGAACGAATCACTCCGGAAGTTGCTGCATGTGCCCTTCATGAAAACGATCCATTATCTCTCGAAGCGGGACAAGGAATTGTATGAATCCATATTGGCCCTTGAGCCCGGCCATACCCGCATCGCGACGGCGCATACCTCCCATTTCGAGAAGAACACGACTAAAGTCCTGCTCTCCGCCACTGCGCTGCAGAACGAAGGAAGCAGGTATAAGCTGGTTGCTTTTCAGAACGTGAATGAAGCGCTGGACGAGACAGAATCGCAGGCATGGCAGAAGTTACTGAACGTGCTCACACATGAGATCATGAACTCCGTAGCGCCTATTTCCTCGCTGGCGGATACCCTCAAAAATCGCCTCCAGGAAACCCAGTCCACAGGTATAACTGCAGAAGACTTGGAGGACCTGGAAGTAGGTATAAGCACGATCAAGCAGCGAAGCGAGGGTTTGCTCCGCTTTGCCGAAACCTACCGCAACCTGAACAAGATCACAAAGCTGAACCTGGACACGGTATACGTGAAAGACCTTTTTGCTAACCTGCAGCGTTTGATGCTCCCGACCCTGGCGCAAAAGGGGATACAACTGGAGACGAACCTGGCTAACCCCTATATAACGTTGCACGCCGACCCTACCCTGCTGGACCAGGTGCTGATTAACCTTCTGGTCAATGCCATGGAAGCAGTGAAAACGGTGGAAGATCCACAGATCACCCTCGCAGCCTATACCTCGCCTGATGAGAAAACGGTCATCAAGGTCATGGACAATGGCATCGGCATGTCTCAGGAAGTGCAGGAGAAGATCTTTATACCTTTCTTTAGCACACGTAAGCAAGGCAGCGGCATCGGATTGAGCCTTTGTAAACAGATCGTGCTGTTGCACCGCGGAACGATACAAGTGCAATCGGCTCCGGGAGAAGGCACTACTTTTATGCTCCGTTTTGGGCAATGAAATTTTAAAAGCCTCGTATAGGAATCAGAACCTGAAAATATTAAAGCTTACCCATGTTTCTGCTTCCGCATCTGGCCCTACTGCTCATACTAACGACTACCCTCTTCGAAACCTTCGCCAATCTGGACCTGGCCACGCTGCAGCTGCTGAATGGCAACCGGGCAACAGACCTGGACTTCCTGCTGCTCACCCTGACTGTTACCGCCTACGGACTCGGAGCCCTGGTACCGCTTTGCCTATACCTGGCGGGGCATTTCAGGAGGATGGTTTCGCTCAAGTTGAAAGCCTACCAGTATGTATTTGCTATGGGTTTGAATATTCTGTTTATCGGTTTGCTGAAATACACCGTCGATCGTCCCCGCCCCTTTATCACTCACGACACGATTGAGCAGATTGCAGAGGCCAGCAGCCCCTCCTTCCCTTCCGGGCATACAGCTTTTGCCTTTACGGCGGCCGTCGTGCTTGTGCTGATGTTCCGCAACTCAGCTCTGCGCGGCCTCATACTGACCTGGGCCTTGCTCGTGGCCTATTCCAGACTGGCGTTAGGCGTGCACTATCCGAGCGATGTACTCGGTTCCATGCTTCTCGGATCTGGGGCTGCATTCCTGTCTACTTATGCCTTTCGGAAACACCGGGAACAGTTCTATACCTTGCTTAGACGGAGTCGGAATTTAAGGCTAGTGCGATAGGTATAGCAGTGCTTTGAGGTGCAACCTGTCAGACGAAAATCGACCAAGCCCAGCTCTGCTAATTGAAACATCCGTTTTTTGAAACGTTTAGTTGCGTTTATAAACGCTTCTAGGCTTTTCTTACATAAGCTGAGCATAACACAGAGTCGTTTCATGGCGTGATAACTTGCCCAATACACCTTGAAAAAAATCTACTATTTCACCATAATGATGTGATTTACATAAGCTTTACTTCTACGGTTCGCTTTATGCTGGGATAATATTGGATTAGTTGTCAAGTCTCTGTAAAATCACTATATTAGTAAAGCGCTATGAAGGCGATCATGCAAAGGTGCACAGAAATAAGTGTGTTTAAGCAGATAAAACCACCTTCGCTTATAAGGCGGATAGACGGAATAGACTTCCGTTTATACTATAGTTGGCGGTCATATTAAGAGATAAATGAACAGAAATCTTACTCAACAAGAAGTAGAAGCCTCGCTAACTTCGGGAAA
>NZ_CANNAI010000012.1:0-73715 GCF_947502515.1 uncultured Pontibacter sp. | reverse complement strand
GGGGAGTGCAAAGGTCAGAAAAAATCCCGTACATGCAAGGGCCCGCCCCCGTCTTTGCCCCCTCTCCCCGGGCGGTTCCCCTTAAGTGCCTGATCCGCACAGAGAATAGTTTCAAACTTTCTTCCGGGTTTTTGCACTCAACTCGTGAATGCTCTTTTGTACCTATCAAGTCAAGGGGCTGCATGTGCATTTGCCCTTGGTATCCCCCACTTTTTCCTGGCTTTTCAACCAGCGGCTTTCGATTAACATCTTTTAAGGTTCCTGAAGTTCCTTGGCTACTCATTTTTTATTAATCTGTCTTTTGCGGCTTTCTTTAACAGTTATTTTGGTTTTATACATTGGCAGCTTCTTGTAGCTCTAAGTTTATCTATTTCCATAAAACGAAAGAAGGCTTCATTCAAAGTAGAATGAAGCCTTCTTATTTATAGTTGCCTGCTATATTATACGCTGGTCTTTTCTCTTCTCAGAGTGCTCTTTCTATCTGGCCCCACTGATGCGATTGTAATAGGTACTTCCAAATGCTGCTCCAGGAAAGTCATATAATTGTTAAATGCTTCTGGAAGTGCTTCCACTGTATCAATTTGATTCAGGTCTACTTTCCAGCCTGGTAGTTCTTCATAGATCGGTTCGATACTCTCGGTATCCAGAGAGTGTGGTAATTGGTCGGTTATTTCTCCCGATGCCAATTTATAATGCGTACACACTTTTATGGTATCGAACTCTGTCAGCACATCAGCTTTCATCATGTTCAGTTGAGTAACCCCATTCAACATGATTGAATATTTCAAACTTGGCAGATCTACCCAACCGCAGCGACGCGGACGTCCGGTTGTAGAACCAAATTCATTCCCTGCTTTTCTGATTTGGTCACCCACCTCATCCAGCAACTCTGTAGGGAAAGGCCCGCTGCCTACCCGGGTGCAGTATGCTTTAAAGATGCCGTATACCTCTCCTATATATCGTGGGGCTACACCCAGTCCTGTACAGGCACCAGCCACCAAGGTAGTAGATGATGTAACAAATGGATATGTGCCAAAGTCAACATCCAGCAATGAACCCTGAGCTCCTTCTGCCAGTACACGCTTGCCGTTTTTCAAAGCATCGTTGATCATGTACTCACTATCAACCAGCTTAAGTGTACGGAGATAGTCAACTGCATCAAAGAATGCCTGCTCCTGCTCTCCAAGTTCTAAGGTCTGTCCATAGAACTCAACTGTCTTACGGTGACGTTCCACCAGCTTGTTATAGCGATCCTGAAAATCCTCAGCCAGTATATCGCCTATGCGTAAACCTACTCTGCCAATCTTATCCTGGTAAGTAGGTCCTATACCTTTTAGTGTAGAACCGATCTTACCTGAACCAAGTGCTTCTTCCGAAACTCTGTCAAGCACTTTATGTGATGGCAGGATGAGCGAGGCTTTTTTTGAAATGAATAGATTCTGGCTTGCATCTACGCCTCTATCTTGCAATTTCTGCATCTCTGTGCGAAATACGATCGGATCGAGCACAACACCATTGCCAATGATATTCTGAATATGCGAGTGAAAAATTCCAGAAGGGATCTGGTGAAGCACGTGCTTAGTGCCTTCGAATTCGAGTGTGTGTCCAGCATTAGGGCCTCCCTGGAAACGGGCCACAATGTCATAGGTAGGAGCCAGTACGTCGACGATTTTGCCTTTGCCTTCGTCGCCCCACTGCAGACCTATAAGTATGTCAACTGCCATTTATGAGTTAGTAAATTGATTCCTTTAAGAATTGCGCTGCGAAGTTATCATTTTCTGCGATGGTAAAAATGGCATTGAGCTTCGTAACGATCAAAAGTTTGCGAATGTGGTCAGACGGCTTGATCAAAACAAGCTCTCCCCCTCTATTGCGAAACTTTGTAAGAAGTGAAACCAGCACCCCCATCCCGCTACTGTCCATGAAACGAACATTGGAAAGGTCCACAGCGCACAACAATACTTTATTTTCCACTTGCTCCTCAGCAACGGCCATCAGTCTCTGGGTGTCAGGCCCTGCCACGAGGTCGCCTTCCAGTCTGATGAACAGGACATCATCCTTTAGTTCTGTCTGATACTTCATGCTGTTGTTCAGTTGCTTTTTTGGCGCGGCAATCGCCGCATACCCCATAAAGATTAAGGGAATGGTGCAAGATATGAAAATTTAGAAGGTCCCCCACCATGGTCTGTATATTATGGATACGAGGATCGCAAAACTCCACCACTTTATGACACTCGGTGCATATCACGTGGTCGTGCTGTCGGTAGCCGTACGATTTTTCGTACTGCGCCAGGTTGCGCCCGAACTGGTGCTTGCTTACCAGGTCATTCTCTACTAATAAGTCGAGGGTGTTATACACGGTGGCCCGGCTTACGCGGTAGTTCTTATTTTTCATGCTGATGTAGAGTGACTCCACATCAAAGTGCCCTGAACGGGAGTAAATCTCTTCCAGGATGGCGTAGCGCTCCGGTGTTTTGCGAAGCCCCTTGCTCTCCAGGTATGCCGTGAAAATTTTCTTTACTTCTTCTATTCTATTCTGCTGGTCTACTGCCATGATTTTTCTCTCTTATATATAATAGGTGTAGTGGCTTAGTCGAATCGCTCGACCGTTAACACGCCTGTTACCTTCCCCATGCGCTGAATCAGTTTGTCCAGGTGGCCGGTGTCATTTACAAAAACCATAATATTCCCCTCAAAGATTCCATCATGCGAATCGATTGTGATCGAGCGCATATTTACCCGAAGGCTGTTTGAGATAATACGGGTCAGGTCATTGACTAAGCCTACACGGTCTGTACCCTTGATTCGTATACCTGCCAGGAAAGCCAGTTCTTTCTGATCGGTCCATTTGGCTTTAATGATACGATTGCCATAGTTGGACATCAGCTCGATGCCTTTCTTGCAGTTAGTGCGGTGGATTTCAATGCCGTCTTCCTCTGACTCAAAGCCAAACACCTCGTCTCCAGGTATAGGGTTGCAGCAAGCTGCCACCTTATAATTCATGTTCGAGGTGTTCTCCCCTATCACAAGCATATCCGATGTAACGCCGCGTATCTTCTGCACCTCCCGGTCAAAAGACTTGGGTTCGAGCATGGAGGCGCCCCGTTCTGCCTGTGCTGAAAAGATAACCTCTTTGATATTCTTGATATCTATATGCCCTGTCGCGATGCGGTAATGCAGATCCTGTACAGATGGTATATTGAAGAAAGCCAGCAACTTGTTCAGATTACCTTGCGTTTCGGGCACCTTCAGGTAGGCCAGACGACGCTCCAGCATCATCTTGCCCTGCTCTGACTTGTTTTTACGCTCTTCACGCAGGTATTCCTTGATGCGTGATCGGGCTTTGGACGTTACCACATAGTCCAGCCACTCTTCGTTCGGCTTTTGCTTCTGTGAGGTCAGGATCTCGACCTGGTCACCGTTGCGCAGCCTGAAGCTGAGCGGTACCAGTTTCTGGTTTACTTTCGCACCAAGGCAGTGCAATCCGATCTGTGAATGTATTTCGAATGCGAAGTCGAGTGCGGTAGCCCGGTCAGGCAGTATAAGCAATTCACCTTTTGGAGTAAACACAAATACCTCCTCCACGAAAAGGTTTTTGCGGAACTCGTCCATAAACTCCAGTGCGTTGGCCGTGTTGTTTTCCAACATGTCCCGCACTTTGTTTATCCACAGTTCCAGGCCTGATTCGCCCCCGCTGCCATCGCTCTTATATTTCCAGTGTGCCGCATAACCACGCTCGGCAATCTCATCCATACGCTTGGTACGTATCTGTACCTCCACCCACTGCCCGGACTTACTCATGACAGTAGTGTGCAGTGACTCGTAGCCGTTGGCCTTTGGGGTGTTCACCCAGTCACGCAGGCGATCGGGGTTAGGCTGATAGAAGTCTGTTATAATAGAGTATACCTGCCAACAGGCTGCCTTCTCATGTTCCAGCGGTACATCCAACGTAATGCGGATGGCAAACAGGTCGTAAATCTCCTCAAAGGTGATGTTCTGCTTTTTGATCTTCTTTAATATAGAGTAGATCGACTTTGGCCTTCCCTTGATATTAAATTTAAACCCATGGCGGCGCAACTCTTCTTCTATAGGCGCAATGAAATCCTTGATAAACTTACCCCGGGCACTGCGGGTCTGTCGTATCTTGGTTGAAATGTCTTTATAGGTTTCGGTATCGGTATACTTCAGGTATAGGTCTTCCAGTTCAGACTTGATGGCATAAAGTCCCAGGCGGTGTGCGAGGGGCGCATACAGGTACATCGTTTCCGAAGCGATCTTGAGCTGCTTGTGACGCGGCATACTGTCGAGCGTACGCATGTTGTGTAGACGGTCGGCCAGCTTGATCAGGATCACCCGAACGTCATCAGACAGCGTCAGCAGCATCTTCCGGAAGTTCTCAGCCTGCTGTGAGGTACCATAATCGAACACACCGGATATCTTGGTCAGTCCCTCGATGATACGGGCTACACTAGAGCCAAACTCACGCTCGATCTCCTCTACTTCCATGGCCGTATCCTCTACCACATCGTGTAGTAAGGCTGCCACAATAGAAGTAGTCCCGAGTCCGATCTCCTCTACAGCAATCTGTGCCACTGCCAGTGGGTGCAGGATATAAGGTTCACCGGATTTACGGCGCATGTCTTTGTGCGCTTCAACAGAAGTATTGAATGCCTTCTTGATAATCTTAGCATCGTTGTCCTTCAGGAAAGGCTTGGCGTGCCGAAGTAATCTGCGGTAGTGTCTAAGGATCTCTTTGCGTTCTGCTTCTGGATCGATCATGTTCATGCTAAAGCTAGAAAGTATAGGGTGCTCAGGCCGGGCGGGCCTGCAGCCATACTTATGCTACTATCTATAAGTATAAGTGAGGCAGTGGCGTTTTAAGTTTCAAATATACACGAATATCCGCTTTCATACACACAATGCGAAGTGAATCGTGCAATTTGTTGATGCTGAACCATTAAGCTCTGAGTGGCAGATTACTCAAGTAAAAAACAGAAAAAATATTCGCTTTTTTTAGGTGCAGGGCTTGCATTTAAAATTAGCGTTCGTAAATTTGCACCATCATTACAAACAAGCACACATGCGGATGTGGCGAAATTGGTAGACGCACTAGACTTAGGATCTAGCGCTGCGAGGCATGGGGGTTCGAGTCCCTCCATCCGCACACAAACGAAACCCTCAACAGCCCATGTTGGGGGTTTGTTTTTACTAGATGTATCATCAATAAAATTTTTGTAAGCCTTGAATATTACATTAAATCAAACCGACGGCACTAACGCGCAACTCAAGGTAGTTCTGGCAGAGTCAGACTATGCTCCACAGGTTGATCAGCAAGTAAAAGAATTCAGCAAGAAAGCCCAGATCAAAGGCTTCAGACCTGGTAAAGTGCCTGCCGGCCTTATCAAGAAGATGTATGGCAAGAGCATACTGGTTGAGTCTATCAACAAACTTCTTCAGGAGGAGATCACGAAGTATATCAAGGATAACGATGTAAAACTGCTGGGCGAGCCGCTTCCGGAGCCAAGCCAGGACAACATTGACTGGGACAACCAGAAAGAGTTTGAATTCACGTACGCTGTTGGCTTGCTGCCTGACTTTAACCTTCCGCTGGATAAAAGCGTAGAGGGTTACACCGTAGAGCTGGACCAGACAACTGTAGACGAGGCTTACGAAAACCTGAAGCGCCAGTTTGGTAACACAACAAATCCAGAAACTTCTGAAGAAGGTGACTTTATCTACGGTGACCTGAAGCAAGTAGATGGAGAGTTCGAGTCTAAGACGCTTATCCCTACAAGCCGTGTAGTAGAAGGCAAAGATCAGTTTATGGGCGTTAAAGCCGGTGACACGATCCGTTTCGATATCCGCAAGGCATTTGGTGATGACAACAGCGCACTGGCTCACGTAACTGGCCTGAGCAAAGACGTAGTAGCTGACCTGAACGGTGATTTCGAATTCACTGTAGAGAAAATCAACCGCACTGAGGCTGCTGAACTGAACCAAGAGCTATTTGACAAGCTTTTTGGTAAGGACGAAGTGAAGACGGAAGAAGAGTTTGACGCGAAGATCCGTGAGACGATCAAGGAGAACTACGACCGTGAAGCTGACAACCTACTGTACCGCAACATCATCGATACATTGGTAGACAACGTAGAAGTAGAACTTCCTAATGAGTTCTTCAAGCGTTGGTTGCAAGTGACTAATGAAGGTCGTTTGACTGCAGAGCAAATCGAGGAGAACTTCGATAAGTACCTGAAGGAGCTGAAGTGGTCGATGATCAAAAACAAAGTGGTGGAGGAAAACGAGCTGAAAGTAACCAACGAAGAAGTGGTAAACAGCACGAAAGAGAAGATGTTGGCCCAGTTCAACATGCCAGAAGTTCCTGAGGAACTGGTAGAAAGCATGAATAACTATGCTAACCAGTATCTGCAGCAGGACAATGGCCGTAACTACATTAATGAGTACGAGCAACTGCTGGCCGAGAAGGTGCTCGCTAAACTAAAAGAGACGATGACTGTTGTAGAGAAGACAATCTCTACAGAGGACTTCAAGAACCTGTCGTAATAAGAACGATTTATAATATTTAACCTAAAAAGTCCTTTATTATTTAAAGGACTTTTTTATTTTTGACCAAACCGTAAATCTAAACAAGATGATGTTTAACAAAGACGAGTTCCGGAAATTTGCCGTAAAGGGCCAGGGCATGAGTGGCCTGGGCGTAGATCAATATATTAGCCATGTAGAAGGCAGAGCCATGCATACCATTGAGAGCATGACCCGTTCTGTAATTGAGGAACGTCCCACGAACTTCCGTGAGATCGACGTGTTCTCGCGCCTGATCATGGACCGTATCATTTTCCTAGGCACACAGGTGGATGACTTCATTGCCAACATCATTACAGCCCAGTTGCTGTTCCTCGAGTCGGCTGATGCGAAGAAGGATATCCTGCTTTATATCAACAGCCCGGGTGGCTCGGTATATGCCGGCCTTGGCATCTATGACACCATGCAGTATGTAAACCCTGACGTGGCGACGATCTGTACAGGTCTGGCTGCCTCGATGGGTGCTGTATTGCTGGCAGGTGGAGCCAAGAACAAGCGCTCTGCCCTACCACACTCCCGCATTATGATTCACCAGCCAATGGGGGGTGCGCAGGGACAGGCTTCAGATATCGAGATCACAGCGCGTGAAATCCTGAAGCTGAAAAAGGAGCTGTACGAAATTCTAGCCGAGCACTCCGGCAAGTCATACCAGGAGGTATACGACAACTCTGATCGTGATTACTGGATGAAAGCAGAAGAAGCGAAAGAATACGGTCTGATTGACGAGGTATTACACCGTAAGAAAGAGTAAGTATCCTCAGAACAACATTTGACAGCAAAGCCCATCCTGTACTCAGGCATGGGCTTTGCTGTTTTATTTAGCAAGAAAGAATTGTACCGTAATAATACATGTTCCTGCAGGTTAAGCTCTGCTCAAAAATTTATCAACATGGTTATGTGGACAGCTTAAGGCTTTAAAACACTGTATAACAACACTTTACCCCAAGATACAGTAATAGCAATTTTTTAATTTATGGTTACTTTTTATAACCATATCAACATTTTAGAGATTAAAATACTACCTTAGTAAGGTTTCAATTTTGTACCTTTGCTTTTGAATTACACCCGCGAGGGCCAAAAAATCTTCTGAACAAACTTTTTTATGGCTGAAATTACCTGCTCATTTTGTGGCAAGAACAAAAAAGACGTATCTGTGATGATATCCGGTATCAACGCGCACATTTGCGACCGTTGTATCGGGCAGGCACAGCAAATCCTGAACGAGGAGAATAAGATACGCGCCAACAGCCGCACGCCGAAGTTCAACCTGATGAAGCCGAAACAGATGAAGGAGTACCTTGATCAGTTTGTAGTTGGCCAGGATGAGGCGAAGAAGGTAATGTCAGTAGCGGTATACAACCATTATAAGCGTTTGATGCAACGTACCAACGACGATGATGTCGTGATTGAGAAATCAAACATCATCATGGTAGGTGAAACCGGTACAGGTAAAACATACCTGGCCCGCATGATGGCTGGTATTCTGCAGGTACCTTTCTGTATAGCTGATGCAACTGTACTAACAGAGGCTGGCTATGTAGGCGAAGACGTAGAGAGTATCCTGACGCGCCTGCTGCAGGCTGCCGACTATAATGTAGAAGCAGCTGAACGTGGTATCGTATACATTGACGAGATTGACAAGATTGCTCGTAAGAGCGATAACCCATCCATTACCCGCGATGTGAGTGGCGAGGGCGTGCAGCAGGCATTGCTGAAACTACTCGAGGGTACTGTAGTAAACGTACCGCCGCAAGGAGGTCGTAAGCACCCGGAGCAGAAAATGATCACCGTGAACACCGAGAATATTCTTTTCATTTGCGGTGGTGCTTTTGTAGGTATAGACCGCCTGATCAAGAACCGTCTGAACACCCGTCCGATTGGCTTCTCTAAGTCAAAGCAGGACGAATCAGAAGAGAAGGAGAACTTCCTGCGTTACCTGACGGCCCAGGATTTGAAAAACTTCGGACTTATACCTGAGCTGATCGGTCGTCTCCCAGTATTGACCCATTTGAACCCACTTGATAAGGATACGCTTCGCCTGATCTTGCTAGAGCCAAAGAACTCTATCGTGAAGCAGTACAAGCGTCTGTTTGAGATGGAAAACATCAGCCTCAGCTTTGATGACGATGCATTGGATTACATTGTAGAGAAAGCTGCCGAGTATAAGCTTGGTGCTCGAGGCTTGCGTTCTATTTGCGAAGGTATTATGACAGATGCCATGTTTGAGCTGCCGTCTGAAGAAGGTGCCAAAGAACTGGTGATCACCGGCGAATATGCCCGCGACAAGTTTGATAAATCACCCCTGAAGCAGCTACGTGTTGCCTAAGGTATACCTAAAAAGAGAAGGCCTCAGCTGCATACAGCTGAGGCCTTCTCTTTTTAGGTATAGCACAACTCTGTGTGCAATTGTAGTTTATACTTTCCCCTTCAGGTAGCCTACCATCAGCTCTGCGGCACGCTCAGCTGTACGGTACTCCCCTATCTTCTGCTTTACAAGTGCATACCCGTCTTTCTGTTTCTGCATGGCATACTTATCAAACAGTATACTCTTGAGCTCGGCCACGATCTTCTTGGCCGTAAAGTCTTCCTGAATCAGCTCCGTTACAATTGGCTTATCGGCAATCAGGTTAACGAGCGAAATGTAAGGAACCTTGATGACACGTTTGCCAATGGCATAAGAGATGGCGCTGGTTTTGTAGCACACGACCTGCGGCACGTCGAACAAAGCCGTTTCGAGCGTGGCTGTGCCCGAGGTTACCAGGGCAGCTTTAGCATGCGCTAGCAGGTCATAGGTCTGGTCGTATACGATCTTGATATTCGGGTCTTTGTTGTACTGCTCGTAATACTCCTTTGAGAAGTTGGAAACACCAGCTACGATAAATTGGTAGTCGCGGAATGAAGGCAGCACGCTCAGCATCACCTCCAGCATGTTTTCAATTTCCTGTTTGCGAGAGCCCGGAAGCAATGCAATGATAGGCTTGTTGTTTTGGATATGGTTTCGCACTCTGAAATCAGGCGCCACCACGTGATCGTTCACTGAGTCTGCAACCGGGTTGCCAATGTAGTCTACTTTGTAATCAAAGCGACCGTAGAATTCCTCCTCAAAGGGCATGATCACGAACATACGGTCTACGAGACGCTTGATCTTGTGCACCCGGCCCTGGTTCCAGGCCCAGATTTTGGGAGAGATGTAATAGAAAACTTTGAGGCCGTGCTCTTTCGCAAACTTAGCAATGCGCATATTGAAGCCGGCATAATCAACCAGGATGATCACATCTGGTTTGAAGGCTGTGATATCCTCTTTGCACTCACGCAGGAAGCCCAGTATTTTAAAAAAATTGGCGGCAGCCTCCGCAAAGCCCATAAAGGCCATTTCCTGGTAATGCTTCACCAGGTGCATGCCGGCTTCCTGCATCATATCGCCTCCCCACCCTCTTATGTCAGCCTCCGGGTCTTGCTTCCGTAGCTGCTTAATAAGGTTAGAAGCGTGCAGATCGCCTGAGCGTTCGCCGGCTATAATGTAATATTTCATCTAATGTGTATGCGTTTGGGGCTGCCTGACAAGGCAGAAACGAAGAAAGCAACGGAACAGGTATAGCCAAAAGGCTATGATTGCTTATTCGCCAAAATACTCCACGTAGTTACGCGGGGTTTCATATAATTTGAGGCTATGTAACTTGGCTTGGGAAATTTCGGCGATTTTGGGCTCCAGAATCTTCCAGAACTCTACCACCAGGTTCTCTGTGCTGGCCAGCTTGTCTTCCATGAAAGCCACATCAAGGTTGAGGTTTTTATGGTCTACCTTCTCGATGATGTGCTTACGGATGAGCGTGCTCAGCTTTTTGAGGTCAATCACAAAGCCGGTGTCAGGATCCGGCTTTCCTTTTACGGTCACGATCAGCTCATAATTGTGCCCATGCCAGTTGGTATTCGCACATGGCCCGAAAACCTCCTTATTCTTTGCCAACGACCAGTTCGGGTTGTGCAGCTTGTGGGCTGCATTGAAATGCTCTAATCTGCTTACGTAAATCATTTAACTGCTAAACTTATAATTCTTTTGGGACAGCAAATATACGAAGAAAGGAACACCAAAGAACGATGTAATGATTCCAATTGGCAGGCCGGCCGGCGGATATAAAATACGGGACAGAAGATCGCAGAGCAGCATGAACAAACCACCCACAAAAGCACAGAAAAGCAGGTTGCTTCTACCAGTCGCTCCCATAAGCCCCCGGGTAACGTGCGGAATGATGAGGCCCACGAAACCAATAGGTCCGGAGGTAGCCACTGCAAAGCCTGTTACGATAGAAACAGTACCCAAAATGGCCCAACGGGTTTGCGCCACGTTCACTCCCAGAGCCTGTGCCCGGTCGGCTCCGAGCAATAAAATGTTAAGCTGCTTCTGTAGGAAAGCAAAGAGCAAAAGTGCCACTAGCAGTGCCGTAGCTGGGTATGGCAGCAGCGTCCAGCTGGCTCTTTCAAAACTACCCATTGACCAGAATATAACAGACTTGAGCTTTCCTTCTGAATCAGACAGAAAAGTGAGCAGCCCCACCATAGCCGTTACCAGCGAACTAATGGCTATACCTGCCAATAGCAGTTGCGCAGGTATAAGCTGGCGCTTTCGGTAACCGAGCACCACTACGACCAGTGTCACCACAAAAGCGCCTATTAGTGCGAATACCGGCGGCATGTAAAAACCTCCGATCGACACTTCAATAAAACCGAAAAACACGATCACAGCTCCCAAAGAGGCCCCTGAAGCAGTACCCAGCAGGTATGGGTCGGCCAGCCCATTGTTGACCATGGCTTGCATGAGGTAACCGCAAAAAGCCAGCGAAGCCCCTACCACCAGTGCCAGCAAGAGCCTGGGCAGCCTAAGATGCGTAATGGCGAAATGGGTCGTATTATCGGGATCGTAGTGGAAAACGGCCTGCCAAATAGTAGCCAGGTCCACCTCAAAAGTACCCACCTGAAGCCCAAACACCAGCGTCACCAGAATCAGCAGAATTGCCCCCGCAAAGTATAAGGAATTGCTCATGGGTACAAGAAGCTTTCAAGTTCACGGATCGACTCGACTACCCGTGGGCTCGGCCGCTCGATCAGGTTGCCGGTAGGCGCATAGATACGCTTGTTTTGGTAAGCGGCAATTTTGCGCAACTCCGGGTATAGACTGAAAAACTCTCGCTCTAGCCGCTCGATACTACCTCCCAATAAAACATCAGGATTTAGCTTGAGGACATACTCGCGTGTGAGTGCTGGGTATGGCTGGTCAAATACTTCCTGCACGGCATTCTGGGCGCCGAGTATGCGCAGCTGGTCTGTCAGAATCGTGTTCTGGCCGTATACATAGATCGGGTCACTCCAGGTAATGGTCAGCACCCGCTGCTGCTGTGGCTGTCCGCTATACCTGCGCTCTATCTCCTGCACTTGCTGGCGCAATGAGTCGGCCAGGTGGTTTGCCCGTTGCTCACGGTCCATGATGCGACCGATATCCTCTATACCTTTCAGAATGTCCTCCACGCTGCGGTATTTCTGGTAGTACACCGGTATACCTAGTTCTTCCAATCGGGCTGCCATATCCAGCGGGGTTATACCTTCCACTGTAAAGATCAGGTCAGGCTTCAGAGCCAGCACCTGCTCTAAGTCGACCGGATAATTATTCACAACTGGCTTGCTGTATACTTCAACCGGGTAGTCGCACTGGGGAGTTCTTCCGACAATAGAGGCCGTATCGCAAATAGCAAAGAGCATCTCGGTCATGGAGGAAGCAAAAGCCATCACGCGTTCTGGCTGTCGCTTCAGCTTTATCTCACGCTTAAGGTCGTCCTGCAGTACCAGTTCCTCCCCTGCCTGCTCCTCTTTTCCGGGGTTGCAAGCCCAGCAAAAGATCAAGAGGCATATTGCTAAAAACTTGTTCAGGTATGGATACAAGGTATAGATCGGTTTCTGATTGAATGAGCAGCAGGTGGTGTACGCCTCGGCTCCGTTTATTTTCGTAAATTTAACGCAATATTACTTTACAGCCTATAAAACTGAATTATGATCGTTGTAACTGGTGCTGCCGGCTTTATTGCGAGTTGCCTTGTGAGCAGGCTCAACGCAGCTAATTTTAATGATATCGTGGTGGTGGACAATTTCTCTGTCGCCAAAAAAGAAGGAAACCTGAAGGGTAAAAGGATAAAAGAGTATGTAGACCGCGACGGTTTCTTTGAGTGGCTGGACGAAAACTACGAAGAGGTAGAGTTTATTTTCCACCTGGGTGCCCGCACCGATACCACGGAGTTTAACAAAGATGTGTTTGACCTCCTCAACCTCAATTACTCCAAACAGGTATGGAACGCCTGCTGCGAATACCAGATCCCGCTGGTATACGCTTCGTCAGCGGCTACCTATGGCTCTGGCACACTCGGCTACGACGATGAAGAGGCTACTATCCCTTTGCTGAAGCCGCTTAATCCATACGGTGATTCTAAGAACGATTTCGATATATGGGCACTGGAGCAAACCGCGAAACCTTTCTTCTGGGCAGGTCTGAAGTTCTTCAACGTGTATGGCCCTAACGAGTACCACAAAGGCAAAATGGCTTCTGTTATTTTCCATGCTTACAACCAGATCAAGGAAAAAGGCAGCATGAAGCTTTTCCGCTCACACCACCCCGACTTTGCCGACGGTGAGCAGATGCGTGACTTTGTGTATGTGAAGGATGTGGTAGAGGTATGCATGTTCCTGATGCAGCACCGCAAGAATTCCGGCATCTACAACCTGGGATCTGGTAAGGCCCGTACTTTCATGGCCTTGGCCCTCAACACATTCGATGCCATGGGCATAGAGCCTAACATCGACTTCATGGATACGCCGGAGAACTTGCGCGACAACTACCAGTATTTCACAGAAGCGAACATGAGTAAACTCCGCTCTATCGGTTACAACCGCGAGTTCTATACCTTAGAAGAAGGTGTGAAAGATTATGTGCAGAATTACCTGATGGAGGGAAAATACTATTAACAAGTCATTATTTAGCTGAACGATAATTCAGCAGGTATAGCAAGCCCCGTTTATGGTTTCATAGGCGGGGCCTTGCATTTGGCCTTACTCCAGTTGCTATTTCTTTTCTTCCTCTTTATAAGTCAGCAAATGTTCCGCTGCTTTGCTGAACAAACCAGACTGGGTGCCAATGTATACTTTGTTCTTCACTTTAGCGATAGAAGTGATCGTGTGACCTACCAGGCCGGTATTGTCAAGTTCTCTTAACTGCAGCTTATCTATACCTACCTCCACCTCAAATATCTGGCTATGGCGAAAGGCCAGTATTACGTCATCGCTGATGGTAATATAGTTGAACCACTCGGCTACATTCCCGGTATGCGCGTCCAAAGACCAGGATTGTCCGGACATAGATCGGAACAAAGCATGTGTTTGTTGTCTTCCATGTCTGGCAATGGCATAGAGGTCGCCTTTGTGCTCAAATGTCGCGTAAGCTACCTGATCCGGCATCTGAAAATCAATTTCACCTTCTTCCGATATCTTATAGAATCCCCAGTCGGTGGCAACATAGAAGTTATTCTGGTGTGAACGCATATACCGGACAAAGCCACCTTCCTGAGCAGGTGTAAGTATCTTAACCTCCTCTAACACTATCTTATTAAAACTCTGATTGGATTTGTCAACCCCTAGCTTCACCAGAAAATACCGCAGACTTGATCTTCCGGTTTTCTCATTCGCATACCTGTATGGCACTAGAGCAACATTGTTCTCTGAGATAGCCATGCTTTCCAGCGCGTTAGACATTACCAGTTCAAACTCAAGAAAATCAGGATCAATTTCCTTGGCATATATTCTGAGGTTTGCTCCGCTCGTCACCGGGTCGCTCACTGATCTGAAATATAAACTGCCATCTTCTGCTCCTGTGAATATATCGGAGTTCATAGGATACTTGTAGTGTGACAGGTCTCTGAAAGGGTGCATATAGTTACTCACCTTTGACCCTTTCCTTGCATGGGATATTTTAGAGAATATGTACATGCCTAAAACCTGCAACCTGTCTTCAGCTTCAGCAGCATGCAGATTGACAATAAACCGTTGGTTATACAGGAACTTCTGATGCGCTTCCCAGGCAACGACGGGATCCACCTCAACTTCTTCGAGCTCTTTTTTACAGGAAGAAAACAGAAAAGATAAGCAGAGGAAGGGTAAGAGGTACTTCTTCGGGATAAGCTGTTTCATCGGTAGTAGAAGGTATGCTTGATAACAGTAATTGCTAAAGGTCAGAGGCAGTATAGGTAGGCTCACCGGTTATACCTCGTAAGCCTACACTATTCTTTTTCAACCAACCTATACTAAAGATAGAAATAACTATATAAAGAGGAAAGAATATTACACAAACAGTCTTTTGCTGTAGATGAATGGTGTTGCGTGTTAGCAAAGTAATGCGTTGTTTTAGGGATGCTTAAAAGCGTAAAATACCGTCACTTTCTATACCATGTTCTGGGCTGGGCTGTCTTCATTTTTTATGAAGTATCGCTTGTCACACTCATCAATCCTAACATTACCGCCCTATGGGAGTGGATGATTTGGTATACCTTAAACATTAGTCTTTTTTATTTCTTCGCACATGTTGTACTACACAATACGCTTAGGTATAATAAACTACTGCTATTATTGGCTTTAGTCCCTGCCATTATAGGTGCCTACCTCCTCATGCAGTTTGGCATAGAAAAGCTGGTCAATCCATTCCGTGATGTACCCCGGGAATTTAACCCTGACAAAATATGGTTTCTTCGGGCTACATGGCGTTGCTTTTATTTCCTGAGTTTCAGCACGGCTTACTGGTTTTTACGTCAGACCATCAAGAACCAAAAGCGCATCAATCAGATGGAGTTGGAAGGGCTACAGGCTGAGCGTGAAAAAGCTGAACTCGAAAAAGGATTGGTACGCTCTCAGAACGCACTGCTACAAGCCCAGATCAGTCCGCACCTGCTCTTCAATACGCTTAACTTCATTTACAACTCAGTGCAGGATGTATCGCCAAAAGCTTCGGAAGGCGTGTTGCTACTCTCAGAGGTAATGCACTACGCCCTGCAACGGGTGCATGAAGACGGAAAAACGGACTTGCAGTACGAAGTGGAACACATCGAAAAGTACATAGCCCTCAACCAGCTGCGCTTCAGCTATCCACTCCATTTACAAATGAAGTGCAGCGGCAGGCTACAGGGCAAAATTCCGCCGCTGCTCCTACTCACTTTTGTGGAGAACACCTTCAAGCATGGTGACCTCACCGACCCGACACAAACTGCCTGTATTTCAGTCGCGAATCAACAGGATACGCTCCACTTCAGTACCTCCAACAAAAAGCGCAAGCACCATGGTGGTCGCGGGTATGGCATTGGGATACAAAATGCCAAAACCCGCCTGCGTGAGTTTTATGATGAACAGGACTATACCCTGACAATAGACGAAGACGAACAACGACACGCCGTGCACCTTAAAATAAAGCTGACATGATCACATGCTATGTAGTAGATGATGAGCGCCATGCGCTCGAGGTACTGTCCAGGTACATACAGAACACACCTGGCCTGCAACTGATCGGGGCCGAAGAAAACCCACTGCAAGCCCTCGACGCAATTGCTTCAGGGCAGCTAACAGCGGATATCACATTTCTGGATGTCGACATGCCACAGCTTTCGGGTGTCGACCTGGCCGGACTCATCAACAGCCGCACTACCGTCGTCTTCACAACTGCCTACCCGGACTATGCCTACCAGGCTTTCGAGAAGAATGCTGTTGATTTTCTGCTCAAGCCCATCTCCTACGAGCGCTTCCTGAAGGGTGTAACCAAAGTAAAGGAGAGTCTGCAGCCAAAGCAAGCTATACCTGCTGCAGAGCTAAGTGACAGCTACTTTTTCATCAAAACGGATGTGAAAGGCAAGTTTGTACGGGTGAACTTCGAGGAGATAAGCTATGTAGAAGCGATGCAAAACTACGTGCGTATCCAGACTGCCACTGAAAAGCTGACTACCTACCTGAGCATGAAAGAAGTAGAAGAGCACCTGCCCACTACCGATTTTGCCCGGGTACACAAATCCTTCATCGTGCACCTGCCCAAAATCAAGACCGTAGAAGGCAACCAGATCGTGCTGAGTACTGGCAGTGTGGTGCCGATGGGATCGAGCTACCGGGCTGCTTTGCTGGATATGATCAATGCAAAACTGCTGAAAAGCAAGCGCATGAATTAAAACAATACCGATACCTGTGTACGGCCCGTATGCACTGCACCTACACTGTTGGCTTTGCGACCATCATAGTTGAGTGAGATGTTGAGGCCGTTGCTCAGACGCTGCTGCACATTAAAAGACCAGGTCAGGTTATTGCCAGGGCGTAGTGCGTTGAGTATTTCGTATCCCACATAGGAGTTCATATCGCCATCAAACTCAATATTCACCCAACGAACAAGTCCTGAAACGGTGCGCTTGCTGACCTGACTCAACTTTGTTTCCAAGCCCAGTTCGTGAAAAGTTGCCTGCTGCTCTGCATCGGCTGGTGAAAGTTTGTCTTCGCGTAGGGCCAGTTGATAGGTGCCTGTAAAACGCAGCTTCGCATTAGGCTGGTAAGCCAGCTCCGGCGTAAGCTCCTGTGACACGATACTGAAGTTTTTCGAGTTCAGAAAGTTAGAGCGGTTGTCACGCACGTTCTGAGCCAGGCTGATCTTGGAACTCAGCACTTCATTCAGGTTCAGACGGGCGATCAATTGGTGATTACCCACGCTGCGGGTTTCGGTACCGTTCGCCAAAAGCGATTTCTGCTGATTCTGCTGCACCGTGTATTCCAAGCCATACTTTGGATTGCTCCGATTAAAGTAGAGCGTATTACGCAGCGACTTCACCAATGAGATCAGAAACTCATCTTCAAAATCTTCGCTGAATGGATTAAAACGGTTCATCACCTCATCATCTGTCGTCTTCTTGTCGATGCTTACAAAGCTAAGGGCTGAGAACTTAGCCATAAAGCCTTTGAAGCCTTCGGCGCTGCGCCAACTGCGGGGCACGTTGCTATTCAGACGATAGGTGAAGCGGTTGGTATAGGCGTTAATATACTCATCCGTAGGGAGGAATACTTTGATGAAACGGCGCTGGTCCACTGTCTGTGCCTCCAGGTAATCGTTCAGGTCGTTGGGGTTGCCGCCTTCACGGAGATAGTGCGTGCCCTGCCCCGGCATGGTTTCCCGGAACACGAAGATACGCTTCAGTTCACGGCCTGTACCCACAGAGTAACTCATTTCAGAACGGAAGCTGCCATCCAGAAAAGAGGTGTTCCAGTCTATGCGCGATTGTACAGTTTCTTCGTCCTGGCCCTGTTCAAGCTTCAGATTTCTGTAAGTAGCCTGCAGGGCGATATCACTGTCACGGCCATACCTGCGCTGGAGCATGGCATTGTAGGTCTGCCCTACTTCCGGCGCTCCCATCTCCCCAATTGCCGTTGGGCGGAGGTCGGTGCGGTAGCTATAGTCCACCCGAAAGCGTGTCTTGGCGGTATCAGGACTCTCCACAAAAAGCACATGCTCGTCAAAGTACATGGCCGAACCCGTCACAGAGTCACTGCCGATAGCGGTAAGTTTGTTCTTATCAAAGCGGTACATATAGCCGGGCTCAACTTTACCGAGCCTATACCTGGCCCCTACATCGCCCCTATACCACTCTGATTCGCGGGTGGACTGGTCGCTGTGCAGCATGAAGAAACTATTGCGTAACTCTAGCTTACCAAACTCACGGTTCAGGTCCAGTTGGTGCTGCGTACCATCTACCTGCTGGTGACGGTAGCGACGGCTGATGCGGTAGTTCACCAGGTTCTGCGGGTCCTGCACCGCTCCTACCGAGAAGTTAAAGATATGGTCTTCGGCTTTCTGATTCGGATTGTCAAGACTCCAGTCACGATCGAATTCAATAGGACGATAACGGTCGATGGGTTCAAAGTTCACATCAGTATACTCGTAGTTGAGCGTACTGTTGAGGCGGTATTTGCCCAGGAAAGAAAGCTGTCGATCCTGTATCGCATAACCTACCCGCATGGCAGCCCCATTATCATCCATGGCATCGAGGCGGGAGAAGCGATTGAGATCATTTTGCGAAGCGGCGCCTTCCAGGAAGAAATTCACGCCTTTCTCCAGTTCATAGTTACCGCCCAGCGTGATCAGCTGCTTCTTACGAGGCGTGGGCAGAATACGCACAGGTGCATAGTTGCCCTGCGGCACGCCATTGACCGGTGCTACCCATCGGTATACCCTACCATTCACTGCATTGCTAGCCGCCACGTAATTGCCCCGATTCGCCCCTACTTCTGAAAACCGCACATTGTATATTGCAGAGTCCGGATTGCTGGAGAACACATATACCTGCTCAGGTATACCATTTACCAATGTATCCCGCTGGGCGTAGAGCACCTGTGCCGGATCAAAAGGCACCTGCGTCGCTCCTGAAGTAACGGCCATGTTCAGGCTATCGCCTATACCTGCGAGCAGGCGTTTCTCGTCATCCCGCAGGTCGAGGTGCAGCAGATTGTTTGGATTGTCCGATTCATTGTAGTAGTTGGCGTATACCTGCACTTTGCCCAGTTGCTGGTAGTGGCTGGCGTGGTAGATGCTGCGGCTATAATTGAGGTCGGAGTACTCAAAGTCTACCCGAATACGGGAGTTTTTGGTAATGACGTGGCGTGTCGTAAAGGTGATCTCAGCCTGGTTATAGTCGATCACATAATCGAAGTCGAAACCACGGGTCAGCAGCCGACCGTCCAGAAATACACGCTCCGAATTAGCCAGTACAATGATGAAGCGTTCGTTATTGGGGCCGCGCAACCTGTAGGGTCCCTGCACGCCTTCCAATGCCTCTACAGCCTGTGAAGCAAACTTGCCTTTCGACACCGAGGCGGCTACAGTGGTAGTACCCAGTTTATCCGGTGATTTGCCAAAAGTAGTCTCGAATGCGCCGCCCTGCACGTTTTTGTAAAACTGCATGAAGTAAGACGGCTTACTACGCAGCACCACATCCCCTGCCGACAGCTGCCATTGCTTATGCTTGAGCGTGATGTACACACGGTCAAACTCGTTCAGCTGCTGCGTATTCCCCTCAGGTTGAAAAGGTATGTTCTGATCGGTGATGGCCGCTGTAATACTGATATCATCTGTCAGTTTACCGTCAAGCTGCAGGTTCAGCGCCGAGTTTACAAATACATTTTGCGTGTTACCGAAGGAAATGCCGCGTGATATGCTACCTGTTTTGTTGAGTCCAGGAGTTTTAAAAATTTCTTCCCGTTGGGCAAAGTCCTCTTTGTAGAATTCCCGTGACGACGGACTCCGGTCCAGCTTCATGATGTCGCGGCGATAAGCAGGCTTGGCCAGACTCAGTGGCAAGGTTCTATAGCATACCAGCACCGAATCAGGTATAGGCACCACCGTTCCAAGCGTATCCATGATCTGATAAGCAGGCGCCGGAAACTCGGTCAGTTTAAACTCGTGGGTATAGTAGTTATAGTCAAATTTGAACTGGTCTTTTCGGGGACCTACGAACGTGATGGAGCTAACATCAATTGTCAGTGTATCGAGTTGTTGGGGATAATCGGTGAGGTATAGCCACTTGCAATGTCGGTTGTTCACAGGAGCCTGGGCCAGCGCAGGCAGGCTCAGCAGCAACAGCAAGATGCCGGTGATCAACCCTCGAATCATGTGGTGGCCAGCGGTAAAGAAATGTAAAACGTCGTCCCCTCTCCCTCTTCTGTCACAAACCAAATGTGACCTCCTGCGTTCTCAATTCCTTTTTTGGCAACAGCAAGGCCTATACCTGAGCCTGTGTACTTGGTGCTAAAGTTAGGTATAAATACTTTGTGCTGAATCTCGGCAGGTATACCGCTACCATTATCAGCTATAGACACCAGCGCCATGTTATTCCCATCCACCTTCAAGTCTATCTTGATCACAGGCTTCCGGTCGGCAGGCACCGCTTGTATGGCGTTCAGCAGCAAATTGTTGAACGTACGCACCATCAGCGCTTCGTCGGCCATCACCATCACCGGCTCTTCAGGCATACGCAGTTTCGTTCTCACAGATGCCGGGTTTGTGTGCAGGTCGGCGGCTTTGTGCAGAGCAGCCCCCAGGTCCATCAACTCGGCTTTCGGCTCGGGCATGGAAGTGAAGTTGGAAAACGAGGTGGCGATATCGCTGAGAATATTGATCTGCGTGATCAGCGTATGCGAGATCTTGTTGATCATCTGCTCCGTGTTCGGGTTCTTCTCTGCAATGGCCTTCTGGAGGTACTGCAGCGAAAGCTTCATCGGGGTAAGCGGATTTTTGATCTCGTGTGCCACCTGCCGCGCCATTTCCCGCCAGGCTGCTTCCTTTTCACGCATCGCCAGTTCTACCTTGTTCTGCTCCAGTGTCAGTAGCATACGGTTGTACTCATTCACCAGCATCCCGATCTCATCAGCCCCTTCATAGGCCAGCATTTCGTTTTTGCCGGTCAGGGAGGTATGTTTCAACTTTTCGGCCAGCATACGAAGCGGCACCGTCAGGGCTCTGGAAGCAAAGAAGGTCAGGATGATAAACACGATGAACATGACTGTGAAAATGTTCATCGTTGTCGTAATCAGCTCGATCAGCTTCAGGTCCAGCTGTCGCTCTGAGTCAAAGAAAGGTATACCTATAAAGCCAATCAACTTCTCCGGATCATTGTCAGGACGAAGTGGCAGGTATAGCGCATTGAAGCTTAGGTTACCTGCATGCTCATCGAGGAGAACACGCAAAGCCTGTCGCTCTGATATAGCCGCAAAAGCGTGTGGATTGACTAGTTTGGATAGCAGCCCTGACTCAAAAATTAACGGCTGACTTGTTACCAACAGGCGTCCGTTACGATCATAAAGGCTCACATCAGCCTCTGATAAAGCTGCAATGGAGGCAACACGTCGCAACAAGCGATTGCGGTCGGGCAGCACTTCCAGCGTAGTCGGTCTGCTCAGATGGTCCTGTATAGCCTCGCCTTTTTTCTCGTATGACGAAAGCAGGTCTTTCTTGTAAGAGCCGGTCACCAGGCTAGCCGTTACGATACTCACCAGCATGAGGGGCAGCAAGATACCGAAGTTCAGGAAAAGCTGGATTTTGGTACTGAAGTTGGGCTGAAAATCACGCAGTCGCTCCCGATTCAGGAGTATGTAAAGCACCGCCAACACAATGAGACAGCCGGTAAAGTACAGGAACAGAAAAGAAAAATTTGAGAGTACTTCACGGGCTCCATACTTACTTGTCGTGATAATCACGGTCGGGCCGTAATCGGTTTTAACACCTAAGTGGTGAAAGCCCTCTTCGGTTGCTCCCTGCCGGTACAGTTCACTTCGTTCCAATTCGCTCCTATCGAAGTTGGTGGCATAGTCAAACTCACCTTCGCTGTATGTCAGCCGGCCCTTTTCATAAATTCCGTAACTCAGGATATCGGCTCTGAAAGGCTGCTGATGCTGTTGCCCTGCTAATAGCTCAGGCACCAGGCTATTCGGAAGCAGCTCCTTGAGGCTCAATTGCAGCACAATCGTTCCGTACAACTGTGTACCCAGGGGTACTTCAATCAACTTAAGGTAAAAGCGGGTATGCGGACGGGCAGGGTCATTGACCAGGTATAGATTATCATACTCGGTTCTGTTCTGTGGTACGGCATATTTTTGCCTTAGCTCATCCAATGTAGCAGCTGTGGTGTCGGCACTTTCAAGTGTACGCCCTTGACTGTCAAACAACAGGATATTCGCTTCATACTTGTCAAAATAGTCCGGAAGAAATTGGCGGGATATCTTGCGCTTAATAAAGTAGGCATCAACATAAGGCCCCTTCATCTTGGATTGTATAAGGGCGTCTTCAGACACCCGAACTGCTACGTCTTCTTCCAGCAGATACTCAGCCAGCACATCATTGCCCTGCATCAAGTCAAAAGCGAACTTCTGTTTGTAGGCTAGCAGCTCGCTCTGGAAGTGGGTGTAAAGCGAGGCTGCACCTGTCAAACTGCTTACTGCGATGATGAGAAAGAAAAACAGATAGGTGCGGTATGGTAAACTGATTGCCTGCCGGTGCTGTGCTGCCAACAGAATCACAATCCAGAAAACGAAGCCTATCAGAAGCACGGGCAGCCAGCGCATATCTAATACCAGAGCCAGCAAGGTAAGTATGACGGTAACTCCCAGCAGAATCTTATAGGACCACCAGCCATTTGACTTGCGCAACAGCACATTGGCTATAGAAGCCAACATATAGCCAAACAGGCTCAGTGCCACCGTGTGCAGGAACATTAGGCTGTACATTACCAATTTATACCGCTCCAGCGCAATAGATTGGTTAATGTCGAGTGCTAACGGAGAGTTGTGGTATATGCCATAGTAAAAGCGGAATAAAATGGCTAGCAACACGAAAAACCCCAACATGGAAGCCCCAAGTATTACTTTGCTCTTGTCAGCCGAATACGCTTTAACGGTGTTTAATACCTCATTTTTGTGAAACAAGTAATAAGCAGCCCAGGCGACCGTAACAAGCAATAGTACATTCAGTGCCAGATCACCTACTGAAGGGGACCAAAATGACGCAGCATAAAGGCGCGGATCAAAAAGCTCTGTTTCTACTATCAGAAAAGGCAGATTGAGCAACAGGAGCGCAAGCCTGAATCCAACCAGCAGGATCAGTAAAAGCGCTATACCCTGGGTATAGCGCTGACGTACCAAGAAGATTTTGCTTAACGAAATGCTGAACCAAACAAAAAGAACAGCCCCTAAAGTGAGCAGAATAAGTTGGATGTCATCAAACCCAGAATCGATTCTATCGGACCCATGATCGAGTGCAAACAGGAATTCACCTTCACTGGTCTTTACCTGTGGCAACTGCCCCGGGTTATCAAGCACTAGCCGAACGTCTGCTTTCCCAAAAATACTTTTCTGCAAACCCGACGACAAGTAGTCATTTGTTATACCATAATCTATCTGAAGCGGAATGTAAGTGAAGATGTCATAATCATGGACCCGATGGGGCATGACCACAAAGGTGCCATAACTATTACGAATAGTAGATGTATGGCGAACTGTCGGGGGCATGTCAAGGTCTGGTATAACAGTATGGTCAGACCAGAACAGCAAACGACCATTCTTATAGACAAAAGTAGGGTAGTGTGTTTTGGATAGAAGTTTTGAGAAGCTTATTCGGCCTGTTTGCAGCTGTTCACCGAGCTGCACAGACTCCTGGTGAGCATCCAGCAAGAGGGCCTGAACCCGCTGTGTTATACGCTGCTGCGTCTGCTCTCTATCGGCTTGGAGCCAGGAAGCCGGTACCTTATAATGCAAAAAAGCTGTCGCCATAAAGCACAGCACAGCAAGAGCAAATAAGAGTATTGGCGCAAAATTACGGTTCAAAGCAGCATGGATTACCCACGAATTTAAGCATTTCGTGTTATAAGAGCATGACCTTTAGGCAGCTAAAATGTAACTAACAGCCTCAAGGCATGTTTAATTCCGGAAGAAATGTGTAATCCGGAACAAAACCGGATCAAATTTCACACCAAAAAACTTGATGACAAAATAAAACCACATGCAAGACTTGCTGCCTGCATGTGGTTTATAATACGAATTGAAAATAGTCGCTGCTGCTAAGGAAGAATAACAAAGTATGCTACTTAGCTATTCAGTGCTTATGCGGTTTTAGCGGCTTTCTTTTTTTGACTGCTTTTATACCACAGAAATCCTACTGTACCTACCAGTACATAGGGTATCAGCATCAGGTATAGGATTCCAGTATTCAATCCTGCTCCTACCTGAGAGTCTGAATCGGTACTACCTGTACCAACATTTGACTCAACCGTCGCGCGGCACATAGCACATTGGCTGTAGGCCTCTGTAGATACCAGACTTAGCGTAAGCATCATCAGGCCGAGAATAAATATTTTAGATAATTGGCGCTTCATGATCATAAAACAAGTGTTAAATGTTCCTGGTTCTAACTATAGTACGGAGAAATCAAAATATACACGAGTACACCCGTTATGGCTACATAAAGCCAAATTGGGAACGTCCATTTTGATATACGACGATGGCGTACGAACTGCTCTGAAAAAGCAAAATACATGGAAAGCAGTACCAACGGTACAATCACCACAGCAAGAACGATATGTGTCAGAAGAATAAAATAATAAAATAGCTTAAGAAAGCCATCCCCGCCATATATCGTGCGCTCCCCCAAAAAATGGTAAGTCACGTACGACACCAGAAATACAGCCGACAGGCCAAAGGCAGTTGCCATGGCATTACGGTGCACTCTGATATTTCCCTTACGAATGTTGTAATAGCCAATAACCAAAGCAAATGCTGTTAAAGAATTCAGTATTGCATGGAGCGTAGGTAGGAAAGATACATCCACACTGCTTGAGCCTTCCTTTGGCATAAAGAAAAGCATAGCCACAACGACAGGTATAGCAATCGATAAAATGGCAATCAGTATTAAGAACTTCTTTTCACTGCCAGCCGCAGGGCTATTTTGATTTGCTGTATTCATCTAAAAGAACTTTAATTTCCAGAATCAGGCGATCCACATCCTCCTTATCAGTACCATCATATATCCCGCGGACATACCTGTCTTTATCTACCAGCATAAATTTTTCACTGTGAATAAAGTCCTGCTGGCCTTCTACTTTCATAACAGGCAAATAGAAGCCTTTCTGAGCTAAGGTATAGATTTTATCACGGTCACCCGTCAAGAAATACCACTTGGCCGGGTCAGCTCCATATCGGTCACCGTATTCGCTTAGTACTTCAGGGGTGTCATATTCAGGATTAACAGTAAAGGACACCAGTTTTACCTGTTGCTCATCCTGAAAAGCTTCCTGCACACGCACCATTTGTGAAGACATTGCTTTGCAAATGTCGGGACAAGTCGCGAAAAAGAAGTCAGCTACATAGATATGACCGTCCAGGTCTTTTTGAGAGATTGCCTGGCCTTGCTGTGAAGTGAGTTGGAAAGCAGGCACCTGATTGAAGAGTGTATCCCCCTTGGCATCACGCTGTACCTCACCTGAAGCGGTAACCTGAGGAAAATATTTACGGAGCGTGTAGTGGTGCTCACCGAAGCTTCCGATAAATATAAAAATAAGAAGAGGCACTAATAGTAGGATGCCTAATATTAGTGCCTTTGAGTTACTCATAATATGTGTACTTAGTTGAAGTAATTTCTGATCGAATCGAAGTAATAGCTGCCTTCTGAAATCAAAGCCACCATTAGCCAGATAACCAGGGCCATAGGTATAAGGATAGACCAGATCAAGGCTTTGGACTCGTGCTTCAAGTGCATGAACTCCGCTACAATGTAGAACGCCTTAAAGATGGTCAAAATTATAAAGATCGCATTACGAAGTGTACCTGCGTCCATTGTAAAGGCGAAAAGGAACTCTACTGCAGTTAAGGCTACCAGGATAAAGAATGTTTTCCAGATAACTTTTGTCTGCGCTTTTGGTATCTCACCTGTCTGGTGAAGATCTTTGGAGTGATCCGAATGAGCTGCCATAGTATACTTTATGTTTTAGAGAGGCAGTCCCGCACCAGGCGGGAACTGCAGCTGTGATAGTTTATGATTTATAAATTAGATCAGGTAGAAGAAGGTAAATACGAATACCCAAACCAAGTCTACAAAGTGCCAGTAAAGACCAACTTTCTCTACCATTTCGTAGTGGCCACGTTTGTGGTATACACCATTCACTGTGTTAATGAACACCATGACCAACAGTACAACACCAGAGAATACGTGCGTACCGTGGAAACCAGTGATGAAGAAGAACAAGTCGGCGAACAAAGGCGGACCATATTGATTCATGGTCAGGTTAGCACCAAAGATGCGTGTACCATCTGCCAATAGCATACCCTCGTCAGTACCAGAGATGAAGTGAGCCCACTCCCAAGCCTGGCAACCAAGGAAAATGCCACCGAAAAGAATCGTCCACATTAACCATTTCTGTACATCATTCTTATCCATACGATGACCAGCTTCTACTGCCAATACCATGGTAACAGAACTCAAAATAAGGATCATGGTCATCAGGGCCACAAACGCTAATGGAAGATCTACTCCATGGAATCCAGGGAAGGCGTTAAAAACTTTCTCCGGTATTGGCCACCATTCAGTTGAGAATGTAAAGTCATCCGGACTTCCAGTGTAAGGAAGATGACTGTGACGAGACAGGCCATAAACAATCAGGAGTGCACCAAAAGTAAAGGCGTCAGAGAGTAGGAAAAACCACATCATGAGTTTTCCATAGCTCGCTTTTAATGGTTCATTACCACCATCCCATGTACCTGTTTTAGGTGCTTCCAGCGTAGTTGATGTAGACATAGTTTAGTATTGAAAAAAACGTGTTTAGTGATTTAATCTCAAAAATAGATACAAGTATAGCCAAAGGCCACCCAGAAAGTGCCAATAAATGGTGCATAGCTGAATACGCAGCATGCTCTTCGAGTGAACTTTGTAACGTAGACTTGATACAATTACCACCGCCACATAAATGAGACCAGTGATCAGGTGAAAACCATGTACACCTGTTAATACATACATAAATGAACCGGAAGGGTTACTAGACTCTCCCCCAAAGAACACATTGTTATTAACTAACTCAGCCCATCCATTCCACTGTCCGAACAGAAAAGCAATTCCTAATCCGAAAGTCAAATACAGCATCAGGCGTAGTTTTGCTATATTATCCTGAGCTGCAGCATTATGGGCAAGCTGCATCGTAACACTGCTTAAAGCAATAATTACTGTGTTGATCAACATGATGTTTGGCAGGTCATACTCGAGCCAGTTGCCTTCTGCACGACGCACCAAATAAGCGCTTGTAAAGGCTGCAAACATCATAATTATACTAATAATAAGCAACCACAGTGTAAACTTTAATGGATGTACTCCTCCTGTGTTGTTCTCCTCTCCCAATGATTTGGCAACCATATCCATATCCTAAATTTTATCTAAAACGAATGCTATCAGCACGATAGGCAAATACAAAAAAGACCCAAACATAATATTCATCGCCGCTTTGTTAGTACATGTGCGCATTAAATGAAATGTCTGAGCCAGAAATAATACACCACAGATCACAGCAATCAGCGCTGAAGTAGTTCCGGTCATCCCAAACTGCAAAGGCAGTAAGCTAAGCGGAATCAATACTAAGCTATAAATCATAATCTGGACTGCTGTTTTCAAATTCTTGCCCCCTTCCATAGGAAGCATTTTGAATCCTGCTTTTTTATAATCTTCATCCAATACCCAGGCAATAGCCCAGAAGTGAGGGAATTGCCAGATAAATTGTATTCCGAATAAGATCCATGCTTCAACGCTAATAACACCAGTTGCGGCTACCCAACCGATCAGTGGCGGTAAAGCCCCAGGTATAGCACCAACAAAAACGTTGATAGGGCTGATACGCTTAAGCGGCGTATATATAAAACCATAAAGAACGAGTGACAACAAGGCAATAGCTGCTGTCAATGTGTTAAAAAAGCTCGCTAAAATAAACAAACCGCCAACTCCTATCAGCGCGCCAAAAATAGCTGCTTCAGTTACACTCAGTGTATTGGTTGGAAGCGGCCTGTTTGCAGTGCGCTTCATTAACTTGTCCAAGTCTTTTTCCAGTATCTGGTTCACAATGTTGGCAGCGCCAGTGACCATCAACCCACCCAGCATGACCAATGCTATCTGTATCCAACTTCCACCCGGATGTCCTAGTATATAGCCTATAGCACTTGAGAAAGCTACTGTAAAACTTAATCTGAACTTCAGAAGCTTAAAATATGCTGATGCCTTTTGTGCCATATTGGCTAGAGACAGTACCGATTCTGATCTATCTGTAATCATTAGCTAAGAACCACTACCGGTTTTTCAACCGCCTTTTTGGAGGCGTAGTAATAAAAAATTAATATCAAGAACTGAACACCAAATAGTAAGGTAGCTATCGTCAAGTGTAATGGTTGCAGGAAAGCAGGTATGGCAAAATAAGCCATAATCACCCCAAAAGCTATTTCAGCAACCAGTAACACTAGCATCCAGTTCGTCATCATACTCAACTGGCGATCTCTTAGCTTATAGATTAAATAAGCCATATAAAGATGAAGTACCAGTAACAGGATTGAAAAAGATCGGTGGATATAAAAACTCGAACCAAGTTGGTCTACCCAAAGATCCCTGTTGCTACCATTCATTTCGAAGGCAACAATATCCACTTCTTCACGCACTTGTGTTCCAATTAGTATCTGAACAAAAGTAGCAGCAGCTACCAGTCCAATAACAAAGAACATTTGCTTCGAAGCATCAAATCGTGGTACGATAAAAGCAGACTGCGAACGAATCACCGCATACTGCAGTAAGGCTACAAGCACCAGCGCCAGCGCCATATGGATTGTAATGGTTACTGGTAGCAGGTTTGTAGACACGACTATCGAGCCCAACCACCCCTGTATTCCAACTAGTACAAAACTTAAGAATGAGAGGAAGAAAACAGGCTTGTCAGTTTTCAGGTAAGGTATAGCATACAGCACTGTCAGGAATATTAATATCCCAATCACAGCCCCTACCAAACGATTGATATATTCTATCCACGTCTTCGTCACATTGAAATCTGTTTCTATGTGTTGAAGCGGGTGATCTCTCAATTCGCCTGCTGCTTTGTCGAAACCTATGTTATCCAGAAACCCTGCCAGTCTCTTGTTTTTCTCTACACGCTGTTCTTTGTAGACTTCCAGATAATCGTCTGGCAATTGGCTAACATCAGTTGGAGGAACCCAACTGCCAAAACACTTGGGCCAGTCCGGACATCCCATTCCTGAGCCCGTGCTTCGCACGATTCCTCCAACTAATATTAGAAAGTACACAGCTAACACTGTAAGTACTCCAATATTTCTAAACCTTTTGTATGGAAAAGATTTATCTGTCATTTAAGCTATTCTAAATCCCTCTCGTACGGCAGGTTCGAAGACTGCGTCTGAGAGAAAGGTACGTTCTGTGGGATGTAGTCCTCAGCAGCACCTGGTTTGCTATAATCGTAAGGCCATCTGTATACTGTTGGGATCTCACCAGGCCAGTTACCGTGTCCTGGATTAACAGGTGTTGTCCACTCCAGTGTGTTTGAGTGCCATGGGTTAGCAGTAGCACGACGACCTTTGAAGATGCTGTAGATAAAATTGAACAGGAAGATCAACTGCGCAGCAAAGCCCATTATAGCAGCGATACTGATAAAGCTGTTCAGGTCAGTAAATGTATTGAATGCATCAAAGCCTGTCCAAGAGTAATATCTTCTTGGGAAACCTGCTATACCGATGTAGTGCATTGGCATGAATACCAGGTAAGCAGACAGGAATGTTAACCAGAAGTGAACAAAGCCTAGCTTTTCGTCCATCATACGACCGAAAATTTTAGGGAACCAGTGGTAAATACCGCAGAACATACCGAAGAAAGCAGCCGCACCCATTACAAGGTGGAAGTGAGCAATTACAAAGTATGTATCGTGCAACTGTATATCTAATGCAGAGTTACCCAGGATAATACCTGTCAAACCACCCGAGATGAAGAGCGATACGAAGGCAATCGCAAACATCATAGCAGTTGTGAAACGGATGTTACCTCTCCAAAGCGTAGCCAACCAGTTAAATACTTTTACCGCTGATGGTACTGCAATTATTAGTGTCAGGAACATGAAGACTGATCCCAGGAACGGGTTCATACCTGTCACAAACATGTGGTGCGCCCATACTACAAATGATAGCAATGAGATACCTAACATCGAACCAATCATGGCTCTGTAACCGAAGATTGGTTTACGAGAGTTAGTAGCGATTACTTCGGAAACAATACCGAATGTTGGAAGGATTACGATATATACCTCTGGGTGACCAAGGAACCAGAACAAGTGCTGGAACAAGATCGCGCTACCACCAGTATGTGCAAGAGCCTCACCAGCGATATAGATATCAGAAAGATAGAAGCTTGTGCCGAAGCTACGGTCAAAGATCAATAGCAATGCAGCAGAGAACAGAACCGGGAATGAAAGTAGACCTAAGATAGCAGTCAGGAAGAAGGCCCAGATAGTAAGGGGCAACTTCGTCATCGACATACCTTTTGTTCTAAGGTTAATGACAGTTGTAATGTAGTTTACACCACCAAGCAACTGAGACACGATAAACAGTGCCATACTCACAAGCCACAGTGTCATACCCATAGCTGAGCCTGAAATTGCCTGAGGAAGCGCACTTAGTGGAGGGTATACTGTCCAGCCACCACCTGCAGGGCCTGTCTCAATGAACAGGGAAATAAACATGATCACACTTGCCAGGAAGAAAATCCAGAAAGAAAGCATGTTCATGAAACCAGATGCCATGTCACGGGCACCAATCTGCAGCGGAATCAGGAAGTTACTGAAAGTACCACTCAGGCCAGCCGTTAGCACGAAAAACACCATGATGGTACCGTGCATGGTTACCAATGCCAGGTAAAATTCCGGGTCTAGCTTACCATTTACGATCCAGTTGCCCAAGATTGGCTCTAGAAAAGTAAAAGTAGCTTCAGGCCAGCCAAGTTGTAGACGGAAAATAATAGATAGGAAGCCACCTACAAAGCCCCAGAAGATACCCGCAAAAAGAAACTGCTTTGCAATAACTTTGTGGTCCTGGCTGAAGATGTACTTCTCAAAGAAGTTTTGGTCATGATGATGATCATGCTCGTCGTGAGCGTGATGAACATCCTTATTTAGAGAGATATCTGTACTCGACATTGTTGATATTGTTTAATGCTACAACTCTGTTTTTACTTCTTCTGCACTCTTCTCAAGCACCACCTGATCTTTTGAATCATGCGTGAACTTTGTTAGAAGCTGTGGATTTTGCTCGATAAATGGTGTTTGTGAAGCTAACCACTCCTCGTACTCCTCAGGTTCATCAACCACCAGGATAAAGCGCATTGCAAAGTGACCACGTCCGCAGATCTCAGTACAAGCCACTTCATAGTTGAATTCAGAGTTTCCGGTTTCAGATCGCATCTCAGCCGTTGTTTTAGTAGGTACAAACCAGAATTTGGTTGGCATACCTGGCACAGCATCCATCTTCACGCGGAAATGTGGTAAGAAAACACTGTGGATTACATCACGAGAGCGGATTTTCAAAAGCACTGGTTTACCTTTTGGCACGTGGATCTCACGTGGCATAAAGTCATCCATTGCATTTGGATCACTGAAATTCACACCCATTTCATTTGTAGCATCGATGAAGTTAACACTAGCTTCACCCAATTTACCATCTGCACCTGGGTAGCGAACCAACCAGCTAAACTGCTTACCCATCACTTCCACTACAACTGCGTCGGCTGGTGCTGCACTTGTGATATTTGCCCATGTTTTCCATCCGGCAAATACTAACAGAGCCATCACAACAGCAGGAATCATAGTCCAAATAATCTCTATCTTGTTGTTGTGTGGGTAGTAATAAGCACGCTTATCATCCTTATGCTGATATTTATATGAATACCAGAAAAGTAGAATCTGCGTGATTACGAATACTATACCGATCACGATCATGGTAGTCCAGAACAGACTATCAGTCCAGGCGCCATGCACAGAGGCAAGCGGCTGGTTCATGTTTTCCCATGAATCGGCAAAGGACCAGGCGAATGCAGCACCTCCTCCTATAAGGAAGAGGAGCAGCAAAAGGCTGTTTACTTTGTTACTTGTTTTGGTGGTTCCGACAGCACGCTGTGTCGATCCTCTAAAGATGGAGGCTAGCGTCCCGATCCTGAATAAAAGGAACAGGATAACTAATAACAGGACTATGGATAAACCTATGGCGAACGTAATCATTATATAACGCTTTTAGTGTGATCTCTAAACATGATGGTGAACACTCTCTTCCAGGAATGGGTGATTTACCGGCACCAGCGAAGCTTTGGCCAAACCTTTTGTAAAGGTAAGTAAGAACACGCCCAGGAAAATAAGAGTAGTTCCGATCTCAATAAATCCAATAGTTGCATCAGTACGCATTGTACCTGGCATCATCATCAGATAGAAGTCTAACCAGTGACCAATCAGAATTGCAATCGTAACGATTTTCAGCATGATCATCTGACGCTTCGCATCTCTTGTCATCAAAACAAGGAACGGGAATGCAAAGTTTACAATAAGATTAGTAAAGAAAATCCACTTGAAGTGTCCGCCATTACCACCTAGTCGCTCAATGAAGTAGATTGATTCCTCAGGAATGTTTGCATACCAGATCAGCATGAACTGTGAGAACCAGATGTACGTCCAGAAGATAGAGAACGCAAATACAAACTTGCCTAAATCGTGCAGGTGGTTTGCATTAACCATTTTCAGGTAACCATTCTGCTTCAGGATTATCACTGTCAATGTGATTGCTGCCAAACCAGATACCCACCAGCTTGCAAACACATACCAGCCAAACATAGTCGAGAACCAGTGTGTGTCAATTGAAAGTACCCAGTCCCATGCTGATGTAGAAGAAGTAACGCCGAATACTACCAGGAACATCGCAGAAATACGAATGCTTTTGTGATAGTAGGAAGTACCACCATTCAGGTCTTCATTCAGAGAGTTTCTTCTCAACCAGTTGAAGAAGAGAATCCAAAGAACGAAGTAAGCAATCATTCTGATCAGGAAGAACCAGAAATTCAAATAAGGGGCTTTACCAGCGATGATTGGGTCATATCGCTCGTCGTTCAGATCGTAAAGATAGTCATGCGTCCAGTGGAAAATATCGTGACCACCTAGCAGGAAAACGATCAGCATAACAGCACCACCTATTGGCAGATAGTAGCCTAATGCTTCAGGTATACGCTTAATCAGTACAGACCATCCGGCATAAGCCACATACTGTACCGCAATGAAAAATACACCTACAAGTGCTATACCTGTGAAGTATACGTTATTTAACCAGAGGTTTACATAGAGCCTTTTGAGCCAAGAGGCTGCTTCATGACCAGCTGCTGCTGCCTCCCCATGCCCTTCAGCATGATGCGCATCGCCTCCGCCCATGGCAGCAATGATGATTCCAGCTATAAGTAGTACAACACCTATAGCTATCATTAAGAAAAACTTGTTATTCGTTTTTCTGGAAATGATGAGTCTTTCTTCTGTCATTATCCTTGTGATATTATGCCTTAGACTTAGTTATTAGGTGTAGTACCTGATTCTTCTGTAGTTTCTGCTTCATCAGCCGCAGGTGCCGGTGCTTCACCACCCTGTAACTGCTGCACATACATTACAATTTTCCAACGTTCAGTAGGGTTAACCTGTGAACCGTGCGGCATCATACGACCACGTCCATTTGTAATAACATGGTAAATATGACCTGCCGGAAGTTCTGCAACACGTCCTGCTGAGTAGGATGGTACACCTTTGAATTTCTGTCCAACCAAACCTTGGCCATCACCCTGGTCTCCATGGCATGAAGCACAAAAGCGAGTGTACAATACCTGGCCTTCTGCTAAGTGCTGGTCATTGTATTCGAGTGGATTTTTCAGCTCTACACCTGCTACTTCAGCTTCGTCTTTCGACAGGTACATGTTATAACCCATTTTGCCACGGGCTACTGTACCTTGAGCTGGCTCACGCATGTTCATACCGCCCGGGTTGTAAAGGTTTTCTTTTACCTGAGAGTATGGATCAAGCGGTATAGAGTGATACATGTCTGGAGCAAACTCAAGACCTGGATCTTTTTCATTGCTACAGGCTACCAGCATTGCGCCTGAGAATAGTACGGCAGAGGCTTTAATACCTAAATTTAATAGACCTTTCATTATTTGATTACCTCCTTCTCGTTAACTTCAATTGCGCCGTTAGAACGAAGTAGATCGTTCAATGCATTCATATCAGTCACACCTTCTGTAACCTCAATCGCCATTACAAACTTGTCGTCTGTAGAGCGTTTGTCAAAAACATTCACCTTAAAGGAAGGCTTCAGTTTTGTGACAATGAAGAAGGTGATCACCATACCGAATGCAGCGCAAAGAACGGTAAGTTCAAAAGTTACAGGAATAAATGCTGGTAACGCGATGTGCGGTTTACCACCAATGATCATTGGCCAGTCGAAACCCAGCATCCAGATCTGCATCCAGAGGGCAAAGGAAGTTCCGAACAAACCGCAGAAGAATGCTACGATTGGAAGTCTTGAACGCTTGATACCTAATACATCATCGATACCATGGATAGGGTACGGCGAAAAAACTTCGTAAATTTTAGTACCGGCAGCCCGGACGTTCTCGATGGCCTGCAGCAGGACATCCTCATCATCGTAGATACCTAGAACGAATTTTTTAGTCATTGCTATGGATGTGTATTAGTGTGCGAATCCTTATCAGTACCGTGCATTGTGCCATGTGGGTGGTGTTTCACCTCTGAAGATGACTTCAGGATGGCTTTTACCTCCGCCATGTTCACAACAGGGAAAAACTTGGCAAACAATAGGAAGAGAGTAAAGAACAAACCGATTGTTCCTACATAGATACCAATGTCGATGATGGTTGGAGAGAACATTGCCCATGAAGAAGGCAGGAAGTCTCTGTGCAGTGATGTCACGATAATTACGAAACGCTCGAACCACATACCGATGTTCACGAAGATTGTGATGATGAAAGTAGCGGTTAGGCTTCTTCTGATGCTTCTGAACCAGAATAGCTGCGGTGTAATTACGTTACAAGTCATCATAGCCCAGTAAGCCCACCAGTAAGGACCGGTTGCACGGTTGATGAATGCGTACTGCTCGTATTCCACACCTGAGTACCAGGCAATGAAGAACTCAGTGATATAGGCAACACCTACAATTGAGCCCGTCAGGATGATTACCTTGTTCATTGACTCAACGTGCTCCAACGTGATGTAATCTTCCAGTTTGAATACTTTACGTGTGATGATCATCAGCGTAAGTACCATCGCGAAACCAGAGAAGATCGCACCTGCCACGAAGTATGGAGGGAAGATAGTTGTGTGCCAGCCTGGGATTACTGAGGTTGCAAAGTCCATCGATACGATCGTGTGTACAGAAAGTACCAGTGGAGTAGCAAGGCCTGCAAGAATCAGGGATACAGTCTCATAACGAGACCAGGCTTTGGCGGAACCAGTCCAGCCAAATGAAAGGAATGCATAAGCTCTGCGGGAGATTGGTCCGGTTGCTCTGTCACGGATGGTAGCAAAGTCAGGAATCAGACCGATATACCAGAATACAAGCGATACAGAGAAGTAAGTGGAGATCGCAAATACGTCCCAAAGGAGCGGTGAGTTAAAGTTAACCCAAAGTGAACCAAATGTGTTTGGCAATGGAAGTACCCAGTAAGCCAGCCAAGGACGGCCCATGTGCAGAACCGGGAACATCGCGGCACAGATTACAGCGAAGATCGTCATCGCTTCCGCTGCGCGGTTAATCGAAGTTCTCCATTTCTGACGGAACAGGAGAAGGATAGCTGAGATCAGCGTACCGGCGTGACCGATACCTACCCACCATACGAAGTTGGTGATATCCCATGCCCAACCTACAGTTTTGTTAAGTCCCCACTCCCCGATACCGTACCAAAGTGTACGGTAAGTGGAGTAGATGAAAATAGCCAGACCTACAAGAGCTACAGCAAGGGCTGCGGCCCAACGTGCGTTGGGCTTGGCCTCCACCTGTCTGCAGACATCTTCGGTGATATCGTGGTATGTTTTACCCCCCGTTACCAGAGGCTCTCTTATCGGAGATACGTGCTGCATAGCGCTATCTAATTTATAAATTAAGCTAAGTTTCTAATTTTTGTCAGGTAAGTCACGTTCGGCTGTACGTTCAGTTCTTCCAGTACGTGGAAGGCACGCTCGCCTTTCTCACGGGCTAGCAACTCAGATACGCGGCTCTTAGGATCCAGCATGTCACCGAAGACAATGGCATCTGTAGGGCAAGACTGGGCACAAGCCGTCACGATCTCACCGTCCACTGGTCTTCTGTTCTCACGCTTGGCTTCCAGTTTGCCTAGCTGAACACGCTGTACGCAGAATGAGCATTTCTCCATAACACCACGCGAACGAACTGTTACGTCTGGATTCAACACCATCTTACCAAGGTCGTTGTTCATGTTGAAGTCGAACTTATCGTTGTTAGCGTAAGCAAACCAGTTGAAACGACGAACTTTGTAAGGGCAGTTGTTTGCGCAGTAACGTGTACCTACGCAGCGGTTGTAAGCCATCTGGTTAATACCTTCAGAGCTGTGCATCGTAGCAGCTACCGGACACACAGTCTCACAAGGAGCGTGGTTACAGTGCTGGCAAAGCATTGGCTGGAAGATCACACTTGGATTCTCCGCCGGATCCTCCATCGTCTTATAATCCTTCTCTTCGTGCTCTACTGCGCTGTAGTAGCGGTCGATACGCATCCAGTGCATTTCGCGACGGTTTAGTACCTCCTGCTTACCTACTACCGGAATATTGTTTTCTGCCTGGCAGCTCACTGTACAGGCTCCACAGCCAATACAAGAGTTCAGGTCGATCACCATACCCCAGTGGTGGTTTTTGTACTCGTAATCCTCCCAAAGAGAGATAGCAGCTGGCTTTGCCGGACCTTCGTGCGTAGCAATGCGAATATATTCCGTTACCTCTTTCGGATTTTTCTGATAGTTCGCCAGTGTATTTTCCTGTACTACCAGACGATCCATGATTGTATGGTGCGTCTGCATCTGAGCGATCTCTACAGTAGAGCCTGTCTTCTCCAGCTGTACAGCACCTGCAAATAGGATAGCGTTATCAGCTACCGTAGCGATAGGGAAAGCATTAGCACCACGCCCTTTAGCTGTTGGCATAGAGTCTAGCTCACGGCCGTAGCCCATCGCTATACCTACTGTACCTTGCGCCTGTCCTGGCTGAATCAGCGCTGGAAGCTCAAGTGTTTTACCATTCGCATATGTTACCTTCAGCACGTTACCTTGTACTACACCCATTTCCTCTGCCATGCGGCGAGGCATTGTAATGTAGTTATCCCAGGTAGCTTTGGTGATCGGGTCAGCCATTTCCTGCAGCCAAGGGTTATTAGCCTCAGCACCTGTACCTATTGCAACTTTTTCGTAAACAACAGCTTCAATTCTGCCACCTGCAACTGCTCTTGGAGCTCTGCCAGCTGCATCAGCGGCTGTCATCGTGCTTGCATTAGCTGTGTTAAGAGCCAGCATGCTTGTGCCGTTCTCCATTACGCCATCATGCACAGCTTTCTCCCACTGCTCGTCTGAGCTAGCAGCACCTTTTCTCCAGTTGTTGCGGATGTAATCGTAATAAGATGTGTTGTTTCCGCTCCAGGCCAGTAAGCTGTCCTGTACCTGGCGTGTCATAAAGATTGGGCTGATTACTGGCTGTGAAAGGCTCAGGAAGCCTCTTTTCGGCTCGTAGTCGTTCCAGGACTCCAGGTAATGGCTGTCTGGTGCTACGTAGTCTGCAAGCGCAGCAGTCTCTTCCACTCTTTCTGCGAAGGAAACTTTCAGTCCAACTTTAGCCAGACCAGTTTTTACTTGCTCAGCAAGTGGGTGATCGTATACTGGGTTTGCATTGTAGAAGAACACTGCTCCTACACTGCCATTGTTCATTTCTTCAATCAGACGCAGCATCTGCGCATCGTTACCCTGCTTCAGGAAGTATGGAGAAGCTGTATCGATGGTAGTACCCTCTGCACCAATTGTTCTGTTGATAGCTGTAACCAGCGTCTGAACAGCCTGATCATTTGATCCTGATACTACCAGAGCACGTCCATTATTTGCACGCAGGTCTCTGATCGCATTCTCAAGTGCTTTCTTATCAACGTTAGCCGGGGCATTTACACCTTGGCCAGACAATCCGTTATAGATCGCAGTTACGATCGCCAGTTCTTCAGAAGGCTTGATCGGAACACGCACGTCAGCATTGGCACCAGTCAACGACATAATTGTCTCGAACTGGTAGTGACGTGACATATTTGGCTTGTCAGCAGAAACTTTTCTGTTTTGAATGTATTGCTTAGCGAAAGGAGTCGGAGCAATCCAGGTTCCTAGGAAGTCAGCGCTGATGCTTACAATAATGTTAGCTCGGCTGAAGTCGTATCCCGGAACTGTGCCACCGTTTGCGCCAATCAGAGCAGAAGCGGAGTTAGCATCATACACTACATGCTCAAAATTACCCAGTCTTGAACCAAACTCATTGATAAGCTGCTTGGTTGAAGGACTGATCACTGTAGAGGAAACGAAAGCTACTTTGCCATTCACATTTGAAAGTGCGGCACGTATTTCGCTGTCTACCTGCTCCCATTTAGCCTCTTTGCCTTTGATAAGCGGGGTACGTAGTCTGTTGTTGTCGTAAAGGCTAAGTACAGATCCCTGAGCTTTAGGGCTAGTACCCATTGGGGTTAGTGTTGAGCTTGGGTTTGGCTCTACTTTAATTGGACGGCCTTCACGTGTCTTAACCAACACGCTATTATAGTCACCGCTGTTATAATAAGTAGTAGCATACCAGTTTGCCACTCCTGGCTCAACATCAACTGGCTTGTTCAGGTATGGAATTGCCTTTCTTACAGGAGCTTCACATGAAGCCAGTGTAGCGGCAGCCAGACCAAAACCTAGCAGTTTTAGGAAGTCCCTTCGTGGAGCAGTCATACCAGTTGACTCACTCTCGCCTTTGGCTTCGTTTATCGGCAGGAATTCTGGAAACTCGTTATGAGCGTTTTTCGCGAATTCAGGAGTATTTTCAAGCTCCTCTATTCCTTTCCAGTATTTTATTCTGTCTTGCATATTATATCTAGAAAACTCGAATCCTTAATTTTTAATAATTAGTAGTGGCACTTAGAACACTCTGCACCACCGTTTGATGACACAGTGAAAGCACTCTTCGTTGTTGACTCGTGCAATTTCACCAGGTTGTCATAATATGCATTTCCTTCAGTGTTAAGAGGAGTTTCACGGTGACAGTCAATACACCAGCCCATTGTCAGCGGCGAGTATTGATACACTACTTCCATCTCCTGAATAGGACCGTGGCAGGTCTGGCACTCAACGCCACCCACTTGAGTGTGCTGGGCGTGGTTGAAGTAAGCCAGGTCAGGCAAGTTGTGAATACGCACCCATTCGATAGGCTTATTACGCTCAATAGCTCTGTATATCTTCTGAATTTCAGGTGATTCTGTCTTGATCTGGCTATGGCAGTTCATACAGATATTAGCAGAAGGGATACTGGCACTCTTGCTTTCATAAACAGTAGTGTGGCAGTAGTTACAGTCGATTTGATGCTCGCCTGCATGCAGCTTGTGCGAGAAGGCGATCGGCTGTGTCGGGGCGTAGCCCTGCTGTATACCGACACCCATTGCTTTTTCAAGCGCCAGGTCCAGCAGCACGATCACAAAGATCAGCACTACCAGCGTACGTACGGCTTTAGACTTATATATCTTAGAGAAGTCGAAACGCTGGTTTACAATTTCAGCATCGTACTCATCAAGTTGCTTGTTCTTGTTCAGATAGTTCTTTAATACTGATGTGATCAAAAGAAGGGTCACAACCAGCACGATCAACACAACGATCAGTACTACCAATACAATGTCCAGGTAACCACCGATTGCACCAACTGCGTCAGTACCAACGTTTTCGCCTGGAGCAGCCTCTGTACCTCCTGCAGGACCAGTGGTCTCAGCTGCGGCAGTTTCAGAAGCCTTGATATAGGCCAGCATCGATACAATTTCCTCATCAGAGAAATTGAAGGAAGGCATCGCCTGCTTATTGAACTGGTTGTAAACCGCGATTGCGTCTTTATCACCAGAGGCGATCAAAGCTTGCGAGTTCTTGATCCAGCTGATCAACCAAGGCTGCGTTCTGCGCTCATTGACGCCTTTCAAACCAGGACCAACTACTACATCGCTTCCCACAGAGTGACAAACAACGCAGTTGTTCTTATACAGGGACTCGCCTGCACTTACAATACCTGCATCATCTACAGGCAGACTTGCGCCTTGTGCATAACCTGTAGTCGACACTCCAAAAGAGGCCGCCAAGGCAAACAAGAAGGCAATCAAGAATTTGGTTTTTGCTCTTTGTATACAGCTAATCATAGCCAGGACGCTTGTGTTTAGTATAATGGTGAATTTACTTTACGGGCACAAATCTACTACCTGAAACCCATTAATCAAATATTATATGCTTATTTTTACCCCTATACACAATAACCCATTCAGTACAATCATCCGTAGAGCATTTTCTGCATTATTTTATCAGAATCACCTTTTTTATTTAAAATTATTCTAAATAACACAAGTTTTCCCTACGCCATTTTGTACCAAATTATCCTATTCTCTCTTGCTTAATCCGCATTCTATTCAGCATCCACCTTTGAACTCATAAACCACTGATTTTGTTGTCGTTACCATTTATTTAATTTTCATCTCATTTTCCCTCACCCAACTCGCCCGTTTTCTCAGTTTCAGGTACACCTTATTATATATAGGTTAATCATTATTGTTAAGTCCTATTGGCGTCTCATGTTATTACAATACCCTCGCCCGAGCTGATTGCAATGCCTGGTGATGAAAGTGCTTTTGATCATACATTTATTTTGGTGCAAGTTTTTGTATTACAGAATCATTGCTGTATATTTGCACCCTAAAACAAAAAAATTCTCATAACCAAATGGAATTAAAAAATTACGAAACGGTCTTCATCTTGACGCCTCTGTTGAACGAGACGCAGATGCAGGAAACGGTCGAGAAGTTCAGACAGGTGCTTAAGGAAAATAGCGCCGAAATTATCCACGAAGAGAACTGGGGTCTACGTAAGCTTGCTTACCCAATCCAGAAGAAATCTACTGGTTTCTACCACCTCATCGAGTTTAAGGCTCCATCTACTGTAATTGATGTGCTTGAGCTGGCTTATCGCCGCGACGAAAAAGTTGTTCGCTTCTTAACTACTGCACTTGATAAGCACGCAATTGCTTACAACGAGCGCAGAAGAAAAGGCGAGTTTAAATCACAGGCTAAAAAAGAGGAGGTTAAAGCATAATGAGCCTAGTTAACGAAAGAGTACACAAACAAGAAAACCGTCAGAAATACTGCCGCTTCAAGAAGAGCGGTATCAAGTATATTGACTACAAAGACGGTAACTTCCTGCTTAAGTTCGTGAACGAGCAGGGCAAGATTCTTCCAAGAAGACTGACAGGCACTAGCCTGAAATTCCAGCGTAAAGTGTCTCAGGCTGTTGCCCGTGCACGCCACCTGGCTATTTTACCTTATGTAACTGATTCTTTAAAATAAGGAGGGACGAACATGGAAGTAATACTTAAAGATGACGTTAAGCACCTTGGTTACAAAAACGATATCGTTACTGTAAAGCCAGGTTATGGCCGTAACTACCTGATCCCTCAGGGTCTTGCAGTTTTGGCTGACAAAACGAACAAAAAAGTTCTGGAAGAAAACATGCGTCAGGCTGCTCACAAAGTTGAGAAGATCAAAAACGACGCACAAGAACTTGCTAACAGCATTGGAGATATCACACTGGAAATCCCTACTAAAGTAGGTGAAACTGGTAAGATCTTCGGTTCGGTTACGACTAACCAGATTGCTGAAGCTCTGAAAGCTAAAGGTCACGATGTTGATCGTAAGCGCATTTCTTTCAATCAGGAAGTGAAAACTGCTGGTGAGTACACCGCATCGCTGAACCTGCACAAAGAAGTGAAGCACCAGATCCGCTTCAATGTAGTAGCTGAGTAGTCTTAGCAATCACATAAAAAAAGCGCCCTGCCCTAAAAGCAGGGCGCTTTTTTTATTACACCTTTCCGGTTAATTTGCGCTATACCTATACCTATACCTATACCTATACCTATACCTATACCTATACCTATACCTATACCTATACTTATGTTCCGGACTGAAGTACATGTACCCGCCAGCGGCCTTGACCTTTCCTTACAGGATGGTATCATGACTATTGGTTCCTGCTTTGCTGAGGTAATAGGCAGGCGGCTGCATGACAGCAAGGCGCAGGTAGTGGTTAATCCGTTTGGGACTATCTTCAATCCGCTTTCAGTTAGCAAGCTGCTCCGTGGCGCTATAAGCCAGCAACGGGACTTTGATCAGAACCTGGTGCAGCACAATGGAATCTGGTATGCTTATGATCTGCACTCCTCTCTCTCCTCCCCTAACCGGGATGAACTGCTAGTTACCATCACAAATCTTCTGGACACTACCCGCACAGCACTGCAGCAGGCTAAGCTACTGATTGTCACGTTAGGTACAGCTGTAGGTTATCGTCTGCTAAGTTCAGGTGAAGTGGTTGCAAATTGTCATAAAATACCGGCCCGCAACTTTAACCGTGAGCTTCTTCCGCTCCATACTCTGCGGCAGGACATGGAAAGCACGCTTGAGCAGCTGCAGCAGTTCAACCCTAAGCTTCAGGTACTACTGACGGTGAGTCCAGTGCGACATATCAAGGAAACGATCGAGATCAACAGCGTGAGTAAGTCCATATTGCGGGTACTATGCCACCAGATGACGACGAATCAACAGGCACGGTATTTTCCTGCCTACGAGATCATGGTTGACGACCTGCGCGATTACCGTTTCTATGGGCGCGACATGGTGCACCCGACAGAGGTAGCGGAAGACTACATCTGGGACAAGTTCGTGCAGGCATACCTAAGTCAGGAATTCAGAGATTTTCTGCAGGAATGGGAGAAGATCAGGCGAGCCCTATCCCATCGTCCTTTTCATCCCGCCTCCGACGCACACCAGAAGTTCCTAAAAAACACGATTGATCAGTTACAGGACCTTAGCCGCAGGTATAGCATTGATACCGCCGCAGAAGAGCGGAGCATTACACAGCAGCTGATAGTATAATAATACTGGAGTTGTCAAGCTCCCCTACTCCTTTCTTTCTTCATTCGAGATCCGGATGCCCCAAGCATACTTTTGCTGGTCTTGCCCGTAGGTATAGAGTGCTAACAGCCTGCAAAAGAAATGACGATGGCCAAAGACAGAAACCCGAACAGACTGATCAATGAGAGTAGCCCTTACCTACTACAGCATGCCTATAACCCGGTGGATTGGTATCCATGGGGTGAAGAAGCACTCCTGAAAGCAAAGCAGGAAGACAAACCCTTACTCGTAAGCATCGGCTATGCCGCCTGTCACTGGTGTCATGTGATGGAGCATCAGTCTTTTGAGGACCCGAAAATTGCGGAGGTGATGAACAAGCACTTCGTATGCATTAAAGTGGATCGGGAAGAGCGGCCTGATGTGGACGCGGTGCACATGGATGCCCTGCAAGCGATGGGACAGCGTGGTGGATGGCCTCTCAATGTATTCCTGAACCCGGACGCAAAGCCTTTTTATGGCGGTACTTATTTCACACCACAGCAGTGGGTAAACTTATTACTCAACATCGCCGATGCCTACAAGAAAAACCGACAGGAGCTTGACCATACGGCAGAGCAATTTGTACAGCACCTCAATACCAGTGAATTAGCCCGGTTCGGCCTGCAGCAAAGTAAATCGAAAGTAAGTGAGGAGGAATTTGAAGAGCTGTACCGCAATCTGGCAAAGCAGTTCGATAAAAAACACGGGGGGCTAGGCAATGCGCCGAAGTTTCCAATGCCGGCTAATTACCTGTTTCTACTCCGCTACTACTATCATACCCAAAACGAGGCAGCACTGAAGCACCTGAATCTCACATTGCATGAAATGGCCTATGGCGGCATTTACGACCAGATCGGTGGTGGATTTGCGCGCTACTCCGTTGATGAAAAATGGCTGGTGCCACATTTCGAGAAAATGCTTTATGACAACGGGCAGCTGATCACGCTTTATTCAGAAGCTTATCAGCTTACCAAGGAACCGCTCTACAAAGATGTTGTGTATGAAACGATTGCCTTTGCAGAACGTGAACTGATGAGCGAAGAGGGTGGGTTTTATTCATCGCTTGATGCTGACAGTGAGGGAGTGGAAGGCAAGTTCTATGTATTTACGCGCAAAGAGCTGCAGGCCCTGTTTAAAGAAGAGGAGCCTATTCTGGCGAAATACTACCATGTAACTACAACCGGCAATTTTGAGCATGGGCAGAACATCCTGCACCGCCGCATCAGTGATGAGCACTTTGCCAAAGAAAACGAACTGGAACTGGAGGTGCTGGAGGAGATGGTAAAGACCTGGAAAGAGAAGCTGATGGAAGTTCGCTCCCAGCGCATCCGTCCAGGCTTGGATGACAAGATCCTCTGCTCCTGGAACGCCATCATGCTCAAAGGCCTGGCTGATGCTTACTATACCTTCGGCAACAAGCACTTTCTGCACCTGGCTGTCCGTAATGCTGATTTTATGCTGCAGCACCTGAAACAGGGCGGGAAGCTATACCGGAACTATAAGAAAGGCACAGCTTCTATTGACGCTTTCCTGGAAGATTATGCGCTACTGATCGGGGCGCTGATCCGGGTATATGAGATTACCTTTGACGAGAAATACCTGCAGGAGGCAAAACAGCTAACGGACTATACCTTAACCAACTTCTTTGACGAACAGGAGCAGCTGTTTTTCTTCACAGACCTAAACGCCGAAAAGCTGGTAGCCCGCAAAAAAGAGTTACTGGACAATGTGATTCCATCCTCCAACTCCGTCATGGCCACGAACCTATACCTGCTGGGGCTTTACTTTGATGAGGAGCGCTACCAGCAACTCTCCGACACGATGCTGTCGCAGGTAAAAGAGTTGGTTGTAAAAGAACCGAGTCACATGGGCAATTGGGCCAGCTTGTACTTCCACAAACTGCAGCCTACTGCAGAGGTAGCCATCGTGGGACATCTGGCACCGGAGATGCGATCAGAACTCAGCTCGTTTTACATCCCAAACATGCTGCTGGCAGGTACCGAAAGCCAAAGCGAACTCCCCTTGCTGAAGGATCGTAGCGCCATCAATGGAAAAACGACAGTGTATGTCTGCTATAACAAGACTTGCCTGTTGCCAGTGCATACGGCGGCAGAGGCGCTGGAGCAGTTGCAGAAAGGCAATGGCGAGTCTACTACGTTTCCGTCGCTGTAGGTATAGCGAAACCTTGCTGTAAAATCAGGAATGTGCCCTCATGGCTTGTACTGTGGTCATGAGACAGGTATAGCTATACCTTCCTGAAAGCCTTCGGGATTTACATGCTTTTTTGCGACATTTGCATGTACAACCTATACCTGCGCCCTTGTCTGAGTTACTCAATTTCAATTACCCGCCAGAGCCGGCCGTGGACCGCGTCACCCTCTTTGCCGACGTGATTCTGCCCTTGCCGTTGCCGAAGCTTTATACCTACCGCATCCCCTTCGAAATGAACGACGAGGTGCTGGTGGGCGTACGGGTTATTGTGCAGTTCGGGGCTAAACGGATACTCAGCTGCATTGTGGCCGATATCCATGAAAATGCCCCTGCCGACTATCAGGCCAAGTATATTCTGGATGTGCTGGATGACAAGCCGATCGTTACAGCTCCACAGCTCAAGTTGTTCCGTTGGATAGCGGACTACTATATGTGCACCATCGGCGAGGTGATCAATGCGGCGCTCCCCTCGGCGCTCAAGCTTAGCAGTGAATCGCGCATACAGCTGCACCCGCACTTCAATCCCGAAGAAGACGATATCCCTTTAGCATCGCAGGAGGTCAAAATCATCTATGCCTTGCAGCAAAATCCGGCGCTTACCTTCACGGAAATAGGCAACCTGCTACAGGTGAAGAGCTACCATAAGTACATCAAATCGCTGATCCAGAAAGAAGCGATCATTATATTTGAGCAGGTTAGCGACCGTTTTTCTCCTAAAGTGGTGAAGAAGATCCGTCTGACCGAGCATTTTGTGCAGGAGGAAGGTATGCTGGAGGAGCTCTTTAACCAACTCGCCGCCAAACCCAAGCAGCTCGACATCCTGCTCAACTACCTGCAGAAAGTGCCGGTGCACCAGAACATCCACCTCAATGCGGCAGGTATAGAGAAAAGCGCGCTGGCAAACAACCCGCACCTTTCCAAGTCGTCTATCGATTCGCTAATCAAAAAAGGCGTGCTCGAGCAGTTTGACCAGATCATTTCCCGCTTTCCTGTGGATAATACGGTGCCGTTACAGCCCATGAAGCTGTCAGAGCACCAGGAGCAGGCCAAGGACGAGATACTGGGTCTTTTTAAAGAGAAAGACACGGTGCTGCTGCATGGCGTAACGGGCAGTGGTAAAACCGAGGTATACATCGACCTGATCAAGCATGCGCTGGAGGCAGGCGGACAGGTGCTATACCTGCTCCCCGAAATTGCGCTGACTGCTCAGATTGTGACGCGCCTGATGAAGGTATTTGGCGATAAGCTGGGCATTTACCACTCCAAATTCTCTGACAACGAGCGGGCTGAGGTATGGCAGGGTGTGCTGTCCGGCCGTTTCCAGATGGTGGTAGGTGTGCGATCGGCTGTGTTCCTGCCTTTCCACAACCTGTCGCTGATCATTGTCGATGAGGAGCACGAGCCTAGCTACAAGCAGTACGACCCTGCTCCCCGCTATAATGCCCGCGAAACGGCTTTGATGATGGCACACCTGCAGGGGGCTAAAACCCTGCTCGGCTCCGCCACACCATCCATTGAAACTTACTACAACTGCAAAACAGGTCGTTGGGGACTGGTTAACATGCACAAACGCTTTGGTGAGGCCCAGTTACCAGATATTGAGTTGATCAATGTGCGGGAAGAGCAGCATCGCAAGAACATGCACAACCACTTCTCAGGCAAATTGGTCACCGCCATTGAGGAACGGCTGGCGCGACAAGAGCAGGTGATTCTGTTTCAAAACCGTCGTGGCTATGCCCCTTTTATCAGCTGCGACGAGTGCTCCTGGATTCCAAAGTGCCGAAACTGTGCTGTGAGCCTCTCCTACCACAAATATAACAACGAGCTGCGCTGCCATTACTGCGGTTATCACGAGCGCATGCCGCACGACTGCCCGGCCTGTGGCGCTACCACGCTCAAAAGCATGGGCTTTGGTACCGAGAAGGTGGAAGATGACCTGAAGCTGATGCTGCCCAATGCAGAGGTACAGCGCATGGACCTGGACACGACAAAGAAAAAGAACAGCTATCAGCAGATCATCGCCGACTTTGAGAGCGGCAAAACGAATGTGCTGATCGGTACCCAGATGGTTACGAAGGGCCTGGACTTTGAGAATGTGAGTCTGGTAGGTATACTCAACGCTGACAGCATCATCCATTTCCCTGATTTCAGGGCACATGAGCGGGCTTATCAGCTGTTTGTGCAGGTGAGTGGCCGTGCCGGTCGTAAGGGCAAGCCGGGCACAGTACTGATCCAAACCCGCGACCCGCTCCAGCCGATCTTCCGCAAGGTGCATAGTAACGACTATACTTCCCTGTACGAACACGAAATAGAGGAGCGCATGCGCTTTGGCTACCCTCCTTTCACCCGCATGATCCGCATTACAGTGAAGCACGCCGACGAGAAAGTCTCCGAAAATGCTGCCATTGTGCTAGCGAAGGATTTGACGGATCAAATGGGAACGCAGCTGGTGCTGGGACCTGAAGTACCATACATATTCAAAATCCGAAATCTTTTCCTGAACGAGATACATGTAAAGCTGCCGCGGGAGAATGTAAACCTCAGAGCTGCCAAACAAGCGATTGCCAAGGTAATTCAGCAACTGTATCTCCTACCTGATTTTAAGGGAGTAAGGGTGGTCGCGGATGTGGATCCAGCTTAGTGTTCTCTTAATTCAATATTGGTGACTGCTATACCTACTAGGGCCGTTAAGTTCTAGCAAATTCTCCCCTTGAGGACAAGTGAGACGCGAGTCGAAACTTGCGAGCGAAGCTCTCAGAGGAGTGTGGAGGCTGTGCATGCATGGTGAACAAGTCCGCTGATTGCCATTCAGCGCCGCGTTCACACCCCTATCATCCCCTGAGGGGATAATTCCCGACAGAACTTAACAGCTCTGCTGCTATACCTGCGGAATAGCAGTTACTAAATCTACTCTGGGACAGGTATAGCAACAGAAAAGTATGGATTAGAACTTTCCGGAATTACTAAATCCTGATGAAACGAACGGTTCAAAAAAATATTTTACTTTTTTGAAAGCGCCTGTAACCCTGCCAAAATCAGGGGCGTATAATGAGTACCTTTGGCTAAAAGTTGAAAGCCTGAAAGTTGGGAATGTCTACCAAGATATTTTTTAACTTTCAGGTTTTTCTCTTTTTATCCCCCTCCTATTCCTGCGACTTGTTCTTGTTCAGCAACACGACATACATGATTCCGAAGCCCAGAAAAGCGATCAGGAAAAAGATGTCCATCCATTCGTACTCTCCCTGTATGATCTGCCAGCCTTTTACACCTGCAAACACAAAGCAGGCGATGGCAAGTAAAATTCTGAATATTCGTTGATTAGGCATAAGCTTCTTATTGGATGAATAGCAAGGTATAAAATCAGAGAGATAAATAGAAAACAACCCAGGCTGTAATGATGACCGTGCCTACCAGATTGAGAATTAGACCTGTTCTCACCATCGTGCTGATAGGTACTTGTTTACTTCCGTACACGATGGCATTGGGCGGAGTTGCCACAGGCAGCATAAAAGCCATGCTGCAGGCTACGACCACACCCAGTACCGGGTATAGCTCGGGCAGTTGCAGTTGGTTGAGTATACCAATAATGATCGGTACAAAAGTGATGGCGATCGCCGTGTTGGAGCTTACTTCGGTCAGCATCAGCACACCACCTACCAGTACAAACACCAGTATGATCAGCTGCTCCGGATTGATGAAAGAGGTTATACCTGCTCCGATCACATCGGCAAGTCCTGAAGTCACTACTAGCTGCCCCAACGCCATACCTCCCCCAAACAGCAGGATCGTGTCCCAGTCTATCTTCACCAGGTCACCTGCTGTCAGCGTCCCCTCTCCCCCATTCTCCTGACCGGGTGGGATCAGGAAAAGCAGCAACGCAGCCAGTACTGCCACTGTGCTCTCCGCAAAATAGGTGCTCATGAAGGTATAGGCCGCTTCCATACCCAGCAGGTTAAACACGCCCGGACTCAACCACAATACCACCGCCAGTGTAAACACACCCATCGTAATCTGCTCTCCTTTCGAAATGGGAGGTTGGGTATGCGTGTGTTCTTCTACATAAGCTCTTATACCATCGGCACTAAACCTGAACTTCTTAAGAAACCAGCGTACGTACACCAGCATAAAGGCATACATGCTCAACGAAATAGGCAGTGCCATTATCATCCACTGCAGAAAGTCAATGCTGATGCCTTCTTTGGCCAGGTAGTTCACCCCAATCAGGTTGGGAGGCGAACCGATGATTGTACTGGCTCCTCCAATAGAGGCGCTATAAGCTATACCTAACAGAAAGAAAGGCGCAGGGCTTTTACGTGACTCAGGCTCCTGAATGAGTTGTAGCACCCCAATCATGAGCGGCAGTAGCATAGCTACCGTCACAGAGTTGCTCACCCACATCGACAGTACATACGACACCAGCGAGAAACCCAGAAACATACTGAACAAGCTTTTCTGAAAAACCTTCCGGGACAGGATAAAGAGTGCAATCCGTTTATCGAGGCCGTGACGGGTCATGGAGCGGGCCAGCAGGAAGCTTCCGATAAAAAGCAAAATGATGGGGTGACCGAGATTCTGGAAGGCAGTGCTGATGTCGGCTATACCTGTCAATATCGCCATGATCACGCCCAGGAAGGCAGTCATCGAGAGCGGAATCACCTCGGTCATCCAGAAAGCCAGGCAGAAAACCATGATGGTCGCCACTTTCCGGGCCTGAGGCTCCAGTCCGCCGGTCAGCCACCACATGATAACAGCCAGCAGAGGCGCCAGCAGCAAACCTACGTTTCTTCTGCTTAAAGTCATGGGTATAAATATAGCGATAAACCTACAGAAGCAGCAGATCTACACGATAGGATTGGGCAAAAAGAATGAAGCTATACCTGCTTGCACTTCAAGAGTTTGGGCTAGACCAGGTAACGCTGCTTGATAATGTTGAGGTGATGAATCTCGTGCCCCAGAATAGCAAAGCCTAGTGCTCTCACAGAAACACTCCGACCACTGGCTATACCTGTATTGTTCAGCATTTCGTCATCAAAGCCTTTGAACAGCTCAATGGTGGCCTGGCGTACGGCGGCATACTCAGCCAAAATGGACGTTATCTGTCTTGTATCTGCCTTACTATTTTCTGCATAGGCATTTTCGTCAAATCCGGGCAGCTCCGTCTTATCATTGCGGGCGAAGCAGAGGGCACGGTATGCAAAGATGCGTTCGGTATCAGCCATGTGCACCAGCATCTCCTTGATCGACCACTTTCCGGGCTGGTAGCGGTGATTTAACTGCTGCTCTTTAAGCGAAAGCATGAAGTTGACAATATACTCTTCGCTGGCAGCCAGAGCAGACAGCAGGTCATCGGTATTGGCATTGCCAATGTAGCTGTTGAAAAACTCGTCGTATTCAGCTGGATTAGGCGCACTGATCATCTTATCCATAGTTTTGGGTTTTGGTAGTAGGATTATAGGTATACGTGAAGGTACAAATTATACGCGTATCCTAATATGCGTTACAAATAAAAAGCAGCGGCCTGACTTCAGTAAGCCAGGCCGCTGCTTTTGTAAAAATATGACTCCTTTATTACTAATTGGTGAGTCAATGTAATGATTACTGCCCCACCAGGAACACGGCATTGCCGAAGAGCAACTTACCGTTGTGCCAGAAACCGCGGAACAGCGGGTTGTCAGCCAGGTATACCACCTGCCCTCTGCCCATCGGCTGCGTACCCAGGATCAGGGCGTCTTTCAGGCGCTCTTTCGCTTTGGCACCTACAAAACCGGTAGCATAATTATCCTTTTTGAGCACACCGACGTTCCAGCCTTCTTTCATGAAACTGAAGGTGTCGGAGGTACGCACCAAGGCATAGTATGTGTCACCGTAGCCGAAAGCCAACGGATGGGTTTTGTCGAGATTCACGCGGAACACACTGCCCTGCACTTCTTCTGAAATAGCGTCACGCTCACGGTCGCCGTAGGCACGCAGCAGACGGTAAGGATCTTCTTTCGTTTCCTTGGCTTTCTCTTTATCAGCCGCTTCGCCACCGCTCTTCTTCTGGAGGTTAAAGTCCTTCTTTCCGGCCAGGAAGCCAGCAGCACTCTCCAGGGCAATCAGTTTGCCGCCGCCGCGCACCCAGTTCTTCACCTGCTCCAACGCTTGCTCATTCAGCACACGGCCGTAAGAGCCTGCAGGCAGAATCAGTACATCGAACTCGTGCAACGGCACGTTACCGAAATAACTGGTGCCAAGCACCGTCACCGGATAGCCGATCTGCTGCTCGAAGTAATGCCAGATCTCGCCAAAAGCATAAGGCGATACACCCTCACCTGACATGATAGCCACTTTCGGCGTTTTGAGGAAGCGCACACTGCCTGACCCGAAGTCGGCACCACTGCTTACAAAGCCCGTCGTGGAGGCTTGTAGGGCTATGCCATGTTTCTCAGCGGTTGCCCGCACCACCGCATCCAGTTTGTCGCCCATCCCTTCATTTCCGGTGCGGGTGATAATCAGTGTACCTGCATCATACTGGCGGTTATCCATCTCGAACGGCTTCTCTGACATGCGTACTTTTACTTTCTGGGCCATCAGCTCGGTCAAAAATTTCACGTCCTGCAGACTGTTCCATCGGGTCAGGTAAGCAAATGGGCGCTCTACTTTTATAGCAGTAGCTGCTTTCGCAGGTTTCTGGTTACTTGGCTCAAGACGGCTCTTTAAAGCATAAGCTTGCAAACCAAAGGCATAAGGCATGGCCCAGGAAGTAATATCATAGGTAAGGGAGTCTTCCAGATTTGAGTTCGGCTCGAATAATACCTTTACCAGCGTAGACTTCGGCTGGTACATGCTCACCACCAAGTCATTCTGATTTACCCGTACGCTTTCTTCTTTGCCAGTGGCGTAGTTAAAAGCTTTGGCTGAACTGCTCTTGTCGGCGTAGCCATACCGGATTTGCTGCTGGTCAAGGTAGTCAGTCAGGGCTTTCAGGTTGCCTGTACTGCGGTCGTCGGCCCGGAACACAAACGTCTTGTAATCACCACCCGGCTTCTTCAGGTTGTTGTCGTAGTACTTGCGGAACTCTTGCGTGAGTTGGTCGGCCTTTTCGGCTGTGGCCTGCAAGGTAGCCAAACTGGCGATGTGGTGGTGCGCGATACGGTCAGTCAAGGTGAGCGTGTCGCCGTCCTGTTTCTTGTAAGCCAGGCCAGCACGACCGGAGCCGCCCTGTTCGTAGGTCATCCCGATTGCCCCATTAAAGGTAGGCCAGGTATCGCCGTAGCTTGGGTAGAAGAGGTCGAAATTTTCGCGGGTAAAGTATAGCCAGTTGTTCTGATCGAAGTACTGGCGGTTGTAGTCGCCTATGGTGTACTGAAAATCGCGTTGCCAGGTGGTGATGCTCTCATGCAGCGGCTTGGCGGCTGGCGAGAAGTAGTAAGGCTGCTCCGGCCCCATCTCGTGGAAGTCGGCGTGCACCTGCGGCAGCCACTGGATATACTGCGCCATACGCTGCTTCGACTCAACCTGTGTCTGCCAGGCCCAGTCGCGGTTCAGGTCGAAATAGTAGTGATTGGGTCTGCCGCCCGGCCAAGGCTCGTAATGCTCCCATGCATATGGCGATGCATTGCCTCCCCGGTTCTGCACTTGCTTGTACCACTGCACGTAGCGCTCACGCCCGTCTGGGTTTACGCAAGGGTCCAGGATCACCACGGTGTTCTCCAACCACTTCTTGGTCTGCTGATTGTTTGGGTCTACCAGGTCGTAGAGCACCTGCAGTACTGCTTCGCTACTCACCGACTCATTGCCGTGGATGTTGTAGCTCATCCAAAGTATAGCGGGCTGTTTGCCCTGCACCTGTCCGTTGGCTATACCTGCCTGACGCAGGTTGTTCTCCCGAATTTGCTCGAGGCGCGGCAGGTTCTCGTCGCTGGCTACATAAGCCAGCAGCAAAGGCCTGCCCTCGTAGGTTTTGCCGTACTCCTGCACCCGAATGCGGTTCGGGGCCTGCTGTGCCAGGTAATTTACATAGTCTGTGATGCGGGCATGTGTTGTAAATTCTTCGCCCAAGGTATAGCCCAGGAATTGTGCTGGTGTCTGAAGGGCCTGCTGCTGTGCCAGGGCCGTTTGCAAACTCAGCAATACGAGGGCAAAAGCGAACAATCGCTTCATTGTGTTTTGCATGATCAATTGCTTAAAAAAAGGTATGTTGATGGTATTGGGAATAAAGGTACAATCTGCGCAAAAAAGCTGAATTTGACAATTTTATACCTGCAAAGACTGTCTATACAATGATTGGGAGAAGAGCAGGCTGGCCAGGGTGGAATTTTACCTGCCAGGCTTCGGTTTATTTTCTATACCTGACACCTTACTCCTTATGTGCGTACCTATAGCTATGTATCTGTTTTGGCGAAAAACCGGCAAAGGCTTCCTGGCATTTATGGCGGGACTGGCCCTGATGACCGTACTCTACGTACTGGCCGGACTGACGCTTGGCAGTATACCTGTCAACAGCAGCTATGCGCAAACCACAGAAGGTATAGAGATTTTTGTGACCGACAATGGCGTGCACACGGATCTGGTGCTGCCTGTTAAAACCGATATCATAGATTGGCGAGACAGGCTGTACGTGCAGGACTTCGCTGGTGCTGACAGTTCCTTTACACACGTAGGATTTGGCTGGGGCGACCGGCAGTTTTATATGGAAACGCCTGAATGGACTGACCTTACGCTCACGACGGCCATTACCTCTCTCTTCTGGCCTACCCGTACGGCCATGCATGTGGAGTACATCGCCCAACCACTCCGTCAAAACAAATACCAGCAACCCGTGATTATAAGTCAGGAGCAGTACCAGGCGCTGGTGCAGTATATCCTGGATAGTTTTCAGCAACAGGCTGATGGCGAGTTTTTGCTGATCGAAGGTGGGGGCTATCATTCCCGCGACAACTTTTACGAAGCAAACGGCAAGTTCCACCTCTTCAAGACCTGCAACGGCTGGGTAAACAGCGGACTTAAAGCTATGGGCCATCGGGCCGCTCTATGGGCTCCTTTTTCATTTGTGGTGATGCGGCAGGTGCGAGAGTAGTTTCTACTTACGCTCTTCTAATCTTAGACCTTCAGTCGATTTGGCGGCATCAGCAGAGCCATCTTCCACTCCCTGTATAAACGCTGTTTTGTGGCTCTCCCAATTTACGGCAATATCAACAGCATAGATAGTTGCTATACCTAGCAAAAAGCATTTGATGTCTCTTTTTGTAATGTTGGGCGTGTTCATATTTGAAAGATTGAGGTTTGTCTCCAAATATATTGCTTTAATCTAATATTTAAGGCCCTAACATCAACTATATTTATGCCTAATTTCCATCCACTCTGATCGGATTCTTTGGATTGTAAACAGTATAGAGCGTTCCTAGTTTTGAATTGAGCCCCATGATGGGTGCAGCTACTTTGATGCTGGAGGAGTCGCTTGTATCCAATGTAATGGACTCTACCTGAAGCAGCGAAGATTCAAAATGATCAGCGAAAAGCTCTCCTTTATACTTCTGGTTTGTAGTGCTGATGATCTTCCCACTGTTGTCAGCCAATAGTACCAGTTCAAAATCAGGCTCCTGCACAAAGGCATACAGATATTGGTCTACCTGCTCCATGTTCCTCGACATCATGGCTGTCCTCACGGACCATGAGAAAGGCATCATCAGCGTTCTTAAGAAATAAGTGGTGTTCTCCGTTACACGCTGATTGGCTTGCGTGACAACCACTTCCCGTTCCTGTGCCGCCTGTTCCCGGGCCTCGCGGAGCTGTGTATTCTTAGAGGAATTGATGAACAGGAGAATAACCAGAAAGGCAAGTGCCAGTAGCAAAGGGATGAACACAGCGGGTCTTTTGAGCAGCGTAATCAGTCTATTCTCCTGATAAGGCCGCTTTGGAGGTCGTCCTTCTTCATAATCGGTTGGATGTAAACGGTTTTCCATATGTTTTGTCATGTAAAATGATGGGATTTAAACTAGTGGGTTTCCGCTTTGGCTTTAGATCCGACCAAAACCTCAAAGCGCACCTTAGAACTTATACGCTGGAATGGCTATATTCAGGCAGAAAAACAATCTTCCTTAAACATAAACCTCTTCCAATGCGACAAAACCACCTTTATTTACGTGCGTTTTTCCTGCTGCTGGCCCTCTGGCTGTATGCAGGTGAGGCACTTGCCCAGCGGGTTAACCAGGACTCGCTTTATATCCGCGAGCATTACACCAAGCAGGAGTACCAGGTACCGATGCGCGATGGCAAAAAGCTCTATACAGTGGTCTACTCCCCAAAAGACCAGAGCAAAAAGTACCCCATCATGCTTAACCGCACACCCTATTCTGCTGGTCCATATAAAGAAGGCTATAAAACCTCCCTCGGCCCCAGCACGACGATGATGCGCGACGGCTACATCTTTGTGTACCAGGATGTACGTGGTGCCTATATGTCGGAAGGTACTTTCGTGAACATGACCCCGCATGTGCCTAACAAGAAAGGCAAGAAAGACATAGACGAAAGCACCGATACCTACGACACTGTGGATTGGCTGGTGAAGAACCTGAAAAACAGCAACAAACGCGTAGGCCAGTGGGGTATCTCCTACCCTGGCTTTTATGCCGCTGCTGGTCTGATGAGCAATCACCCGGCGCTCAAGGCTGTATCGCCACAGGCCCCGATTGCCGACTGGTTCTGGGACGATTTTCATCACAACGGGGCGTTTTTCCTACCGCACGCTTTTAACTTCCTAGCCAGCTTTGGGCTGCCTCGCCCCGAACCTACGCCTAACCGTAACCCACGCTTCGACCACGGCACCCCGGATGGCTATGAATTTTTCATGCGTATGGGTTCGCTGAAGAATGCAAACGAAGTATACTACAAAGACAAAGTGGCTTTCTGGAACGAGATGGCCGCACACCCCAACTACGACAAGTTCTGGCAGGACCGTAATATACTGCCACACCTCAAAAACCTGAAAGGCACCGCTGTGATGACGGTGGGTGGCTGGTACGACGCCGAAGACCTGTACGGCCCGCTCAAGATCTACCAACACATCGAAAAAAATAACCCGAAGCTGACCAACATGCTGGTAATGGGGCCATGGGTACACGGTGGCTGGGCCCGCGGCGACGGTAGCAGCATTGGCAATGTGCATTTCGGCAAGGCACATTCTCCCTGGTACCAGCAGGATGTAGAGGCCAGGTTCTTCACCCACTACCTGAAGGAGGACGCCAAAAACCCGGTGAAACTGCCAGAGGCCATTATGTTTGAAGGCGGCACGAACCAATGGCGTGAGTTCGAGACCTGGCCACCGAAAGCCGTTCAGGAGAAAACGCTATACCTGCACGCCAATGGCAAACTAAGCTTCGAAGCACCAAAAGCAGGCGCAGCCGAAGCCAGCGAATACATTAGCGACCCTGCTAAGCCGGTACCGTTCACCGAGGCCGTTGCCACTGGCATGACCCGCGAATACATGACCGATGATCAGCGTTTTGCTAGCCGTCGCCCCGATGTGCTTACCTTCCAGACCGACGTGCTTACGGAGGACCTCACATTGGCAGGCGAAATACTGGCGCAACTGAAAGTAGCTACCACCGGCACCGATGCCGACTGGGTGGTGAAGCTGATCGACGTATACCCGGACACAGCTGCTGCACATGCACACCAGCAGAACAAGCCGATGGGCGGCTATCAGCAAATGGTGCGCAGCGAGGTATTCCGTGGCCGCTTCCGCAATAGCTTCGAGAAGCCGGAGCCTTTTGTGCCAAATCAGGTAGCTCAAGTAAACGTGGAGTTGCAGGATGTGCTCTATACCTTCAAAAAGGGCCACCGCATTATGGTGCAGATCCAAAGTACCTGGTTTCCGCTGGTCGACCGTAACCCACAGAAGTATGTAGACAATATTTTTGAGGCAAACGAAGAGGACTTTATCAAAGCTACCCACAAGATATACCACTCACCCCAGCAACCGACGAGTTTGAAGGTGAAGGTACTCTAGCAGGGCTGGCAGCTAAAACAGAAATGTTATATACAAAGACAAGGGCCAGGTATAGCATACCTGGCCCTTGTCTTTGTATATAACATTTACTTATTTATCATTCCTTCATCAACTTGAATTGACTCTTGAAACCTCCCATAGTGGTAGAAACGATATAGATGCCTCGCGGCAGGGATGGGTCCAACTCAAGTTTCTCAGTATTAGCTCCTCTCTCTACCCGTATAGTGCGTTGCATTAACTGTTGTCCCATGGTATTAGTTACCGTTAATTGTACATCTCCAGTCGCTTCCGAATCTATGTTTAGTTGCAGCTCCGAATGAAATGGATTAGGATAAGCTTTGATACTATTAGCTGTAATGGCGCCAAATTCTACGGCCTTTGTGCTAAAATACTCGAACTTACCATCCAGGTCCACTTGCTTCAGGCGGTAGTAACGTGTGCCTAGCTTGCCTTTTTCTCTGTCAACAAAGGTATAAAGCTGTTTTAAGCTGGTTGTATTTACCTTAGAGTCCACAAAACCCAAGCTGCGGAAGTTCTGACCATCCAGAGACACCTGCACTTCAAAACCTTTATTATTTAATTCAGAAGCAGTCGCCCACTCCATCGCTACATCAGTGCCGCGTTTGACGGCTGTGAAGTAAAGGAGCTCGACTGGGAGGGGAACGATGGGTTGACTTAGAATCTCTAAAAATCCATCATCTGGTAAATTTTCATAACACACATTCTGCTCTTGAGGGGTAATAAAAACTCTTACTTGTGTCAAATTTTCAGGAGCTGAAAGTAAAGTAAACGTAGGAAAAGTAGAAGTGCCTTCACTGGTCCATGTTGCTCCGTCGTCTGTAGATGTAAACCATTGTGCAGAAAATATATCTCCTGCATCTATAATTTCTGACTGCGCTATAAATGTAACTGGCTCACCAGCTATTACCTCATCATCTGGATCATCTGTATCAATGATTATATCACCAGCAGTTAAGAATACTTCCTCTTTAATTCTAACCTGAAATGAAGCACTACTTGTTCCACAAGGGGTAACTGCACTCACAAAAAGCGGGCTAATAATTGTGGTATTGGAATATTGTAAAGTAATTTCATTAGTATTAGAAGGGCCTATCACCGTGGCAGTTGTGGGTATTGACCAAGCATAAGAAGTTGCGCCAGCTAATGCAGGAACTGTATATGTAATCTCACCACCACCACATAAATCATTTCGAGTAGCAGTAATAGGACCAACCGAAGGGGTAACAGTTAAAGTTCGAGATTGATTTGATCGAGTAAAGTTATCACTTCCGCCTACTCTATTTCCTACTCTTAAATAAAGTATTCTTGGCTGGCTTAATATTCCTGAGGGCAAAGTATAGTTTATAGTTGTCGTATTTGTAGCAGTAGTAAAGTATGTTGCCAACAGGTTTGCAGCATCAGTATTATTGGCTGTATATACTTCAATCCGTACGTCATTTGCTCCTGTGTCAAAAAGAGTTCCTGTTATTGTTATAGGGAGGTCTGGTCTACCGGCGGTAGTACACTCTGGATTTACAGCAGTTATTGTTGGTGTTACATTTTGCGCAAAAGCATTATTATTGATTAACAAAAAAATAAAAACTACAATAACACCTAAATGCTTCACACCTAAACGAGATGCTGCTGATATTGTCTTTATCTGAGTAAAATTCTTTTCCATAATTTATTTGCTAGAGGTGAGTGCATGCTAGAAGTGTGTATGTTCATATATCTAGTGCATTAAATAAAAAGCAGTTTGCAACTGCCTCGTATGCTTCAAAGAACTTGGTAGTCCTCGATAAAAGCTATCTACTTTACCATTGTTGCTTCAACTAGTATACTTGTCTCCAAAAGTCACCCCTATAGATAAAGGGGAGTCATTGTTAACCGGATTTCAACTACTATTTAAGAGCAGCTCTAAGATTATATCTAAAAAACACAATATTTTATATTATTAACACTTGACATACCTGAATTACTCTTAGTTAATTTACCCTTATTACATATAAAAGTTTCATGACATTGACATACTCACCAACATAACATCTTATTATATATATTGAATATTATATAAAACACCACTAATAGTATCCATTAGCCTCTAACCGCTTCTTTACATCACTATCAGAAAATTCACATAAAACCAACAACAATAGGTTATACTAAAGCAGATTGGCAACCAACTCAGGAAACAGATGGAGTAGCTATCATCGTCTAGAATCAAGAGCCTGACAGGTATTAGTATAGATTTGCTGTACCGTGTTTCTTATATTTAGCTCGCCATTACATTACATCTATGAAAAGAAAAACCCATCTCCGCATCCGCAAAATACACCGCTACCTGGGCCTCATCACAGGTATACAGTTTGTGATGTGGACCATCGGCGGCATTTACTTTAGCTTTAGCGATATGGATGAGATACACGGCGATCATCAGCGCAAACAGCATGCGACAACCTTTAGCCCTGGAATGGAACTTGTATCGCCAACAGAAGTGCTTCAGTACTTCTCCGCAGGCTCGACCATTACATCCGTCAAGCTAATTGACATTTTAGGCGAACCACATTACCAGATTAGCTACCATCCTGACACGACACTACATGAGACCGGTCATGCGCATGCCACGACTTTGACACAGTTGGCAATAGCTGCTACCGGCGAACTGCGCCCGGCACTGAACGAGCAGGAGGCCATCGAACTTGCCCGCCATAGTTTTATAGATTCAACCGCTGTGGCCAGTGTGGAGTATATCACCAAGGAAAACATAAACGGGCATCATGAGTACCGCGGCAGCGCTCTGCCAGCCTGGGCTATAACCATGGAGCACCCCACCAAGACTACGGTTTATGTAGCCGCTGAGCAGGGAGTGGTCACCAAGTTCCGTAATAACAAATGGCGTGTGTTTGACTTTCTCTGGATGCTGCACACCATGGACTACCAGGGACGCGACAACTTTGGCAATCTCCTGCTACGCGTGTTCTCAATTGCAGGTATTGTGACTATACTTTCGGGCTTTGCCCTTTACTTTGTGAGCAGTGGCTCTCGTCGGCAAAACACCGCCAGACCACAAGATCGAAGACGGCCTGTTATCAGCTAGCTTGCACGAGCTTACGACACACTGCTAATCAAGCCCTGCCACTACCGGCTGGGCTTTTATTTTTGGAAAAGGCGAAGCAAAAGGGGAAATTGCATAACTAACCTTATTTCACGATCACCCTTAAAACAACCGTACTCATGAAAAAAATTTATGCACTCGCCACGGCGGCACTGGTCTTTCTAAGCCAGTGGACGATGGCGCAGGCAGACCTCTCCTACTACCTCCCGCAGGATGTAACCTACAACAAAGAGTTTCCGACACCCAAAGACATACTGGGCTACAACGTGGGTGAATGGCATGTGAGTCATGACCAGTTGGCCATGTACATGCGGCAAATGGCGCAGCTCTCCGACCGTATCACCATTGAGGAGTATGCCCGCACGCACGAAAACCGTCCGCTATACCTGCTCACTATCACTTCTCCCGAAAACCACAAGAACATCCAGCGCATCAAGGAGCAGCACCGTCAGCTAACTGACCCGAATGCATCCGGTAAGCTTGACATCAAGAACATGCCGGGTGTGGTGTGGATGGGCTACAGTGTGCACGGTAATGAACCGAGCGGAAGCAATGCCTCTTTGCTAGCCGTATACCATCTGGCCGCTGCGCAAGGACCTGAGATTGATAAGTTGCTAAGCGAAACTGTGATCCTGATTGACCCTTCCATCAACCCGGACGGACTAAACCGCTTTGCCAGCTGGGTAAACACGCACCGCAGCAAAAACCTGGTCACTGACCCTAATAGCGAAGAGTTTTCTGAGGCCTGGCCTCGTGGCCGTACCAACCACTATTGGTTTGACCTGAACCGCGACTGGTTGCCGCTTCAACATCCGGAGTCGCGTGGCAGACTGGTTAAATTCCACGAGTGGAAGCCTAATGTGCTCACTGACCACCACGAGATGGGCACCAATTCTACTTTCTTCTTCCAGCCAGGTATACCGAGTCGTAACCACCCGCTCACCCCGGCTCGCAATTATGACCTGACAAAGAAGATCGCCGGCTTTCACGCCAAGGCCCTCGACAAGATCGGATCATTCTACTATACTGAAGAGAGTTTCGATGACTTCTACTACGGCAAAGGCTCTACCTACCCGGATGTGAATGGTGCTATCGGTATCCTGTTTGAGCAGGCGAGCTCCAGAGGCCATGCCCAGGAGAGCGTGAATGGTGTGCTGACTTTCCCTTTCACCATCCGCAACCAGTTTACGACCACCCTTTCTACTTTGGAGGCCGTGCAGAACATGCGCGAAGAGTTACTTACCCATCAGCGTGACTTCTACCGCGATGCCTTGAAGGAGTCTGCTAAAGCTCCGGTTGGTGCTTATGTGTTCAACGCTGAGAAAGACCCGGCCCGTGCTTACCACCTGGCTGAGATCATCCACCAGCACCAGATCGACATTTACCGTCCGCAGGAGAAATTCACGATCAACGATGTGACCTATACCCCGGAGAATAGCTACATCGTACCAACTAACCAGCCACAGTATAAGCTGATCGAAGGGATGTTCGAGCGCCGTACTTCGTTCCAGGACAGCCTGTTTTACGACGTGTCTGCCTGGACGCTGCCGCTAGCTTTCAACCTCGAACATGCTAACCTGACGTCCCGCCAGTTCAAGCGCAGCATGCTGGGCCAGAAACTCGCGTCCGTTGACTTCCCGACAGGTCAGGTAGTAGGCGGCAACAGCGCCTATGCTTATGCTTTTGAGTGGCACGGCTACTATGCTCCAAGAGCCCTCAATACCCTCTTCAACCACGGCTTGCAGGCCAGGGTGACTACGAGCAAATTCACGGCCGATGGAAAACAATTTGACTATGGCACCATCCTGATACCAGTGACAGGCCAGCCGGTCAGTGCGGAGCGCATACACGAGCTAATGACCCAGATCGCTAAGGACAATGGCATCATGGTACATGCTATCAGCACCGGATTCACAGAAGGCATCAATCTGGGAAGCCCGGGCATCTATACCTTGCAGCAACCTAAAGTAGCCATGCTGATCGGCGACGGCGTGAACAGCAACGATGCCGGTGAGGCCTGGCACCTGCTCGACCACCGTTTCGATATCGTTACCAGTCTGATCAATGCCGAGTCTGTGAACCGCGCTGACCTCAGCCGGTATAATGTGATGGTCATGGCCGATGGCTCTTACGGTACTATTTCGGAGATTGGTAAAACAAGGCTGCGCACCTGGGTGCAGCAGGGCGGCACGCTGATAGGTATGGGCAATGCCACGCGTTGGCTTGCGGATAACAAGATCGGCAACTTCACCTTCAAGCAGGGCGAAAACAACAGCACCGAGCGACTGCCATACGCTACTATGAGCAACACAACTGGTGCACAGGTGATTGGTGGGGCAATCTTTGAAACTAACCTCGACCTGACGCATCCGCTGGGCTATGGCTACTACAACAGCAAGCTGCCTGTGTTCCGCGACAACCGCCTGTTCATGGAGCCTTCCAATAGCCCATATGCCAATCCGGCGGTATACACAGCCAATCCGTTGCTCAGCGGCTACATCTCAAAACCAAACCTGAAGCAGCTTGGTAACAGTGCCGCTATTACAGTATCGGCTTTGGGAGGTGGTAAAGTGATCGGCATGACGGACAACCCTAACTTCCGCGCCTTCTGGTTCGGTACCAATAAGTTGTTCCTCAACAGTATTTTCTTCGGCCAGATCATCAGCGGAAGCTCCGCCCGTGCCGAGGAAGCAGCGCACTAGTGCTGGCTAAACCTGCAAGGACTAAGCGTGGATTGCCCTTTGTTAAAAGAGGTAGACTGTTAGGTTCTAAGATAACCAGTTCGAAACTTACTGTCATTCTGTAAAGAAACTTGGTTAAAATACAGTCCTCTACCACCGAAGGTTAAGCTTATACTGCTGGCGGGGTTGTAGCTATCTTTACCAAAATCCTTACAGGATGACAAAAAGTAGAATAAAACATCTTTACTTTCAAAGGACAATTTCTGACAGAACCCAAAACCAAACATTCTCGAATGTGGCTCTATACATAGAATAAGCAACCCACCATAAAAGAGAAAGGCCAGCGCAAATGCGCTGGCCTTTCTCTTTTTGTGAGCGATGGACTTGTATCTTATTTGAAGCGGTAGCCTAGCACGACCTCGTGTGAACCGGCGCTCTGGTGGCGCATGCGGGACACGGTGATGTCGTAGGTATAGCTCAGTTGAAACTGCTCCTGAAACTGCACACCTACCAAGCCTACAACGGCGTCCTGGGTACGGTAAGAGACGCCTGCCCATACCTGGTCATCGTACACGGTCTTCTGGCGACGCTTGCTCATGTGGTAGGCTGCTTTCATATTGAAGTCAGCCTGAACTGGGGCGCCCTGCACATACTTCAGCAAAGCAGAAGGCATCAGCCGGATTTTGTCGTGCACATCGAAGTTATATCCACCTGACACAAACAAGTGGCGCGAAAGTCGGCTTACTTCTTCACTTCCATCTACTTCATTTATCTTGTTGCCAAGCACCTGAAATAGCGACACCCCAAAGTAAAAGTCTTCTGAGTGCATGAAAGTACCAATTGTAAGGTCTGGCATAAAGGCATCTATGCGGCCGTGATTGGTTACGGGGTCACGCTCGTTAGAGCCATCTGCCAGGCGCACTTTAGCTGGGTCGAAACGGAACTGCTGGAAACCTGCAGAGAAGCCGGACGACAAGTAGATGCTTCGATTCAGTGGCACGTGGTACGCATAGGAAGCCAAAGCGCCAGTGCGGGTAGTTGGACCTGTCTGGTCAGTGTAGACCATACCGCCTGCCCCATGGAAGCCCTGTGTCTTGCGGCTGCGCTTCAGGTGTCGGTTAAACAGGGCGCCCTCTCCACTCAGGTAAAAGGTTTTAGGTGCGCCCTCAAAGCCAACCCACTGGTTGCGGTAACCCATTTTAATGTTTACGTCCTTCTCAAACCCAGCTACAGCCGGGTTGAGAATGAAGTAATTGGTCATGTACTGTGAGTAAAGGGCTTTCTGCTGGGCCGAGGCGGTGAAGGCAATCAACAAAAAGCAGAGTATTAATATCTTATTTTTCATAACGGTCTCTTTCTAAAATGGCGAAACTTAACGCATGATGGTCACTGATGTCTTAACTGCCGGCGTATCGTCACCGAACTCGATGATGGCGTAGTAGGTACCATCAGGCAGTCGCTTGCCGTTATTCGTACCGTCCCATTCTCTGCCATATCCTTTCGACTCGAATACCGGGCTACCCCAACGGTTGTAGATCGTCACTCTGCAGTTAGGGAAAGTCTCCGGCAGGTTACGAATCACCCAGGTGTCGTTGATGCCGTCGCCGTTTGGTGTGAAACCGTTCGGAATGTCAAGTTCACCAAGGCTAGTCACGTCAAACTCAACCTCTGTAATACAGCCGCTGGCATCACGCACTTTCAGGTAGTGTTTGCCACCGCGCAGGTTCAGGAACTCTGACTCGTTTACAAATTCTCCACCGTTGAGTGAGTAGACATATGGTGCCGTACCTCCGCTGATTGCGCTCACTTTAGCACTGCCTGAGTTAGGTTTACCTGGCATTCCATCTGTCACAGCCATCTCCACTTGCAGCGCGGCCGGCTCCTTGATCTCTACTGCACCTAATGTGATGGTACAAGTAGAAGAGAAGCGGGTGATCACCTGGTAAGTACCCTTCGCCAGTCCTGTAAACTCTGGGTTTTTCTGGAAGGTCTTGCCGTTGTCGATGCTGTACTCAGTGTTCGCATCACCGCCAGTGGCCTCAATCATAATAGTACCATTCTTGTCGCCGGAGCAGCTGATGTGACTCACATTCGCCACTTTGCTCGATAGGCCCACCACTGTTACCGGAACAGAGAAGGTACAACCTTTGGCATCTTTCACGGTCAGGGTATAGCTTCCGGCCGCTATGTTCGCCAGGGTAGTTGAAGCAGAGAAGTTAGTCCCGTCAAGTGAGTAGGTATAAGGCGCTGTGCCACCTAGCACTTCCGTTACTTTCACTTCGCCGGCGGCATTGCCGCAAGCAGCAGCCGATACGCTGAACTTCACATCTGTCAGCACCGGGCTGTTTTGCAAGGTCACGGTTTGTAGTTGGGTACAGCCGCTGGCATCCTTCACCGTTAGCTGGTACTCACCTTCAGCCAAGCCAGTAAAATTTGGCTCTGCTACGAAGTTGATTCCGTCGATGCTGTAGGTATAAGGAGCCGTACCGCCTACGATCTCACTGATCGCGATGCGGCCGTTGCGCTCACCGCAGCTGGCATCGGTGCCAGTCGCTGTGAAGCTCTCTACTCCACCGCTACTCTGCACTGTCTGCTCTACTGTAATAGCACAGCCTTCTGCGTCTTTGATCGTGATGGTATAAGCACCTGCCGTCAGGTTGCCGAAAGTAGCAGAGGCCTGGAAAGCACCACCGTTCAGGCTGTAGGTATAAGGGGCTGTGCCACCGTCTACTGCCGTTACTGTGATAGCGCCGTTTGTCTCACCACAAGAAGCTTTGCTAGCTGTCAGCGTTGCTTCTTTCGGACCCTTCTGGCCAACTGTCACAGTCGTTACCGTGCTGCAGCCATTGGCATCTTTCACCGTCACTTCGTACTCACCCGGGGCTAGTGTTGCGAAGGCAGTAGCGGCCTGGAAAGTAGTACCGTTTATGGAGTAGGTATAAGGTGCCACACCGCCGGTTACCTGGCTTACTGTGATAGCACCGTCGTTCGCATCACAAGAAGCAGCTGTGGCGTTTGCAGTCAGTGCCGAAGGACCAGCTACGTTGCCCACTTCTACTTTCTTCTCGATGGTACAGCCGTTAGCATCTTTCACCGTGATGGTGTGCTCGCCAGCCGCTACGGAGGCGAAAACTGTTTCGCTCTGGAAGTCACCGCCATTCAGGCTATAGGTATAAGGTGCTTTGCCGCCTGCTACACCACTTGCTGTGATGCTGCCATTGGCTTCGCCGCAGGTAGCCGTTATAGAAGTAAGCTCAAAGCCAGTCGGACCGGCAATGTTCTCGATCACTACCGCTTTGCTGAAGATACAACCGTTGGCATCCTTGATATATACTGTGTGGTTGCCTGCCGCCATACCTGACAACTCAGCCGAAGTCTGGAAGTTCGTTCCGTCTTTGCTGTAGGTATAAGGAGCCCGACCACCGGTCACCGTACCTATTGTTACGCTGCCGTTGCTGGCACCGCAGGTAGATGCTTTGGTAGTAGTGGCAAATCCTTCCGGACCATCGGTGTTCGTTACTGTCACCGCTTTCGCGAAGGTACAGCCGTTGTCATCCTTCACTGTCACCAGGTACTCACCAGCAGCCAAACCTGTGAAGTTTGAGGAAGTCTGGAAGTTGGTGCCATTGATGCTGTAGGTATAAGAAGCTTTTCCGCCTGCTACGTTGGTCACGCTGATCTGTCCATTGCTGTTGCCGCAGGTTGTGTTCTGAGCTGTAGCAGTGAGGTCAGTTGGACCCGTCACATCATTGATTGTGATGGTCTCAGTGTGCGTGCAGTCGTTGTCATCCTTTACCGTGATGGTATACTCTCCTGCCACAAGACCAGAGAAACTGGCTCCGCTTTGGAAGTCACCACCGTTCAGACTGTAGGTATAAGGCGCAACACCACCGTCCACTGAAGTGATTCGGATACTGCCATTGTCATTACCACAAGTTGAGTTGCTGGTTGAGGCAACAAAACTGCCCGGACCGTCTTTGTCTACTTTAACTGTGGTAGTCGTCTCGCAACCTTTGGCATCTCTCACTGTCAGGGTATACTCTCCGGAAGCCAGTGCCATGAAGACAGTGCTGGTCTGGAAGTCGGTGCCGTTGATCGAGTAAGTATAAGGAGCCGTACCACCTGTCACCGTACCAGCCGTGATGCGGCCGTCGTTGTCGGCACAGGTTGCCGCTTGCGAGCTTGCCGCTACTGCTGAAGGACCGGCAATGTCTGACACGGTGAAGGCTTTCGCGAAAGTACAGCCTTTGTCGTCTTTCACGGTAATGGTGTATTCTCCGGCTAGCAGACCTGTGAAGGTTGGAGAAGCTTGGAAGTTCTTACCGTCGATAGCGTAAGAATAAGACTCCGTTCCACCTGAAACATTCGTCACCGTCAGTTCACCGTTTGCTGAGCCGCAGGTAGAAGCAGTCATGGATGCTGTCAGGTTAGTAGGCCCGGCGATGTTATCCACTACAATCTCCTTGCTGAAAGTACAGTCGTTGGCGTCTTTCACCGTTACGGTATACCTGCCAGCCAGCACACCCTCGAAGGTGGTTCCCTCCTGGAAGTTGATGCCATCGATGCTGTAGGTATAACCACCTGCTACACCGGTAACGCCTGTCACGCTGATCGTACCGTTCGCGCTGCCGCAGGTAGAAGAGGTGCTGGCCAGGATCATGTCGCTTGGACCAGCTACATCTTCTATCGTCACGACTTTGGCAACGATACACCCGTTGTCATCTTTCACCGTGATCGTGTGCTCACCTTCCAGCAGTCCGGTTAGAGTAGCCGACTCCTGGAAGTTCACGCCGTCTTTGCTGTAGGTATAAGGCGCTGTGCCTTCTGTTACCTCACCCACAGTTACGCTACCGTTCGCACGGCCGCAGCTGGAGCTTTTCAACGTTACCACAAAGTCAGACGGGCCAGGGATGTTCTCAATTGTAACAGACTGGGTATAGGTACAGCCGTTTTTGTCTTTCACGGTTACCTCGTAGGTGCGGGCTGCCAGTGTCGCGAAAGCTTTTTCGGTCTGGAAGTTGCTGCCGTCTATACTATAAGTATAAGGAGCAGTTCCACCCGTCACCTCACCTATCGTCAACTGTCCGTTGCTATCGCCGCAGGTAGAAGCTGTTACAGCAATCGCCAATTCGGAAGGACCCGCAATATCGCTCACCTGCACCTGGCGTGTAACGATACAGCCTTTGGCATCTTTCACCGTAATGGCGTGCGTACCGGCCACGAAACCAGTCAGTGTAGCTGATTCCTGGAAGTTCACACCGTCCTTGCTGTAGGTATAAGGAGCGAAACCACCTGTTACTTCGCCTACTGTGATCGTGCCGTTGTTGCTACCGCAGGTAGTGGAAGTAGTAGAGCTGGCAAAAGTAGTCGGAACGTCATTCGTCACCGTCACTTTTGTCGTTACGGTACAGCCGTTGCGGTCCATCACGGTCAGGGTATACTCTCCTGAAGCAAGTGCTCCAAAAGTAGTCTCTGACTGGAAATCGCTGCCGTTGATGCTGTACTGGTAAGGTGCTACGCCGCCTGTTACAGTACCTGCCGTAATGCTGCCGTCGTTGTTGTTGCAGCTGGCAGGGGCAAAAGTAGCCGCTACCGCAGTCGGACCGGCAATGTTGGTCACCGTCACCTGCTTGGCTACGATACAGCCTTTGGCATCTTTCACGCGGATGCTGTAGTTACCTGCAGCCAATCCTGTGAATACATTCGACTCCTGGAAGTTCACGCCGTCGCGGCTGTAGGTATAGTCCTCTGTGCCGCCTGTCACGCCCGTTACTCGAATCTCGCCGTTGGCGCTGCCGCAGGTAGAAGAGGTCGTTTCGGCTGTCAGGTCAGTAGGACCAGCAACGTTATCCACTACGATCTCCTTGCTGAAGGTACAGCCGTTAGCGTCTTTCACCGTTACAGTATACCTTCCTGCCAGTACATTCTCGAAAGTGGTTCCCTCCTGGAAGTCGCCATCATTCAGTGCGTAGGTATAGGTAGAGGTTCCGCCTGTCACGTTTGTTACAGTGATCGTGCCGTTGGCGCTGCCGCAGGTAGAGGATTCAGTTGTAAGTGTGATATCGGTTGGTCCAGGGATATTCTCTATCTCAATGGTCCTGGTAAACTCACAATCATTGTCATCCTGCACCGTAATGGTGTACTCACCGGCAGCCAGCCCTGCAAACGTTTTTCCGGTCTGGAAATTTCGTCCGTCGATGCTGTATGCAAATGGAGCCGTACCGCCTGTCACCTCACCTACTGTAATGCTGGCATTGCTGTCGCCGCAGGTAGAGGCTACCGCTGTCAGCTCAAAGTCGCTTGGTCCGGCGATGTCTTCTACTTCTACAGTTACAGAACCCACGCAGCCGTTGTGGTCTTTCACCAGCACTTCGTAAGTACCAGCCAGCACATTTTCGAATACAAGGCCATTCTGGAAGTTATCGCCATCGATGCTATAGGTATAAGGACCTACACCGCCTGTTACACCACTTATTGTGATGCTTCCATTTGCAGCGCCGCAAGTTGTCGCAACTGGTGTAGCCCTGAACTCTGGACCTGCAATATTGCTCACAGCTACTGACTTGGAGAACACGCAGCCTTTGCTGTCACGCACCCAGATGGTATGCGAGCCTGCTGCAAAACCTGTCAGCGTCGCGTTAGTACTGAAGTTCTGTCCGTCTTTACTGTATTCGTACGTACCGGTACCACCTGTTACAGTACCTACCGTAATACTGCCGTTGCTGTCGCCGCAGGTAGAAGCTACGGATGTGCTGGCAAAGTTGGTTGGTACGTTGGTGTTTACTTTTACTGTGGTGGTGACGGTACAGTCATTTCCGTCTTTGGCTGTTACGGTATAGTCTCCGGAGGCCAGGCCAGTAAAGTTCTTCGACTCCTGGAAGGTGATACCGTCAATGGAGTAGGTATAGGTTCCTGTTCCTCCTGTTGCCGTACCTACCGTAATCGAACCGTCGTTGTTCAAACAGCTGGCTGCCTGGGTAGTGGCCGTAACAGCTGTTGGTCCACCGGTGTTGGTTACATTGAACTTCTGGGCGAAAGTACAGCCTCTGGCGTCTTTTACGGTGATGGTATACTCACCAGCAGCCAATCCTGTAAAGAGATCGCTTTCCTGGAAGTTCACGCCGTTACGGCTGTAGGTATAGCCCTCTGTTCCACCCGAAACACGGGTTATACGCAGCTCGCCATTGGCGGCACCGCAGGTAGAGGCTGTTATTTCAGCAGTCAATCCATCCGGGCCAGCAATGTTCTGCACTTCTACTTCTTTAGTGAAGGTACAACCTCTGGCGTCTTTTACTGTGATGGCGTAGGTGCGTGCCGTTAAGCCTGTGAAGGTAGCCGACTCCTGGAAGGCGCCGCCATTCAGGCTATAGGTATAGTCCGATGTACCGCCAGTTACTGCACTCACCGTGATAGAACCGTTGCTATTGCCGCAGGTAGATGATACTGCAGCCAGCGTGATATCAGTCGGGCCGGGAATATTGGTTACTTCGATTGTCTGAGTAGCCACGCAGCCTTTTTCGTCACGCACCGAAATGATGTACTCTCCGGCGGCCAGGTTCACAAAGCTATTGTTGTTCTGGAAGGTGTCGTTGTTCAGGCTGTACTGGTAAGTACCCGTTCCGCCTGTCACATTGCTCACCACGATCTGTCCATTGCTGTCACCGCAGGTGCTGGATTCAGCCTCTGCCACAAAGCTTGGGCCTGCCACATCCGTTACGCTAAAGCCTTTTGCAAACGTACAGCCGTTTTCATCTTTCACCGTGATGGTGTAGTCGTCAGCCAACAGACCTTCGAATGTAGCTGACTCCTGGAAATTATCACCGTCGATGGAGTAGCTATACGTTTCCGTATTGCCTGTTACCCCTGTCACTGTCAGACGGCCATTCGGGTTACCGCAGCTAGAGGCTGTTGCAGTCGCCACGATGTCACTAGGACCAGCGATGTCGCTTACCGCAATCTGGCGGGAAACCACACAGCCTTTGTTGTCGCGCACCCAAATGGTGTGGGTAGTAGCGGAGAAACCAGTAAGGGCATTACTGTCACCAAAGTTCTGGCCATCCTTGCTATACTTATATGGACCTGTACCGCCTGTTACGGCGCCTACCGTAATCGTACCGTTGCTATTACCGCAGGTAGATGGGTTGGTAGTGAAGGCGAAGGTAGTCGGCACGTTGGTACCTACTGTTATCGAACGGGTGATGGTACAGTCATTTTCGTCCATCACCGTCACGATATAAGGACCAGCGGCAAGGCCATTGAATACATTGCTTGCCTGGAAGTCTATACCGTTGACAGAATAGGTATAGGTACCGGTTCCGCCCGACACATTACTCACCGTAATGCGGCCGTCGTTGTTGTTACAGCTGGCTGCTATCTGGGCAACTGTCATTGTCGTTGGGCCAGGCACGTTGATGATGTTAAAGGTTCTGGAGAAAGTACAGCCATTGGCGTCGCGTACCGTGATCACATGCTCTCCCACAGCCAAACCTGTGAAGTCAGGCGAGTCCTGGAAGTTCACGCCATCGCGGCTATACTTGTAACCACCGGCAGTACTTGTCACACCCGTTACTTTGATCTCGCCGTTTGTGGCCCCGCAGGTTGTGTTGCTTACGGTAGCGGTGAAGTTAGTAGGACCTGCCACATCTGTCACCGTCACTTCTTTGGTGAACTCGCAGTTCTTACCATCCTTTACTGTGATGCGGTAAGTATCAGCCGTTAGGTTTGAGAAAGTATTGGAAGTCTGGAAATCGCCACCGTTGATGCTGTAGGAGTAAGTACCGCTACCACCTGTCACAAGGCCTACTTCAATGCTGCCGTTGCTGCGACCGCAGCTTGAGGCGTTGGCCGTGAAGGCAAAATCAGACGGACCAGGTATATTCTCGATTATAACTTCTTTGGAGAAGGTACAGCCACGGGCATCTTTTATAGTAATGGTGTGCGGACCTTCTGCCAGACCAGTCAGCGTAGAAGACGACTGGAAAGTGCGGCCGCCGTCTTTGCTGTAGGTAAACGTACCAACCCCTCCCACGATGCCGCTCACCACCACGGTTCCGTTAGCGTCGCCGCAAGTAGCTGCAGTTGGGGTAGCTGTGAAGTTTGTCGGCACACTCTGCACCACTGTTACCGATGTGCTGACAGTACAGAGGTTAGCGTCACGTGCCGTCAAGGTATAGGTGCCGGCAGCTAGTCCTGTAAAAGTAGTGCCGGTTTGGAAGGTGCCATTGTTGAGAGCGTACCTGATCGTGCCTGTACCTCCTGATACACCTCCCACCGTAATGGTACCGTCGTTGTTGTGGCAGCTGGCAGGGGCCGATGTTGCCGCTACGGCCGTAGGGCCAGGTGTATTGGTCAGTGTAAATGACTTAGTAATGATACAGCCATTTGCATCCCGCACCCGGACAGTATAAGCTGTTCCGGCAGTCAAACCAGTAAAAGTGTTTCCTGTCCCGAAGGCGCTTCCGTTCAAAGAGTAAGTAAAACTGCGATTTCCCTCTGTGGTCACACCTGTTACACGGATTTCGCCGTTACTGTCACCGCAGGTAGTGGCTTTTAGCTCCACTGCAAAGTCAGTAGGGCCCGGCGTGTTAGTGATGGTCACCTGTTTGCTGAAGGTACAACCCTTTTCGTCTCTCACCCACACTGTATGCGTCCCGGCAGCAAAGCCGGTGAGTGTAGGGGAAGTCTGGTAGTTGCTGCCGTCTTTGCTGTACTCCAGCGTACCTACGCCACCGACAACGGCAGAGATAGAGACAGTACCGTTCGGGTTGCCACAGGTGGAAGCAGCCGGTGTGGCGGTGAAATTGGTCAGAGACTGCTGCACCACGGTCACCGAGGTAGTCACTGTACAGCCGTTGATATCGCGGGCCGTCAAGGTATAGTCGCCGGAAGCAAGGCCTGTAAAGATGGTACTGGTCTGGAAGTCGTTACCGTTGATGGAGTACTCCATCGTTCCGGTGCCGCCTGATACCTCGCCTGCTGTTATCGAACCGTCGTTGTTGTGGCAGCTGGCCGGTGCTGAGCTAGCAGTTACGGCCGTAGGACCCTCTACATTTGTTAGTGTATAGGATTTACTGAAGGTACAGCCATTGGCGTCCTTTACCGTGATGGTATAAGATACTCCGGCAGCCAGACCAGTAAAGGTATTGCCTGTCTGGAAATCTCCCCCATTGATAGCGTATTCAAAACTTCGGTTACCTGAAGACGTCACACCCGT
>NZ_CANNAI010000011.1:0-79867 GCF_947502515.1 uncultured Pontibacter sp. | reverse complement strand
CCGCACAGGTATAGCCGCACAGGTATAGCCGCACAGGTATAGCCGCACAGGTATAGCCGCACAGGTATAGCCGCACAAAAAAAGGAGCGCCTTCTAGCGCTCCTTTTTTTGTGATGAGACTAAGTTAGAACTTAGCGCAGAATGTAAATCTTGCCATAACCGTTCACGAAGCCCTTATCTCCTTTTTTCCAGATGTGCTTCATCTCTTCAGTATCTTTAGGCATTACGACACGGTATAAATACACCCCATTAGCCAGTTTGTCGCCATACGTATCAGTACCATCCCAGGCATATTCCGTTTTGTTATTACCAATGCGAATTGGCCCAATTTCTTCCCGCATAATCTCCTTTACCACTTTACCAGTCACAGTCATGATCTGGATTTTGAACTGATCTGGAATTACGCCACCTGTCAACGTGAAGATAAACTGCGTTTTGGTGGAGAAAGGGTTCGGGTATGGGTAGAAGTTGGTAATTTTTGACTCGTTCTCTACTTCGAAATTGATTCGGTAAGGCGAAACTCCTGAGGCTTTACCTGTCACGTCCTTACCCCTTACCTCCAAAGTGTAGATACCATTTTCTAAATGTTCTGGCTTATACTCAAATCGAAAATCATTCTTCTGGTCGGCTGGAAAAACACGCAACTCGCTTGACTTTGCAGTTTCTTTTATATCTAACGATACGCCTGTTGCATTGTTAGTTAAATACACTTCCATTGCATCTGCGTTCTCAAGATAGATATGCTTGTTCTCGTCCTTCACAGTAATACTAATAAGCGGGCTTGGAGCTACAAGTTCTCCATCCATAATGTGTACGCCGTCAAAGGCTACGTCCATGATTGGATGAAGCTTTGACTGTACAGCGAAGTTCACTTCATAAATGTTGTTCTGAAACTGCTGCTCCGGCTGCAAACGAGGATTCACATACATGCTCAGTTTATAATTACCATCAAGTTCAAGAGATGACATAGTATAGTTGAACATGGCCGTCTTATTCCCTTCCAATGCTTCAATTTTGAACTGTGATATTCTTGGCTCTATCCCTTCTCCTGTTAAGGTTACTTCCACAGTGATTGAGTCGCGGAAAGCATACGGCGTGACATTTTGGAAAGCCATCGGTACATTAATGGTACCTCTTTCAGCCTGTGCTGTTATAATTTCCTCACTTACTTTAACTAAATCTGGCCTGATCACACCTTCTGGAGCAGCTTGGTAATAAACCATCCATTGTTTGAGCTGTGGTGCCGTACGGTCCTCAATGTCTGTCAATTGAGCTTGTAATTGTAAGTATGGATACTTTGTTGCACTTACTTGGCTAAGATCAAACATTTTTGATGTTACTGCATCATTTAATAGTTCTCGATTACCTTCCTCATCAAAACCATACACGCTCAGTTTATATTTATCGTCGCCTAACCTATTCTTCTCTATATTATGGTGCAGGCTACTCCAGCTTAAGGCAGGCCCTATAGTTGTAGAAGTGATATAGCCTTGCGTATTTGTTGTTTCCATCAAGTAACGTAAAGCAATCCCTTGTGCAGTCGGAGGTATATCACTGCTTAAATCGGCTCCTAATTCTTGAATGGACCCAATAGCAGCCCCCTTTTGGCCTATTATGGCTAATGGGTAACCTGTTTTTATATCATCAATTAGCTTAGACCCTATATTACTGAAAGCTGCTTTCAGTTCAGGAGTAAATAAGTCGAAAGGAACCTTATTTACAGTAACAGCTACTACATATTGCCCCTCAGGAATAGCATTCAAAAAACGTAGCATATTTGCCCTGATTGTAGGATTGTTGAGATCTCCAAATTGGTAAAGATTCCACATGAATTTGCAAGGTGAAAATCCCGGAACTGTCACATGGTTCAGATTCTTACTATCAAGTACAAAGAAAAACATTCTTGGTACAGATGAAGCTTTGAAATTACCACAAGCTGCGTCTATTTCAGATACTCCATTTATATAGATTCCATGTGGAGGCATATCAAACCTTACATCCCCTCCTACAGTTCTAATTTCAAAATTTTTAGTAATAGGGCTGAACTCGATTTTGTCTTGTGAATTTAAACGAAGCCCATCCATCTCTGCTTCCTTATACTGACCTGCATGGCTCTGAGACCACCCTTCCTCATTGCCTTTTATGTACCTAAAAGAACCATTTACCCAGACAGTGTCCTCTCCCTGCTCAAATTGGTCAAATCGAGCACGCCAAAAGAAAACAGTGCTGTCAGCGTCAGAATTCTGAATTGGAAGATTTACCTCCCATGCAGGAAGTACACCAGGACTTGCCTGGTGCGTTAGCTTCATATTTGATTTAAAATTGTCAGTGGTATCTAGTTCAAAATAGACTCCTTTAGGTTCTGTTCTTAGTTGTGTTGACTGAACTACTAAGTTAACACTCGGACTATTCACGATTGAGTAATTCATCGGTGCCAGTAATGAAATTCCTGAGCGTGGTAGGAAATGTGATATCACCAGCACATTGTTACTCTCATTCAACTCATCAATTAGACCTGTGTCGTCAAGAGTTACCTCAAACCTGTTCATACCTGCCCCGGTTGAATCTGTGTTAGGAATTGACAACTCGTATTTCTCTTTGTAATAAATAGGTTTAACCTTGATAGAAACAGGATCTTGTGCAGTGCCATTTGGCAGAATACGTTTTACACCAATGCTAACCGAGTCATTAATAGCTTTCCCGAGATTGATGGTATTCACACTAAGCACAAATTTCTCAGACACGGCTATCGCAATTTCACCGTTTTGATCCTTAACTGTAGCAGCGTTATTTGCAAATGCATAATCAGGTTTGCTCGGTGTATACAATCTTACTGCAGGATCTCCCTGGAGCACCATTTGTGTCATGGTGGCTACATGATCCCCCCTTTGATAAAGGGAACTTGATGTGATATACCTTCTAATAGTTTCTTTATGAACACCCCCAATTGTACGTCCATAAAACTGGTTATCGGCAAAAGCAATCTGATAGAATCTATTAGAAAATTCATTCAGAGGCCCATCACCCCCAATGTAAGACTGTGCCATAAATGATATTGCCCCCCGGTCTGGAGTAATCAACCAGTCTTCGCCAAAAGATATCTTGTTATGAATAAATGCATCTCCGCTGTAACAACCATTCATTATGATAGCGGGGTACTTACCTTTATTTCTATATCCATTAAGATTAGACGATGCGAAGCCTATCTCAATGTCGGTAACATCTATCGCACTATGTCCGAAAAAAGTAAGTAGTGATAAGCCAGCATTCACTTCATCAGAAACATTGACGTAAGTAGTGTAATCTCTAAAATCTCTTCTGTACTTTTCAATTACATTAGCTCCTAATAGTGGACCTTCTGCAATAAGCCTATAATTCGTCAGCCAATTTGCATATTTGTTTTGCTGTACTTCATTCGCTCCCCCACCAAGTTGTAAAATGTTTTTTCTCCAGGCTAAACCATCTGATAAGGCCTCGTGCTCCTTTACTTTATTCAGATATGCTATTATATTTTCAGGCGTTGTGGCAGACAAACGTCCTGTAGGAACCCGAGGTTCATATCGATTATTCCTAAAGTCAGATGAAAAGAACACATCAGATGAAGGAATCATGCCTGTTGGCACTAAATCCATTTCATGCACGTTTGGGTGCCGGTCTCCTATATGGTAAAAGCTGTATTTATTGTTATGAATACTTCTATAGTCATCCCAAGCGTACTTCAGGCCTTTCCCAATAATAAAAAGCTGTTTTTCCCGATCCGAGGTAAGCATATAGGTCATAAACTTACGCACAGCATTGGACGAGAATTCACCGTAGTGAAATTGATCTACAACTTGATCCACATGAACCAAGAGCGTATCATACCCTCCACCAACAGCAGATGCTCTGTAGGCAGCATATTCAACTGGAGCCGGCCTGGATGTTCCTCCAGCCTTCATTAAACGTTTATTCGTCAGAATAATGTAGTTATGCGCATTCGCATCAATATTCCTAAAACGCATCGCCTCAGCTTTACCCACTGCTTTGAAAGCTTTAGCAGTGTTTGCTAGTAACACTTGCCGAGTTTTGTTTTCCGTAGGAATTATTACTCCTTTCGCCCCACCATTTACATGGCCTTCTATACGAATCGGATTATAAGGATCTGTAACATCATAGGCAACGGTTGACGCTAGGCTACCACTAAGTAGATAAAAGGGGTTAGCGGAACGTGTAGAGTCCGTATGAAATAGCATAGAATTACCTGTCACTATACTTTTCTGTGCAAACGTCACGGTTACATAAGACAGCGTTACATCGTTTGTCTGTGTGGCGTCAGGTAAAGTCTGCACCCTAATTTTGCCATCTGCGTAAATGTCACTGTACTCAATATTGCCTTTTACTTTTTGAAAATTGTCCCCTGTTATCTCAAAACGAGTCAAGGCTCTGGTGGCCCCCGAGGGCGTCACAATATTTAATACTCCTCCATGCAAGTTAGCGTTAACACCTCCAATTACAGCTTCAAAACTCGGCTTAGGCCCTGACGCTTCTGAATTGGTAAGCGAAGGGATATCATAATTTTTAGCAACTCTGGCAGCAACTGAGGTATAACCCTCGCCCTCGTCCATCCAAGCTAGCAGTGCATTGATTGTACCATGCTTTTTTCCATAGTAGTATCTATCCACAAAATATCGCGTCACCTTCCGCAATACATATGGCTCAGGCGTCTTCCCCGCCGGCGAAGGGTTGACCTGTTGCATGCGCTTCCCACCAGCAGGATTCACTGTAAGAAAATAAGCGGCCGTATCGGTATAAAGACTATATAGTTGATGCGGCTGATGCGCGGGATCCTTATATAGGTCCTGATCCAACCTACCGTCGTTGCGCTCACCATAGAATTCGATGAAGTCCTGCGTATCGAGGCGGCCATCAGCCTCACCGGCTACGTGGATGGCCACCTCCTTGCCTCTTCTGAAAAGCTGGAAGTGCTGTGGGTTGGTGCCAGCTAAGCCTAAACTATCCAGAAATCCATAGCTTAAGCGATGAAGTCCTGTGTTAACAACTTTCAGTTTATAGTAAGTTTTGTTATAATCAATCCATTCGTTGCCGTAAGGTGTTGGGGACTGGGCAAAGGCTACAGACTGCAGGCCTACTACGAAGGTGCATACAAACAAAAACTGCTTAATGAGTCTACTTATATTCATCGGCTGTAATACTTAAAACCGTATATTTTTAATTGAAAGAATAACCTAAAGAGATGATGATGGAGTAAAGCCCGTTTGCATTGGCCGTGTTTCCATCGTTACCGCTCACGCGTGATAGAGCCAAGTCTATGTTCAGACCGTTGTTCTCAAAGCCCACACCGAAGTTTGGCTGCACCTTAGAGGACATGCTTCCATTGAAATTGCGGAACTGCTGGTAGTTATTAATGCCTCCCCGCACGAATACTGTATTGGCATAGGCGAGCTCCATGCCCACATGCGGGTCCACGGAGGCGAAGTCAGACTTGAGCAGCACGTTACGCTTGCCGTCAAAAGTGAAGTCAATATCAGTGGCCAATAAACCTGTAAACTTATCAGAGAAAGTGAAGTTCTTGGCAACTCCCAGCACTAAGCGGGGCAGCGTAAGTTCGGCCGTACTCTCAGGCAGGTCATTACCTGTCTGCTGATAGGTTGCTTCCAGTGCCTCTACATTATGGGTCCAGGCCGTGAAGGTAGTAGTTACGTCTTTGGCCATCACACCAAATTGCCATGTACCGCGGCGCAACTGGGCGCCCGCATCAAAACCGAAGCCCCAGGCATTGGCAAACTCCCCCACATTTCGGTAGATAATCTTGGCGTTAACTCCCAGTGTTAAGCCTTGTACCAGGTTACTTTTACGAGCATAGGATAACAGCATGGCATAGTCCGCCACCGAAAAAAAGCGAATGCTGTCGTATTGGATGTAGCCGTACTCGTTTTGAAGGCGACGGGTGTCCACAATGTCGTCTACGCCGAGGCGGATAACCGAGACAGCAAGGGCACTACTCGAGTCGATGGGCATGGCAAAGCTGCCGAAATCATTCTTGGCTATGCCTGCGAAGAGTTCTGAGTGCATGAGGGCGATGTTGTACTTATTGCGCAGTTGCAGCAAACCCGCCGGATTCCAGAATCCGGCTGTGGCATCATCGGCAACTGCGACCTGCACATTACCCATACCAAGGGCCCGAGCCCCCACCCCGATATTTAAAAATTCATTACTATACTTTGGAGTAGCTACCTGCGCCTGGGCAACACCGCTCACAAAACATAGCACTAGCAATAGAACCGAAAGGGTAAATCTGGTCATAGGCACAGGAATACAATCTCAAATGGGCTTTTAAGAATTATTAAAAAAAAATTCAGGCTTAGTTTATTACCCGATCAATGGAAGCAGTTTTGCCTCCTAACACCATGAAAAGCGAATAAGTTGATTTAAAACGACATTTTTTCGCATTCAAAAATAATCATTTTTATCCACAATTAGCTGCCACTTAAACCCTTTGAAAAAACTTTCGTAATTATTTTTAAACAGTACCTTGTTTTACATAGTACCTTTTAATAACTTTGCTTCAACATTAAACGGAATCATCATGAAAGTAGAAAACACACAAGTGCAGATGCGGAAGGGAATTCTGGAGTTCTGCATACTGGAGATTATCTCTCGTGGTGAGGTATATGCGTCCGATATGTTGGAGGAGCTGACAGCTGCCAAGATGATAGTAGTGGAGGGAACTCTTTATCCTCTCCTTACTCGCCTCAAGAACGCGGGGCTTCTCGACTATAGTTGGGTCGAATCTACCTCTGGGCCACCCCGCAAGTATTACACACTTACCGAGACCGGGCGCACTTTTCTGGATCAACTCCGGGAAACATGGGGCGAACTGGTAGCTTCCACCGAATTCATCATCCACAACAAGAAAGCGCAGCAATCATGAAAAAGAACATAAACGTCAATCTGCAAGGCATTATCTTCCACATTGAGGAAGATGGGTATGAGCAACTTAGCCGCTATCTTGCTTCTATTCGCCACTACTTTTCGAGCTACGAAGGACACGAGGAAATTGTAGCTGATATCGAGGCACGCATAGCGGAGATCTTTTCAACGCGTCTTTCTCCTGGCAAACAGGTCATCACTATAGAGGATGTACAATCACTTATTGCTCAAATGGGCGATGTGACTGACTTCGAGATACTGGAGCCAATGGAAGAGGAAATGCCGCATGCCAAACAAGCATACAGAGCCGGCGCTCCTGAACCTGAGTACGCCGAAGCTGGAGGAGCGGCAGCCGCTGCTGCAACTGCCCGGCCAAAGCGCCTGTACCGCGATGCAAGCCGCAAAGTAATCAGCGGTGTGTCATCAGGTATAGCGAATTACCTGAACGTAGACCCGGTATGGATTCGCCTGATCTTTGTGTTCCTGGTAATCGGTACGCCTATTACTGATGGTATCTCAGGTTCCTTTGGCTTGATCCTGTACATTATCCTCTGGATCGCGCTGCCTGTAAACTACTCACTACCTGAAATCACGGTGAAAAAGCTGTTCCGTGATCCGGATGACAAGAAACTGGCAGGTGTGGCCAGCGGTATTGCCAAGTATTTTGGTGTTGATGTAGCGGTTATTCGCATCCTTTTCCTAGCCCTGATTTTTGCGGGGGGGTTTGGTATACTGGCTTACATCATCCTCTGGGTAGCGGTCCCGGAGGCGGCCAGCCTGACCGAACGTATGCAAATGCAGGGAAACCCGGTTACGCTGGCCAGTATTGAGCACACCCTGAAAGAGAACCTCAACATGAAGGACCACGATGGAGAGGAAAGCACTGCCGCCAAGGTATTGCTCCTGCCTTTTCGCATCATCTCGCAGATAATTAACTGGCTAGGCAGAGCATTAGGCCCTATTCTAGCGGTACTTATCACATTGATCAGAGTGGCTGCCGGTATCACGTTGTTGTTTATTTCGCTAGGCCTTACTGTAGCTCTTTTCACTTCCCTGTTTGTGTCTTTGGGCATAGTAGATGGCGACACGGCGTTCATGATGGGTGATTTTCCGGCCTCCGTTCTTTTGGAGGGCTTTCCCCGGCTCGGATTGGTGGCTGGTTTTTTTGTAGGACTCATACCTATCTTGTTCCTGATCCTGCTGGCAATCGGCCTTTTGGCGAAGCGCTTCTTTATGCGCCCACTGGTGGGTTGGTCTCTGTTTGGCATCTGGCTGATCAGCTTGTTTACCATGATCGCTTTCATCGCGGCTCATGCTGAAAACTTCCGTCGCTCAGGTGAAGTGGTAACAACCCAGTCCTTCCCGGTTGGGCCATACCCTACGATCACGCTGGATGGTTATAACACGAACTCCTCTTATGAAAACCGCATCTATTTCGATGTGCAGGGACACACTGGTTCGAATCTGGAAGTGCAGCAACGCCTGCAGGCCAAAGGCAAGACGGAGGCTGAAGCACAGGAAAATGCACGCATGGTAACCTACCGCGTGGTACAAACCGACTCTACACTCCGTTTCGACGACAGCTTCGAGTTTGCATCCGGGGCGGCTTATCGCAGCCAGCGCATGGACGTGACCTTGCTTATACCGCAAGATAAGCAGCTACGCCTGACCAGCAACTTCCTGCGTATGGTGCCGAGCAGCGCCTTCGAAGAAGAGTATAGCCGAGAAAAGACTCTGCGCAACCTGTGGCAGGTAAAAGGCAACCTGCTTGCCTGTATCACCTGCGCATCCGACACGCTAGACGTAGCCGACAGCGATTTCACTTACAATGCAGCCGCTACGATGGGTGCTGGTGGAAGCGTGCTGATGAACGAGTCAGAGTATAGCTCTAATAAGCAGAATTATGACTTCAGCGACTTCAACGCTATCTCAGTGAACGGAGCTTACCACGTACAGATTACCCAGGGCAGCAGCTACAACATCACTGCCAGTGGCAATGCGGATGATCTGGAAAAACTTGAGATCACTAAAAAAGGCAATGAACTGGTAATTGAGCACGAAGACAGAACTTTCAAGCTCTTCGATAGACAGAAGACTGTGTTGATTCAGATAACGGTGCCTGAACTGCGAAGCCTTGATTTGAGCGGCGCCATCAAAGCGGATATCGGTCACATCAAATCACCAGAGCTGACCTTAGCCTTAACTGGTGCTACACAGGCCTTTGTGGATGTGAATGTAAACAGAATAAAAGCCGATATCGCCGGAGCTTCCAAAAGCACATTTTCAGGTCGCGCCGAGTACGTAGACATGGATATTGCCGGAGCCAGCAAGATGGATGCTACAAGACTGGTAGCTAATTCAGTTGAGATTGATGCTGTTGGCGCTTGCTCTGCTGATGTACATGCCACCAACACACTGCGCGCCAATGCGGCAGGTGCCAGCAAAGTACGCTACAGAGGTAACCCGAGCAATGTGGTAACAGATGTGGCAGGTGCTAGCAAAATATCGCGCCTGTAATAGCTCTACAAAAAAGGGATAAGTCTTACCAACTTATCCCTTCTCTATACCTGCCTTTAGTACAAAATAAAACTTTATACCCACTTACAGGTTCTATACCTGAGTGATTTGTTTGTTTAGTTGTTTGGTGAGTTTACCTGGCGAAGTCCCAGTTCTTTTCCTTTTTCGAGGAGAAAAGCGAAGGCTTCGCCAAACTCGTTTTTAACAGTTCCCTCCAGTATCGCTTCTGTCAGTGCCTCCTTCAACTCCCCTACCGTTTTAGACGGCTTCAGATCAAACGTTTCCATGATAACCTCACCAGTAATCACTGGCTGGAAGTTGCGCAGTTTGTCGCTCTCCTCCACCTCTACCAGTCGCTTCTCCACCTTATCGAAGTTCTGCAGGTAGCGCTTTACCTTGCTGTCGTTTTTGGAGGTGATGTCAGCGCGGCACAGTTTCATAAGCGCATCAATGTCGTCGCCCGCCTCAAACAAAAGTCTGCGAATGGCAGAGTCGGTTACAGTGTCCTTTACCAGTGCAATGGGGCGCAGGTGCAGGCGAACCAGCTTTTGCACAAACTTCATGTGATCGTTCAGTGGCAGTTTCAGATCTTTGAAAAGCTTGGGCACCATACGGGCGCCACGCTCTTCATGACCATGGAAAGTCCAGCCCACTTTCTCGTGGTAGCGTTTTGTATCGGGCTTGGCGATGTCGTGCATGATGGCCGACCAACGCAGCCACAGGTCATCCGTAACCTCCGACACATTATCAAGCACCTGCAGAGTATGGTAAAAGTTATCTTTATGCGAGTTGCCTTTGATCGTCTCCACACCCTGCAATTCTGCCATTTTGGGGAAAATCAGCTGCAACAGACCAGATGCAAAAAGCAGTTTGAAGCCGTAAGAAGGCACCGGTGAGAGCACGATCTTGTTCAGTTCGTCCGTGATTCGCTCCTGTGATACAATCTTGATACGCCCCTTGTTGTCGATGATGGCGTCGAAGGTTTCCGGAGCAATATCGAAGTTAAGTTGAGAGGCGAAGCGGATGGCACGCATCATGCGCAGCGGGTCGTCGGAGAAGGTAATTCCCGGCTCTAGCGGTGTGCGAATGATCTTGCGCTTCATGTCTTTTACCCCATCGAAGCGGTCAATCAGCTGTCCGTAGGTACCTTCGTTCAGGCTTATACCTAAGGCATTGATAGTGAAGTCACGGCGTTTCAGGTCGTCCTCTAGCGTACCAGTTTCTACATCTGGCTTGCGGGATTCCTCGCGGTATGATTCCTTGCGGGCACCCACAAATTCCACTTCCCATTCACCTGAGCGCAGCATAGCAGTACCGAAGTGCTTAAAAACCGACACTTTGGGCTTGTGCGGCAGCTTATGCGATACCCGCTCAGCCAGCTCGATGCCATTGCCCACACATACCACGTCAATATCTTTAGATGGCCTTTTGAGGACCAGATCACGCACAAAGCCCCCAATCACGTAAGCGTCTACGCCTACTTCAGCAGCGGCAGCAGCCACGGTATCGAATATGGGGTGCTCAGGTAATTTTATCGTATCCATTCAGAAAAATCAAAACCTCAGGCTGTACAGAAAACATACGCCTGAGGCACAAAAATAAAGAGATAAATTCAGAGCAAGGCTAAAAAATCGTAGACGGCTCTGAAACATGGGTATAGGCCACCGCCCGTTACACGCTATACCTACACCTTACTCCCGAATAACCGTCTGTTTGCCGTTTTCATCAATTTTGATGATGCGCGATGGCCGTGATTCTACTTCCTCGTCTTGTCGCCACTGCACCACATAATCAACCCGCTCTTTTATCGTAGCAGATACTTCAGCAAAATTACGCGGTGAAGGCTCACCGCTCACATTAGCTGAGGTAGACACCAGCGGACGGCCTATTTGCTGCATCAAGCGGTGGCAGAATTCGTCTTTGGCGATGCGCATACCGATGCTGCCGTCTTCGGCAATCAGTTCTTTGGGCAGATTCTGGGCACCAGAGAGTACAAAAGTCGTCGGACGCTCCTGTGACTCAGCTAACTGCTCAAAGTCCTCGGGTACATCGCGCACGTAACGCCTCAGCATAGCCACGTTGCTCACCAGCACAATCATAGACTTCGATTCTTCCCGTTCCTTTATCTTGAAAATCTTCCTAACGGCAGCAGCATTCTCGGCATCACAACCGATTCCCCAAACCGTATCGGTTGGGTATAAGATGACGTTGCCGACTAGTAACTCGTCCTCCGCCGCCTGTACCTCTTTCAGAAAATGTTTCATCATTTTGATGGTTAAATTGTTTGATTGTTAAATGGTTTCCCTCAAATGTGCCTATACACAAACAATAGATATAGCCGCGTTCAACAATTTAACAATACAGCCATACAACCATTTAACGTATCTCCTGCGTCAGTTCTACCAGCACCCCATTGGCGCTTTTTGGGTGCACGAAGCAAACCAGTTTGTTATCGGCACCTTTTTTGGGTGTCTCGTTCAGTAGTATGAAGCCCTCCCCCTTCAGCCTTTCCATTTCAGCCAGAATATCTTCCACCTCAAAAGCGATGTGGTGTATACCTTCACCGCGTTTCTCGATGAATTTGCTGATGGCGCTATCGGGTGTTGTGCCCTCTAAAAGCTCTATTTTAGTGCCTCCTACCTTAAAGAAAGAGGTGTTTACCGCCTCCGACTCCACAAACTCCGTTTTGTAAGGCTCCACGCCCAGCAGTTTAAAATACAGGGCATTTGCCTCGCTGAAATTTTTAACCGCTATACCTATATGTTCTACGTTTACCATTTTCAATTTGTAATTAGTCTAAGTAACCTTTTTTTGTTAATTTTGCAGGGAATTCAAAACTAATAATTTCTCACAACTGTTAATCAGACAGGACAAAAAGAGATAAAAAATAGTGATATGCTAACATTTCCGATATACTTAGACAACAACGCCACTACACCGCTTGACCCGCGCGTGCTGGAGGCCATGATGCCATACTTCACTGGCAAGTTTGGTAACGCCGCTTCCCGTAACCACGCATTCGGCTGGCATGCCGAGGAGGCTGTTGACTATGCACGTGAGCAAATCGCCTCACTTATCAATTGCTCACCAAAAGAAATCATCTTCACTTCGGGCGCTACTGAGTCAGATAACCTGGCTATCAAAGGTGTCTTTGAGATGTATGCCTCTAAAGGTAACCACATCATCACGGCTACTACGGAGCACAAAGCAGTACTGGATACTTGCAAACACATCGAGAAAATCGGTGGAAAGGTAACGTATCTGCCTGTGAACGCAGAAGGTCTGATCGACCTGAAGCAACTGGAAGAAGCGATTACTGACAAGACCATTCTGATTTCGATCATGTATGGCAACAACGAAGTTGGCGTTATCCAGCCGATCCGTGAAATTTCTGCTATCGCCAAGAAGCACGGCGTACTGTTCTTTACAGATGCTACGCAGGCAGTTGGTAAAATTCCAGTGGACGTGGAAGCTGACGGCATCGACCTGATGGCTTTCTCTGGCCACAAAATGTACGGACCGAAAGGTGTTGGTGCGCTGTATGTGCGTCGTAAGAACCCACGTGTGAAAGTAACCGCCCAGATGGACGGTGGCGGACACGAGCGCGGTATGCGTTCTGGTACGCTGAACGTGCCTGGTATTGTGGGTCTGGGTAAGGCTTGCGAGATTGCCAAGCAGGACATGGAAAAAGACACAGCCCGTCTTTCTGCCATGCGCGACAGACTCGAGAAAGAGCTTTTGACAATCGAGGAGTCTTATGTGAACGGTTCGCGTGAGCATCGTCTGCCGCACGTAACTAACATCTCCTTCAAGTATGTAGAGGGTGAAGGCCTGATGATGGGTGTGAAAGACATTGCCGTATCTTCTGGTTCTGCCTGTACATCAGCATCTTTAGAACCTTCTTACGTACTAAAAGCGTTAGGATTAAGTGACGACCTGGCACACTCTTCGCTGCGTTTCGGTTTGAGCCGCTTCACTACAGACGAAGAAATTGACTACGCCATCAACCACACGAAAGAAGCTGTTGCTAAACTGCGTGAGATGTCGCCACTTTGGGAGATGTTCAAAGAAGGCATCGACCTGAACTCAATTGAGTGGGCAGAACACTAAGAGTTTAATTAATAATGGGGAATGAATAATGATTAATTGTTCCCTCCCCACTTATTATTCATTAATCATTATTAACTAGTAATTATAAATAGCCATGGCTTATTCAGATAAAGTAATCGATCATTATAACAACCCACGCAACGTAGGTACGCTTGACAAAGCGAAAAACAGCGTAGGTACTGGCCTTGTAGGTGCGCCTGAGTGCGGTGACGTAATGCGCCTTCAGATTGAAGTAGACGAAAACCAGATCATCACTGATGCGAAGTTTAAGACCTTCGGTTGTGGTTCTGCTATCGCTTCTTCATCACTAGCTACCGAGTGGCTGAAAGGAAAGTCTGTTGACGAGGCCCTTGCCATTGACAACATGGATATTGTGGAAGAACTGGCATTGCCTCCTGTGAAAATTCACTGCTCTGTGCTTGCTGAGGACGCCATTAAGTCTGCCATCAACGACTATAGAGTAAAGAACGGCCTTCCAGCACTGGAAATGCCGAAGTCACACCACTAAGACCTGGACTCACGCATGGAGTCAACGACCGAGGTGCACGTAGAAAGTGCACGTATTCAGAAGCAGATTGAAAACCACTTAGGCTTAAGTGGCGACAGTCTGCTTTTCGAATTCAGAAAGCTGGATAACAAAGTGCGTCTGGACCTGATAACGGTAAACCCGCGCCACTTGCAGTCGTTCCTCTTCCACACAGAAGTTGGGTATGACAGAGTGGATGCGCTCCGTAAAATGTGGGACTACGTGCAGAGTTATAAAGAAAAAGAGAGCCCTTATACCGTACAGTGGATGGCCCGTGGAGACAAGGAGTTGAATACTTCCTACTTCCGTGCTCGTAACATGTACGAGGCGCTCGACAAGTTATACTTTGGTCGCGACATGAACACGATCACTGTTTTCAGTGTGGTGCTGAATCCAGTATCTTAAAGAAAGAATTGTTATGATAACAGTATCAGATAAAGCAAAAGAGAAAGTATTGAAGCTGAAGCAGGATGCTCAGCTCGACGATACGTTTCGCCTGCGCGCATCTGTAGCAGGAGGCGGTTGTTCTGGACTCTCCTACAACCTCGACTTCGACGACGAGGTGAAACCAATGGACCAGGAGTTTGAGGACAAAGGCATTAAGGTAGTGGTAGACATGAAGAGCTTCCTATACCTGGCTGGCACCGAGCTTGACTTCTCGGACGGTTTGAACGGCAAAGGCTTTTACTTCAACAACCCGAACGCCTCCCGTACCTGCGGTTGCGGCGACAGCTTCTCCGTTTAAGGAACTATAAGTTATAAAATCAGAAGGGCCAGCTAAAGTTAGCTGGCCCTTCTGATTTTATACTGGAGGCAAGTATAGCTATTCCATGTTGCTACTCTTCGGGTATAGTTATTTCTTCAAGAATCGTAAGGATTGCTTCTCCCCTACTTCATTCGACAGCACTAAGGTGTAGTTGCCATGTCCCAAGCGACTAACATCCAGCGCATGGGTATAGCCTTTCAGATTTTGCCGCAACACGACCCGGCCCATTTTGTCATAGACAGCTGCATCATAAGTCATATGCGCTAATGGTAGCTCAACTTTTAACTCCTGCTGTGCGAGGGTTGGGTATACCGAGGCTGCTTTAGCTTGTTGGTTCGAGACGGCAAGAATATGGTAATAGGTATAGGTGAGGTCTTCGTCTACTTGCTTGAGCCTATAGTAGGATGTCCCTAAAAGTGGCTCACGGTCGTGAAAGGTATAGTTTGTGGTCAAACTCGTAGTTCCTTTCGTATTCACTATGCCGATAGTTTTGAAGCTTCTTGCATCGGCACTACGTTCTATTTCGAAATGCTTGCTATCTAGTTCTGAAGCTGTTGTCCAATTCAGTTCAACACCTTTGCCGATAGTTCGGGCAGTAAACTTGGTCAGCTCTACTGGTAAGGGAATATAGTCAGCTTCAATCTTCCAGGTGACTTTCACGTCGTCAATTGCCAGTCCGTGGTCTTGGTGTAGTTCGTCTGGGTCATACCAGCGCAGCATTACATAATGTCCATCAGGTATAACTTCAGGTAAAGTATAAGAGAATTCTTTTCGGTTTGCAGGAGCGTTTCCATCAATGGGCCTAGCTACACCTCCAATAACAGGACTATTGAATTGTAAGGAAGGCACTGTAGTCCAGCCTGGCGTATTAAGCTTAGCCTTTAAATTAAAAGTAGAAGGATACTCAGCGACGGCATACATAAAGAGTAACCTCTGCACTTCTGTGTTGGCACTTCCCATACGCCATTGTTCTGCAGCAAATTCAATATCGAGGGCTGTAATTGCTCTACCTGATGTGTTTTGCAGTAAGAGATTATATGTTATTTCGATTCCTGATGCAGTCAATGCTCCAAGTGCTCTATCTGTTGTACCAGTACTACCGTAACTATAAAGCCCGCCAGTGTTTGAAGAACCATTATTAACCAAAATAGTATTATTAATCACAATCTCGCTTTTGGAATTTATCCTATAGACAGCCCAGCCATCTGGTATAAACGCATCCTCACCAAGTCGAGCAGTCACTACTGAAGAACTGTTAGTAGTGGGTAAGGAGTTGAAATCCTGGTTATAAGTCGTTAAGAACCTGCCCATTTCTATTGCTTGCCCATACACAGGCATAGAAAAATTCGCTGCAAGGCACAGCACTCCCACTACCGTAGCCGTTATGGCTCGGACAATAAATGTTTCCATGTAATGGCTAAAAGTAAAAGTTTAAAATTCGAAGTAATGCTATTATGTTATAGAATTTCTAGATAAACCAGAATCTAAGACCAAAAAGTTCAAGCATTTAACTGTATTTAAAACACTTAAGAGTTCAAACTTAAAAGGCTACTCCAAAAAGTGCATTTGTTAGCATATATTCCCATAAATTCGCATTATAAATCAAGGGAAGTGTTAATCTTAATTACCACAGTTGACACCAATGACATATAATTTTGCCGTAGTTACTCCAATGGCTAATGAGGAGAAAGACTTTTATTCTTTTATAAATGGATTAACAGAAGTCTTAAATGAAATGCAATGTGGTAAAGTATACCTTGTAGTAGACAACGCATCTAAAGACCAAACACTGTCCTTATGCCAGAACCTAGCGAAGAGTGATAACAGATTTGTAGCAGTTTGGGCGCCAGCGTCTAAAAATGTTGTAGATGCATACCTATTTGGCTATAGGCAAGCAGCAACTGCTAAACATGAATATATAATTGAGATGGATGCTGGGTTATCGCATGACCCTAAAGAGATACCGGTATTTTTATCTCTATTGCATAAGAAGTACGACTGTGTTTTCGGAAGTCGATTTATAGCTGGAGGCGCAATAGTTGATTCAACTTGGAAGAGAACATTTTTATCAAAAGCTGGCACCCTGCTTTCCAATCTTTTACTAGGCACAAAAATGCATGATATGACCTCTGGTTTTCAAGGATTTAGTCTTCAAACTGTGAAAAAAATTCTAAATTACAACTTATTATCACAAGCTCATTTTTACCAAACAGAGGTTCGCTACTTGTTGCGAAAAACAAGGTTCATCGAGGTACCAATTCAATATAGAACCCCATCACCCAGAGTTTCTAAGAAAGCTATTTTAAACTCTATTTATTTACTATCCTATTACACATTCAAAAGGGTAGTATTTAAAGCTCCAGTAATTAAATAATCATTATATGTTCAATTCGTCTAATTAGGTTTTCCCCTCTTACTTCGTTTAAATGAACAACACTTTCATTGTAATTACTTCTATTGCTGACGAACATCACCCTGTTTTAAAAAAAATAGCAGCGAGAGCCATAAATCATAGGGTGCCATTGATTATAATAGGCGACAAATCAAGTCCTAAAGAATTCATATTAGAAGGTTGTGATTTCTATTCGCTAGATGCTCAAGCCAGGCTTCCTTTCAGCTTGTCTGATAAATTGCCTGTTGGTCATTACTCCAGAAAGAATCTTGGTTATTTACTAGCTATTGAAAGGGGGGCAGAAATTATAATTGAAACAGATGACGACAATATACCCCTCGCGTCTTTCTGGGATGACAGGTCAATTGAGGCTGAAGCTCACCTTTTAGAAAATACAGGCTGGACGAATGTTTATCGCTATTTCACTGATATAAATATTTGGCCAAGAGGATTTGCATTAGAACATTTACATGCGCCTATGCCAGAAATTGGCAAAATCACTTCAGTAAAAAGCCCTATACAACAAGGCTTAGCAGATGAAAATCCTGACGTAGACGCGATTTATAGACTCACAATGCCTTTGCCTGTTTATTTTGAAATGTCTCAAAATATAGCACTCGGCATTAACACTTTTTGCCCCTTCAATAGCCAAAACACAACTTGGTTTAAAGAAGCATTTCCTTTGTTATATCTACCCTCTTATTGCAGTTTCAGAATGACAGATATCTGGCGGTCTTTTGTGGCGCAACGGATTGCGTGGACCTGTGGGTGGACCATCTTATTTCATAACTGCACTGTTCGCCAAGAACGAAATATTCATAACTTAATGAATGATTTCAAAGATGAAATTAGCGGTTATATCACTAATGATAAGATTTTCAATTGCTTGAAAAATATAACATTAAAAGATGGGGTGAACCATATCTCAAATAACATGATCCGCTGTTATGATGAACTCATAAAAATTGGGGTATTGGACTCCTGTGAAATCGAATTGCTAAAAGCTTGGCTTGATGATTTGAAAACCCTAGAAAATAGATGAAAAAACAAACTACAATCTCTCTTCTATTTATAATTTTCATTCTCTCTCTTATTTTCAATTTAATCAAGAGTTTAATAAATGGCTATGAAAAAGAAAGTTGGCTTATCACAGAATTTCTAATTAATTATCAAGGAGGTTTCGTAAGACGTGGTTTGTTAGGTGAGGCTTTGTACCAATTTTCGCAATACTCAACTATTAGTCCTTATTATATAATTATAGCCCTGTGTTTGGCTTCATATGTTTATTTAATCTATTGGTACTCTTCATCCCTTATAAATAACGGTTTCCCATTTTTTATTCTCCCTTTTGTATTTTTTCTTGGGAGCCCTATCATAAATAATTATTGGGTGAGAAAAGATGCAATAGTACTCCTCTTCTTTATTTTAATATTGCATTGTTTAAGAAAAGAAAGTTTCATATATATAATCTTAACTAATTTACTCTTCGTAACTGGCATCCTGATACATGAATCAATTGGTTTCTTTGGATTTCCAGTTATAGCTCTTATCATTTACACTCGTTATAGCCACTCTAACTTTCTTAATAAACAATTTACATTTAGGAGGCTATATACAACAATTGTTCTTCTATTACCTAGTCTAATTGCCTTTGCCAGTGTAATATATTTCAAAGGTTCTCGGACTATTGCTGGTAATATCTGGGATTCGTGGGAAAACATTAAATTCCCAATACAAGCAGCAACCCATGGAGCTCCACCTGCAGCTATCGATGGCATATCGTGGTCTCTTCAAAAAGGACTACGATACTTTTATAGCAATCTAATGAACATGAACTATGATATCTATGCACCATTTGCATGGTTCTTTATCCTTCTATCTGTTTACTTTATAATTATAAATATTAATCGCTTAGATTTTAAAATACTAACCTACAAACCTACTCAAGCTATAAACAGAGAGAATCTGTCCACCATTTTAGTAATTCAGCTAGTAGCAGTAATTCCTCTGTTCATACTTGCTTCAGACTACGGGAGATGGGTAACTATGTGGACCTGCTCTACATTTGCAATTTTGTTAACTATACCAGAAAAAACATTATCAACTTTACCTCCTTTATTTGTTCGATCATTCAGTCATCATCTTAACAATATACTGGATGAATATGTAGGTAATTCAAAATCATTTATCGTTTTAATGAGTTTTGTAATAGGAGTGCCTTATTATAATTGGAGCATGGAAAAATATATTGAAACCCCTGCATCCGTCCACATAATTCAATTTATTTCAACTATATTTCGTCAAATAGTCATAATGTTTAAACTCGTTATAGGCTTAAATTGATCAATTTTTTGATATAATTATTGTTAAACTATATCATTTTAATGGTTCATTGTAATGATATAGGCAGACAAAATAGGAAGTGCTGGAATAAAGTCTTACCTCTCTCAACTCACCACCTCATTCAAATTAGCAGTTTTGAAATGCTGGTATACCCTCAACACAATAGCAAGAGCTACAGCAGCCTCAGCGGCGGCAACCAGTATAACGAAAAGGGAAAACATCTGGCCTTGCATCATCTGTGGGTCATGACGGCTGAAGGCGACCAGGTTTAGGTTGGCGGCGTTGAAGATTAACTCTATACCCATTAGCACGACTACTGCGTGGCGTTTGGTAATGACAGCCAGGACGCCTATTGTGAAAAGGGCAGCGCTTAGGAGCAGTATATGTTCGAGCGGTACTTGGGTCAGCATTATACTTTCTGTTTGTCAGTGGCGATGTAAGCGGCACCCATTAGTGCTATAAGCAGTAGCAAAGAGGCTATTTCGAATGGTAACACAAAGTCGGTCATCAGTTTTATACCTATCAACTGCACCGTGCTTTTCTGGCCTGCCAGCACATCGGTGTCAGTTTGTTGCAGCCATGGCAGGGAACTGAATCCTGCCTGCCAGATGGTATAGCCGAGCCCGATGAGTGTTAGAAGCGCAATGGTAATTCCCCAGCCTACGTTTACATTCTCTGACATTACAGACTTGTCGTGCACCCTACTGCTGAGCATAATACCGAATAGGATCAGTACCAGCACACCACCCACGTACACCATTAGCTGCGTGACGGCAACAAAATCGGCAAAGAGCAACACATAAATGGCTGCTATACTCAGCAGGGTGAGTAGCAGCGAGAAGCCTGCATATAGCAAGTTCCGCGTCAGCACCATGTAAGCACCCGAAACTATGGCTAATAGAGCAAAAACGTAGAATAGCATCTTCTCTTATGATTCGTCTGTTTTTAAATACTTGGTTTGTCAGATTCGAGCTGATAATGGAAGCTATTCCCGATCATCAGAATCTGCATGTACTGTAACCGTATAACAATTTAACAACTTAAATTACTGCTGCTTCCGGGCCGCCAGTGCCGCAGCTTTCGCAGCAGCCATTTCTTCCTGCTGCTTAGCCAAGAGTTGCTTTTTCTCCTCTGCCTGCTCGGGTGTAAGGTCAGTGAAATGGTAAATCATGTTCTTGATATCCACTTCAGAGAAGTCGTATACCGGTGTCATGGTCAGGCAGTCAGTTGGGCAAACGGTAGTGCACAGGCCGCAGTAGCAGCACTTGGCCATATCGATGTCGAACACAGGGGCATAAAGCCGCTTCTTGGTGCCGTCCGAGGTCATACCGATCTCCTCCGTTGCCTTCACCGATTCGATCGTGATGCAGTTCACCGGGCATATCTTCGCGCAAAGATCACACACGATACAGTCGTCAATCTCGTTGTGCAGACGATAGCGGCCGTTCTCAGGAACAGGTATAGCCTCGTAGGGGTAAGTAAGTGTTACCAGTCCCTCCGGTTGTTTAAAGTAATTCTCGTCCATGACCGGCACAGGCGCACGCCGCTTGTCCGCATTCCGAAAATGCCGCCATGTCAGTAGCAAGCCACTTAGCAGCGACTTTACTACTTCCCAAAACCCGGCTTTATGTTTAACGGACGTTCTTTCCATATTTAAATTGTAGCGGTATAGGTGAAAATCTATTCCAATAGAAATTAATTAACTACCCCGATACGCACACACTTTTTATCTATATAACTATACCTTGATAACTTCCCATACTTACACCATTAGCAATCGCCAGATGCCAGCCAGCAAGACTATACCCAGCGCAATAGGTGTCAATACCTTCCAGCACAGGTGCATGAGCTGGTCCACGCGCAGACGCGGGTAGGTCCAGCGGATCTGCAACTGCAGGAACAGCAGCACAAAGGTCTTGCTTAGCAGCCAAAAGCCACCCCATAGTATACCTGAAAGTGACCCTACTGTACCTGTTGTCCAGTCTGCAAACTTGAGCGTAGTCAAGTTTGGCAAGGGGGTATTCCAGCTCCCAAGGAAGAGAATGACTGCTACCAGGCTAACTAGCACCATCATACTATACTCCGCTAGGAACAGCACGGCAAACCGAAAGCCCGAGTACTCCACATGAAACCCGGCCACCAGTTCCGATTCCGCTTCCGGTATATCAAACGGTGCCCGGTTACTTTCTGCCAGGGATGCGATAAAATAAATCACAAAGGCCACCAGCAAAAGCGGAGCTCTGAAGATGTTCCAAGTGGTGACACCACCTATGTTTGTCGTGTTTATACCCAGCGCTTCGATACCAAAGAGCCAGTTCTTTTCAAACTCAAGTCCGGGAAAGCGGTTTAGCAGTATACCTTGCTGGTAGCTAATTTCCTGAAAGTCCAGTGACTGGCAGATCATCACAACGGAGAGAATAGCCAATCCGGCTGGTATTTCATACGATACAATTTGCGCCACGGATCGCATGGCACCCAGCATGGCGTACTTGTTATTGGAGCCCCAACCTGCCATGAGCAAGCCTACCACATCAAGTGAAATAATGGCCAGTAGGTAAAATACACCGATGCCAATGCCGGCAGGTATAAGTTCAGGTGTGAAAGGTATAACGGCGAAGCCTGCAAACACTGCGGCGAAGATAAGAATGGGGGCCAGTTTGAATAGCTTCTTGTCAGCCGCTGCTGTTACAATATCTTCTTTCTGCAGCAGCTTTAGCACATCCAGTACTGATTGCAGCGAGCCGTAGGGCCCCGCCTCGGTTGGTCCCAGGCGGTCTTGCATAAAGGCTGCCACCTTGCGCTCCACATACGCCAGCACAATGACGATACCCAGCAGTAGCATAAGTGTCAGCAGAAAGGCAAGCATAAGCGGTTAGGTTTTATGAACGGGCAAAGGTAGTTTTTAATGTGCTAATGTGCTAGTAGAGCAAGAAGCTTCAGCCAGGTTTAGCTTATGAAAATGAAGTAAGTCTGCCAGCTTTTGCTTAGCTGATCATAACTATATCCCATTAGCAGCTGTCAGGATGATTGGCTCGCCGTCAGTTATCAGGATCGTGTGCTCGTGCTGCGCTACAAAAGCTCCCGCATCAGCCAGTAGTGTCCAGCCGTCGCCTTTCTCGTGCACGTAACTTCCTTTAGTTGAGATAAAGGTTTCTACAGCTACCACGGTGTTCTTGCGGAACCTTCGGGTCTCCTGCTTGTCATAGAAGCATGGAATCTCGTGCGGCTCTTCGTGCAGGCTGCGCCCTACCCCATGACCGACCAGATTTTTGATCACCTTGAAACCGTTCTTCTTCGCTTCAGTCTCTATAATGCGGCCTATTTCAGCTATCTTTTTGCCCCCTCTTATTTCTTTCAGAGCCTTATACAGTGCCGTGACAGAAGCATCTACCAGCTTGTTCAAACCATGCACGTCTTCTCCCAGGATAAAAGAACCGCCATTATCGGCATAATATCCATTGAGTTCCGCCGAAACATCTATGTTGACCAGGTCTCCTTCTTTAAGGACGGTTTTGTCAGAGGGAATACCGTGTGCGGCTTCGTTGTTGATACTGATACAGGTATAGCCGGGGAAATCATAGGTAATCTTGGGTGCCGACTGCGCATTGTAAGACTGCAGCAGCTTGTGTCCAAAGTCATCCAACTCCCTTGTGGTCATACCTGGTCTGGCATGTTCGCGCATTTTTCTGAGGGTGACAGCCACAGCTTCACTCACCTTTTTTATACCTTCCAGATCCTCATTTGAGTCTATTGACATAGCTATTCCTTCTTCCGTATTTATAAATATTACCCTTCTATTAGATGCGGCACGAATTGCGAGAGGTTAGTGATGATGCCTTTTTCGCGCCGGAAACCGATGGCGGCTCCTTCGCCTGACCAGAACACACCGGCCTGGTACTGGTAGCCTTTGCCGTCTTCAGGCAGTTCGCACCAACGCTGGTATACCTGCTGCTGCTTATCATAGTCGCCACGAACTTTGGTTACGCGACCACGGTCTACCACCTCTACACTTTGCCCTTCGCGGCCAAAATATGGCTTTTTGATGTACTTACCTGACAGCGGCTCAACGTCTGCCTCCAACAGAAGAGGGTGGTACGGGAAAGCCTTCCAAAGCCAGGCCAGCATGCCTTTGCTCTGAAACAGCAAGGTGTAGGCCGGGTTGGCAATCGTGATGGTACGGGAGCGTGAAAGCAGTGTCAGGGTTTGGAGCAGCTCCGGTTCTTCCCAGGCAATCTGCTCCCATGGCAATAACTTGAACAAGAACGGAAAATGCCGCCACTGCTCCGACTCTACCTGTGCCCAAACGCCCTTCTCGTCGCCTTCTGTAGAGAAGCTCACTTCTTCGATCGGGCAGAGATGGGCCTCAAACCCAGCTTCATTGGCAGCCTGGGTGATAACTGAGCAGTTGGCTTCGTCCTCGGCACTGGCTCCGATGTAGGTGACTAGCAAGGCAGGGGCTAAGTCTTCATTGCGTTCGCGCCATACCCTGAGTTGCTCTACCAGAGCTTCGTACAGGCCAGAATATTGCAGAGCATCGTTTTTGCCAGCAGCGGCCAGACTAGCCCATTGCACTACAGCCGTTTCAGGTATAGAGGTAGCGGTATCAGCATTAAATTCCAGCATTTTGGGGCCATCCGGCGTCATTGCAAGGTCAAAGCGACCATACAGATGCACCTGTCGGTCGTCGCTCCATGACTGGCGCACCAGCTGCCATAGGTTCTCAGGTATACCCAGCACTTGCAGGAAGGCATCCGGAAGGTCATTCGGAATGGCCTGCACCATCATGTTGTAAAGCGAGCTGGCAGCATCGAGCAGCTCTTCAGCCTGGTCCTCTGTAATCACCACTGCCTCGCCGGGCACATAGTTGGCACAGCCGTCCTCAACACACCACTCCCAGCCCAGTCCGCGCACTGCTTTTTCCACATCACCTGTGTGGGGTTTTACTTGGATGCTCGTCTTAGAATTTTCTAGCATGAAATACTCAGAAATAAAAGGTTGATACGCAAATGAAGGTATCGGCACAAGCAGCATAGCTTATACTGATACCTTCCATACGAGGCATGACCTCACTTAAGGAGCACACTGCTATACCTGATTGTTGGGATACTCTCCTTGCGAAATAGCAAGTATGCTTTTCCTGTTCTTTAAGATTAAGCTCCCGCTCCGCCGCTGCGTCCACGGAAGTAACCGCTTCGGCCTGTACGCGGCGCTGTAGACTGCTGACGGTAGGTCTGCACATTCTGGCGCCAGGCGGCTGTATTGTTCATCACACCCGGGTTGGCATAATAAGCGGGCCTGGGTGACATCATACGGCCAGCCATAAAGCCCATGCCGCTCCACCACAGCACACTGCCTAAGCCAAAGCCGCCCTGGGTATATTGCTGCTCATTTTGGGCAATGTCACGCATTTGGTTCTCGAGTGCTAAGCCCTGCAGCGTATCTACGCGGCCATCGCTATACTTTAAGATCGCCATGCTCTGGCCCGGTGCTGTGGTACGCTCATCGGTGATCTTCCACTGGTCAGGTGCCTCCTCAGTGAGCTCTGTTACAATCCCATCCGGCACAGGCACTTCTGTACCCGCGTTCCATTCATCATTTGTCTGTGTGCTTGAATCACAGCTGGTGAGTCCCATGGTAGCGGCGGCGGCCATAATAAAGGCATTGCGCTTAAAGTCCCCAATGGTCAAATATCGCTTTTTCATAAGATTATCTCCGTTGATATATAAAGGTACTCTTTTTACGGGATTTCTGAAAGTGAGGGGTTGGAGGATGGCTGCATTGTTAATTGCCAGTGCATAATTTGGACAGATCGCGACCTGTCATTTTGAAATTCCTGTCTATGGAACTCCTCTACTCCCACAAGGGATAATGCTCCAGGTGCACTTTTCGCTTGAAGAAGATGCGGGTACTTTCTTCGAATGATCTGGTAAAATCAGATACAAAGAAAGCATGATCGCCCTGCAGCTCGTCAGAGGTCAGGTCATTGGTTTCCAGAAACCTCCGAACATGCCTGGCCACGATCTGGCTGGCGTCCAGCACATCCACTTTCCCCTGGTAGTAATTCTCGATCTGCCTTTTGATAAGCGGGTAGTGCGTGCAACCCAGAATAAGTGCCTCTATACCTTGCAGCTCGGGCGCTGACAAATAGGCGTGAATCACGTTTTCAGAAATAGAATCATTGAAAAAGCCCTCTTCGATCATAGCAGCAAGCAATGGTGTGGCGTGCGATTTCAGCGTAATATCGAGGTCCAGTTCATCGATCTTTTTGCGATATACATTGGAGTTGACAGTTTGCTTTGTCCCAATAAGTCCAATCGTTTTGCCTGCATAAGTTTTCCCAATTTGCTCCACCACCGGTTCAATTACATTCAGTACCCGTGCTTTGCTGCCTACATACTCCTTTACAAGCTCATAAGCAGCCGCTGAAGCTGAGTTGCAGGCGATTAAAATCACTTTGCAGTGCTGTCGGAGCAGCAGGTCACATATCTTCACAGCATAAGCCTGTATGGCAGCCGTGGATTTATCCCCATAAGGCAAATGGGCAGTGTCGCCAAAGTATATAAGTCTCTCGTTTGGCAATTCTGCCACAATTGCCTGCGCCACAGTAAGCCCCCCTATGCCACTGTCAAATACCCCGATCGGGTGCATATTTTTTCTCTCTCCCATATGGTGCGAAGTTATGCTAAAACCCACAAAATAAGATGTTCACCATGATTTTAAGATCATTCACTTATTTTGACACTGTGATTGAATTTTTCAAACTTATTATTGAGTTATAAAACAGCTTATCACTCAGAGCGACGACATTAAATATTATTTTTACAATATATTTTGTAAATAAATTTTATTTGGTTATATTTAACTACTTTATACAAAGGGAATTGCTATCTTAATTCTCTGTTCCCTGAATATGACACCCGGCGGCTTTATCAACAGAGCAGATAAAGCAGATTATCCACCTCCTAGCCTAGCCCTTATGTCTACAGCTATTACTGACTCCGCTTTCATCATCTCGTCCGCTTCACCTGTGGTGAAACGAACTCCCTTGTATGGTAGTTTTATCAGTCGCTTTGTGGCCTTCCTGATCGACACGACTATACTCGTGTTCTGGTATTCGATCATACTTTACTCTATGGCCGAGAATTCATTGCAGTTCAACACCTGGAAGCAAGTAGTGGTAGATGGGAACATTAGTATGCTTGAGTTTGAGGCGGTGCTTCAGTTGTTTTTTTACAGTCTGTATTTCCCTATACTGCACTGGCTTTACTATACCTTGCTGGAGGCTTCCCCCAAGCAGGCTACTATTGGTAAGTTTACCTTGGGGCTGAAAGTGACAGACCTGCGAGGCAAGCGCATTTCTTTTCTTCAGGCTAATGCACGCTATTTCTCACGCATACTTTCGGCTTTACCGCTGTTGCTTGGATTTTTGCTCATACAGTTCACCCGCCGTAAGCAGGCACTGCACGATTATGTAGCCCGCACTCTGGTGATGACTGAGCAGTAAATTGCACTATTTTTCTACTATATATCCAACACCCCTAAGTATGAATCGTATATTATACCTTGTATAACAACAAAAAAGGAGGTAATCATGCGATTTATCCCAACCCGTTTTCACGGAATATTGGATTATGTATATGGTATTTTACTTATTGCATCGCCCTGGCTGTTTAACTTTGCCGCAGGTGGTGCTGAAACCTGGGTACCTGTAGTCATAGGCGCGATCGTGCTTCTGCAAACAGTTCTGACAGACTTCGAGATGGGTCTAATAAAGAAGATTCCGATGCAGACGCACCTGATGCTTGACTTTGGCATTGGTGTCATATTAGCCCTGTCTCCCTGGTTATTCGGTTTTGCCGACTATGTGTTTACACCACACCTGATTTTCGGTGTATTCTCTATACTGGCATCGCTAACGACACACCGTACACCAAGCAGAGCTTATAAAACTAATGTAGCACACGAAGAAACCATGCGATAAGCGATATAAACCATGTGTAATGCAACAGGCTGACTCTATCAAGTCAGCCTGTTTTATTTTGTCTGCCTATAGCGCAGAAATGCCTAAATTTGCTTTATGAATTACCTATCCGCAGAAAATATATCAAAAAGCTTTGGCGAACGCTGGCTTTTCAAAAACCTGAACTTTGGCATCAGCCAGGGGCAACGCGTCGCATTGGTTGGCGTGAACGGCTCCGGCAAAACCACGCTTCTCAATGTACTGGCAGGTAAACTGCCCCCTGACGAGGGTAGCGTGAGCGTGCGCAAAGAAGTGACGATCGGTTTCCTGGGCCAGAATCCGGAGTTTGATGAAGAGCTAACGGTACAGCAGACCATCTTCGGCGGACAGGGCGAAGTACTGGATGTGATCCGTGAATACGAAGTAGCCATCTCCCACCCCGACACCAGCGCGGAGAAGATGCAGCATTTAATGGAGCGTATGGACGAGCTGCAGGCTTGGGACTTTGAGATCAAAGTGAAGCAGATCCTTTCCAAATTAGGTATACATAACCTCGACCAGCAAATAAAACAGCTCTCGGGAGGACAGCGCAAGCGGGTGGCCATGGCCCGAGTGCTCATCGAGGAGCCCAGCATGCTCATTCTCGATGAGCCCACCAACCACCTGGACCTCGACACCATTGAGTGGCTTGAGGGCCTGCTCTCTACGCAGAACACCACGCTATTGATGGTTACCCACGACCGCTATTTCCTGGACAAAGTGGCCAACGAGATAGCTGAACTTGACAACGGTGAACTCTATACCTACAAGGGCAACTACAGCTACTTTGTGGAGAAGAAGGCTTCGCGTGAAGAGATGGCCGCCGCAGAAACCGAAAAGGCACGCAACCTGATGCGCAAAGAACTCGACTGGATTCGTCGTCAGCCTAAGGCACGCGGCACGAAGGCCAAGTATAGAGTCGATGCTTTTGAAGAGCTAAAAGAAAAAGCCGCCAAGAAATCAGCGGCACCGCAACTGGAGCTTTCAGTAAAAACCACCCGCCAGGGCGGCAAGATCATCGAGGTAGACCATATTTCGAAGTCCTTTGGCGCTAAGAAAATCGTGGATGACTTCTCTTATGTGTTCAAGAAGAAAGACCGCATCGGCATTGTGGGACCAAACGGAGCAGGCAAATCCACTTTCCTGAACATGCTCACCGGCAAACTGCAACCCGACAGCGGGACCATCGACGCCGGTCAGACCACCGTGTTTGGCTACTATACCCAGGACGAACTGGAGTATAAGCAAGACCAGCGTGTCATCGACATAGTGAAGGATATTGCTGAGGTAGTGGAGATGGCTAACGGAGAGGTGATCACAGCGAGCCAATTTCTGCAGCACTTCCAGTTTGCCCCACCGCAGCAGTATACCTTCGTGAGCAAGCTGAGCGGTGGTGAGAAGCGTCGTCTGCAGTTACTACGCGTGCTGATCAAGAACCCCAACTTCCTGATCCTCGATGAGCCTACCAACGACCTCGACATCATCACGCTCAACATACTGGAAGACTTCCTGCTCAACTTTGGCGGCTGTCTGCTGATGGTGTCGCACGACCGCTACTTCATGGACCGGCTGGTAGAGCACTTGTTTGTGTTTGAGGGCGAAGGCAAGATCCGCAACTTCCCGGGCAACTACACTGACTACCGTGAGTGGCTGAAGGAGCAGGAAAAAACCGAACAGGAACCAAAGCAGGTTGTCCCTGTAATCGAAAAGAAACAAGAGCAACCGACGACAGGAAAGCGCAAACCGACTTACCAGGAGAAAAAAGAGTTTGAAGAACTGGAGAAGGAGATGCCAAAACTCGAGGCACGTAAAGCAGAGATCATCGAAACCATGAATGCCGGCACTACCACTGACCACGAGCAGCTTAATGCCTGGGCCAAAGAACTGGAACAGATAAACGAGCAACTGGAAGAAAAAGAGATGCGCTGGCTCGAGCTCTCCGAGATCATGTAAGCAACTCACAGCTATACCTTAAAAATCGCCGAAGCAACCTGTTTGTTTCGGCGATTTCATTTCAGGCCCTTCACTGTCACATAGGCTTTCTCATTGCGCTCCCCCACCTTCACGATTTCCCGGTCAAACTTGCGGGGGTGGTTGATGATGGCGTAAAAACTATCCAGGTACTTAAGCGACTGCCGTAACCCTGATTTACTCAAGGGCTCACACTGCCTGTATAATGCATAAATCAGAGTACGGTAAGCGTTAAACGTGTTGACCATCTCCCGGTGGATGCTTTCCGGAAAGCTGTAGGCTCTGTACAGGCGCTGTTTTACTGACTTTATACCCAACTCAGGAGGCGGCGCAGCATAAGGGGCCCCTACTATACCTGCGTAGTCGAAGTCGAAAGGCACAGGTATAGGTGCTGAAAGTGAGTCAGGGGCCAGCAGGTCGATGTTATGCCGGTAAGGCACTGACCAGTCTGTGTTGCCGATCATGTACTGAAAAAGGGCTAACCGGGCCATGGCCTTCTGATCGACAAGGTCCATGCTGAAGCGCATTTTGCCAGGTATAAGTTTCATATCCAGACGACTAGCCTTGCTTTTGTCATCCTCTATCAGAAAGGCGTAGCGCACCTCCGGTTTGCGTTTTCCCAGGCTGTCTTCGTAGGTTACCTGACAGAGGCGCACCCGAAAGCTCTCTTCAGCCAGCAGGTTGTATACCTTGTATACAAGGTACTCCCGCAGCACGTACTCCTCCCCTACGCAGTGTGTTACCAGCTTCAGTTTGTTTTGCCCCTCAAACACAGTTCCTGTTGGCATTTTTTTGCGGATCAGGTTGAGCATAAGCGGCGGGAAACGGCAGACAGTGGCGTCCCGGCGACGATTACCCCGCACCATCACCCGCAGCGGCAAAGAGATCTCCCCACCTGCAGCATCTTGATATAAGAGTGTAGCGGCATGATACTTTCTGTCATCGCCACGGTCCTTTAACAGCTTCTGAAAGTCGGCAACCAGCTTGAATTGAAGCACTGCCTCATCCTCGAAGAGCGGTATTTCCTGCGCCCGCGTTGGCTGCCACCCCAGCAAAAGAAAAACCAACAGGTATACAAAGCGATCGGCCATGCGGCGTTTGATTCGATGTATAAGAGTTGGTAACATAACTAGAAACTTAATTGCCTGTGCTGCGACAGGTATAACAAGGCAGGCTTAGAGCCCCATTTGCTTCAGTGCTTTCCTGGAGAACAGGTCTTTCATCACATTCCCTTTCCGTACAGTAGTATCCATTTTTACCTCCAACCGAATGGAGTCTTTCGGGAGAGCTGTCAGGGTCGTATCCATGGCAAGGTCTACCACCACGGTGTCTACATGCGGCACCAAGACAGTGGAGTCCATCTCAAAATCAAGCATCCGGGAAACCGTAGCGGAAATATCAACCAAGGTATACTCGGTTTCAACGATAGCATCTCTTCTAAAATCTGGCCCCAGGGCGAGCAGACTTATATGCTGGCAGCCTTCACAATCATCGCCATGGTCTATCCATCCGTTCTTCACCGAATCCAGGTGGCGGCCATGGTCTGTGGTAACCAGCAGCGTGGTTCGGCCTTTGTAGTGCGCATCTTTTTCCAGAAAATCCCAGAGCTGCTTCACATAGCGGTCGGACCGGGCGATGCCTCTCAGGTAGTAATCCCAGTTTCCGGCGTGGGCATAGCCATCCGGTTCCATAAAATTGATCAGCAATAGGTTGGGCCTGTGGGTGGCCAGTACTTTCATCACCTCCACCAGCGTAAGAGAATCCGCCCGATAGCCACTGCCAGGGCCGCTCACGCCACAGTTGAGCGATGGCATAAACTTGTCCTTCCAATCGGGCCGAAGGGTATTGCCCAAAATATCCAGCTTGTCTTTACTTGAAACGATCCAGGCGGCGGTGGCCGGTCTGCCTTTCTGCTTGAGCCACTGCTGAAACAAAGAGGGGTTAGCCGGCAGCTCATCTCCATAGTTATCAATCGGCTGGTTCACCCCAGTCGTGATAGCCGCATGGCCAGAATTGGTGTAGGTATAGCCATCATTCCGGAAGTTTCTGCATAAGGTGCCTTTAGGGAGCAGGTCGGTTGACATATTGGGTATAATACCTGGCACTGCTCCCCAGGTCTCCGAATACCGAATGCCATCGATCACGACGATGATGACATTCTCAGTCTGCAGTCCCTCGGCCTTCTCTCCAGTTGGCGAGGTAGCACAGGATACCGCAACAGCCACTACTACCCCAATCAGCAAGCGGCACAACCAATTGCTGCCTCTTATGCGAAATGAAGCCTGCCTGTAGTATTCGGATGCTCCCATACCCAATGCAATTAATAGAAACTAAACTCCTATTATAAGGTATACGAGTTCTGAAAAAGATCAGGCAAAAGCGGCACCTCAAGCCATAGCTCCTGAAAAACCCTGCATAATAGTTTGCGTTTAAACTCGATAATTACCTTCTTGCGAACATCAAACATCACATGCACCAACCAGCAGCCATAGCGAACCTCCACTTAACAATGCCTTTAGGCATTGCGCTGCTGCATGCTGTTTCCGCTGATTGCTATCGTGCCGCTTATTATTGCTACGGTTATTACTACCGCTGCTCTACTGCGCTCTCTCAGGCAATCAGGCGACTAACGTACCGCACTTAAACAGGAAAAGCCCACCGGGCCCCTGACTGATAAAACTGAAGCAGAGCGAAAGCTCTGCTTTTTTCATTTTATACCTATTCCAAAAACTAAAATCAAACCATATGACATCCATGGACCTGACACAGAACTACAACAGCTATACCACCGAAAACCACCAGGTATGGGCCATCCTCTTCGACCGCCAATTACGTAACCTCCCCGGAAAAGCCATACCTGAGTTTATAGAAGGTTTGGAAAAAGTCGGCTTCAGTCGCGACCGTATACCTGATTTCAATGAGATAAACCAGAAACTGAAGCCGTTGACCGGCTTCGAAGTAGTGGCCGCTCCAGGTATAGTCGACGATGCGCTGTTTTTCCAGCTCATCGCCAGCAAGCGCTTCCCGGCCACGGTGTGGGTGCGCCGCATGGATCAGCTCGACTACCTCGAAGAGCCTGATATGTTCCATGACGTTTTCGGACACGTGCCGCTGCTCACCATACCGGTGTATTGCGAGTTCCTGGCCAAGCTATCTGAAATGGCCCTCTCCCACCTCGACCGACCCGACATCATCGACCGACTCACACGCATCTACTGGTACACCATCGAGTTCGGACTGTTCCGCAAACCAGGCCAGCAGGCGCAGATCTACGGAGCCGGCATTCTTTCCTCAGTGGGTGAGAGCAACCTGTCTGTATCTAATGAGAGTGTGAAGTTCGGCTTCGATGTAGACCATATCCTGAGCACGGCTTACATAAAAGAGACGTTCCAGAGTCAGTACTTCTGCATCCATAGCTTTGAGCAATTACTCGAGAGCCTGCCAGCTATAGAAACGGCCCTGCAGCAGCTTCGCACCCAGGCTGAGCTTGTAACCACTCCCTGACATGAAAAAGTCCCGCCAGCAGCAGGTATAGACTACCTCTTGCTGGCGGGACCTAACTCTTTTTACAGATCTGCTCTAGTGCGTGAGCTCGTGGTTGATCATGAAACCAAGCTTGCGTGGTCTTGACAGCTGGGAGTTTTCGAGTTTCTGCTTATAGGTGATGCGCTCAATATCCGAGACATCCTGCCCCATCAGGTCGTTGTTCACGGCTGCCACCATGGCGCTTTCCACGATCAGGCGCAGCATGTCATCATTTATCACATTACGGGCAATGCGGTCGTAAGGCAAGTCCATCTGCTTCACACCTTCTATGGCAAAGTGATTATCGATGTTGATGAGCATCCTGCCCACCAGGTAACCCGGGTCGTCGAGGCGGTTGTACTTAACGGTATCAGCCATGAAGTTGTACGCCATGATATGACCGAAAAACCGGCGGCGGAAGTCCTCTTCCACGTAATCATTACGCATGATCTCGTAGTCGTCAGGGAACGTGACGATGTTGGAATGCATAACGAAAACCAGCAGATCACCAGAAAACTTGATCTGAAACTCCAGATCGGTAATCGCCTTGTATTCGATCACAACATCCGAATTGTGCGTCGTGATCCGATTGGTCAGCTCCTCTACAATCTCCTGCGAAATTTCCTTCATCCGGGTAAAGGTCTGGTAGGTATTGCGGTATATCGCCTGCTTTGTGGCCGACTTTTGCTGCAAGCCCTGTATTATATCGTCGAGTCTATCTTTCATACTTGTGCTTGTTTCGGGTGCTGTATTTTTTACTCTAATCTTAAGAAATAGTTATTCAGGCGGTTTTCGCTAAGGTATACCAGCCTTACTGACTTATATTTAACAGGCTGAGAATCACTTTAATTAACAGGTGCTATAAATTGCCTTAGCACCTGCTCCTGATGCTGCGCAAAAGATGGTGGAGGCGCCACTTCATCCGCTACCATCCCCTCTCCCACAAAAGCTACCTGCCTGATGCCACTGGGTCCACCTGGCTGGGTCAGCACCATACGCCTGGCCTGTGGCTGCTCTAACACTTCAGGTACGCTGTTCACGGCACCGGCCGGCACATGCAGCCTGTGCAGCTCCTGCAGTAGCACGGCCCGCTCCTGCTGCCTGATCAGTCGCTCTAACTGTTGGTTAATAGCCTCCCGATGCTGCACTCTTGCATTGTTAGTGGCAAAGTGTGGATGATCTGCCAGCGCCTCCTCTCCCAACACCTGACACAATCGTCTGAACTGCCGGTCGTCACCGATGGCGAGCACTAAGGGCAGGCTGTCTTTGCAGGTAAATACACTGCCGTAGGGTACAATGTTGGGGTGCTCAGATCCCATGCGCTGTGGGCTATGCCCTGCCACCAGGTAGTTTGCACCTTGGTTGGCCAGCGCTGAAACAGCGGCATCAAACAGCGAAACCTGCACATACTTGCCCTCCCCGGTACGCTCACGTAGCAAGAGCGCCGTGAGTATGCCCTCCTTTAACTGGTGAGCTGCCAGAATATCCATTAAAGCAACGGGCATTTTGGTAGGTGGTCCATCAGGGGAGCCGTTCATGTACATGAATCCGCTCTCAGCCTGTATCACGGCATCATATCCCGCCCGCTGGTCCTTCAGACCATAGCCTGTGATGTGTCCGTAAACCAGCCTGGAATTGAGCTGGGACAGTGTGCGGTAATCTACCTGCAGCTTCTCAGCATCACCGGGCTTATAGCTCGCAATCACAACATCGGCTTTGGAGGCCAGTTGGTGTACGGCTTCAAGCGCATGCGGCTGTGTTATATCGAACCCTACAGAGAGCTTGCCCCAGTTAGCCGCCGAAAAGTAAGCCGAAACAGCTGAGCTCCCCTGCTCAGTCGCCAGTTTCCAGGTGCGGGTGACATCACCAGCGGTAGCGGTATTTTCAAGTTTTACCACCGTAGCTCCAAGCTCTGCAAAAAACTGCCCTATACTTGGCCCTGCAAGCACACTGGCCAGCTCGAGCACCAGCATATTTTTAAAAACGGGTTCAGCCATCTTATTCAGGTATAAGTGATAGAGCGCAGGCCTGCGTCAGGCTGTCGCTCTAAAAGCAAAGCTATCAAAAAGGGTATAAAAAAAGCAGCCCTTCCGAAGAAGAGCTGCCAGTATGTTTTCGCTATGTATAAAATTAGGTCCCGATCAGGGGCGCTGCTATATCAAAAAGAAGATAGCATTGATGATGTTAACGCCCAGTAGAAGATAGAAGTTCGGAGATTCTTGTATAGCTTTTTTCATTTTAATTTTAAATAAATCTTTCTTTTATATGTTTTAAGATGATTGTTTATATCACTTTGGGCTTATTTACGCCTCACCTAATCAAATGTTTCGGCGTTAATATAAAAAAATCTATGTAATTAAAACTTAATATTATTTAAATGCTATAAGACGATAAAATATTCTGTAATTCTGTTCAATTTAAAAGCATTACATCTATATAGCGATTTTTTAATGCTTTGAACTTTTTGAATGCCGTTTCAACTTTATAAATGTATTGTGCTATTCTTTGCTGATCGACGATGCAATATTAATATAATTTTCAATATAAATAACATAACCTTTTAAATTTTTCTCAGATAAGGTAAAAAAAACGTATCTTTACCACAATAAATGCGGTTTAAAGGCCGCTAAGGCATAAAAATAATTTTATAGAGATAACTTTGGATTTTCGTTCTTTCAACCTTCACGAAGATGTGATCACCGGAATTGAGTCGATGGGTTACAATACTCCGACACCGGTACAGCAACAGGCCATTCCGCTCATATTGGAGCAGAAGGATATTATCGCCTGCGCACAGACAGGTACCGGCAAGACTGCCGCTTACCTGTTGCCGCTGATCGATCGCATTTCGCACGCTAACTACGACTTCACCAGTACCCTTATCCTGGTTCCTACCCGCGAACTGGCAAAACAGATTGATGAACAGGTAGAAGGCCTGGGCTATTTTGCACCAGTTAGTTCTATCGCCATCTACGGTGGCAGCAAAGGCGACGAGTGGGAGCAGCAGAAGCGTGCCCTCACCGGTGGTGCCGATATTATCATAGCCACGCCAGGACGCCTGATGTCGCACATGGCCCTGGGCTACGTGAAACTGGACCAGCTAAAGTACTTGGTACTCGACGAGGCTGACAAGATGCTGGACATGGGTTTTATGGATGACATCCTGAAAATAGTGCGTGCACTACCTGCCGAACGCCAGACACTCCTCTTCTCAGCTACCATGCCGAAGAAGATTCGTGACCTGTCACAGCAGATCCTGCAGCAGCCTGAAGAAATCAACCTGGCTATCTCTAAGCCGGCCGAAGGTATAGACCAGCGTTTATACCTGACTTACGACAACCAGAAACTGCCTTTGCTCGAGCATTTGATCCGGGAGTTGGAAGTGCAGAATATGATCATCTTCACATCCCGCAAGTCGAATGTAAACCAGATTGTGCGTTCGCTGCGCAAAATGGGCTTTGAGGCCGAAGGTATTATGTCGGACCTGACGCAGGAGGAGCGTGAGAAAGCACTGCAGGGTTTCAAGAACCGCAAGTACCAGATCCTGGTAGCTACAGATATTCTATCGAGAGGTATAGACATCGACAGCCTGAGCCATGTGGTGAATTTTGACATGCCACAGGATGCAGAGGACTATGTGCACCGTGTGGGTCGTACAGCCCGTGCAGCTTCTACAGGTATGGCCATCACGTTTGTAAATGAAAATGACATGTACCGGGTACGCAAGGTAGAGCAGCTGATCGAGCGTGACCTGCCTAAGCTTCCGCTTCCGGAGGGTTTTGGCCCAGCTCCGGTATTCGACCCGACCCGTCGTGACATGGGCCGTGGCCGTGGCGGCAAAGGCGGCGCAAGAACAGGTGGAGGAAGACCAGGCGGTAGCCAGCGTTCAGGTGAAGGCGGTGGCAGAGACCGCAATCGCCGCAGAGGACCAAAGCCGGAAGGTACAGCCCCTCACAAAGAGGGCAACAATAGACCCATAAAGGCAGCTAACCCACAGCCAAGAGGTGAGCAAGGCACGCCTAAGGCAGAAGGACAGGAAGGCGGTCAGAAGCCAAACCGCAATCGTAACAGGAACCGTAACCGCAAGAAGCCGAACGATTCTAATCCACAGAACAGCAAGCCGCCAATCTCACAAGACAATAACTAAACAGAAAGGGCCCCTCATACCGGAGGGGCCCTTTCTGTTTAACATGGGCTATACCTTAGTCACACGCCTCTTCAGCCCATTATTCTGCCTGCATAACTAAAGTTATAGGTATAAATACTGTTTTCATCTACAGAAAACAGCTTTTCATATAATATTTCCAGATTAATATATATTATTTAATATCTTTCTACTCGTTACCATTACACTTCACTACACTTATTCTCTACTCGGTCTAATATGAAGTGAGGGGCTTTGGCTTTAGGGTCAAAGACTGCCAGTGTCATTCTAACCATTTTTAACTCTATATGAAACAAACTTTACTGCTGGCACTCCTCTGGTGCCTGGCATGCCCGGCTTTTGCTCAGTTACCAGCACCGACAGGCACCATCAAAGGCATCGTAGCCGATTCTGCAACACAGGCCTCTCTGGACTACGTCACGGTAGTGGTGCAGGAAGCAGGAAAGAACCAGGCAATCAAAAGCACCTTCACGAAAGACAATGGCTCCTTTGAGTTGACGGGCCTTGAGTTGAAGCAATACCAACTGGTGCTCTCCTATGTAGGCTACAAGACAAAAGTGCTGCCTCTCCCAGCTTTTACCGGCACGACCATCGACCTGGGCAGGTTAGCCCTGGTTTCATCGGCCAAACAACTGAAGGAAGTGCAGATCGTGACGGAGAAGCTGCTGGTGGAGCAGGATATCGACAAGCTCACCTACAACGTAGATGCCGACCCCGAAAGCCAGACCATGACGGCCCTGGACATGCTCCGCAAGGTGCCACTACTGAGCCTGGATGCTGAGGACAACATCAAACTGAATGGCAACAGCAATTACCGGGTACTTGTCAACGGCAAAACATCATCACTGTTTGTCCGCAGCCCGAAGGACGTGTTCCGTAGCATGCCAGCCAGTACCATCAAAAGCATTGAAGTGATCACCAACCCGCCATCCAAATACGAAGCCGAAGGCGTGGGCGGCATCATCAACATCATCACGCACAAAAAGAACATCGGTGGCTATAATGGCTCTGTAAATGCGCAGGTATCCAGCCCGAGGGGAAGCAACTTTGGCGGCTACCTGACTGCCAAAGTAGGCAAGGCAGGCTTCTCTGGCTATTTTGGAACTGGCTCATATTATAGCCCGGCCAACAGCAACAACCTGTACCGTGAAGACAACATACGCCAGACAGTACTGCAGCAGGTTGGAGAAAGCCGAAACGACAATACCTATCAATACGCGAGCGGTGAGTTCAGCTACGAGATGGACACACTAAACCTGTTCACGGCCAACTTCAGCATGAACATGAACAATGGCAATAACACACTGGCGCAGCGTGTCGATCTGTTTAACTCCACCGGTGCACTGACCCAGGCTTACACGCGTCTGAACAATGGCAACTTTACCTGGAGGGGCAGCGACTTTGGTGCTGACTACCAGCGCACCTTCAAGAAAAACAAAGATCAGCTTTTCACGCTTTCTTACAGGCTAAGCAATAGCGGCAATGGCAGCGGCTCAGACTTCATACTGGACCCAGTACTCAACTTCAATGGTCAGGTAAGCCAGACGGACAATGATGGCAGTTCAGTAGAACACACCATGCAGGCTGATTATGTGCAGCCGATCAAAAAGCATACCCTCGAGTTTGGCGTGAAAACTATCTTACGACTGAACAGCAGCGATTACTTCTACAGCAACCAAAACCCTGAAACGGGCAATTTTGTGATCGACGAGAACCTGACCAACAGTTTCGACTACCGCCAGGATATCTATGCCGCCTATACCTCTCTCAGCCTCAAAAAAGGCGATTGGGGTCTGAAAACCGGTGCACGTCTGGAAGAGACTAAAATCGACGCAAACTTTAAGTCATCAGGCACAGTGGCTACTCCTGACTACTTCAACCTGATCCCGAATATCACCCTGTCGCGCAAATTGAAAGGGGCCAGCACCATGCGTTTGTCCTATACCCAGCGCATCGAGCGTCCGAGTCTCTACTACCTCAACCCGTATGTAAACCAGATCGACCCGCGCAACATCAGCTTTGGTAATCCGAAACTCGATCCGGCCACAAACAATGTGTTCAATCTGGCTTATAACACCTTCGTGAAGGGAACATCTGTAAATGCAAGCATCTTCCATAACTTCACCAACAACTCCATCCAGAGCTATACCACGCTTGGAGCTGACACCGTGGCCCGTACCACCTATGGCAACATAGGCCGCAACCAGACTTATGGTTTCTCTTTGAGCGGTAACACTACACTGTTCAAGAAGCTGAGCATTAACCTGAACTCCACTACCAACTACGTGAAACTGACCAGCGTCATCGACGGCGTGCCGCAGAACAACGAGGGCTTCACTTACAATGTGTTCGGCTACTCGAGCTACCGCTTCGACAAGGGCTGGCGGGCAAGCGGCAACATTGGCTATTATTCGTCACGCATTTTGCTGCAGGGCCGCTCAGCCGGTTATATCTGGAATAGCCTCTCTGTAAGCAAGCAATTCCTGAAAGACAACAAAGCAACGCTGAGCTTCTCAGTGAACAGTCCGTTTCAAAAGAACCGTCGCTTCGTGAACGAGATCAATGACCCGCGCTTTACACAGGTTCAGGAGAACTTTAATGTGATGCGACGCTACAGCGTTGCCTTCAACTACCGCTTCGGCAAACTGAAGGGAGACATTGCCCGCAAGAAGCGTGGCATTAAAAATGACGATGTGAAAGCCGGAGAGCAGTCAGGCGGGGGCGGTGCGAATTAAAATTTTGTTAGGTCAGCTCCGGGGGCCGCTCGAAGAGGTGGTTCCTGGTCTTACTTAAAAAACTTGCAAGCAGCCTTTTTAATTTGCCGGTTTGTCTTCTTCCATTGGTGAGCATATCAAAGTGTCCTTTACTTATCATGCTGGAGGTCAACTAAGCTATGGGGAGCACAATGCGACCAGCTATTATTATACCTACAACAACAATGATTGGATCATCTCAGCTACTTACCTGCTTCGGGCAAAAAAGAAAGACCAAGAAGCTGAGTAAAATGAAAATATAGGCTTCTAACAAAATCAAAACGACAAGGTATACTACCTTAAGTTTTCATCACTAAACAGGTATAAATGCAAACGACGGCTATTCAAAAAATCAGATCACTTGCTTTTCTATACCTGACCTTGCTCTTATCGATGAGTTGTGATAAAAAGGCGCCTGGTCCGGAGGAGCCTTCTCCTCTGAATGAACTCGCCTTACAGCTAGACGGACAGGACTGGGTGCCAACAGCGATTGACGGCGATAAGTGCAGAAGCAGGTTTAATGGTGCCTGGTCAGTTCATACAGTAAACGACATTTCCTCCCCTGCTTTTACAATTACAGCACACAGCAACTCCGGCAAGAGCGACATGCAAGCAGACGACTTCCTGGAGATTCAAATTACAGGAGTAGATAAAAAGGGCACTTACCACACGACCGGCACTTATCAAGAAATTTTCGACTCCTATGCTTATTACCTGATCACGCACGCCGATGGCACTTCTACCAGGTATGTGAACATGCAGAATTCCTTGCAGGTAAAGGTAGATGAAATATTGCCGCTGTCTGGCTTTGTCAAACTCCAGAGCATAAAAGGAAGCTTCGAAGGCATCCTCTATCATGAGCAAAACCCGGAGGAAATTATCAGAATTGAAAAGGGACATTTCAAGTTTAACAAGCCAAACAGCTACAATCCAAACCACTGTAGCCTATAGAATATTCTGCTAAACCTGATTTGCCTAGATCCTGTAAACCGTTCCGGCGCATTTCACCGTTTAAGTGAGCATCCAAACACTTAAACCAAAACCTCCATCATGCGCATTCTCTATATCTTCCCGCATCCCGATGATGAATCCTTCGGTCCGGCCCCTGTTATGTGGCAGCAGCTGGAGCAAGGTCACCAGGTATACCTGCTCACCCTCACCAGGGGCGGCGCCACCAAGGTACGGCACGAACTGGGCCTGAGCGTGGAAGAGATGGGCGATGTCAGGTATAAGGAGATGCTGGCCGTGGAGCGGGTGCTCGGCCTGACAGGCATGACGGTGCTCGACCTGCCCGACAGTAAACTGGCAGAGATGGACCCACGCGAGATTGAAAAGGTGGTAAAGGCGCATATCCGGCAGATAGAACCGCAGGTCATCGTATCGTACCCGGTACATGGGGTGAGCGGCTTTCATGATCACCTCGTGATGCACGCCGTCGTTAAGCGGGTATACCTGGAGATGAAAGAAGGCGGTTCCGACTACCTGAAAAGGCTAGCTTTTCTGACGCTGCCGAACAAAACAGAACAGCCGCTGCAATCCGGCAAATTCCTGATGAAGCACAGCAGGCCCGACCTTATCGACTGCGAAGTGAAGCTGCGACCCGAGGACATAGAAATCATGAAAAAGGCACTGAACTGTTATGACACCTACCAGGACGTGATCAAGCAGGCCAATGTGGTGGAGTCGATCGGCGATACCGTCTACTTCGAACTTTATCAGGAGGACCATAAACCTCCACTGGCTAACCTAACGGATGGACTTTAGCCTTGAACAAAAGACTAGCTGACATTTGGCTAAAAGAGGAGGCAAGGTATAACATGGTGTTAAATGGAAGCCAATGCTTATTTTAGCGTATCCTTAGGGGCTATACCTATACCTGAATTATGAAAGCACTTTTGCTGATCGACATACAAAACGATTTTCTGCCTGGCGGCGCATTGGCTGTGCCGGAAGGGGACTTGATCATACCTATTGTGAACCGGCTGCAGGAGCAGTTTGATCTGGTGGTGGCGACGCAGGACTGGCATCCGGCTGATCACAAGAGCTTTGCCTCAAATCATGAAGGGAAGAGCCCGTTTGAAACGACCGAGCTACTCGGGCTACCGCAGGTGCTCTGGCCCGACCACTGCCTGCAGGGCACACCCGGAGCCGACCTCGCTCCTGCTCTTGAAACCAGAAAGATTGAGGCTATTTTCAGGAAAGGCACTAATCCGGAAATCGACAGCTACAGCGGCTTTTATGACAACGGCCGTCTCAAGTCAACGGGGCTGGCAGACTACCTGCGTGGCAAAGGCGTGACGCAACTCTACCTGGCTGGCCTGGCCGCCGACTACTGTGTGTACTACTCTGCCAAAGATGCCCTGGGCGAAGGGTTTGAGAAGTATTTCATTGAAGATGCGACCCGCCCGATCAGTCAGGAAGGCTATGCCGCTGCACGTGCCGACATGCTGGCCAGCGGCGGAAAAATCATACAGAGCAGCGACCTGCTTTAGCAACTGATCAAAACTGATCAAGCCACCACCTGGCCTATCCCGAAAAGCAGTACAAACAACATGGTCGTAATCGCCATCTGCTTCAGGTATGGGTCGAGCTCTGCTGACGTTTGCTTTTGCCATACCTTCACGCCATTGACCAACACAAGAGGTACAGCCAGCACAAACAGAAACTGCCACACGCTGTGGAAGTTGAGCAGCACATAGGCCACTGCACTCAGCACACCCCCTGCCAGTAAGAAAGTATGGTAGACACGTGCCCGCACTGGCCCGAGGCGTACAGGTATGGAGCGCTTGCCCGCCAGCACATCCGATTTGATATCCCGGATATTATTCACGTTGAGCACTGCCGTAGAGAAGAAGCCGCAAACCATAGCCGGCAGGATCACCAGCATGGGCAGCAACTGCGCCTGCAAAAAGAAAGTACCCAGCACACCCACCAATCCGAAGAACATGAACACGAAGATATCGCCCAGGCCGGCATAACCATAAGGTTTGGAGCCGGCTGTATAGTTAATGGCAGCCCAGATAGATGCCAGGCCAAGAGCAAGAAAGACCAGGAACAGGTAGATACCTTCGGTACCGAAAGCCACCCACAGCAGCAGCAAGCCCGACACCAGCGAGAGCAGGCTGAAAACAGCCATCCCTTTCTTCATGTGTTCAGCTTTGATGTGCCCGGCCTGCACCGCCCGCTTCGGCCCCTCCCGGTGCACGCTGTCGGCACCGTGTATGGAGTCGCCGTAATCGTTGGCGAGGTTGGAAAGTATCTGCAGGAAAAGTGTGGTGAGTACGCACAAGCCGACCACCACCGCATCGAAAGCGCCGTAGGCCGCCGCCATAAAGCCTCCCATACCGATGCAGGAAAAAGCCAGCGGCAGCGTGCGCGGCCTAAAAGCGGAAATCCAGGCCTTTACCAGACCTGGATTCTGCGGAATGTGTTGTGTTGTATTCAAGGTATTTCTCTAAAAAATCAGGTATAGCACCAATGCTTATACCTGACGTCATTACTTCTGAATCGCCGCCAGGATCTCCTCTCCCATCGGTTTCACTTTTGACGGATAGAAGGCAACCACCTTGCCGTTCTCGTCGATCAAATATTTGCTGAAGTTCCAGCCTGGCTCCTCATTGTTCGGGCTGTTTTTGGCAAGCCACTTGTAAAGCGGATGCTGGTCATCGCCTTTCACGGATACCTTCTCCATCATCTGGAAAGTCACACCGTAGTTCTTCTGGCAGAAAGCCGCAATCTCCTCTTCTGAGCCGGGCTCCTGTCCGCCAAAGTTGTTTGCCGGGAAGCCCAGAATCACCACCTTATCACCATGCGTCTCGTGGAGCTTCTGCAGGTCGGCATACTGTGGGGTATAGCCGCACTCCGAGGCTGTATTCACAACCAGTATTTTCTTGCCTTTAAACTTCGACAAATCGATTGCCTGTCCTTCGAGGCTGTTTACCTTAAAAGAATAGAAGTCAGAACTCTGTGTCGTCTGAGATGCTTGTGTCTCCATAGTGTCTGTCGTTGTAGCTGTTGCCGGGCTGTTTGTGTTTGAACCACCTGAACAGGCAGTTGCTATACCTAGTACAAGACCTGCGGTTAAAAGTTGTGCGGTACGCTTCATGTTTTTGTGGTTTAGGTATACGTATATGCGGCTTAACCGGAAAATACTGTTTTTGTTTCAACTCACTGTAGCGTGAGCATCCACACTCGTGTTAGCTGTTTTGGAGCCTGTACCCCGTAAGTTACTTTATGTATAGCCAAAGAGCCCAGAGGTCCCACTATAATAGGCACGAGCGAGGACGCCCGCGCCATACCTACATTCCTTTAACCGCTATACCTAGTTCTTACATTCGCTCCGGCACTTCTATACCCAGCAGGCTCATGCTTTCGCGTACGAAGCGGGCTACCATGGCAGAGAGGGCAATGCGGAAGTTGCGGGCCTGCTCGTCTGTCTCGTTGAAGATCGAGATCTCCTGGTAGAAACGGTTATAGGCTTTGGCCAGCTCGTAGGCGTAGTTCGCGATCACAGACGGAGCGTATAGCTTACCAGCTTCTTTCACCACCTCCGGATAGTTTACCAGCTGCACGATTACCTCCTGCTCAGCTTCGTGCAGGTTGTTGAAGTCACTAAAAGAGGCGGCATCCACGGCAACACCCATCTCGCCAGCCTTGCGCAGGATGGCAGAGATACGAGCGTGTGTGTACTGCACAAACGGCCCTGTGTTGCCACGGAAGTCAATCGACTCCTGCGGGTTAAAGAGCATGCGCTTCTTCGGATCCACTTTCAGCAGGAAGTACTTCAGGGCACCCATGGCCAGGGTATGGTACAGCTGCTGTGCTTCCTCCGGCGTGAAGCCTTCAATCTTGCCCAGCTCCTCTGTCTGCTGACGGGCGGTGTCGATCATCTCGGCTACCAGCTCGTCGGCATCCACTACGGTGCCTTCTCTTGATTTCATTTTGCCGGATGGCAGGTCCACCATGCCGTAAGACAGGTGATAGATGCCCTCCGCGTATGGCTTGCCCAGCTTCTTCAGCACGGCCTTCAATACCTGGAAGTGGTAGTTCTGCTCATCAGCCACTACGTAAACCGACTGGTCATACGGGAAGTCATTATATTTCAGTTCGGCTGTACCCAAATCTTGGGTGATATAAACCGAAGTGCCGTCAGAGCGAAGCAAGAGTTTCTCGTCCAGGCCTTCGTCGGTCAGGTCAACCCATACCGATCCGTCTGGCTTTTTGAAGAACACGCCTTTCTGCAGACCTTCTTCTACACGCTCTTTGCCCAGGGTATAAGTCTCAGACTCGTAATAGAACTTATCAAAATTAACGCCGATGTTGCGGTAAGTGGCATCGAAGCCTTCATATACCCAGCCATTCATGGTCTTCCACAGCGATACCACTTCCTCGTCGCCCTGCTCCCACTGCTGCAGCATGGCCTGTGCCTCCAGCATTAGCGGCGCCTTCTTCTTCGCCTCTTCCTTGTCCATGCCACCGGCTACCAGCTCATCGATCTGCTCCTTGTAAGCTTTGTCGAACAGCACATAGTATTTGCCAGCCAGGTGGTCGCCTTTCATGCCGCTGCTTTCCGGGGTTTCGCCATTGCCCATTTTCTGGTAAGCCAGCATGGATTTGCAGATGTGGATACCGCGGTCGTTCACCAGGTTCGCCTTCATCACGTTATGCCCGTTGGCCTTCATGATCTCCGACACCGAATAGCCCAGGAAGTTGTTGCGCAGGTGGCCCAGGTGCAACGGCTTGTTCGTGTTTGGCGAAGAGTATTCCACCATCACCTTCTTGCCAGAGTCAGCCGCCTGCCCGTGCGCAGGGTTGGTCATCAGGTCGCGGAACAGGCGCACCCATACCTCTTCTTCTATTTCCAGATTCAGGAAGCCTTTCACCACGTTGAAGTTCTTCACCTCGGCGGCATGTTCTTTCAGGTAAGCACCCAATGCCTCCCCGATCTGCTCAGGGCCTTTGCCGGCCTGCTTGGTGTAAGGGAAAGTTACGAACGTGAAGCTGCCGGCAAACTCTTTGCGGGTTGGCTGGAGGGCGATAGTAGAAGCGTCAACAGTAAGGCCAAACAAAGCCTGAAGTGCCTGGCTAATGCTTTGGCTGATGGCGTTTTGAAGTTGCATTAAGTGAATTAATGTATAGCTGTTTTATTAAATTCTCGGTGTAAAATGGCGTCGGTGGCTGTCTCGAGTATATCGAAAGCGTTCTCAGCCATGGTGTTTTCAGTGTCGAGCGTCGGGTTGATCTCGGTCATCTCGTAGCACACAATGCGCGGGTCCTGCAACAGGTGGTAGTTCAGCAGCTTCGCCTCCTCTACGGTCAGGCCCACCTCTACGGGGGTACCGGTTCCTTTCGAGAACTTCGAGTCGAGACTATCCACGTCAAAGGACACATAGATAATATCGCAGTCCTGCAGGCGTCCGAGGGCTTCGGCCGCTACCTGCTCCGGCCCCTTCTTACTCAGCTCAGCATAGGTAAAGTTCTTGATGCCGTGTTTGGTCATCAGGTAATCTTCCGGCTCTTCGGTATCGCGCACTACAATGTATACCAGGTGCTCGGGCTTCAGCTTAGGACCGTCATAGCCCAACTTCTTGAGCGAGTTCCAGAAGAAAACGGTTTCTGGTGCCGGGTCGTTTATCTGCCGCTCCAGGTTGTCGATGTTGAGCGCCATGGCAAGCGGCATACCGTGTACGTTGCCCGAAGGCGAGGTATACGGCGAGTGGATGTCGGCGTGTGCGTCTACCCAGATCACACCCAGCGTCTTGTCCGGGTATGCTGATTTTATGCCTGCTATGGTGCCGTGGGCATTGGAGTGGTCACCGGACAGCACAAGTGGAAACATGTCCAGCTCAAGTGTCTGCTCTACGGCATTGGCAATGTTTTTCTGCACCGTCAGGATACTGTCGATGCGGTGCGCATTCGGGAACAGGTCCCTGTCGAACAGGGTATAGTTAAGGTCGGGTACGCTGATCGAGTTGAAACGCTTGAAGTAGTCGCAGCCTTTGTCCCAGCATGCTACCCGCAAGGCGTCAACTCCCATGCTCGCTCCGCGTGTTCCGGCACCCAACTCTGACCTGACTTCTATAAGTTTAATCTTTTTCATAGATCTATATGTTCTGCATCGCTAGCTTCCATCTTTCACAAAATTTTCCGGCTATAAAGAGCCTAATAGGAACAATTTCATGAACGATTCATATAAATTGAACTAAGTTTTTGCAAAGATGGTAAATAACGAACAATATTGCATGTTTTCTTAAGAGCACAAGCACCATAATGGATAAATACACTGACCTAATACACCAAACGTTTGATTTCCCAACGGAAGAATTCACTGTAGAAAACAACGAATTGTACTTCAACGGTATTCCCCTGATGGACCTGATCAAGCAGTATGGTACTCCTTTAAAATTAACATACCTGCCCAAAATTAGTTCTCAGATTCAGAAGGCGAAGCGTCTTTTTAACGATGCCATTCAGAAACTGGATTACCAGGGTACTTATACCTATTGCTACTGCACCAAGGCTTCGCACTTCTCATTCGTGATGGAGGAAGCTCTCAAAAACGGTATTCATATCGAGACTTCATCGGGTTACGACATGCAGATCGTGCGGGCTCTGCACAAGAAGGGTAAAATCGACAAGAACACCTACATCATCTGCAACGGCTTTAAGCGTGAGCGCTACCGCCAGTGGATCTCGGAGCTGATCAACGATGGCTTTGTGAACTGTATGCCGATACTCGACCACCTGGGCGAAATAGACTACTACAAGGAGCACGTGAACACGAAGACCAAAGTAGGTATACGCCTGGCCTCGGACGAAGAGCCGAAGTTTGAGTTCTATACCTCCCGACTAGGTGTGCGCTACAACGACGTGATCGACCTGTATGAGCAGCAGATAAAGCCAGACGAGCGCTTTGAGCTCAAGATGCTGCACTACTTCATCAACACAGGTATAAAAGACACCTCTTACTACTGGTCTGAGCTGAGCCGCTTTGTGCACAAATACTGCGAAGTGAAAAAAGTATGCCCGGAGCTGGACACTATCGACATTGGCGGTGGCTTCCCGATCAAAACCTCCATTCAGGCAGACTACAACTACCAGTACATGACTGAGGAGATTCTACGTACGATCAAGCGAATCTGCAAGGAAGAGGGTGTGCCGGAGCCGAACATCTTCACAGAGTTTGGCATCTTTACCGTAGGCGAGAGTGCCGCTAACATCTACTCTATCCTGGACGAGAAGCTGCAGAACGACAAGGAACTTTGGTACATGATCGATGGTTCGTTTATTACCAACCTGCCTGACGCCTGGGCATTGAACCAACGCTGGCCACTGCTGGCGATCAACCACTGGAACAAGGAATATCGCAAGATTCAGCTTGGCGGTATGACCTGCGACAGCCAGGACTACTATAACTCTGAGATGCACTCCTTCCAGGTGTTCCTGCCGAAAGCGCCAAAAGATGAGCCGCTTTACATTGGTTTCTTTCACACCGGAGCCTACCAGGAGCAGCTAAGCGGGTATGGTGGCATCAAGCACTGCCTGATTCCTTCGCCACAGCACATATTGGTGGATCGTGACGAGGAGGGGAAGCTTATCAGCTGGCAGTTTGCGCCAGAGCAGACTTATGAATCGATGCTGAACATATTGGGATACGAAATTTAAGACCGCACGCGTTAAATTTGCGTATACTGTTTTGCATTTATAGTAAAAATTGTATTTTTGGATTACCATCGTTTACCTAACTATATTATCATGAAGAAATTAGCAGCATTCGGCGCATTCATCCTGGCACTGGGTATGACTTCTTGCAAGACCTACTGCCCAGCCTATAACTTTGCCAGCGTTGAGGTGTCTGAGCAGAACGCCCCGGCAACTGACCTTGTGCAGGAAACTGAAGTGATCAAAGGCTAATCCGAGCGGATTTCCTATGGATATAAAAAAACCGGCTTAAAGGCCGGTTTTTTTTTTGCTATACATTTTCACTAAGCAGGTATCACTACTGTGCTCCTGCGCCCTCTGGTGACGAGCAGCCCAGCCAGGTAAGCCATGGGTAGGTAGGCTATGGTTAGGTCAACAACTGCGAACCACACCGGCGAAGGCAGTATCCAGACACTGGCTATCCCTCCGGCCAGAAAGAAAACGCCTATACCTAACCCAAATTTCATTTTGTGGGTAGCCGCTACCATGGCTGCCACCCAAGCACCCACCAAGGTGCCCAAGGCGTGCGCCAGAAAGGGCATCAGAAAATGCTTCGGTTCAAACAGGTGCATCCCTGCCGACAGGCCCTCCGATGTAGTGGTGTCCACACCAGCCGGTGGCGGAATAAAAGCACCACTCATCATTATGATGCTCATGTTGACGGCACTGCCGACCACGACGCCAGCCACAACGGCCAGGATGTTTCTCAGGATTGGGTTCATGTTGATTGCTATGTGATTGGTTCAGGATGGATGTGGGTATGCTTTGCGTGTGTTGCCTCGTCATCGACTTTCAACTCGTATAAAAGCAACTCTTCCGGATCGTTCGGCAGCTGTACTAATTTGCTATACTTCAGGCCTAGTTTCTCCAGCAGTCTTTGTGAGGCTACATTGTTTTTTACTGTGACTGCCTTGATCCGATTAATACCAAACTCCTCTATACCTGCCCGTTTTACTTCCAGAGCGGCCTCAAGCGCATATCCTTGCCTCTCATGCTGCGGCAGAAAGGCAAAGCCTATATCGATCCCATCAAGTCCTTCGCGGTCGTAGAGTCCGCAAACACCCAGCTTCTCTCGGTCCGATTTGCGGATGACGGTGTAGTTGGTGTATCCCAGCCGCTCCAGTTGGGGGGTTATCCTATTACGGATATAGGCCGCCGCCTCTTCCACCGAATGCACATTTCTGTCTCCGATATACCTGAGCCAGCTCGGGCTGTTGAGTAGTTCCAACATAAAAGCAGCGTCTTTTTCTGATGTTGGTACCAGCAGCAGGCGCTCGGTTTCAAATGATTTGTATGAGGTCATAATATACTGTGCTAAATCAGTTTGTGTGCTGCCTGAAGAATTCCACTACTTCATTGTTTATCCTCAAATCAGTGCCATGTCCAATATCAGGATATATTCTGAAATCTGCTTGTACTTTATTTTGCAGGTATACCTTCTTTACAAGCTCCCATCTTTCTGGCACAAGCTGCTTTCCCATCAGGCGGTAAACGACCTCCCGCTCTTCTTCACTGTATGCATCATCAAATGCAACCGCATCGTTGTCATCTAATTCGCCCATGTACAGCAACTGAGGTAGTTTTCTGAAGGCCTCCAAGTTCACCGGCTTTCCGGTTATTTCCTGCAGATCTGCTATACCTAGCGGATAATACAGGGGCTCTCCAGCTAAATCTGCAACCGGTAAGGTGGCAATTCCATTGATCCCACCCATGGCTGCAGCTTTTACTTTCTCCGGATGTAGTAGCGTAAAACGATTGGCAAATGTACCCGAAGCTGAAAATCCTGTCATGAAGAATTTATCTTCCAGTTTGTAGCCCTTTGACCTCAGTTGTTTTTTAGCATCTTCCACCATTGCCAGCAATTGCAAATCCAGACGCTTTATATCTACTTCATTTGTTAAAAGTACGTCCCGATCCAGTGCGTGGGTATAGTAGGCCCAGTTAGTTTGTGATCTCGGGAAGATTGGCACCAATAGGGGGATTTGTAGTTTCTTAGACGCAAAATTCCCCACCGAACTAACACTCGCTGCATACCTGGCTCCTTTTTCGTGATAGGAAAGGGTATCGTTAAGCCCTGTATTGGTTGTCTCCACTAAGAGGTGATTTGTGACCTCACTTTGGAGCCCTTTGGGCAAATAGACCAGATATTCGAAGTTAAAACCCGCTTCTGGCTTCGCCGCAAATTTCAGCAAGGTATCTGCTGCCAGTACCGAAGGGTTTTCGGAATCGTTGCCTTGGATTGGTAGATGTGAACCGCAACTAAAAAAGAGCGAAGTCAACACCACAGCCAGAAGTGTTCTCATATACTTTATCTTATTTAAAGATTATGCACACACTAATATAACAATGACTCTATGGAAAGTCCATTAGTTGCATCCTAAATTACAGGGCAATACCAACTTTATTTTCCTTCTTCCTCCAAAATAACTCGCGCCGCTTCCCACAAATCATTAACCTGCCAGGTATAGCTGCCAGGTTTGTACTTATCGCCTACTATAATAGAGCGTACACCTACCTTTTCAGCAGCTTCCAGGTCGCGGTGTGAGTCACCTACCATCCAGCTTTGAGTAGTGTCTATGTTATACCTGGCGATGGCTCGCTCGAGCATCAGGCTGTCGGGCTTACGGGAGAGCGATTCGGAGTAGTCGGGGTGCGATGGAGCGTAGTAGAGCGCATCAATCAGGTGATCGCAGGCGTCCTGCAGTTTATGGTGGCAGGCCATCACATCGGCCTTGGTATACAGGCCTTTGGCTATACCGCCTTGGTTTGTAACCACAATCAGCAAAAAGCCGTTTTGCTTCAAAAGCGCCAAAGCCTCCGGCACGCCCGGCAGCACTTCAAAATCTTCCAGGGTATAGGTATAGTCTCCTCGTTCGCGGTTGAGCACACCGTCGCGGTCCAGGAATACGCACTTTCGCTGCATTGTCAGTCTATAGGTTGAGGCGCTAAAATTAGAATTATTACGTTGGATATGCATGCCCCGGCAGCAATACTGCAGCAGAAAGGCACAAATATTAACAGCTTACAAGCAAGAAATCATGAGAGTAGCGATAATCGGAGCGGGAATTTCGGGCTTGTCCTTGGCCTATTACCTGCAGCGGCAGGGTATAGCGTATGACCTGTTCGAGGCTGGCAGTGAGGTGGGTGGCAACATGCGTACCCTGCGCAAAAATGGCTATACCTTCGAACTGGGACCCAACACGTTACAAATGAACGAGGAGCTGTTGCAGCTCATCACCGAACTTAAACTGGAGACCGAGCTGCTGCCGCTGACGCCGCGCAATAACAAGAGGTATGTGCTACACAATAGCAAACTGTACCCGGTACCCTCCAGTCCCAAATCATTTCTGGCTAACGACTTGTTCTCAAATGAAGAGAAGCACAGGATTCTGCAGGAACGGAAGCAGCCGCCAGCCGAAGTAGAAAATGAAACCGTTTCGGATTTTTTCGAGCGACGCTTTGGAGTCAAGCAGATGGACTACCTGGCAGCTCCTATGATCAGCGGCCTCTACGGCGGCGATCCCAGGCAGCTGTTGGTCAACAAAGCGCATCCGGAGCTCAAAGAACTGGAAACGCAGTATGGCTCGGTGCTGGAAGGCATGGTGCAGAAAAAGAAACGTGGTGTCTTCCAGCGTGCATTCTCTTTCCGCAACGGCATGTCCACCTTGCCACAGGCCATTGCCGACAAGCTGATCTCGCTGCACCTCGACCACAAAGTGGAGTTCATCACCCGCATCAAAGGCAAGTTCATCATCAGCTGCGCTTCCAACGGCGACCATGACAATGAGGAATATGATAAGTTGGTGCTGGCCCTTCCTGCCCATCAGGCAGCCGAGCTGATTGAGTTTACCTACCCCGGTATGTCGGCAGCGCTCCAGAACATCAATTACCCGCCTATGGCTGTGGTGCATACCGTGTATAACCGTGCCGAAGTAGGGCATCCGCTGCAAGGCTTCGGGGCGCTCCACCCCTGGGAAGAGCAGTCTTTTACGTCGGGCTCTATCTGGACGAGCTCCCTGTTTGAGGGGCGTTGCCGCTCTCACGAGGTTTTGATCACATCTTATGTAGGAGGCACGCGCTTTGCCGAACATGCCCAACTCGAGGAAAGCAGCCTACTCGAGCAGGTGCACCAGGAGCTTTGCCAAACCTACCAGATCAAGGCCCTGGCCCCCGTATACCAGCACATGCACCTGTGGCGACACGCCCTGCCGCAATTCGACCTTTACATAGAAGATGCCCACCACATGGCAGAGGTGCTCGAGCACGACGGTCTGTTCATTTCTGCCAACTGGTATGCCGGCGTCTCGATACCCGACTGCGTGCGCGAAGCCAAAGCCATTGCCGCCAAAATTAATACCCGCGCCGCTTCCCGCTCAATAGCCTAATAACTATATTTGCGGTATGAATGACTCGCTGGTGATCATACCAACCTACAACGAAAAGGAAAATATTGAAGCTATTGTCAGGAAGGTGATGTCACTCCCCTACCCTTTTGATCTGCTGATCGTGGACGACAGCTCTCCTGACGGCACGGCTGATATTGTTCGCAGCTTACAGCAGGAGTTTCCGGAACGCCTGCACCTCGAGTCACGCACCGGCAAGTTGGGTTTGGGTACGGCTTACATTCATGGTTTTAAATATGCATTGCGTCAGGGTTATGAGTACATTTTTGAGATGGACGCCGACTTTTCGCACAATCCCGATGACCTGGTGCGCCTTTACCAGGCCTGTGCCGAAGAAGGACACGACATGTCGATCGGCAGCCGATACGTGCAGGGCGTCAACGTGGTGAACTGGCCTATGAGCCGGGTGCTGATGTCCTGGTTCGCCAGCTTGTATGTGCGCTTGATCACAGGTATGCCCATTGCCGATACCACTGCAGGTTTTGTGTGCTACCGCCGCAAAGTGCTCAAGACGATCCAGCTCAACAAGATTCGTTTTGTGGGTTACGCATTTCAGATTGAAATGAAGTTTCTCACCTTTAAGTATGGCTTCAAGATCAAGGAGGTGCCCATCATTTTCACTGACCGCACCAAGGGCCAGTCCAAGATGTCGAAGGGTATATTCAAGGAAGCGGTACTGGGAGTGATCCGCATGAAGGTGAATAGCTTTTTCCGTCATTTTGACCGCTACTAGCTATCGGCTATACCTGATACGCTTCAATTTTTTTCAAAATATATTCTCAGCACAAAGCTGCGTATCCCTCGCTAAATCGACTAACTTTACGGATTAGGTATAGCTCCTATTTGATAAAGAAAGTCTATACCTGTCAAGTTTCGCTAGCCTATGGATACCATACTTTTTTGGGTCATATTCAACGCATTCATCCTGCTATTGCTGGGTCTCGACCTCTTTGTGTTTCACCGAAAGGAGCATGAAGTCAAGATAAAGGAAGCCTTGCTGTGGAGCGCCTTTTGGGTGGCGTTGTCGCTGGCGTTCAATGCGATCATCTATTACTGGAAAGGCCCCTCTCCCGCCCTGGAGTTTTTGACGGCCTACCTGATCGAGAAGTCGCTGAGCGTCGATAACCTCTTTGTCTTTATCCTGATCTTCAATTTCTTCAAAGTGCCGCTCCAGTACCAGCACAAGATCCTGTTCTGGGGTATTATAGGCGCTTTGGTGCTACGTGGTATTTTTATCCTGGTAGGTGTGGCGCTTATTGCCAAGTTCCACTTCATCATTTACATTCTAGGCGCTTTTCTGGTATACACCGGTGCCAAAATGGCCTTCACAAAAGATGATGACGAACTGCATCCTGAGCAAAATCCATTCATCGTTTGGATCAGCCAAAAGCTGCCTTTCACAAAAACAGCCGTAGGCGGCAAGTTTTTCACCAGGATTGACGGCAAGCTCTACGCCACGCCACTCTTCCTGGTACTGATCATGGTAGAGAGTACCGATGTGGTGTTCGCAGCCGATTCTATACCTGCTATCCTGGCAATTTCAAAAGATCCGTTCATTGTCTATACCTCCAATGTATTTGCGCTGCTGGGTTTACGGGCACTTTATTTCGCTCTGGCCGGCATCATGCAGTTATTCCATTACCTGCACTATGGCCTGTCGCTGATTCTGGTTTTCATCGGTGCCAAGCTGCTGCTGAGCGATATTTACCATCTTGATATGCGCTACGCCTTGCTCGTCGTAGGCACTATTCTGACAGTTTCCATTGTAGCCTCGCTCCTCTTCCCGAAGAAAGATAAAGAATTGCCACCGCCTCCTGATATCACGCTCCCTTAAAGCTGAGCTTTAAAGTTTTTCACTAAAATTCATTGCATATATTTGCTTTTGTCAGTATTAATAACTTCAATTGCAGTATAATTGAGAAGAAATGATTTTCGCTAACGCCTCTATTTTTACAAATTCTATGCTGGTGCCTCCAACGGGGCTCCCTGGTAGAACTTTGTGCGTTAGGTAAAACATCAACATACACAGATACCAAAGGAGCCCCGCCACAAGCGGGGCTTTTTTGTTTTAAGGCATATTCTAAATAACATATACCCATGAGTACAGCAGCACACAGCAGCATGAAATTAGCAGGACAACAGAGCCAGTTGGTAAGCCAGAAGCGCCCCATGGTGATTGCAGGTCCGTGCAGCGCTGAGAGTGAAGCGCAAATGTTGCAAACCGCCCTTGGCCTGAAAAAGGTAAAAGGGGTATCAGTGTTCAGAGCGGGCATCTGGAAACCACGCACACGTCCGGGAAGCTTCAATGGAGTAGGCACTATTGGGCTGGAGTGGTTGCGCACCGTAAAAACCGAAACCGGACTACGCACCGCCTGTGAAGTAGCCAATGCCACCCAAACAGAGCAGGCACTTCAGCACGGTGTGGACATCCTGCTGATCGGTGCCCACACGACGGTGAACCCATTTCTGGTGCAGGAGATTGCCGATGTTCTGAAAGGCGTGCAGGTGGCTGTACTTGTAAAAAACCCGGTAAACCCGGACCTGGCCTTGTGGCTTGGGGCTTTGGAGCGGCTACATAACAGCGGCATCACGGAGCTTGGTGCCATGCACCGTGGCTTCTCAACCCTCGACAGTGCTCCTTATCGTAACCACCCGAAATGGGAGCATGCCTTGGAGTTGCGCCAGCAGGTGCCTGACCTGGCCATGTATTGCGATGCCAGCCATATAGCAGGACGACGCAGTCTGTTGCGTCCGGTGAGTCAGCGTGCCCTCGACCTGGGGTATGATGGCCTGATGGTAGAGTCGCATTACAACCCGGCTGCGGCCTTGAGCGATGCCCAACAGCAGATCATGCCGCAGGAATTGCACATGCTGTTGCAGGCTTTGAAGCAACAGCAGGCCCCTGCCGAGAAGTTGAAGCAGAGTGCCCAGCTGGAAAAGTTGCGCAAAGAGATCGAACACCTGGACGACGAGTTGTTGACTTTGCTGTCACGCCGTACCAAAGTCACAGCACAGCTCGGCGACTATGGCAAACCAGCTGATCAGAACGCTGAGACGCCTGATCCGGTACGCTGGGATTTGGTATTGGAAAACCTCCTGCACCAAGCCAGCAGCGCAGGTATAGACCAGTCTTTTGTGAAGACCATATTCCAGGAAGTACGCTCTCAGTATGCGCGTACACACTTGTATAATTATGGACTAAGTTCGTAATTGGTTTATGAAGATATTTTGTGAAAAAGCTGTGTCTTTATTTTTCAAAATATTTCTATAATCCCATCTTTTTTCTTTTCCAATGGCACGATTCAGGTAACTCGGCTGTTAAGTGCTAAATTGCAGCTGAACAAAAGCTATACATTATGAGAACCCCTATTTCAAGACTTCGCACCATTGGTATATACGAAGGTATATCTTACCTACTCCTGCTCGGCATTGCCATGCCACTGAAGTACATGGCAGGTATGCCGGAGATGGTGAAGTATACTGGCTGGGCACACGGTGTGCTGTTTGTATTGTATATGGTGTCGGTACTGGAGGTAACACTTACGCACAACTGGTCTATCAAGAAAGTAGCGGCTGCGGTAATCGCATCGCTCCTGCCATTCGGACCGTTCATTTTAGATAAGAAACTACTTAAGGAAGAGGAAAATAGAAAAGAGAAGCCTGTTAAACAAAAGCAGGTTGCATAACAACAACCCTCAACTATTTAGCCAATAGTATCAAAAAGGGCTGCCCACATGGGGCAGCCCTTTTTTTCTTTTCAACCCGCAAGCATTAGTTAATAATTTGGATGGATCTGCCTCCGCCTCGGTTGCCCATCGGGTTAAGGTGCTTGTTGATCGAGTAAGTAAAACTCAGCATGAAATAGCGCCCTAGTGAGTTCAGTGTCTCGCGCTCCACATAGTTGATATTGGCTGTCTGATTAACTCCTAGGTTTTCGTCTAGCACATTCAGGACAGACAGCTTCAACTCACCGCTTTTGTTTTTAAGAAATTGCTTCGAGATAGACATGTTGAGCATCGGTATACGCTGGCTGAAGTCAAAGCCCGGGTTATCAAACAGCATGTAGTCGAAGTTGGTGTTTAAGTTAAAGAGTTTCGGCAGGTATAAGTTGGTCTCAGCTGAGTACGTCTGGTTAAAGAACTGCTGATCATCCCCGAACTGGTATTTCGTGCGCTGCACGGTGTAGTTTGCTCTCAGATTAAAGTCAAATAGCTCCTTCAGCCGATACTCGTAACGCAGGTTACCGTTCAGGTTCTGTATCCGGATATCGTTTGCCACCTCGTTCACCAAGTTGATGCTCTCCTGCTGCCGCACATTGGCGCCGATGTTAAAGCGACTGTTCAGCTTCTTGACCGGAAATCCGAGGGAGGCAAAACCGCTGACCATGGTATTGTGACTCACATTGACTGGCTGCGTAATGCGGATCAGGCGATCGGTATAGCTCTGAGCGTTCGTAATGGCATTGTTGGTATAAGAGGCATTCACAAACGTGAAGAAATTAATCAGCGTACCCGGATCAAAAGTACTGAAGTTGAGGCGCCACTGGTGCATATAGGCAGGTCGCAGCTCTGGATTACCTTCGTAAATGTTCAGTGGGTTAGAGTTGTCCACTACAGGTTGTAACTGACGTATAGTAGGCTCCTGTACCGTGGTTTCGTAGTTGAAATCAATGCGTCTGTTACCCGTGAACTCGTAATTGAATCGCAAAGTAGGCAATACATTCTGGTATGAGTGGCGGATATCATCATCGAATCCCAGGAGCTCACCCGTCAGGTCGGTATGCTGCAGGCTAGAACCGACAGTCAGGCTATACTCTCTCCTGTTCATCCGGAAGTTCATACCTGCTCTATGATACTGGTAATTACTGGTATAGCTGTTACTAAGCAACTCGTTGTATAACTGCGATTCACCTTCCTCCACGTCGTATACCTCGCGGTCTACTTTGTTGATGTTCTGGCGGTAATTATAGTTTGCCTCCAGATAGCGGCGGTTTCCGAGTGGTTCGGTGTAGGCCAGGTTGGTGCTTAAACTATGGTTTTCCGTTTCCTGCTTGTTCTCCTGATCGAGCACATTTACAAGGCCATCGGCAAAGGTGTTGACAGCCTGCAGGGTGCCATCGTTTTGATTCATGCCTGTTCTGAACTCCGTGTTAGAAGAAATAGTACGACCTGCTTTCGGGAAACGGTGCCTGAACAGGATACTTCCATTGGCATTCAAAGCGGAACCATCTGAAAAAGCCGTATTGGTACTTTGGTTCTGGAGCTGGTTTTCGCCATTATAAGTTTCTACCTCGCTCCGCTGATTGGTGCTGGTTTCGTTATACCCGATGGCACCTGTGACTTTGACTGAGTTGGCTGAGTCTATTTTGTAATCAACCGTAAAGTTAGCTCTGTGATTGGTGTTACCGTTAAGCTGACGGCTGCGCTGGTCCGTGCGTACATCCGCGTTCCTCAAAAACTCCAGACGCTCCAGATCACGGGCAATGTTGTGATTAAGTTTGTTGAAGAAATAACTACCATTCGCCTCTACCTTCTTGCTGAGCTGATTGTTAAAGTTCAAACCACCGGCGTAGCTATCCATCAGACCATTGGTACGGCCACCGAAGTTCAACGGTACACCTGAGCTGTTGTCTGACGTAATGGTCACGCGTCCGCCTCCACCTGCCATCTGCTGCATACCTCCGCTAAAGGTCATGTAGTCGTCAAAGCCAAAGCCCTGTGCATTCACGTTGTTGGCCATACCCAGGAAGGATAGCTGCTTGCCATTGCTGAACCGGTTAAGACTCGCCTTGGCCTGGTAGCGCTCGTCTGTGCCTATACCTGCCATGGCATTGCCAAAAGCACTGTTGCGCTTTTCTTCTTTCAGCTGCAGGTTGATGGTTTTCTCGCGCTGCCCGTCGTCTATACCTGTAAACATGGCTTGGTCTGATTTCTTATCAAAAACCTGAACCTTGTCGATGGCATCGGCGGGAAGGTTACGAGTAGCCAGCTTCGGGTCACGGCCAAAGAACTCCTTGCCATCTACTGTCACACGCTGCACCTTCTCACCCTTCACTGAGATGGAGCCATCCGTTTCCACATCTACGCCAGGCAGTTTCTTGAGGAGGTCTTCGGCTACGGCGTTAGGCTGCGTTTTAAAAGAACCGGCATTATACTCGATAGTATCTTTCTTGAACACCACCGGGCTTTTCTCACCCTGCACCATCACCTCTTTCAGTTCATTGGAAAGCGGTTGCATAGCGAGCTTCCCTAGGTCCAGTACGTTACCTTCTTCCGGAAACTGAAGCTGCTTAAAGTAAGGCGAGTAGCCCAGGAAAGTCGCTTTAAGGAGCAGATCGCCTCTGCTGACGTTTTTGATTTCAAACTCGCCCTGCGGGTTGGTAGAAGTAAAACTTACTAGTGAAGAGTCTTTCACCTGCAGGATCAGCACAGTGGCACCCGGCAACCCGGCCTGTTTTTCGTCCTGTACCTGTCCTTTCAAGGTATAGCGCTGGGCCACAGCCATGTGCGATAGAAAAAGAAAGGCGATAAGTGAGAGCAGTATAGATTTTTTCATAGCCGTATGGTTAGCGCTCCTTTGTTAGCGAATGATCACGTTTCGGCCACCGTTCTGGCGCATGCGCTCCATCTGCTCGTCTACCATCGCCTGGTACTCCTGCTGAGTGACTTTCTGGCCTTTGCCTGGGCGTGATATCTCTCCTTTCTTAAGAGAGCGTTGTTCTACTTTAATCGCCTTGATCACACGCTCCCCATTATTGATATCGACTGCTAGCACCGCTCCCGGCAGTGTGTTGTAAGATTCAGGACCAAGTGCCGGTCTGAGTTTGTCTGTATACCAGGCCACCACCGCTAGCTTCCTAGCTTCATCTTCATAGTAAGCCTGCTTGCAGGTATAGCCTTGTATTTCTTTGGTCTCTGTTCCAAACTTCCACGGACTGATGCGGATCGAATCTTCGATGATATACTTTTTGCCCATGAACTCAGTCAGAAACACTTTTTGGGCTGTGCCCTGGTCGTAATAACTTTCGTTAAGCGGTACCCGCATGTTGATGCGCATGCCACCGCCACTTGCCGTGAACTGGTCCTCGTCCTCTTCCAGCGCCTTGTAAAGCGACTCCTGGGTATTATAGAAAAGCTGCTGCTTGGTGGTACGGTACTCCGGTATCATGCTTTTCATAGCCTCCTGCTCAGGGCCGAGTCTACGGTGCATGTTCATTGTGTTTTCGTAGGTAATCACACCTTCTTGGGCGTAAACAACCACTGCCAACAGCAGCAGCGCCAGTGTCAGTATTCCAGAGAAGAAGTTTTTCATATGCTATCTTTTTTATGCTAAAAGTACAGCAATATGTTATCCCTAGGTGTTAAGGACTGTTAACGAAAGGTTAATCAAAAGTTAAAGTTTGGAAAGGACCTAAGCGACCAGAAAAAGTACTTATTCGCCTTGCACATTGATTCCGGCGCGACGGGCGATGGACTGGGCAATCACACTGGAGGCCAGCAGCTGCAGGGCGTGGTAGATCATGATCGGCAAGAGCATCAGGCCCACCATATCCGCATCCGGGAAGAGTACTTTGGCCATTACCGTGCCGTGCACCAGTGACTTCTTGGAGCCACAGAAGATGGCTGTGATGCGGTCAGCAGGGCTGAAACCCATCACACGGCTGATCCCATTTACAATGAAATACACCAAAAAGAAAAGCCCGATCATGGCCAGCCCCAGCAACAGCAGATTACCAATACTGTAACCACTAAACATATCGCGGGCAAAAGACTCACAGAAAGAGGTATAGACGATCAGCAGAATGATCACCTGATCAGATAAACGAAGCTGTTTGCGGTTACGCTCTGCAAAGCCGCCCCAATAACGGTGCAGCACCACACCCAGCGCAACAGGCACCAGTACCTGCAGCACCAGTTTACCCATTACTTGCCCCATGTCAAAATCACCGGAGCCCGCCGTCAGGTATAGCCCCATCCAGAGCGGTGTGATAAATACGCCCACCAGGCTTGAGATACTTGCATTGAAGATAGCCGCAGGTATATTGCCACCAGCTATTGATACCATGACTACTGATGAAGAAACCGTGGAAGGTAAGGCCGCCAGGTAAAAGGTCCCCAGCCATAGCATCTCGTAAGAGGTACCCTCAAAAAAGCCATGCAAAGGGATAAGCAACAGCGGAAAGATCAAAAAAGTAGAAGCCTGCACCACCAGGTGAAGTCGCCAACTCCCCAATCCTGCCCGAAGTTTCTCAGGGCTTAGGCGAAGTCCGTAAAAGAAAAAGATAAGGGAAACGCCAATACCGGCCACATCACTCAGCGAAAAAGGTTCGTAGTCCAAACCGCCTTCCGGCCAAAGCCAGGCCAGCACGATCATTCCGATCAGCGCCAGCAGAAACCAGTCGAAGCCAGCCCGCACCAACAGCTCCTGCACACTGCGCACACCAAATTTTGGCTTCGGCGCTTGGGGATTAGGATTGTCAGGTAGCGGAGTATGGGGTGTGCTCACAGGTATGTTTTGTTCAGATGTTCGATTAGACGAAAGCAAAAATCAGGTATAGCTGGCTCCAAAACAAAACAACGGCCGGCGCAATTACAAGCGCCGGCCGTTGTTTCAGGTATAATTACAAATTAGAAACCCAACATATCAATTGTTTCGAGCTCAAACTCGGTGGTATCTTCATAGTCAGCATCCGGCGCTGTCACAATCAGATCGCGAGCACGACCATAAAGCCGCACATTCGGTTGCAGATTTTCATATTCAGCCTGCGAGATAAGTCCCCGCCGTGCCATGATGCCCCCGATCAGGCGGTAGTAACCCGACTTCCAACTGCGCAAGTTGCCGTAACTGTCGAAGGAAGAGCGGTAGCGCTTCGGACTCGGGATGATGCTGGTCAGGAAGATCGACTCAGCCAGGTTAAGCTCCGAGGGCTGCTTTCCGAAGTAAAACCGCGAAGCATCCTTTGCTCCGTACACGTCCGGCCCCCACTCGATGATGTTCAGGTATATCTCAAACATCCGGTTCTTCGACACGATCTCCAGGTTCTCGATCAGCCATACAATGATGGCCTCCTCCACCTTGCGCGACACTGTTTTCTTACGCGTCAGGAACACGTTCTTGACCAGCTGCATCGAGATGGTACTACCGCCACGCACAAACTCCCTGTTCTTGATATTAGTCGCAATGGCCTGCCGGAAAGCCTCTTCGTGGAAGCCTTTGTGGCTGTAGAAACCAGCGTCTTCTGCTGTGAGCACGGCATTGCGCAGGTATGGCGATATCTGCCCGATCGGCGCATAGAATGGGTTAGAAGGTCCTACCATGAAGGTACGGATCGGTTTGCCATACTCGTACATGGTGTGCATAAACGGACCTTTCAGCTTGTCCAGGTTGGCTTTGCCCCACTTCACTACCCTGAAATCCTCAGAAGCATCCAGGTCAGAATCAAATACGACACGCTCTACACTGTCGAGGTTGACATGAAAGTTCATTTTGTACTGCAGCTTCCCCTCGGCCTGTATACCTTCCAGCGTCTCGAAAAGGCCATTAGGCAAAGATTCGAAGAAATCATTGGCAGGGAGTGCCTCAGTGCGCACTTTCAGATCGATGATCTTGGAGTCGGCGTTGTTATAAGCGGCGTACACATTGGCGCGGGCCTTGTTCACGCGCACTTCCGTTAGGCTATCCACCACAAAAAGATTCTGCCCCAGCGAAACCACATAGTCAACTGCTCCCTCCCGTAGGTAAATATTCTCGTCTGCCAGTTTCTCGTGGTTGAGCATCAGGTTATTTACCATCGCCCGGCCTTTTACAGTAAGTCTGTCGCGGCGGTAACGCTTCTCATTTATGCCCAGGTGCAGCGTGTCAAAAGCCACAACACCGTCAAACTTCTCTTTTACATAAGGTAGTCTGATGCCGGATGTATCAGCGGTGTACAGACTGGCCATGATGTTGTAATCACGCGGATCAATTGTACCTTTCACTATCAGGTTATTGATCAGGGAGTCAGTACGAATAGATACTTGTGATGCAATGTTCCCGTCCTCTATGGTAAGGAAAGGCATTTTTACATCGATGACCCGATTTGGAGAGGTATAGGTCACGTTCAGGTTACTGAAGTCCACCTGGTCGGGCACGTTATCAAAAGCAGTTTCGAGCACACGGTTAAGCAGCTCACCGTAGTTGCGGTCAGTTTTGGCAGTGGTGTCAACAGGCTGTGTATCGTCTTTCTTGAACAGGAAGGCGAAGTTATTCTGGTCCCCGTCCTTCACGGCAGTAAGATAGCCGTTGGCTACATCAAGGCTGCGTAACACAATGCGCCCCTTAAAGAGGGAGCGAAAACCAACGGTGGCATGCACGCTGTCGGTTTTGAAGAGCTGGGGCTGCCCATGCGGCACCAGGGTTATATCACTGAGTACGACAGAGGTAAGGCCATTGAACTCTGCTTTGCCGATGTTAAAATCTACAGGATAACGGTTCTCCACTTTCTCTACCACACGGTTTACGGTATAGCTAAGCAGGCTACTCCTAAACACTAAAAGGGAGATAAGGAGAATCAGGAAGAAGCCCAGCACAACGCCGACTCCTATCAGTATTCTTTTTTTCAATCGCTGGTCCAAAATATCAAGATGCGAATTACGCTAATAAGATTTAGTATCAAAATATAGTGCTGATATAATATATCACTCCATCACGCATACGTAATACCGTATGGTATATGTTATCTACCCCGCATACGACCTTAGTCGGATTTAGATATGACTTCAGGCACTATCTGGCTGCTTCAACCGCAAGAAAGATACCAATTGTTTCATTAACAGCATTTTACATTAAACTAACAGGCAAATTCACCCTTCCGTTCTTTTTTATGTGCCATAACACTACAATTGGTCCCAAGCCACCTATACCTGCTAAATAGACTTCCGCTTATTTGGCGTGCATTGGCATTACTGCTTATCTTTGACAGACGAAACATCCTCTTTTCCATGAATCTGACATCACTCACGGCCATATCACCGGTGGATGGCCGCTACCGCCGCAATACTTCAGAGCTAGCTGCTTATTTTTCTGAATTCGGACTGATCCGCTACCGCGTGCTGGTAGAGGTTGAGTATTTCATTGCCCTGTGCGAATTGCCGCTGCCACAGTTGGAAGGCGTGCCCCCCTATCAATTTGCTGAATTGCGGGCTATTTACGAGCAGTTCTCAGAGGCCGATGCGCTGCGCATCAAGGAAACGGAAAAGACCACCAACCATGATGTGAAGGCGGTAGAGTATTTCATCAAAGAGAAATTCGACAACCTCGGCCTCAGCCAGTACAAGGAGTTCATTCACTTTGGCCTGACTTCGCAGGATGTGAACAATACGGCTATACCGCTCTCCCTGCGCGAAGCCGATGAAAAGGTACTCATGCCGCTATACCAGCAGCTGCACCAGACGCTGGTGAACCTGGCGCAGTCCTGGAAAGACATCCCGATGCTGGCCCATACCCACGGACAGCCTGCCTCCCCTACCCGCCTGGGCAAAGAGATCATGGTATTTGCTGAGCGGCTCGAAGCACAACTGGAGCAAGTACGCCAGGTGCCTTTTTCTGCTAAGTTTGGCGGCGCGACCGGTAACTTCAACGCTCACCACATCGCCTATCCGGATGTGAACTGGCCTGCGTTTGGCAACCGTTTCGTACAAGAGGCACTAGGTTTACGCCGTAGCCAATACACAACCCAGATCGAGCACTACGACAACCTGGCCGCTTACTTCGACGGCATCAAGCGCCTCAACACCATCCTAATCGACTTCTCGCGCGACGTATGGCAGTATGTGTCGATGGGCTATTTCAAGCAGAAGATCAAAGCCGGCGAAGTAGGCTCTTCGGCCATGCCGCACAAAGTTAACCCGATCGACTTTGAGAACGCAGAGGGCAACTTAGGTATAGCCAATGCTGTGCTGGAGCATCTCTCAGCCAAGCTTCCGATTTCACGCCTGCAGCGCGACCTTACCGACTCCACCGTTCTGCGAAACGTTGGCGTGCCGCTGGCTCATGTACTGATAGCACTTAAATCGCTGGAGCGTGGTATCGGAAAACTTGAACTGAACGAGGCTGCCCTGCGCCATCACCTGGAAGAAAACTGGGCTGTTGTGGCAGAGGGTATACAGACTGTGCTGCGCCGCGAAGGATACCCGCAGCCTTACGAGGCGCTGAAAGACCTGACCCGCAAAAACGAAAAAATCACCGAGCAGACAATAGCCAACTTCATTGACACCCTGCAGGTGAGTGATGCGATCAAAGCTGAACTGAAAAAGATAAGTCCTTATACCTATACTGGTGTGCAACTGCTGTAAGGTATAGCCACCTATACAAAGAAGCCCCTGCCGGTTCATACTGGCAGGGGCTTCTTTGTATGCCTTTGCTAATGGATTACTGTCCTTGTGCAACCGGACCGTTCACCCTGATCTGCAGCAGTTCATAACCGGTTTCGCCTGCAGCTGTCAGGCCCTGCACCACCACCAAGTAAGTACCCGGCTGATCGGAGGTATAAAAACTTACCTGCTCTACTTTGTCAGGCTGTAGCTTGATCTCAGGAGACCAGTGCAGGAGGTTTCTGAAGTCGGCCAGTCGGCTGCGCTTTTGCTCGGGTGTGTCGTAGGCCGGTGCGTAAAACTCACGCTTTTGCTGTAATCCCTCGTATGCTTGCATCAGAGCACGCGGATCCAGGTCAAAGCCTGCCAGATCACCCGTATAGGTCTGGTAACTCACCAAACCTTCGTACGCCATCGGGCCATGAAAGAACCGGCTGGCAATCACATCCAGCTGCTTCACCTTGAGCGGATCAAAGGCCATGATCTTGTCAATGTTGAACACAGGCACACCATCCAGCAGTACCATCGGGTTCTGGCGGAAAATAGACTTGTAAGGTCGGTTCATGACCATGAAGTGGAAACTACGGCCTCTTAGGCGAACCTGTACTCCCTGCACATACTCGCGCATCACTTCCTCCATTACTTTAAAGCGCTTGTAATCATCGAGCAGGTAACGCTCCGATGGCTGGCCATAAAAAGCAGTGCTGTCTATACCTGGCGTACGGAATCTATTGCGATACGCCCCATGGTAGGCATGCTCGACCTGCACCTGCATGTGGCGCGCTCTGATATCCCCTTCTCTCGACTCGACAAGCTGAAGAGCAGATAACGTGCTGGAGGGATAGCGTGACGAGAAAGGGCTGAACAACTCAAAGTGATAGGTGCTGTCCTTCGTGAAGTCAGTTTGCAGCACGATATCCTTATTGCCATAGAAGTCCTTCAGCTCAAACATCAGCCTGCCATCGGCGTTGCTGCTGGCATTGTAAAAGCGAATCGGATGACCGGGTGACGCCAGGTAAGTCAAGATGCCCGGAGCAGCCTGACCTGAACTCTTATGCGTTACTTTTCCATAGAGCAGATGGCCATGGTTTTCAGGCAAAAAGGAGTGCTTAGCCGGTTCTTTTTCCAGTATTTCATTCCAAGTGAAGCGGCTCCAGCCATGGGTTAGCATCAGGTTATCCATGCCCAGCCGGTCTGTCCGACCCTCGTTGGAGAAGTAATAGCCAGGGGTTTCGATCGAGCCTTTCAGATCGGACTCAAGCCAGATGTAGCTGGCAATGTGCGCCTCTGGCTGCATTTGCAGCGAGTCCAGTTTGTACACCGCCATCGACAAATTTGCCGGGGCCTGCGAAGAAGCCTGTAGCTCCAGGCTGACCTTATCACGCAGACTATACTGCGGCTGTGACGCAGCAACCTGCAAGGCTATTTCTTTTGAAGGATTCTTAAAGTATAGGCGCTCGCTTACCGGCTGCCCAGCTGTGTTGAATACAGTGAAGTGCGTAATGCCGTCTGCCAGGTCAGCTTTATTTACCCTGAACACAAACTTGCCGTTTTGCAGCAGCGACCTTTCTGAGCTGACCACCTGCTGACGGGTATGCCCCAACAGGTATACATGTTCATCTGGTTTGCCTACCGAATGCACCGCAATGTGCACATAGTTAGCTGTGGTATCTGCCAGTTGCAAGGTATAGCCACGCTCGTGTACCTGCGGCAAGGCCTGCTCCAAAGTACTTCCATCAGGCAGCTGGAGTTTGGCCGTATAGCGCTTGCCCTGCTCAGGCGTAAACGTAAAACGGCCCATGCCAAACTTGTGTGGCGCAAACGTTGCTACTTCATTTCCGTCCTGGTCGTGAACTTGGCCAGCCAGCGCAGTTCCTTTGCCGCTCTGGCTTTCTGTTACTTTAAAAGCTACCTGACTCGCCACACCTGCCAGCAAACTTCCTCCTTCCGGGAAAAACTGCAAGGTATAGCCCTTGGCTTTCGGTGCCTCCTGCTTTGGTAGCTGCTCAAAGGTATTGATGATCGTTACCTGTTGCTGGAAGTAGAACTCGGGATCGAAGTTTTTCATCCAACTGGTATAGGCCCGCACAGTGTAGTTGCCTGATTTCAGCGTGGTGGGCAGTTGCAGATAGCCACTGCCAGCCCCGTCCTTCATGGCTACTTTGGCCTGCAGGGCAGGCTTCTGGCCTGCATCCAACAGCTCTACATAGGTCACCTTGCTCATGTCCAGTGGGCGGTGCTGGCTGCCGTCTACGCTGTATACCTTAAACCACATTTCATCGCCACAGGCATACACGGGTCTGTCGATGTGCAGGTATAGCTTCTCCTGCAGCGATGCCTGCCGGTGCTTCTGCAGACTGCTGACTGCCTCGTTAGCCTGGCCAGACTGGGCGTTTACTGTACCTATACCTGCTATTCCCAGTGCAAAGCAGAGCAAGGTGCGCAGCGCATACCTTTTCATGCCAGGCTGAGGTTGATTATGTTCAGAGTTGATCATCATTGGGGCGTTTGTTTCAGGTATGACATCTATTCCCAAAAAGCTGGTTTAACATTGGTGCCTTGCGTAGTGCAGTCCACGCATGGGCGTGTACCGAAGGTATAGCCGATTGGCCCCGGACCATTACCATAAATTTCATCTACAGGCACCAGATAGCCTCCTGTAAAGCGCTCATGCACCATACCTGAGCTGATCAGTACGGTATCAATTTCACAAGTCGGATAGTAAAGTCGCCAATCGCGCGGGAGGTCACGGCTATCTATGAATATCCTTTTCGTCTCCATGGTAGTGGCTGTTATGTAGCCAATCACCGTTTCTTCAGGGTTAGACAAGCTGCGGATGTTGCTGGTCAGTTGCGAAGGGAGCGGATCGAAAAGGGTACCAATACTTTCAGTGTTCTTCTTCAACATCTCCAGGTATTCGTACGCCTCACGGGTCAGTGCATACTGTTTCACAAGTATACTGTTCTTCATACTGATCTTTTCTGAATCAAAAGGTATAGAGAAAAGCCTATAGTCACTGATCCTGTCTTCGTTCAGTTTCACCGACGAGCCTATCTCAACTCGGGTAGAGTTTTCTGATTTCCAGCATACATAAATAGGGTCGTCACTCGGCTCACGAAAACGCACCTGTCCTTTATCATAAATGAGAATGGAATGAAAAGCTGTTCGGAACTGCCAGGTCTGCTCATATTCCCACTTATAGTAATGCGTGTTGTTGTTTGGGTCCTGAGAATTTACATAGACCTTCACCTCGCCTCCTTCTGCTTTCCAATGTACATTTTCGATAGGAGGACTAGGTTTCACCTCTACATAATCCGACGCATATTCACTGCCTGTTCTAGTGCGGATATACAATCTGTACTTCGCACCGATGTTCAGCTGCAGGTTAGGGTGCACATAGGTTCCATAACCTGTTTCATGCAGGCCATAGCGCTCGCCAGTTTCGGACTCTACTACCACCGTAGCATTCTCTTCAGCTGGAGGTGTGCCAGTATCGTTGAGGTTTTGAGTGCGGAGCAATTGTATGGTCGTGCGCCCGTTGGCATTCAGGAAGCCATTGACTACCAGAAAGCTGCTGGGTGACTCTAATACTTCAGGAAAGTATGGTTCTACGCAGCCGCTCACCAGGAGCATCACAAGCCAGACAATTGGGTTTTTCCAGTTCCGGATCTTCATGGCAATTAAAACTTAAAATTATAGGTGATAGTAGGGATTGGATGCCCGAAGATGGACATTTTGTACCCTCTGATCTGTCCTTTCTGTGATTTGAAATAAACGGAGTAAGGGTTTTTGCGACCTGTCAGGTTGTATACTGCCACAGTCCAGGAGCTGTGCGCCAGCTTTGCAATCTTATGGTTGCCCTCTATGTTCAGAGCCAGGTCTACACGGTAGTAGTCAGGAATGCGGTACTGGTTGCGGTCTGAGTACAGGATGCGGTGTGAAGCGCCATCGTAGTATTTGCCCAGCGGCAGCGTAATAGGGCGCCCTGTACTGTAGGTAAAGTTTACCGATGTGCTGAAACGCTGGCTAAAGCGGTAGTTGCTGATCATAGTCAGGTCGTGCGGCTTGTCAAAGTTACTCGCATACCACTCTCCTCTGTTGATCACTTCTGACACAGCCGGATCATCCAGGCGCACCATGGTGCGGGAGTAGGTATAGCTTACCCAGCCGTTGAGTTTACCTGTCGCTTTCTTGAGCATCAGTTCCACTCCATAAGCCTTGCCCTCGGCATTGGCTACATCCGTCTCGATGTGGTGGTTCATGATGATGCTGGCACCACTTCTGTAATCCAGGAAGTCCTGCATCCACTTGTAGTAAGCTTCTGCCGAAAACTCAATGGTATTGGCGCGCAGGTTGCGGTAGTAGCCAATCGCCACCTGATCGCCTACCTGCGGTTTGATGTTGTTGTCACTCAGCTTCCAGGTATCGGTAGGAGCCATGGTCGCCGTGTTAGAGAGCATGTGCACGTACTGGCGCAGCCTGTTGAAGCTCACCTTCACCGATGAGTTGCCTGACAGCACGTAACGGGCCGATAGCCTGAACTCAGGTCCGTGATAGGTCGCGAGCGATTTGCCACTGCCATAAGAAACCGTATCGACGATCGTGTTCAGCGTCTTAGGCATACCTGGCACATACTCCAGCACGTCTCGCTCCCCAAGGGCTGTAAAGAAAGAGTAGCGCAAACCAGCTGATACAGATAGCTTCTGGCTGATGTCATAGCGGTCAGACAGGTATAACGCGCTTTCGATGGCTTTCTCCTGCTGTAACTTGTCTGCCTTGATCAGCGACTCCTCATGGTTTGGCACCAGGCTACCTGGGTTTACTTCATAACGAATGGCGCTCGCACCAAAATCAAGCGTATGTTTGGAGTCAGGGAAGTAATTGAAGTCTACCTGCATACCTGTCTGGCTGATGCCAAAGTCCATTATTGCAGCGTTTGCGGCATTCTCCTCGTTTGAGATATCGTAGCCGTAATGGCTGTATGTTCCGGTTACCACACTGTAAAGCTTGTTATGGAAATTGTGCTTCCACTTGAGACTGGCGTTTTGGTTCTGGAAACGGTAAAGGGTGTCAGCGGCCAGTTTGAAGCGGTCTTTGCTCATATAACCGGTCAGGTACAGGCTGTTCTTCTCGTTTATCTCGTGGCTTATGTGCGTGTTCACGTCATAGAAAGATGCTTCACTGTTGCTGAACGACTTATTGGGTATCTTCTTGAGCAGCCAGTCAGAGTAGGTAGAGCGCCCACCTACCAGGATCGAGGTCTTGTCCTTGATGATCGGCCCCTCCAGTGTAAGGCGGCTTGTGAGCAGACCGATGCCGCCTGTTCCGCTAAACTGCTTTTTGTTACCCTCTCTGGATGTCACCTCCAGTACAGAGGACAGGCGTCCGCCATAACGGGCTGGTACGGCACTTTTGTAGAGTTCCACCGACTTGATCACGTCCGGGTTGAAAGCTGAGAAGAAACCAAACAGGTGTGATGGGTTATAGATGGTGGCATCGTTGAGTAGTATCAGGTTCTGGTCAGTGGAGCCACCGCGTACGTTCATACCCGTAGCGCCCTCCCCTACTGATTTCACGCCGGGCAGCGTTAGCACCACTCGCAGGATGTCGGTTTCACCAAATGCTGTTGGTACCTGTCTGATCGTCCGGATATCGAGGCGTTCCATACCCATCTGCAATCCCGTAACGTTGCGGTCTTTTTCGGCTTCCACCAGTACTTCTTTCAGAGATCGGATATCTTCTTCCACTTCAATATCCAGCTTGCCATCACTATGCAGTATAACCTGGCGCTTGGTGTTCTTTAGCCCTACTGCCCGTATGTTCAGCTCGTGACGGCCCACCGGGAGCGAAAGGGAATAGTAGCCATACTGATCTGATGCGGTGCCGATAGAAGGAGATTCAATGTATACATGGGCTCCAATGATTGGCTCGCCTGTGCTGGCATCGCGCAGGGTTCCGGCCAGGTTTGCTTTACCTGTCTTGTTCCCATTAGGCGTGCCTATTTCGTAAAGCTTGATTTCTGACTGTATCCTCTTTTTATTTTCCTGCTGCTGCGGCAGGTAGGCTGGCGTTGCCAGTTGATTGCTTCGTCTCGCTTCTTCTTCATCCTTGAAGAAATTGGAAGGCAGACTCGTCATGATCGGATTTTGCCGCGTGATAAAAACCTGCCGCTGTTCCGTGATGGCAAATTTGTAATCCGTGCCTTTCAGAATTTGGGCAAGCACCAGGTTGAGCGGTTCGCCCTCTACCTCCAGGTTTACCACCAGACTATCGGCCACAGCCTGCTCGTAGTAAAACTTGTAGGGTAGCCGGGTCTCCAGCCGCTGTACAAAATCCTGAAACGTCATGTTGCGGAATGATCCGCTTATGAGCGGAGACTCGTTCCGCTGTTGGGCATGCACTGGCACCGTCATGGTCATACAGCACAACAATACCAGCAAAAGTGCTCTGTAAAAATGGGTCATAAAAAAGGGGAGAGCTTAAACAGATTTTTAGATAGATCGGAAATATGCTACTTTATCGTTTGAGCGAATCATAGTGCTCCGCAGTTTTCACGATAGCATATTCCCGCTCTTTACCGAAGCGAAGTCTATTCGCACTGGCATACTTCTTCAGCGGCTTTTTCTGGTCTTGCAGCACACGCATCACCGAGCGCTTGTTACTGACCGGATGGTATACGCCATCCTTTACCAGGAAGAATTTACTTGCATCCCTGTACTCACCCTCCATTCCGTCTGTGCTGGCACGCTCAAACAGGGTCTTTTCGCGCTTCATCAACACCTGCACCTCGCCACTATAAAGCAGATCATAAAAGCCCGGACGAATTACAGAGCTAGTCGTGGTGTCCGGCTGCAACTGCACAAAAGTATGCCCATGCAGTTTGAAGGCTTCCACCCGGTTCTTTACAAGCCGTTGAGGCTGTCCGCTTCCATGGTTGACAATCAGGAGCTCGTCCTGTACCAGGTCATACAGCATCGGTACATCCTCAAACCAGGCACCGTCATACTTCACGGTTCCGTTCTGGTAGATCTTGTCCAGATAGAACTGATGCCCATCTACGTGGGACTTGACAGGCACATGATACTCAGGGCCGTTGTACAAGTGGGCGTGCACTCCAACTGCGGTGCGGTATTGCTGCAGTGCATTCAAAACTGCATTGTCTACAAAACTGCTGTCAGCCTGGGCAGTGGCAGCAAAGGGCAGAAAGGGCATTAAAAAGAAGAGAACCAGGTAGGCAGGGCTTTTGCGCATATCAAATCAAAGGTTGCTTTGCAGCTTAAATAGACATTAAATATAATGTATGTTTGATGTTATGACAAGCTTGCAGATAAAATATTTCAAAAAATATTACAGTATATTATCATGCAATTGGGGAAAGCTGTCACCTTTAAATATAACTTAAACCTTACCTAATTCAGCCTGACTTTGAAACACCAAAAGTCTTTAGCCAAAGACGGATCAGCAATTCTTAGCGCATGTTCATTAATTGACCTTAATTATTTCGCCTCAACGAAGGTATAGCACGACTGGCTTAGGCACAGTCAATTACCTTATTTGCATTAATTTCATTCAGTTAAAACCAGTGATCTGTAATCCTCAGGTCAGCATCATTTTTATTAATTCAGCACAAGCGACAAAGCTATACCTTATCTGCCAGCTCATACACTGCTTTTACAAACTGACTCCAACTAAAGCGTAACTTATAGGTTTTGATCTGCTGCGTGTATACCTGCGCTTTATCTGAGGTATAAAAATCAAGTATGGCAGCTGCGATCTCTTTTGGTTCTGGTGATACGACGTAGCCTACCTTCCCATGGGGCACCAACTCTGACAGGCCACCTACATTTGTCACCACCATCGGCTTATCAAAATGATAAGCAACCTGTGTTACGCCGCTTTGGGTAGCGTGCTTATAAGGCTGCACCACCAGATCGGCGGCGCAAAAGTAATGACGGACTTCGGCATTCGGGATGAAGTCCGTCCGCAGCACCAGCCGGTCCTGCAGCCCGTGTTTTTCAATCAGATCGCGGTAGGGTTTGGCATCTTCATAAAACTCCCCGGCGATCAGCAGTTTCAGATCAGGTATGGCCTGCAGTGCAGGTATAGACATGGCTTCAAGCAGCAAGTCGAGCCCTTTATAAGCCCGAATGAAACCAAAAAACAAAAGATATTTAAAATTGGGTTCCAGCCCAAGTGCGGCACAGGCCTCTGCTTTGCCTTCGGCTGGCCCGAAATTGTCATAAAGGGGATGCGGCAGGTATACGTTGGGTTTGTTAGGCTCAAAGCGCTGCAAGTCTTGCTGCACGGCCCGCGACATGGTCAGGAAGCCATGACAGGCACTCAAAAAGTATTTTGTAAAGGGAACATCGCCTGGGCGCTTCTCGTGCGGAATCACGTTGTCGGTAATGGCCAGGATACGGCTATACCTGTTACACTTAACCAGACGGGCAATGGTACCCAGAGCGGGGCCCATAAAAGGCAGCCAATACCTGAAAATAACCAGATCAGGTTTCTGATTACTGATGTAATTACCTGTACGAACCCAGCTGATAGGATTGACTGAATTAATCAGCGCCTTAATGGTGATGCCCTTCGGAGCAGGTTCACTGGTAAACTGGCTTTTGCCGGGAAATAGAAAGGAAGGATACTGCAGGCTGAATGAAACGATCTCCACTTCGTCACCAGCCTCCTGAAATGCCATCGCCAGGCGTTCGTTGAACGTAGACATGCCCCCACCCCGCAAAGGGTGCGCAGGTCCCACGATCACAATGCGCCTCCCTGCCATTATTTCTTGATCAGGCCTGCCCGGTCACGGATCAGGTACTCATTCTTTTTACTGGAAGTCATGGAGATCATTTCGGCCAGGAAACCGGCCAGAAAAAGCTGTACACCCAGAATCACCGCCACCAGCGAAAGATAGAACAGGGGCTGGTCTACCACGTCGCGTACGCGGCCATCCGGATACAGGCTAAATACTTTCTGAATAATCAGCCACAGCGTAATCCCCAAACCCACAAAAAAAGACAGGGTGCCGAACGTACCAAAGAAGTGCATCGGGCGCTTTTTGAAGCGACTCACAAACGTTATCGAGAGCAGGTCCAGGAAGCCGTACACGAACCGTTCGAGCCCGAACTTGGTCGTGCCATACTTGCGCTCCTGATGCTGCACTACTTTCTCGCCGATGCGCGTGAAGCCGTGCCACTTGGCTATTACAGGTATGTAGCGGTGCATCTCACCATGTACCTCAATGCTCTTCACGAGCAGCTGACGATAGGCTTTGAGTCCGCAGTTGAAGTCGTGCAACTTAATGCCGGAAAGGCCACGGGTAGCTGCATTAAACAGTTTGGTCGGAATGGTTTTGCTCACCGGATCAAATCGCTTCTGCTTCCAGCCTGACACCAGATCAAATCGCTGGTGCTTGATCATGTCATACAGGGCCGGGATTTCCTCCGGGCTGTCCTGCAAGTCGGCGTCCATGGTGATGACCACTTCGCCACTACAGCGCTTAAAACCCTCGTTCAACGCAGCAGACTTGCCGTAATTGCGGTTAAAACTGATGCCTTTGACGGTATTGTCTTCGGCGCTGAGTTCTGTGATAACATCCCAGGAACGGTCGGTACTGCCGTCGTCTACCAGGATGATTTCATAAGTAAAACTATGTGCGTGCATCACACGCTTGATCCAGCGGACCAGTTCAGGCAGCGATTCCTCTTCGTTCAAAAGAGGAACCACCACTGATATATCATAAGGGTATTGCATGCTTTTTATTCAAACTCCGGACGCTTGTTCTTCATCACAGCTGCTACAATAAGCGAAATCAAGAAACCAATGAACAGGTAGCCTACAATAGACCACACAATCATCATCATCGGGCTGGAGAAAGATTCTCCCATGGCAATAGCCTGCTCGATCTGCTCGTCACTCATACCTCTTTCTTCCAGCTCAATACGCTGCTTATCCATCATATTGGAGGTATATTCGGGATCAACAAATGAGGTATAGATGAACATAAATACACCACCCAACACACCAAAGGCCAGTGATACCAGCGTACCTATACCCAGACCCTGACCATAGGACATGTAGCCGTAATTTTGCTTTTTGTACTCCTTCATGGCAATGACCATAAAAGCAATCAGGATAAGGTAGCCTAAGGAGCCTACCCAACCGCTTACATTAACGCCGGTTATTAGCAGAACTGCAGTAAATACAACAGATACCAAGGCGCCGATGAAGCCATACTTGAGCGCTACAGAAGATACAGAGGGTTGGGTTTCAGTCATGATTAGAGAGGTTTATGTGAAGATGATTTACTTTCTGAAAAATACAGCTGCCACTACAGAAAACATCGCCCCTACTAACATCCTCCCCAAAAAATCATGTGTGGCCAGCATACTCGGTGACAGGTTGTCGAGTTCCTTGTAAGCTTGCTCAAAGTTTGATTCGCCCAATAACTTAATCTGTGCCTCCCGGCTCTGGTCAAGCAGTGCTCTCAGTTCTACTACATGTTGCTGAATGATCTCAGGCCCTGCCAGGTATAGCATCAGGTATAGCAGCATGGCAGCACTCAACGCAGTGTAGAATGTAACCGACAGACTCACCCGCACCCCTTTCCAGAAACCAACCTCAGCATCATGAAACTGCTTGAAATAGCGCAGGCCCATAAAGATAAAAATCGGCAAGGGCAGGTAACTCCAGCGCCCCGCATCTCCTAATGCATTGAAGCCCATCAGGTGCAAGGCCAGTAAGATCACAAAAGAAGCCAATCCGCACAGTACGCCATAGCGTACCCCCACCCTTACAATCGTTTGATTCAGCATTTGTTATGCGCTTATTCAGCGTCAGCATTACCGCTGACAAAAATATAGCTATAAAGATATTAAAAAGAATGATTAAGTACTACCTGCCCTTTGTTGACCAGGCCAATAACCTTGCCTGTAAGCTCACGTCCCAGGAAAGGGGAATTTTTAGATTTAGACCGGGTTCCTGCTGCCGTCGGAGTCCATTTTAGTTCCGGATGAAAAAGTGTGAGGCAAGCTGGTGCTCCTTCGGCTATACCACATACCGGCATTTGCAGTATCTGACGGGGAGCGGTGGTAAACTTATCGATCAATTGTTCCAGCGGCAGCGTATCGCACATCGTCGTATTGGCCACAGCAAAGGCTGTTTCGAGGTTGATGATTCCAAAGTCCGCCAGGTCAAACTCCAGCTTCTTACTTTCTGTGTCCTGCGGCTGGTGCCCGGATACGACGGCATCAATGGTGCCATCGGCAAGTCCCTGCAGTATCGCTTCTTTGTCGGCTTCGCTTCTGAAAGGAGGGGATACTTTATAATTAGTATCGAAGGGTACCATGGTATGATCGGTATAGGCAACCTGGTAACTAGCCACGTCGCAGCTTACCTGCAGGCCTTTGGCTTTAGCGGCACGTATCGCCTCCACGGCGGCGGCAGTAGAAATAAGCGAGAAGTGCAGTCGCCCTCCTGTGTATTCGAGCAGTTGCAGGTCGCGTGTCACCATTACCTCTTCAGCGAGGGCAGGTATACCTTTCATCCCTAGCTGTGTGCTTACAATGCCTTCGTGCACCTGCCCGTACTCCGTCAGACGGGTATGTTCTGGTCGGTTTATCAGCACGCCATCAAAAGGCTGCAGATATTGCAGAGCTTTCACGATGACTTCGGCTCCCTGCAGGGGCTTTGCACCATCGCTAAAAGCAACAGCTCCCGCACGCTGCAGGTCAATCATTTCCGTCAGTTCCTTTCCTTGTGTATCAACTGTCACAGCACCAGTTGGCATTAAATTAACAGGAAGGCCAGCCGACTTGGCTTTTATAAAATTGATAGCACCTTTGGTTTGAACGACAGGCTGCACATTAGGCATGCACAGCACGTCAGTGAAACCACCAGCGGCTGCAGCCTCACCCAGTGACTCCAAGTCTTCCTTGTGTTCCAGCCCCGGCTCACCGACTTGTGCGTACAAGTCAACCCAACCCGGAGACACACAAAGACCTTCCATTTCGATCGTCTGGTCTGCTTGCTGAACATTTCCTCCTATTGAGGTGATCAGGCCGTTATCAATAAGTATGTTTTGTTGCTGAAGATGAAAAGCTGATGAGGGATCGTAGATGCGGACTGCTTTGAGAAGAAGTTTCATGTTAGAGGAATCTGATTAGAGCTATTTCTGCCATCAAGAAAATCAGACACAATAATAGGCAATATTTCCAAAGGGTGACGCCAAAAAATCGTTTTTCGAATTCGCTCTTCACAGAGAAGGTATCGCTGTAGTCGTAAACATGCACATGCTGCTGTCCTTCGGGCAGGAAACTCCGCAGTTCTGCAGGACTATACTGATCCAGCACAGACTCCTGTTTATCAAAGTTAAAGGCGAAGCTACTCACTGCCTCTCCCTGATGTTGCAGTTCATAAAAGCCAGCTTCATCAAGATCTGGTGGCACATTAAATACTAAGCGCCCTCCTCTGACCTGTTGCTCCGGTATAAAAACAGTACTGTCTTTCACCAATTTAAAAATGCTCTCACCTCCTACCTGCTTTTGAATAGGTACCGTGATCGCCATATTCTGCAAACGATAGGCAATCTGCTGCTCCTGCTTATAACTGCTGATCGCCAAACGGTACATCACTGGCACAAAGAGCGCATGATTGACTAATTCATTCTGCTCGGGCTGTAAGGGAGCTGCCATCAGGTATACCTTCCCCTGTCCTCTGTCAAAACGTGACAGATAAGGTGTCCCACCTCTGTATTTTAGAATATCTTCAGAGGAACGCGACCATGCCAGCTTTCTGACAGAAGCAGGCATCTGCATTTTGGGATCGTAGTCTGCAAAGATGGTTTTAAAGAAAGGGTTATCACGGTCCGGAATACCTAGCGAAGTCTTTGTGCTGCTGCCTGCATTCAAACTGGCAGGTATAGAGAGTGATTGCATCAACGCCGCATAGGAGCTACTACGCTCAGTCGATGGAGGAATAACTGCTAGGGTCCCGCCGGACTTAACATAGGTATCAAGAGTAGAAACAAGGGCAGCTGGTATTTCATCTATCCCCTGTATTATGATAATGTCAGAGCTGTTGAGACGTGCATAATCAATATTATTAGGGGAGAAGCGCTGAATCTGGAACAATGGCTCGTTCCGGTACAATCGCTGCAGAGGGCTTTCTTCATTCCCACTGATCTCTGTAATCGACAATCGGCCGGAAGGCTGGAGAACGAAGTAGTAAAGGTTATCAAACTCAACCGGATAGTCCTCTACTTCTACCCAGGCACGCTTATTTCCCTCGCCTCTTATTGTGAAGTTAATCGCTGTTTCCGTAATCTGCTTTGGTGGCAGATCTATGCTTAAAGTAGCAAGCTGCACATTGTCAATCACTAACTTAACAGGACAATCAGGAATGGCCTTATCCCCTGCATTGTAAAGCCTTACATATAATGTACCCTCCGTACCAGGTCGAACAAATTCATCAGCCAGGTATACTGAATCCACAAATACATTGGATGTGCCTGCCGCTTTGAGTGGTACAAGATGATAAATCCGGTTACTGTCAACACGACTCAGCAAAGAGGGTTCAAAGTATGACTTCTGGAAATCAGAGAATAAAAAAACATGCTCAGCAGCTACTTGGTTGGCACTCATCACCTGTTGACTCACAAAAGGCCTGGTAGAATGGGATAACTGATCGAGCTCATTCACAGCATCATTAGTCCCCACTGTTGCTGCTCTGTTATAATTTGAGTTAGTATTGATGCTGATAGCTGTTGTAGAGGGGAAAATATCCAAAACCTTTTTGGCCTGATCAGCAGCTACAGTCAGTAGTGTCAGATCATCTTCTGCATGAAGGTTCTGCATACTCAATGAATTATCCAGCGCTATCGTCACCTGAGAAGAGTCAACAGGTCGCACCGTTTCTGAGGCAGGCAGAAACGGTTGTGCGAATGCGAATACCAGGAAGGTAATGAACAGAATGCGGGCTGCTAGAATGAGTAATTCCTTCAGATTACGCTGGCTAGCCGTAAGATCTTTGGAAACCTGGATAAACTTAACATTGCTGAATTCTACCCGCTTTGCCCGCCGTAACTGAATAAGGTGTAACACAATCGGAATAGCGATCGCTGCAAGCGCCCATAAGAAAGAAGGATAGAGGAATGCCATGTCAACAAGTTAGAGAGGATGTTTGTAATATACAACGCACCAGCTGAACATTACCATACGCTTTCTAACATAATCTGATACTATGAAAGGAAAGATAATAGGATTCTTACTCTCCTTGTCTTTCCTGCCTTTCTCCCTGTGCTCAACACTTCGTCCCCTTTCTTGGGGCGATTGTCTAAAACGGGGACAGCCCCTGACTCCGGTTGGAATCAGGGGCTGTCTGTTGTTGGGGTTGGCGGCCACCTACTCTCCCGG
>NZ_CANNAI010000010.1:0-116552 GCF_947502515.1 uncultured Pontibacter sp. | reverse complement strand
ACCCATAGCGCGTCGCACGGTTAGTGCAACCGCGGCTTCATTGTCGGCACTCCGTACCCAACGAAGCCTTAGTTGTTGTAACAAGTTTTTATTCGAATACTTTCCCAATGAATGGAAGCACCATTCCCAACAGCAGTGGCAGAATATAGACAACTTTATCGAGAAAATTAACCTCTCTCAAGTCATCTGCGTCATAGCCTGATAACCATACAAAAGTCGGTTCAACATTGTAGATACTTTTATACAGCTTTCTAAGAAGTCCATATGAAAGCACATAGATGAAAGGCCCAAACAAAAAGTCAGCTGCATTCCCTCTTGCCATTTCTGTACTTTCACTTCTAACTAAGAATCCAACAATACCAATTGTCAAGGCTACTATACCCACAATTAGCAAAGTTTTGTCACTCCTTAATCTCTTATCTACTCCCGCCATAGCTACAATTACTGTCAGGGCAAGACCAGCGTTAGCAATCATTGAAGGGCTAATATTCATTAATTTAAATGTACCACAACTAGCAGATAGCAGGAGTACCTACTCATACTATCTGCACTATGTGTGGAGTTGAATCTATGAATTTATACCTGATCTTTTCTTTCCAGCACGATCAAATCAGCTGATGCCTTATTCAAAGCAATAGGAATGTTGTTGAGTACCGCCGTGCGGATCAGTGTTTGGATGTCGTGCTCGTGGCCGTGTGGGGTTTCTACGTCGATGAAGAAAATCACCTTTTGGATCTGACCCTGAAGCAGGCGGGCGGCTAGCAGGATATCACCACCGCTTGGGCCGTGGCCGAAGGGTTCGATGTTCATGTCAAGAAGCTCATTGATCAGCTTGGAAGTGTTGGTCGTCCCAATCAGCTTGTATTGGCGCAGGGCCTGCTGGTTCTCTTTTACCCAGTTGAGTAGTTCCGTCTTCTTGTTGTTGTGGGCAATCAGTGCAATGGTTGTCATAAGGTATGATGTATAGCTAGTGTCAGTAGGGCCTCAGTGCTGTTGCTGTTGAGTTAGTGAAGATAAGCTTTTCACCTTTATAATCTAAATTCTAAACTGAAAGATCATGTCTCTCGTCAAAAGAGCGAGACACCCTACAGCGTCTGATTCAGAAGGAAAGAGAAAAACTACCCATGACAGTAGATAAAAAGTACAGAAAGATTGCGCAGTGGCTGGCCCGTTACGGTTGTGTATCCATCGGTCTCGTGTATGTACTGCTGGGGGGCATGGCGATACTCTCGCTGTTTGGCAGGTCAGAGGATGATGCTGATGAAGAGCGTGCACTGGATTATCTGCTTGAATATACCTTAGGAGAAGTACTGGTCTGGGTAGTGCTGATTGGTATGGTCGGTTATATCGCCTGGCGGGTATTCGAAGCTATAACGGACCCCTACGAGTTTGGGAAAGACCTGAAAGGTATAGGCAAAAGGGTAGGGGTTGCTCTGAGCGGTGTAGGCTATGGGCTTATTGCCTTCTCAGCCTACGAAGTGCTGACCGGAGGCGGCGGAAACAGTGAAGAGGAGCAGCAACTGATGATCGCCAAAATACTGGCCTGGGATGCAGGTCCATGGCTGGTTGGCGCGGCTGGGGTGGTCACTATGCTGACTGGCCTGATGCAGTTCCAATACGTCATACAGGGAGCCTATAACAAGCGCCTGGATCTGGGTGAACTAGAGCAGTATAAAAAGCGCATCATCCACGCGCTGGCATGGGCAGGATATTTTGCACGTGGCATCATCCTGCTCGTGCTTGGCTACTTTCTGCTGCGCGGCGCTATCAAGCAAGACGAAAACGCGGTCGGAGATACCGATTCAGCTTTCGATTTTATAGGTGGAGGCACAGTGGGTGACACAGCCTTTTTCCTGGTGGCGCTGGGTACGATCTGCTATGGCTTTTTTATGTTTATCTTCAGTGTATTTTACAAGTTTAGGAGAGACTGAAGGCAGGTTTAGTCCTCCGCAAACACACCAGAAAGGTTTTCCATGTACTTCTGCCCGGAACCGGTGTTGAGCAGGAGAATCTTTTCATCGGGTGAGATGCAACCTGTGTCGACCAGCTTGCGGGTGGCCATCCAGACGGCTGCACCTTCGGGTGCTACAAACAGTCCTTCGTCGGCGCCCAGTTCTTTCAGTCCTGTTATCATTTCCTGCTCGCTGATGCTGATGGCCGTACCGCCGGATTCCTGCAGTGTCTGCAGCATCAGTTGCTCACCCAGTGGACGAGGCACAGCAAGTCCGTTGGCGATAGTTGGTTTGCCCATATAGTTTTGCGCATTGGCTTGTCTGCCGTAAAAAGTCTCTACCAGCGGACGACAGTTCTCGGCCTGTACTGCCACCATACGCGGCAGTTTAATATCCTCCGGCAACCAGCCGATTTTCTTCATTTCCTTGAAGGCTTTCCAGATTCCGATCAGTCCGGTGCCACCGCCGGCAGGGTATAGGATCACGTCAGGCAGTTCCCAGTTGCCCTGTTCGACAATCTCATAACCCATCGTTTTTTTTCCTTCGATGCGGTAAGGCTCTTTCAGTGTCGACACGTCCAATAATTCACCTTTGCTGTTAAGCTCCTTTACTCTGGCGGCGCAGTCGTTGATCAGGCCATCCACCAGCACCACCTCAGCGCCGTACCAGTAACATTCGTCCCGGAAAGCCTTTGGCGTATGGCGCGGCATGACCACCGTGGCACGCATACCTGCCTTAGCGCAATAGGCCGCCATGGCAACGCCGGCATTGCCAGCTGTAGGTATAATGCAGCCTTCCACACCATGCTCTTTTGCTTTGGTGATCGCCATACTGAGTCCACGAGCTTTAAAAGAGCCGGTCGGGTTCTGGCCTTCGTCTTTCAGCTGCAGGGAGCGGAGCTCGTACTTTTTAGCAAGGTTGCTTAGCTTCAGAATAGGGGTATAGCCTTCGCCAAGACTCACGATGTTTTCTTCGTGCAGCACGGGCAGCATTTCGAGGTAGCGCCACATGGTGCCTTCCCGCTTTTGCAGTACCTCTTTGCTAAATGACTCGGCAAGATTATACCCAGCTAGCAAAGGCAGCTGGCAGCAAGCCGAAACTGTCTGTTTTTCGAAGGGAGAATATTGTTTGCCACAGCCTGAGCAGGATAATGTGCTGAGGTGGCTTACTAAGGATTGAAGCGTCGTTTCCATATCAGTATTTACGGCAATTAACATTCCTGATATGACCAAACAAAATAGCTTTAAGGAATAGGCTATTCCATTTTGGAATAATATCGCTTCGTAAACTGAATGAAATTTTTGTAAGGGAAATTGTTCTCGGTGCCTTTGCGCTGTATGAAATTGAAGCTCCGCTTTATGGTAAGTCCATTGATTGGTACCTGTACCAACTCACCAGACTGCAATTCTTTTATTACCGCCTGCCGGGGGAGGAAAGAAAGACAGGTATCTACCCGCACGAAGTTCTTTAATGCTTCTGTGCCACCAAGTCGTATTTTAATGGGCAGCTCATTTAACTTCACCTGCTTCCGCTCCAGTGCCAGTTCCAGCACGGCCAGTGTGCCCGAACCCCGTTCCCGCAGCGCCAGCGGAATCTCATACAGGTCCCGGATCTCCAGTTGCTGCTTTTTGAGCGGATTACGGGAAGAACAGACGGCGATCACTTCATCGGTCAGGAAAGGCGTATAAGTCACGTTACTCACCTTATTGATGCCCTCCACAATGCCCAGGTCTATTTCGTGGTCGAGCAGGGCTTTGAGGATATTCTCGCTGTTCCGGTTTTTCAGGTCGAGCTGCACATTGGGATTTTGCTGCAGGTAGGCTGAGAGCACCGGCGGCAGGATGTAGAGCGAGATAGTGGTACTCGCCCCCAGTACCATGTTAACCTGCGGAGAAAAGTTCTCACTAAGTTGCTTGAAATTCTGGTAAAGCTCGTGTTGCAGTTGTTTGGCAGACAGTAGTTTTTCATAAAGCAGCTTGCCGGCGGGGGTAAGCACAACGCTGTTGCCCAGCCGTTCGAAGAGGCCGGTCTTGTAGAACTCTTCCAGCGCTTTGATGTGCTTGCTGATAGCAGACTGACTGATAAAAAGGGTCTGGCTAGCTTTGGTGAAACTTAGCAGCCGGGCCACTTCCATAAAAATCTCGTGTCGGTGAGAGAGCATGTTATACCTGTTTGTGTAAGTATAACGAAATCGTAACAAAAAAAGAGCTCCTGCCCGGATTTTGGCAGGAGCTCTCTCCTTAGTTTGACGGGCCTGTTACTGCACCCGGATCATACGCATGTGGTCGACCATGGCCTGGTTGATCTCGCCGTTCATGTTCTCGTTTTGCGGCTCAAAAGTAAGGGTGAGTTGGTTGGATCCTTTCTCGAGCTGTACCCATACCTTGTTTGTATAGCCCCAGTCGCTCCACTCGCCAATGCCTCGCTGCGGCAGTACGATGGTGCCGGCCATTTCTTTGCCTTTGCGCAGCGTACGGATAGCGGCTTTGTTGTCGGTGTTGATCGGTCCGTTGCCGTTGGCGTAGCGAAAGTCAATAGCATACAAGCCTACCTGTGGCGCATTTACTTTGAAGGTGATGGTTGTGTTCACCTTTTTACTCACTTCCACAAAGCCTTTGCCTGTGAAGCCTTTGTAGGGTTGCTTGGCTGGCGTGGCTGAAGCCTCAGCTTCGTATACCTGCTCCAGCGCGGCAGGATATACGGCTACCGGTTCACTCGTAAAAGAGCCAAAACCAGCCGCATCCGTCGCGATCACCTGATACTCGGCATAGCCCTCTGGCTGTACCGCTATACCCGTCTCAGTGGTTTGCTGCAGCGGCTTACCGTTTTTGAGCACGGTGTAGTTCACCGCGCCTTCCACAGCCTGCCAGCTATACCTGCCGTTGGCAAACGTAGCAGTGGGCGCGACAGGTGTTACGTGGTGGCCTACTTTGTTCTGTGTTCCTTTTTCTGATAAGGCATTACCCAGCACGATCTTCACGGTATGGCGGCCTGTGAGCGACGCAGGTATAGTAGCGCTTTCCAGTGGCTGTCCGTCCATTGTGATGCTGCGGATGCTGTTGCCGAAGCCCTCCATCTGGATATCAAGTACGGCATTTCTGTACCTGAAATTGGTCAGGCTGCGATTGCCTTTATAACTCTCCGGTACGAAGGGTTTGAACACCAGCTGATCTGCCTGAAAATCCATGCCGAAAAGCAGTTTGTAGGTCATGCCCAGGTAGCCGGCCACGCTCCACAATTGGCGGTCGGAGTTCACCTGCGTACCGGCGTAGTCGCCGTTGCTGGCCACGAAGTTTTCCTTGTTGGTGAGGAATAGCGCGGCAGGACGGTAGATGGCGTTGAGGCTCTCCACAGTGGCGGTTTCGTTACCGGCTTTGGCGGCGGCCAGTGTCCAGTAAGCCTGCACAAAAGGCCAGGTGCCGTTGTTGTGGTAAGGCGGAATGTTCGGGATCTGCGGGAAAATGCTTGGTACGCCGAAGTCATAAACCGGGGTGCTGGCCACAACTCTTTTTGCTCTGTCAGCATCTGCTATACCAAACAATACTGTGAGAGCCTCACCCAATGCCTCGGCTCTTGGTGACAGCGACAGATAGTTGCGACCATACAGGTACTGTCCGTAATAGCCTTTGTCTTCCTGCCACAGCTGCTGGTTTATACCTTGCTTAATGCTGTCAGCTACGTATCTATACCTATCGGACGCCTGTTTGTCGTTTAGCAACATCGCCATCTGGCTTAGCAGCACATTAGCCTGATAATGCACAGCGTTCGTGCCCAGGTTTTGCGAGGTATAAATATCTGCAGGTTGCATCCATTTCGGGTAAGTCTGATCTCGCCAATCGAGGAAAGAGGACTCGCCCCGCATCAGGTTTGTCTTCTGGTCGAAGGCATTGAGCAGATCATCTTCCATCGAGTTACGGATGATCTCGTAGGATTCGCGCAGCCAGTTCTGGTCGCCGGTTACGGTGTAGATCTCCCAGGCGGCAGTGGCCCACACAATGCGGTCTGTCGAAACGGGATAGGCTCCACCTGTGCCGGTATCCTGAATGATGCGCTTGTTCTTCACTTTTCGCATCAGGCTTTTGCGGGCTATCTCCGGCTCAATGGCAGCCAAACCCAGTATCAGACTGTAGCTGATGTCGCGGGTCCAGACGCCAGCCCATTCTTTACCGGTACGGAAAGTGCCGTCCTCCTCGATATTCTTCACCACTTCCTCCAGCGTCATGTTGTAGAGTGCATCGGTCAGCACGTAGTCGGATTTGTACTGCGGATATTTGTCGATTGGCAGGCTCAGTTTCCAATGGGAGGCTGTGAGTTTCTCTTCACGGTGCGCATTCATATTGAGCGTCACTTCATAGATGCCATCGCCGTCCGGGTCCTCCAGTTCCATCCCTTCGCGACTCGCCAGATTATCAAAATCCCAAGAGAGGGGTGAGGAATTGCCGGCAATGTAAACGCCTTTAAAATCGTCTTTGTATACCTTGCTGCCATTGTAGGCGGTGTAGAATCCCTGCTTCGCAAAGGCATCCAGCACTTCGCGCATATCCACCCGCACGGTGAGGGGTGTGTTCGGTGGCAGAAATGCCTTGGCCGGTGCCGGCTCAGTAGCCTTCAGCTGTTGTCCGAACTTGATAATTGGTGTTTCGCAGCTGCCACCTTCCTCGGCGAGGCAAACGAACTGGTGGTCCATGCCAGGCGGCATTTCATTGTCTTTGCTGTTGATGCTGAATTTGAACAGAATCTCTGGGGACTGAAATTCATTGGCCGGGCTCTGGTAGCTGGAGGTGATCTCGGTAGGGGATAGTGCCTGTGCTACGTGGTCACCTTGAACGACGCGGTCAGGGTAAATGCTATAGGCTTGGGATTGCCAGATTGCTTGTTCTGTGCTGACTGTTTCGGTGGTTGTACCAGTGTCTGGTTGCGGCGTTTTGCAGGCGCTTGCGGTTAGGAGGGCTGCTATGCTTGCTGCTTTTATGTAAGTGTATTTAGTCATTGGTTAACGTTAATGCGTTTTAGTTTCGCCTGTGCGGCGGGCAGGGTATGCCCTGGCCGGGCGGGCCTTACTTTTTTCCTTGATGAAAAAAGTAAGCAAAAAAATCAAGACGCTCCAAACTCGCTGAACGCTCAAACAGTGGAGCGTCAAAGGGTGCACCTGGCACCACTATTTGTTTCATTGTTGGCGTGCGAGTTAGTCTTGCTATATCTGCCAGTGGTTCATATGGTCTGGGTTACAGAGTCTATACTTGTGAACTGGCAGTTACTCAAGTCCCCCTGTTCTGGATGGGGCTGTTGAATTCTGTCGAAAACTATCCCCTTGAGGGGATTATAGGGGTGTTGATTGCGTTGGTAAAATGCTTTAAATGACTAATTCTAGATTAGCCTGCAGTTGAAAACACCCCTCTGAGAGCTTCGCTCGCAAGTTTCGACTCGCGTCTCACTTGTCCTCAAGGGGAGAATTTGCTAGAACTTAACGGCCCTATACTCAAAAGGGAGCAGTTGCATTATGCAAATGAATCCTCGCCATCCTTTATCACCATAATTACCCTTCCTACTCCTTCACCCCAAACTTATACACCGTCGTTTCACTGTACTTCTCGCCGGGCCTGATAATGGTCGAAGGGAAGCTCTCCTGATTCGGGGAATCGGGGTAGTGCTGCGCTTCGAGACAGAGGCCGGCGTAGCGGTTATAGGTCGTGTTGTTGTGACCGGTCAGGGTGCCGTCAAGATGATAGGCCGTGTAGAACTGAATGCCTGGCTGTGTCGTGTGTACTTCCATGACGCGGCCAGTGCTTGGGTCTTCTACAGTGGCAGCGTGTACCAGTTTGTCACCTCCATTCCTTACAACGTAGTTCAGGTCATATCCATAGCCTTGCAGATTCTCGATGCGGTCACCCACTCGCTGCGGTGTGGTAAAATCGTAAGACGTTCCTTTCACAGAAGCCAGCTCTCCGGTAGGTATAAGCGTCTCGTCTGTGGCCGTAAACTGATCAGCATTGATCGTGACAATGTGGTTAAGGATGTCCTTTTCCTTGCCGGCGCTCAGATTGAAATAGCTGTGGTTCGTCAGGTTGACTGGCGTGGCTTTGTCGGTGGTGGCTTCGTAATCGATCTTGAGGGCGTTGAAGCCTGTCAGAGTATAAGTGACCACTACCGTTAGATTGCCCGGATAGCCTTCTTCTCCGTCTTTGCTCACATAGGTCAGGCGGATGGCATTTTGCCGCTGCAATGGCTCTGCCTGCCATACAACTCTGTCGAATCCGGTAATGCCGCCGTGCAGGTGGTTGGGGGCGTTGTTCACAGCCAGGGTGTACTCTTCGCCATCTAAAGTGAATTTGCCTTTGGCGATGCGGTTGGCGTAGCGGCCCACAATGCCACCGAAATGCGGATCGTTGGGCACATAGCCATCCACGTTGTTAAATCCAAGCGCTACTTCACCCAGGTTGCCTTCGCGATCAGGTGTTTGAATAGACGTCACGATCGCGCCATAATTGGTGATCTTCACGGTCATGCCGCTGTCGTTGGTCAGGGTATAAAGCTGCACTTCCTGCCCGTTGGGGGCGGTGCCGAAAGGTTCTGATTTTATTTCCATCATACTTGTCTGTTCTGTACTGTTGGCTTGCTCTGTCTGACTGTCGTTGCCTGAGCAGCCCATCAGACAGGCGGTGCTCAGACTTCCGAGAAGAGTTAGCATCAGTAAGGTACGGCGGCCGTTATATTTTTGCATATTCTTTTTGCTGTTCGTCTTTTATTTGCTGAGAATGATAGAGCTATAAGCAGGCAGGTGTACTGTGCTGCCATTTAATTTCGCAGCATTGTGTTGATGTACCAGTTTGCCATGCTCCCGCAGGTTGGCAGGTAGGGTAACGCTCGTGGTATTACCAGATAAGTTGTGCAGCACGAGCACTGACTCGTCGGCCATTGTTCGCAGAAAAGCACTCACTGCCCTGTTTTGCATATCTACGGGTTCGAGTTCGCCACGTGTCAGGGCGTTACTGCTGTTGCGCAATTGGATGTAGGCTTTGTAGTGGTTCAGGAGAGAGTTCGGATCCTGTGCCTGCTGCGCCATTGGCCTAACGTTCTGTTCAGTACTGTACTCGGGCGTCACCCAGGAAGCGCGGCAATCGTCGTTTGCTTTCGTGTCCCACAGGAAAGGCTCCCGTATCTGCTCGTCCGGTTTCTTGCCCTGCATCCCGATCTCCTCGCCGTAGTACACATAGGGAGCACCCGGCAATGTAAATAGCAACGCAGCCGCTACCTTGGCCTTGTTCATGTCGCCGTTCACCTCACTCATAATGCGGTTCTGATCGTGATTGCTCAGGATGGTAGCGTCTACAAAATTAGGATTCACCTGCTGATAGGTGTTGATGATGCGGTCATGGTGGATCGCCAGCGAGTCGCCGTTTCCTGTTTTCAGAGCGTCAAGTATTTTCCAGCTCATCTCAAAGTTAAAGAGAGCAGGTAGGCCTTTGGTATAAGGAGCCACAACATCAGCCTCGGCCCATACCTCACCTACCAGGTATACATCCGGTTTCACTTTCTGCATCTCGGCTCTGAACTCCTCCCAGAACTGGTGATTATCAGCCGGTCTGTCATCCGGGAAAATGTGGCGGGCCGCATCGAGTCGGAAGCCATCCACGCCCACTTCCTCCAGCCAGTAGCGACCAATCTTATACACTTCCTGACGTACTTTCGGGTTGTCGAAGTTCAGGTCAGGCATGCCACCCCAGAAGTAACCAAAGTATTTGTAATCGCTGCCTTTTACCTCATGCCACTGGTGCACGTTGTGCGAGTCATCGCCAGTGGTTTTGCCCTCACTTTTGGTCTGCGGATCGTCTTTATGTGCCCATACATAATAATCGCGATAGGGGCTATTTTCGTCCTTGGCAGACTCTACAAACCAGGGATGCTGATTGCTCGAGTGGTTCACCACAAAGTCAATTACGACCTTAATGTTGCGCTTGTGCGCCTCCTCCAGAAAGGTTTTGAAATCTTCCATGGTGCCGTAATCCGGGTGGATGCCGGTATAGTCGGTCACGTCGTATTTGTGGTAGGTAGGCGATGGACTCATCGGCATCAGCCAAATGCCTTCTATACCTAGCTCAGCCAGGTAATCAAGTTTGGTAGACATGCCCTTAATATCGCCGATCCCGTCGTTGTCCGAGTCGCAGAAGGACTGCACAAATATTTCGTAGCTCACACCATGAGGCCATTCATTGGCGGTAGCAACAGGCTGACTGTCCGGTTGGTTTGTAGAGCTGCAACCCGTCGCCAGGTATAGCGCAGGTATAAGCAGCAGATGATGCAGGTTTAGTTTTTTCATGGTTGTTTGTTTTGAGGTAGAAAAAGGCCTCCACAGAACCGAGATGCTGAGGAGGCCAGATCAATTAAAAGCCGACTGTAAATCTCCCGTTATCATTCCGCACGACCATGCTGCGTACGCCATACCCAATTCTCGGATTAGCAGTACCCTGCGGATCGAAGCGGGAAACCGGGTCGATGAACGAAGCAAAGTCTTCCTGCACTTTAGCACGCTTGCCATTGAACTGGAATCTAGTCTTCGCATCGAAGCCATGCAGCATTACCTTCACGTGGTTGAACTTCGTTTTGAAGTTGCCTTCCACATCGCCGAAAGTGATGGTCTTGCGACGCGGGTCATAGGTGATGGTGCGCTTGTAGAAGGCCCCTTTCTGGTAGTCGTAGCTTTCGCCGTCATCTTCGTAGTACACAAAGCTGTTGGCCACATCGCCGCGATACACATGTATGGTCAGGGTGTCGGTCGGGGTTTCGCCCATGTGCTGCACCAGCGACTGCATCGGGATGATGCTGCTTTCCTTCACATAGATCGGTAGTTTGTTGTACTGCACCCCGATCATCTCTTCGCGGTTGCCCTGCTTCACTTCGCCGGTCCAGAGGTCGTACCACTTGCCACGCGGGAAGTATACCTTGCCATAGTTCTTTGTGCTCTCAAACGGCATGATCAGGAAGGCCTTGCCGAACTGGAACTGTGAGTCGAACTCACCATTGTATACATTTGGGTCGTGGGTATAGTCAATGGCCAACGTGCGCATCAGCGGCTGTCCGGACTGCGTAGATTCGTACATGTTGGAGTAGATGTACGGCATCAGGCGGTAGCGCAGGCTAATGAAGTTACGGGCAATCTCGGTCACTTCTTCGCCAAAAGCCCAGGGCTCGGCTGAGCGGGTGTTCACACCAGTGTGGTTACGGAAGTAAGGGGTGAAGGCACCTAACTGAATCCAGCGGGCAAACAGACCAACCGGCGCATTGCCGGTAAAGCCACCAATGTCCATGGCCGAGAAAGAAACCCCAGTTACACCAAGGCTGTTGAGTAGGCGAATGCCGAGCAGCATGTGGCTGTCTTCAGCGCGGTTATCGCCCGTCCAGATGGCGGAGTAGCGCTGCGAACCCGAGTAGCCGGCACGTGACAGAATAAACGGACGCTTGTTGGGCATGTGCTGGCGGGCACCTTCGTAGCTGGCGCGGGCCATTTGCAGGCCGTATACGTTGCGACCTTCCTTGTGTGTGGTGATGTTGCCCTCAAAATTGAAGAGCACATTGTTAGGCATTTTCTGACCCCAGGTGGCGATCTCGTTCATGTCGTTCCAGAAACCATCCACATTGGTGTCGGCAAAGAACTTGATCTCCTTTTTCCACCACTCACGGCCTTTCTCGCCCGTGAAATCCGGGAAGTGCGTCCAGCCTGGCCATACCTCGCCGGCATAGTATTTTCCGTCCGGGTACTTCAGGAATACATCGTCTTTCACGCCACGTTCATAAGCACCGTAGCCTTCTTCGATCTTAATGCCCGGGTCCACGATTACAGTCGTTCTAAAGCCCATATCCTTGAGCTTTTTGTTCATAGCAGCAGGATCAGGAAAGCGTGACTTATCCCAGGTGAAAAGTTTATAGGCATCCATGTAGTGGATGTCCAGTGTGATGCCGTCGGCAGGTATACGCTTCTCGCGCAGGGTCTGGGCGATGCGGAAAACCTCCGTTTCCGGGTAGTAAGAGTAGCGGTTCTGCTGGTAGCCCAAGCTCCACAGTGGAGGCAGCTCCATGCGGCCTGTCAACCCGGTATAGCTCCCGATGATATCGGCCAGTTTGGTGTGGTAGAAGAAGTAGTAATCCATCTCGCCACCTTGTGCTCCGAAAGAAGAAAAGCGGTCGTTGCTGGCTCCAAAGTTGAAATCACTTTGGTAACTGTTGTCGAAGAAAATGCCGTAATTGAGACCGTTGTGTATACCGATGTAAAAAGGGAAAGTGGTGTAGAGCGGGTCCTGGTTAGTAGTATAGGCATAGGCGTCGGTGTTCCAGTTGGTATAGCCGCTGCCGCGTCGGTCAAGGCCGCCGGTCTTTTCACCGAGTCCGATGAAGCGCTCGCCCTTCTGCATCTTTTTGTAGGTGGTCACTTCTTCTCCAATCCACGAAGTAGTCAGTCCTTCTTCGTCCTGGCTGATCACCTTGCCGTCGCGGGTCAGGAAAGCTACCGAGAATGGGTTTTTGGTGATGCGTGCCTGCAGAGAGTCAGTCACGATCGACACTTCTTTATCGTTTTGCGTGATGTTCACTTTGGTTTGCTGCGGCTGCGTGACCACGGCATAGGAAAAGTCTTTGCCAAGTGGCTGCTTGTCCATGCGCACACGCACCACGGTCGGGGTATAGACCGTCACTTCCACGTGGTTGTTTCGGTCGGTGGTCAGGTTTACTTTCTGACCGGAGATGCTGACATTATTTACGGAGCCGACTTCCCTGATCGGGCTGTTTTGCGCCTGAGATGGCAGGTATAGCGCCGAGGTGAGCAGGAGGGCAGCCAGCGCATTGTAGAAAATCTTCATAGAGGGAGATTTTTGCTGAAAGGTTGAAAACAAAAGGTCTGTATATAACAAACCCGGCCAAGCGGAGTAGCCTGCCGGGTTTGCTTAGTTTAAAGGTGCAGTTCGCAGCAGTATGCTATGGTTAAGTCTGTGCGCGAGCTTCGCATCTTAAAGCTTGGTCAGGGAATAGGTATAGTTACCCGGATTAGCCAGATTCAAAACTACTTCATACTGTCCGGCCTCTTCCACTTGGATGTTGGCTCCGCCATACTCCAGACTGGCGTCGGCATTGTCGTCGCCAAAGTTGATGTCCCAGGCGTCGTTGGCTCTGAACTTGATTTCACCCACTGAGAGGTTAAGCGTGGCTTTCCATACCTGCTCGGTAGCATCGTAGGTCATGTTCTGGTCATTATCCCAGCTGCCTGTCGCGTCACCAATCACACCCCAAGTTGTTCTGATAGCTTCCCATGTCATCTGGTTAGTGTTTGCTTTAAGCAAATAATAGCCTGTGCCGTTTACAACTAAATTGTCTCCTTTTTCTGTCAACGTGCCTTTGTTGCCGCTGCTGGTTCCTCCAAAGTCATTGTCCCAGTTAGGCTCCGGCGTAAACTTGAAGTTTGTCTCCGTCTCCGGGAAATTCACAAACCCTTCATACACACCGTTATCATTCACAGACGATACCTTTGGTGCCTCGCCTGGGTTCCAGCCCTGGTGGCTGCCCGGAACCCAAAGCGACACGTACTCGATGATGTCGAGGAACGGGGTCACGTTGAAAGAAATTACGTTCGAATAAGCTGGTGTTACACTCTCTGCCACAGAAGATCGGACACGTGCCTGTATAGTGCCTTCGTTGTTTGGCGCCAGACCCAGCTGCGTGGCCAGGGTGTTCAGCTCCGCTACGGTCAAGGTTCTGCTTGTCGTACCTGGTGTTGCTTCTATTTCTCTGGCTGTCTCAAAGTCACCACCTTCTGCAATAAACTGCAGGGTATAGGTAACAGCTGCCTGGTAGCCGTAATCAGCGGCTGTCCAGTTCATGGTAATCGCATCTTCCCCCTTTGTTTCTGCTGTCAGCTCCACGCTGCTTTCAGTGGCAGCAAGGGTAGGGACGGCACCAGGGCGAAGTACCAGCCGCTCTTCGTCTTTCTCGCAAGAGAACAGCACCAGCGACATAAGGCACAGGGTAAATAATTTATTTATCGTGCTTTTCATATTTGATGATTTCAAAATGTGATGTATCTATCCGGAAGCTGACAGCAGTAGAGATCAGCTTCCGGTCTGTTCAGATTATCGTGTATAGCCCGGGTTCTGTGTCAGGTTCGGGTTGGCGGTCAGGTCCGTGCTTGGGATCGGGTACAGTCTGCGGAATTCCTCCACGCCTCTGCCTTCCGGAACGGCACCTTTCCATGGCCACACATAAGTAGCCGAAGTGAATCTGTTGAAGCGGATCAGATCTGTTCTGCGGTGACCTTCCCACTTCAATTCACGGGCACGCTCGTTGATGATGAAGTCCAGCGTTAACTGTCCCTGGCTGATCGCACCACCGTTGCCTCTCACATTGCCAGCTGCATCTGTATAAGCACGACGGCGCAATTGGTTCACGTAGTCCAGCGCATCCGCAGCAGATCCGCCACCGCCACGCAGTACAGCCTCAGCATACATCAGGTATACATCCGCCAAACGGAACATCGGGAAGTCGGTATCCGGATGGTTGCCGCTTGGGTCAGAACCTGCCTGGCCAGCTCTGTTCACGTTCTTGAATTTCGTGATCGGGTAGCCGTCTGTGAAGGTAAAGATGTCGGCGATTTCCAGGTTCTGTCCGTCGGTATGGAACATGGCACGCTCATCCGGTGTGGCATTGGTGCTCGGGAAAAGCTCCACGATGTTTTTGGTGGTGCGCAGACCGCCCCAGCCGCCGTTGATACCAAATGCAGCTGCGTTCATGTTGCCGCCCACTGGTGCGTGTACCAGGTAGGTCATACCGCCCCAGGTTGTAGTGCGCAGACCGTCAAACGTAATCGGAAAAATGATCTCACTTGAGGTATTGTTGTCGGCCAGGAACAGGTGGTTATACTCTGCCTCCAATTGGAAACGTCCCGAATCAATCACGCGGCGAGAGTAGGTTACGGCATCGGCGTAGCGGCCCTGGCCGGTATATACCTCTGCATTCAGGTATAGCTTGGCAAGCAGCGTCCAGGCAGCGGCCTTGTCGGCTCTGCCGTATTCAAATCCGGGTTCGCCCAGTTCACTTTCTATGGCCAGCAGTTCGCTCTCCACATAGCTGAACAGATCGGCACGCGTGGTCTGCTCCGGGAAGAAAGAACCTACGCGGTCCTGCTCTGTTACGAAAGGCACGTTGCCATACAGGTCAAGCGCATGCCAGTAGCTCAGGGCGCGCAGGAAGCGGGCCTCAGCACGGTAGCGTCTCGCTTCTTCCAGGTTAGCGCCTGTAATGCCACGCTCGCTCAGCTGGGCATCCTGTGTTTCGCGGATGAACTCGTTTGTAAGCGATACCTGGTAGAAGATGCGGTTGTAAAGTGCACGCAGGAATTCGTTTGCTGGTGTCCAGTCCATGTCGTGCAGGTCGCGCAGGTTGCCGTCGTTCCAGGCGATGATCGCCTCGTCAGTCGACAGTTCCTGTGCCTGCCAGTACTGGCGCAGGTAGTTCGAGAAGCCCTCGTCAATACCGCTGATGTCCGGACGACCTGCAGGGCCCTGCTGACCTGTTACCGCGTAGCCGGCATACATTTTGGCCAGGATGCTCTTGTAGTTAGCGAAGTCACGGTACACGTTGGCCGACACTACATCATACTTCGGCTCTATGTCCAGGCTGTGGTCGCAGGAAGCAGCTGACAGGGAAAGGACGCCTGCCAGTGCTATGTTTCTTATGTTTCTGAAATTCAGAGTTTTCATGGTTGGATGAATTAAAGATTAACAGTCAGACCTAAGGTATAAACACGCGGCCTAGGGTAAAAGTTATTGTCTATACCGCTGGCAATCTCAGGATCAAGACCGTTGTATTTGGTGATCACGAACAGGTTCTGGATGTTGGCATTTACACGCAGATTCGCTTTCTCGTTGAAGATGCGGCCCACGTTATAACCAAAGTTAATGTTCTCCATGCGCAGGAACGAGGCGTTCTCCATATAGTAGTCAGAGAACAGCTGGTAGTTCATGAAGTTGGTCTCCAGTACGTTTGGCGACACGTTGGTCAGGTAGCCCGGGAACATGAAGGAACGGTAGGCGCCGTTGTTTGAATACACGTTGTTATACATGTAGTTACCCACGCTGCCACGCATCACCATGCCGAAGTCAAAGTTACCGTACGTCAGGTTGGTGTTGAAGCCCAGGAAGAAATCAGGCTCCGGCTTCTTGTAACGGTAGCGGTCCGCTTCGCTGATCACGCCGTCTTCGTTCAAGTCGGCATACAGACCTTCGATTGGGTTGCCCTGCTCGTCGTATATCTGCTTGTATACATAGAACACATCCGGTGCGTAACCTACCGTTCTGATCTGGATGTTGTTACCCACACCACCGGCAATACCACCTACAGGGTAACCTTCAAAGTTAGGGTCTTCGATCTTGTTCAGTTTCGTGATTTCGCGTTTCTGGTAGGTACCGTTTACGCCAATAGTCCAGTTTAATTTTTCAGTGCTAATGACATTATAGTTCAGCGCTGCTTCCAAACCTCTCGTTTCCATAGTGGCCGCGTTTGTAACCAACTCATTCACTAGGTTGGTACCGGCCGGGATGGATATCAGGGCGAGCAGGTCGCGCGTATCTTTAAAGAAGTAGTCGAGGCTACCGTTCACCTTGTTGTTGGCAAAGCCGAAGTCTATACCTGCGTTGTAAGTGGTCGTCTCTTCCCACTTAATGTCAGCGTCATAGCCCTCAGGACGGAGCAAGTTGTAAAACTGGTTGCCAAACTGGTACTGTGCAGTGTTATCGCTAACGGTATAGCGGGCCAGGTAAGGGAAGTAGCGGTTGGACACGCCTACAATATCCTGCTGACCTGTAACACCTACACCTACACGCAGTTTCAACTCAGAAACAACTGGTGAATTTCTCATGAAAGCTTCTTCATTGATCCTCCAGGCCAGTGCCAGAGCAGGGAAAGTACCCCAACGCACGTCATCACCAAAACGGGAGGTACCGTCAAGACGCACAGTAGCTGTCAGGATGTAGCGATCCAATAACACGTAATTGAGTCGACCAAAATAAGACTTAAGGCGGTAGATTTCATTTGTCGGTAGTCCTGGCTCCAGGTCGCTGAGCGGAGTGCCCTCTGCATCAGTTGGGATAAACTGTGGGCTTTCGTTTTCAAACTTCTGGAAAGAGTAACCTGCTGTCGCGTCGACGCGGCTATTGATGCCAGTCAGGTCTTTCACGTAGTTCAGGTAGAAGTCAACCAGGCTGTTTTTCTTCTCCTGCTCATACTGTGTTCTTCTACCGTTGTTTGGAGCTTCTGGAGCAAAATCTGCTGGATAGAAAGTAGAGCCGTTGCTGTTAGAGCGGTCAAAGCCCAGGTTCAGGTTGGCTCTCAGGTCAGGGAGGAAGTGGAGTTTGTAGTCCAGCTGCACGTTACCGATGTGACGTTTTACTTCGCCGCGGTCGTCGCGCTGCTCCAGCATACTTATGGGGTTGCGGGTAGCCAGTGGGTTATAGCGTCCGTTGGCATCCAGCCACTGGAAGTAGCCGCCAAACTGGTCGCTACCAGACATGATAGGCTGCGTCGGGTCCATAGCTACGGCTGCTCCGATGGCACCCTCGTCAGCAAATTTACTCTGGGTCATGGCGCCCTTGTAGTTCAGGTTCACCGTCAGGTGGTCATCCAAAAAGCGCGGACTTAAGTTCACGCCGATAGAGCCACGCTCAAAGTTACCTGTACGTAATACACCATCCTGGTTCAGATAACCCAAAGAAACACGGTAAGGCAGTACGCCTACTGCGCCACTTACGCTCAGGTTATTGTCTGTGGTATACGCTGTCTGATAAATCTGGTCCTGCCAGTCTGTGTTGGCATTGCCAAGCAGTGCGATCTGAGAAGGTGTGCCCTGCTCGTTCACTACCCGGCGGAATTCATCAGCTGATAATACGTCCACCGTTTGGCCCACTTTGGAAAGGGAGTGCTGGGTTGTAAACGTAACACCTAGCTTCTGGCCGGCTGTACCTTTCTTCGTGGTGATGATGATCACACCGTTCGAAGCGCGTGAACCGTAGATGGCCGTAGCCGATGCATCTTTCAGGATGTTGAAGGTCTCAATATCATTCGGATTGAGGAAGCTGAGCGGATTGGCTGCCCCTGATACATCTGAATTTTCGAGCGGCACACCGTCGATCACGATTAGCGGATCGTTGCTGGCGTTGAGGGAGCCACCACCACGAATACGGATGCGGCTACCGGAGCCTGGCGCACCGCCGTTTGGTGTGATCTGCACACCAGCTACTTTACCCTGGATCAATTGCTCAGGCGTCGTGATCTGGCCCTGCACAAAGTCCTCAGAAGTTACCTGTGTTACAGCACCTGAAATATCGGTTTTACGCTGGGTACCATAACCAACCACGACTACTTCCTGCAGCGCCTGCGCGTCGGTGCGCATGGTCACATTCACCGTAGACTGATTGTTAATGGCTACTTCCTGTGTGGTATAGCCGATAAAAGAAAACACAAGCGAGCCACCTGATGCCGGCACAGGCAGAGTGAACTCTCCGTTTGCGTTGGTAGAAGTGCCGCGGGTGGTGCCTTTGAGCACAACGGTTACACCTGGCAGTGTATCGCCGTTCTCGTCCACTACGCGGCCACTCACAGTTACATCCTGTCGCATTTCAGTGCGGGGCTTGGCTACGACGGTTGTTGCGGTGGCTGCGGCAGGACGTGCTTTCGAGATAATGTACACGCCTTTTACTTTTTTATAAGCCAGGTTATTGCTGGCCAGGGTAGTGCCCAGGAACTCGTCCACATTCTGTACGCCGTTCTTTTGCTCCGGCACGATCAGTTGCAGGTCATCGGCCAGACTAGCCTGGTAAGAGAATTGTATACCGTGCGAATCTTTCAGCTCGCTGAGCAAATCCTTGAGCGACTTGCCCGTCAGGGCCTGTCCGGCGTTATGGTTCACTGCAAGGTTCGGACCTGGGCCCGGATAACCCTGAGCGGTCCCCGGTATCTGGAAGCAGCACAGCGCTACTGCCAGACCCAAGGATCGTAGTCTCTTGGTAGATTTATTTGACATAGATATGAGGTTAATTTATAGTGAGCTTATGTATATAGTTTTCTCTTTTTGGGTCACCTTCAGGTCAAAGGTCTCTGCCAGCGTGTTGACAATGTCTTCCGGGCCTTTTACTTCCAGGAAAGCAGTGACACGCTGCTCTGAGAGGGCCTGGCTGCTAAACTCCACTCTGTAGCCATACTGTTGCTCCATGAGTGTGCCTACTTCACGCAGGGTATAATTGTCGAAGTATACCTTGTTATGCTGCCAGGCAGTATACAGTTCCGGATCTACACGCCGATGGCTAAAGCCATGCGCTGCAGATACTGTTATAAGATCGCCGGGTTGCATCTCCAGCTGTTTTGTTTCGCCATGTAGTGTGGTGCTCAGATTCACTTTGCCGCTGGCCAGTACAACGCGGTCTTCCTGATCGCGGTCGTATACGTTAAATTCCGTTCCCAGTACATTTATTTCAGTGCCTTTGCTGGTTGTTACGATAAACTGCTGTCTGTTAGCCTGCTGTGTTACCGAGAAAAAAGCCTCGCCGCGCATCTGTACGGTTCGGGGTTCATCATCTTCCCATTTTTCAGGAATAGTTATACTGGAGTTTGCGTTAAGTACTATTACGGATTTGTCAGAAAGTTGGATAATTCGCTTCTCGCCATAAGTGGTGGCGTAAGTCACCGGTTCAGATTTTTGGAGGGTGAAAAACAGGGCGGTAACGGCCAGCAAAATGACGATAACAGCCGCTGCAGACAGCCAGGTTGTGCGGCTGTGGCCCCAGAGGGAGAAGACGCGCCCGCTGTCATTTCCGTTATCCCGGTCCTGCTGCATGGCTTTCTGCAACTGCTCCCACACCAGCGCTGCATCTTCATCACAGCTGTGGTCAGCGACCTGCTCCTGCGAGAGCAACAGTACCAAACGACGCGCCTCAGCCAGTTCCTGCGCCTTTTCAGGATACTGCTCCGCTACCTGTGTCCAGTGCAAGGTGCTTTTTTGCGTAGGGTATTTTACCCATTGTATAAAGTCATGGTCAGCTGCCAGTTCAGTTGCAGTAGCTGTTGCGTAGTTCATGTCAGGCGTTTATTTGATGCGGTTTCAGCGTTTAGGTGCGCTCTACATACAATAGCCTGCTACTCGTGATATTATCCCTTCCGTGAGCGAAAAAAAATAAAAATAAATTATAAATGTTTGTGAGTAAGTGAGATAGCTTGTCTTAAAAGAGAAGTGTGAGGAGCAGGAAGGTGCTGTTCTGCAGCAGTTGCTGCAGGCGGGCTATGGCTTTATAGGTAGTCTTGTACACGGAGTCCTGCCCAATGTCCATGATAGCGGCAATCTCCTCGTACTTGAGGTTGGCGTAGTACTTCAGAAAGATGACTTCCCGCTGCCTGGCTGGGAGCTGTGAAAGCAGCTCTGAGATCCGCTCGCGTGTCAGTTCAGCCGTCTGCAGTTGGATCAGGGTCTGCTCGTGGGAGTCCTCAAGCTCGAAGTGGTAGTTTTCGGGTAGGGGGTCGTGCAGTCTGGCGCGGTTGTTTTTTTTGATGATCTCGTTGCGGATGGATTTGAGGAGATAATGCTGCACATTGGCAGGGCTACCGATAGATTCACGGCTTTTCCAGAGCGAAAAAAACACCTGTTGCAGACAATCGCGTATAAGCTCCTTGTCAGGCGTGATCCGGTTGCCGTAGCGCAGCATGATGGGAGCAAAATGACGGTACAGCAGCGAAAAGTCGTCTTCGCTTCCTGCTTTAAACCTACTCCAAACTTCCTGCTCGTCCATGCGCGATTGCACCGTTTTTGAAACGGAGTACAACAATTATATTAGAATTTAATCTAAAATCATACCTTTAAGCTCTGAAAAATATACAAACTTATCTAGTGTTATAACACTAAAGCCAGGACTAAGGCATATTTTCAGGGAAATGTGAGAATTGTCTCTTGTGTCTCGTGCCTGCTGCTAAACTTCTGAATTCCTTTTATCTATAATATCCCCTTTATGGCAAACCAATACCTCTACCGCTTTGTGGTGCTTTTTGTTTTCCTGTCCGGTATAGCCTGGCGGGTGCAGGCGCAGGCCGTACAAACGATACCTGAGTTTCCTAATGGCGACCAGGAGATCACTCTCATATTCGACGTGAAGCAGTCCAAAGATGGCCGTGCCACCGGGCTGCTGAACAAGACGGACGATGTATACCTGTGGTCAGGTGCGGGCACTGTAGGCTCGACGGATGCTTTTCAGTACCAGCCAGCCGGGCAAACGAATTTCAACCAGCCTTTCAATCTGGGCAAGATGACCTCACTCGGAAACGACCGCTGGCAGATCAAACTCACACCGCGTACTTATTTCGGAGTGCCGGCCGGGCAAACCATCGATAAGCTGGGACTACTGCTTAAAAACGGCAACGGCACCGCTCAGACCGAAGATTTTATCATCCAGATCTACGACGGAAGCCTGCAGATAGCCTTGCGCGAACCTGAGCAGCGAAACTTTTTCGTCGATGCCAACAGTGCTATACCTGTACGCGCTGTCATATCGTCGAAAGCCAGTGTAACGGTAAAGCTTGACAATACGGTCGTGTATAGCGCCAGCGATGCCGACGAAGTGCAAACCAGTATCAATGCGGGCAATCAGGCCGGTGTGCAGCGCACTGTAACCGTAGAAGCAAAGCTGGGTGACGCCACAGCCACAGAAAGCTTTACCTTCCGTGTGAAGCCACAACCAACGGTCGCAGCGCTGCCGGCAGGTATGCGGGATGGGGTGAATTATACCAGCGCGACAAGCGCCGTGCTGGTGCTCTATGCGCCGTTTAAGAGTTTCGTGTATGCCATCGGAGAGTTTAACAATTGGGAGAGCTCGCCGGAATACCTGATGAAGCGCACGCCTGATGGCAACCGCTACTGGATCGAGCTGAATAGTTTGCCGGCAGGAGCAGAGGTGGCTTACCAGTACCTGGTGGATGGCACCCTGGCCGTGGCCGACCCTTACACTGAAAAGATCCTGGACCCGGCCATGGACCAGTACATACCTGCCAGCACTTACCCTAACCTGAAAGCCTATCCGGAGGGAGCGGAAGGAATCGTATCGATTCTGCAGACAAACCAGCAAAGCTATACCTGGAAAGTAACAGACTTCCAGCGGCCTGACCCGGAGAACCTGGTGATCTACGAACTGCACGTGCGCGACTTCATTGCAGCCCGCAACTACCAAACCCTGACCGACACCCTGACCTACCTCAAAAGACTCGGCATAAACGCTATTGAGCTTATGCCAGTCATGGAGTTTTCCGGTAACGATTCCTGGGGCTATAATCCGATTTTCTTTTTTGCGCCTGACAAAGCCTATGGTACCAAAAACGACCTGAAAGCTTTTATAGACAAAGCACATGAAATAGGTATTGCCGTGATTCTGGACATCGTGCTCAATCAGGCGGACTACGAATACCCGTATGTGAAAATGTACTGGGATGGTAACCAGCCGGCTGCCAACAACCCGTTCTTTAACCAGCGGGCCACGCATTCTTTCAGTGTGTTCTTCGACTTCAACCATGAGAGCGATGCCACCAAAGCCCTAGTGGAGCGTGTGAACCGTCACTGGATAGAAGAGTACAACATCGACGGTTACCGTTTTGACCTTTCAAAGGGTTTTACGCAGACCAATACCGGCGAGAATGTAAATGCCTGGAGTGCCTATGATGCCAGCCGCGTCGCCACCTGGAAGCGCATTTACGACGAGATCAGGAGCTACGATGAAACGGCTTTCGTCATACTGGAGCACTTTGCCGATAACCAGGAAGAGAAGGAGCTTTCCAATTACGGCATGATGTTCTGGGGCAATCACAACCACGATTACCGCAATATGGCCAAAGGGGTACAAGCCAATCCACAGGGCATCTCCTATAAAAACCGCTCCTGGGAAAACCCATACCTGATCGGGTATATGGAAAGTCATGATGAGGAGCGGATCATGTATGACGTGCTCACCAATGGCAACCGAAATGGCAATTATAACACCCGTACCCTGAGCACCGCTCTTGACAGAGCCAAACTGGCGGCTGCTTTCTTTCTACCTATTCCTGGGCCGAAGATGATCTGGCAGTTTGGAGAGCTGGGCTATGAGGTGCCAATTGATCAGAATGGACGTACCGGTCAAAAGCCGATCCGCTGGGAATATCAGCAGCAGCTTGAGCGCCAGAAGCTCTACCAGGTATACGCCGAACTGATCAAGCTGAAACTGAATGAACCGGCTTTCAGCACCGACGATTTTGACCTGCAGCTGAATGGTCACGTAAAGCGCATCTCCCTTTTTCACGAGGACATGCGTGTATTCATAGTCGGTAACTTTGATGTGAAGGTACAGCCGGTCAATGCTAATTTCCCGATCGCTGGGGTGTGGTATGACTACTTTACAGGCAGAGAAAATAACATCACAGATCCGGGTCAGGTGATGGAACTGCAGCCAGGCGAGTTTCACATTTACACCACCAAAAAGCTGGAAACACCGCAGCCAGGCCTGGTGCCGTGGCAGGGACTGGTGCTCTCAGCTGAGGAAGAGCTTGCTGAAAGAGGCCTAAGCGTATACCCGAACCCCATGCAGGAAGCCACTGTGCTGCACCTGGAAGGCGACTACCGCGGACCCGTACAAGTGCAGCTAGTGGATATGACCGGTCGCCAATTGCAGCAGGTTCGGTTCCTGAAGCATCATCATAGCCACCAGGAGCAGCTGAGGCTACAGCGTGTGCCTGCCGGTGTATACTACATGCAGGTAGAGCAAGGCGGTAAAAAGTCGGTGCATAAACTGCTGAAAGTACAGAACTAACCCAGGCTGTGTATACCTGACAGCTATAGCTTTGACCAAAATAAAACGCGCTGCTTCATGATGTGAAGCAGCGCGTTTTTTTATACCTGCGTTTTAGGCTTATTTTCTTACCACTTTGATCATCGTGCCGGCTGATACCTGGTCATTTAATTGCATGCCGTTTAGCACAGCCAACTCATTGTGGCGGGCGTCGGGCATGTTGTTGCTGCGCAAGGCCTGGGCCAGTGTAGTGGCTTTCGACACCGTTACAATGCTGATGCGCTCCGGCTGTCGGTTCAACTTATCAGGGTCTGACAATTCACGGAAGCTTTGCATGCTGCTGCTGAATTGCTGAAAATACGTATTGAAATTCTGAGCTGTCGTGATTCCCATCAGGCTGTAAATATTGCCCCCGTACTGTATAAAGTAGGTGAGCGTGCGCAAAGGCTGCTGTTGCTGTTGTTGCTGTTGCTGCGGAGCAGGATCTGCTACTACCGCGAGGGCTGGTAGTCCGTTCACAGTTACTTCCTTGCTTTCCACAGGCTGCAAATTATAGTTCTGCAGTGTTTGTTGGGCAGCCTCCGTTGGGTTGTTGCCAGGGGCAAGGGTAAGTACCATCACGGCGCTTCCGTCCTTAGGGCCCATCTGTACCTGCTGCGGTGAATTCTGGTAGCCCCAGTCGGCAGGCATATTGTACTGGAACTTCAGCACAGGATGATAGAATACGTTGTTCTCCACAAAGCCCTGTTTGGGGTCTTCTCCATAGATAAGCCCGTCAATCATTTTGAGGTAATTGTTGCGGTTAACCTGGGCATTGGTCAGGTTCCGCTTCTTCTTTTCCTCTGCTGCCAGTTGGTGCACCGTGTTGTAACGGTCGCCCGGGTCAGGGTGGGAGGAGAGGAAGGATGGCAGCGCTTGTCCGCTTTCTTCCTGCTTGCGCTGCAGTGTGGTGAAGAAGTCGGCCATTTCAGAAGCGTCGTAGCCGATCTTAGTCGAGTATTCCACACCCAGTCGGTCTGATTCACGCTCCGCATCGCGACCGTACTTGAGCATCAAGAGCCCGAGTCCCTGCGAAACCTCCTGGCCGTATTGCGCTACCGTAGGCGATAGGATCATGCCGAGCAGCAGGCCGCCCTGTGCGAGAATAGACTTGCTTTGTTGCTGGGCGGAGTGGCGAGCGGTAATGTGGCCGATCTCGTGACCAAGCACCCCTGCAAACTGCGCCTCGTTGTTGAAGTGTGCCATGATGCCTCTTGTGAAATACACGTAGCCACCCGGCACGGCAAAGGCGTTGATTACGGGCGAGTCTACTATTTTGAATTCGTAGTTGAGGTTGCTGCGGTGGGATATTTTGGCCATTTGCTGGCCTTTCTCGCTGATGAAGCGCTGCAGAGCCGGGTCTTCGTATAGTCCAAACTCTGCTACAATTTGTGGGTCGGCTTCCTTCCCAAGGGCAATCTCCTGACTCTCTGACATGAACATCACGTCTTTCTTACCCGTTACCGGGTTGGTCTGGCAGGAGCTGCTTATCAGGAACACGGATGCCAATAATCCGGTTATTATGTTCTTTCTCATTGTTGTATCTTTTTTAAGCCTCCCAATATCACCTAAATTCAGGTATATCGCAGAGACTGAATATGTAACAAGCAACGATAATACAATTTTTAAGTTGCAGCACGGGCCTGTTAAGCATTTTTAGGGGTTATTTGTTAGTCTGTATAGTCCGGTATGTTTTGACCCAAAATGATATCTCTTTCAGCTACCAGCAATTCGCCTTCCCGACTAAGGGTTATGATGCCGTTTCCGCCCCGTTTTTTGCGTGATGCCCGAACTTGCTGCGTAAGCAAAGGGTCGTCTTCAAACAGAAAATCATCCAGGTAGTATTCGTTTTTGTCTGGCTCTTTTACGGTGATATGGATATGGGCCGGCTCTGATCGGGAAGGGTAGGTGCCGGGTTTGGTCGTATAGAACGTATACCTGCCATCAGCCCCTGTCCGGATCCAGCCGCGCAGGTAACCGTGCCGCCTGGCCCAGCCTTTCTCGTCGCCTTTGGTAGGGTATATCCCCGTTTCATCAGTATGGTAAATGTACAGGATGACATCCTGCGCCGGTGTTTTGCCATCCCGCAGGTAGACGGTACCAGTTACTTTGAGCTTGTCTTGTGCCTGAGGATGAAAGCCCGGAAGTGTATCAGTTGGAGTAAGCTGCTTGTCACCATACTCGTGCAGTGCCTCACACCCTTCACAGGGACCTCCGACATGGCGGGCACCCTGTTGTCGGCCACGTTCGTCTTGCGCCTGGCAGCTGGTGCTCAATACAAGTGTTAGCAATATTAGGATCAGCTTTTCCATAGCATCTATACCTTGTTACGCTCCATGTGTAAGATTGGATAAGGTTTACCCATACTATCCTGCTCTGTGCGACCAATGATATGAAAACCCATGTGCTGGTAAAATGTGACGGCCTGTATATTCTGTTCATTTACATCTACCTGCTTTGCATTGCACTCTTCCACAGCATACTGCACCAGCATTTTACCAATGCCTTTGCCTCTATAATCCGGATGGAGAAACAGCATCTCGATTTTACCAGCTGCTATACCTATAAACCCGATGATGCGGTTTTGAACGTCGCGCGCACAGGCCAGTTCTACAGCCTGCAGATACTGGTTCAAGATCAGTGGCCTGAAATATCTGATATCCTCTTCCTGAAGAAAATGATGCGTTGCCCGCACGGAAGCCTCCCACAGATCAGTTAGCTCCAGATAATCCGATTGGGTAACAGCAGTGTCAATCTGAGAACGCATACAGCTTAAGGTTCATGTTTTGATGGATGGGCATTATAAGTTATTTAAAATAAATTATTTATGTTAATCTAATATATAATGTGAATTTTACGTTTAAGTTATGTGATCTGTAAATTTATATAATAATCTATACCTCATCTTTAACCTTCTGACTATGAGATCAAACTTGTACATTCTGCTGCTATTTTGCCTTTTGTTAAGTGCATGCGATAAAGACCCAATTGTTGAAGAAGAACCGTTAGCCACCGATTGTTTGGTACAGCAGGTGATTAGCTATTATACTTCAAAACAAAACAGCCAGCCAGAAAGCCGGATGAAACACGTTTTTTCTTACGATAACCAAAACAGGATTAAGCAGGTTGTGCGTACCAGTCTGGAGAGCAGCACAGCAGATTATGAGGGTATTACGACTTACCATTATAATGACGAAGGAAGAATTGCGGAAGTAAGACTAACCAGTACCTATTCTCCTGGCCATGAAACAATCTATACTTATGAGTATAATGAACGGGGTCAATTACTTGTGAGGAGACATTTCGATGCGATTGTGAATTGCCCTACCGTTGAACTTGCGAAAGTAGAATATACCTATGGGGCTACTAATGAGCCAGATTCATCAGCATTTCACTCGATGAGACCTTGGCAAGGCTCTGACTTATTCCATAATTTATCATACAAATCTACGTATGCCAATGGTGTAATGACACGTGTAAAGACGTATCCTATTGATCCTGAATTCCAATTTCTGCCTTATGAAGATGATATCAGGTATGATACAAGGAAGGCGCCTTTCTCAGCATCTCCGGTGCAGATTGCCCTTATGCTGGATTATGCCACTGATGGCTTTGTGTTGAATATGCCTCAGCTACATAATGTGACGAGCGTAACCAGGTGGAGTGAAAATGGCCAGATAGCTTTTTCATACGATATACAGTACACCTATTCTGACACAGGGTATCCTCTTACAGCACGGCATAAGTATTCACAAGGCGACTATGTAGAGTATAACTTTGAATATAGCTATACCTGCTCAAATTAAGTTTATGGTTGGTAAGGCAGGTATCTGAAGCCGATCTATACCCTGCGCCGGCTATTCCGTTTATCTCTGTCCTGGCTATTGTATGGTTATACAATGCAGGTGCAGTAGCATCGGTACTACTGCTCATCAGTACACCTTGCTAATCAGCCGGGCAATCGCCAATTTTGTGTTTATGTACACACGCGAACAAGCTTCAAAACTTAGACAGGCATTCTGGACGGCTTTCGGGCAGTATATGGCGCCGGTGCTTTCGGCAGAGGGCATGCCGACTAACTGGATCAACTACAAGACAGGCTTGAAGCATGTGTACTTCCGCATGCAAGCTGATAAGAAACAGGCCTCTGTTGCAATTGAGATGACGCAGCCTGACCCTGAGATCCAGCAAATGTTCTTCGAGCAATTTGAAGCATTGAAAGAGTTGCTGCACGACACGGTAGGAGAGGAGTGGACTTGGGACCTGCACACAACAGACGAATACGGAAAAGAAATCAGCCGCATTTACATAGAGCTGAAAGGCGTAAGTGTTTTCAATCAGAACGACTGGCCGGCACTGATCTCTTTTTTCAAACCCCGCATCATCGCCCTGGATGCCTTCTGGAACGACGCCAAGTACAGCTTTGACGAGCTGCGGTAGGTATAGCTTACCTGTTGCGCACCTGCCTTTTTAGTGGCTCCAGCAAATACTCCAGTCCGTTGATTTTGATCTCGTAAAGGGTAGCCAGTAACATGCCCAACTTGCCCGGCGGGAAACCCTCGCGGGCAAACCACTCCAGGTAGGAAACCGGCAGGTAGCACAGCACAGTGTCCTTGTACTTGCCAAAGGGCATTTTCATACGGACCAGCTCTGTGAGCATGGAGGAGTCAGGTTGCGTTACTTCCATTCCGGCATGGTAGCGTTTTCGAAGAGCTTGGTTCTATTTCTGTCTCTTACATCAGAACTAAGATCTACTGTATATACATCCTGCTGGCTTAGACCGTCGTTGTTTGTGTTCACAAAAATAACGCGGGCACCATCTGGAGAGAAGCGTGGGTATAAGTCGTTGGTCCCGGCTGGTTTGTTTGCAGAAACTTCGAACACAGTCCCAGAACCGTCGATGTTCCGGATGTAGATGCGAGAATCCAGTTGGCGGCCATCAGCCGATTCAAAACCAGAGGCGTCTACTGTATACATTACACGTGTACCATCAATAGAGAAAGACGGGCTCTCCACGCGGCCAGGCAGGTTGCCTACCAGGAGTTGCATGTTTGAACCGTTTGCGTTCATCAGGTATAGTTCAGAATCGTTGATGTTCGAACCGATGGTTTGAGCAACGATGCGGTTGCCCTGAGCCGTCCAGTCAACCATACGAAAATGGCGATTGGCTGGAGCTGTAGCAATCAATGTAAGGCCAGAGCCGTCTCTGTTGATGGTGTAGAGTTTGTCGTAGTTGGCGTAGAGCAATTTACCGCCGTCAGGAGACCAGGTAAAGCCGATGCCCTGGTTGTGATAGCCAACTACAGGCAGAGTGGTAACCTGGCGTTTGGAGTTTCCTTCACGAGTCATTACAAAAATGTGCGGATCGGTACCTACGTTAGAAGAGTATGCGATTAGGTCGCGCTGTGGGTTCAGGCGAGGCCACCACTCACGGGCAAAGCTGGTTGTCAGACGGAAGGTGTTACCGGTGGTGCCGTCCGAGGCATACACATCATAGTTATTGTCGACAGCACGTGCAAAGAGGTAGCGTAAGTTAGGAAGAGGCGCAGTTGTGAAGCTCCATACCTCACTGTTACTGCTGTTGCCCTTCGAGTCTTTGGTGACAACTTGCCAGAAGTAGGTTGTATTATATTTTAGCTCTGTTACCTGTATGCTGGTATCCTGAATGGCTTCTGCTACCTTTTTTTTTTGACCGCTCAAAGACTCGAACAGGAACACGTCATAGCGCAAGGTGTCATTGCGGTCAGGATCGCTGCCTTGCCACTTTAACGTTACAGCATTGGGTACGTTAGTTGCCTCAGTAGCTGGGTCAGGGCTGCCTGCAGGATCTGGAGTTGCATTACCTTCTTTCGTACTTTCTAGGATAATGGTCACATTCGTTTGCTTATCGTGGCGTACAGCTACGTTTACAGCCTCTGTTTTGTAACCTGATTTTTTGGCAGTGATGCTATAATCTCCGCTACCAATTCCCTCAATTAAAAATCTACCCTCAGCATCTGTTACGATAGCCGAAGTAGCCGGATTAGTCGAGATGCTGACAGCAACCAAGGGGTTGGATGTGGATCCATCTAAAACAACGCCTGTAATAGAGCCTTCACCTTCAGGCTCTACGGTGTCTTCGTTGCAAGACATGAATCCAAGGAACACAAAAAATAAGCAAACAAGCCGAAGGGTAGTAGCTGTTTTAAGCATGAGCTAGTAAAGATAGATGAATAAAAGCAACAGTATTAGAAGTGAGTGTACAGTGGCAACACTATTACTCATTTCGTGATACAATATAATATCAATTTAGCTAAATGTAGGAATAAATTATACTAAATGCTGCTTTTTTTATTTTATTGGAAGCTGCTGGATAGGAAAAGGTTATTTGCCTTGGTATACGATCTGATCTTGCGCTATTACTTTTTCTTTGTCTATGATTTCTAAAACAATGGTATAAGTGTCTTGTGGCGTTACAGAGAAAGACGATTTTGACAAAGTAATGGTCTGGCCAGCCGAAGCTTTTACAGTGCCCGACTGACTGTTTACAGATTTGCCTGCTGCACCTGAGCGTTCGCTCTTCATCCGATAGGTGAAGCTAACGTCTGCATTCGTATTGTTTGTAAAGCGCGAATCGATAGAGAGCATATTACCCAGCTCTTCTGTAACAAGCTTGGCCTGGTAACTTTGACTAGTAGTCATAGGATTTTGAGCAGTCTGACTTAAAGTGAGTAATGCCAATAAAGGAAGAAAAATAGCTGTCATAACTCTAGGATAGAAGATTAGTCAACGCGACCATTCGTAATCGAAATTTGCATACCTTGGCCGCGCTGTGTGATTTCAACAGGCACAGACTGTATAGTTCCAATTTCTGATTGACTCAATGCGTTATTTGCTCCTTGCTGGGTTATTTTGTACACATGACCATCAGTTCTCAGATCTTGATAGATCGCGTTTTGATTTCCATTTTGTTTAATCAAGTTAAGGTTATCGTTTCCTTCCACTTGAGCTTCGTAAACGTTGCCGTTTCCGCTTTGGGTCAGGTCAGTCACGTTGCCTACGCCTACCTGCTGGATAATGGCGATATTGCTGCTGCCGTCTTGCACAATGCTGTTTACGTTACCGACTGTCTGCTGGGCCTGTAGCTTCGCTAATTCCTGAGGCGTCAGGTTTTGGATTATATGATTACGAGCGTCACCTCCAATCTTGCTGCCAATAAGTCTTTCCTCAGGTTCGCCCACCTGTGCAAATGCAGGTGCAAAGGCCATGGTAGCGAATGCGAAAGTCATGAATAAGTTTTTCATAGTCAGTTTATTTGAGACAGCTTAATTTACTTACGAAATATGTAAATTCAAAGTTTATGCTGTGTAAAATTTATATTAATTACTTTGTATCACAAGTGCTCTGTTGTAATTTCCTGTTTGAGTAACAGTGCTGATGTGTCTATTGCCAGTCTGAGTTTGTATAGACTCGTTGCCTATGCCACGCTGATTTAATGTCGATCTAAGGTCGGCTCCGTCAAATTGTGACTGTGTGCCTTGGTTAGTTATACCTTCCTGAGAGATGCTAGCCAGGTTTATGCCGTCCACACGCATTTGTGTTTGGATACCTGAGTTGCGCCATCCGTCCTGAAGAATAAGGGCTTGATTTGTTCCTGCTATATCACTTTGCCTCTGGCTTGCTACATTCAGTATGCCTATCTGCTGTATTTCAGCTGCGTTAACACCCGAAATAAACTCTTGCTGCTGTATAGCCTCGTTATAAGCTCCAGTCTGTTCGATTAGGCCTGCGTTTTTGCCTTCAAATACCAGTGCTTGTGTCTGAGTAGCTTTATTGGCTCCTACACCAGCTAAACCATCACTATGCTGTGTGATCGATGCCGTATTAATAGCCTCGATACCAGTTTGTGTTTGCGCTGCTTTGTTCAGTGTGCCCATCTGAATGATAGTAGCATCGTTTTCAGCACTTACACTTACCATCATTTGTAGTTGCTCAGCTTTGCTTAGGTAGCCTTGCTGCTGAATTGTGGCATTACTGTGGTGAACACTAAATTCTTGCGTCTGATTAGCTTTATTTAAAGTACCTGTTTGTGAAATATAGGCAGAGTTAAAGTTGCTTAAATCTACCTGTACCTGTGTAGCTGTGTTTACGTTGCCACTTTGTTCTACATAAGCTATATTGGCCGTGCCTGTCTGGTTCACAGTAGCCTTGTTCAGATTTCCCTTCTGGTCTACGGTACTGATATTACCACCACCTATTGTTGCCTCTTCAGGTTTTGGTGTTCTGTCTTCTTTAGGTTTGCCATTGGCAGGAATTTCCACCGGCTTTTTCCCATTATTGTCATAGCTGTGATCAGGCCTTTTTTCAGGGCTCTTTCCTTGACCAAATGACATACCAGCAACAAGCATAAATAGTGAAGCAGTAAACGTGAATTTCTTCATGATAGGGTGTAATCAGGGTGTAGAAAGATGGCGCATTGTGTAAGGAGGTAATTAAAAAAAGGTTTCTGCAACAGTATAACCGCTGCAGAAACCTTTTAAAGTTATTTTGTTAACTCAAGCATAATTAGTTGCTCTGTGTTACAGTGGCTACGTTAGAGTTACCGTTTTGATTAACAGTAGCTGTGCTATAACCGCCAGATTGAGAAGTAGTTGACGTGTTTGAGTTGCCAATCTGCGTTACAGAGCTAGAGTGACCGATGCCAGTCTGTGTCTGAGTCGATTGGTTAAAGTTACCGTCTTGTAATAAGGAGGCTTCCATATCGGCGCCAAGGCTCTGAGTTTGAACACCTTCATTGCGGTTGCCTTCTTGGCGGATACTGGCAGTATTTAAACCGCTCAATTCAGTCTGCGTTTGTGTAGCTGAGTTTCTGTCGCCTTCTTGATAGATTGAGGCTTCATTTAAGCCGCTCAGGCCAGATTGTAGTTGAGTAGCGATATTGGTAGTACCGCGTTGCTCAATTTCAGCAGAGTTGAAACCTGATACTAAAGACTGCACTTGAGTTGCTACGTTAGTAGTACCTCTTTGATAAATATCAGCAGTGTTATTGCCTGAAATTAAAGACTGTGTTTGAGTAGCTACGTTAGCACCCAAACCAAGGAAACCAGTTCCTTCCTGATCAATCGAAGCTGAGTTGCCAGCACTCACGCCTGATTGGGTCTGTATTGCTATGTTAGCGCTTCCAGACTGCTCAATATAAGCTGTGTTAAAACCACTAACGTTCGTTTGAAGCTGAGTGGCAGAATTAGAATAACCGTCTTGATAAATTTCAGCTTCGTTGAAGCCTGAGCCAACGTCCTGTGTTTGACTTGCAGTATTGCCCAACAACCAGTTACCTTTAGATTGCTCAATGTAAGCAGAATTAAAACCGCTCGCATTGCTTTGGCTTTGTGTGGCTTCGTTATAATTACCCTTCTGATTTATTTCAGCTTCGTTGCTTACAGATGGGCCCATAGAGCCGCCTTGCTGTGTTTGGGTAGCTTCGTTGTAGTTACCTTTTTGTGTCGCTTTAGCGAAGTTGTTGTAAGATCCATTTGTCTGGGTGATAACAGACTCGTTTTCGCGACCGTCCTGATCAACAACAGCGTCATTCCAGGCATTTGCTTGCGTTACAGTAGATTCGTTTTCTCTACCTTTCTGCTTCACATTTGCATCGTTGCTCAGTCCAGTTTGAACAACAGAAGACTGGTTTTCTCTGCCATTCTGATTAACAATAGCTCCGTGGCTTGTTCCTGTTTGAGTCACGACAGATATATTGTCTCTGTCAGCCTGAGTCACATCTGCTTCATTAGAAGCACCAGTTTGAGTTACTGTAGCAGCTTGTCTTAAATCATTCTGAGTTACTTTAGCATTATTGCCTTGTGCAAATGAAGCACCAGCGATTAGCATAAAAGCCGAAGCTACGAACGTAAATTTTTTCATGATATTATGGTTTAGGGTGATGTTTTAGTTTATAAAAACAGCCCCACCTGATAGCATAAAGTTATCGGGTGGGGCTGTTTTATAAATTCAATATAAAGTCATTTTAAAGGTTTGAAATAGACTTTATTATTATTGAACAACTGTATTAGACTGAGTAACTGTAGCACCGTTGCCGTTACCATTCTGCATAATAATAGCAGAGTGAGAAGCACCTGTTTGAGTTACAAAACCTCCATTGTTGTTACCTAATTGGTCAACATCAGCTGTGTTAAAGCTTCCATCCTGGCGAACAAAAGAGTTGTTATCATTTCCTAACTGATAAATATCAGCAGAGTTGTCGCTACCTTTTTGTCTTACACCTAAATCAGCTGCAGCCCAGCGACCAGTACCCAGGTTGTTGCCATCGCCTCTTTGCTCAATATTAGCTGTGTTGCGATAACCATCTTGTCTTACATAAGCTTCGTTGCCGCTACCTACTTGCTCGATGTCAGCCATATTTCTAGAACCTCCTTTTTGCTCGATAAAAGCTATATTGCTATTACCTGTTTGAGTAGTAAATGCTTCGTTTCTGCTGTTGTTACCTAAACCTGACTGAAGAATTTGTGAATGGTTATTATTGCCAGTTTGCGTCTGAACACCTAATTGGTCACTATTGAAAACATCAGCCAGTGCAGTGTTGCTGTTACCTGATTGAATTTGAGTGTGGTCGTTAGTATTTGGAGGGGTGTCGTACGCAGCACTTTGATTTATTCTGCCCACATTACTTGCACCAGTCTGTTGCTGCAAAGCAGTGTTACCATTAGCATTTTGATTTGTTGTAGCACTGTTTAAATTACCTACCTGCTCAATTGTAGCACCATTACCATTGCCAGTCTGATTAACTGTACCTGTGTTAGTTTGTGCCATTGCACCGCCAGCGATTAACATGAACGCTGCTGCGAAAATTACATTCTTTTTCATTTTAGTTTGGGTTTTGGGTTTTAGATGATTTTTATTTGATTTAATTTTTATTTACTATTTATTATTGGCAAAGTTATTATCTAAATTGTTAAAACAAAATCTAATCAATATTTTTTTTTGTTTTTTCTATTTTTTGATTGATATAGTGCAGTTTGTGAATCAACAAAGCTACTTTATGTGATTTTTATATTAGGCTTTTACTAATTAATGTTATCAAAGTTACATATTTTTGAAATAAATGTAATATTATTTTATATAATATGTTTTTAACAATTTTATAATATTGGATTGGTGTAGGTTTAGTGCAAAATAAAAGGGCTCCTTCGATCAGAAGGAGCCCTTTTATGGTATTTTTGCTATGTTTCGGATCCTATTTTTTGTACAAATTAAAATACCAATTTATACCTAGTTTAGCTGTCCAGAAATAATCGTTGAAGCGCCCTTGCTGCACACCGTCAAAGTTGTCGCTCAAGAAATAGGAGCTGGAGGCATTCACATCTATACCTAGTCGGGGAGTAGCCAGGTACTCGAGTCCAACGCTCCCTTTCAGATAAGGGAAAAGATTATCTGAGTTGAGGTCTGATCCGAAATCGCCTATGCTGTTGTTTGCTTGGGCCAAGCCCCCACCTACTTGAACATAGGGTGTGTATTGTAGCTTAGGGAAAAAGAAATAGTTGGCATTTACTTCAGCATAGTTTATTCCTGTATTAAAATTGCGGGCTGTGGCCAACGTACCTCTTCCGACCTTTAGGTCAAAAGCCAAGCTATTACGAGTGCTGTATCTAAAGCCGAAATCTGCCATCGCTCTGACAGCAGGATTGGAGTAATCTCCATTGTAACGCATAGCACCAGCTGCTGCACTTATACCTATGCGTCCACGCCTGTCGGTCATTAGCTGGCCATGAATGTCATTGTTTGGCAAGTCTTCTTTTTCCTTGAAGTAATTTTGTATAACCGGGGATTCTAAATCCTTTTTGTCTTTAAGGGTCCATAGACCAGCAGTTATACCTTCTATGATCATGCTTTGCACCGCCTTGTCTATAGCTTCTTTTACGGCTATCTCAGAAGGTTCATTATAAGTAAAGCCTGTCTCGGCTTCGAGCAGCCGCTTAAACTTCACATAACGGAACATACCAAAGTCAATGGATTGCGACAGGATGGTTTTAGAGGTATACACAGTTTTTAAAATCTCGCCCGTACTTGTCGAAATAGCGCGGAGGTATACCGTTACTTTGTCCTCGCGGTACTGGCTGGAGCCACCTGCCGCAAAGTATCGCAGGCCTGCACCACCTGTTATCACGTTGGCGTCATAAGATATAATACCACCTTCTAATATGATACCCGCAAACAACAAGCCTGGTAGTATGGGCTCAGGTCTGCCTGTTATAGCTTCAGCTTCCGCTCTGGTGGAACGCACGATCTTACGTTCGTTCAGAAGGTTGCCTAAGTTCTCTCGCTCTATAGGAGTAAACCAACCGGATTCTTCTAAAGATTTGAGCAGGATAGTCGTTGTTCCCTGCGTAACGGCGGTAGACCAGTTGGCTCCATTCACCGAAGGTTTGTACTGTCCGGTTTGGTCTCTGAATTTATAAACTGCTGCAACCACTTTTTGCTGTGGCGCCGGTAAGTTGACCAAATCCTGGTTGCCTGGGGCAGAAACCCCCAGCATAGCTCTTGAGGTACCAGTTGGCTGATTGAAGTAAGGGGAGCAGGAGTTTAATGCGATGGAAAAAATGAAACAAAGCATGAAACAAGCCTGTTGAAAGCTAATCTTAAGCATATAAAGGGTATTATGCGTGAAGAAGTAATAAAGAGCGTGAGTGATGAATGTATGTTAGTCCTTCTACTAATAGTATGGTACTGTTACAGTGGTTTGGTTACCATTCGAGATATCCGTTATAACGATGTTAATTCCGCTTCTTCCTTCTGTCACTTCAATCTGATAGTTGCCTACCGTGTACTCACCAGGTGCCAAAGCGCCCTCGCCAAATTGAGAAACAACTAGTTGTCTGGACAGTTGGCTAAGAATCTGGCGATTTAAGCTTTCCTGAAAATCCTTAAGTGGATCACGGTTAAGTAAACTAGATGAGGAAGCAGCCGCTGAAGGATCCTTCAGCTTATCTTGTGCTTGGGCAGAGGACTGTAGCCATTGATAATTAAAAGTATCGCCGCCAAAAGCAGGGTTACGAGGCTGGTATACCATATCCTGTGCCTGCGAGTCGAGGGTGCCGACTACAAACATAGCCGAAGTGAAGCAAAGCAGTAGAAGTAGTTTGCGCATAATGAGAAGGTTAAAGTGACTGTTAAGGGTGTTTTAAAATCTTTCTATTGATCTTTTGCCATCTGCATCCAGCTGCTGCTGAAGCCGGTTGTTTTCCAGGTATTCAGCCGCTATCGCTACTCCATATCCTGCCAGCTCTTCTATGATATCGTAACGCGGCTGTAACTGCTGTTCGAAAATTATCTCTTCGTTTACCTGAATCTGCACCAAGGCACCATTGCCTCTGGTGGGGAATTCTTTTATTAAAATGGTAAAGTTTTTTACAAACATTGGGGGCTCCCACTTGTTATGGAATATCTCATAAAAGTCGCGCCCTACTTTGGTAATAGTTTCGTCAACGATCAAGCCGTCTACCTCAAGTTGAGAAGAATGCCTGATTTTCTGCTCGATTGGTTTTTTCTCTTCTATGCGTTCGGACTTGTTTTCAATGCCGCCATTACGAAGCGTATCCTGTACGGCAGTTTTTGGTATAGTAGTCTTTGGAGGGATTTTGCCTTTTTGGGCATATACCTGCACAGAGGGACTCCATATATACATGGTGCAGCACACTATGAAAAGGTAAATAGTCCTCACAATCAATTGCATTAAGTAGCCAAAATTTAGGATTCCTTAAGTCAAATATAGGGAATATACTTTACAAAAATAATTAAGTTTCTAAATAATAACAGATAATTATAATGGTTGTAGGGCGTGAGCTTAAAGAATAGGATGTGAGAATGTTCAAGAGGTTGTGTGAAAGGTATGGGACAGATAGAATTGCACAAAAAAGCCTCTGCACATTTGAGAACCTAACCAGTTATTATACCTGAGAGGGTATTAGATTTTAAAATGATCGTGGAGTACTATAGTTATTTTGTGTAAAGTACTGGGGGAGGGTTATAACATTCTTTACTATCAACCAATTGATGATATGATTAAATAATGCATTTTATTCCATGACTTCGCTCACATGCTTGCGGATGTTATGGCATATCTGGTCAACAGGCAAATCGTTCGGGTCAGTGCCGAATGGGTTCTCGATCTCCTCGGCAATCAGCTCCAGACTGGCCAGGGCATATAGAATCAGGATGACAACCGGTATCACGTAATAGCTCAGGCTGAACACCCAGCCAAAGGGAAGCGTCATGACGTAAAAGAAAATAAACTTCTTGATAAAGACGCTGTAGGTATAAGGTATAGGGGTGTTCTTGATGCGCTCACAGGCGCCGCAATGGTCTGTCAGGGCCTTGATGTCCTCGTTGAGCACAAGCATCTGAGCCGTGTCAATTTTCCCCTGTTTATACATCGTATTGAGACGCACATACATGCCGGCAGCTACCTGGTTGGGTAAGTGTTTCTCTTTCTTCAGGTCGAGTACGGGATCCAACTCACGGAAGTCTTCGTTTTCGCGCAGCAGGCCTTTAAGAGCAAAGGCGTAGTTCGGAATCATCAACCTGAAAAAACGACGGTCGTCTTTGTCGGTTGCGATGGCCTGCAGTTTGATGGCCAGGTTACGGGAACTGTTGGTGATACCGCCCCATATCTTGCGGCCTTCCCACCAGCGGTCGTAGGCGGTGTTGGTGCGGAACACCAGCAAAAGCGAGATCACAAAACCCAGCACGCTATGCATCATGCCTACGTTCCGGAGGTACTGCGTCTCAGAAAGGTTAAGGAAGTTCAACTCCAGGTAGGCAACCAGACCGGCATAGACGCCCACACCCAGCATAAGTGGCAGGAGTTTCCTGAAGGTGTCGGCCTTCGAGAAACGGAATATGAAAACGAACCAGTCTTTGGGGTTGTAGTTGATCATAAAAAAGAATCCGCTTAGCCCGTCCCTAAGTGAGCGGGCAGGCTAAGCGGGGTTCAGCTCGGCTAAAAGTTGAGCCTAAAGATAAGTACAATTTTTTTTAATGCGCAAGCCTCTGCTCCAAAAATAAATATGGGATTTTATTTATGTGTTTGATTATCAGTTGTATATACCAATGTGGGACTCTCCAAACTGCAGGGGACTAAAAATGAGTGCCTTTCAGCACATTTTAGCCTATACCTTTGTTCTAACTATATGGAATACTTTGTAAAGCAGGGCAGTGTGGTGCGCGAGATCTGGGGAAAGGGCGATACCATCCTCTTCATTTTCGCGGGCGCCTCAGCCGAATTTGCACTCAACAAAGCGGTGGACTGGCTCTACTTCACCGGCCGGCTTCCCGCTGACCCGTTGGGGCGCTTGTTCTCGACGGTAGGCTATGCCCGCCAGATCGTGTTTTCCAGTCTTGATGGGGCCCACAAAGCGATCGATACGATGGCGAAGATACATGCCGGGGTAGAGTCAAAACGCGGCATGGCTATACCTGACTGGGCGTATCGGGATGTGCTGTTTATGCTGATCGACTATTCCATCCGCTCTTTTGAGTTACTGGAGCGGAAGCTTTCTGATGCCGAGAAAGAAAGTGTGTTTGAAGTGTTCTGGCGGGTAGGTACACGCATGGGGCTTCAAGGGCTGCCGGAGACGTACCAGGACTGGCTCCACATGCGGCAGCGCCACTTAGAGGAAAATCTGGTAGCAAGCTACTTTACCACCGATCTGTACAAACAGTACCGCAAGCACCTGGGGCCGATCCGGTATAAGCTGTTGCTGGAGGGGCAGAAACTGATCGTGCCGACGATCGTGCGCGAGCAGCTTGCGTTGGGTAAGTGGTCCGTTCTGAAACCAGTGCTGTCTGTCTACAAACTCAGCCGCCGGTTGCGTGCCGACTGGTTGATCAAGTCCCTGATCCTGCCACCGGCTTATAAGAGCGAAATAAAGGAATTGGATGTGCACCCAGCCTAGAGGCTTGTTGTTGATTATCTGGTTGCCTTTTTATGTTAAATAAGCGTCTTTTTTAGTCAGCTATACCTGAAGTGGTCTATACCTGCTCCAGGTGTTTTTGGATTTCGGCGACAGTTTGCCGGGCGCTTCTGCCCACTCCGATGAGGGTGGCGGAGGCGAAGCCGGTCCAGTTACCATAGCCTACCAGCCAAAGCCCCGGCTGCTGTGTTGACCTGGCGCCCTCGACCGCTACTCTTCCTTTTTCGTCGCGCTGCAACTGCAGGCAGGCGAGGTGGTCCAGCGCAAAGCGGTAGCCCGTGCACCAGATCACGGCATCGATCTTCTCTTGTTTACAGTTTGGCCAGATAACTCCCTGCTCGTAGAAACGCTCGAAAGGACGCATCGTGTGCAATGCTCCCCGATCACGGGCTTTTTTCACCGGCGGCACCATCACAATGTTGCCGACATGAAACTGAGAACTGTTCAACTCCCGACCATGCTGCATGGCATAATAACGCGCCGACGCCTGGTCAAAGAGCACACGCCCGTCCACATCGTCCGGCAGAAAGGTTACTTCTTCCAGTGTTACCCAGCTTGTATCCGCCACTTCAGATACCTCAGCCAGAATCTGCGCCCCGGAGTTACCGCCGCCTACGATCAGCACCCGCTTTCCGGAGAATGGCTCCGGTTTTTTGTAGGCAGCCGAGTGCAACTGCTTTCCTTTGAATTTATCAGCGTCTGGGAAGTCAGGTATAAAAGGCTTCCGGAAGGAGCCGGTGGCACTAATGACGGTGCGGGCAAAGTAAGTCTTCTCCTTCGTTTCAATCTCGTAGATGCCATCCTCAAAACAGACATCCTGTACATGTACAGGCCTTTCTACCGGTACTTTATACCTGTTTTCGTACTGCGTCAGGTAGTCGATCACCTCGTCGCGGGAAGGGTACTCGTCCTTGCTCTCCGGCATCAACCAGCCAGGCAGGCTGCTGAAGGCAGCCGGGGAGAAGAGGGTGAGAGAATCCCAGTAGTGTCGCCAGGAAGCCCCCGGAGCCTGCTGGTCATCCAGTAACAGATAATTGAGATTTGCCCGGTTCAGGTAGTAGGCACAGGCCAGCGCACTTTGTCCACCGCCAATCACGATGGTGTCGTAGATCTTTTGCATGTCAGGTAAGCTGTTGATGTGGGAAGATACGGGATTTAAACTTTTTCTTTCATTTCGAACACGCCCGAGACGCGAATCGAAGGGGGCGAGTGTAGCTGGGAGTAGGGGCCCCTACTGTTCGAAACCTGTGAAAGAATTGTTTTTTGACTATTCAGGCTGAAAACAGGAAGCGAAACTTTCCCCTTGAGGGGACATAGGGGTGTAAAAGGCTGCTGTTTTGCTATTTGGTTTCTGCTCTGAATGGCCTCCGGCCTATAGAACACCCCCTTTTTACCTACGGTCGCAATCTTCGAACTCGCGTTCTCGTTTTTCCTCAACGGGGCAGTTTTAATTGGCAGAATCTAACTTTAAAGATTTGCAAACCCTTTTTAGCATGTTGCGATCAGTAGTGATTAGGCCCCCTCGATCAGAGAAATCTGAATTATTGGTTTAAAATGCTCCAGATTTCTCACTAGCGTTCGAAATGACAGATTGGGTTTTGACAGGTATAGCCAAGCAAAAAAAAAAACGCCCCGACCAGAGCCGGGGCGTTTTCTATACCTAAGGGTCGCTTATTTCTGAGCGCTTCCCTGCGTTTCTATATCTTTCAGCAGTTCGCGAACTGCTGCCTCCAGTTGCTGGTCTTTTCCTTTGCTTACCAGTTCGTATTCGTTCGCCACTTTCACGTCTGGCTCAGTCTGCAGGTTCTCCAGGTACTGGCCCTGCACATCCTTCACGCCCAGTGGTGGCACGCCCCAGCGCACCGATCCGTTCTGCAGCATTTCCCAGCCGGCGAAGGTACAGGTGCCCGGTACTGGCATACCTACCAGCTTGCCCAGCTTCAGGTCGGCATAGCTGAAAGCGAAGCAGTGGCCGTCGCTGTAGTTGGCTTCGTTGGCCAGCGCAATACTCGGCTTGGTCCAGCGGAACGAAGGCTCAATACCCATGGAGCGGGTATCGGTGGTGTAGTCAAGGAACTTCTTGCCGCTCAGGAACATAGCCAGGTCTGCTACCAGGTCACCACCGCCGTTGTTGCGGGTGTCCACGACCATGCCTTTGCGGTTGGCGTATTTGCCCATTACCTCTTCGTACACGGTGCGGTAGCTTGGGTCGTTCATACCCGGTATGTGCACGTAACCCAGTTGCCCGTTGCTCAGGCGATCTACCTCCTCGGCGTTGCGGCGCACCCAGCGCTTGTAGAGCAGGGTATTTTCTTCGCCTTGCGAGATAGGCTTCACGGTGATATCTCTTCTGTTCTTGCCATTGGCATCCGTCACAGTGAGCAGGGTGTTCTTGCCTGCTTTGCGGTTCAGGAACTGCGCCAGGTCCTTGTCCGGTGTAATGGTTTCGCCATCGATCTTCTCGATGATCATACCTGCCTGCAGGTTCATACCCGCCTTGTTCAGCGGACCACCTACGATCACTTCGTCCAGTTTGATGCCGTTGCCGGTATAGGTCTGGTCGTAGAAGATGCCCAATGAAGCAGTGGCGTCGCCGTTCGGATCGTTTTTGCTGTAGCTGGCGCCGGAGTGCGATACGTTCAGCTCGCCCAGCAGTTCGCTTAGCATTTCAGTGAATTCATGGTCGTTGCTGATGTGCGGCAGGTAAGCTTCGTAGTCGGCTTTCAGTTCCTCCCATTTGGCACCGTGGTAACCGGCAGTGTAGAAGGTCTGCTTCGTGCGGCGCCACACGTGCTCGAACATAAAGGCACGCTCCGCGGCGGCATCCAGGTTCATCTCGCCGTCGATCTTCACGGTTTCCTGCTTCGTGCTGTTACTTGGGTCCAGCTTCACGATCTTACCATCCGACTCCAGGAAAATATTCTTCTGCTCCTTGTCCCATACCATGCTGGCGCGGTTGGCATTGAGGGTCACGAGCATTTTGGTTTCCTTACTGCGCAGGCTCGTCGACCACAGGTTATAGCCTTTCTCGAACTTAGCCAGGTAGTAGAGTGTTTCGCCGTCTTTTGACACCAATGCGTCCGACAGGTTGGAAGAGTGCAGCGTCAGTTTCGCTTTGCGGTGGTTCAGGCCTTCCCAATCGATCTGCAGCTCTTCTTTTTTGGCAGACTCGTCTTTTTTAGCTTTCTTTTTATTTTTCTCCTGCTCTTTTTCCTTCTCCTTTTCTTTGGCCGCTTTTTCTTCTTGTTCCTTCAGAAGGGCATAATCCTCTTTGCTGAGTCTGAACTTGTCGAAGGCGTCCTGTGTGAAGAACATGGCGTATACGTCGGCCTGTGCGCCACCGCTGTTGGCCTGGCTGCGCATGCCGTCACGGGTGCTGTTCCAGATCATCATCTTGCCGCCCTGCATCCATTTCGGAGCAAAGTCATTGTAGCCGCTTTCGGTCAGGTTGATCTTCTTGCCTTTGCCGTCTGCCGAAATAATGCCTACCTCACCATTGGCGAAGCCGGGCTCAGAGTACTCGAACAGCAGCCATTTGCCATCCGGGCTCCAGGTATAATACTGGTCGTTATCGCGCATGGAGAAGAGCTCCTGCGTGGTCAGCAGCGTGCGTACCTGCTTGCTGGCCAGGTTGAGCACTTTCAGGGTCATGCGGTCTTCCAGGAAAGCCACTTCTTTTCCGTCAGGGGAATAAAGTGGGGAGTAGTTCTCCTTGTCGTTTTCGATCAGTGGCGTTTCCTTCAGCAGGGTAGAGGCATAGAAGTAAGGCTCCTCCTCGCGTACGATGTCCGTCTTGTAGATCTTCCAGCTCTTGCCGCGCTCGCTGGCGTAAAGCAGGGACTTACCATCAGGGGAGAAGCTCACGCTGCGCTCCTGCTCCGGCGTGTTGGTGATGCGCTTGGTCACAGAACCCTCCACGGCACTCACAAACACTTCTCCACGGTAAATGAAGGCAACCTCTTTGCCGTTAGGTGAAACGGCCAGATCACGTATGCCATTGCCCACCGAAAGGATGCTCTCATTATTACTCTTGGCATCTGTCGCGATACGAACGCTCACTTTCTGTGCCTGACCGTTCGGTTTGCGGGTATAGAGTTCGCCGTTCTGGCTGAAGGAGAGTGTACCGTCATTGGCAGCGGTCAGGAAGCGAACCGGATGCTTCTCAAACTTGGTCACCTGCTCTGGTTTGGCAGGGCCCTTGGCAGCCATACTGTACACGTTGAAGGTACCGTTAGCCTCGCTCAGGAAGTAAATGTTTTTGTCATTATCCGCAAAAACCGGGTTGCGGTCCTCGCCTTCGTAGGTAGTCAGCTTGGTGTGCTTGCCGGATTTGGTGTCGTAGGACCAGATGTCACGTGCTACAGAGGATACGTGGTGTTTGCGCCAGGTATTCTCGCCGCCTTTTCTGTCGTGGTAGAGCATGGTACTGCCATCGCGGCTCAGCTTCACGTCCTCGGCAGGCGTGGTGAGCACCTGCTGCACGCGACCACCCGCAACAGCAACCTGGTACAGCTCCGAATGATAAGCGGTTGGGTACTGACGGTTGCTGGCTGCGTCGAGGCGGCTGGAGCCGAAGTATACCGTTTTGTTGTCGTGGCTGAACTCGTAGGGAAATTCGTTTGCTGAGTGGTAGGTAATGCGCTGGGCTGTACCACCAGTGGCCGGCATCACAAAGATGTCGAAGTTGCCGTAGCGGTCGCTGGCGAAGGCGATGGACTTGCCATCGTGGCTCCACACCGGCATGAAGTCATGCGCCTCGTGCAGGGTGAGTGGAACGGCTGTGCCACCCGCTGCCGGTACAGTATACAGGTCACCTTTGTACGTGAAAACGATGGTTTTGCCATCAGGGGAAATAGCTGGGTAGCGCATCCAGGAAGGTGCGTCCTGCGCAGCAACTGAAAGCGCCGATCCGGCGGCCAGCAATGCTGCTAAAGCATACTTTTTGATCATAGGGTTCGGATTGAAAGCCCCTAAGTTAAGGAAGATGTCGGAAAGATGATAAGTTTTTGAGGGGAGCGATGTTATACCTTTAGTTGGGGGAAGCGGGATATCGGAACCGGATTATCATCTCACCTCAGCCCTCGATTTGTGTCAAGACAAATAACGAGGTGCTACCAGCCAGAGCAAACAATGAAACAATAAAGTTTGCCATACCTAAAAGACCCGGTTACGCTAGTAAAATAAATTCCTCTAATGCGACTGCATCACGAGCGCCAGCACACTAAATGCGACAATCACCCACAGCGTAGGCGATATGGTTCTGGCGTTTCCGGTGGCAACTTTGAGTACAGCCCAGCTCAGGAAGCCCCAGATGATGCCCTGGGAAATAGAGTAGGTAAAGGGGATCAGCACCATGGCCAGAAAGGCAGGTATGGCTTCATCCATTTTCAGCCAGTTGATTTTGACAACCGGCCTTACCATAAAGGCACCAACCAAAACCAAAGCAGGAGCAGTCGCGATGGCCGGGATCATGGAGAGGAGCGGAGCCAGAAAAAGGAAAGGTAAAAACAACAAACCACCCACCACCGCAGTCAGTCCGGAGCGGCCGCCGGCCTCGATTCCTACAGCCGACTCCACATAAGCTGTGCCGGGGCTGGAGCCAAGCAAACCTGCAATGGTAGTAGACATGGCATCGGCTGTGAGAGAACGGGCTACGTTGCGTGGCTCCCCGTGCTCATCTGTTAGGTTGGCGGCTTCGGCTAGACCTACAAAGGTGGAAAGACTGTCGAACAAATCGGTGAAGACGAAAGCGAAGATCACCGGAAAAACAGCAAACTGCAGCGAATTGATCAGATCCAATTGCAGGACCAAACTGAAGTCAGGCGTAGAAAAGAGTCCCTGCCAGCTGATAACCGGATCAGCCTCCATGGCCCACCAGCGGCCCAGCGGATAAGCTGCCAAAGTAGTGAGCACAATGCCAATCAGGATGGCTCCCGTTACGTTGCGCGTGATCAGGATCGCCATAAGAAACAGGCCACCCAGAAAAGTAAGAACTGACGGTGAGAGCGGTCCCAAACCAACCGTTGTAGCCGGATTGGAAACAATGAAGCCGGCATTGGCAAATCCGATCAGTGTAATGAACAGCCCTATACCTGAGGCGATGGCATAGCGCAAAGGGCGGGGAATGGCCTTGACAATCAGGGTACGCACATTGAATACAGAGAGCAGCAGGAAGATAATACCCGACCAGAAAACAGCTCCCAAAGCCACCTGCCACGTGATGCCCATACCCATCACCGCAGAAAAAGTGAAGAAAGCATTCAGCCCCATGCCTGGCGCCACAATAATCGGATTTCGGGCATAGATACCCATCATCACGCTGCTGAAGAAAGACACCAAAACCGTCGCCGTCAGTGCCCCCGAAAAAGGCATTCCCGCCTGGCTCAGGATCGATGGATTTACAACGACAATGTAAGCAGTGGCCAGAAAAGAGGTCAGGCCGGCGAGTACCTCAGTCCTAACGTTTGTGTTATTTTTCTTCAGTTCAAAGTATGACTCCATGCCTGTGATTAGGGTTGAAGATGGATGGGAGTATAATATTAGGCAATTTATACGGAGATGCCCCAAAAACTTATCGATGTTATTTCAGTGATCAACTCCGTCTCGCCCTCCCGTGATTTTTTATCTGCCTGTAAGCAACCCTTCGCCTGCTGCACTTCTCTATTGCTTTAAACCTACCTGCTCTGATTGTCCATTTTAAAACACAAGTGTTCATTATCAGACACTTGGATAGAGCATTTGTTCGAAATATATAGCGTAACGGGCTGGAATAAAGCCTTTTAGGATGTTGGCATGCAATTAGAATAAACACAATTAAACTATGAAAAATATTTAATCCTGTCCACATGAAAAATCCTCTATCTCTCCAGTCCAAACTTAATGGCAAGTTGCTGTTGCTGATGCCATTGTTATGCTTCATTTTCACAGCTGCCTCGGCACAGCAGGCCACCATATCAGGCAAAGTGCTGGAAACAGCTGACAAGCCGATGGGCTACGCCAACGTGCTCCTGCTCCATGCAGCAGACTCCTCTCTCGTGAAAGGGACACTCTCTGACGAAAGCGGTGCTTTCCTGTTCGAAGGTATAGCCGTAGGCAGGTATAAGGTCGTGGCGAGTATGGTAGGCTTCGGTAAGTCGAAGCCCGTGGAAGCGAATGTAAGCTCCGAAGCAGAGGCTCTGAAACTGAATCCGATTATGATGAGCCAGTCTGCTACGGCGCTGAAGGAAGTCGTGATCGAAGCGCAGAAGCCGCTGATCGAGCAGCACCTCGACAAAACGGTGTTGAATGTGGAGAACAGCATTGTTTCGGCTGGTAACACAGCGCTGGAAGTACTGGAAAAAGCACCGGGCGTGGTGATCGATCAGAATGACAACATTAGCATGCGTGGGCGCCAGGGCGTGATCGTGATGGTTGACGGAAAGCAGGTACCGATGTCGGGTGCTGAGTTGGCTAACATGCTACGTGGCATGTCAGCCAGCAGCGTGGAGAAGATCGAGCTCATCACTAACCCATCGGCGAAGTACGATGCGGCCGGCAATTCGGGCATTATCGACATCCGCCTGAAGCGTGACAAGAGCCTGGGCACCAACGGAACATTCAACGCTTCGTACGGACAGGGCCGCTTCGCCAAATCAAATCAGGGAGTGCAGCTGAACCATCGCACCAAGAAGTTCAACCTCTTCGGCAGCTATAACTATGTGTTGCGCAAAGATTTCAATGACCTGGATATTTACCGTCGCTTCCTGGACGAGAACGGCAGCTTCATCGGTGCTTATGATCAGCAGAACAGGTTTGACTTTACGCTGAACAATCACACCGGCAGAGTAGGGGCTGATTACTTTTTGTCTCCTAAAACAGTGCTGGGCGTGATAGCCAGTGGATTTGTGTCGGACTTAGACCGCGGAACAAACAACCGCTCCAGTGTGATCAATGCAGCTGGCGTGCCCGAATCGTCTTTCATCACCACTGCTGATGTCGAGCATGGACGCCGCAACCAGGCCTATAATTTCAACCTGAAGCACACGATCGACAGTGTAGGTCGTGAGATCACGGCCGATGTGGATTATATCGCATACCGCAACACGGATGTGCAGAACTTCATTACCAACTATTACAACCTGAGCAATGAGCAGATCCGCAGCCCCTACCTGCTGTACGGTACCCTGGACGGTGAGCTAACCATCAAATCAGCACGCGCAGATTACCGTCAGCCACTGGCGGCGATCGGTGGCAATTTTGAGGCTGGTGTAAAAAGCAGTTTGGTTACAGCCGACAACAACCTGGCCTTTTTTGATCGCAGCAATGGCGGCAATGTGCCGGATACCGACAAGAGCAACCACTTCCTGTATGACGAGAACATCAATGCGGCCTATGTCAATGCGAATAAGAAATGGACGAAGGCTGGTTTGCAGCTAGGGCTTCGTCTCGAAAATACGATTGCCAAGGGCAGACAAGTTGTAGGTGATGATGGCTTTAAGCGCAACTATACCCAGCTATTTCCGAGTGCGGCGGTTAACTATAGCCTGAGCAAGAAGCATGACCTGGGGATGTCTGTGAGTCGCCGCATCAACCGGCCTTCTTACAACCAGCTCAACCCCTTCAAAAACTTCCTGGACCCAAGCACTTACGCAGCGGGAAATCCTGCCCTGAAGCCGGAGCTTTCCTACTCCTTCGAGCTGACCCATACCTTTGATCAGCGTTTCATCACTAAACTGAGCTACAGCCACACCACCGATGTGATGGTAAATGTGCTCTCGCCAGACCCGAATGCAGAGAAGCTGGTGGTGCAAACCTTCCGCAACCTGGCTACGCTCGACTACTACGGCCTGACCTTGACTGCGCCTTTCTCGATCGGGAACTGGTTCAATAGTGTGAATAACGGCACATTCTACTATGGTCACTACAAAGGTTTTTTGGCTGGAACAGACCTGAGCAATGGTCGCCCTACTTTCAACTTCAACTCAAACAACACCATCAAACTGCCTAACAACTGGTCAGCCGAGCTGGTGGGCGTTTACCGCAGCCGCGAAGTGTATGGCTTCCTGGAAGTAGACCCGATCTGGTTTATGTCGGCAGGTGTGCAGAAGCAGTTCTGGGACAGAAAGGCCAGCGTGAAACTTAATGTGTCAGACATATTCTTTACCAACAAAGCCAACGGGTATACCGCCCTGGCCCGCTATGAAGAGAACTTCTACCAGCGCCGCGACACGCAGGTAGCCACCCTGAGCTTTAACTACCGCTTTGGTCAGGCGCAGTCTGGTCCGTCTCGCCGCCGCACCGGCAGTGCCGAAGAAGAGACGCGCAGAGCAAATTAAGTAATTGTGAAAGAGTAAAGACTGGTTTTTGTTAATTGTTAAACCGCCCGGGCCTTGTCCGGGCGGTTTTGCTTTAGGGTGCGTATACCTGGGTTATACCTGGGTTATACCTGTTGCGCCATGTCCCAGACTGCCTTTTTCAAGTTTCACGGCTCTTTGAACGACTTTTTGCGCCCACGTCAACGCAACACGAGCATCCGCTATACATATGCAGAACACCAGACGGTGAAAGATATGTTCGAGGCCATCGGTGTGCCCCATGTAGAGGTGCGGGAGGTGCTGGTGAATGGAGAAAAAGCAGCATGGAGTCAGCGGCTTCAGAAGAATGATCAGGTGGAGGTATACCCGTTTGAGGGAGGGGAGGAGCTTCTGTCAGGTATAGGAGAACGACGTTTCGTGCTGGACGTGCACCTCGGCTCGCTGGCCCGTTCCCTGCGCATGCTGGGCTTCGACACGGTATACGGTCAGCACTTGCAGGACCCGGAACTGGTGCGGCTTTCCAGTGAGGAGCAGCGCATTCTGCTCACGCGGGATGTGAACCTGCTCAAGCACAAGGCTATACCTGCAGGCTACTGGCTGCGCTCGCAGCACACAGAGGAGCAGCTAAAAGAGGTAGTCAGCAGGTATAAACTGCATGACCAGCTCCGGCCTTTTTCTCGCTGCATGGTTTGTAACGGAAACATTGTGGCAGTGGATAAACAGGAAGTACTGGAGCAGCTGCCATCTAAAACGAAGCAGTACTTTGACGAATTCTACCAGTGCCAGCAGTGCAAACAGGTATACTGGAAAGGTTCGCACTATGACCGGATGATGGAGTTGGTCCATAAGATAGAGCGTATGGATGGCTAGCCTGCAGGTTTAAATTTCGTGTATGCCTTCTTTCCAGGATATGAGCTGGACGCGGAAGAATTTAAAATTAATATGGAAAGGTATTGGCAAAATTTTACCTTTGCTTTCCTGACGTAGACAAACCTACAACTCATAGACTACGAGAATTTGTATAGCTTCCGTACCTATATCGCTTTTGTTTTTCTGATGCTGTTCACGCGCGTGATGGTGCCAGACGAGATGGTATTGGCTATGCACTTTCACGATCACACCGAGCATGCGCTTCCTGATGCAGATCAAAAAGTAGATACGAAGCATCAGCACTGCCACGTCGATGAGGTATACAACTCAGATTTCTCTTCTCCAGAGTTTTCATTTGAGTTGATCAAATACAGGGCAGAAGTTTGCTATTTGCAGCCTTACAGCTTCGCCTGGAAGTTTACTTATCCGAACAACACGTACCTGCGGGGGCCACCCATCGCCTAGGCGCTTATCATCCACTTGAGGTTCATTTGAAGTATGCTTTGCTGCAGGCATAAAGCTGTGCTCCTATACCTGGGAATAGCAGTTTTCAAACCCTGTGCAACAGCTACCGTTCTCGCCTTGCCTTTAGTTTAAGGTATAGGTGCGTCGATCAAATGCCAGCATTCACTTGGAATAAGCAGCTGGTATAATCCACTACTTCCTGGTTTTAGCTGAACAGACCTTCGCACTGCAAAGTCATTGTAGTTAGATTGGGGTATCTGTTTATACCTGCTTTCGTGAGAGTTGGGCAGCGATGTTTGTTAGCATCTACACTGCCTGGCAGGTATAAGCATACCAGCTGTTTGACTGTGCCCTTTAGTAGCGGGTCCCCTTCCTTTACTCACCCTTCCTGATCAGTCATTCTTTCCAAATAACATTTCATTTAGATCAAATGAAGAATTCAGTTTTATACCTTTTTATAGTATTCCTATTGTGCACAGCAGTTTCTGTGCAAGCCAAAGTCAAGCCATTTACTTTCGCCGGGCAAGCGATAAAGGCTGGCACAAAGCATTCTGTCTTATTGCCTGTCATTAGCGGGAAAGACAGTACCGTTATACCTGTCACTGTTTTTCATGGCGCCAAAAAAGGTCCGGTGCTAGGTATAACCGCAGGAGTGCATGGGCTGGAGTACGCACCCATCATGGCTGCCCAGCAGTTATCAAAGCACCTCGACCCGGCTAACATGAGCGGCACCGTGATATTGGTGCACATGGCCAATGTACCTGCTTTTCTGCATCGGTCGCTGATGGTGAACCCCGTGGACGGCAAGAACCTGAACCGTGTTTTTCCGGGCATACTGGACGGCACCCTGACGGAACACATCGCGCATATTATTTCCAATGAAGTGATTGCCAAGAGCGACTATTTCATTGATGTGCATGCCGGCGATGCCAATAATGACTTGCGCCCATACGCGGGCTACTACAACTACTTCGATATGCCGGAAGTGTCAGAAAAGGCCAGGCAAATGGCAAAGGCGCTGGGCTTCGACTTTATCGTGCAGTTTGGCAATGAACAGAGTCTGACGGAAGAAGCTATTTACTGCTCCCGCGAAGCAACCAAACGCAACATTCCTGCCGTGGATATTGAGTGCGGCCGCATGGGTATAGTAGAGGAAAAGCCGGTTCTGCAGATACAGGAGGCTTTGCTCAGCCTGATGCGCCACCTGCAGATACTGGAAGGGAAACCTAACACGGTACAGAACCCAGTTATGGTGGCGCAACGCACCACGGTCAGCAGCCAGCACGAAGGCTTTTTCTACAGCGACCTCACCAGCGGCGACTATGTGAAGAAAGGCATGAAGCTAGGTTATATCACCGACTTATTCGGCAATCACCTTACTGATGTAACCTGCCCAACGGATGGAGTTATTCTCTACAAAACATTCAACCCTCCGGTTAAAAAAGGCGACGGCCTGTTCAACATTGGGCATATCAACTAACTCTTAGGCAAAAAAATGTAGCAGCCAACAGCTGAGTTTCAGTTGGCATGGCACCTCACTAGCATCAAAGACTTTTATGAAAAGACATGTAAGTATATTGTTCCTGTTCCTCTTCCAGTTCGCAGCAGTGGCCCAAAACACAGGCTCCATCAACGGAAATGTAACAGATGGAAACGGAAAGGGGATTGAAGGCATCACCATTCTGCTAAAGGAAAGTAACCAGGTGGCTATTACACAGCCCAATGGAAGTTTCGTTCTCAACGATTTGAGCTTGGGAGAATTTACTGTTATCGCGAGAGGCCTGGGCTACAAAGAGGTAGTTCGGCAGGTGGTATTACAGAAGGAAGCCCCATATGCTCACATTGACTTTCAACTCAAAACTATCTCCAATGCCCTGCAGGAGGTGGAGGTACTGGGTCGTAAAGAAACCACTTACAAAAGTGAGTACAGCTTTATCGGGACCAAAACATCCAGCCTGGTCATCAACGTGCCGCAGTCCATTTCTTCGGTTACAAAAGAGTTGATGGACGACCAGCAGGCTTTCACACTCAACGATGTGGTGCAGAATGTGGCGGGTGTAAACCAGTACTCAGGTTACGATGACCTGACCGTACGTGGCTTCCGCAACGGCTACGAAAGCGGCTTCCGACTCGTGAATGGCCTGCGTTCCGGGTATAGCTATGGCAACGGATTTTTTCGGGTACCGCTTGTAGCCAACCTGGAACGGGTAGAGGTATTGAAAGGCCCGGGTGCCGCACTGTTTGGTGATATCAACCCGGGAGGAACCGTGAACATGGTGACGAAGAAGCCACTGGAAGAAGAGCGCAAAGCTGTGAGTTTCTCTGTCGGCAGTTTCCAGACCATGCGTACCGCGCTGGACTTTACGGGTCCGCTGAACGAAGACAAAACGTTGCTCTACCGTATGAACATCGGCTTTGAAGATACCAAAACGTTTCGGGACGTGAACGACCGCAAATCCTTGATGATTGCGCCTACAGTGACCTTCCGTCCGACTGCCAATACGACCCTGAATGCGGAGGTGGTTTACAGCAACTTCAACGGCTACCTGGACCGCGGCCTGCCTATACAAGGCGGGGACCTGTTTGCGTTGCCTTTCTCCTTTGCCGTCAACCAGCCCAACGACCACTTCAAGGTAACGGATCTGTCGCTGAACGCCTCGCTCAACCACAAAATAAATGATGGGCTGTCCTTCAACATGGCTTACATGAAGTTTGCTTACTCCGAAGACATTCGGGAGCACCGTACCCTGAATACCTTTGCTGATGCGCCGCAGAACACGGTAATGAACATCCGCTACTTCGAGCGCCTGGCCAAAGAGTATACTGATAACCTCTCAGCTTACTTCTCACTGACCCGTAACACAGGTAGCATCAACCATAAAATAGTGCTGGGAGCCGATTATGTGAAATTTGATACCGACAAGAACAGCACCATGTTCGAAGCGCGGCAACAGCTGGTGAATGGCGCGGCCATACCCTTGACTTTCGACCTGAAGAACCCGGTGTACGAAGTGAAGAACACCAGCAATTACATTCGTCGTCCGCTGCCGCAGTTCTTTATCGACTACCTCAATAACGTGTTTCATACCACGGGGCTTTACGTGCAGGACCAGGTGGAGCTGACAGACCGCTTGGGGCTGTTGGTAGGACTACGCTACGAGATGTTCCGCGACAGACGCGACTATGGCGACGGGGAAGAGAACATAGAGCAAAATGTGCTGCTGCCACGAGTCGGCCTTACCTATTCGCTACGCAATAACCTGAACTTCTTTGCCAGTTATAGCCAGGGCTTCCGACCTATTGGTCCGCAGTACATCAAGTATCCGGAGCGCTACGGACGAAGCGAGCCCTTCCGAAACGAAACTAGTTACCAGGTGGAGACAGGCCTGAAAGGAGAGTTCTTCCAAAAAGCGCTGTTTGCCACGCTCTCACTGTATCAGGTTGAGAAGCGCAATACATTGGTGAATACCTTTCAGTTGACAGAAGAAGGTAATCCGATTTACAGGCAAAACGGCAAAACACTGTCACAAGGGGCAGAGCTAGAACTAACGGGTAACATCACACCAAACTTTAACCTGAATGCCAACTATGCCTATAACCACACCGAAGTGCAGGGCGCTGACCTGAGTGCAGAGAACGGCATGATGGCTCCCAATGCACCAAGGCACTCGGCAGGGTTGTGGGCCAAGTATACTTTTGCCAACTCCGCCTTAAGAGGAATTGGTATAGCGGTGGGCGGTAACTACATCGATAGCCGGCGCATGGAAGTGCAGGTAAACCAGGTAAACACCGGCGAACTGATATGGGACTATTGGCCATCTTATGCTGTAGCCAATGCTGCCCTTTTCTACAATGTGAACAAGTTCAAGTTCGCACTCAATCTGAATAACCTGCTCAACGAGCGCTACTTTGTCGGCGGCTATGATTACTTCCGTGCCAGCCCAGGAGCGCCCAGAAATTACATGGCTACAATCGGCTATACCTTTTAATGGATGGGAGAACATTGTCGTCAGAAGCATTATGCATCCCGAGAGTTAAGAAAGATTATTGAAGCAACATATCAAAAGACATCAACCATCATCATCTAAGAATATGGAATACATATTAGAAGCGAAACAACTCAGAAAAGAGTACCAGGATAAAGTGGCGCTCAAAGGCCTGGACCTCCAGATAAGTGCCGGCGAAATTTTCTGTCTGTTGGGGCAGAACGGCGCGGGCAAATCTACGACCATCAACCTGTTCCTGGGCTTTATACAGCCCTCTTCTGGTGCCGCTTATATCAACGGATACGAGGTGGCCAGCAACGTGACGCAGGTAAAAGAATACCTGGCTTATATACCCGAGAACGTGATGCTGTACCCTAACCTGACAGGTATGGAGAACTTGGCGCTGTTCAGTAGTCTGGCCGGATTCGACTATTCGAAAGAAGAATTAATGCACTACCTGGTGCAGGCAGGTTTGCCGGCCGATGCTGTCAGTCGCCGGGTAGGCGGTTACTCCAAAGGGATGCGCCAGAAGGTAGGTATAGCCATTGCGGTGGCCAAGCATGCCAAGGTGCTCCTGCTCGACGAACCGACTTCCGGCCTCGACCCCAAAGCCAGCAACGAGTTTTCGGAGCTGTTGATGAATCTCAGCCAACAGGGCACCGCCATTTTTATGGCGACGCATGATATTTTCCGGTCTAAGGAAGTGGGCACGCGCATCGGCATTATGCGGGAAGGTGAACTCGTGGATGTGCAGCCTGCTGCCAACCTCAACGCCAACGAACTAGAAAATCTATACCTGAACTACATGCACGTGGCAAGATGATAAAAAGCATAGCAAAGAAAGAATTCATCAGCACCTTGCGAGACCGCCGCTTTATGGCGCTTAGCATCATTGTGCTGCTGCTGTTGTTGGCTGCTACCGTCGTAGGGCTGCACAGTTATAACACGCTGCAAGCTGAGCGGGATGCAGCGCAACAAACGGTGAACGACCAGTTTGCCAACTCGGAAGACCGTCACCCGCACCGTATGGCGCATTACGGCTCCTACGCCTTCCGTCCCAAGTCCAGCATCAGCTTCCTGGATTTTGGCATGGACTCCTATACCGGCGCCTCCGTGTTTATGGAGGCACACAAGCAGAACAGCGCCAACTTCAGTCAGGCGCAGCAATCTTCTTCGTTAATTCGCTTCGGTGAGATGACGGTAGCCTTCGTGCTGCAAATGCTTATTCCGTTGCTTATCATCTTTTTGTGTTTTGGAGCTTTTGCCCAAGAGAAGGAAACGGGCACGCTGAAGATACTGCTTAGCCAGGGCGTATCGCTTCGGCAGGTGGCCTGGGCCAAGGTAGCTGGTTACAGCAAAGTGGTAGCGCTCGTGGTGGCACCAGCCATGCTACTCGCCAGTGCGCTTCTGTTCGGTAAAGGCGGGTTTGACTTGAGTAGCGATGTACTGGTGAGGTTGCTGTTGTTCATAGGCTTTTACCTGGTCTACTTCTTTATCTTTATTGTGCTGTCGGTGGTAATATCTGCCTTGCACCAACGGTCAAGCACAGCACTGGTTACGCTATTGGGCATCTGGATTTTATGTTGCGTGATTATACCGAAGGCATCTGCCAACCTGGGCGCAACACTCTACACGACCCCAACCAAAGCACAAATGGATGCTGATGTGCATGAAGAGGTAGCCAAAGGTATAGACGGGCACGGCAGCGGACAGGACGAGCGTACGGAGGCCCTTAAGCAGGAGTTGTTTAAGAAGTACAAGGTCTCCTCCATTGAAGAACTGCCTGTTAATTTCGATGGTATACGCATGGCGGCAGGAGAGGAGCACAGCACGCAGGTATACCAGGAGCACTTCGACGAGCTGACCAACATCTTCCGAAAGCAAAACCGAATTTCAGAATATGCCAGTTTTCTGAACCCCTACCTGGCGGTGCGCCATCTGTCTATGGGGATGGCAGGCGCGGACTTCGATCACTATGTGCACTTCCAAAACGAGGCGGAGCAATACCGTTACAACCTGGCGCAGGGACTCAACAACATACAGACAACCCGACTAAAGTACGGCGACAAAGAAACACGTCTGAGCTCAGATACCTGGAAGGAGTTTCAGCCATTTGTGTATGAAACGCCCCAAGCCGGGTGGGCATTAACAAATCACATCGTGTCTTTTATCGCGCTGTTCATGTGGCTGGCATTGGTCAGACTGGTGGGTATGCAGCTGATAGACAAAACTAAAATTGCTTAAGCGATGAAGAAATTCTGGATACTGATAAAATTCGAATGGCTCAATTTTAGGGCCGATAAAGGGTTACTTATACTCACTATACTGACCCTTTTTGCAGGCTTGTATGGCATTTACTACGGCACCACGGAAATAAACCGGCAGCAGGAAAACATTGCTGCTTTGGATGTGCTGACGGAGCAGAACATTGAAGAGTTGAAAGCTAAGTACCCCAACGGGACTGATGCTGGCGATATTGGCTATTACCACGCCACCTTCGCCGTCAACCACCCGGACTCTTGGGCCAGTCTGTCGCTGGGGCAGCGCGATGTGAACCCGTATTACATCAAACTCCGCCTGCTCAACTTGCAGTCACAGCTCTACGACACCGAGAATATCAACCCCCTCAAAGTCTTGTCAGGTAATTTCGACTTGGCCTTTGTGCTGGTATACCTGTTTCCGCTGCTTATCATAGGCCTGTGCTTCAATATCCTGTCAGTGGAAAAAGAGCAGGGCACGCTGCCTTTGCTGCTCTCGCAACCCATCGGTCTGCCTTTGATTGTCGGTGCCAAGCTGACTTTCCGGATGATGCTGGTTTTGGGGATGGCCTTGTTGCTTTCCGTGGTGGCCATGGTCTGGGGGCAGGTTTCGCCGGATATGCGGGTTGCGTTTTGGTTAGGCGTTGTCGTGCTTTACTGCCTTTTCTGGTTTGGTGTGGCTTTCGTGGTGGCAGCCCTGCAGAAGAATTCCGCTTTCAATGCCGTAACACTGCTGGGAGTTTGGCTGCTGCTGACCATTATTATACCTGCGCTGCTAAACGTGTACATCGCCGTGAAGCAGCCAATGCCGCAGGCTTTGGAGCTCACCATCAAACAGCGGGAAGTCGTGCACGGCGGCTGGGACAAACCTAAGCGCGAAACCATGGACAAGTTCTTTGCCCTATACCCGCAGTGGACCGACACAACGGAAATTCAGGGACGCTTCGCCTGGCGCTGGTACTATGCCTTTCACCATCTGGGCGATGTGGCTGTGGCGGACTTGGCACTTGACTACCAGGAAGGATTACAGGCGCGCCATCAGCTGGTGGAACAATTGAATGTGTGGTCGGTACCGGTTAACGTGCAGACCATCTTTAATGCCATGGCTGGGTCTGATTTACCATCCTACGTGAGCTTCTTACAAAGCGCCACCCAGTACCACGATTCGCTCCGGGAGTTTTACTACCCTTTTCTGTTCAACCAGGTCAATTTCACAAATGCCGATTATGCGAACGAGCCACGGCACAGCTTTACCAGTTCACCTGATTTTGCGACGGTGCATGCAGGGCTGTATAAGCTCGCGCTGAGTGTGCTGCTGGTTTTTGCGGTAGGTATGCTGTTGTTTAGAAGGATAAAGGTGAGCGTCAAATAATCAAAGCTTTTTCATTATGCACTATTAGTTAAACATGAAATCCCCACTGTTTTGCAGCGGGGATTTGTTTTTATGGGTTTGGTAGTTTAATTGAATTAGCGGATTTCAAATGCGTTTAGCAGGCTCTACCTTTTTCTGTCAAACCACTTGATCAGGCTCACATACACCACTGCCTGCGGATAAGTGATCAGGAAACCGTACGTGAAACGAGAGGCCCAATCTGCATAGAAGTTGATGCTTTCCTGGGTGGCGATAAAACTGTTGACCAGGCAAAGTGGCGTGGCCACCAGGGCCACAAATCGCAGCGTGGGTTTTAAGTTCTTTATGAAAAAGTAATTACTTAATCTGGGCTTCAATAAAGGCAGTAAATTCTTCATCTCACTCGGTATTATAAATAAGTTACGTACCGCACTGCTAGAGCTGCAGTAGCAATTCGTAGTCGGATCAGGTATACCTTATTTTGACTTAAACTAAGGCAATGCAATTTACAAAAAAACAAGTTGATCGGGCGTGTTTTAACTGAGAATGAACACCTAACACCCCGAAACAAAAAGCCCCGCTAAGGATAGCAGGGCTCAGATTTAAGTTCTTATATAGTAGCTATACCCTGTAGCAAATTGCATTGATGTTCATGCCAGCCCCTACTGAAGCAAACAGGATAATGTCACCTTTGTTTAGCTGATGCTTCTCGTCCTGACCCCTGCTTACGATGTCGTAAAGCGTGGGCACTGTGGCTACAGAACTGTTGCCGAGGTAGTGGATGCTCATCGGCATAATGTCTTCCGGAATGTCACGGCGGCCGTACAGTTTGTAGAGCGCCTGGATCATGCCTTCGTCCATTTTCTCGTTGGCCTGGTGGATGAACACCTTTTTCAGGTCTTTGATGTCAACACCGCACATATCCAGGCATTCCTTCATGGCTTCTGGTACCAGCTTAATGGCGTACTCGTATACCTTGCGGCCCTTCATTTTGATGTAGCGCACGCGCGGATCACCATCCGGCATGTACGATTTGTTCATGTTGATATAATAGGCCTCCTCCACACTGTGGCTGCGGGCGCAACTGGCGAGTATGCCACTGCCATCTTCGGGCACTTCCTGGTACTCTATTACTGAGGCACCCGCCCCGTCACTGAAGATCATGCTGTCGCGGTCGTACAGGTCAATCACGCGGGAGAGGGTTTCGGCACCGATCACCAGTGCCTTTCGGGCCATACCTGCCTTAAAAAACGCCTCGGCCTGAATCACGCCCTGCACCCAACCCGGACAGCCAAACAGGATGTCGTACGCCACACAGTCTGGACTCTTGATCTTCAGGTTATGCTTTACACGACTAGCCAGCGCAGGCACGGCATCAGACTGAATAGTACCCTCGATCACGTTGCCGAAGTTGTGCGCCACAATGATCATGTCCAGGGTTTCCGGGTCGATGCCGCTGTCCCGGATGGCCTCTTCAGCGGCCAGGGTAGCAATGTCGGAAGTGGTGAGGTGGGAGGCCACGTAGCGACGCTCCGCTATACCTGTGATCTTCTGAAACTTCTCGACCACCACATGCGGGCATACCCCGATCGGGACGTTCTGGTCAGTGTAAAAATTGTGAGAGGTAAAATCCTGGTTGGTTTTTACTTCTGTCGGGATATAACTGCCCGTGCCAGTGATAACGGATCGCCACATATTGGTAGGTTGAAAGGTGAAGGAATATCATCCGGGTGCAAGACCCTATAGCAACACAATATATTGATCCTCACTATATATGACAAGGAAAATTTTATAAAAGTGTTTGAACATTAATTCTCCTGTATACCCTGCCAGGTATAGCGCAATTTATCCGTTGATTTCTGCTACAAACAGCTTTGAATAACCTTTGTTAATTCTTCCATAAACAGGTGCATGTGGTAGCCATCGGCCAGCGCATGGTGCAGGCCAATGCTGATCGGCAGGTATACCTGGTCGCCGCGCATCTCCAGTTTGCCATAGCCGATTTTCGGTACACCCGGGTCTTCCTGACCAATCGAGAAGGCATGCTCCATACCTCTGAAAGTAAACCAGGGCAGGGTAGTCATGTGCAGCAGGTCTATACCTTGGTGGCCGTTGAAAAGCTTTTTGCTCTTTTTTACTTCGGCGATGATGGTAGCGCCGTTGGCACAGAAATCGGCCAGATTTTCGATGAAAGGAAAATGCGTGAAAGCGATCTGTTTATCGTCTTTGAGAATAGTAGTCGACAAATCGAGTCCGCTAAATTTTACCACCTGGCCGTTTTCGATGCGGAGCAGGAAGTTTTCCGTGGCGCGTGCAGCCTGTGTAGTGGCGTGCATATAGGCCAGCGAAATGGAAAGTCCGTGTTGTTTGCAATAGCGATAAAGTGGCGTAATATCCACCTCCGTGTGCACATTGAAAAAAGGCTGGGTGAAGGTGCTGAAAAAGCGAAAACTCTCTTCGCGTTCCCATCCCTCAATAGGTATGATTTCTTTGTTGTAGCGGTTTTGCATGTATAAATAGGACCGACTTTGAGCAGCCTGTCGTTGATAAACGAAAACGCAAAGATAGGGGCTTACCTGCATTTCTAATTTTTTCCAGGTGTGAAATGCAAAAAGTATATGCTTTGTTATGAATATTCTTTTATATTTATAGCATAATACTTCTGATAACCTACTTTGCCTATGAACGAACTTATACAAGCTACCTTTTCCAGTGTCAACATCATACCGACGGCCTTACTGGTCTTTGTCATGCTGTATTGGCTTGCCGTGATCTTCGGCTTGCTGGACCTCGATTTTTTTGATATTGAAGTAGAGCCCGACGTGAATGCCGATGATGTGTCAGCCGTCAGCTGGCTCAACAGCGTACTTGCTTTCTTTAACCTGGGCAAGGTGCCATTCATGGTGTTCCTCACTTTCTTCGCACTGCCTTTCTGGGTAATCTCCATCTTGGCGAACCACTACTTCAACGACGGCTATACCTTATTAGGATGGCTATACCTGATCCCTTCGTTCGTGGCCGCTTTGTTCGTGGCTAAGTTCCTGACCATGCCTTTCGTGCGAGTGTTCGCCGCTATGGAAAAAGAGCATGAATCAGCGGCAGCTATCATCGGGCAGATCTGTACGGTGATGTTGCCTGCCAATGGCACTGACATGGGACAGGCCGCTGTGAAAACAACGGGCGCACCACTCTTGCTGAATGTCAGAACAACCATGGGCTCCGCTGTGCAGAAAGGAGAAACTGCACTCGTGCTCGAATACAATGCTGAAAACAAATTTTACCTTATAGAACCTTACCAAACCATTTAATTCGCATGTTAGAATCTTTATCCCTGTCTATCGTCATTATGCTGGCGGTATTCGCTATTGGCTTAATAGTCTTTGTTATCAAAATGTACCAGAAAGCCATACAAGGCGAGGCTCTGGTACGCACCGGTCTGGGCGATACGAAAGTGTCCTTCTCAGGCATTTTTGTGGTGCCTGTTATCCACAAACTGGAAGTGATGGATATCACGCTCAAAACCATCGTCATCTCCAGAACAGCCTCTGAAGGCCTTATCTGCAAGGATAACATGCGTGCCGATATCAAAGTGAACTTCTTTTTGCGCGTAAACAAAACACCGGAAGACGTGATTCAGGTGGCGCAGTCCATCGGTTGTAAGCGTGCCTCAGACCACTCCGCCCTCGAGAGCCTTTTCGATGCCAAGTTCTCCGAAGCTTTGAAAACGGTAGGTAAGCACTTCGACTTTGTGGAGCTGTATAACAGCCGCGACGACTTCAAGCGCCAGATCATCCAGACCATCGGCACCGACCTGAACGGCTATGTGCTGGATGACTGCGCGATCGACTACCTGGAGCAAACACCGCTGATGCACCTGAATGAAAACAACATCCTCGATGCTGAAGGTATCAAGAAGATCATCGATCTGACGGCTAAGCAGAAAGTGCAGGCCAACCTGATCGAGCGCGAGAAGCAGAAGACCATCAAGAAGCAGGACGTAGAAGCACAAGAGACCATCCTGGAGCTCGAAAAGCAATTGGCTGAGAACGAGGAAAAGCAGAAGCGTGAAATATCTAACATCAAGTCGCGCGAGTTTGCCGAGATGGAGAAAGTGCGCCATGAAGAGCGCCTGAAGGCAGAGAAAGCCCGCATCGCCACAGACGAGGAAGTGAAGATTGCCGAGCAGAACAAAGATCGACAGATCCTTGTAGCCGAGCGCAGCAAGCAGCGTACTGACGCCATTGAGACAGAGCGTGTGGAGCAGGCCCGTTTGCTGGAAGAAAATGAAAAACAGCGTATCGTGGCACTGGCGCAGATCGAGAAAGAAAAAGCGATCGAAGAAGAGCGCAAGAACATACAGGGCATCATACGCGAGCGCGTGACCGTGGAGAAAGCCGTGGTAGAGGAAGAAGAGAAGATCAAGGACACCAAGGCATTTGCAGAGGCTGAGCGTACGAAAGCGGTAGCAATTAAAAACGCCGAACGTGAAGCAGAAGAGTCGCTGGTGAAAGAGATCAAGAGCGCCGAAGCGGCCCGTCAGGCGGCGGAATTCCGTGCCAAGCAAATGCTGATCGATGCGGAGGCAGAGCAGGTGTCTTCTAACAACCGGGCGCAGGCCATCAAAACCATGGCAGAAGCCGAAGCAGCACAGGCGGCAGCTATCGGACTGTCAGAAGCACAGGTAATGGAAGCCAAAGCTCATGCACGTCAGAAAGAAGGCGAAGCGGAAGCACTGGTGATCAAAGCCAAAGCCAATGCACAGGCCGAAGCCGACGAGAAGCTGGGTATGGTAACTGCCAAAGTGACCAAAGAGAAAGGTATAGCCGAGGCCACTGTGGTAGAAAACATGGCGTCAGCAGAAGAGAAACGCGGACTGGCTGAGGCCCGTGTGATCGGCGAGAAGTTCACGGTAGATGCCAAAGGTATAGAGGAGAAAGCCGAAGCCATGCGCAAGCTCGATGGCGTGGGCAAAGAGCACGAAGAGTTCAAGCTACGTCTGGAGAAAGACAAGTCGATTGAACTGGCCCAGATCAACATCCAGAAAGACATTGCCGCTTCACAGGCCGAGGTAATTTCCGAAGCCCTGAAGTCCGCGAAGATCGACATCGTGGGTGGTGAAACCATGTTCTTCGACCAGATCGTAGGCTCCATTACCAAAGGCAAGCAGGTGGACCGCCTCGTAGGCAACAGCGAAGTGCTGAACACAGTGAAGGAAACCTTCTTCCAGCCGAACGGCAACGGGCACGTAGATTTCCGTGAGAACCTGCAGCAGTTCATCAACCAGTTCGGCATGACCTCCGATGATGTGCGCAACCTGAGCGTATCGGCTCTTTTGTTGAAGATGATGCAGAGTAGCGCAGACGAAGGCACACTCAATACCCTGAAGCAGCTGACCTCTGCGGCTACTGCCATGGGCATTGCTGATAAGCCGTACATTTCATTGAACTAACCTCACCCCAAACCCCTCTTCTGGAAACAGGAGAGGGGCTTTTATACCTGTGGTGTCGATCATATTAATGATAGAAGTTTTACAAATAAATAAGAAGCACCAGTTAAAGTCTATTTCTAATGGAGCATTAGTGATATTAGGCTATCCTATAGCTCTTCTGTTACTTTGGTTGAAAGAGTTAGTTTGGTCTGAGGGAAGAAGTGTGCTTTTAGAGCTAAACTTTTACTTTATCCTATTAGGGGCTTGTATTGTTTCCTTTCTACCAGCATTCTACTTACATATTGTTTACTATCTCACGAACAGGTATACAGTTGTAGAAGTATATAAGCAGCAGCAACAAATAACGATTATAGACAATAAAGGAAAGCATTTTATACATGCCTCAGATATAAAACAAGTAGTAAGGGTGGTTCAGCGAGATTACCGACTTCAAAAATGGGAGCAAAATTGGTTTCCTCTGCCATGGAGAAAATATGGATACTTGAAATTAGTTACCCATGACAATTCTGTCTTCTTTTTAACATCACTTATGCTTGACCCGATGAATCCGCCTATAAAAGAAACCGAGACCCAATACAAGATTCTACCCGACTTAGATGAAACTGTCATAGAAGAGTTGACAAATGCAGAGATTGAAGGCCAATTAAGGGAGGTCGTTGAGGAGTTTAAATCAAAATTTAAGAACCACTCAGAACAAGAGCTTGTGGAGAAGATTTCTAAAAAGGGGTATAGGAAAGAAGCAGTAATGGCAGCTAAGGAGCTTTTGCTAGAAAAATATACTTAACAACAAATACTAAGGTGCACCTATTCAAATTTCAATCAAGTCGTTACATAAGCCACTAGTACAAAATAAGCCGTGAAAACAATTGGCTTTTACCAAAGCCAAAAACTTACCACCATTTAAAATTTAATCCTCCACCCACATGGAAGATACCAATACCGCCACTACCGCAGCTGCCGAAAACGTGCAGCTCGAAGGGGGCACTTATGAAATCTTACGGAACCGTCTACAGAAAAGCGGGACTGAACTGCGCACGCAACTCGAGCAGTTGAACCAGGAGCGGAAGAGCGTGTTCGGGGCGATCGAGACGAAATTGATCACGACCGAGCGCATCACGACCGAGAACAACTGCGTGCCTTGGGACATGGTACCCGTGGGCTATACCTTGCTGTTTGGCTACAACGTATACCTTGGCCTCAAGTCGGAGGTGGAGCTGTCGGATGTGTTTGGCGTCTATACCTATGAGGGCCACAGCTTCCACCAGCAGCCGCTCGACTTGCTGCAGGACAAACAGTTTATTGAGGATTTCCAGAAGCTTTACAAGTACTATAAGAATACCCAGTTCGTAAAGTTTGCTCACATCGGCAACTACCTGTACATGGTATTCCGGGTGGGCAAGGGCCTGAACGATATCAAAACCTTTAAGTGGTTGCTTAAGGGCGACACGATCACCTACATCGACAACCGCAGCGACCACGAATATGTGTTCCCCAACCAGCATGACTTTAGCTGGAAGCGTACCACCCGCGAGGCGCAGCGCAAAGGCAAGCACCCGCACGTGTCCATTGAGGACAAGGTGTTTGTGGAGACGGTTGGCGGCGACCTGACTATCAAGGTAGAAGACAACACCGACTCGGGCCGCGGCATTTACTCGGAAGAGGTAGAGGATAAAGACCAGACGCTCGACGACTCGGAGATCTACTACGCCATTCTGGGCAACATCATTCTTCTGAAGATCCGACCGTACCGCGAGAACAATTACCGTTACATCGTCTTCAACTCCAAGCTGAAAGAGGCCCGCCGCATCGATGCGCTGGAGCACAGCTGCGTGCTATTGCCAGACGGACAGGGAATCATCTATGCCTATGGCTACTACCTGCAGACGGGTGAGTTCAAGCAGTTCGACAACAACCTGCAGGACATGCTCTTTGAGAAGCGCATTGCGTCCCCGAACGGCGAGGATTTCCTGTATGTGTTTTACAACAAGGAGACGAGCGTATACCTGTTGCTGTCTTATAACCTGATCACGCAGCAGATCGAAACGCCGATCGTGTGCCACGGCTACGCTATTTACGAGAACGGGGAGTTGTGCTATTTCCGGGCCGACGAAGAGGCGCAGAAGCACCACGCCATCCAGATCTGGCAGACGCCTTACATCGGGCCGAACTTTACCATACCTGTTACACAGGAGTCCTACCTCTACAAGATCGGCAACAAGGATATTGTGCGGGCCATGGCCGAGAGCAACGAGGTGCTCACGCTCCTGCACAAAGAAGATTCCTACGCCAACCTATACCTCGACCTGATCAAGAAAACCACCGATGTGCTGGATTCTTACCATTGGCTGAACAGGGAAGAAACCTACAATCTGGCGGCTCCGCTCTCGGCTGTTCGGCAGACGGCCACGGCGGCGGTGGAGGAGTACGAAAAGGTGCTCAGCATCAAGAAAAACACGCAGGCACAGATAAGCCAAGTTCTAGGGCAGGCCGATGCGCTGATCCAGACACTGAAGTTCAAGAAGGCGGAGAGTATTAACGACTACGTGAAGTATCTGGCCGATTTGCGTGGCATACGTGGCGAAGTGATCTCGCTGAAAGAGTTGCGCTACACCGACCTGCCCTCTATTGAAAACTACGAAACGCAGCTGCAGCAATTTGCGCAGGAAACAGCCAATGGAGCTGTTGACTTCTTGCTGCAGCCCAATGCGCTGGCCCCTTACGAGAAGCAGGTAAAGGAGATCAACACGGTCATTGATTGTATAGCTAAGGTAGTCGAAGCCGATGCGACCGACAAGGAAATTGCGGCGGTGTCGGCGGAGCTGGAAATGCTGATCGATGTGGTGAGCAATCTCAAGATCGAAGACGCCACCCAGACCACCCGCATCATCGATACCATCTCGGCCATTTACGCCACGTTCAACCAGACCCGAGCCGCCCTGCGCCGCAAGCGCAAGGACTTGCTGAGTCAGGAGGGCAAGGCTGAGTTCAACTCTCAGATCAAGCTGATCAGCCAGAGCGTGGTGAATTACCTCGACGTATCGGACTCACCGCAGAAATGCGAAGAGTATCTGGCCAAGCTGATGGTGCAGCTGGAGGAACTCGAAGGCCGTTTTCCGGATTTCGACGAGTTCATTGAGCAACTCACCGTGAAGCGGGAGGAAATCTACAGTGCCTTTGAATCGAAGAAAGTGCAGCTGCAGGAGGCCCAGAATAAGCGCGCCAACAGTCTGCAACAAGCCGCCGACCGCATCCTGAAAGCCGTGCAGAACCGAGCAGGCAAGCTGACCTCGGTAAGCGAGATCAACGGCTACTTCGCCTCCGATCTGATGATCGAAAAGGTACGCAGCACGGTGGAAGAGCTCTTAGGTATAGGTGATACGGTAAAGGCCGATACCATCCAGAGTCGCCTCAAAACGCTGAAAGAAGACGCCATTCGGCAGCTGAAGGACAAGCAGGAACTGTTCGTGGACGGCGCCAACATCCTGAAGTTCGGCAAGCACCAATTCACGGTGAACACGCAGCCACTGGAGCTGAGCGTGGTGCACCGCGACGACGCGATGTATTATCACCTCACGGGCACCAGTTTTTTCGAGAAGATCACCGACGAATCTTTCCTGAGTTACCGCCCCGTGTGGGAGCAATCGCTGGTATCGGAGAATCAGCAGGTATACCGCGCTGAGTACCTAGCCTTTAAAGTGCTGGAAGCGGCGCAGGATACAGGTATAAACAGGCCGCAAAACGAGAACAGTCTACGTTACCTGAGCATCGACGAACTGCACAAACTCACTGAAGCCGAACTGACAGAGTATGTAAACAAGTTCATGGCCGTGCGTTTCAACGAGGGCTACCTGAAAGGTGTGCACGACCACGACGCCGCCCTTATTCTGGCCGCCCTGATCCGCCTGATCAAGACCGCAGACTTGCTCCGCTATACCTCCACCGACAGGGCCTGTGCACAGCTCTACTGGCTGGTATTTGCACCCGAGTCAAAAAAGAAATCGCTTACCCACCAGCTGCAAGGTATAAGCGCCATCCTGCAGGTCTTCCCCGACACGCACGAGTTCGACGATGTAAAGGCAGGTCTGCAGCAGGAGGTCTATACCTTTCAGCAGGAGACAGGGCTTTGCAAAAAAGCCAATGCGGCTGAGGCAGGCGAGTACCTGTTTTACGAGCTTACCCGCGGAAACCACTTCGTCATCGACAGTCAGGCGGATGTGCTCTACGATGGCTTCAAACATTTCCTGACGGAGCGGCGTGTGCTGGATCGTTTTGAGGAATCGGTAAAGGCACTGCAGGAGAATGTAGCACACCAGTTCGAACTGATCCAGCACTGGCTTAAGGCCTACATCGCGCAGGCGGGCCAGCACGACAAAGCCGAATTTGTGGCCGAAGTAGCGACACTGTTGCTCACCGACAGTTACAACACACAGCATGTGGTTCACACTGTGCTTAAGGAGAACCTGCAAGGGATGCAGGGCGCGCACCAGCAGGTACAGGGACAAAGCTACCAGCTAAACTACCACCAGTTCCTGCACCGTTTACGCGACTATACCTCCAGCACGGCTACGGCCTTTACCGCTTTCACGGAGCTCAAAAAGAACCTGACGCAACAGGCTGAGCAGGCACTGCGCCTGAACGAATTCAAGCCGCGGGTGCTCTCGTCGTTTGTGCGCAATAAACTGATCGACCAGGTATACCTACCGCTGATCGGTGCCAACCTGGCCAAGCAGATCGGTGCGGCAGGGGAGACCAAGCGTACCGACCTGATGGGTATGCTCTTGCTGATCTCGCCGCCAGGCTATGGTAAGACGACCATCATGGAGTACATCGCCAACCGTTTGGGCATCATCTTCATGAAGATCAACGGTCCCGCCATTGGCCACCAGGTAACGGCGCTAGACCCGAAAGAGGCACCCAATGCCGCAGCCCGTGAAGAGTTAGAGAAGCTGAACCTTTCCTTTGAGATGGGCGATAACGTGATGATCTACCTCGACGACATCCAGCATTGTAATCCTGAGTTTCTGCAGAAGTTCATCTCCCTTTGCGACGCCCAACGCAAGATCGAAGGCGTGTACAAAGGCCGCAGCAAAACTTATGATTTCCGGGGTAAAAAAGTATGCGTGGTGATGGCGGGCAACCCTTACACCGAAACAGGGGAGAAGTTCCGTATTCCTGACATGCTCGCCAACCGCGCCGACATCTACAACCTCGGCGATATCATCGGCGACACGGAAGATGTGTTCAAACTGAGCTACATCGAAAACTCCCTGACCTCCAACACCGTGCTCGCAAAGCTGGCGGCAAAGAGTCAGAAAGACATCTATACCTTGCTGCAACTGGCCGAAACAGGCAACAGCGAAGGGCTGGAGTTCGAGGGCAACCACTCCGCCGCCGAGCTCAACGAGTATGTGCTGGTGCTGAAAAAGCTGCTCAAGATTCAGGATGTGATCCTGAAAGTGAACCTCGAGTACATCCGCTCAGCGGCGCAGGCCGACGAGTACCGCACCGAGCCCGCCTTTAAGCTGCAGGGCTCGTACCGCAACATGAATAAGCTGGCCGAAAAGGTCATGCCGATCATGAACGACCAGGAACTGCAGACACTGATCTTATCGCACTACGAAGCAGAGTCACAGACGCTCACGTCTGGTGCCGAAGCCAATATGCTCAAGTTCAAGCAGCTAATCGGCATCATGACCGAGGCTGAGGCGCAGCGCTGGGAAGACATCAAAGCCACCTTTGTGCGCAACAACAAGCTCAAAGGCTTCGGCGGCAACAATCAAGTCGGGCAGGTGCTGACTGAGATGGAAAACATCTCCGGCGGACTGGCAGGAATACGCGACGTGCTAAGTCAGTTCAAGCCGAGTAAGCTAGAGGCAGCGGAGGAGCTGTAAGGTATAGCTTGTGTAAAAATGGAAATCCCCTGCAGGTATAATGTTGCAGGGGATTTTTTTATTTGGTTAGAGTTGGAATTGACTTAAGCTGTTGACCATCGATGACTGGAAGTGGCAAGAAAGTGGAAGCGAGTTCGCTCGTTTCAGTTTGTTTATGGCTTGTAATGGACATTTCGCTTTTTGGGTGTTCTTTGTCTCCAGAGCCAACTTTTGAGAGAATGGCCTCTAGTAGTGGCAGCATTTCATTCAGGTTTTTTGACTTGATCATAAAATTCCAGAGCGGCTCAAACTTTTTCCATCCTCCAGAGTAGAGCAGGTGCTTTAGCTTATGCTTGTGTGAGTCGTGCTGAAAACTTGCCTTAAAAATATTGGACCAGCTGTAAAATTCTTTGTAAGCCCAATCATATCCTGCCTTTAATTCGTCGGCTGTCAGGCGGGTGGTCTTATACACCACGCTTCTGGTATCATACAGGTCCCAGTTGCGAGTGAGTATGCGGCCCTGACTTTCCATGTCTTTGAAGAGCTTGGTTCCAGGATAGGGTGTCAAAACATGGTAGGTAGAGGTCGTTAACCCGTTTTGTACGCCCCAGTCAACCGTTCTTTTAAACACATCCTGGTCATCATCATCCAGCCCGAAAACGAAACTGCCATTGATCATAATGCCCAAGTCGTGCAGTCTGTTTACGGCCTTGATGTAGTCTTTCTGCAGATTCTGTTTTTTGTTGCTCTGCTTAAGGTTAGCCGGTGAGAAAGTCTCAAAACCAACAAACAAACTTCTTAAGCCAGCCTCAGCAGCTTTTTCTATCAGGTTGCCACGAAGTATGGAGTCTATGGTAGCGGCTCCCTGAAATACCCGGTTCATACCCTTCATACCTTCAAACAAGCCACTCGCGAATTTGGAATTGCCCAGTAAATGGTCATCCAGGAAATATAAGTGCTTACCTGGGAGTCTGTCTATTTCAGCCAGGGCATCATCCACGGCTTGTGTATAGAAGGTTTTTCCTCCTTCAAAAAAGGCATCCTTGTAGCAAAAGTCGCAGTGGTGCGGACAGCCTCTGGTCACTACAATCGAGTTGGGCACCAGGTAGCGGTTGCGCTTGATGAGATCTCTTCGGATAGGAGGTATCCCTTCGAGTGTCCGAATCATAGAGGTATATACCTTCTTAGGCACCTTATTTCTGAAGTCTTTCAGGAACTGTGGGAAAGTGTCTTCCCCTGGACCTAGGAAAATGGTATCAGCATGCTGCGCTGCTTCTTCTGGTAAAGAAGTTACATGGAGTCCTCCGAGCAGCACATAAGCCCCGCGCCTTCTGTAATGGTCGGCAATTTTGTAGGCCCTGTAAGCATTGGTAATGTATACCTGAATGATGACCAGGTCAGGGGTATCATCCAGGTATAGCTCCTCCACATGCTGATCCTGTAAGTCGATCTCATCGTCAGGTGAGAGGTAGGCCGCCAGCGTTGCTAACCCAAGAGGAGGAAACAGTGAATATTTTATAGGTCTCCAAAATGGGCTTTCAGCCTCTGCCAACGCAGGAAGTATCAGTTTGACTTTCAATTCTAATGTGGTGTTATCTGCCGTAAATAATTTAGTCTAAGAATACTCTAGACCAGTTCCTTATCTTCAACCACAGTAACCAACTGCTCCTGCAGACTCAGCAGACTGCCCAGGCATTTAGTGTATACCCGCTGCATGCGCTCGGCAACAGTTACGGTCTGGTTGATCAGCATATTCAGTTCTTCGCCCTGCAGCGAGTCTGCTGACATCCAGATCAGTTCTTCCTGCAGCAGGTACTTGCGCACCGACTGGGCTGTATCCACGTTCTGAAGCGCCGGGAATTGTAGAGTGTCTGCTTCTTTCAATATAGCCTCAAAGGCATCGCGGAGGCGGCGGAACTCCGTTGCAAACCACTTACCCTCCTTCTCAGACATGTGACTTCCTTTGCTGATGGCCGTATCGATGGTGTTTTGCAGGTTTTGCTGCTCCTGCTGCCAGGCGCTGAACTGTTTCACCCAAGCCACCAGGAAGGTATAGCGCTGCAATAACTCCGCTCTTTGTGCTGGCTGTGTTTGAGTCAGGAGGTAATGCACGGCAAATACTTTGGTGTCGAACCGCTGGTACCAGTCTTGGTCGCCCGGAAACTCCTGTAGTCTTTGCTCCAGCAGTGCCTGGGCTTCGTGAGGCTCGTAGGAAAAGCCGTTGTGCAGGGTATAGCTTTTGCGTTTGTCCTGCTTCTGAAGGATAAGCGATAGCGTCTGGATATCCTTATACCGGCCGCTGAGTTCCTCCATCTTCTGCTGCAAACCTTCCCCGTAAAGCGACTTTAAGGCGTCTGATAAAAGCTCTGTTGATATGCTGGCTGTCGCGACCAAAGCCTCAGGCTCCGAAAGATCCAGCTCGGTGAGCAGGCGGTTGTCGTATACACCAAGGTAGTGCGCTTTAAAAGTGGTTTCCTGCTGCTCTGCTTCAACAAAAGCCTGCACCTCTTCAGCAGGCGTGAAGGTGATGTTCGGGTGCAGTTGCAGGTTGACACGAAGCAGGTTCTGGGTAACGGTCTCTGCGAGTTTCTCTGGCTCGTTAAACAACAACCAGGGGGAACGCTCGTCTTCTATACCTGCAAAATAAGTGGCTTTGGCATTCTGCTCTCTTTTGTAATTAGAAGGGTGACTGGAATACATCTCAGCCAGGTGACCGTCTTCATCAGAAAAGATAAACCGAGCACCGGCAGTATGCTTAGGCAGGTTTTCCAGGAGCGACTGTCGGTAACTTTCGCGGGTCTGACTGAGATATTCTGCGGCTTTGCTTTGGTGATAAAACAAGTTGGAGGTATAAATCTTGTTATCGATAGCCGTGGTCAGGTGGTTGTTGGAATGGGCAAAGGCTTCGCTGGCAGGTCCCAGGCGATAGAGCGCATTTACAATCGCATCGCTGCCAGTCACGCTTACGGCTACACGGTCGGCGTTGTACTCCATCTGGCGCGAAAGTGATGCGTTTACCAGGTTTATCGCCTGGTAGATCAGGGCCATGAACTTGCGAATCAGCCACACTACCGGCATCAGCAACCAGCCAAAAACAGCCAGCTGAATGTTGGAGTTCTTCCATTTCTCCAGCAGCTCGTCCCACTTGTCGCGCTCGTACACGATGCTTTGGATGATGCTGTTGGCCATGTACACGTAGCTGCCCAACTTCATGCTGCTCTGCGAAAAGTGACCGAACTCGTGCGCCAGTACCGCTTTAAATTCTGTCAGGTTGATCGAGTTGACCAGCCCCAGGCCAATCAGCAGGTTTTTCTTCACTGGCAGGAAAAGGCTGAGGATGGTACTGTTATAAAACACACAGGCGTTGATCTCGTGATTCACGAACACTTTGTGGGGCAGGGGGGCATTGGTTTCGGCACAAAGCTGTCGGATGAAAGAGAAGAGCTGCGGGTGTTCATCCTCTGTTATTTCCACGTTCAGCGGGTTGTTGGTGTCGTGTTTCTTGAAGAGAAACTTCAGCATAAAACCGAACAGCATACCCGCCATACCTATAGCACCAAGCTTCAGCAGAATAGTCCACCTGTTGACTGTTTCCATTGGGTATAGAACGGCCAGGTATAGCAGGTAACCAGCCAAAGCCACCATCGCCAGGTATAGCACCAGGAACACCAGCATGGCCAGCAGTACATACACTACCTGGCTTTTGTAGGATGACGGGGGGAGTGTATAGCCAGCAGGTATACACTGAGGACTTTCAGGGTAAAGTTGTTTCATGAAAAGGTGGGTATAATTATTTCTTATACCTTAAATATAAGTATTATTCTATACCTGATACTTTACCTGATAAAGATTTTTTGCACCAATTGCGGTTCTTTTTTAGACCGATAGCATGAATGGCAAAAGTAAATTACAGTATCTAACTACGCTGGAGTGGATGATTTCTGTGGAAGTGGATGGAATATAGTTGAATGAAATTTGAGAGTGCCCGAGTGGCAAGGTATACACTGAAGTACCACCCTGTGCAATAAGCACGCAGTAGTTTGGCGGGCAAGGAAAAGCTGTAAGGAGATGTCTATAAAAAAAGAGTGCCCGGAAACCCAGGCACTCTTAACAAACAAACTAATCACTATTCTATCTATTTATACCTGTTATACTTTCTTGCTCCGGCTGTAGGCCAGGTAGTATACCTGGGGCAGCACGATCAGCGAAAGGATCATACAGATCATCAGTCCACCCACGATCATAATGGCCAGTGGCTTCTGAATCTCAGATCCCATACCTGTCGAAAGCGCCGCGGGCAGCAAGCCCGCCGAACCCATGATGGCAATCATAAACACAGGTCTTATACGACTATACACACCTTCCGAAATGGCTTGCTGCAGTGGTAAGCCCTTGCGCAGGTATTCCTTCATCACGGCGATCAGAATGATGCCGTCGATGGTGCCCACTCCGAATAGGATGATAAAGCCTATACCTGCCGAAATACCGAAAGTAGTGCCCGTAAGCCACAGCGATAAAAAGCCACCGATAAAGGCGAACGGAATCGTGATAAGGGATATAACAGTGTCTTTCAGGTTGCCGAAGTTCACGAACAACAGGAAGAAGATCATCAGGAGCGAGATCGGCACAATGTAGCTCAAACGCTTCGTTGCTCTTTCCTTGTTCTCGAATTCCCCGGCCCAGGTTAGCCTGTAACTCTCCGGTAACACTACCTGCTCTTCTACAAGTTTCTGTGCCTCCTCCACGGTACTGCCCAGGTCACGTCCCCGTACCGAAAAACCAACAGCGATGTAGCGACTGCTTCCTTCGCGGTAGATGAAGGCTGGCCCTGTAAAGAAGCCCACATCGGCAATCTCGTAGAGCGGGATCATAGAGCCGCTGTTGGCTGGAACCAGAATGTTCCGGATCTCGGCCTCTGATTTACGGAATGGCTCTGCATAGCGAACCCGCACATCAAACATGCGTTCATCCTCATAAAACGTAGTAGCTGCCTTACCGCCAATTGCCATTTCAATCACCGCCTGCGCATCGGCCATGCTCACGCCGTAGCGTGCCATCCGGGTTTCCTCCAGTTTGATGCGCAGCTCAGGCAAGCCAATGTTGCGGTAAATGTTCAGGTCTTCTATACCTTCCACATCTTTAATGGCGGCTGCCACTTGATCGGCGGTATTTTCCAGCTCAAACAAGTCATTGCCGAATATCTTCACCACCAGCGAGCTTTTTACCCCAGACACATATTCTTCCACATTGTCCATGATCGGCTGACTGAAACCGAAGGTGACGCCAGGGTATACCGCCAGCGACTGTTCCATCTCCGAGAGCAGTTCCTGTTTAGAGATCTTCCGGCTCCAGTCGCTTTCGTCATGGAGCTGCACGTGGAATTCGATATTGAAGAAGCCTGTCGGGTCAGTGCCGTCGTTCGGACGACCCGTTTGCGTTAGCACAAAAGCTACTTCGTCAAACTCCCGGAACTTGGCTTTCATCTCTTTGGTCAGCTTCACCGACTCGTCCAAGCTCACGCTGTTTGGTAGGGTTGCCCTAACATACAACGCCCCCTCGTTCAGCTGCGGAATAAACTCTGTTCCCAATCGACTGAAGCCAAAACCGCAGACAATCAGCAGTCCTCCGAAGAGCATTACCGTCAGCTTCTTGTTGATGGCACCCAACTGGTAGAGCTTAAACATTGCTCCGCGAATGAAATTGGTAATCGGGTTTTCGCGGTCTACTACGTTTTTGTTGAGCAGCACCTTACACATGGCTGGTACATAAGTTAAGCTGAGCAGCACAGCCCCGATCAGGGCATAGCCCAGCGTAAAGGCCAGCGGTGAGAACATCTTGCCTTCCACCTTCTGGAAAGTAAAGATCGGCATCAGGGCCACGATCAGGATGATCTGTGCAAAGAAGATGGACTTGGCCACCGAGCGTGTCTGGTTCTTGATGATGCCCAGCTTGGATATTTTATTGAAACGCGGCATACCCAACTGATGCGCCCGTTTGTCGAGCCCCACAAACACGTGCTCTACCACCACCATGGTGCCCTCGAGCAACAGTCCGAAGTCCACGGCACCTATCGAGATCAGGTTGGCAGGCAAGCCCTGAATGCGCAGCATCACGATGGCAAACAGGAAAGCCAGCGGAATGACCGAAGCCACGATAACCGTGGTGCGCCAGTTGAACAGGAAGATGAACACCAGCACCGATACCAGGATGATTCCTTCCAGCAGGTTGTGCGTTACGGTACGCACCGTGTTATCAACGAGCACGGTTCTGTCATGGAAAGGCACGATCTTGACATCGGCTGGCAGAATTCTGGTGTTGAGCTCCTCTATCTTGTCTTTCAGCCTTTCAATTACTTCGCTTGGATTTTCACCGCGCAGCATAATTACGATGCCCTGTACCAAATCATCGTCGTCGTCCAGTCCTACCTGACCAAGACGCGGCTTTGCAGAGATCTTGACATCAGCCACATGCTTTACCAGCACCGGGGTGCCGTTTACGTTTTCGATCAGAATATTTTCGATGTCGGCCACACTCTCCAGCAAACCAACGCCGCGTACCACATAGGCCTGGTCACCTTTGTCGATCACATCGCCGCCCACATTGATGTTGCTGTTCCCAACGGCCTCGAAGACATCCAGGGGTGAGAGGTTATAGTTGGCCAGCTCCACAGGGTTCACCTGTATTTCATAGATCTTTTCTTCACCACCAAAACTCACCACCTCGGCTATACCTGGCACGCCTACCAGTTCCCGCTCCACTACCCATTCGTGCAGGGCAGCCAGATCGCTGATTTCACGCGATTTGCTTTTAAGTACATAACGGAAAATCTCGCCGGTGGCTCCTGAAGGAGGCTCCACTTCTGCCTCGGCTCCCTCCGGCAACTCGATGCTTTGCATACGGTTGGAGGCGTATTGCTGGGCATAAAAGTCGTCCACGTTTTCATCAAACAGCACCGTTACCACCGATAGTCCGAAAAGGGAGGTGGAACGCACCTCGGCTTTGCGGGGAATGGTGTTCATCTGGCGTGTGATCGGCAGGGTGATAAACTTCTCCACCTCCTCAGCACTGCGGCCTGGCCATTGGGTAATAATACGGGCCCTGGTATTGGTTACGTCAGGAAAAGCCTCAATAGGGGTATTGATATAGCTGATGATTCCCGCCGCTACCAACAGCGCCGTCAGGAAAAAGACGATGACGTGGTTTTTAAGCGAGAATGATACTAAACTCTGAACAAATTTATCCATGTTGTGTGTCTGTGCTCCTCCTCTTAGTTCTGAATTTGGTTATAGATAAGCAGGTGGTTTTCGGTCACGACCTTGTCGCCTTCTTTCAGGCCTTCTTTTACCATCACAGTATTTTGGGTCTGGTACACGGGCTCGAGCTGCACAATGTCGAAACTGCAGCTGTCGCGGTACACCACCACCTGGTGTCTGGAGTTCGAGAAAATCATGGCTTTGGCGGGGAAGGACAAAAGGTGCTGTTGCGCATCGTTCTGGCCCGTATTATCCTGTGTTACCGATACATTGACAAACATCTCAGGCTTCAGGAGCAGATCACGGTTCAGGATGCTAATGCGGGCCTTCAATACACGCTCCTCGATATCAAAAGTATTGGCCAGCCGGTCTATTTTACCTTTGAATACCTGATCGGGATAGGCGGAAGCCTTTACTTCAACCTCCATACCTTGCTTTACACTGCTCAGGTTACCTGCGTATACATTAGCCATTACCCAAACCTCTTCCAGGTCCGCGATGGAGAACAGCGGTTCATCACCGGCCTCGATCTGCTGGCCTCCCACGATGTTTTTAGACACAATGTGACCGCTTAAAGGAGCCTTAATGATGAGCACACCCCGCTCCAGGCTACCACCGTAGATGCCCAGGTTTTCCTGTACTTTGGTGATCTCCAGCTGAGCCATCTCTACATCCTGCTGCGCCTCTATAAGTTCGCGTTCTGAAGCTACGCCATCTTCGAACATTTCCTGGGTGGCCGAAAGCTGGCGCTGCGCCAACTTCAGCTGCGCCTGGGCTGTGCGTAGCTCCGCGTTGAGGCTGCTTAGCTCCGGGCTGCGTACTTCAAGCAGCACCGTGCCTTTCTTTACATAATCCCCTAAAGAGAAATTGACCTTTGACACCACGCCATCCAGCAGGGGCACGAAACGGTAGTACTTCTCCGGGTTGCTCATCACCCTGCCTGTTAGCTGAATGTGGTTATGCTCGGTGGAAGGTGCTACATCGGCCAGCTTTATGTTTTTAGCTAACTGCGCAGGCAGGCAGTAACCTTCTTGCTGAGCAGTGGATCCTTGTTCGAGATCATTCGAGCTCTGGCAAGCTGTTAGGAGCACTGCAAAACAAGCTGCAGCTGAGATCTTGTTGAGACGGTTTATATAAGGGTAAATCATAGGTCAGTTCCTGTTAGTAGGTTGAGTTCTTCTTTTTTGGATTCCAGACTTCGGATGGTGTCGAAGTAGAGGAGCTTGTTTTCTTTGAAGGCCTCGAAGAAATCGAGAAACTCCAGCAGGCTGATGTTCTTGCGCTGAAAGTTGCGGCTTACGCCTGCCAGCACTTCGTCGAGCTCGTTGATGAAATTCCCATCAATAGACTGATAGAAAGCTGCCAGCTGTTGATAGTCTTTGAAGGCCTTTACAACCTCGTTCTGAGCTTCATTTACCCGAAGCGAATGCAGGTGTCTGCTTTGCTGTACCCGGGCTTGTGCCGCTTTTATGTTGCCCCGGTTACGGTCGAAAACGGGCAGGTCCATGGCAACCCCAAAGCCGATGAAGTTGAGCAGGATGTTACCGCCGCGGTCGTAGTTGGTGTTAAACCGAAGGTCAGGCACGCGCATGGCCCGCTCCAACGTGTGCTCGGCCTCGCTCACCCGTAAATCAAGCGCAGCTACCCGTACAGTAGGATTCTGGCTTTCGGCCAGGGTGAGTAAACTGTCGAGCGGTTGGTTCAATAGTAAAGACTGGCTGAGGAGTGGGCTTATATCGGTCAGGTATAGGGCAGTGTGAGCCGGCAGCATCATCAGCGATTTCAGATCTTTCTGTGCCTCGTTACTTTCCTGTAACGCCTCGTTCAGCTCGGCCCGCAATGACAGGTCCAACGCTCTGATCCGATAGAAATCAGCTTTAGAAATGTTGCCATTGCGCAGCTGTGCCTCCTGTGCCCGAATGAGTTGCGATAGCACATTTTGCTGCTGCCGAAGGAGGCGCACGTTGTTCTGGTGGTAGAGTAACTCAGAGAGCTGGGTTCTGAATTCGGCCTTTAGTGAGAGTAGCATCTCGGTATAGGCTGTCTGGGCCAGCTCCCGGTTTGCTACCTGCAGGGAGATGTTCTTTTTGCGCTTGCGGGCAGTAAACACCAGTTGCTCCAGCTGCACAGAAATCTGTCTGTTCTCGCCGAAACCGTTTCTAAAAAGTGGTGGATTTCCGTCTCCGTTGGCTACCTGGTGGGGAGTAGCCCAAAAGTTTACCTCGCTAATCTCCAGTTCTGGGTTGGGCCATGCCTTTGCCTGTAGGATCAGCGCTTCTGCCTGGTCAATATTCAGCCTTTCGGCAATCAGAGCCAGGTTCTTTTCAAGGAAAAGTGCCTCAGCCTCGACTCTCGATAGAGATAGGGTGTCTGGTTGCTGCTCCTTCACATGTGCCTGGGTGACACCGAAAGAGCAGAATAGCAAAAGCCAGATAACGTGTTTTAAGAACTTGATTGTCATGCTGTAAACCGTAGCTTGTAAATTGTGCCACAAAGCTACAGCGACAACATTAAAGGCATCTTTGGCCTACATTAGACTTACATTAGAGGGATATTATTTTAAGATTAGGCTGCAGGAAAAATCAGCTTTACTTCGGTTCCCTCGTGAGGAACAGAGGAAATGGCTATGTCGAAGTTGCAAAACTCAGCAATGTGCTTCGTCAGTGACAACCCTACGCCATGGCCTGGCTTCAGGTACTGGGTGTTGCTTCCCCGGTAAAAGAGATCAAACACTTTATCCTGTTCCTGCACAGGTATACCTGGCCCGTGATCCTGCACGAGTAAGGTCAGTTGTCGCTGCTCGGTAAGCGCAATTTTCAAAGTCACTTTTTGATCCTCTGAAAATTTAAGCGCATTGTCTATAATGTTGGTAATGGCTGTCGCAATTAGCTCAGGGTGTGAGTGCAATTGTAACAGGTCGCTATCTTCTACTTCAATCATTGTCTCTACTTCCGCTTCAGGATACTTAAAATGAAGCTTTTCCAGGACCTCCCAAAGCAGTTCATCGAGTCTGAACTGCCGGTAATTGGATGGGGAGGTGTTGTTTCTCAAACCGCTGATTAGCAGTAGCCCTTCGATTACCGAATTCAGTTCGGACGTGCTCTTTGCTATTTTCTTCAGCACCTGCTGGTATTCCTGGGGGCTTCTTTCTTTATCCAGACTAAGCTCTGCCTCGCCCAAAATAGCTGCAAGCGGCGTTTTCAGCTCGTGCGAAACGTTTTTCAGGAACTGTTTCTGATGATTGACACCTCCCTCCAGTCGCTCCAGAAAGGTGTTGAGGGTCTGTGTCAATTCGCTGAGTTCATCTCCTGGCTTGTTTACCTGTGGGAGGCGGGAGTTCAGGTTCTTTGTAGAAATGGTATTTACCTGCTGTAGTATGGATGAGAAAGGCTTAAATGTTCTCTGCGCCAGCACCACATTGAAGATGTAGTTGATCAAGATACCCACCAGGAAAAGACCGCCCAAAATAACACTTAGGTTGTATAGCCGATCTTGCCCGGTTGTATCCACTCCGGAGCTTATGATGACAAAGTCGCCCTGGTTATCTTCGTAATAAATGCCAGCATATTGCTGCCCTTTAGCCCGAAAATTGTGCTTCCCCCTGCGGCGAATCTGGTTCAGAATATGCTCATCCACCGGATAGGGACTCAACTCCGGCACAAAGGCCACATTGCCGCTGGCATCATAGATCTGGAGCGTTTCCTTGTCCAGGGTATTCAGGTATCTTCTCTCATACTCCTGGTACTTCTTCTTATTCAGTTCGTCTTTCTCCAGAAATATAATAGCCGATAGCAGCGCACGGTTCTCCAGTTTGCTATAGAACGCATTGATGGTAAGGTTTCTATACAGGTATAAAATGCTGCCAAAAACAAGCAGAAGGGTAATAGCGCAGACAAGCGTAGACCGTAAGGCAAGTTTCTGTTTAAGATTCATCTGATTTCTGCGCCAACTGGTATCCTCTACCTTTAATGGTATGGATCAGTTTGGTTGAAAAGTTCTTGTCTATTTTGTTGCGGAGGTAGTTGATTTATACATCCACCACATTGGTGTTGGAGCTGAAATGTATATCCCAGACGGCCTGCGCAATTTCAACCCTGGAAACGACCTTTTCCCTGTTTCTGAGCAAAAAGAGGAGCAGGTTGTACTCGCGGGGCGTTAGTGTAATTTCCTTCCCTGCTCTTTTAACAGAATTCTGATCGGCAATTATCTCCAGATCCGCATACTTGTCAGCTTCAAACACGCCATGCTCCAGCTGCTTTCTTCTCAGGTGCGCATTGATCCGGGCCAGTAGTTCACGGAAGTGAAAGGGTTTCGACATAAAGTCATCGGCACCGGCCTCCAGCCCTTTAATTCTCTCTTCAGGATTCCCCAGCGCACTCAGAATGATGATGATGGAGGCGATATTTCTTTTACGCGTGATCTTGCATATTTCGAAGCCGTCTATACCTGGTAGCATGACATCAAGTATCACGATGTCATATTCATGCAGACTAATAAGCTCAGCCGCTTTATAGCCATCCGATACGAGCTCTACCTGGTACCCTTTCTCGGTCAGACCCTCTTGTATAAAAGAGGCTACGCTGACATCGTCTTCAACTAAGAGGCATTTAATCATGGGGTGTTCATCTGTATAGAATTTAAAGCTAAAGAAAATTGTGCAGAAACTCGTAGCATGAGAATTGCTCCTGATATACCGATCATATGGTTTTCACTTGGGAGATACCTTGGTATGAGCCGGAAAAGTATGATTGCCAGCTTTATAAAACCGAGCGAGTTGTCGTGAAAGCTTTGACTCCCACTTATACGGATACTTTAAGGAACCACAGTTGCGACCTTATACAAGACTTTGTCAGTAGGCGAAAACACATTAAGCGAATGTTTCATGCAGCAGGCATGTTATTGTTTTATTACCTGCCTTCTATGCGTACCCGGTATATATTCTGATGCTCAAGCAAACGTTTAAACAGCACTTCGGCGCCATGGCAGTAATGGTTTGCCAGCAGAGAGCAGCCGGTATCCGGAGATAAGTATAATTTTGAATTATTACAAGTTGATTAATCTACTTAAAAGAGCGTACTTTGTACCTCTATGTCTTTAGCCATTACCTCACTAAACTCCGGCAGCAACGGAAACTGCTATTACATCGGCAACGGCCAGGAAGCTGTGCTGGTAGATGCTGGCATTTCGTGCCGCGAGACGGAGACGCGTATGCACCGCCTTGGGTTGAGCATGCGACAAGTGAAGGCTATTTTTGTGTCGCATGAGCATTCTGATCACATCAAAGGCATACCTGTGCTGGCTCGCAAATACAAACTGCCAGTCTATATAACACCTGACACCCTGTACCGCTCCCGCATGGATCTGAGTGGGGTAGAGGTGCTATCTTTCACGGGTTACGAACCAGTGCAGATCGGAGACTTGTCCGTGACTGGATTCCCAAAGTTTCATGACGCAGCGGATCCACACAGTTTTGTGGTGGAGGGTAATGGCGTGAAGATTGGTGTTTTTACGGATATAGGCGCACCCTGTGATCATGTTATCCGCCACTTCCAGCAGTGTCATGCCGCTTTTCTGGAAGCAAACTATGACGATGGCATGCTCGAGCAAAGCTATTACCCCTATTACCTCAAGCGCCGCATCAGTGGGAACCATGGACACTTATCTAACAGGCAGGCATTGGAACTGTTTGTGGCACACAAGCCCGCTTTTATGAGTCACCTGTTCCTGTCGCACCTCTCCAAAGACAACAATTGCCCCAAACATGCCAAAAGCCTGTTCGATGTCTGTGCCGATGGCACTGAGATAGTGGTAGCTTCCAGGTTCGAAGAAACAGCCGTGTACCATATCAACCATCAAGGTGATATTTTTGGACGCACCTTGACTGTGGAGGATATTACTTCAGCAGGGGAGCAATTGTCGTTGTTTTAGATGCAAGCAGCATGATGTATATCCTTGTGCACGATTCGGACAGGTCGCGACCTGTCCCTACAAAATCGCATATTACCAAAAAAGCCCGATGACGCTATACCTAAACGTCATCGGGCTTTTTAACTTTCCAACTCCTCAATTCCTAAACTCTCAAACTCTCAAACTTCTCCTAGTTCGCCCGCTTCAGATACTTATACAGTTCTGAATCTGTAGAAAGGATTATACTCGTCTTATCATCAAACGACTTCTCCAGCGTTTCCATGGAGCGGAGGAAGCCGTAGAGTTCACGGGCCTGGGCATTGCGATTGTAGGCGGAGGCGTAGATCGAAGTGGCCTGTGCGTCTGCCTTACCACGGATCATCTCGGCTTCGCGGGTAGCTTGAGAGGTGATCTGTGCCAGGTCACGTTCTTTGTTACCTTGTATCTTTCGAGCTTCACCCTGTCCCTCGGAGCGGAACTGGTCGGCGATACGGTTACGCTCGCTGATCATGCGGTCGTATACCCGGTTGCGCACCTCGTCTACATAGTTCATGCGCTTGAAGCGGAAGTCCAAAATCTGCACACCCAAGTCAGCGGTGCGCTCGTTGGCACGTTTCAGGATCAGCGCTTCAATCCTGTCGCGGCCGACTGAGATTTTCTCCAAATTCTCCAGGTCTTCCATGATCTCGTCAGATACTTCCGGCTCCCGGTTGGTGGAGCGTACAATATCCAGCAGGTCGTGGCTGGCGATGGCATTGCGGGTTTCGCCGTCCAGTATGTCATCGAGGCGGGATTGACCGGAGCGCTCGTCACGCAGACGGATAAAGAACTGCAGCGGATTGGTGATCTGCCAGCGCGCGTAGGAGTCCACGAAGATGAATTTCTTGTCCTTGGTAGGTACCTGGTTGGCATCGCCGTCCCACTCCAGGTAGCGCTTGTCAAAGAACTGCACCTTCTGGATAATCGGGATCTTGAAGTGCAGACCCGGCTGGGAGCGCGGCTCGCCTACGGGCTTACCAAACTGGGTGACGATGGCTTGCTTGGTTTCGTCGAGTACAAATACGCTTGTGAAAAGCAATGTCAGCAGGAGTACTGCAGCTATGAGCGAGAGTATTTTTGGAGTATTCACAGGCTATTTCGTTGGAGTTTGAGTTTTGTTCTGATTCAGGTTCAACAGCGGCAGCACGTTGTTGCCACGCTCATCCACGATCACTTTATCGCCTATTTTTGGCAGGATGCGTTCCATGGTTTCCAGGTATAGACGCTTCTTGGTTACTTCAGGAGCTTTCACATACTCCTCGAAAAGGGAGTTGAAACGGGCGGCCTCACCAGTTGCTACGTTCACACGGGTCAGTGCATAGGCCTCGGCCAGCTGAATGGTTTCATCTGCCTCGCCACGTGCACGTGGAATGATGCGATTATACTCCGACTCCGCCTGGTTGATCAGGGTTTCGCGCTCCTGCTGGGCCTGGTTCACGGCATTAAAGGAAGGCTTCACAGTCTCCGGCGGATTCACATCCTGCAGCACTACCTGGTCAATGCGGATACCGTTTTCATACTCGTCGCACATACGCTGCAAAAGCACCTCCATACTGGTAGCTACTTCCTGGCGACCTACGGTGAGTACTTCGTTTACAGTTCGGTCACCTACAATCTTGCGCATGGCCGACTCAGCCATATCACGCAGGGCTTTTTCCGCGTCGCGCACTTTAAACAGGTAATTGTAAGAGTTGACGATACGATACTGCACTACCCACTCCACGTTAGCCAGATTCAGGTCGCCGGTCAGCATCAGCGACTCGTCATTGAAGCTTTGATCAGAGTATTGTGTGTTTCTGCCTGAATCCAGTGTTCTGAAACCAAATTCCTGCTTGAGCTGGCGCTGCACCGGGATCTTACGCATCTCCTCAATACCGAAGGGCAAAATGAAGTTTAGTCCGGGCTGTACGGTGCGGTCGTAGTGTCCGACGTACATTACCACGCCTTCTTCTTCAGGACCAACCGTTTTGACGGAAGTGAGCAGGAGTATCAGTAGGAACAAGCCGAGCAGGATCTTGCGAAAGTGCTTGCTCAGCAGGAACATGTAGTATTGCAGCCGGTAGTTGGGTTCAGCCATGGGAGCGGATAAATTTGTTTGTAGCGTTAAGATAACTAAAATATCTTAATATGTTGATGTCTTGATAAGTATGCGTAGGAGTGTTGTGTCTGAGCAATATAGGTATAGCGTGCTTTAAAGACAGGGACGAGGCATTATTGAAAGCTTTTTACTGAATTCTTCGTACAGGGTAGAAGCTGAGATCCAGCCCTTGATTGATCATATACACTAAGCTCCAAAACCGATATGAAACACTTCTTCGCCTTCGTTTTCATGCTGCTGGTTGGGTATAGCAGCCAAGCCCAGAACACCACCATTCCAACTGCGGAAGCACAGATCAAAACCGCCGTACTGGCCGCCCCGGCCGAGATGCGTGAAGGTGCAACTGTGCTGGGTTATAATCAGAAAGGGGAGGTGGTCACTTTGAGAAAAGGCACCAATGAACTGGTCTGCCTGGCCGACGACCCGAATCAGCCCGGATTTTCAGTTTCATGCTACCACCGCGATTTAGAACCTTTTATGTCACGTGGCCGTGAGTTGCGCCGACAGGGTGTGAGCGCCAACGAGATTTTTGATATGCGCGAAAAAGAAGCCAAGAGCGGTAAGCTGAACATGCCCAAGCAGCCCACCACACTTTTTGTGTACAGTGCGCCAGATGAGCAGGTAAACATGCGTGCTGGCGAGGTAGCCGACGGCTATCTGCGCTACGTAGTCTACATCCCGTGGGCCACATCCGAGAGCACCGGCTTGCCGCTTAAGCCTGATCAAGGCTCCGTGGCCATGCCTTGGATCATGCATCCCGGCACGCATGGCGCCCACATCATGATCAATCCGCCAAGAAATAAAGCTGGACAGTAACTAGCGGCAGTTTATAGCAAGTGCTGGTGCCTGCTTTTGAGGCGCTCCATCAGTAGGGGCGCCCCTGTCATTATGGCTAAACCGATAGGCTGCAGACCGCCCTTCCGAAGGTTATAATCGGAGAGGAGCCGGTGCCAGGAGAGGTGCAGCCCCTTGCGGCCAAGAACAAACTCAAAAAGCAGTGTAAGGAGAAGCCATACAATGCCCAGGCGCAGCAGTGTGTTTTTGTTGCGGCTGCCGACCCAGCGTATGGTCAGGTAGGTGATGCTCAAAATCAGGACTGAGCCGGAGAAAACGCTGATCTGCCTGGCCTTAAAGTCCCCTGTTTTGGGTGCCAGTAAGGCGGTGCGCGCGATACCGTGCAGTACCTCGGCACTTATCAGCAGCAACCAGACAGCCGTTCCTCTCAGCAATGTTTTCCGAATCGATGGCTCCTCTGTTAAAAACCGTTTTACTTTCATGGCGCAGGTAACTAAACTAGCGATTCCGCAATTTACCGACTGCCTTTAAGAGCAACAGGGCCATGACACCGCTGACTCCGATTATTTTGATAACCCGCTCCGGGTCTGGTATTGATTTGAATTTAGTGTTCCCGTCTTTTATTTCGATGTAGCCCACCGGCTTGATGCCTACACCACCACCGCCACCAGTTCCTTCTTCGCCTGCTTTGGAGCCGCTGCCGCCACCGAAGCCATACATGGCCTTGGCCGCAGGTATAACCGTCACCCCATCGCGCTCCACCGGTTCACCGTAAATGGTGCTGGCATTCGCTGAAATCCCCAGTCGCTGCGCCAATCGTTCTATGAATGTGTTTTGCCCGTTTTTGGATGTATCTTCCATATGCTTTTGGTTGATGTAATTTGAAGCAATAAAATAATAAGTTGTACGATAAGGAATTAAATCGTTGCAAAAAGGAGGGGAGAAGTATTGGATAAGAAGTGAGTGGCACTAGCGTGCAGGTATAGGTATAAAAAAACAGATCCGAGCATCGCCTCGGATCTGTTTCTAAATAGCGGGCAGGTACACTGTACCTGGCCCGTCTGATGTCATGTTCTTTTCTTCGAGCTATACCTTGGCGCTTGTCAACTCACTGATTTCTGATAGCAGGGAATAGGAGTGAAGTCGCTTTTCCGGGTCAAAAATGCCGGTAGAGATCATCAGTTCGTCTACCTGCGTTTCTTCCACGAAAGCCTCCAGCTCTTCCTGTACTGACTTTTTGCTTCCCACAAAGCTGTAGCGCAGCATCTGTTTAACGGCATATTCCTCCTGTAGGCTCCAGCGGTCTTTCATACTCTCCACCGGCGGCTGCATCGGCAAAGCCTTGCCCTGAATCACGTTAAGGAAAGACTGGTAAAGAGAAGTAGCTAAATGGTTGGCTTCTGCATCTGAATCAGCGGCCACCACGTTCACACAGGCCATCGCATAAGGCTCCTGCAGTTGCTCTGATGGTCGGAAACTGTCGCGGTACACCTTAAGTGCAGCGTGCAGGGCGGCCGGGGCGAAATGACTGGCAAAGGCATAAGGCAAGCCCATGATGCCGGCCAACTGTGCGCCGAAGGTGCTCGAGCCCAGTATCCAGACAGGTATGTCAAGGCCTTCACCAGGTATAGCGCGTACCTTGGCTGTGCTGTTGTCGGCGCTCAGGTACTGCCGCAGTTCGGCCACGTTGTTCGGGAAGTCTTCTACGTTGCCTTGCAGGTCACGGCGCAGCGCATAGGCAGTTACCTGGTCGGTGCCAGGAGCCCGACCGAGTCCTAAGTCGATGCGGCCGGGGTATAGGCTCTCGAGCGTACCAAACTGCTCGGCCACCACCAGCGGCGCATGATTGGGCAGCATGATACCGCCCGAACCAACCCGCAAAGTAGAAGTACCGCCGGCAATGTAGCCTATCAGGACGACCGTAGCCGAACTGGCGATGCCGGGCATATTGTGGTGTTCAGCCAGCCAGTAGCGGGTATAGCCCAACTGCTCGACGTGGCGGGCCAACTCCAGACTGTGCTGAAAAGAATCGTGGATGCTCTTGCCTGTGCGGATCGGCACCAGGTCGAGTACGGATAATTTGATATCGCTTAGCTTCTTGTTCTCCATAGTTATGTTTTTTAGCACACCCCGCCCACATCGCAGCTGTTGCCTTCGATGTCGAGCTTCTGAATAGTAGGCGCTACTTGCTTGAATACGTTCAGGAAAGTTTCGGCAGGCTGGGCACCGCTCACCAAATACTGGTCATTGATCACAAAAGCGGGCACGCCGGTTATACCTGCCGACTGCGCAAAAGCTTCCATCTGGCGGACTTCCTGCTTGCCTTCTTCGCTTTCAAAAAAGCCTTCCAGTCGATCAGCCGGTATACCTTGTGCTATCCCTATTTCTTTGAGCACTGCCGTGTCGTTCATCTGGCGGTTTTCAGTGAAATAAGCTTTGAAAAGCGCATTGGCTACCTCGTGCTGCACACCATACTGACCTGCCAGCCAGATCAGGCGATGGCCGTTGAAGGTATTGTTCACCGTCATGCTGTCCGAGAAGTTAAACTTGATTCCTTCCTCAGCACCAGCCTCGGTCATGCGCTGGTCCATGGCCGGCACCTGCGCCACGATCTGTTCACCGTAGTTGCCCTTAAAATAGTCGAGGCGACCCATGCCATCCTGTGGGATGTTCGGGTTCAGTTCAAAGGCTTTAAAACTGATCTCGGCTTCGTATTGATCACCGACTTGTTGCAGCGCTTTGTCGAGTCTTCGCTCCCCCACATAGCACCAGGGGCAGTTGATATCGGAGAAGATGTCTATTTTGATTTTCTGCTTTGTCATAGTAATTTCTTTAAATGCGTAAGCCGACAGCTACCTGATGAAGGTAGCTGTCGGCTGTACTTATTAGATCGAAGCTTATGCTTCCAGTACGAATTTTTCTTTCTGTCGTCTTACTTTAGGCAATTTGGACAGCCAGTCGTTGTCCGCATCGCGGTAGCCGAGTGGCATCAGTGTCACGCTGCGCAGACCTTTTTCAGGCAGGTTGAGTAATTTATCCAATGCAGCTGCGTCGAAGCCTTCCATTGGAGTAGCGTCAACCTGTTCAGCAGCGGCGGCAACCAGTCCTACTCCAAAGGCGATGTAAGCCTGGCGGGCGGCCCAGTTAAAGTTTTGCTCCTGCGTGTTGCGCTCGGCTATACCTAACAGCGTGTTTTTAAAATCATCTAGCTGCTCGGCTGGCATGTTGCGCACCTCAGCTGTGTGCTGGATGTATTCTTCAATGTGGGCCGGGTTGATGTCATCCCAAGCGGCAAAAACCAGCAGGTGCGAGCTCTCCTCGATCTGCGGCTGGTTCATGGCAACCGGTCTGATCTGCTTTTTAAGCTCCTCGTCCTCGATCACCAGCACCGTGTAAGGCTGCAGACCCATAGAAGAAGGGGCCAGGCGGATAGCTTCCAAAATACGTTCTACTTTATCAGACGGCACACGCTGGCCGTTCATACGCTTGGCGGCATAGCGCCATTTCAAAGATTCTAAGATATTCATGTCTATACAACAGTTAAAATGCCAGTAACGTTTCATTACTTAGTTACTTTTGGTAACTCAAAGGTATTTCTTAAATTTGTGCTGGTCAAGCAGGCACTTCAGCCTCACCTAGTAACATGGAAGTAACTAAAGTTGATAATCAGCGACTTGCAATTCAGAAAAAGATCGATAAAGTTTTGTGCGGTAAGGAAGAAATTGAATCCTGCTGCCCGATCAAGGATATTCTGGCCCGCTTTGGAGACAAGTGGTCCATCTATACCATCCTTACTCTGGGGAAGGAGGAAAAACTGCGCTTTAATGAGTTGAAAAGCCAGATAAATGGCGTATCGCAGCGCATGCTCACGGTCACGCTGCGCTCGCTGGAAGAGGATGGGCTGGTGAGCCGGCAGGTATACGCTGAAATTCCACCCCGGGTAGAGTACAGTTTGACGCCGCTGGGGCAGGGCTTGCTGCTGCAACTCCTGCAGTTGGCCGACTGGGCAAAGCTGAACATCGACCAGATTCTTGAAGCACGGGAACGTTACGCGAAAAAGGAAAAACAGGCACAGCTTGCGTAGCAGAGTACCAGTCTAAACCGGCTGACTTTAAATTTGTTAGATGCCATACCTGACAACATATATTTTCAGGTATATTTAAACCCGGATGAGTCTTTTTCATCTAAGTTTAAATGGCATCTGCATGAAAACTTTAGCACGCGAACAAAAGCTGCAGCACCTCTATTGGCGGGCTGGCTTTGGCCTACCTTTCAAGCCTGATCAGGCTAGTCCGGCAATTAAAAATGCCGTTCGCGGACTGTTTCGCCAGTCGGGCCATGCTGAGCCCCTGCAGGTAACGCTTCCGCGTACAGAAACGAAACTGCAGGCTGAAGCGCAGAATGCCGAAATGCGTCTGCGGCGTCAGCGGGAACGGCAGCAGGGCTTTGTGCTGCTCAATAACGCCTGGCTACAGCAAATGGCCACTTCCGAGGCTCAGCTGCGGGAGAAGATGACGCTTTTCTGGCACGGGCACTTTGCCTGTCGCCTGCGGGAGCCACGTATTGCGCTGCAGCAGCATAACACCCTCCGCGAACATGCCTTGGGTAAATTCCCTGACCTGCTGCTGGCCATCTCCAAAGACCCCGGCATGCTGCAGTTTCTCAACAATCAACAAAACCGCAAACAACGCCCTAACGAGAACTTCGCCCGCGAACTGCTCGAACTTTTCACGCTGGGCCGCGGACACTATACCGAACAGGACATCAAAGAAGCTGCCCGCGCCTTTACCGGCTGGTCTTACAACCCGCAGGGCGAGTTCGTGTTTCGTGCGCGTCAGCACGACCGGGGTAAGAAAACCTTTATGGGGAAACGGGGGAATTTTGGCGGAGAGGAGATTCTGCAAATAGTCGTTGAAAACCCACGCACAGCCGAATTCCTGGCCGAGAAGATCTACACTTTTTTTGTAAGTGATGTACCTGATCCGGCACGAATCCAAAGCCTGAGCGCTTACTTTTACCAGACTGGCTACGACATACCGTTGCTGCTGGAGAAGATTTTCACAGTGAAGTGGTTTTACGGACCGGATGTAATGGGAAGCAAGATAAAATCACCGATCGAGCTGCTGGCTGGTTTGCAGCGGCAGTTTGACGTGACTTATACCGATGGCCGCAGTCCGCTGGTACTGCAGCGGGCGCTGGGGCAGGAGCTGTTCAGGCCCCCGAATGTGAGCGGCTGGGCCGGTGGCCGCAACTGGATCGATAGCTCTACACTTGCCTTCCGGCTGCGCATCGGGCCGGCGCTGCTGCAGGATGCGGCATTGGAGGTGAACCTGAAACCAGACGACGACACCGAACCGACCGCACCACGCAGGCGCCGGCAGGATGGGATACGGATTGTGCGTGCCACAGCCAACCTGAGCGGACTGCACCAGCAGTTGCAGCAAGTGAAGGAACGGGAACTGATCGACAAACTGAGCCAGAAGCTGCTGCAGGTGCCCCTGCGACCGGAAACGACAGCGCTGCTCACGCAACACGTACCTTCGGGAGCAGCACACGCCGATAAAGTGACGCTACTGACGCTGCGGCTGCTTTCTTTACCTGAGTACCAGTTATGCTAGTTTTCCACCGTTCACTAATGCACTATGGCAACTAATTCCAGAAGAGAATTTATCAAATTGTCGGCGCTGGCCTCGGGTATGCTGCTGGTACCTAATTTTTTGCACGGACTGGACCGTAGCGGACTGCCGCTGCTGGCCAACTCCAATGGCAAGAGGCTGGTCGTAGTACAGCTCAGCGGCGGTAACGATGGCCTGAATACGGTGGTGCCATACCAGAATGACCTGTATTACAAAGCACGGCCAACCCTGGCTATACCTACCCGGGAAGTGCTCACCCTGGATAAAGGACTCGGGCTGAATCCGGCGATGGAAAAGATGCGGCTGCTTTACGACCAGGGCTACGTGTCTGTTCTTAACAGTGTGGGCTATCCCAACCCTGACCGTTCGCACTTCCGCTCCATGGACATCTGGCACTCAGCCAGCGCCTCCGACGAGTACCTGAGCACCGGTTGGTTGGGCCGCTACCTCGACAGCTTGTCTGGTCCCTCTGCCAACTATGCGGCTATTGAAGTGGACGACACGCTTAGTCTGGCGCTGAAAGGTGATCGGTACACAGGTATAGCGGTGCAGGATGTGAAGCGCTTCTTTCAGGCGACCAACGATCAGTTCCTGAAGCAGGCTGCTCAGTTGCATGCAGATGAGCATTCGCACCACCAGGTGGACTATCTTTACAGAACGCTGATCGATACGCAGCAATCGGCTGGTTACCTCCAAGAGAAAACCAAGGTATACCGCAGTAAAAAAGAGTACCCGAACGGCGAGTTTGCCCGCCACCTGAAAACCATCGCAGAACTGATCGCCTCCGGGGTGGAGTCACGGGTATACTATGCCTCGCTTACCGGTTTCGACACGCATGTGCGGCAGGCGGGGCAGCAGGCTAACCTGTTGCGGGAGCTCTCAGAGGGGCTGTACAGCTTTGTGGAAGACCTGAAACAGCAGCAGGAGTTTGACAATACCCTGATCATGGTGTTTTCGGAGTTTGGAAGGAGAGTGGCTCAGAATGCCAGCAACGGCACAGACCACGGCACGGCTAACAACCTTTTCCTGATCGGAGGGAAACTAAAGCAGGCGGGCATTTTCAACGAAGGACCCAATCTGCAGGACCTCGACCAGGGCGACCTTCGCTATAGCATCGATTTCCGGAATATCTATGCGACTCTGCTGAACAACTGGCTGAACGGAAACGCTGCAGGTATACTGGGTGATAAAACCCAACTGCTACCGGGACTCGTGTAAGATACAGACACAAAAAAGCCCGCTGTTTCAACAACAGCGGGCTTTTTTGCAGGTATAAACTCTGTTACGGATTTGCTTTTCCCAAACTTACATTGAAGGTGCTTACACCCCGGCCAGGCTTACCGGCATCGGATATACCTTCAGCAATGGCTCGGTAGGTCGTGTTGCGGTCAGCGGCGTAGAACGTCACTGTCGCTTTGCCTGCTGCGTCGGTCTGCACGCTTGGGTTCCAGTACAGCGTGGTGCGCAGGTCGGGCTCGCGGCTGGCCGGTGTCTTGCCATCGTAAACAGGACTATAGAACTCTCGTGTCTTGCTGTAGCCCTGTGCGCGGTGTATGATGATGTACTTTCCAGGTTCCACTTCCTGCATCGCCTCACCACCCTGACGGGTATACAGTGCAATCACACCGCCCGAAGCACGACCACCATACAGACTGGCGCTGGCCGGATCTTTCAGGATCTCGATGCGGCTGATATCAAACTGGTTCAGTTGCGACGTGATGCCCTCTTCGACAGGCATGCCATCGATCAGGTATAGCGGAGCGGTTCTGCTGCCACGGATTCTCGCCCTGAAATCGTTAGGACCGGCACGGTATACCTGCACACCAGCCACTCGTCCCTGCAAAGATTCGATAATGTTGCCGGATGGGGCAGCCGGAAGATCTTTCACATCAATCACCGCGTCTGCCCTTCGGTGCAGCTTAAAGGGCTGTACCATGTCCGCCTCGCCCTGAATTTCTACATCCTTCAGCAAAATGCCTTTCAGCGTCAGGTCAGCGTTTACCTCGTCAGCAGCCGCCATTTCTACTTTTCCGGCGGTTAGCAGATCCGGGCTGGCACTGGCCACCAGTTCCTCACTTTGCGGGGCAGGTATAGCCGGCAGTTTTGGCTGGTATTCCTGCTCGTCGATATTCACTTGCAAATGCTTGCGACGGCCGCGGGCATCGGTACCCTGCACCACCATATCAGCAGCGCCGGTATAGTCAAATCCTTCGAAGGCAAACCGGCCGTCTTTATCAGTTTCGGTGGTGATAAAGGCCAGGTGCTGTCCTTTCAGGTATAGCAGCGCCTCACCGCCTTTCACCGCCTTGCCTCGGTCTGTAAGCAAGGTGCCGCGCACAGCTAGTTCCGTCTCCGGGCTATGCTTCAGCTCAGGAAACTCACCCTTGGCTGCCTGCTGCCATGCAAAGCGGCGCCAGCCCTGCGTCATCAGTAGGTAAGAGAGAGCTTCCTGTCGGACTGGGTCATCATCTTCAAAGTAATAGCCCGGATTCTGCACGTAGCCGCGCAGGTCGGAGGTCAGTAGCAGGTAGGCATTTATGTTGAGTCCCTGCAGTTCCGGTGTCACCAGTTCATCGTCGGTAATGGCCAGCGAAAAATCAGTAGAAACCGGCTTGCCCTGCTTGTCGCGGGCCAGTACCTGCATCGTCACGCGCTCACGTCCCGCATAGGTTTTCTTGTCTGTGGTCAGGCTGATGTCCAGGTTGTCGTTGTTGTCAATAAATACCAAGCGCTCTGCCAGCGGCTCGCCGTTGGCGGTGGCCAGGTTGAAGCGGACTATACCTGTCGGGAAGTCCGCTTTGGGAATTTGTTTGCTGAACGTCTGGCCTGGCTGCAGACTGATCTGCTCGGCGTACTGCACCGCATCGCGGCTTATACCTGTCAGCACCAGCGACTGCCGGCCAGAGGCATTTCCTGTAATTTGCACCTGTACCTGATCCGGGTTGGCCGTCTCGTTCACGCGCAGCACATAGCCTGTAGCTTTTGGCTCCGGTAATGTATACTCAGCCTTGCTGCCGTCTTCAAAAGTCACCCGGGCCTTGTAACGCTGTCCCTGCTGCGGTTGCAGCGCAAAGGCACCCATACCCAGGTGCGAGTCTTTGAAGTCAAACAGCTTCTGGTTCTGCGCGTCGTGCACTGCGCCTGACACCGCTATACCTGTTCCGTCGGGTTTGGTGGCTTTAAAGGCTACACGGCTTTGCACACCCTGCACTAAATCACCACCCTCCGGGAAAAACTGCAGATCGATTTTCTGCGCGGTCTTATCCTGCTTTTCTGTCGGTGCTTTTTCGCCTATGACGCTGATCTCTTTCCGGAAGAAGCTCTCTTCCCCGAAATTGCGCATCCACTGGGTATAGGCAGTCAGGGTATACTGTCCGACTGGCAAGTTTGCCGGCAGGATAATGTCGCCATTGGCTTTGCCGTTCTCAGCCTTCAGTTTCAGGCGCTGCACGGCTTCGTTGTTGGCGTTGAGTAGGTCCACATACAGCACACTGCTTTTTGTGGTCGGCTGTAGACTAGCGGCATCTACTACATAGCCTTTGAGCCAGATCTGCTGGCCCGGTGTATAGCGCGGCTTGTCTAAGTGCAGGTATACCTTCTCAGGGGCATATTGTGTGCGCCAGCTCGCGAGGTGCGTCTCCAACTTCTGGAGCAGGTCCGTTTGCGGACTGACGAAGGCCATCGACACCAATGCCAGCAGCAGTGCCGGCACCAGGTAGGCCCATTTTTTAGTTACTTTATCTCTGATCATATCGTCCTCTCTTTCTAAAACATCTCTTCTTTATCAACAAAAACGAGTGCAATAATCATTCCTTAAAATCATATGCCATTGACTCTTTTCGGGAGGGAGAAACACCGTGATTTATGCCGCTAGAGCAGCAGGGAATCAATGCGGTTGGCCTGTACCATGTTCTCGCAATCAGACCAGCTGAAGATGGTAAACCTGCCATCCTGTGAGGCAACCAGTGCAATGGCGTCCTGCTGATCGTGCACAAACTGGGCGGCTGACAAATGCCTGGTGCCACCGCTCAAGGTGGGCTGGTCGATCATGGCTTCACCCCCGATCACAGGTTCTGTCAGGATCAGCTTATCTACTGGCGTGCTGCCTTGTTTGCGGGTTATTTTGGCGCCGAAAGCATACAGTTCATATTTGTCGCTGATAATGGTGGCACCGTCTACCGCTGTGAGGCCGGCCATGGCCTCTATGGCTCTTCCGAGCTCGTCCTGCCAGTTGGAGTTTTCGCCGTCCTTTTCTTCTTTCTGTTTCATCAGATTAGTCAGTTCAGAATAGGCGGGGCCCACTGCATACCGCATAGGGTGCCGGATAGAGGCGCGCCAGGTATCAGAGCCAGCAGGTACCACCAGTAGGATGCCGCCTCTTTTGTGGGAGCGCATCGACACAGCTAACTGCACCAGTACATTCAGGGACTTGTTCCAGACGCTCAGGGAGCTGAAGCCCAGCAGTGAAGTCAGCACATCAGGACAGTTCGGCAAATGGGAGCTTTGTTCGTTCACGATCTTCACCTGATCGCCCATCAGCACGGCTACGTTCACAAACTTGCCAAAGCCATCCTGCCTGCGGTGTTTGATCACCAGCAAGCCGGGCTCTGACACATCCAGCACAAAGCAAAAGTTGGGGATGCTGCGAGTAGTCCCCCAGATATGGAGGTAGTCTCCCTCGTACCATACGCCCAAGTGTATGCCCTGCCGCTCCACACCCGGACCAAGCTTGGTCAGCACGGCAGGGGACAGGGTTAAGTGATGCTCGAACAACAAGGGCTGTTCGGTCTGTTCGGGCGGCAGAAAGGCAAGGGATATTTTAGGGGATTGGCCTTCTTCCCGGCGCAGGCTCGCCCAGAAAGCGGCATCGATCATGGTTTCGATGATGCGGGCAGGCGGTACGGTAGCCAGGTTGTTGCCGTTCAGTTTTTTTGCTGCTTCTATCTGGGTTGTGAAATGGTCTTCTGCTATCTGAGCCACTTCGCGTGCGGCCTTGTATGTTGATTTGCCAATCATGTCTGTTCTCGCTTTACAGGTATAGCTGCTAAGGTTCTATTTTTTTATACGGTGCACAGTCCAAAAACCGATAGATTCCTCCAGATGCGAGCGTTGATGTAGACAGGTATAGCCATAAAAAAGCACAGCCGCTGCAGAACATCTGCAACGGCTGTGCTGAAATAAAGCAGGTATGTTACCTGCTTTTGGATGTCTTAGTCAAGACCACCTTTACGGGTAGCAGGTCTTGCCTGTGGCCAGCTCATCTGCTCACCAGTGCGTGGGTTCACCGGCATCACACTGCGTTCGCGCGGTACCAGTTCCGACTCTTCGCTGGCCATGTAAGCCAGGATAGCGGTCAGGATCACGTTGCTGCGCACATCGTCGAACACAATCTTGTCGTACGTGTCGCGGTTGGTGTGCCAGGTATAGTTGCCATAAGACCAGCTCAGGGAGCTCAGCATGAAGGCAGGTACATCGTGCGGAATGAAGGAGGCGTGGTCAGAACCGCCGCCACCCGGGAAGCCAGGATATGAGGTTTGGATGTCTTTGGTGATCTCACGCGGAACAGCGTTCAGCCAACGACCCATGTAGTCGTAAGCATGCAGGAAGCCCTGGCCAGAGATGTTGGCCACGCGACCAGTACCGTTGTCCTGGTTAAGCACCGCCTGTGTTTTCTTTACAATCTCCGGATGATCTTCCACGAAAGCGCGCGAACCGTTCAGGCCCTGCTCTTCGCTACCCCAGTGACCTACCAGGATCGTACGCTTCGGATTCGGGTATACCTGCTTCAGAATGCGCATTACTTCCATCATCAGGATCGTGCCCGTGCCGTTGTCTGTAGCACCGGTAGCGCCATCCCAAGAGTCAAAGTGAGCTGACAGGATCACATACTCGTCAGGCTTCTCAGAGCCTTTGATCTCAGCAATCGTGTTGAATGTAGGCACCGGCTTCTTGGCGTGCTTCGACTCAGCTACCACTTTGATACGTGGCTTGCTGCCGTTTTCGGCCAGGCGGTATAGCATACCATAATCTTCCAGAGAAAGATCTACAGTAGGAATCTTCTTAGTATAGGCGCTGAAGATCTTGTTCACGCCGAAACCTTGTGACCAGTTCGACATCACGATACCGGCAGCACCAGCGTTCTCCAACGCAACAGGAAGCGTACGGGCGGTTTTGCCAGTAGCGGCAATGCGCTTGCGGTAAGCCTCGTTCTGCTCGTCACGCACTTTTTTCATTTTCTCGAAAGACTCCTCCGTCGCAAACTCTTTCCAGTTGTACTCCGGACGGCCACTTGGCTGGTTCATCGAGATCATCACTATTTTGCCTTTCACACTTGGCAACCAACGCTGGAAAGCAAGGGAGTCAGCGAAATCAGGCATCGTAATCACCTCAGCCGTTACACCTTTAGAAGACGTAGACGGGCTCCAGGCCAGCTGCATACCTTCAAGAGACTGTACACGCGGGTGCACCATATCGATGTGTGTAATGCCGCGTTCCCAGCCACGCCACTCACCGTAGTTTTCAATGCGAGCATCGATGCCCCAGCCTTTGTACTTGTTCACGGCCCAGTCGGCTGCCTCTTTCATCTGCGGTGTACCTACCAGACGTGGACCAACGCCGTCCATCAGTTCGTGGCCTAGCTGCTCGAGCTGTGAGTTCTCGGTGGCCATTTTGATGATGTTCTGGATAACAGGATCCTGCTTTTGTTGTGACTGTGCCTGCTGCTGTTGCGGTCGTTGCGCGAGCGTTGCGCTGCTCACACCGCCTGATAGCATCAAAGCCAGGGCCAAAATGCGAATAGGGTGTTTCTTCATGGTTAATGTAAGGTATGGATTGTTTGTATGATATGTTAAGCTATGTTCGTTAAATATAGTAAATAAGTGCTATAGATGCCGAAACCGCTTAATAGACTCCCCGCGACGGCTTTGGTTTAAAGTCCCCACAAATTTTGCAGGTATAACACAGGTTTTTATCCTAAATCGAAGCTTTCAACTTCTGATACACTTCCCGGCACAAACTCCTCCAGCCTTATATTTCCAATCCGGACACGCACCAGTCGCAGCGTCGGGAAGCCTACGGCGGCAGTCATTTTGCGGACCTGCCTGTTCTTGCCTTCCGAGATCGTGATCGACACCCAACTGGTCGGGCCATGGCGGTCGTCACGGATGCGGCGGCTGCGCTCCGGGAAATCCGGGGCGGCCTCGAGTCGGAAAGCGGTGCAGGGGCGGGTGCCGTACTGTTCGCCGTATAGCCCGATGGACACGCCTTCCTGCATTTGGGCGATGGCTTCTTCGGTGATCAGGCCGTCGACCTGCGCATAGTATTCCTTTTCGACATGCTTGCTGCGTACCTGTTCGCTCATCTTGCCGTCGGTGGTGAGCAGGAGCAAACCCTCACTGGCCTCATCCAGGCGACCGATGGCCATGGTGCCGGCTGGAAACTCGTACAATTCCCCAAGCAGTTTCTGCTTTTTCTTATCTGTCACGAATTGACTAATGTAGCCGTAGGGTTTGTGCAAAATGAAATGCCGGTGCTGCATGTAAGCGAAAGTATAAAATCAGGGATAGATCGTCCCGCAAATTAGACAAAATGCCTGATTTTATCGGCGAGCGCTGTAAAGTATAGCGCCCTGCCACCGTAATAGGACAATGAAAAGATGCGTTCGGGTACAATTGGTACAGGAGGCTATACCTGGCCCATATTCAGCCTGGACTCTCGTTAGCCCCAGGTGTAGGTTCCGCGTATAGAAGAAAGGAAAAGGCTGGGAGCGAGGCGCAAAACAGGTGATCAGGAGAACCATCCAGTTGTTTCAAGCCCCATCCACTTCACTAATACTTGATTACATCAATTTATTTTGCTTCATTACATAGTTAATTAAGCGTCAAACTTTATAAACGCAATGCTTATTTTTTGGACATTCCTGATAGCGGCTCTTCTGGGGTACATCGTGGGACATTATATTATCCCGAACCGACAACTGCGCAAAGCGCTGCAGGATGTACGGCAGCAATGTGCCCTGGCACTCGATGAAGGCAACAAGGGCGTGTACAAAACCATCGTGACAGAAGATGGTAAGTCCTCGGAACTGGTAGTGGAGGTACGCGAGCTGGCTATAACGAAAACAGGACAGGTGAAGGTGGAGTACCTGAGCGCTCAGTACCGCAACCCGGAGTTTAGAACACGCAAAGGCGATGCACTGCTCAAAGAGGTGCGTGATCTCCTCGGAGAGTACCTGCCACTAAACGAAATAGAGTGGTACGAGCAGACAGACCGGCACGAGCGCATCAAAAAGTATTTAGACTCTTTAGACCTAATCAATCACAACCTTTTTAGGTAATAAAACAAGATGGAAAAAACAGAGAAAACAGAGATTACGATCGCAGAGAATCAAGAGAAAATAAAAGAGAAAGCCTTGGCTATCTCTAAATCCATAGATCCGGGTAATCCGGAAAGTCTGAGCAATTTTGGTGTAGAAACGCAACGCAAACTGGGCCACTACTCCAACGAACTGCTCACCAAAGTAAAAGCCAAGGATTCTGGCGAGGCTGGTGATGCCATCAACGAACTGCTCAACCAGATCAATATGATCAAGATCGATGAGCAGGAGAAGGGGGGCTTCTTTTCGCGCCTGCCTTTCGTGAAAAAGTTCTCGGACAAGTCGAAGCAGATCGCATCGCAGTACAACTCCGTGTCGGCTAACGTAGACGATGTGGTGGTGAAACTGGAGCGCACCCGCCAGAGCATCATGAAAGACTCAACTTCACTGGAAGTGATGTTCAATCAAGCAGTGGAATATATCCACGAGATACGCTCTGTGATTGCAGCCGGAAAGATGAAGATCGAGGAGATCGAAACCGACATCATACCGAAACTGCAGGACGAAGTAGAAAACAGTGGACAGGACGAACTGGCCGTACAGCGCCTGAGCGACATGATCGCCTTCAAGGAGCGTCTGGAGAAGAAAGTGCACGATTTCACCTTATCCCATACCATCGCTACACAGTCGATGCCGCAGATCCGTATGATCCAGACCACGAACGATGTGCTGGCCCAGAAGATCCAGAATTCTATTGTGACGGTTATACCTGTATGGCGTCAGCAGGTAGCTATTGCGCTTGGCTTAGAGAAACAGCGTAAGGCCCTCGAGATCCAGAAAAAGGTGACCGACACCACCAACGAAATGCTCCGCAAGAACTCCGAACTCCTGAAGAAAAACGTGGTGATCGCGGCGCAGGAAAACGAGCGCGGCATCGTGGACGTAGAGACGCTCAAGAAAGTGAACAAGGACATGGTGGAAACGCTCGATCAGGTGATCAAGATATCAGAAGAGGGCAGCAAGAAACGGGCAGAAGCCGTAAAAGAACTGGCGCAGGTGCAGGAAGAACTAAACAGCAAAATCATCGGCACTTTCGGCAAGTCCAAACAGATTGAAATTGAATAATGATTTATAAAGGGGATAAGAAAGAAGAAGAATTAGCCGTCCGGCACCGTATCCTGAGCGATGAGCAGGAGGCGGTGCTGGACCTCTATATCCAGCACATCGACAACATCTTTGAAGAGATGAAGCTTTCTGAGAAGCTGCAGGTCGAAATTGAAACCCAGCACTTGAAACGTATCCTGTCCTAATGATCAGATTTTTCCGTTCTTTTTTCGGGCTGGAACAGGAGTCAACCCGCACGGTAATGGACCATCCCGGTGCAGCCGATGCACGCGCCATGCAGTACATTCGCGCCTCCAATGCTCGTCTGAACGCACTGCACAAACTCTACGACAGGTATAAGCACACACCACACGCCGAAAAAATATTGGCCGTTTTCGAGAAGACGAAGCTGATTCATAACTACCTGGTCACGCGCAAGCGCATCCAGGAGTTGGAGCTGTTTCATGTGCAGAATACAGAGCATTTTATTAATACCTTCACGACCGTGATCAACGTGCACGAGCGGCACATTAAAGACAGCTACGTACCGGAGCGTGAAAAGCCAAAACCACTGCCACAGGTACAGAAGCCACGTCCGCAGGGACAGGCATCAGCTCAACCTGCCCCGCCACGCCCAGTTCCACCCAGACCGGATAATCCAGGCCAGCCTTTTGAGTCGAAGGTAGAGCAGGTGCTCAAGCGCATCGAATCCGAAACGATCAAGGGCATCTATACGGCTCAGAAGGTAACGGAGATGGTGAAGCGCGTTGCCAATCAGGCACCGATGGGCCAGCCGGATGTGCTGCAGGCTAAAGTCCCGACTTTGGGTGTTCCGATTATTGCCATTGATACCTACTCCCGCGTGTTTTACGCACCGGAGCTGGAAGGCGGTGCCACCATGTCACGCGAAATCTCCTTCACGTCTTCGGATGCTGATAAGGATGTGTTTTTGCAGCATGTCGCTTCGAAGCTTGCAGTGCCGAAGGAAGAGATCAGCTACATCGGTAATACGATGTTGGCTATACCTGATACCAAGGGGCCTAGTCCGGCGCGGCATGTTCCGATTGTGCACTGGCGTGGGTTTCCGTACGCTGTGAGTTTAATGGATTACCGTTTGTTTCCGGTGAGGATGCATCGGAAGAGTTTTTAATTTAGTTTTTGAATTGTTTAGTGAAGAGCCTCTGTGTGATCAGGGGCTTTTTTGTTGGTATGGCGCGAGCGTCCTCGCTCGTGTCTACTATGGTGGGGCCTCTGGCCCAGATGTGGGTATAACTGTACTTTTATAGGTATAGCAACGTGGCTTGCTTCATTGATTCACCTGTGCGGTGGGCACTGTTTGCCCTGGCCGGGCGGGCCTTACTTTTTGTCTTGACACAAAAAGTAAGCAAAAAAGTCAAGACTCCCCAAACTCGCTGAACGCTCAAACAGTGGGTAGTCATTTGGGCGCACATGGCACTGTGGTCTTTTTCATAGTTTCAGCGCAAGTTAGTCTTGCTATACCTGCCAGTGGTTCATGTGGTCACTACAACGCTTATAAATGAGAATTTGTAGTGGCAGCAAAGTCCCCCTTGGGGGTAGGGGCCCTCGACAAAGAAGTAGGCAGGGGATGACAATCGTTTCCCCTGCCCCTTTCGGGAGGGGAAGAGGTGGGTTAATCGTGCACGAAAATCCTGTCAATCTTTTAATCCTGAAAATCCTGATTCTGACAATTAGGGGCAGGTGAATCTGTAACTACAAGGCTTATACCTACAATCTTCATCACCCGCACTTACACTGCTCACATTCTTGCTTCGTCTCAAATCCTTTCAAGGTACAGCCGCTATACCTGATTTCCTCGCATTTGTTTTTGTCTTCGTTGTAAAACCATCTGTTGAATGCTGCGAGGCAGAGTTCATCGGTTGGTGGTTTTTCAGTGCAGGCAGCGATAGAAGTTTCACATTCTTTTTCACAGGAAGCCAATCCGAGCACAGCCGCGAAAAGGATAGTGATGCTGAGCGTCTTGGATTTCATGTTGCACTTCTGTTAAAAGCTATACCTGCTTTAAGATACGACATGGTTGATCGACTTTGCAAACCTGCGGCAGAAATTCTATGATTCTGAATTTCTGCCGCCGTTACTTAAGAACTACACGAAAGCATTGAGCATCCTGCTTTCTGGGAAGCCCATTCAGGACGGGTCTGGAAAAACTCATCAAAATTATCGGAATACGGTTCTCTGATAGCCTCCTGTAACTTGACAAATAGTGTGTCGTCACCCTTCTCCAATCCTTCAATTGCCTGGTGCAGCAGGTAGTTGCGCAACACAAACCTTGGGTTGGCTTTTCGCATCATTTCCTGCGAATCCGACCGCTTGATCTTGTTCATGTTCAGGCGCTCCAGGTAGTTACTGATCAAGGTATAGAGCGCTGTTTTTTGATCTGCTGTCAGGTCATCGTACAGTGCCTGTTTGAAGTGATTTGCAACAGCTTCTTCACCTTCTATTGAAAGCGGCAGGTCAATCAGCAACTGATAGAAAATGGTCATGTCAGGCTGTATCTCTGACAGGGTTTTCTCGAACTGACTGATCAGGTCGCGGTCGAGCTGGGACACCTGGTCTAACCCGAGCTTGCGGCCCATCATGGCGTAGTATTCTGTCCAATACACATCCTTGAATGACTCCAGCGTGGCTACCAACTTATCTTTATCTGCCAGTGGCAGCAAAGCGCCGGCCAGAGCACCCAGGTTCCAGTAACCAATTGAGGGTTGTTTTCCGAAGGCATACCTTCTGCCTGGCAGGTCAGTCGTGTTCGGGGTGAAATTCGGGTCGTAATTGTCCACGAAGGAGTAAGGGCCATAGTCAATGGTCAGGCCGAGGATGGACATGTTGTCGGTATTCATCACGCCGTGTACAAAGCCTACACGCATCCACTCTGCCATCAGTTTTGCCGTGCGGTCCACCACTTCTTTGAACCAGTCTATTACTCTATCCTCACCTGTAATATGCGGGTAATAGCGTGAGATGGTCCAGTCAACGAGCTGGCGCAGGTTATCGACTTCCTTGCGGGCATTCAGCATTTCGAAATTGCCGAAGCGCAGAAAGCTTGGAGCAACCCGCATCACGATCGCACCGGGCTCATAGGCCGCATTGCCATTGTAGAACATGTCGCGGAGGACGGGTTCACCGGTGCTCACCAGGCTGAGGGCACGGGTAGTAGGCACTCCTAAATAGTGCATCGCTTCGCTCATCAGATACTCGCGCACCGAAGAACGCAACACGGCACGGCCATCAGCACGACGGGAATAAGGCGTGAGTCCTGCGCCTTTCAGCTGCAGCTCCCAGGTTTTTCCATCAGGCGCTTCCCATTCTCCCAGCGTAATGGCACGGCCATCGCCCAACTGACCTGCCCAGTTGCCGAACTGGTGTCCGGCATAGCAGGCAGCGTAAGGGTACATGCTGTCTGTGACCTGATTGCCACCCAGTATATCGATGTCTTGCTGCTCAGTGGGCCTGGCTATACCTAGCTCTTTGGCAAGCGCATCGGACCAAGCCAGGAGTGTCACTTTTTCTACCGGAGTAGGTTTTGCTTTGCTGTAGAGTACGCCCGGTGTCTGGCGTGGGGTTAACGTGCCGCTGTCATCACCGGCAAAAGCGTCTACAAATTCTTTTTTATAATTCTTCGAGCTCAGTTGCTCCATCTTATTCAGTTTTAGGTATAAGGTAGCTGACCAAGGCGTTTCTATAAACCTTTTGTCAGCCTTTTGATTTCTCTTTAACAAGATTTGTGCAAGATTAGTTAAATTTAGCAGACTTATCCCGTTTAGCACGTAATCAGGGACAGGCTTTACATCGCCAAACATTACTGAACAGACTTACAGCTTTTATGTCAATCACTATATTTAGCCAGGGCAGAAACACAAGCCGCTGGGAAAGTGCCCTGAAGGAACGTCGCCCGGGCTTGGAAGTACATGTTTATCCGGATACAGGACCTGCAGAGGAAGTTGAATTTGCCCTGGCCTGGAACCACCCGCCCGGTGCTTTTACAGCATTCCCAAACCTCAAATGCATCGCCTCCACGGGTGCCGGAGTAGACCATATTTTGCGGGATCCGGAATTGCCGCAAGGCGTTCAGATCACCCGTATTGTAGACGAAGACCTGACGCAGGACATGGCTGCTTTTGTGACCGCCCAGGTACTGAATCATGTGCGCGGCCTGGACAAGTATAAAGAATTACAGCAAAGCCATACCTGGAAGCAACACAGTTACAAGCGAACCGCCGATGTGGTGATCGGGGTTATGGGTATGGGCGTGCTTGGTACGCACACGGCACAGCAGTTGAGCAAACTCGGTTTCAAAGTGCACGGCTGGTCCCGTTCTCCTAAACTGATGGAAGGGGTTGGAACTTATGCAGGTTCAGAGGAACTGCCTGCTTTTCTGGAGAGTGCCAACATCCTGATTTGTCTGCTGCCCTTAACCAGGCAGACGGCCGATATCTTAAACAAAGACACATTCAGCAAGCTTCCCAAAGGGGCGTATGTTATTAATGTGGCCCGTGGCGAACACGTGGTAGATGACGATCTGATCGAGATGCTTGACAAGGGCCATCTTTCCGGTGCTAGTCTAGATGTGTTCCGGGAGGAGCCGTTACCGGAGGAGCATCCGTTTTGGTCGCATCCGGCCATAACAGTGACGCCGCATGTCGCCAGTATTACAAATCCGGCCTCAGCTGTGTCGCAGATTCTGGAGAACTACGACCGGATGCGCCACGGCGAATCTTTAATCAATGTTGTATCAAGAGCTAAAGGATATTAAATGAACCCATTCCACTACGCCTTCAAAGTGAAGGACATTGAATCGACGCGCCAGTTTTATGTTGGCATTTTAGGATGCAAAGAAGGTCGCAGCACCGAGCATTGGATCGATTTCGACTTTTTCGGACACCAGCTTTCGGCCCACGTGAGTGCCAACATACCTGAGCCCGATTACTGCGGACAAGTTGCCGGTATTAGTGTGCCGGTACCGCACTTTGGCTGTCTGCTCAGCTACACCCAGTTTGATGAAGTGCGCGAGCGACTGGAGCAGCACACTATACCTTTTGTGGTCGAGCCTTATACCCGTTACGAAGGCCAGGTAGGAGAGCAGCGCACCATGTTTATCCTCGACCACAGTAAAAACCCGCTGGAGTTTAAGGCTTTTAAAAATCCGGAGGAGGTGTTTGCTTCTTAAAAATAGTGAGGGTATAGCATGCCTGGATCAAGGTGACCATTCCTGTATGACAAGAAGCACAAGGGCCGCTTAGTTTCAACTAAGCGGCCCTTGTGCTTCTTGTAGTTTACTATAGTATTGTCAGCTTCCTGATGATCAAGCCTCGTTCCGTCTGGATCTGCAGGAAGTAAAGTCCTGACTTTGCGGTAGGCAAGCTGATCTCCACCGCTTCGGGCCTTGGACCGGTGATGCGGGTCTGGTGCAGGCGCTTGCCCAGGGCGTCATGCACCTCGATCAGCTGCACGTCGAAGTCGGCGTGGCGCAGGCTGACGGTGAACTGGCCCGAGTTCGGGTTGGGGTACACCTGGATGGCCTCAGTTGGTGCCAGTTCCTCCACCACGAAATCCGCAATGCTCTGGGCCTGTCCGCCGTAGCCGGTGATGGTCACCCTACCGGTGGCGGCCCCGCGCGGCACCCTTACCCTGTACCTGTCGCCCGAGGCTTCCAGCACCAGCGCCTCCCGTCCGTTGAAGGTGATCACGTCCTGCTGGCCCATGATGCCGAAGTGCGCGCCGGTGATCTCCACCACCGTGCCCACCGTGCCAGAGGAGGGCTGCATGGCTGTGAACTTCGGAGCCGGGATCACCTCAAATGCGGTGCCTGCCGTGGCTTTTCCGCCGGGCGTCTCCACGGTGATGAAGCCAGAGGCAGCCTGCTCGGGCACGCGCACGGTGAGCTGCTGCGGGCTGGCCTCCAGCACCTGGGCCTGCGCCTGCCCAAATCTTACGATGTTGCGCGCCTTGTCCGCGGCAAAGTTATCGCCTGTGATTGTCAAGCTCGCCCCCACGATGTCGGTCTCTTTGTTCAAGGCCGCGATCACCGGCACGTACCACACCGTGTAGGCCGCCCCGCTCACCGCCTCGCCGCCCCTGGTGCTGATCGTGAAAGCGCCTGTCGCGGCGTTCTCAGGCACCCGCACCGTGACTGCGTTGCCGTCATGCCCAATGATCTCACATTCCAGCCCGCCCAGTTTAACGCCCTCGACCAGAACGGCCTGCAGGTGCTCGCCCGAGAGCGTCACCCTCTGGCCCACCATGCCCTCGGCAGGGCTGAAGGAGGCGAGCACCGGGGGCTGGTAGACCTGAAATTTAGCTGCGGAGGTAACCCCTCCGTCCGGGGTGACGACTTTTATCTCGCCCGTGGTGGCGCCCGCCGGCACGAGCACTTTGAGCTCAGTGGCCGTGGCGCTGAGCACGGTGGCGGCCCTGCCGTTCAGGTATACCTTGTTGTCGCCAGATTTAGCGGCAAAGCGCTGGCCCGTGATGGTGACCTCCGAGCCGAGCTTGCCTGCCGCAGGCTCAAAGGAAGCAATGCCCGGCGTGGCCAGCACGTCCTCCAGCCTCACCCGCACAGACTCGCTGATCACCGGCGGCATGTCGTAGATGCGGTTCTGGGTCACGTTGGTGCGGATAGGGGAGTTGAAGTCAAAGAAGATGTCTGAGAAGTTCTCCACCAGGGTCTTCTCGGCAAGGTCCGCCTTGGGTTTGATGCTGAAGAGCACGTAGCCGTGGCTGCCGGGCTCGTCTGCCGTCGAGTCGGGCAGCAGGATGTTGTCGAAGGTCCAGGTGAGCACCGGCCGTCCTTTGCCCGACACCTCCACGCGGGCCGGGTGGGAGGTGGCCCCCAGCTGCAGGGTGGAGAGGTCCAGGTGCTCGGAGAGGGTGTCCACCACCACCACGCGGTAGGCCACGTCGGTGCCCGTGTTCTGGAAGCGGACCTTGTACTTGAGGGCCGTATTGGTCGGGGTGTAGAACTCTTCCGTGCGGCCCACCGGCGTGACCAGCTTGTCGTTGGGGTCGTAGGAGTCGGTGATGGGCATGCACTCGGCGGACTGCTCGGCCTCCTCGTCGTCTGCGGGCAGCAGGTTCACTTTGCCCGTACTGACAGAGCTGACCTCGGCGCCCGGGCAGCCCTCCACCGTCACGCTCACCGCGGTGTTGTCGCCGTTACCGGTAGGCTGGTCTGCCTCCAGGCGCCAGGTGTAGCCCATGGCGGGCACCCACAGCACCAGGCTGTCGCCGGCGGCCAGGCGGAACTGCTCCACGGAGGCCAGCTGGCCGTCTGCGTACTTGCGGAAGAGCCCCGGGTCGGCCATGTCGGCCGTACCGGTGTTGCGCACCACGAAGCGGATCATGCCCGTCTCGGCGCTGCAGCGGCCGGTGATGGAGACGGTCGGGGTGGGCTCGGCAGGCTGGTTGTTGGAGGGGGTGATCCAGGCGCGGGTGCACACGGTGAGCCCCCGCACCGACTCGTCGCCGCAGGTGACGATGTCCTCGACGGTGATGGTGCCCGACTGCCCGGCCGCCAGGTCACCCACGGAGAACTCGTAGGTGCCGTCCGCCAGCAGGGTGTGGGGCCTGTCAGATGAGAGCAGCCCCACCTCCTTGGGCAGCTGCAGGTATACTTTGGCGTCGGGGGCCGGGGCGAAGCCGGAATTGGTGTAATGCACAGTCGTCGTGCTCTCGAAGCAGCGGCGCCGCCGGGTGGAGGAGACGCTTACCGAAAGGTAAGGGGAGAGGGTGACGCGGTTGCCAAAGTTAATGTCGGTGATACTCAGGTCAGCAGCAGGTACTTCCACTGGCTCCAACGAGCAGTTCTGACTGATTGAGCGGCCGGTATCATTCGGGAGGATCTGGCGCAAGGCATAAGTGCCTGGTGCAACAGTAAGTGTGTAGTGGCCATCCTTGTCCGTTATACCGTAGCTCGGTCCAGGAGTGGCCTCTACTACAATGCCGGCCAGCCTAGCTTCCTCTTTCCCAGGTTCACAATCCTGGTTCAGGTCATGGTACACGATACCCGATATAGTGCTTTCTAAGGAGTTATAAGTGTTAGAATGATAGAGGGTATAGGCATCACTATTTGCGTCTACAGCCACTAGTTGTGTTCCTCTTCTATTTACAGCCAAAGACGTGATGAGCTGCTCTTTTTCATACTTTAGATTGCCGTTGGTGTCATATACCCTAAAAAATTTTTTCTCTTTGTTAGAAGCTACGTAGATGTTTCCGGCAGCGTCTACCGCCATATCGCTATGGTTGTACTTTTGCCGCGTGTCTTCCCAGCCATACTTCCCTACAGTTAGGACTAGTTTACCGGTTGGGTCAAATTTTTGAACACGTGCTCCGAGGTAGTCCAGTACATATACATTTCCACGTATGTCAGAAGCAATCGCTTCGCCTAACTTAAACTCGTCTCCGGTACCTGCACCTATCAGTTGCAGGAAGGTGCCATCAGGACCAAGCTTTCGGAGTCTTCCTTGCCCATAGTCACCTAAGTAAATGTTCCCGTTGATGTCCACATGGATGTTGGAGTAGGTCTCCCAGCCTACATTGGGGCCAAAGTCGGTATACTTAGCCAGAAACTCTCCTTGGCTGTTGAACTTTAAGATGCCCTTGTTTAAGAATGTATTGGAAAGCAGATAGATGTTGCCATGAATGTCAAGCGCTATATCAAGGATGTCTTTAAAATTATTATTATTGAGGAATTCTGAAATGGTTGTGAGCGGAGTTGGCTTGCCTGTGGCGTCGAATTTAATGACTTGCACCCCAATGCTATACACATAGTTTTTGCTGTCATCGATTAAATAGACATTACCGGCCTCGTCCATGGCTAATTGATTTGCAGTGTATAGGTTGCCCCAGACCTTGCGTACTGCTGTATTCTTGTCATACCAGATCACTTTGCAGCCACCCCAACGGCGGTCTGCCGCAAAAATATTGTCTTCGCTGTCCAGTGCGAGGCTCACTTTGTCTCCATCCAAGTAGCCCTCTCCATCGCCGTACGGATGGTAGATTTCTCGCTGGTAGATACCGTTTGCATTATAAACCTGTATTTTATGAGTCAGCTGGTCTGCTATGTATACTTCTCCTGAAGAGCTTAGAGCAATGGAAGTAGGGTGATACAGCAGTTTCTGATTAGCGTTTGCCTCGTTGAAGTTAACCAGGAGCCGACCCTCTGGAGAGTATTTCAGAATGTTGTGGTGCACAAAACTGTCAACCACATAAATATTGCCATCCGGGTCAAGCGCAATGTCCACTAAATCTGTATCCTGGTATTTCGCTCCAGTATTTATATTGATAATCTGTTGCAGTGCGCCCTTGCTGTTAAATTTTTGAATGCGCCTGTTGCCTCTGTCTGCTACATAAATATTTCCGGCTGCATCAAGAGCTACAGCAGAGGGGGTGCTAAACTGACCCGGGGCTGTTCCAAAAGAGCCAAACTCAAGCAGCAATTTTCCTTCGGGGCTAAATTTCGCTACCACAGCGCTGGTGTCGCTCACAAGGTATAGATTGTTCTGCTGATCAAGTGCAATACTATAGTGAAAATACTTTTGAAGAGCAGGCTTGTTTAGTCCATAGCTCAAGTCTACATTCCCGTCACGGTCAAACTTTAGGATCCCTGACTCCTGTGCTAAGTAAATATTACCCTCTGTATCCAGGGCGATGTCTTCCGGATAAAAAACAGGTACTCCTACAATTCTTGCAGGCTTAAAAAAGGGTGCCTGTGCGAAGGAAAAATTTAGAAAAGACAGGAATAGAATTACAAGAAGTAAAGTTGTCCTCATAGGCTGATAGATAGTGAATTACAATTCTGTAAAAGTAACTATTAAAGTATAAACATAAAGCTATTGAAGCACATGTGTGCTCAGCTTTTTTGCTAAACGCCTTATGTTATACCTGAGCCATTAGGCAGGCCGCCTGACAGCATAGATTAGCTCATCCTGGTACTCGCCATTTTTATAAAAAGTCTTCTGGAGTTTTGCTTCCAGCACGAAACCGGCTTTCTCAAGTGCCCGCTGCGAGGCGATGTTATACCCGAAGGGTCGGGCGAAAATGCGGTTTATGTCCCAATTGGCAAAGCCATAGTCCACCATCTGGCGGATAGCCTCCGTTACGATGCCTTTGCCCCAAAAGGGCTCCGCAAGCCAGTAGCCCATCTCCGCATTTTTCCGATAGATATCTGCTTGAAGGTGTATGCCTATACCGCCTGCGGCTTCGCCTTCCACCTCGATTGTAAGGATGTGGGGCGGGTTGCCCTGTGTCACCATCTCCAAAAAAGCCTTGCCTTTCTCATAAGTATAGGGATGCGGAAACACATCCGCCATGTTCCGGGCAATGTTGAAATTGTCAGCATATTTCACCAGACTGTCCAGGTCAGCCATTGTCCAGGGACGCAGTTTGAAGTTCATCATCTACCTGCTTTAAAAATCACTTTCTGCGTGATGTTACTTTAAATGCTGCTTGAAAAAATCAACCGTACGCTGCCAGGCCAGTTCGGCCGCAGCTTTGTCGTAACGGGGCGTTGTGTCGTTATGGAAACCGTGGTTGGTGTTCGGGTAGAAGTAGGCGGTGTACTGCTTATTATGCGCTTTTAAAGCCGCTTCATACGCCGGCCAGCCTTCGTTTACGCGTGTGTCGTGCTCGGCGTAATGCAGTAGGAGGGGAGCTTTGATTTGGGGCACCTCCTCAACCGGCGCCTGACCCCCGTAAAACGGAACAGCTGCTGCCAGATCAGGTATACGCACGGCCATCATATTCGAGATCCAGCCGCCGAAGCAGAAGCCTACCACACCCACTTTGCCATTGCATTTTTCATGATTCTTCAGGTAATCATGCGCTGCTATAAAGTCCTCGAGCATTTCGTTACGGTCACGCTGGCTCTGCAGGGTGCGACCCTCATCATCAGTGCCGGGGTAGCCTCCAAGAGGCGTGAGGGCATCGGGTGCGAGGGAGATGAACCCGGCCAGTGCGGCTCTTCGGGCCACATCCTCTATATGCGGATTCAATCCCCGGTTTTCGTGCACGACCACTACACCGCCCAGTCTGTACTTCGCATCAGCCGGCATCGACAAAAGTGCCTTTATCGGACCGCCACCTTTAGGAGACTGGTAGGTGATGTACTCGGATATAATGCGCGGATCATCTGCAGCGAGCTGGACTTTATTCTTGTAATCCGGCATCAGAAAACTCGCGAGCGAAGCCACTGTAAGGCCACCTACAGCATAGATCGAGAGCTTCTGCATAAAATCACGCCGGTTGATGCGGTCGTGGGCATAGTCATCGTACAGGTCAAATACTTCCTGTTTAATATCTTCCTTTTTGATCTCGTCCATATGAGTTTTCTGTTTTGCTTCAGATTAAGGTGCGTGTCAGAGGCTAAATGCTATACCTGTCAGTTTTAGCAAAGCACTAAAACATCCTTTAAGGTAGTGAAAGTGAGTGGAATAACAGGCTACTAAGAACAAGAATATTTTGATTAAGATAAGGAGGGTAATGTTTTGTAAAGGCTGCGAAAGAGGTGTAGCCTATAATGGATCCTGTGCCGGGTTGGGATAGGTTCAGGATCCACTTTCGGCTTTATTAGCTAATGTACAACAGCCTTTTATTTAGTATTAACCGATGCTTTTGAAATATGCTCCTTCACAAGAGAGGGTTGAATTTTTATAGCTATAATTCTGAAGTTCTCATCCACAAGAATGGAGTAGGGAAACATATTCACTCCAAGCTTCCTGTTTAGCTCAAGTGTGGACAAACCCTGCTGCCAGGTCATTTCTTTTGCATGAATGAACTTAGACACTTTTTCCAAATCACTGTCATTGAAGTTAAGGGAAAGGATGTCGAGCCTATCCCCGAATTCTGCATGCAGAGTGCGGAGATCAGGGATTAGCTGAACACAGCCCCTGCACCACGTGCCCCAAAACTCGATTAGCTTGTACTTCCCGTTTCCCTTCAGTGCATAGACGTCATTGGAAGTTGTATTATCGATAAGTTTATAGCTAAAGCTGGGCAGGATGTCACCTTCCTTAATTCTGCTCACAGTGGCGGGCTGCTCAGTTGAGCTAACTCTAACATAATTACCTAGTGAGTCAAACTCTTCTATCTTTATGTTTGACTTGCTAAAGGCTATCACGTTTTCAAAGATTTTATACCCGTTTTTGTGGAAGTTTTCATCGAGTGAATCCTGCTTGCCCTCGGCCAGGAGTAGCCTGTCCCCGATATAAAATTCTCCATCAATGTACTTCCTGGATATGATGCCGTCATTGTTTACGTCCCAGAAGCCAATGGTGTAATCTATGCCATTTAAGCGAAAGTATCCAACTCTGGCTATCGGGTTCATGGAGAGCCAGTACCTTGGAAGCGTGAACTGCGCTTTGGGGCTTTTGTAAAGCAGCTTCTGCATCTCAAGGTATCTCCTCTCAGTTTCTTCATCCATTATATGTTTGGAGAAAGACAAAGTCGTTTTTCCATCAGGCTGCGCCGGATTATGAAATCTTAACTCCACTTTCCCATCTCTGAAAGTGACAGGTTGTCCGTCATCGCCAAAGTCGAAGTTGTTGTTGCTGTCAAAGTAAAGCACAGGTGAGGCAGATTTGTAGTCCGCCACCAGCACCACGGCCAAATCTGAACCTGCTGCCTCATACTGGAAGAAGAAATAAGCATTCTCTGCAGAACTTGGGAAGTTCATCGGCAATTTAATAGGAACACTTTTGTTGCCCTTTTCAATCTGGCTTCCATTTAACACAAAGAGCTGTATGCCCTCATGACGTTTAATAACGGCTTGCTTGTTGAGCTTTACGATTTTGACATGTCTGTTTTGTGAATAGCCCGAGCTAACCGATAAAACAGCTAGAATGATGGTAATCAGAATCAGCCTGTGCATGAACTGGTCATTATTATAATATGGCTTTAGAGGTTGATAGCTTGCTTTCCTAATGCAGCCGTTCTTGAATAAGTAACAATCTGGGAATGTTTATTTTACAACAGGCTGTTTATCATCTTTTTAACTTTGACATTTCCAGGAAAGGCGGTAAACTTATTGATGAGCACACCTTCTTTATTAAATAGGGCATATGAAGGAACACCTTCGAACTCATAATGGTCCATAATGTATTTCCACTGAGCGTCTGTCAGGTAATAATGCTCACTGCCTATTCCCTTAATTTTTTCTTCCCATCGCTCCCGAGGTGAGGACGTATCTGTTAAATACACAAATGCAACATCCTTATCATGAAATTCACCCTTTGTACTTCTGAATTCATTCATTGCTTTTAGGCAGGGACCACACCATGTTGCCCAAAGGTCAATGAAAACAACTTTATTCTTGTGTTTAGCTAAAATTGTTTGGATTACTTTGTCGGCCGAAACGGATGAGATGTCAATGACAACAGCAGGTGATTTGAATTTGTCTAATGCAGCAACCTGCTGGTTTTTCCGAAGTAGTATCTTTGCAATTTCTCCGTCTTTCCAATAAGCCGCTATATGCTCTTTCTGCTTTTCGGTCAGCGGTCTTACTTCCTCAGTCAGCTGCCTGGCATAAGCATTGGCTGCTAAAATATCATAGTATGGCCCGCTTTCGAATCCGACTAAATCCGATAAAATAACCTTCACACTTGCCAGCCAGGAGGGAATATCGCTTTCTCCTATCTCAGGAAGCCCCAATACTTCATTCTGGAGAATCTCTTTTTGAAAATACGAAAATTGAGAAGTAAGCAGATACTGTGGGTCATTGAGCTTAAAATCCCTCAGGAAGTGATAGTAGGATCTGTCAATCTTTTGCAGGTCAGGTTTATTGCTTCTGTCGCCAGTTGTGTTTCCATAATTACGAATCATCTCTTTTTCATAATCAAAGACATGTTCTACATACATGTTTAAAAGAAAATCTTTAAACAGCACACCTTTTAAGTCATTCGATAGCAATGTATCCTTATTTAAAATCTCTGATCTTTCTGATAGAACAGTCTTAGCATTATTCAGAAAATAATCTGGGCTTTTGTCATACATAGATTCCCGTACCTTACCCGACTTATATGCATGCATTTTATAAAAGACATCAAAGCTATGAATCATATCATATTGAGTCATAGTAGCAGACGTAACGTCTACATTCTCGACATCAAAATCGGAATTATAAGCAATGTCGAGGTTATTAACACCACCACTTGTCAGTTTAACATAAAGGGTCTTGTATGGATTTAAACTTGTGTTTAAACCAACTAAAGAAACCGCGGTTTCAACATCCACTTCAACAGAGAATTTCCCTGACTGATCAACGAGCGCTTTATATGGAACAATCTCTCCCGTAATTGGATGTGGAACATAAACATTTACAAAAATGCTATCCTTGTCTGTGTCGTTCGGACTTATTATGCTGCCTGTTATTTTAGCTGAACCTGCTATTATTTCAGTTGTACTTGCTTCTGTAGCAGTTGTGTCTGTTACCTTACTAACAGACTGGTTACATGCTAGCAAGCACAAAAGGCTGAGTATGCCAAGGAGATTTAATTTCATAATTTTAGTTATCGTTAACTTGATTAGGAACTGGCAGACCTTTCTCTAAAATCCGCTGGAATGAAATGATTATTTACATAAGATTTGAACAAGCCGATGGTAAAGTAATAATGCCAACAGATTTGGCTATGGTGCATTTTAATGCACTATAGGTTTTGTTGTGTGAAGTGTTTTTACCATTTATTTGAGTTACAAACTATTGTTTTGCCGTCCTCCATAAATAGTATTTCATAATTTTTATATCCATAATTTTTAACCAGAATGTTTGCTATTCCAACATTAGAGATCTGCGAAAGGAGGAAGTCATTTTCCAAGGTTTCCAAGTATGTTGTATTCTCTTGAAATCCCTTTTTTAGGAGTTTTTTATATGTCAATTTATAGTCACTTGGAGTTAGTCTAACTGCATATGAGATATTATAGTCACCAAATGAACTACTGCTCCGCTTATTAATCAGTTCAGCCGAATCAGGAAGCTTGATACTCGTATTTTCCCTGTAGTCGTCGAGGTAGAATTTGGTAGTTGGGTGAAAATCTGCAAACAAAAAGTAAGACAGAATCAGGATTAGAAAACTGGTTATGATTATAGATGTCCTATTGCTCGTAGTCTTCCTAATGATTCTATATGCTGCCCAAACCAGAATTAGCGTAATACAGACTGATATGAGAGTTATCATGATGGTAACAGCAAAGCAAGTATTTTCTGAAATCTCTTCATTCATTAAATGATGGCTAACGTGCTGGTGCTATAATGTGGGAAGGCGTAGCCGCACCTAAATTATGCACTTTGTTGTGGGTTTATTATTTTTCTGTTATCAGGAGTCCAGGATGATTTCGGATGAATTTTACTTTCTTCGTCCTTAACTCTTCAACAAGGTTTGTTTCCATTGCCAGGTACTCTCTATCCAGTTCTTCAAAGCTCTTTTTGTTGCGGCTTATAAAGTACTCTTCGTCAATACTCCAATCATGCACTACCCCATACAGTTCTTCAATTTCCCCACTCTGTAGCATTTTCAGGTAAGCTCCTATACATTGCTCTAGTATCTCTACCATTTCCATCTCTTCCATGAGTCGATAGCCGTTGAGAGTATCTATGGCAAAGGCACCGTTGTTCTGGTAGAAAAAGTCCCAGAAGCTACCATTTAAGTTTAAGTCACTTTCAAACAAGTAAGTAGCGTAAACAGCCCGAACTCCGACAGGCAGACTCTGCAAAACCTCTCTTTCCCATTCCACTTGGTTCTTAGCTTTGGGTGCTCTACCCGCATTTTCAAATCTATTGTAGACATAGTTGACTATCTTTTGCTCAAGCTCTTCATCACTCCGCCGTTCAATCTTTTCCTTACTAATGTCAGAGGTCTGACTAATCTGCTCCTTCAATTTGGACAAAAACTGAAGATTAGGGTCAGTTGCCAACTGCTCTTCTTTATACTTCTTCTTAAGATCCTGTCTTTTCTGTTTATCCATTGATTCTAATGCCGCACAACGTGCTGGTACATGAGGTGAGCAAGGCGTAGCCGCAGCTTTACACATGTGCTTTGTTGGCGGACGTGATTCTTAG
>NZ_CANNAI010000009.1:0-170766 GCF_947502515.1 uncultured Pontibacter sp. | reverse complement strand
CTGCCGGAGTCCCTTTTTCCCGACCCGTTGTACCGTGTGGGGAGTGCAAAGGTCAGAAAAAATCCCGTACATGCAAGGGCCCGCCCCCGTCTTTGCCCCCTCTCCCCGGGCGGTTTCGCTTAAGTGCCTGATCCGCACAGGGAATAGTTTCAAACTTTTTTTCGGGTTTTTGCCGTCTCTTAACAATACAGGCTGTTCTTTCCTGCAATGCTAAGAGTCTGTTTGTTTTCAGAGCTCTTTAAGACTCCAAAAAAGGTTGTTTAGTTGGCAACTACATAAGGAGACTGCTTATACAATCTATGGATATGCCCTATGCTTCTCGCTTCAGTTCCCCGCGCGCTAGAGTGTAACATCGTTTTCCCTCCCTGAAGTTCCAAACGCGATTTATTTTTTAATCTTTTCTTCTTCGCTTTCACTTGCGCTTCTCTATACCCTTTCAACTACTGCTCCTTTATTCCTACACTATATATAAAGCAGCAGGGCCCTTTCTTCAGGAAAGGGCCCTGCTATCTGTCTTATGCTAAAATCAGCTTACGCTGTTTTTGGCTTCTTATATAATGGAACCGTACTACATGGTTCGCCATACATCAGGCTACTTACAACTGGCAAGAGTTTTCGCATGATCTCTACATAAGCATATGTTGGAACAGGTATACTGCCGCATCCTTTAATAACAACTTTTCCATCCCGATATTCTTCCGGATCTATTTTAGCAATCGCTTCCTGCATTAATGCTTGCTCGAGTGCTTCCAGGTCGCCGAACACATAGTAATTAGCATGCGACTGAAGCTTAGTCGCGAGCAGCATATAGGCCCAGGTCGGCACGATGGCGTCAACTGAGCAAATGATGGCTACGTTCTTTCCTGCATACATGGACCAATCATGCTCTTTTACGAAGGCTCTGAAATCCTTCTCCCGAAGAATCAAACCCTGAAACAGGTTATCTTTAATATCATACACCACCCGCTCTCCCGGATGAAGCAGCTCTTCCAGGTTTAGCGTCACGAGTGCGCTTTGTGCTACTTTGTTTATTATATCTGACATTGCTATAGCTTATTTAATCGTGTTCTTAGTAGGACTTGTTATATAAACATCCTTCAGATAGAAGGGTTCATAATAGGCCACGTCTTCGAATGCCTGCTGCTCGTACTTCGCCATTGCCAGTTGACCGATCGTTTTTGCGGATGGCTGTATACTATCTACGAACAACGCATGCTTATTTCCCTCCACCATCTTTTTGAACTTGCCAGCTCCGTTGCCGAAGAAAATAATCGGTTGACTTGTTAGTTGCTCCTGAAAGCTTTGCTCGTCTAATACTACAGGAGTCACTGGCGTCAGCTCTTCCAGGTCGGAGCTGAGCAGACAGGTATAGACTTCCATACGGCGGGCATCTATCATAGGGCAAAACAAGTAGTGCTGCGCATTAGGTACACTATCGATCGCCTGCTTCGCCAACCCATATAAAGTAGAGACCTCCAGCAAAGGTATATCTAGAGAATAACAAAGTCCTTTGGCAGTAGAGCTGCCTATACGCAAACCCGTATAAGACCCCGGTCCTCCTGACACAGCTACCGCACTCAGGTTGTGCAAGGTATAGCCACAGTTCTCAACAAGCTGCGAGATCATGACCGTTATATGGGAGGAGTGGGACTTTTCAATCTGCAGCTCAGATGCCCCAAGCAGGTCTTCTCCTTTATATAAGGCAACAGAACATACAGTAGAAGAGGTTTCGAGCGCGAGCAGTAGTGGCATAATTGAACTTATAATGAATGTGATGACAAAAGTACGCCCGAAAGACCAAGAAACAAAAAGGGTGATACCGGACCGGCATCACCCTTTTATTTATACCTTATCCTTTTACTTCACTTTCAGGAAAGATGCATACTCCTGCTGATCGCTGAGCACACGCTTTGCCATCAATATATCCGGGTCGTCATCGAATGAAGATTCGATATAGCCTTTCTGCAGATAGTAGCGGGAAGCGATTTCAGCCTCCAGCATTTCCTGAATCTCAGCACGGAAACGCATCAGGTCATTCGACTTGTTATGCGAAACCTTCTTCTTAATGGCATCCAGTTCCAGTTTGATGTCATCCAAATGCTTACCATCTTTTGCCTGCTCTGTCAGATCTTCCAGCTCGCGTTCTATCTTAGTCGTATAGTTCACGTCTTTGTTATCCAGGAAAGCGACGAACTTCTGGTAGTCGGCATCAGTCAACTTAAACTGCTTGGCCGAAGGTATAGTGGGGTTCTCTGCTCTATACTTATTGGCGTACTCAAAGAAGTAACCTTTGGCTGCAATGGTTCTGGCGATTTCAGAGTAAGTTTTGCGGGTAACTTCCACATCCGGGCTTACGCCGCCGCCGTCGTAGACAATACGTCCACCGGCTGTTTTGTGAGCCACTTTAAGTGAATCCGGAATTTTGCCGGCGCTACCGTCTTCATTGCGATGCTTGTAGTCGATCGCCTGGATGCTACGGCCGCTCGGAATGTAGTATTTGGCAGTTGTTACTTTTAGTTGTGAGTTATAGGAAAGCGGACGGGTAGCCTGCACCAGACCTTTACCAAATGTGCGCTCCCCTACCAGCACGGCACGATCATAGTCTTGCATCACACCAGCCACAATCTCCGAGGCCGAAGCACTCCGTGAACTGGTCAGGATGACCATAGGCATGCTCTTGTCGAGTGGTTCATCCAAGGCCTTGTAAGTCTTGTTCCACTCCTTTACTTTGCCTTTGGTGCTAACGATATCCCGGCCTTTGTCAACAAACAGGTTGGAGATGTTCACGGCTTCGTGCAGCAAACCACCCGGATTGTCACGCAAATCGAAAATAATCTTCTTAGCTCCCTGCTCTTTCAGTTTCTGCACGGCGGTCCTTACCTCCTTAGAAGCATCGACGGTGAAGCCTGACAGTTGGAAGTAGCCGATCTCATTGTCAATCATGCCGTAGTAAGGCACATTGTCAACCATAATGTTGGCGCGGGTTAGCTCTACTGTTCGGGATTTACTCTGACCGTAGCTGCGCACTTCGAGTTTCACAGTGGAGTTGGCCTGCCCCTTGAGTAGTTTACTCACTTCAGAAGTAGTCTTGCTGGAAACGTTTACGCCGTCAATTTTAACGATCTCGTCGCCGATCACCAGCCCCGCTTTGTGAGCCGGGGAGTTTTCGTACGGCATTTGCACCACAATCTTGTTGTTGCGGCTACCGATGAGCGCACCAATACCGCCATACTGACCGGTGGTCATGGTACGAAAATCTTCAATATCGTCTTCGGGAATGTAGTTGGTATAAGGGTCGAGCGATTTGAGCATCGCGTCTATACCTGTGCGCACCAGTTTGGAAGGCGGCACCTCATCTACATAGTAGGTATTTACTTCTTTGAAAAGCGTGGCAAAAACGTCGAGGTTTTTGGCAATTTCGAAATAGCGCTCCGACTCTGTCTTAAAAGAGAAGAGGGTCAGCGCAAGGCAGCCAATGAGGAGGCCGGCTATAGACTTCTTGTACATAATATTCCGGGTTTAGGGGCGGGGTAAGACTATCTAGTCAAACAACGTTCCAAACCGGAAATTAGTTTTTTTTGGATTGTATCAAAGGATTTTTTTTCCTTGCCAATGTAAATAATGGCAAGGAGGCTGGGGGCCTGCCCTTGATGCTGGGTAAGAATGTGCTTGTTAAGGCGGTAAGCCTCACGTATCTGACGCTTCAGGCGGTTGCGGTCGACGGCACGCTTAAAATGGCGCTTCGAGACCGATATAACCAACTGTGTGCTGTCGGAAAGAGCATGTTCAGGTGTGTGGTACACAAACCTGAGCGGATACAAATTAAAAGAAGAACCCTTGCTAAACAGCAGCGAGATAAGGCGCTTACTGCACAAGCGTTCTTCTTTCGAATATGTATAAGAAATCGGCTGCTCTGCTGGTTTGTCTTTAGCTGGATCCATACGCATGACGGCTCCGGGCTGAGCAAAGCACAACCAGATTACTAAGCTTTGTGTCTTCTTTCGTCAGAAACAGTCAGTTTCTTTCTGCCTTTAGCTCTTCTGCTAGCTAGCACTCTTCTTCCGTTAGCGGTTTCCATTCTTGATCTGAAACCGTGCTTGTTTCTTCTTTTTCTCTGCGAAGGCTGGAATGTTCTTTTCATCGTCTGCCAATGGTTTTATTATGGCCTGCAAAATTAGGGAAGCTTTTCTAAAATAGCAATCCCACTTCCTATATTATTTCAAAAAATACAGAAAAAGGGGCTTGCTGATCATTCTAAACCATTAATAACGCGTAGCTATACCTTAATTTGGACATCCTGCGAGCCCCGTATACCTGGGTTAAGCGCAAATTACTTTAATTTTAAACCGAACCCCATACCATCATCTGTTATGATCCGGCACCATATTTCCTATACCAACCCGCTCACGCACTTTCTGGATATCACCCTCACCATACCTGATAACAGTCAGCAGGAGCTATACCTGCAGCTGCCCGCCTGGCGCCCTGGCCGCTACGAGCTGCAGCACTTCGCCCAGAAGCTGCGCGGTGTTACAGCCCATGCAGCCGGCGTGGCTATACCTGTGCGCAAGGTCACCAAGGACCGGTGGCTGGTTGAGACAAGTGGTGCAGCGCAGATCGAGATACGCTACAGCTTCTATGCCCGACAGATGGACGGAGGCGGTTCCTGGCTCGACGAGGAGCAGCTATACCTGAATGGCATCAACTGCCTGATGGCGGTGGAAGGCCGCGAGCAGGAGCCACAGCAATTGCAGCTCGCTATACCTGCCGACTGGCAGATTGCTTGCGGACTCCCCGAAACTGAGCGCCATACCTTGCAGGCTGAAAACTATGATCAGTTGGTGGACAGCCCACTGATTGCTAGCGCCTCGCTCAAAAAGGAAACCTATACCGTAGCCGATATACCTTTCCACATCTGGATACAAGGCGACTGCCGACCGGACTGGGAGCGAATCAAAAAGGATTTTGAGGCGTTCACGAAGGAACAGCTTGAGGTGTTTGGCGATTTTCCAGTAACAAATTATCACTACCTGAACGAGATCCTCCCCTACCGCTTTTATCAAGGAGTGGAGCACGTGAATTCCACGGTCATCACGCTTGGCCCAAGTGAACTGTTGGTGACGCCTGCTCTGTACAAGGAATTTTTGGGCGTTAGTTCGCACGAGCTCTTCCACACGTGGAACGTCAAGCAGATCAGGCCTAAAGAAATACTGCCTTATGATTTCACCGGTGAGAACTACTTCCGGACAGGCTATGTGGCGGAAGGTATAACGACCTACTACGGTGACTACATGCTGGCCCGCTCGGGTGTGTTTACAGCAGCACAATACTTCGACGAACTCAACACGACCCTCCAGCGCTACTTCGCTGACCACAGCCGAAATAATATGTCCGTTGCAGACTCCTCGTTTGACCTCTGGCTGGACGGCTACAAACCGGGTATACCTGATCGTAAGGTTTCAATCTATATTAAAGGAGCTTTAACGGCCCTGTTACTCGACCTGCAACTACGGCAGCGCACGAACAATCAAGCCAGCCTGGACGTGGTAATGCGCCAGCTTTGGGAAGAGTTTGGCAAAAAAGGTATAGGCTACACCGAACAGGATTATGAACAGCTCGTGCTACGTATCGGAGGGGAAGAGTTTAAGCATTACTTTGAACGGTATATCAACAGCACCGCTCCTATTGAGGAGGCTTTAGAGGAGGCGCTAAGGTATGTGGGCTGCACGCTCAAGGCAGAAGAAAACGCCATGATCACGGAGCGACTATTCGGTTTTAAAACGGTTGCTGATACCCAAATGACCAAAATAACAGCCATTGCACCTGACTCACCTGCTAGCAAGGCATTAGGTGTAGAGGATGAACTGATAGCAGTAAACGGACGGAAAATTGAGCAAAACCTGCAGCCTTTGCTGACTGACATGGACCTCAGACAAGGTATAGAGCTGATGCTGTTCAGGAATAAGCAGCTTCGCCAGGTAGTTCTGCAGCCAGCCCAGCAAACCTATTACACCAAGTATAGCGTTGCCAAGCGATCGGACGCGACAGATGCTGAGAAGCAAAACTTTAAGCTCTGGCTAAAACAGGAATTTTAGTTAAAAAGTAGCTTGAGGTAGAAAGACGGCTGCTTGAGCCGCTCTCGCAGGTCCAGGTCAGTGAACATGCAGGAAATGGTTTCGGCCAGCGCCTGGTTCTTGGAGGCTTTGCTGGCTACTTGGTTGAAAAGCCACGGATAGTCTAGCAGGCGCTGCATACGGCGGCTTAGCTTCAACTCCTTCCATAGGCGGTTATACACTGCCTTGTCGTAGCCTTGCATGAAGTCAGCAGAGAAGTTTTGCTGTTGCAGACACAGCTCGGCTTGTGTGGCAGCCCAGCGACCGCTGATCATGGCATTGCTGATACCCTCACCGGTAAAAGGGTCTATCAGGGAAGCGGCATCCCCCACCAGCATGTAGTTGTCGCCAGAAATCATGCGCTTCTTCGAGCCTAGCGGCAGGCCATAACCTTTGATATCGCCCATTAGTTCGGCACCAGCAAAGCGCTGCTTGAACTCCGGATGGCTCTCGATCATGCGGAGCATTTCCTTTTTCAGGTTTACCTTCTTCTGGCTCACCGTCTCGCTCAGCATACCCACACCTACGTTAGCATAGCCACCCGGCAGCGGAAAGATCCAGAAATAGCCCGGCAGAAAATCTTTGAGGAAGTGCAGCTCTATGAAGTTATCCTTGTCCAGCCCTGTTACATCTTTGTAGTAGGCTCGTAAGCCGGCGCAGTAGTGCTCCGGCTCCTGCTTTATACCTGCCTCGTGTCGCGCAAAGGCCGAGTGCGCCCCGTTGGCGACGATCAGCAGACGGGTGTTCAGTTGAAAATGCCCGCTCTTGTCTGTTAACGCAAAGCCATGATCATCACGCTCCACATTGGTGATGTCAACACCTTCCAGCAGTGTTATCTCAGGCCGCAGCCTTACCTGCTCGATCAGGAAGTTGTCGAAGTCTATCCGCTTGGAGATATAGCCGGACGGAGTATCCTGTGTAGGATCGTAATTATGCTTGAATGGTACGCTCAGTTTATGTCCGGCTGGCGAGATAAAATGAATACCCCACGAAGGCAGCTGTTCTTTTTGTTCGCCCAACAAAGCAGGCAAGCTGGCATCGATACGCTTTAGTTCGTTCACCACTTTGCCGCTCAGGGCATCGCCGCATACCTTGTCTCTGGGGAATGCGGCTTTGTCAAGAAGCACACAGGGTATGCCCTTATTGGCCAGGTGTAATGCTGCCGTAGCCCCGCCCGGTCCGGCTCCCAATATACAGATGTTGTGTTGCTGCATGCAGTTGAATTGAGACTAAAAATAAACAGCAAACCTGAGCCTAGCGCTATATCTGTTCAAAAAAGAACATAAAAAAAGGAAAGCCCTCAGGCCTTCCTCTCCTTTTCCATAGTCTTATTTTGTATTCCTAGTGTGCTTACTTATTGTAAGGGGTGTTGTTAATACCATCCACTAGGTTAGGTTGGGTCGCATTAATTTATTTTTTGTCGTAAGGCATGTTGTTACCGCCCTTTGCTAAGTTGCGGTTCGGATTCTGCACTTTAGAGTCATCCTCTTGCTGCAATTTTTTCGCTGGGTCAATGGCTACACGCTCGTTGTACCCTTCTTGCTGACGCTTATTCTCTATTTTAGAAGTAGCGTTCTGCTCTCCTTGTTTCTGCAAGTTTCCTTTTTGGTTTTGCTTATTTTTATCGTCATTCATAGTTGTCTTCATTTAGCGTTATAGTATAGGTTTACCACCGGAAGCTTTACTTTGTTACATTTCAATGCAATTCAGGTTGCTAGCTATACCTGCCAGAAAACGAAAAAGGGAAGCCGAAGCCTCCCTTTTAAAAACATATAAACTACTTATATTTAAGACAATACCGCATCGAAAGCCACCAGGCTCACAAACTGCTGCACGCGGTTATTAATCTCCTGCTGATCCAATTTCTTCAGACGTTCAGTACCAAATTTCTCTACGCAGAACGAAGCCATAGCCGAACCGTGGATGATGGCACGCTTCATATTCTCGAAGCTGATGTCACCTGTAGCGGCGATATAACCGATGAAGCCACCAGCGAAGGTATCGCCAGCGCCGGTTGGATCAAACACCTCTTCCAATGGAAGGGCTGGAGCGAAGAATACTTTGTCGTCGTGGAACAACAGGGCGCCGTGCTCTCCTTTCTTGATGATCAGGAATTTTGGTCCCATCGCCATGATCTTACGGGCAGCCTTCACCAAAGAGTACTCGCCGCTCAGCTGGCGTGCCTCCTCATCGTTGATTGACAGCACGTCTACCATACCAATCGTTTGCTGCAGCTCGTCCATAGCGATGTCCATCCAGAAGTTCATGGTGTCCATCACAATCAGTTTCGGACGGTTAGTCAGGCGCTCCAGCACTGTGCGCTGTACCTGTGGCGCCAGGTTGCCCAACATCAGGTATTCGCAGTTCTGATAAGCCTCAGGTATAATCGGATCGAAGTCGCCCAGTACGTTGAGCTCCGTTACCAGTGTCTCGCGGCTGTTCATGTCGTTGAAGTAGCGGCCAGACCAGAAGAAAGACTTCTCGTTCTCCTTTACCTGTACGCCTTCGGTACTGATGTTGCGCTGGTGCATCAAGTTGATGTGATCCTGATCAAAATCACCACCCACAACCGACACCACGTTCACGGGCTTTACAAAGTAAGAAGCCGACAGCGAAATGTATGTGGCAGCACCGCCAACGATCTTATCTGTTTTCCCGAAGGGTGTTTCCAGCGCGTCAAACGCCATCGAACCTACTACTACTAAGCTCATATTTTCTAATTGTTGATTGTTAACTTAATTGTTGATTGTTAAATGGTCAAATTGTTGTTTCACTAATGAATTTATTATCAACAATTTAACAATTCAGCCATTTAGCAATGCAATATAAATGAAAAAAGCCCCTGAAGGTTTGCTTCAAGGGCTTGGGGTGGAAGATGGGTCTCGAACCCACGACCCCCAGAATCACAATCTGGTGCTCTAACCAACTGAGCTACAACCACCGTGTCTCGTTTGAGAATGCAAATATACGTGTCGTTTTCTTATTTACAATACGCAGAACGCAATTTTTTGAATAAAATTCGTATCTCCCTGTTTGCTTTAGACTTACAAATCAGCCTCCGTAAGGTATAGCATCTACTTATTCAGTTTCGTGCCGCACCAAGGGCAGTAGTTGATCACGACCATGGTGGCGCTGCCGTTGTGCACAGGTATACCGTACAGTCCTTCATCCCACTGATTGATCACTACTTCCGGATCATCATACCTGATCTCACCGTCGGCATCCAGGCTTTCGTATACCTTGTCAGCCATCATCAGGCAACAGTAACTTTCATAAGCAAAGCCTTTGCTCTTTAGTTTATCGGTAATTGCCCAGTTATAGCAGGCCTCGTCTTCATGGATAGCTTCTTCGTACGCCTCGTACTCCTCCGACTGTAGCTCCTCCTCCGACAGTACTTTCCCGAAAAAGCGGGCGTGCAACTCCTTGAACTTTGTTAACTCCATTTACTTGTTCCCTATATTCTCCTACCTGAGGTTTTCTATCAAAGGTAATTCCCTTTTTTAATCTAACGCATAATGTCGGTATCAAATGGAACATAGCCCAGGTGCCGGCTCAGCGATAGGATTTGGCCTTTGTGGTGATACTCGTGCGTGATGACATGGGTAAACAGCTTGAGCGGATTGGCCTTGGTACTCGTATCGTCGATACTGACTTCTAGATTTGCAAGGTAACTTCGGCCAAAGCTCGCCACAAATTCCTCTACCAGTTTATCTACCTCATGGAACAGTAGCCAGGCATCTTTAATATTCTGAACGGCTTCGTAGGACGTAAATGTCATCTCTTTTTGCAGCGCCTGCTCACCAAGCCAGAATTCATAGGTATTGGCGATATGCACCAGCAGGTTACGGATGCTTCCTCTTCCGAAGGAGCTGTTTTCCTGGCAAAAGTCCGCTGCTGAAATGGTTTCACAGTATTGCAGGAGGACTTCTCTCGATCCTCTTACCCAATCATACTGCAGCGACATAATGCTCTCCATACCTTTCTTATTAAATCATGGAATTATCTGTCGAACAAAAGGCGCTCTCCTTTCTTGCTCTCGTCGAAGGTGCCGTTGGCGAAGGCCAGATGACCGGAAACCAAGGTATGGGTGATCGTGCTGCTAAAGGTATGGCCTTCGAAAGGTGACCAGTTGCACTTGTAATAAGTATTCTCTTTGCTAACGGTGTAAGGCTTGTTCAGGTCCACCAGCACCAGGTCGGCCCAGTAGCCTTCACGAATATAGCCGCGTTCGCGCACATTGAACAGAATAGCCGGCGCATGGGCCATTTTCTCCACCACTTTCTCGATCGTCAGTTTGCCCTGCTTCACAAACTCGAGCATCATCTGCACCGAGTGCTGTACCAGCGGCACACCACTCGGTGCCTGCTTGTACTTGCCCTGCTTCTCTTCCCAGGTATGCGGGGCATGATCAGTGGCGATCACATCGAGTTTGTCATCCAGCAGTCCTTGTAGCAGGCCCTCTTTATGACGGTGTTCTTTTATAGCCGGGTTACACTTGATCTGGGTGCCGAACGTGTCGTAGTCTTCTTTATCAAACCACAGGTGGTGCACGCATATCTCAGCGGTTATACGCTTCTGCTCCAACGGAATGTCATTGCGGAACAGCTTCAGCTCTTCTTCCGTGGAAATATGCAGAATGTGCAGGCGGGTATTGTGCTTCTCAGCCAGCTTTACGGCCAGGTAGGATGATTTGAAACAGGCCGCCTCGTTGCGAATCTCCGGATGGCACTTCACAGGTATATCCTCTCCGTACTTTTCCTCATAGATGGCCATGTTGTCGCGAATAGTCTGCTCGTCCTCGCAATGCACGGCAATCGGCAGTTTGGCCTTCGCAAAAATTTGGTCCAGCGTCTGCTCATTGTCCACGAGCATGTTCCCCGTGGAAGAGCCCATGAAAATCTTGATGCCGCAAACAGTATTGGGGTTGGTGAGCAGTACCTCCGCCAGGTTATCGTTGGTGGCACCTATGTAGAAGGAGTAGTTCGCCAGTGAGGTCTCGGCTGCAATCTTGTACTTATCTTCCAGCAGTTCCTGCGTTATGGCATTTGGCACCGTGTTCGGCATCTCCATAAACGACGTAGTACCGCCAGCCACAGCTGCTCTTGCTTCTGTCTCGATATTGGCTTTGTGCGTGAGACCCGGCTCACGGAAGTGCACCTGGTCATCGATGGCACCAGGAATCAAGTGAAGCCCTGTAGCATCAATCGTCTGGTCGGCTTCGGCTTCTATACCTTGGCCGATCTGTGCGATGCGGCCTTCTTTTACCAGCACATCGGCTGTGGTGGTGCTTCCTTCGTTTACAAGCTGTGCGTTCTTTATCAGGATAGATTTCATGCTGCTAAGGTATGTGCTAGACAAAGTTAACACACATTAGCAAAGTTTCCCGCACAAAAGCACTCTGATTGCTATACCTGGAAGATAAAAGCTATACCTGCCACTACTCCGGCTGCATCAGTTTGCCGATGAAGAGAATGGCACCGGAGGATTTCTCCCGGATCATGAACACGAAGGGACGGTCTACACGGTAGCTGGCTGGCATGGATGTTAACTCTATACCTACAGAAGTGACGGCTGCGGCTTCTGTGCCTTCTTCGTTTACTTCCACAAAGGTTTTATGCTTCACCTGTGAGATTGCCAGGTTGCTGTGCCCTTCTATCATGCGGCTGAAGTTCGCCCCGCCTGAAAAGGCGACGCCCATACCCAGATCGATCAGCATGGAGTTCAACTCTTCTTCGTATTCCATCTTAAATTTCGGCATATGGAGTTCCCAGCTTACATTGCGCCCTTCTCCAAGCCACTTCGACAGGTTGTCTGGGTTTAGCTGCGGGATAATGCTCTGCACAGTATTTTCTTCGCTCGGCATCACGATTGTCATACTATACTGCTCATTTCCGTAAGGCAGGTCGATCATATCCACGGTGTTGTCGCGGTAGTGCAGGTACTCGCCCTTCTTCATGGTCATGAAATCGTGGGTCACGCTGCTGCCGTTTTCGAGCAGGAATTGCCCCGGCTTAGTTAGTGCCTTATCGAAAGGATAGGTCCAGGTGCCTTTAAAATAGATGGCATTAATCAGGAACAAAACCTGATCCCGCTTTATCTCATCCAGTATTTTATCAATCTTGTTATTGGTGCTGTTTTTCACCCAGTTATTAATCTGCCCAACGGAGGCGGGCGATGCAAAGTCAAGGCCTTGCACAGTGGCGTTGAAATACTCTTTGTTCGTTTGGATAAACGGCGCTTGCAGCCGCACCAGGTTGCTATGCCATAGTGAGTTGGCAGAGGTAAAAATCACTTTCCTGTCTATACCTTGCAACAGAGCAATCAGGTCTTTGAAGGATTTGTTAATGTCTTCATCAGAGGCGGCCTCGAATCCGAGCGTTCGCCCGATGGCTTGTTTTGTCTCGCCATCCGCCCCATTATAGGTCATAGTCAGTGCCATGCTGATGCTGAGCGGTGAGATGAAAATATTTTCATCCTCTTCGGCTTTGCTCAGCTCTGCAAAGGACCTAAAAGCGAAGTCATTGGAGCTGGTTACCGTTTTCTGTTCCTGTACTGTCAGCGGACGGATATTGGGTGTATTGGGCCCCTCGTCCACCATCTCTTTTTGACAACCTGATAATATACTCATCGCCGCAAGGGCTATACCTGACAATAATATGCTTTTGCTCATGGGGAACATTGGATTAAGGTCTATACCTGAAAGACCCTAATGGGGGTGGGATGGTTGCATAAGGTCAATCATGATATAACTTCTTCAATTCAAAAATCCTCTCTATGTCCTCTATCTCACCAGAAAACAAACCCATATGCCCAGTTCTATCTTTATTGAATTTCCCAATAATCATGACATACTTCCGGTTCAAAGCATCAATGGAAGTTTGTGAGCCTTCTTTATCTTCTACACGTATGTTTTTGCCAAGATTCACCCAAATAGCATTTTCGGTACTTAGATAATTAGCATGCTCTCTAGAGAAATATAAACTGTTATCCTCTAATTCCAGATGCAGAAAACCCGTCACCATAATCTTTTTACCATGGTATTCATCAGGATTTGCCAACAATTTGATCAAAGAAACCCGCTCAGGAAAAACTCCCTGAAAAGAGCTGAGACAGGTAAAACAAATAATGAGTAGAAATATTGAGAACGTTCTCATTGGCTTCTCCTTATACCTTGTTATAATTCATAATACTACAAACTCTCTGAAGTCTTGGCTGAGCATCTTTTTTCATGAATTGGATATATTGATTTCTCAGAGTCTCAACGGCAGCTAAACGTTCTTCCATCAACTTAGTCTGCCAAAAGGCAAAGCCCGATTACTGTTCTCGCAGCCCATTTTTCTTAACTCCTTTCTCCATTAGAATTAGTATTCAAAAATACAATATACGCATAATTACCTGCTCGTCTATACACGCTTTCGCACCCTCCCGTAAATTTCCCGTACCTTTGCATATCAACACGATTAGAAATACCATGGCAGAAGAAGCCGAAAAAGAAATAAGCACATTCGAGGATTTTAAGCTGAACCGTCAGCTGCTCAACGCCATTGAGGAGGCAGGCTACGAGAAGCCTACTCCCATTCAGCTCAAAGCTATACCTGTAATCATGGGCGGGCACGATGTGATGGGCATCGCCCAGACAGGCACGGGCAAAACTGCAGCCTTTCTGCTGCCAATCCTGATGAAAGTGAAGTATGCGCAGGGCACCAACCCGCGTGCTGTCATCCTGGCACCTACCCGCGAACTGGCTATGCAGATCGAGGAGAACATCACGCTGCTGGGTAAGTATACCGACTTGCGACACACCGTTATTTATGGCGGACTGGGCCCAAAAACTCAGATTGAGACAATCAACAAGGGCATTGACATACTGGTAGCCACACCCAAGCGCCTGATGGAGCTATACCTCAAAGGCGAACTTATATTAAAGGAGATCAAAACGCTGGTGCTGGATGAGGCCGACAAGATGATGGACATGGGCTTTATGCCGCAGATACGTCAGTTGCTGGAAGTATTGCCGCGCAAGCGCCAAAACCTGCTCTTCTCGGCCACGATGCACCCGAAAGTGGTGGAGCTGTCTGAAGAGTTCCTGGAGTTCCCGACCCGCATAGAGGTGACGCCGCAGGCCACGCCGGTGGAAACGGTGAGCCAGGTGCTGTACCAGGTGCCGAACCTGCGCACCAAAATCGCCATGCTCGAGCACCTGATTCAGGACAAAGAAACTTTCAACCGCGTGATCATCTTTACCCGCAGCAAGAAAAATGCTGAGAACGTGGCCAAATTCTTAGAGCGGCGCGAGTACGGCGAAGTGCGTGCCATCCACGGCAACAAAGGCCAGAACACACGCATCAATTCCATGGAAGCCTTTAAAAGCGGCGAAGTTCGCTTCCTGGTAGCCACCGATGTAGCCTCCAGAGGTATAGACGTGACGATGGTGAGCCATGTAATTAACTTTGACGTGCCGTTTGTGTACGAAGACTACGTGCACCGCATCGGCCGTACCGGTCGTGCCGAGAACGTAGGCGCCGCCATCACGTTTGCAAACCCAGCCGAGATGTATCATATCCGGAAAATCGAGAAACTGATCCGGATGCAGATACCAGAGGAGCCGATGCCAGCTGAAGTTAAGATTCACGACATTACTTTTGAGGAGCAGCAGGCCATCGCCCGTGATATTGACCACCAGAAACGCAGCGAGAACCCGGACTTTAAGGGTGCCTTCCACGAAAAGAAAGCTATACCTAAAAAGCGCCCCGAGAGCAAGCGCGACCCCAGAGCCTCGTTCTGGCAAAAGACGAAAAAGAAGAAGAGATAAGATAAGCACCCTGTCCGATGTGGCGGGGTGTTTTTGTTTAAAGATACTCGAGCGCTATTTCCTGAAAACGGTACACCAGACCTGTCAGAACAAAGCCCCACATGATGCCGCTCCAGAGCATGTGCAGGAAGATCTGCCGACGTGGCACGCCGAACACTGCAGCTACTATAGTACCAAAAACAGGTGTGAGAACAAGCGGAGTAAAGAAGGCGACACCCACTACACCAAAGTTGCGCCAAATGCGCACCACCCGGCGGCTCCGGCGGCTGAAAACTGGGCGATTGTAGTTTCGTCGATATCGGGAGTACCATCGGGCAGCTTCTCTTCCAACAAATGAAAAAACCAGCACGCTCGTCATCATCCCGGCCACGGTCAGGAGCACGGTTTCGAGGTAAGCCACCCCCAGCGATATCCCTGCCAAAGGTCCACCAATGAACTTGACCATGCTGATCAGGTATACCGACATGTATTTGAGAAGCTCCTCCAATCCCTACTGAACGCTGTGCGAGTTTAGTTATGTGCAGGCTCTAAGCGCCCAGAATCATTTTCATTTGATACAGATCGATACCCGGCGCCCAAAAGTTCTGCTCCACCTTCTCCAGTTCAAAGCCCAGCTTCTGGTAAAACGGATACACCAACTGACTCGTCCGCACCTGCAGCCATTGCATACCGGGCATCTCCTTTAGCTTTGCGATGCGAAACAGCGTCAACTTCCGACCTATGCCTTTGCCCTGAAATGCAGGGTGGATTAAATCCCAGGACAGCCTGGCCCAGGTATAGCCTTCGAAATAATTGATGCCGCCGGCACCTACCACCTGTCCCTCCTGCTCTACCACAAAGTAATCTTCGCGGCGCTCCTGCAGGTATAGCACCAGGTCGGCTTCCTCTTTAGGAGCAAAGTAAGCTGGCGTGTTGAGTCGCAAAAGCTGCAGAAGCGCCTCCTGGTCGGCTGGGGTATAGGGCCTGATCATAGCCAGCAGGTATGGCTATACCTTCGGCCCGAAAGCCAGGTCACCGGCATCGCCCAGACCGGGTACGATATAGAAGTTCTCGTTCAGACGCTCATCCATGGCGCCAAGCCAGATATGCGCTTCAGGCACTTCCTGTTGCACATAAGCTACTCCCTCTGGTGAGGCAATAGCGGCGGCAATGTGCACTTGCACCGGTTTACCGTGGCGCAACATCCCTTTGTAAGATTTCACAAGCGAGCGACCAGTGGCCAACATCGGGTCCGCCAGGATCAGGATCTTGTCGTGCAGGTCCGTTGAGGCCAGGTACTCCATGTTGATCTGCAGTTCGGTGTTCTGCTCCTCCACTCTGTAAGCGCCCACAAACGTGCTGTAAGCTTTGTCAAAGTAATTAAGCATACCGTTGTACATCGGCAGGCCGGCTCTGAGGATCGTGGCCAGTACTGGTTGTGCAGTCAGCAGTTGGGTTTGGGTAGTAGCCAGAGGCGTTACAATGTCACAGGTTTCGTAAGGCAGCGTTTTGGATATCTCGTAAGCCAGCAGCTCACCCAGGCGCTCCAGGTTGCGGCGGAAGCGTAGGCTGTCGTGTTGTACCGATACGTCGCGCAGTTCAGCTACAAAATGGTTGGCAAGCGACGGGGCTGCTGTGAGTATGTGCAGGTTATCTTTTTGCATGGGCATGGCTGTTTTTAATGACCTAAAGATAAGGTCTTTCGGGCGTACGACAATCCCCGGCTGCCAAAAACGTTGAACCGTGCAGGCGCCATACCTGTATAAGTCTGACCTATACCTGCTTTCGGCAATCTGCATCATGCAATTTCATGTGTTTTTGTTAATATTGTGAATTCTAAATAAGTACTTTACAAATCGCTTTCCCCTGATTAGAACTTTCCTCTTATGAGAAATATACTTGCCGCCATGGCACTTAGTCTGCTGGCTATACCTGCCGTGCAGGCGCAGGATGTGTATGTGCCATACGACCGCGACACCTATCACCTGATAGACCGCTACCAGATCAAGCTGGGCTCAAAGGTGCCGCAGATGCACACCAACGTACGCCCGATCGGCCGCAGAGAAGTAGCTGAGCTGGCCGAGGCAGCTATTGGTGAGCCGCGCTCTAACGCCGACATGTTCAATATCCAGTACCTGCTCAACGACAACTGGAACTACACCACACAGGCAAACGATAACATCAGCGAGCGCCCGATCTTCAACACGTTTTACCGTAACAAAACGGACCTCTATCATTACGACTCTGAGGATTTCACCCTGCGCGTAAACCCGGTACTGCACCTGGAGCTCGGCAATGACAGCGAGAGCGATGGCATACGCTATGTCAACACAAGAGGTATTCAGATCGAAGGAAGCATCGACAATCGCTTCGGCTTCTATACCTTTATCGGAGAGAACCAGGCCCGTTTTGCTGATTATGTGGAGGACCGCATCCGTCGTGATGGGGTGGTGCCGCACGAAGGACTTTGGAAAGATTTCAAAGGCGACGGCTACGACTTCCTGACGGCACGCGGCTACATGAACTACTCCCTCTCGAAACACGTGGAGATACAGCTGGGCCACGACCGCCACTTCATCGGCGACGGCTACCGCTCACTGGTATACTCTGACTACGCTCCCCCGGCATTCTTCCTCAAACTGAATACCCGAGTATGGAAGCTGCACTACATGAACCTGTTTCAGGAACTCACTGCCGACTACCGCCGTCGCGGGGGCGGCGACCGCCTGCTGCCTAAGAAGTACATGGCCCTGCACCGCCTGGGCATCAATATCACCGATAACCTTAATGTAGGCTTATTTGAGCAGGTCATTTTTGGTCGCGAACGAGGCCGGTTTGAGCTGCAATACCTGAACCCGATTATCTTCTACCGCAGCGTGGAGCATAACCTCGGCAGCCAGGACAACGCCTTACTCGGTCTCGATTTCCGCTGGAACCTGTTCAACACTGCGCAACTTTACGGCCAATTGGTGCTCGACGAATTTGTGCTCGACGAAGTAACTGGCGGCAACGGTTGGTGGGCAAACAAGCAAGCCGGTCAAATCGGTGCGAAGTACATCGATGCTTTCGGGCTTTCTAATTTTGACCTGCAGGGCGAGGTGAACATCATACGCCCTTATACCTACCAGCACCGCGATGGCAGCTCCAACTATCAGCACAACCGCCAGCCGCTGGCCCACCCGATGGGTGCTAACTTGTATGAGTTTGTAGGTATAGCCCGCTACCAGCCGCTGCCACGCCTCAACCTGGTGGGCAAGGCCATCGCAACCCGATTCGGTCAGGACGAGATCACGGCAGAAGGTGACACCATCAATTGGGGCAATAACGTGAACCTGGACTATAATCTGCGCCCTTATACCTACGGGCACGAGATTGCGCAAGGCATTACTACCAACCAGCTACACCTCGACCTGACAGCCACCTACCAGTTCAGGCACAACCTGTTCGTGGATCTGAAAGGCATTATTCGCCGCACAGAGGCTGATGTAAGCACACTGAGCAAAAACACGGTATTCACGTCAGTAGCACTGCGTTGGAACATTGCCCAGCGCCTGCATGAATTTTAACAGACAGGTATAACTATCACCTGAGCGGGGAGCCTTTAGAAATAAAGGCTCCCCGTTTTCGTTTTAAAAGCTCGCTATACATACCTGTCCTAATTTAGCTATCTTTGCAGCGGCTAAGCATACAGCAGGTATAGCGCGGCCTACAATATTGTAATTCGTTAATACTTAAAAACTTCCGTCAAGATTCCCGTGTGCATTACGGGGAGCAATTGGAGCAGCCTCCTATACCTGCAACAGGTAAGGATGGCATATATCAACATGAAGACTTATCTCCGGATACTGCAGTTCGCAAAGCCTTATAGCCGCTTTGTGCCGCTTTATACTATTTATACCATACTGGGCATCATTTTCGGCCTGCTCAACTTCACGCTGCTCATTCCGCTGCTCAACGTGCTTTTTGGTACCGTGGGCGCCGATGAAGCTGCGACCATGGTAACGACCAAGCCTGATTTTAGCCTCTCACTTGAGTATTTCAAAGACTTCTTTAACTTCCACTTCGGGCAGGTCATTCTGGAGCAGGGACGGCAGGGGGCACTGCTTTTCGTCTGTGTGATTGTGGTGATTTCGGTTTTCCTGGCAAACTTATTTAAGTACCTGGCTTTTCGGGTCGTAGGCGCTCTCCGGGCACATGTAGTAAAGAAGATCCGCCATGCCACTTATGAACGGGTGACACAGCTGCACATGGGCTATTTCAGCAACGAACGCAAAGGCGATCTGATGACACGCCTGACCGTGGATATTCAGGAGGTGGAAAACTCAGTGGTGAACACCATGACGGTGGTTATTCGTGAGCCAATTTCTATTATCGCTTTCTTTGTCGTGCTCTTTACCATGTCGGTGAAGCTCACGCTTTTCACACTGATCCTTCTTCCGCTCTCAGGTATACTCATCGCAGGTATAGCCAAGCGCCTGAAGCGGGCTGCCCAGCAAGGACAGGAGTCACTGAGCTTTATACTGACTATTATCGACGAAACGCTGAGCGGCATCCGGGTGATCAAAGCCTTTAATGCTGAGCCCTATATCCTCGACAAGTTCCATGACCAAAACAGTCGCTATGCACGATTACAGCGCTCTATTGCCTACAAGCGTGATCTTGCCTCTCCGTTCTCGGAGTTCATGGGTGTGACGGTAGTTGCCTTGCTCCTATACTTTGGCGGCACCATGGTGCTGAACCAGGAATCTGATCTTAGCGCGGCGGAATTTATAACTTACATCATCCTGTTCTCGCAGGTGCTGGTGCCAGCTAAGGCCATGTCTGCGGCGTTCAGCAACATACAGCGCGGCCTGGTATCCGGCGACCGCATCCTGCAGGTGATCGACACAGAGCCGCAGGTAAAGAACAAACTTAACGCGAAAGTACTGCCGGAGTTCCGTCACGAGATCGAGTTCCAGAATGTGAGTTTCAGCTACGGAGACCACGCTGTGCTGCAAGACATCAACTTGTCGATCGAGAAAGGCAAAACCGTGGCTTTGGTTGGTCCTTCCGGTGGTGGCAAGTCTACCCTGGCCGACCTGATCCCACGCTTCTACGACCCGACGGCAGGCAGTATCATGATTGACGGGCACGACATCCGTGACTATACCATGGAGTCGGTTCGCGATACGATGGGTGTGGTGACGCAGGAGTCTATACTTTTCAACGACAGCATTTTCAACAACATCGCCTTTAGCAAAACTGACGCTACAGAAGAGGAAGTGATCGCAGCTGCTAAGATTGCCAACGCGCACGAGTTCATTGTGAAGACGCCGGAAGGTTATCAGACCATGATCGGCGATCGCGGTAGCCGCTTGTCTGGCGGACAGCGCCAGCGCCTGAGCATTGCAAGAGCGATTCTGCAAAACCCACCGATCCTGATTCTGGACGAGGCTACCTCGGCGCTGGATACTGAATCGGAGAAACTGGTGCAGGAAGCACTGACCAATCTGATGAAGAACAGAACCTCGATTGTAATTGCGCATAGACTGAGCACTATACAGCACGCCGATGAGATTGTAGTATTACAACAGGGCCGCATCGTAGAGCGCGGCAGTCATGAGGACCTGCTGCAGCACGGCGGATTGTACGCAAAACTTACACAAATGCAACTGGTGTCATAGCAGCACTTAGTGCTTTTGTGTTACCAACCATTGCTTTAAATTAAATTTTAGTGTTAACGTTTCGGTATATTCATATTTTTTTATAGCTTAGCCCGATACAGTTTTGCACCAAAATCCAACCTTGAAGCATGAAAGAACTTAAGACACTCTCTGATGTGGTCGTTTTTTGCTACGCTATGTTTATAGCACTTTTGCTAACAGACTTGCTAGACCATAAAGCCATATTTGAGATTGCGACTGAAGAACAGGCGCTCACCCTTTACAAAGCACTCGGAGCAGTAGGCGCCGGATTAATGCTGGTAAAGTTGTTAATTGGAAAACTTTACATTACGTCGCTCAAATACGACAGGCACATGGCTCAGGTAAAAATCAACGAGTTGAAAGCCGATCTGTATGAGCGTAAACAAGCATACAGAAGCAACAGCTACAAAGAATCTGTCCGGATGGAGATGGCTGTAGCGAGCAACTAATATAATACATGACCCAGATCGTACTTCAGGAGCTGCAGGAAGCGCAACAGACGCTCAACAACTTTATTGCAGACCCTAATAATATTGCCGCCATCGAAAAAGCGGCTAATGCCATGGCTGATGCTGTAGCAGCAGGTGGTAAGATCCTTTCGTGCGGCAATGGTGGCTCCATGTGCGATGCCATGCACTTTGCAGAGGAACTGACAGGACGCTACCGCAACAACCGCCAGGCTATTCCTGCCATCTCTATCTCCGACGTGAGCCACATGAGTTGCGTGGGCAATGACTATGGGTACGATCATGTTTTTTCCCGCTACATCGAAGCTTTAGGCAACAATGGCGATGTGTTGCTGGCCATCAGTACCAGTGGCAACTCTCCCAATGTGCTAAAAGCCGCCGCAGCCGCCAAAGCCAAAGGCATGACGGTAGTTGGGCTCACCGGCAAGGACGGCGGCAAACTGGCCGCCCTATGCGACGTGGAAGTGCGCGTACCACACCAAGGCTACGCCGACCGTGTGCAAGAGATTCATATCAAAGTCATTCATATTCTCATTCTTCTCATAGAGAAGAGAATCTGTGCTTAAATAGTATAAGACATCGTAGGGCAGGTAGTTTCAGGTATAGCTATACCTGAAACTACCTGCCCTTTGTTTTGTCCCCTCTTTTATAAAGCATGCTCCAAGGTAAGTGCGCTATACCTGCGTTTCATACAACCTAATAGCCAGTTGATTGCTGTTTGCGCCAACGGTCAAACTACATTTTGTATTTTTACCCTATCGACTCGGAATCAATTGGCAGTGGCCAATGTTGCGAATCTGAATTATCAAAATCGCATTTATAGATCAACATCTAACCCCTATGCTTATCAAGACGTTTGGCAGCGCCGTACAAGGCGTGAACGCCTATACCGTAACCGTGGAAGTGAGTGTGAGCGCCGGCGCAAAGTACTTCCTGGTGGGCCTACCCGACAATGCCATTAAAGAAGGCGAACAGCGTATCGAATCAGCATTGGCTCAGTACGGCTATAAGCTCAAACGCCAGAAAACCATCATCAATATGGCACCTGCCGACATCCGCAAAGAAGGTGCTGCCTATGATCTCACCATCGCGATGGGTATGCTGGCTGCCGGTGGACAGCTAGCCGCTGATAAGCTCTCACAATACATGATCATGGGGGAATTGTCACTCGACGGTTCGCTCCGGCCGATCAAAGGCGTGCTACCTATTGCCATCCAAGCCCGCAAAGAAGGATTCAAAGGCATCATACTGCCTTTCCACAATGCCCGCGAAGCGGCGATTGTGAATAACCTGGATGTGATCGGGGTTGAGAACATCAAAGAGGCCATCGACTTTCTAAATGGTGAGCTCGACATCCAGCCTGTAAAAGTAGACACCCGCGATGTGTTTCAGAATTCGGCTAACCAGTACGCGGCCGATTTTTCGGATGTGCAGGGGCAGGAGAACATCAAGCGGGCGCTGGAGATCGCAGCCGCCGGTGGTCACAATGTAATCATGATCGGGCCTCCGGGAGCGGGCAAAACCATGCTGGCCAAGCGGCTACCTTCTATCCTCCCGCCGCTGTCGATGCACGAGGCACTCGAAACAACCAAAATACATTCAGTGGCAGGCAAGTTGGGCGAAGTTTCTTCCCTGCTTTCTACCCGACCATACCGGGCACCGCACCATACCATATCTGATGTGGCCCTGGTGGGCGGCGGCGGTATACCGCAGCCCGGCGAGATCTCCCTGGCTCACAACGGGGTACTTTTCCTCGACGAGCTGCCAGAGTTCAAGCGCACTGCCCTGGAGGTAATGCGTCAGCCATTAGAAGAGCGCCGCGTAACTATATCCAGAGCCAAAACCACCCTGGACTTTCCGGCCAACTTTATGCTCATTGCCAGCATGAACCCTTGCCCCTGCGGATTTTACAACCACCCCGAAAAAGAGTGCGTCTGTGCTCCTGGCCTGGTGCAGCGCTATCTCAACAAGGTAAGCGGCCCACTGCTCGATCGAATAGACCTACATGTAGAAGTAACGCCCGTAACTTTTGATGAAATGACCGCAACCCGGAAGTCGGAAGACAGCGAGACCATACGACAGCGGGTAGTTCGGGCAAGAGAGATTCAGCGGGAGCGCTTCAATGAATTTGACTACATGCACTCCAACGCCATGATGCCTTCACAAATGGTGAAAGAGATCTGTCAGATATCTGACGCCGGACGCACGCTACTAAAGACCGCCATGGAGCGTCTTGGACTTTCGGCCCGTGCCTATGACCGCATCCTGAAGGTGAGCCGGACCATAGCCGATCTGGCTGATAGTGAAGAAATTAAAATTGAACATTTAGCAGAAGCTATTCAGTACCGCAGCTTAGACAGAGACGGTTGGGCAGGCTAACGCACCTCAAAACTCAACTATCTATATATTAAATACTTACAAAGTTCAACATCCTAAAAAGGTGTTGAACTTTTCTTTTTAATGCCGTTTTAATTTACTTTTTTAATTGCACTGTATGCCACGCGAAATCTAAAACTTTTTTAGACTTTTCTTGGGAGGCTGCGTAATATGGGACGTCAGGAACATAAACCGAAGAAGACAAGACCTGACGGTAATACACTTAACCTACTAACCATTTACTACTATGAAGAAAAGAATTTTAATGCTCGTTTTAGCCATGACCACAGTGGTTGCGGCACATGCACAGGGCCCACGACTAGGTATCAGGGCGGGTGTAAATTATGCTGGCTTTGGCGGATCTGATGCCGACAACCTGGATCGCATCTGGGGTGGACACGCTGGTCTGACTGCTAACTTCCCATTATCGGTTGACAACTTTTTCTCGATACAGCCAGAGGTGCTTTACTCTATGAAGGGTGCCGAAACCAGTGCAGATGATGTGAAGTGGAAAATCAATTACCTGGATGTGCCAGTGCTTGGCCGCGTAAACGCTGGTCCGCTTTATTTTGAGGCAGGTCCGCAGGTGTCATTCAGGATAGGCGGTGAAGTAGATGTAAATAACACAACCATTACTGAAGACTTAGATGACTACAAACGTACTAGTTTTGGATATGCTGCCGGTGTTGGTTTGCAGGCAACTCCACTAGGCTTAAGCATTGGCGTCCGTTACAATGGCGATATTTCTAAGCTTTATGACAACACAAACATAGGCAACTATCGTAATGACGTATTCATGCTGACGCTCGGCTACCTGTTTGGCGGCAGATAAAAGCGCTATTAGTACAAAATAAAACTATATTACTGAAGCCCCGGTTCGTGCCGGGGCTTTTTCAGGTATAGCTACCATACCTACTCCCCTCCTTCTTTCGACCATCCTACAGGCGCCACTCACTAAGTACGTGCAACAAAGCAAGCCACTGTTTGTAATAAGGTATAGCTTATTTCCACTCCAGAGATCAGGCGAATGGAAAAAGAGTAAAATAAAGTGCAATTATTAAAAAATTATCAAACTGATAGTCAATCAGATGCCACATTAGCGCTAAAAATACTGCCCGCATTTACTCAATAAAAATATAGTTCTGCACGTATATTGCTCAGATTATACCAAAATAACCAATACCCAATTATGAAAAAGCTATTATTAATGTTCGTGTTTGCAGTAGTAACTGCAGTTGGTGCCCAAGCACAAAGTGCAAGCTTCGGTATACGAGGCGGTGCAAATATCTCTAACCTGTCAGGCGACCTGCGTGACGAGGATCGTTTCAACAACAAAGTCGGCTTTCATGCCGGTATCATGGCCAACTTCGGCATCGTAGACAATTTCTTCTCGATACAGCCAGAGTTACTTTATTCTGTTAAGGGTTTTAAGAATGAGGATTCGGAGTTTACATTGCTTGGTCAGACAAGAAGACGTGAAGGTAAAGTAAACTATAACTATATCGATCTTCCAGTGCTTGCCAGAATTAAAGCAGGTCCTCTTTATTTCGAAGCAGGTCCGCAGGCCTCATATCTGTTGAGCGTGAATAATGAAACCAGAACGTATATAAACGGTACGCTACAGTCGACCAATCGGGACGAGAAAAGCAAAGAAGGGCTTTCTGAGTTTGAAGTAGGCTACGCAGCCGGCATAGGCTTCACCTCAGCTAACAATGCCATCAGCTTTGGGGTACGCTACAACGGCGCTTTCAGTGATTTCGTGAAGGAAGACGTGAACTTTGAGGGTGACCTGACTAATGCCCGCCACTCTACCTTTATGGTAACAGTAGGGTTTGCACTGCCAACTAATCGCTAATTATCTTTCCCAATGAGAAAGCCGCCGGGTGCTAAGCACCCGGCGGCTTTTTTTGTTTCGGCTATACCTACTATACCTACTGCTTAACTAAATGCCGCCCTCAGGAGTACTATTAACTACAGCTCTATACCTAATTTTTTTACTATACCCGAAACTATGAAAAAGATCATACTCCTGACGGCCTTGTTGCTAGTCACTTCACTTTCGGTGCAAGCTCAATACTACCGCTATGGCGTAAAGGCTGGGGGTGGCTTCTCTAAAGCAGTTGGCTCCGATGCCCCCTCTGACCAAATCAACCATCTGGCTGGTATACACGGCGCTTTTGTGTTCGCTTACGAGTTTGCCTCCCGCTTATCAGTACAGCCCGAACTACACTTCAGTCGCAAGGGCTTTACCTACGACAACTATACCTTAAACACAGCTGCTGAGACGGCCCTAACCGGCGACCTCCGGCTCGATTATATAGAGCTTCCACTTATGATCAAGTTGCAGAAAGCAGCTCTGTTTGTAGAAGCCGGTCCATACATGGGCTACCTGCTCAATGTCGGCAACAAGGTCAACATTGTCAGCACCGACCCTTCCGTTGATCCTCCTGTAGTTTTTGGGCGGGAAGATTTCAGCCGCGATGACTTTAACAGCTTTGATGCCGGCTATGCTATAGGCGGTGGTTTGATGCTCGAGAGTGGTTTTTTCCTGAACGTACGCCACACAGCTAGTCTGCGCCCATTCCCTAAAGCAGACCTGAGCCAGCGCAACCTTGTGTGGCAACTCTCCATCGGTTTTATGGTGCCATCACGCCGGCCGGGCAACTGGTAAGGGCGGTCTGCTATACCTTAGCTATACCTAAAAACAAAACAGCCCTGTTACTTAACTTAAGTAACAGGGCTGTTTTGTTTTAGCGAAGATGCTTACTTGCTCATCGCTGCATAGTATTTATAGAACTGCGGGATCGTCTCTATACCTTTCATAAAGTTGAATACACCGAAGTGCTCATTTGGTGAGTGGATCGCATCCGTATCCAGACCAAAGCCCATTAGCACCGAATCCAGTCCGAGCTCAGACTTGAACATAGCCACGATCGGAATAGAACCACCGCTACGCACTGGCACTGGCTTCACACCAAATGTTTCTTCATAAGCTCTTGCAGCAGCTTGATAAGCAACCGAATCGGTAGGCGTCACCACTGGCTCGCCACCATGGTGCGGACGAACCACTACCTTCACGCTTTTCGGCGCAATGCTTTCAAAGTGCTTCTTGAATTTCTCTGTGATTTCCTCAGATGTCTGATTTGGCACAAGGCGCATCGAAATTTTAGCAAAGGCCTGCGAAGGTATAACCGTTTTAGCACCTTCACCGATATAGCCACCCCAGATGCCATTCACATCCAGTGTCGGACGGATGGAGTTGCGCTCCATAGTGGTATAGCCTTCCTCGCCATGCACATCCGGCAGGTCAAGCGCCTGCTTATATTTGTCGAGGCTAAAAGGGGCGCGGGCCATCTCGGCACGTTCCTCCTGGCTCAGCTCCTCCACATTGTCATAGAAACCAGGTATGGTGATATGATTATTCTCGTCGTGCATCGACGCGATCATCTGGCACAGGATATTGATCGGATTTGCCACCGCACCGCCATACAAGCCGGAGTGCAGGTCACGGTTCGGGCCGGTCACTTCTACCTCCACATAGCTCATTCCACGCAGACCAGTTGTAATAGAAGGCGTGTCGTTGCCCAGCATACCAGTGTCAGATATCAGGATCACATCGGCGGCCAGCTTCTCTTTGTTGTTCTTCACGAACGTAGCCAGGTTGGCGGATCCTACTTCTTCTTCACCCTCGATCATGAACTTCACATTACAGGTCAGGGCATTGTTCTGCATCATCACTTCAAATGCCTTTACATGCATGTACATCTGACCTTTATCGTCGCAGGCACCGCGGGCGTAGATTTTGCCGTCCTTGATCACAGGCTCAAACGGAGGCGAGTGCCACAGTTCGTAAGGGTCAGCAGGCTGCACATCATAGTGGCCGTACACCAGTACAGTAGGTAATGAGGGGTCCACTATTTTCTCACCATACACAATCGGATAACCGCCGGTCTCACACAGTTCCACCTTGTCAGCACCAGCTTCGCGCAGCTTTTGGGCTACAAAATCAGCTGTGCGCTGTACATCTTGTTTGAACTTCGGGTCGGCGCTTACGGAAGGCATGCGCAACATGTCCAGCAGTTCGTTTATAAATCGGTCTTTGTTGTCAGTGATATATTGATTCATAGTCTAGATAAATGTCTTGCCTTAAAGGTACGAAAAAAGCCACCCTTCGGAAAGAGTGGCTTTTAGAATGCTTATACCTGCGAACTGCTATACCTATTTTCGCAGCCCCAACTTAATGTTAGCTTTGCTTTCTTCGCCGTTGATCAGGCGGTTGATATTCTTACGGTGCGTTAAAACCACCACGGCAAACACCACAAATCCGAATATGATCAGGATCGGGTTGTCAGGGTGAAAGCGTGGCAGCAACAACAGTATCGGGAATGCCAGTGCCGCGATCATAGATCCCAAGGACACATACCGGGAGGTAAAGAGGACGATCACAAAAATAACCATGCACATCAGCGCCACTTCCAAGTGTATGGCCAGCATCATACCTAGCAAAGTTGCCACTCCTTTTCCACCCTTAAAGCGCTCATACACCGGAAAGATATGTCCTACCACTGCCAGTGCACCCATTGCCAACTGATAGATGATCAAATCTTCGGCGGGCACAGCGTTAAATATCACCAGTAAAGCTGCCAGCGAAGTAGCCACCCATCCCTTAAAGATGTCGATCAGCATCACGATTGTGCCTGGCTTTTTGCCCAGCACCCGGAATGTATTTGTTGCTCCGGAGTTACCACTACCGTGCTGGCGAATATCAATTCCGTAGTAAGCTTTGCCGATCCAAACGGCGGTAGAGATTGATCCGATCAGGTATGCTACTATAAATAAAGCGGCAATTAAAAGTATGTTCATGACGCGTGTGTCAGCTTTTTGTATGCATTAACTATACTTAACAAAGTTAAGTGCAGTTTACGTGTGTTTTTTTAATCTAAAAGAACCCAAATATAGGGACTTGTTAATTTAATATCCAAAAGAGGGCTATCTTTCCCTATACGGCCGGAGTGCAGGTATCGGTTATTGCCAGCCTTCTTCCTCCTCCACATTTCCTTTTTTCTTCTTCTTTTTCTTTTTGGTATCTTCTACTTCATCTTCGGCAACATTAAACCCACCTTGCTCTGCTACTGGTGCCTGAGTTGCCATCTTGAATGCATCTTTACCGTTCAGGTAGTCGTGTTTGAACTGGTCTACAAAACGGTTTTTGTCAATGTTCTCGCCCATGTACATGCCATACTTGCGGCTGCGGCCACCACTGGCTTTGGAGCGGATGGTCTTGTTCAGGTCAGCGTCAGATGATACGATTACCAATCCGTTCTCCAGATAGCTCATGAACACCCAGGTATACGGATCGGCTTGCAGGTATAGGTTCACCACCGGTTCGCCGTTCAGGTCCTGCTTGATCTCCATAAAGCCGTCCATGTCAGCACCTATCTCTTCTTTCAGCACATTAGAGAGACCTAGTTTTCCTACGCTGTACCAGGCATTGGTCTTGTTGGACCAGCGCAGGTCTACGTTGTGGAACACCATGCTGCGCACCAACTTGTTCGAAAGCTTTGGCAAAGTGATCAGTCCGCCTTGCTCACGGTAGCGCTGTGCATCGCGGTTGCCGATGATGTTACCCAGTTTGTAAAGCATCTCTTCAGTACTTGCCTGGTCACCGCCTTCGCGTATAGCAGCTTCATTTAACTTTTTGCCAAGCGCACTGATCACCTGCGAATGCATGTTCATGTCAAAGGCCATCAGCGCATCAACAGCATAATAGCCGCTATCAGTTTTGGCTATACCTGTACCTGCCGACTCTATTCCGAAATCCTTCAATGAGTTCACCAGATTAAGTTTGCCTTCAAATGCTACGGTTTTAGTGCCTTCATTGTAACGGAGTTCGTTGCCTTCATAAGATCCGGCAGCTGATCGGGCCGCATCAGTGATCTTAAACTCGCTGTTCGCCTTATCATATGACAGGTCGCCGCTCACAGTAAAGATGTCCAGGTCATCGTCGTACTGCTTTTTCGAAACAAAAGTATTGTAAGGTTTGAACGTGCCACGCGACAGGTGCAGGCCAGTGTAGAGTTGGTTGCCGTCCGGGGCCTTCTGCTTCATGATCGGGATGCGCACATTATCCGGGTTCAGGGAGTCTCGCTTGAAAGGGAACCAGTCTGAGTCTTCCTCGTTTCCCGTAAAGTTCAGCTTCAAATCGCCGTCAAAGTCCATGTGCGGACGGTAAGCATACATTTTCACGTTACCTCTGTAGCGGATGTGCGGGAAGATGTAGAAGTTGTCAGTATCACGCACCAATGCCTGCGCATAGGTCGTATTGATGTTCTCTTTCTTTTTTAGCTGGTGCTGCTTGTACACGAAATCTGCGAATTGCAGCTTGAACGAATCGGAAGCAGCATTCTGATAATCATGCACGGCTGTACCACTGAAGGCATTACGTGACAATACGTCGATGTTGCCGGAATACAGCTTATGGAACTGCTGCAGGGAGTCAGCCATCACACGGGCATTGCGCAGTGTCGTGATGGTAGCGCCTGCCGCTACGGCTACTTTGCCACTGTCAGGTATAATGTGTACATCGCCTACAGGTATGTAAGGCACACCACCAGCCAGAATAGAGTTTACTTTCAGGTCATACTCCCCTGTAGCTGCGCTGAAGTAAAGGCCGTCCTGCTCCGGATGTTGTGAGTAGAAGTAATTTTTCCCTCCTGCACCATCGGCTGCCAGGCTTACCTTTTGCTGTTTCATGTCCCAGGTAGCACGGCTCATCGAAGTCTTGTACTGCGCTTTAGGGAACTCGATACTGGCTACGCCCTTCTGCTCACTGCCAAACTCCACAAAGCGTTTATCCAGGTCATAGCTGATAGCCATATCTGTCGCTTTCATGGCAGGCTTACCTTCCACGTCCGACTTCACGATCATCTGTGCATTGTTGCCTGAAAGGCTACGCCCTTTAATGGACAGCTTCTTCGACACGATATTGGCATCGGTATTATCCATTTCACCATCGCCATATAGGCCGCCCGGTGAAAGTTTAGCCGTGCCCGTAAACTTGAACTCCTCTTTGTAGATCTTCATCGGGTCTTTGGCAGCGGCCATCACGTACATGGTGTCCTGCTTCGGCATCCAGATCATCTCGTAGTGCCCCAGGCTTGCCACAGGGAAGTTGGCCTCGCCTCCTCCCGGTTCCATTTTGGCACTAGCTCCCTTCTGTGTCACTACTTTATCGAGGTAGTAGGTATACTCCGGCGCTTCAAAGGTTGAGGTCAGGTACTTGAGGGTGCCCCGGCTCTGTATACCTTCGGAGCTCATCATGATGGTGTCGTAGGCTATACCTTTACCACCGAAAGCTGGCAGTCCGTTAGGGCCCGGCTGGTAGTAGAAGCCCAAGGTCTCATCCGGCATCATGGTCAGCTTAGTTTTGATCGGCGGAAAGATGCTTCCCGAATGGAAAGTACCACTGAAGCCGATCATGCTTTTACCTTTGCTCAAGCTGTCGAGTTTGTAGGACGGGATGTCGAAATAAACAGTGCTATCATAGGCTCCTCCCAGTACGTCTGGTCTGGCAAAGGCCACCTGTCCACCCATCGGCGAGTCAAATTTAGGGTACTCCGGATAGTGCTTGCGTCCCGACTTATTGTTTGGTTTATTGATATACAGCTTACCGGACATGTTACCCGAACGGCTGGTCATCACCTGCTCCAGTTCTTTCTTTCTGCCAATTGCGCGGCGCTTCTTCGTTACAAAGGCTACCGTGTCAAGCTTCTGCATGTCGATCATGAACTCATTGTAATCGAACTTGAACTGGGAGCCCCGGAAGTTAAGGCGACCGGCGTAAAGCTTACCCCCAAACTCCATGTTACGGTTGTCGAGCAAGTGCACAATGTTGCTATCGGGCACGGCGTATACCGCAGATGAGTCGTTATTGAATGCCATCTTCTCCACACCACGCACCGTCAGGCGGTTGTTGCTTAGGTTGAGAGTAGCATTGCGGCCGGATGGCACCACTGACTTGATCACCAGGTGGTCATAGTCGCTCAGGTTCTGCGCAGAACCCACATAATGCCAGGCTTTCGGCTTTAGGGAGATAAAGTGTGACTGTCCATCGTAAGTCAGATACCCTTCCCGTGCCAGGCTGATAGCTGCCTCTTGTACGGCCTTTTCGTTCAGTTTTGAGGCCTTCGCTACATCAAATGCATAGAAATCGTTGGTTTTGGCTTTGGCCGCATAAGATACCAGCACCTGCAGCGGGTGAAAGCTAGCCACCCCGACTAACTGCTGAAAACGCATGTTGGAGAAATACTGCGCCGATTCTAACTGTACTGGTATAAGTGTTTTCGTGTTGAGGATCGAGAAGTTAATATGCGGTGTGCCCAAGTTCCAGGCAAGGCGTTCGGCTGTGATCTCAAACTTGTGGTAGCTGTCGTAGAATGGTGTTTTACTATACACACCCTTGTCGCGGGTTAGCACCAGTTCGCGGGTTGGCTTGGAGTAGCGCAACTGCATGGCCGGATGCGTCAACGAGTCTCGTCGTTGGTTCTGGTAAATGGCCACATAGGCTCTGTTAGCAAAGATAATAGAGTCGTTCAGGTTGTAGTTGTGCGCCATCGACCGGAATTTCTTTTTCCCATCTTCCAGTACGGCTAAGGCCGACACACTACCATCCAAGGGCTTACTGCCAATCAGGTCACCGGCCAGCGTGAAGCCACCGGTATAAACGATGTCCTTGCCCAGGCTTTTCACTTTCGCATCATTCGTGAAAGAGGCAAAGCGTGGGTAGGATTTCTCTCCATTAGTGCCAGCTTTTGAGCTTCTGAACTCAAACACGCCTTCAATCGGCGCATCCAGCACAGCGTTGTAGGTAATGGTTGCGTCAGGCACTTTAAAAGCGGCTGCTGTAATATCAAAATTGAAGGCTTTAAAAGCAGCTGAGACAGGCTTGCCGTCCACTTCCCACGAGAATGACCCGCCTTCCCCTACAAACAGGTTATTGGCCAGCATCAGGTGTCCGCTCGTTTTCATGATGGCGGTAGAATCGTGGATGGTTGCAAAGCTCAGGTTCACGTTTTCCAGTTTCATCACCGGTCCGCTTACCTTCGGCTGAGCAGGCACGAACATCTTTTTAAAATCGTCGCGGCGCTTCTTCTCTGCTACCTTCGGGTCTACTTTTTTGGCTGCGGGCTTTGGCGTGTCCCAGGCATCACCCCAGTCGTCGGCGGTGGCCTCGCTGCTCTCACCCGCTACCTCATCATCCCATGAGAAGCTGTCCCAGTCACTCACCTCCGCAGACTTTTCTTTGTCTTTTGGAGCCGCCTTTCCTTCATAGGCAAAGCTTACGCTCCCGCCTACGGTGCGTAAGGTATACTGTTTGTTCTGGTACAGTATACCTGAGCTAAGATAGCTGCTGCTGGTCTGGAAGAAACGATCGAGCGCTATACCTTCATCCTGTTGCACAGCCTTGGCCACTACTTCCAGCATGTTGTCGATCTGAGCGCCGCGCATGTTGTGATGATTCACGGCTCCCACCAGCATCTCGTAGAAGTTCTCGTAATGCGGATTAACGCGCATTTTCTTGCGGTACATCAGCTGCGAAATATCAACCACTTGCTGCTTCTGCTTTTCGGAGAGTCGCTGGTTGCCCCATACACTTTCCAAGGCAGCACCGAGAGCTTCGGCATTTTTGGCCTTCCCGGTCACCAGCATGTTTTTGGCATCCGTGATGTACTGCTCTGGGTCGGTAGACAGTTTGGTCTGGGCTTGTGCTGCGAACACAGCCAGAAAGAATAAAAAGGGTAGAAGTTTATATTTCATAGGTCGGAAGGATTTCGATTAGCTGTTCTTGAAAATAGCAGACACCCAGTTGTTCTTTGTCCGGTGGGATACATAAGTCAGGCCCAGCTCGGCTGCACGCTCCTGCAGCGCCGGCAGGTCTTCAGTATAAAAGCCGCTCAACAACAGCGTACCTGCTGGTTTCAACACCGCCACATAAGCCGGCATGTCATCAAGCAGCACGTTGCGGTTAATATTGGCCAAAATAATATCGTAAGGCTGGTCTCCTTCAATGGTCTCGGCACCTCCCAATCGCACGTCAATGTTTCCGTAACCGTTCAGTTCCGCATTTTCGCGGGCATTCTCTACTGTCCAGTCTTCTATTTCTACGGCAACGATTTCAGAAGCGCCTAACTCGCCCGCCATGATCGCCAGTATACCTGTACCACAACCCATGTCCAGCACACGCTTGCCTTGGTGGTCCAGTGTTAGCTGGTTCTCAATCATCAGGGTGGTTGTCTCGTGGTGGCCTGTACCGAACGACATTTTCGGATTGATCACGATGTCATACTTTGCCTCGGCTGGTTTCTCGTGAAACGAAGCTCTTACCGATGCCTGCCCGCCGATGAAAAGCGGCTCAAAATTGCGCTCCCATTCGGCGTTCCAGTTCTGGCGCTCGATTTTCTGCACTTGATACTCAACCGTGGTATAGCCAGCATAGCGGGCTATCATGTTGTCCAACTCGTGCTGGTCGAATTTATCTTCATCAATGTAAGCGTTGAACCCCTCCTCTGTTTCCACAAAGGCGTCAAAACCCAACTCGCCCATCTCGGCAGTGAAAATGTCGGCAAACTCAGGGTTTACTTTCAGGGCTACTTCTATAAAATCCATGTGCGATAATTAAGGGCGGCACGCTGCGTAAGAGCGCACGTTGGTAAAATGTACAGTAAAATCAGCGAAATTTCGGTTATCAGTCACGTAGAGCACGTGGTCGGCAAAGGCTTTTTTGTTGGTAATGTGCCAGATGCCAGTACCGTCGGCAAACAGTTTGTTGCTCTCGCGGTACACTACCATAGAGGCAAAGGCTTCTTCATCGCCCAGGTACACCGTGTAAGCGGCTGTGTTTTTATACTTCGGGTCACGCTCCAGGTATACAGAGCCATAGATGCGGCAAATGTCGTTACCAGCCACCCTTACAGACGGCTCAGCTGCCGGCTGTGGCGCTGTCAAATACGGGAGCAGCGAAAGCCAAAAGGATATTATTAGAATCATAACAGATAATTTAGCCAAATATAACTATATCTGCAATAAAAAAGGCTGCCAACTATATAGCGGGCAGCCTTTTTTCCTGTGTTATCTGATTATTAGAACGATTTGATGATATCGGTAAAGTCTCTAGACTTAAGTGATGCCCCCCCGATCAGGCCGCCGTCCACATCTGGCTGAGAAAACAGTTCTTTGGCATTGCCCGGGTTGCAGCTGCCCCCGTACAGGATGGAGCAGTTGAAAGCCGCCTCTGCATCGAACATGCGCGAAAGCTGCTCACGGATGTAAGCGTGCATTTCCTGCGCCTGCTGGCTGCTGGCAGTACGGCCGGTACCAATGGCCCAGATCGGTTCGTAAGCGATCACCACTTTATCAAACTCCTCGTTGCTCAGGTAAGAAAGGCTATCGTGCAGCTGCTTGCCCACATAGTCGAAGTGGCGGTCAGCATCGCGCTCCTCCAGTGGTTCACCGCAGCAGAAGATCGGGGTTATACCCTGTGCGATGGCTGCTTTCAGTTTTTTGTAAAGTGCCTGCGCGTCTTCGTGGTGGTACATGCGGCGCTCACTGTGACCAATGATCACATATTGCACCCCTACTGACTTCAGCATGGCAGCTGATACCTCTCCGGTATAGGCGCCGCTGTCGTGCTCACTCACGTTCTGAGCAGCCAGGTGCATCAGGTCGTTGCCCTGTGTTAGCTTACCCACGCTCTGCAGGAAAGGGAAAGGCGGCGCCACGATTACGGTCACATTGCCGTTCACTTCGTCCTTCACCATATTATCGATCTCCGATACCAGCGAAAGTGCCTCCTCGTAGGTCTTGTTCATTTTCCAGTTTCCTGCAACAATTTGTTTTCTCATGTTTTATGCTTTGTTGATGATAGTATAACTTAATGGAACAGTCTCCGCTGCTTTACGGCAAGTTAGGAAAATTTGCTATACCTATTGTCCGCATTTTCACGCAAGCCAGGTATAGCGTAGAAAGTAAAGAGTGAGGAGAGCACCCTTATACCTGTTTCTGAAAGCCATTAAACAAAAATGCCGAAGTAACGGATGTTACTTCGGCATTTGCTATACGCTGATGGTATACCTTACAGTCTCTCCTTCAGGAACCTGGCGGTATGGTTATCTTCCAGTTTGGCCATTTCCTCTGGCGTACCTTCAAAGAGCAGGTGACCGCCGTTGGTGCCCCCTTCCGGCCCTAGGTCAATAATCCAGTCAGCTGATTTAATGATGTCCATGTTGTGCTCAATGATGACAACCGTGTTGCCGTTCTCGATCAGCGCATTGATGGACTGCAGCAGCTTGTTGATGTCGTGGAAGTGCAGACCGGTGCTCGGCTCGTCAAAGATGAACAGAATATCCTCCTGGTGCGCTTGCACGCCTTTTGTCAGGAAGGACGCCAACTTCACGCGCTGCGCCTCACCACCCGACAAGGTGTTGCTCGACTGCCCCAGACGAATGTAGCCTAAACCCACATCGTTCAGCGGCCTCAGCTTCTCGATGATCTTCGACTGGTCGGCAAAGAAGTCGATGCTATCGGCGATGGTCATATCCAGTACTTCCGAGATGCTCTTCTCTTTATACTTCACATCGAGTACATCCTGCTTAAAGCGGTGGCCGTTGCAGCTCTCGCAGGTCAGGTAGATGTCGGCCATGAACTGCATCTCGATCTTTACCTGCCCCTCACCCTGGCATACCTCGCAGCGACCGCCCTCGATATTGAACGAGAAGTGCGACGGCTTAAATCCACGGGACTTAGCCAACGGCTGGTCGGCGTAAAGAGAACGGATGGCATCGTAAGCCTTCACATAAGTTACCGGGTTGGAGCGCGACGATTTGCCGATCGGATTCTGATCCACGAACTCCACGTGCTTGATCTTGTTATAGTCGCCTGCCAGTTTATCAAACTTGCCGGTGGCCTCGGCTGTGTTGCCGTGCAACTTCATCATGGCCGGAGCCAGTATCTTTTTGATCAGGGTCGACTTACCGGAACCACTCACACCTGTCACCACGGTCATTACGCCTAACGGCACTTTCACGCTTAGGTTTTTAAGGTTGTTCTCACGCGCACCTTGTATCTCAATGGCATTGCGCCATTTGCGGCGCTTGGCCGGCACTGATACTTCCATCTCCCCACTCAGGTACTTAGCGGTATAAGTATCGGCGGTGCGGGTCATCTCCTCCAGCGTACCCTGGAACATCAGGTTGCCGCCACCGGAGCCAGCCTCAGGTCCAATGTCAATTAACTGGTCAGCGGCACGCATCATTTCCTCCTCGTGCTCCACCACAATCACAGTATTGCCCAGCTTTTGCAAAGTACGCAACACACCAATCAGCTGCTCAGAGTCTTTAGGGTGCAAACCGATGCTCGGCTCATCCAGAATGTACATGGACCCTACCAACGCACTGCCCAGCGAAGTAGCCAGGTTGATGCGCTGGCTTTCACCGCCTGAAAGTGTATTAGAAAGTCGGTTGAGCGTGAGATAGCCCAAACCAACTCGCACCAGATAGCCCAGTCGGTTGGACACTTCAGTTACGAGCCGCTCAGCCACATTGCGTTCGTGCTCGGTCAGTTGCATGTTCTCAAAAAACGGCAGCGCCTGTGTGATCGGCATCAGCACCAGATCAGTGATGCTTTTATCATTGATCTTTACATAACTGGCGTCCTTGCGCAGGCGGGAACCTTTGCAGTCAGGGCAGGTGGTGCGGCCACGGTAGCGAGACAGCATCACGCGGTACTGTATTTTGTGCGTCTGCGCTTGCAGGTGCTTAAAGAAGTCGTTGAGTCCTTCGAAATATTTGTTACCGGTCCAGAGTAACTCCTGCTCTTTTTCAGACAGTTCGTTGAAAGGACGGTGAATCGGGAAATCGAAACGGATGCCATTCTTCACGAGCGGCTGCAGCCATTCGTTCATCTTTTCAGAACGCCAGGGGGCAATCGCTCCTTCATAAACCGTAAGGCTCTTGTCAGGAATCACCAGGTCCGGGTCTATACCTAGCACACTACCAAAACCTTCGCAGGTCTGGCAGGCACCATAAGGGTTATTGAAACTGAAGAAATTGACAGATGGCTCCTCGAACACGATGCCGTCCAGCTCAAAGCGGTCAGAGAATACTCGCTCTTCGCCATCGCCAAACTTCACACGGCATTCCCCGTGGCCTTCAAAAAAGGCTGTCTGCACCGAGTCAGCTATGCGGAACTGCAGGTCTTCATCTGATTTATAGATCACTGCCCGGTCTACCAGGATGTACACCTCATTGCCTAGCTTCGGTTTTTTCTCTTCGAGTAGTTCTTCGATAAAGTATACCTGCCCGTCGGCGTAGATGCGCGAATAGCCCTTCTGCAGCAGTAGGTCCAGCTCTTTGGCCAACGTGCGCTCCTTATGCAACTGAAGCGGCGCCAGGATCATGACACGGGCTTCGTCCTCCAGCGAAAAGATAAAGTCTACCACATCTGCTACGCTGTCTTTCTGCACCACCTCTCCCGACACAGGTGAGTAGGTTTTGCCGATACGGGCATAAAGCAGCTTCAGGTAATCGTAGATTTCGGTACTGGTGCCCACTGTAGAACGGTTGTTCTTGATGCTCACCTTCTGCTCAATGGCAATGGCCGGGCTAATGCCTTTGATGTAGTCCACATCAGGCTTATCCATACGCCCCAGGAACTGGCGGGCGTAGGAACTCAGGCTTTCCACATACATGCGCTGCCCCTCGGCATACAAGGTGTCAAAAGCCAGCGATGACTTACCGGAGCCGGAAAGGCCGGTCACGACGATGAATTTGTTGCGCGGCAAAGCCACACTGAGATCTTTAAGATTATGCACGCGGGCGCCTTTGATAATGATGTGCTGGCGCGGATCGAGCGTATCGAGGTTATTTTCGGATGTGTTTGCCATAGAGTATAGCGCAGGCAAGATAAAGCCCACGCATGACGAACTGAGTTTTATACGATGTAAAGATACAAATACCCTGTCGCATTCAGAAGGCTTTTTAGCCTTTGGCCCTATACCTGGCATTTCGCCATAGCATGCAACATGGCATCCTTTTGAAACACCTGCAGCTGTAAAAAGGTTTAGCTTTCTATGACTATTTACAGGTATAGCATCATCCTGATTTCAACACACGCCGCACAGGCTTCACCTGCAGTTCCTGAAGGCGATTCCATTCTAAAAAAAGCCTGAACTGCAGCTCTCCGCTTTCGTATGTATGGGTTGCTAACTACAACCATTAAAACCAATACAACATGGGAAAAGGAGATAAAAAATCGAAGAAAGGTAAAATTGTGAAGGGCACTTATGGCAACAGCCGCCCAAGACAGGCAACCAAAAGGAAAGCCGCCGAGAAGAAAGAGGCCGCTGCCAGCTAAGGCTTAGGCTGTTTAAAATTTAAAGCATGGCTATACCTTGTTCGCTGCAAAGGCAACAGGTATAGCCATGCTTTTTATGCTTCCTGCCCCCTAGCTTGCATGCCTTTTCAGAGTGATGATCCTAAATAATTAAATATTTTATTTTTTAGGCTTTTTACTGTAACACTCACCCCAGTATAGAAGTATAATTTTTTAGGGAGCGGCAACCCCCTCAGCCAGCAGCCGACTCCTGCATGCCAGCCATCGCCAACCTATGCCTACGCATGCTTCCGGTGCTGATAGCGCCATATTATTCTTTTATTAACAATCCTTTTGTGGGTTAACGCAGCCAATTCAGGACCGAATCCTGAGCAGAGGAACTGCCGACTCTATTGATAAGTAAAAATTTAAAAATATTAACACCATGGAACAACTGGACATCCGCAATTTATTGGAGAACATCGAGAAGAAGGTGTACCAGCAGGAAATTACTTCAAGCACTGACGTAACTAAACTGATTAACACCGAGATCGCAAAAGCAATTAACCTGAACAGCAAAGTAGCTGACGGGGAAGGCCTTCAGTTTCAAAATATCTCCTGCACGACAATTGAGTGCTATCTGGAGCACCTGAAAGCTGTAGAGGCTAAATTGAAACGCCCTGCCGATATCACTGCACAGTGCAAACCTGTGGAGGAGCGCGACATTAACCGCCGCCTGCTCCTGATCCTGAACCGCCTGAAACGTTATAACCGCGAATAGGCTGCATCAATTGCATTTACAAACTTATCCTTCGTACAGATTTCAACTCTTGCGAAGGATTTTTTATGCCCCTTGTATTCATATAGTGACGAATGTCATTTTTATCGCGCTCCTGTGCTGGTATTTTTGTAGCCCTATAAGGTTTCGATTTGCAGCAAATGAAGGAAGATATAAGAGATGAACAGGATATAAAACTGCTGGTTGACTCGTTTTACGCCAAAGTAAACGAGGACGACCTGTTGGGACCTGTATTCAATGGCTTTGCGAAAGTAAACTGGGAGCACCATCTCCCCATAATGTACAGCTTCTGGAGTTCGGTGCTGTTCGGCACTATGGCCTACAAGGGGCAGCCTTTCCCCAAGCACATGCGCCTGCCAGTAGACAGACAGCATTTTGCTCGCTGGGTAGTGCTGTTTACTGAAACTGCAGATGAACTGTTTGAAGGAGATAAAACAAAGGAATTGAAGCAAAAAGCCACCAGCATTGCGCAGGTGTTTCAGATGAAAATGGGTCTGATCGGCATTATAGGCAAGGAAGTAACTCTATAAGGTAGTCCCATAAAAATCAAAGTGGCAGCTTTACCGATATAACCGGTAAAGCTGCCACTTTGATTTTAGCCGCACCTGATCAGCTCAGCATATACCTCTTAATTATCTCCTTATCAATATTATATATAGCTGCACTATATGTTGAAAAATAAATTTAACTGAAAGCATATACGTTTATATTATCTTGCCGTATATTAGGGAACAGTAATTCTTAACTGGCACATAGCTTCTTTAATATTTTTTATTAAGGGCACCCGGCTATAGTTGCACAGTCAAAATGCATTCCCTATATTTGATTTACACTTCAAAAAAATATTTGTTCTAACAGCCTAACGCAACAATATGGTATAAAGCTCTACGTTAAACTAATGTAGCTTTACGATGAATACAACTACCCAGCTGAGCGACTCTGCTTTAGTCTCGCTCTACATCGCAGGTAACGAAAATGCGTTTGAACAGCTAGTAAACAGACACAAGAACAAAGTATTCACTACGATCTTACTGATTGTTAAAGACACGTATACCGCTGAGGACCTCATGCAGGACGCTTTTATCAAGGCTATCCATACCATGAAGGGCGGCAGGTATAACGAAGAAGGCAAGTTCTCGTCTTGGATATGCCGCATTGCCCACAACCTGGCAATCGACTTTTTCCGTAAAGAGAAACGAAGCCCGATGATCACGCTGGAGGACGGTAGTAATGTGTTCAATGCCTTGTCTTTTGCTGAAGACTCCGCTGAGTCACAGCAGATCAAGGAGGACACCCATGCCAGACTGCGCGAGCTGATCCAAACGCTGCCACAGGCGCAGCGGGAAGTACTCATGATGCGTCATTATGCCGATATGAGTTTCCAGGAGATAGCCGAAGCAACCGGTGTGAGCATCAACACAGCTTTAGGTCGTATGCGCTACGCATTGATCAACCTAAGAAAAAAGATGCTAAACAGCACGATTGCTTATGATAAAAACCTCTACTCAGAATGAGCTGATCCAGTACGTATACAATGAGTTGGCAGACCCTGCGCTCGAGCAACTGGAAACAGCATTGATGCACGACAACGAGCTGGCAGATAGCTGCTCTGATCTCATGCTACTCCAGCGACTGCTTGACGGCGCGGCCAAAAGCCCAAGCCAGCGGTCTATCGACAACATTTTAAATTACTCAAAAAGCTTAAGTTTGCAGTCTTAACCGACTGCAAACTTTTTTTATGCGCAAACAAGAACGCTACAAGCTGCTGATCGAGCACTTTACGCAGAACTTTCCGGACCCGGAAACTGAACTGGCTTACTCCAATCCCTATGAGCTGATACTAGCCGTTGTACTCAGCGCCCAGTGTACAGATAAGCGTGTAAATATGGTAACGCCTGCCCTGTTCGAGGCATTCCCTACACCCGAGCACCTGGCCGCCGCGACTCCGGAAGAGATTTTCCCAATTATCAAAAGCATTTCCTACCCGAACAATAAAGCCAAGCACCTGGCTGGTTTAGGCAGGATGCTGGTGGAGCAGTTCAACTCAGAGGTGCCAAGCACGGTGGAGGAACTGGTGAAGTTGCCTGGCGTGGGTCGCAAAACCGCCAATGTGATCGTCTCGGTGATCTGGAACCAACCAGCTATGGCCGTGGATACGCATGTGTTTCGGGTGAGCAAGCGCCTCGGTCTGGTATCAAAAACAGCCAAAACTCCCCTTGAGGTGGAAAAGGAGTTAGTAGCCAACCTGCCACAGGAACTCATTGCGAAAGCACATCACTGGCTCATACTACATGGGCGTTACATCTGCATCGCCCGTAGGCCCAAGTGTGAGGAATGCCCGCTCACGCATTTCTGCGCCTTCTTCCAGAAGCACTATCCCAACATACCTGACGATCCTGAAAACAAAGTTGGAGGTATAGCCTAATAAAAAAGCGCGGGCAGACACTATATGGTCCACCCGCGCTTTAACTATGGGATCTTATAAGGGATTACTTTCCCTGCTGTTGCTTCTTGTATTCGCCTCTTTTTTTGTGCTCGCCAGATTTCTTATGCTCACCTGATTTCTGGCCTTTTCTGCCATCAGCACGCTTCTGCTTCATCTGCTCACGATCGGCTTCGTGCTTCGCATACTGCTCTGCAGTCAGGATGCTTTTCAGTTCAGCCTGCCACTGATCGTGGTTTGCTTTTCTGGCTTCCTGCATCTGAGCTCTCTGCTCTGGTGACTTTTCTCCGGTTGCTTTATGGCTCTCGCGCATAGCTTTCATTTCCTGCGCCTGACGCATGTTTAGTGCCTGTAACTGGCTTTTCTGAGCTGCGTTCAACTCTAGCCTCTGAGCCATTCTATCAGTTTTCATCTGGGCCATCTCTTCAGGGCTTTTCTGGGCTCTGTCCTTCATGGCTGCACGCATTTCACTGCGTGGCTTTTGGTCTTGCGGTTTGGTTGAGGTCTGAGCAAAAGCGCTACCACCTGCAACTAACATACCTAGCGAAAGGGCTGCTATTATCTTCTTCATCTTTATTTCTCCTTCAATATTTTATAGTAAGTTCGATTAGTAGCAAAGCCCAGGCCTGAAAATATGCTCTGCTATACCTGCATATTCAAAGGCCATGCCAAAAACCCGCACTCTCCTCATGCCTCGCCACAAGTAGCTGTGTTGCAAAGCAATAAACAAAATCAAAAGCCCACAGACTTTAATACCCAGGCAACACCTGAGCAGTTTTTATACCTGTCTTTGAGTTATTGAATCAGAAAAATAATTGCACCAAAATAAATGCAACTTCCTATATTTAGCTATTCATCATTATACTTTTATAAGCTTATGCAAACTTTTACTCCCGCTAAACTATTAGCCTTCTTCCTGCTCCTCCTGGGCAGTTACTCTGCCGTGCATGCTCAAACGCAGTTTGCTGAGCGCAAAGGAGGTCACTCCTATTCAATGGAAATACCCAGCTACATGGTCAAAACTTATGAACTGAACGATGTTGCCAGTCTGCAGTATTTCAATAAGAATAAAGAGGCTTATACCATCGTGATAGAGGACTCGAAAGAAGAGCTTGAACTGAAGGGCATGAGGTTCGAGAATGCAGCAGACTTTCTGGACAGCTTTGCCGCCGACTACAAAAAGGAGGAAAAGAGACGCAAACTGAGCAAGGCCAAGGTTTTCGAATCAAATGGAAACCATGTTGCGCAAAGCGAACTGAAGTGGACTGATGAAGATGGCGACTTCTTTATGCTCATCACAGCTGTAGAAACAAAAACACACTTCTACAAAGTCATTTGCTGGACGCTGGCCGCAAACGCACCACAGCTTAAAGAAGACTTCAGACACCTGTCGGCGAGTATCAAAGACTAAAGCCTATACCTTACCTGCCACCTGCAACAAAATCTGCTCTACCTGGGCAGCAAGTTGCTGGCGGTCGAACAGCTGCCGGGCGATGGACTGCCCATTGGCCCCGGCCTGTCGCCGCATTTCACGATCAGACATGATCTCTTTTATCTTCTTAGCCAACAGTTCAGGCTGACTCGCAGGACTGTACCAGCCACAGTTATATTGCTCCACGAATGTCTTTGTCCAACCGGGATTAGTCACCAGCACCGGAACACCGCAGGCCAGGCTATCATAAAGCTTGGCCGGAGAATTAGAAGCGAGCACAGGCAAATCGTTGAAGGTAATGAGCGCCAGATCTGCCAGTTTGAATAGGGTGAACACATCAGGGCGCGGTTGTGGCGGCATAAGCACCAGGTTAGGCAGGCGCAGCGACAGCTTCCGCAGTTCGTCGTTATAGTAGCCTCCTCCTGCCAGCACAAACACAATGTCCTGCTGGTTAGACATTGTCTCAGCTGCCTGCATAATAGTAGGTATATCATTCGCACGGCCAAAGGTGCCTGCATAGAGCACTACTTGCTTGCCCTGCAGCTGATATTGCTTTCGCAGTGCTGCTACTCGCTCAGGAGTCGCAGCATCGGCCATTTCCAAGTCAGTGCCATTCAGGATAGTGCTTACCTTATCCCGCGCTATACCTTGCCTCACCACATAATCTTCCATATCCGGAGAAAGCGTGATGATGTGGCTGGCATTCTGGTAAAGATTCTTCTCAAGCCTGAACAGGCGTCTTTTTAGCCACTCCTTCTTTACTGCTCCCATTTCAATCGGGAAGCTAGGCCACAGGTCCTGCACCTCAAACACCCACGGAATGCCACGCATCTTTGCGACACGGGCTGCCATCCAAGGCGTAGAAAGTGGCGTTGATACCCCCCAAACTACATCAGGCTTAGGTATAGAAAGCCCTTTGGCCAGGCTGTAGGCTGCAAAGCCGCCATAGGAAACCAAGCGTCTGCGCACACCCATTTTGTTGCTGTAGGGCACCTCCTGTTCGTACAGTTCCACTCCCTCCGGCACCCACTTATACCTGTCTGTGATGCGAAGCTGCTTCCAGGCGCTGCTCGTTACCAGACTCACCTTATGCCGCTTGGCCAGGTACTCCAGAAAGGTGTAGTGCCTGCAGGTAGAGGGGCAGTCCGGATTGTGGTGATGCTGATTGAAAATAGCTATGTGCATGCGCGCAGGTATAGAGGCGAGGTATAGAACTATCGCTTCTCAGGCTTGTATTTCGATTCGTTGAATATTTTCTGGTGATCGTCGTCGGCCATTAGTTCCTGCAAGGTGACCTTCGGATTGCGCTCCATATACCTGCGTACAATCTGCCAGCCTACCCAGGTACCGAGGCGGCCAGGAGAGGTTGGGTCGATTTCGGGCGTATTAGGTCGCTCGCCGATATACTTGTTCACTACGAATGGGCTTTTCTCATAGAGCAGTTTCTTTTCAACGAAGTGCGCCCAGATACGGCCCTCGTTGTGATGCACATCGGCCAGTTGCTGCCCACTATACCCTATGATAGTAGAGTCCGGCGTGCAAGGCATAATGGATTTCACAAAATAATAAGCTTTGCCTGTATTCACCATTTCGGCGAGCAGACTACGCTCCAGAAAACTGGTTTTGTTGAATCGGTTAGACAGCAGCAGCATGGCGGCTGGTACCATGTTCGGGCGCTCGTAGCGTTTCAGGATGTAATCATAGGTATCGGGTCGGTAACTGGCGTCTTTGCCGATAAAAAAGTCAATGCCGAAAACCAGCAGACTGTCTGATACCATCAAATCCTGGTTGAGGCCAGAGACAAATGTCTTTACCTGCGGCTCCTTAAACTCAGGATAATAATGTTTGATATGCTTGAAAGCGGTTTCGAGCTGCTGCTTTTCTGTGGACATGTCGCCAAAAGCCTGGTCTGCCTCCTGAGCCAGCTTCTGAAGCTCAGGATTAGTCGCCAGCCCATGCATCGCATTGATCACGGCTGAATCCGAAGGGTAGTTCCGGCGCTGGATGAAACGCTCCGCAAAGATGGGATTGCTATCAAGGAAAGTAGCGATGTCCTGCTTTGAGCTTGCCGCAAAAAAGGGCTTCTCCAGTCGCTCGATCTCCACCGTTACAGGTATACGTTCTATTTCTTCAGGTATGTCGCAGCCCTCCTTCTTCTTGCAGCTAAAAAGCAATAGGATGGTTGCGAGTAATAATAATCTGTGATACATTGCCGAATATTTAATACAAAAATACAGGGTTATCCCGTATTAGAATAAATTAACGCGACAAATTAACATGCAATTCAAAAAACTCGCATTCCTGCTGCTCTTTTTGGGCTTTACATCCACTGCTATGGCCCAAATGGAAATCGGCATTCAGTTCTCCCCTACCATTTCAGGCAATCGCTTTATAGCTGAAGACAGACACGGTTTTGAAAAAAGCAGCAATACACTGCGTGTTGGTGTAGGTGTGGTTGGTGATTATTTTTTCTCCAACAACTATGCCTTCAGCTCAGGTTTGATGTTCCGCAGCAAAGGCTCTAAAATCAAGTATGATTTTACTTCACAAGATCCGAACGGCCAGCCAACGACAGTGCCAGTAGAGGATGACCTGACAGTGCAGTATCTGGAAATACCGCTCACGCTTAAGCTATTCACGAATGAGGTAGCTCCTGATGTGATCCTGTACTTCCAGGTAGGTGGTGCTCTTGGCACCAAGGTGTCAGCCCAGGTAAACAACCAAAAAGTGATCAATGGTGAAAAGACAGCGAAGCGCTTCAATATCTTTGAAACCAGCGCTTTGTTAGGCACTGGTGCCGAAATGCAGCTCGGCCAGAGCACTAAACTATTTGGCGGTGTTACTTACCTGCGTGGTCTGAGTAATATTGACGATTTCTATAGTGACCGACTAGGTGACAAAAATATTGCAATCAAGAACAATGGGGTGTCCCTTGATGTGGGCATCAAGTTCTAAGTATAGACTTGTTACAAATCAAAAAGGCCGCTCTGAATGAACAGAGCGGCCTTTTTGTTGCCATCGAATCTGATTAAAATTTTTTATTCCTGCGTCCCGTTCACCTCCGTCAGGGCGGTGCGCAGCTCTATTTCTTCGCCTTTATCGTCCATTACCTTAAAGTCAGTAATACCGAGCGAAGTGTCTTTTACAAATTTCACCCACTTGAAGTAGTGGAAGAACCATTTCATCTGTTTTGAAACGACACCTGATGTATAATAAGAATACAGGAAAGGGTGTACGTACAATGTCAGGCTCTTATGGTTGTGTCTCGTAAGCAGGTCGTCTACCGCTACGTCTATTTCATCAGTAATCAGAATACTGGCAGATATTTTACCGGTACCGTTACAAGTAGGGCATACTTCACCGGTCACGATATTCTGCTCTGGCCTTACACGCTGACGCGTAATCTGCATCAGGCCAAATTTAGAGATAGGCAGAACTGTTGACTTGGATCGGTCTCTCTTCAGTTCCTCTTTGACTACCTCGTATACTTTCTGGCGGTTTTCGGGCGACTTCATGTCGATGAAGTCAATTACAATGATACCACCTATATCCCGGAGTCTCAGCTGACGGGCCACCTCTCTGGCAGCCATCATATTCACATTCAGCGCGGTAGCCTCCTGATCGGTTTCGGTATTAGATTTATTCCCACTGTTCACATCGACTACGTGCAGGGCTTCGGTGTGCTCTATCACCAGGTATCCGCCGCCTGGTATGGTCACTGTTTTACCGAATGCAGCCTTTAGTTGCCGCTCAATGTTAAAGTGTTCGAAGGTTTTTGTCTTACCGGTGTAATGCTTCAGAATTTTTACTTTATCTGGCGCAATGCTACCGATGTATGCTTTGATCTCGTCATAGAGCGACTCGTCGTCGACTACTATGTTGTCAAAGCTCTCGTTCATTAAGTCTCTCAGTATGGACGAAGAACGTCCCAATTCCCCAATGATCTTGTCATTGGGCTTGGCAATCTTCAGCGATTTAAAGCCTTCTTCCCAGCTCTCCACCATGTTTCGCAAATCTCTGTCGAGCTCTGCTACCTCACGGCCTTCTGCCACTGTCCGGATGATCACGCCAAAGTTCTCGGGCTTGATCGAGTTGATCAGGCGCTTGAGGCGCGTGCGCTCTTCCTTGCTTACGATCTTTTTGGATACACTTACCGTGTTAGAGAACGGTACGAGCACCAGGTATCGACCGGCGAGCGAAAGCTCACATGAAAGACGCGGTCCTTTGGTTGAAATCGGTTCTTTGACAATCTGTACCAATACCTGCTGTCCTTTTTTCAGAACATCAGCGATCTTGCCCAGTTTGTCAATTTCTGGCTCAAATTTAAGCTGGTTAAGCTTTGCAGAAGCGTTCTTCTGTGTCTGTGCCGCTTTCACATACTTGTTCAGGGTTTTGACATTGGCTCCCAGATCATGGTAATGCAGAAATGCATCCTTGTGGTAGCCAATATCAATAAAAGCGGCGTTTAGGCCTGGCATTACCTTTTTTACAGTTCCCAGAAAGATATCCCCTACAATGTAGTTCGTATCCTTTTTCTCGTGGTGAAACTCTACTAGTCTCTTGTCCTGTAATAGGGCGATGCGCTCTCCATCCTGAGTAGAATTGATAATAAGCTCGTTACTCAATTTCTCTCAAAGATTAGTTGGATGTATAGACCAAAGCCCACAATTGCAGAAGCAATGTGGGCCTCAATAAACGCAGAAGAAATTACTTCTTCTTATGTCTGTTTTTTCTTAGACGCTTCTTTCTTTTGTGAGTAGCAATCTTATGTCTTTTTCTTTTCTTTCCGCAAGGCATAGTCTTGAAATTTTTATTAAATGATTATTTCTTTTATTACAGTTTTGCCAGGTACTCGTCAACGGAAGCTGTCAGAGCAGGGTCGCTGCTCATGGTCTTCACTTTATTGAAAGTCCTGATCGCTTCTTCTTTCTTACCGGTTTCAGCAAGTGACACAGCCAGGTAGAAAGTGCCTTCCACGTGTTCCGGGTTAACGGTTGTCAACTCCTGGAAACGCTCAGCGGCTTTGTCCCACTGCCCTGACTGAACTGACAGAATACCGAGGTTAAACAGCGCCTTCTGGTTTTTCGGGTCTGCCGAAATTACCTCACGCAGCAGCGTAATACCCTGCATAGGGTTTTCACTGGCAATGTAAGTCATGGCTACGTTTGTTTTCGCATCCATGTCCGAAGGATTATTCTTCAGTACCTGCTCGTACATTCTACGGGCCTTACCACCCATTTCGCTGGCACGCTGCTGTGTTGCTGCATAAGTAAAAGCTTCGAAGTACTGGTCACCTGCTTTACGGTAGTTCTTCTCACCCGGACGGGCTTCAGCAGCTAGCTCGTAATAGTAACCTGCACTGTCAAACTTACTTGCTGAGGCATAAGCAGCTGCCAGTTCACTGGCTAACAGGCCGCGCGTCTTGGCATCAGATGCTTTGTTGTAGCGTGCACGTACAGTAGCAAGCTCCATCATTTGTTCTGGTGTGGCCGTGGAGTGCACTCCGTCAGCCGCTGCGGCTGGAGAAGGTCCATGGTCATGCCCATCATCTTCAGAGTGTCCCTCAGGTATGGCAGAGGCTTGTTCTGCAGCCACTGTGCTATCATCCTTCGTCACAACCACTTTAGGCAGAAAGAACATAGCCGCTGCCAAAGCAATTGCTGCTACAAGTATCAGTATTTGAGCGCGTGACATGTATTTCTGTGTTTTTGTAAATGACTGTTTTTAAAGGATAACCAAACAGGCAACCGGCAAATATACGAAAGAATTAAGAATGAGCCAGTTCTTTGATCTTTTTGCTGTTCTTAATCTTAGCAATAAAGGTCTTAGATGGCTTGAAGCTTGGAATAAAGTGCTCATCAATAATGATGGAAGTGTTCTTCGAAATGTTACGAGCCACTTTCTTAGCGCGCTTCTTGTTTACAAAGCTTCCAAAACCTCTCACGTAGATGTTGTTGCCATCGGCCATAGAGTCTTTCACCACTTTGAAAAATGCCTCAATGGTAGATTGCACATCAGCCTTATCAATCCCTGTTTTATCAGCAATTTCTGATATTACTTCTGCTTTAGTCACTTTCTTAGATTTTTATAAATTAGTAATAAGTTAACTTTCTCTTTTTCAGGAGATACAACAGCGCTGTCGTTCCCCATTTTTCGGGGCACAAAGGTATACCTACTTTTCGACAAGTAAAAGCTTTAGCACTAAATTATTACAGAATTAGCCTTGCCGTTCATATACCTTCTTTACACCTTTTGACTGACGGTTCTCTTGCAATACCCATGCCAGCTTGCCCTCTTCCTAACGCCACGTATCTACTTATATTTTAATAAGATACAAAAACTGACGCCAATACATTCCTTCTGCACTCAGAACAATGTCTTACATTTGTCTGTTCAAGCTGCCTGAGCCTAAGGGACCATTTTTTATGAAAAACACTCCTAGCACATACTTCTCAAACACCTTGCTGACATGGTACCAGCGTCACAAAAGAGCCTTGCCCTGGCGCGACACCACCGATCCATACCTGATCTGGCTGTCTGAAGTGATCCTGCAGCAGACGCGCGTAGCCCAGGGACTCCCCTACTTCCAGCGCTTTGCCGAGGCCTACCCAACCGTGCAGCATCTGGCGGCGGCCCCTCAGGATGAAGTGCTACGCCTCTGGCAGGGACTTGGCTACTACTCCAGGGCACGTAATATGCACCACACGGCTAAACAGATCGTGCAGGAGTATGGCGGCGTGTTCCCAAACAAGTATGAAGAGCTCCTCAAACTGCGGGGCGTGGGAAGTTACACAGCTGCCGCTATCGCCTCTTTTGCCTTTCGGGAGAAGGTTGCCGTCCTCGATGGCAATGTTTTCAGGGTGCTGGCCCGTGTATTTGGATTATCAGATGACATTGCGGCGCCTGCTTCGCGCAAGGTATTTCAGCAACTGGCCGACGAACTCATCCCGGCCGAAGCGCCTGACACCTTCAACCAGGCCATTATGGAATTTGGCGCCATTCAATGCACCCCCGTCATGCCCGATTGCCTGTTCTGCCCGCTGCAGCAGTCCTGCTTCGCCTTCACACACGGCTTGGTGCAGGAGCTTCCTGTCAAATCAAAGGCAAAGGCCGCCCGCCCACGCTTTTTCCACTACATGGTTTTTGTGCACGAGGGGCAGTATTACATGCGTAAGCGCCTGAGTGGCGATATTTGGGAAGGATTGTATGATTTTTACCTGCACGAAAGCGACTCGAAAATCCTGGATACCGTTAGGCTGCTGAAAGAACTGAACGATGCAGGTATAGCAGTGCAGGAATCACATCTTTTGCCACCGCGCAAAGACTATAAGCATGTGCTCAGTCACCAGAAAATAACAGCCCGGTTTTACCTCATTCAGCTCGATTTTCGTTTAAGTAAAGAGGTTTTGCAGGAGGCGCGACTGGCACCTTATTCATCTGAAAAAATAGAGGCATTGCCGAAGCCAATTCTTATCGACAGCTATTTGAAAGATGAGAAGATTTTACTAAATTTATAAACTGAAACTTTTCTGCATGAAAATGCATTTTAAAGGTTCAGTAGCCATAATTGCCTCCGGCTTGGTTGTCGGAGTAGCCCTAATTCAATTTAATATTTAACAAAAAAAGACATGGCAAGTGTTAACAAAGTAATCCTTATCGGAAATCTTGGTAAGGACCCAGAAGTTCGCCACCTTGAAGGCGGCGTAGCTGTAGCGCGTTTCCCGATTGCTACTTCTGAAACATTCAAAGACAAAAACGGCGAGCGCCAGGAGCGCACCGAGTGGCACAACATCGTGCTATGGCGCGGTTTGGCCGAGGTAGCCGAAAAGTATGTGCGCAAAGGGCACTCAGTTTACATTGAGGGCAAGCTTCGCACAGACAACTACCAGGACAAAGACGGCGTGCAGCGGTACAGAACCGAGATTGTCGCCGATAGCATGACTATGCTGACGTCCCGTACTGAAGCCCAGGTAGGTGGCAATGGCAACTCTGGAGGCTTCCAGGGCGGCTCTTCATCACAATCATCGGGACAAGCCTCAGGTCAGGGCAGTGCCGCCGCATCAGGTAAGGGCAATGCATCTGCCTTCCAGAACGACGAGCCAGACGACCTGCCGTTCTAACCTATGTTTAACCTAACTATCTAATTTTGGACAGTTTAGATTCCGGAGACCCCCTAAGTTATAGCTTACTGCAACTTTTACAAAGCGCAACAGCTTTACTTAGAATTGAATATATCGCAGCCATCTCGGTTTGCTTTATCTTATTGCTGCTCTCTGCCCTCACTTCGGGGGCGGAGGCAGCTTTTTTCTCTCTCACCCCTCAGGAGATTGAAAAAGCCAGAACAAGCAAAGACAAAAAGCTTCAACTGGTACACCACCTCCTGCAGAGCCCGCGCCAACTACTGGCTTCGCTCCTGATCATCAACAATGCGATCAATGTTAGTATCATCACGCTCTGCGCCTACATTGCGTGGCAGTTAGTCGGCTCTACTTCGCTGGCAACCTCCACGATGCTAGTCAGTGTGCTGGTAGTTACGTTCCTGATCGTTTTCTTTGGGGAGGTAATTCCTAAGGTATATGCCCGCAAGCACGGCACTGCCATTGCGCAGCGCATGGCTCCGATACTGGATGCTTTGCGGCCTGTGCTACGACCGCTTGCCTGGTTGATGACTGGTATCAGCAATTTCATAGACAAGCGCTACCGTGTGCGTGCTTATAGCCAAACACTGGAAGAATTGCACCATAGTCTGGATGTGGCTCTTACCAACGAAGAGACGTCACCTGAAGAGCGCAAGATTCTGAGGGGGATCGTAAACTTCGGTTCGATCACGGTAAAACAGATTATGCGTCCGCGTATGGATATCGTGGCTTTCCCACAGAGCGCTACACTGCCAGAGTTGCTTCCGCAGATCATCAAGTGGGGTTATTCGCGCGTGCCGGTTTATACCGAAAGCACCGACAGCATCGACGGCATACTCTATGTAAAAGACTTACTGCCGCACCTCGACAAAGGAGCTGACTTTAAATGGCAGAACCTGATCAGAGCGCCTTTCTATGTGCCGGAGACCAAGCACATCTCTAACCTGCTGCAGGACTTCCGGGAAAAGCACGTGCACATGGCAATTGTGGTGAACGAGTATGGCACTACGGTAGGACTGCTTACCATGGAAGATGTTATCGAGGAGATTGTAGGTGAGATTAATGACGAGTTTGATGACGAGGACGAGATCATTTACTCACAACTCGACGAAAATACCTTTATATTTGACGGTAAAACATCGCTGCATGATTTTTGTAAGATAACAGAAGTTCCGTTCGATGCCTTTAACGAAGTAAAGAGCGAGCACGAAACAGTGGCAGGCCTGATGCTCGCACTTTTTGGTCGCATACCATACGTAGGCGAAGAAGTGTCGTATGGCCGCTACTATTTTACGGTTGAGTCGGCGGACAATAAGCGTGTAAAACGAATCAAGATTAATGTCGCAAGCAAAAAAGAGCACTATCATAAAGTCAGCTAAATTACAGTTGGCCCTGTGGGCAGGTATGGCCCTGGCCATTGCCGGCTGCTCCGCCGAGTACACCCCAAAACCGAAAGGCTATAACCGCATAGACCTACCGACAGTCGCCTACCAGCAGCTTCAGGACGAGCATCCCTATACCTTCGAGTACTCAAAGCATGCTAAAATCCGCCCTGACTCATCGATGATTGCCCAGCCGCATTGGATCAATATCATTTATCCGAGCCTGGGAGCTAACGTGCAGCTGACATACAAGGCCATCAACAAAGATCCGAAAATGCTGAATAACCTGATAGAGGATGCCCGAAAGCTGACTGGCAAACACCAGATAAAGGCATATTCGATAGAGGAAACGGAAATCCGGACACCGCAGGGCGATGTTGCTTCAGTGTTTGAACTGGAAGGCGAAATCCCAAGCCAGTTCCAGTTTTATGTAACCGATACAACTACGCACTTTTTCCGTGGAGCACTTTACTTCAGGACCGCTACTCAGAATGACTCACTGGCTCCAGTGATCGAGTATGTAAAGAAGGATATTGTGCATCTGTTGAACACGCTGGAGTTTAAGGACAGAAAGTAGAAAGATCATAGCGTTCTCATAAGAAAATGAATGAAGATCAGTACTTTGAAAAGAGTAGAAAAGTAGAACTCCCTAGTAGGTGTCCTTTGCTAAACCAGTGTATGAGACGAGCATATACTATCTATCTGCTAGGAGAATATGATAAAGTATCAAGAGGACGGGATGTAGTTACTACTCTTCAGCAGGAAGGAATTTTGTCTGAAAACTTTGATCAGTCCAAGATAGATCTTCAAGGGGAAGCGCCTGAAGTATCAAGGGGTAATACTTATCAATATTACAATAACGTATGCCCTGAGGTTAACTTATTTGATCTAGCACATAGTCTTTTAAATGGAGTTGCAAGCTCTTGTGGAGAATGGGATAAGCTTGGGACTAAGAGTAAATTCCAAAACCTTAAATCAACGCATTACTCAGATTGCCCTGAATTTAGCAAGCATATATTTGATCTTAAGTTCAACCCAAAACAGAAGCCAGTCCAAAAATCTACTAATAAAAGAAGAGTAAGCATTTCTAAGAAGCTAAGATTTGAAATTTTTGAAAGAGACTCCTATACTTGCCAGTATTGCGGTCGTAACAAATCGGATGGTATCAAATTAAATCTTGATCATAAAATCCCTATCTCTGTAGGCGGCACCGATAGCTATAGTAATTTAGTAACAAGCTGCGAAGACTGTAACCAAGGAAAGAGTGACAAAATTATAGCGCTAGATTCTAAGTAGAGGAATTCACCTGAATATAAAGCAAAAGCCCCGATAGCGCTTACACCTGTCGGGGCTTTTGCTTATTTTTGTCAGGTATACCTACCATACCTCTTTTAACTAACGACAAGCTTACACCCTTGAACAACTTCTTCCATACCAAGATCGAATTTCTGAAAGGCGTGGGGCCGCAGCGGGCTGAGCTGCTGCAGAAGGAGCTTAATATCTATACCTACGGCGATCTCATTCAGCACTACCCTTTCCGGTATCTTGACCGCACCCAATTCTACAAAATAGTAGACTTGGACGAAAGCATGCCTTATGTGCAGGTACGCGGACGTGTGCGGGGCAAGGAGGTGCTGGGCGAAGGCCGTAAGCAACGCCTTGCCGCTATCCTAGTGGATGAAGACGGCAACGAGATGGAGCTGGTTTGGTTCAAAGGGGTGAAGTGGATGCAGAAATCGCTAAAGAACCACACCGATTACATTGTGTTTGGCAAGCCTACTTCGTTTAATGGCAAGTGGAGCATGGCGCACCCCGAACTGGAGGAATTGGGGGAAGAGAAACAGACGACCTCTTTTCTGCAACCGGTATACCATACCACCGAGAAGCTGAAGGCATTCCGTGTTGAGAGCAAGGTCATAGCCCGCTACATGGAAATGCTGCTGAAGGTGGCGGTGCCAAATATTAACGAGACGCTTTCACCGGAGCTGATAGACCATTATCGCCTGATGAGCAAGCGGGATGCGTTGATCAACATTCACTTTCCGCAATCAGTCGAGAAGTATAATGCCGCAAAGTTCAGGCTCAAATTTGAAGAGCTCTTTTACATACAACTACGTCTGCTACGCCAGAAAACGGTGCGTCGTGCCGACCTGGCCGGACAGATATTTAAGCAGGTACCGACGGTAACAGAGTTCTACAAGAATCACATGACCTTCGATCTGACCAATGCACAGAAGCGGGTTATCAAGGAAATACATAAAGACTTGACAGCCGGCAAGCAGATGAACCGCCTGCTGCAGGGCGATGTGGGTTCAGGTAAAACCATCGTGGCCTTTATTACCATGCTGATCGCTGCTGACAATGGAGCACAGTCTGTGCTGATGGCACCTACTGAGATTCTGGCGGACCAGCATTATACCGGCCTCAAAGCTTTTGCTGACCGGTTAGGTATAAACATTGGCAAGCTCACTGGCTCCACCAAGACAAAAGATCGCAAAGTGCTACACGAGCAACTGCGTTCAGGTGAAATGAAAATGATCGTAGGCACGCATGCCCTGCTGGAGGACGTAGTACAGTTTCATAACCTGGGTCTCTGTATTGTGGACGAACAGCACCGCTTCGGAGTAGAGCAGCGTTCCAGACTGTGGCGCAAGAACCCGCGCATTATCCCACATGTACTCGTGATGACGGCCACTCCTATACCCCGCACCCTGGCCATGACGCTCTACGGTGACCTCGATGTGTCGGTGATCGACGAAATGCCAGCCGGCCGTAAAGAGATTGTGACCGTGCACCGCTTCGACTCACACCGCCTGAAGGTATTCCAGTTTGTGCGTGACCAGATCAAGCTGGGCCGCCAGGTATACATCGTGTACCCGCTCATTGAGGAGTCGGAAGGGATGGATTACAAGGACCTGATGGACGGCTATGAAAGTATACGCCGTGCTTTCCCGGAGTACCAGGTGAGCATGGTGCATGGCAAACTTAAGGCGCAGGACAAAGACTACGAAATGCAGCGCTTTGTGCGCCACGAGACGCAGATCATGGTAGCTACAACTGTAATTGAAGTAGGCGTGAACGTGCCCAACGCCTCCGTGATGATCATCGAGAGTGCGGAGCGCTTTGGCCTTTCACAGTTGCACCAGTTGCGTGGCAGAGTAGGCCGGGGTGCTGAACAGAGCTACTGCATCCTGATGACAGGGTATAAGCTGAGCAAAGACAGCAAGACCAGACTGGAGACGATGGTGCGCACCAACAATGGATTTGAGATTGCTGACATTGACCTGAAGCTGCGCGGACCGGGCGACCTGATGGGTACGCAGCAAAGCGGTGTGCTCGACCTGCTCATCGCTGACCTGGCCAAAGATGCACCTATCTTGCAGGAGGCTCGTGCGGCTGCTCAACGTGTATTGAATGAAGACCCACAATTGGAGCAAGCACAGAATCAGAATATTATGCGTCACATCAAATCATTGAGTGTGAACACAATCAACTGGAGCCGCATAAGTTAAAGGTTGCCCTGATTATGATAGTGGCCTGAGCACGAATCTGATTATATTTAAAAGTGGGTTCCACGCGAAACGAGTTGCAGTTTACTATATAGGCATTTGCAAAGTATAACCGTATACAGCAAATTTATGTGCTAATTACACTGTCCTTACATTGATTTTCTAAACCGCTATACCTTATACCCTTGAAAGCACTTCACCTCTTCATATTCATTTTGCTGGGCCTATGCTATACTGCCACAACTGCGCAGGCACAAGGTCGCAAAGCCGCTATACCTTTTACCTATCTCCCTGACAACACAGAGGACCAGTATAACCAGAGCATTAGCAGCAAGACGCTCCCACTGGGAGCTGAGGGCTTTATAATCCTCAGCCGCAGCAAGCCAGCCGAGTATGCCATTGAACGCTATAATGCCGCCCTCAAAAAAGCCTGGTCGGCTGCTGTACCACTGGCCGCTGAAGAAACGGTGGAGGCTTTTGCCAGAAACCAGGATGCTGTGCTGCTGGTTACGCACCGCACAAACGAGCAGGGCAACCAAGTGTTGTATGCGCATCGGGTAGACCTGCGTAGCGGTCAGAAAGAGAAGCCCGTGCTATTGCTCGAAGCTCCAGCCAATGCCCGTAAAGCGGGTATAGCCATCTCGCCTGACGGCACCAAACTGCTGGTCTACCGCTATAGCATTTCTGGCAATCAGGTCCTGCAGTCTATCAGCGGCAGCCTGTATGACGGCAAACTTCAGAAAGTAAAAGATACGAAGTACAGCCTGACTGACCTGCGCGGTATTGTATCAGCTGAGGTGATCGTAAATGATGCCGGTGACCAGTTCATCAGCCTGATCTCTGAGAACATGGAACGCCTGACCGTACGCCAGTATACCTTGAAGTCACCGGTTGCCAAAGGCATGTCGGTGCTGGTAGGAGGCATTTTTGAAGGCAAGAAGGTATACATCATGGACAGCAAGTATGCCCTGCAGCCCAATGGCAATCTGTATGGTGTTGTACTCACAGCTGACGAGAAATCCGGTGAGTACTATAGCCTGAAAGCGGTAAAATTTGATTTTGAAAATGAAGATATGGTGTTTGCAGAGGAGTTCAGATTCACACCTGAATATCTCGCTAGTGTGAACAGCCTGGATAAAAGCGGAGGTGCAAAAGCCAGGCGCCTCGAGGACATTTACCTGACCGACCTGATCCTGACACCTGAGGAAAAACTAATCGTAATGGCAGAGAAAAAGTATATGGAGGGTGGTGAGAACTCTCCTTACTATGCCAAAGAGATTCACTTGTTTGCCTATGATCAGTTTATGGGTACTGCCTGGAGCTCCGTGCTGATGAAAAATCAGAAAGCACCTGCTGATGAAGCTTTTACAGGCATCTCGTATCGCTATCATCTGGCAGGTAACACGCTGCACCTGCTCACCCTGGAAGAGCTGAACGGAAAGCATGACCTATACCTGCGCCGCATTGACACCAGCACCGGTAAAGCTGAAGCACCTAAGGCTGCTGGCCTGAATGTAGCCAAAGGCGAAGATACTGCCTACGTAAAAGACTTCACGGCCTGGCTGGGTGAAAAGGACTTGGTAGTGGTGGTGCGGCCATCCAAGAAAGCGAACAGCTTGCAGCTACGTCGTCTACAGATCAAATAACTAGTCTAACCATATACCCGACAAAAAGCGTGGCCACTCTCTTGGCGCGCTTTTCTGTTTTTTAAGCTTGCGGGTAAAAGAACTCAGCTGCACCAGCATGTGTACAAAGCCTACATAGTCCACTATCTCTACATACATCCGGAACTCTCTACGGGACCCTTCCAGCATCCCTAGTTTGTCTACCTTATAGGTATTCATGGCGGACCAAGGCATCCAGCGTACCCGCTTGCCACGTTTGATCATATAGCGGTTGATGGCTACTTCCAACTGATAGCGTGCCACTGGCTGGGCCAACACCTGCTCTAAGTCACTTCGCCGCAAAAGCCGCTCTCCGGACAGCAGTATATCACTTCGGTACCAGCGCACAAACCATGGCGACCGGATTCGCCGCAAGATCAGCATGTCAACATTTGCAGTGTCCTGGAAAGCAGAAATAGCTCTCTCTAGTTCAGTTTTATTTAATTCCTGCAAATCAGCATCCATCAGCAGAACCAACTCATGCTGCACAAACTGAAGGCCATACTGTATAGCGGCGGCTTTTCCCTGATTTTGGCTGAGGCGGATGACTTGCACAGTAGGCCATTGCCGGCTTACCATCGTAGCAGTGCCATCAGCCGATCCGTCATCCACACAGATTACCTGTTGTATGCCCTTCACCTTCGACACGACTTCCAGTACTGTCGCAATCCGCTCCCGTTCGTTATAGCAGGGAATTAAGCATGTTACCCCCATACGCTCCTCTATGTTAATGACAATCTGGTATTCAGGTATATTTACGCATGTGAGGCCATTAGGTCATTCAGGAACAAGCCCTCAATACAAAAAGGCCACCTCCTACGGAGGCAGCCTTTCCAAAACTATAGATTTGTCAGAATCTAGTACACGAATTCATTTGCCTCGATCATGGAAGCCGCGATACGACGACGAGCTTCTTTGGTATTGTAGAGGTCTTTCTTGGTGAAGCGCTTCAGGCCCATGAACAGCAGACGCTGCTCGTCACCTTCCGCCATAGAGGCAATCGCATCTTTACCAGCCAGGAAGGCGGTGTCCACGGCATCGTTCACAGTCACGCGTACGATGTCGATCTGGTTCGCCACAGCATCCTCGCCTTTCATACCTACCAGTTTCTCTACACGCAGCAGCGTTGACTCCGCCACGTACGTCTTGATAGCCATGTCAGCGATGTTCATCAGGATCTCCTGCTCTTTGGCCAGCGAGTTCATGTACTTCTGTACCGCTGTGCCGGCTACCATCAGGATCGCTTTCTTCAGGTTGCGAATCGCCTTGTGCTCTGCTGCGAACAGGCCTTCCTCTTCCGAACCGAAATCAGGTATAGCCATCAGTTCGTTTTGCACGTTTTGTGCAGGGCCCATCAGGTCGAGCTCACCGTTCATGGCTTTCTTAAGGATCATGTCCACCGTAAGCATGCGGTTGATCTCGTTGGTACCCTCGAAGATGCGGTTGATACGGGAGTCGCGGTAAGCGCGGTCCATTGGGTAATCAGCTGAGAAGCCGTAGCCACCGTAGATTTGTACGCCTTCGTCCACTACGTAGTCGAGCACTTCAGAGCCTTCTACTTTCAGCATGGCGCACTCTACAGCAAACTCACGGGCAGCACCCAGCATGGCTTCGTTCTCGCCTTTTCCAGAAGCCAGTAGCTCCTGCTCCTTGCGATAAATGTCCATACCGCAACGGTATAGCGCTGACTCAACTGCATAGATGCGTATAGCCTGCTCTGCCAGTTTATGACGAATGGCACCGAACTTCGAAATCGGCAGTTTAAACTGCTGACGCTCGTTGGCATACTTGATCGACAGGTCAACCACTTTTTTAGAGGCACCCAAGGTAGCAGCGCAAAGTTTGATACGGCCGATGTTCAGGATGTTGAAAGCGATCAGGTGACCTTTGCCGATGTCGCCCAGTACGTTCTCTTTTGGCACTTCGCAATCCGATAGGAAAACCTGGCGTGTAGAAGAACCCTTGATACCCATTTTGTGCTCCTCGTTACCAAGGCTCAGGCCCGGATAACCTTTCTCCACGATAAAGCCTGTGAACTTGTCACCGTCCACCTGCGCAAACACTATGAACACATCGGCAAAACCGGCGTTCGTAATCCACATTTTCTGGCCGTTCAGGATGTAGTGCGTACCGGCTTCGTTCAGTACCGCTTTGGTTTTAGCAGCCAGAGCATCAGAACCAGAGCCTGGCTCAGTGAGGCAGTAAGCCGCTGCCCATTCGCCGGAAGTCAGCTTAGGCAGGTACTTCTGCTTCTGCTCGTCCGTACCGAAGTACAGGATCGGCAGCATGCCTATACCTGTGTGAGCCGCAAAAGCCACCGGGAAGGAATGCCCACCACCTACTGACTCTGTCACCAGGAGCGAGGTGTTGAAGTCCATGTTCAGGCCGCCGTATTGCTCCGGCATCGATACTGCGAACAAGCCGAGTTCACCAGCCTTTTTCATCAGACCTTCCATCAGGCCTTCTTCGTGGTTATCGAGGCGCTCGAGGAGCGGTGTTACTTCTTCGCGCACAAAGTCCAGGCAAGTCTGCGCCATCATGTGCTGCTCTTCGCTAAACTCGGCAGGTATAAATACGTCCTGCGGATCAGTTTCTTTTATCAGGAATTCACCACCGCGAACAGTGGCTTTATTTTTATCTGTTACATTTTCCATGGCAGAATATGATTAGTGTTTTTAGGTTCAGGTTAGTTTTTACTTCAAAAGCTCGTAGATGCCGGCTACACCTTGTCCGCCACCTACGCAGGCGGTGACCATGCCGTATTTCTTGCCGAGGCGGCGCAGCTCATGGAATTGCTGGATGCTGAGTTTAGCGCCTGAGCAACCCAGTGGGTGCCCTAGTGCAATCGCTCCACCGCTCACGTTCAGCTTTTCCGGGTCGAAGTCGAGGTGACGCATTACGGCAATGGACTGAGCAGCAAAGGCCTCATTCATCTCGATCAGGTCGATGTCGTTGAGTGTTAAACCGGCCATTTTCAGTGCTTTCGGAACGGCTGCAATTGGGCCCATACCCATGATGCGCGGATCCACACCGCCGGTGCCGTAGCTCACCATGCGGGCAATCGGCTCCAGGTTAAGCTCCTTCACCATACGCTCGCTCATCACGATCACAAAGGCGGCACCGTCAGAGGTCTGCGAAGAGTTACCGGCTGTTACAGAACCGCCGGCTGCAAACACAGGCTTCAGTCGGGCCAGGGCTTCCAGGGAAGTATCGGCACGTGGACCTTCGTCAGTATCTACTACATAAGTGCGGGTCTTCTTCTTGCCGTTCTCGTCGATGTAGGTCTCCTCTACCGTGATCGGCACGATCTGCTCTTTGAAGTAGCCATTCTTAATGGCGTTGATCGCCTTTTGGTGTGAGTTGTAGGCAAATTCGTCTTGGTCTTCACGTGAAACATTGTAGTCTTTGGCCACTGCTTCAGCCGTCAGACCCATGCTTAGGTACCAGTCCGGATTCTTCTTTGCTATGTTGTAATTAGGTACTGTCTTCCAGCCCACTGTCGGCACCATCGACATAGACTCGGTGCCGCCTGCGACAATGCAGTCGGCCATACCTGCCTGTATGCGGTTGCAGGCCATCGCGATGGTTTCCACACCGGAGCCGCAGTAGCGGTTCACAGTCATACCTGACACAGACATTGGCAACGACAGCAAAGCGATCATACGACCGATCTGCAAGCCCTGCTCCGCTTCCGGCACGGCGTTACCCACGATCAGGTCGTCTACGCGCTCGGGATCTAGTGCAGGCACGGAAGCCAAAAGATGTTTGATGACGTCAGCGGCCAGGTCATCGGGTCTGGTGAACCGGAAGCCTCCGCGCCCGGCTTTGCCTACTGCGCTACGAAATCCGGCTACGATATATGCGTTGTTCATTTTAATGCTCTTTATAGTTTATACTATCAGCTATACTTCATTTTATTTTGTCATCCTGTAAGGATCTTGGTAGTTACGACATAAGGCTGCTATTCAAGGATCTGCTTTCAGAAATCGCAGGTATTGATTCTCACTTTTGATCAGTTCCATTTTCTTTTCACGACTCCAGCTTTTTAGCTCCTTTTCTCTGTCTATAGCATGCTGTACATAGGTATAGCGCTCGTAGTGGAGCAGCTTGTAACAGAAGTAGCGCCCTGCAAAAGTTTCGGGCTTACCTCGATTTTCCCTATGCTGTTCAAGCCGATAAACCAAGTCATTTGTCACTCCCACATAGAGCACTGTTTTGCTCGGATTAGTCGTAATGTAGACGAAATAATTATGGCTTTTCATAGCTAAGGCTTAACCTTACTTTTACCAAGTTTCTTTCAGAATGACAAAGAACAAACAGCGAATGCTGCTTTGATCAACATTAATTTCTCAGTGGCTTGCCTGTAGTTAGGATGCTCTGGATACGCTCGAGTGTCTTGCGCTCACCGGTCAGTGACAGGAAAGCTTCACGCTCCAGATCCAGCAGGTATTGCTCGCTCACATCTGTCGGAGCAGAGAGGTCGCCGCCGCACATCACGTAAGCGAGTTTATGCGATATCTTCTGGTCGTGCTCTGAAATGTAGCCACCTGATACCATCGCGCTGGCTCCTGTCAGGAACATGCCTAAAGCACCTTTACCCTGTACTTTAATCTTGGTTTTCTTAGCTGGCTGCGTATACCCTGCCTCGGCCAGTCGAATCGCCTGTGCTTTGGCATCGGCAATCTGACGGTTGATGTTGAGAGTAATTGCATCACCCTGGCGCATAAAGCCCAGGTCAAATGCCTCTTTGGCAGAAGTAGACACCTTGGCCATACCTATGTTCAGGTAGATGTTCTTGAGCGTGTTGTACTCGATGTCGCCGTCTTCGTACATCTCAGCTGCGCGGAGCGTCATCTCTTTGGTACCGCCACCGCCAGGTATAAGGCCTACGCCAAACTCTACCAGACCCATGTAAGTCTCAGCTGCTGCCTGCACATGGTCGCAATGCAGGTTCAGTTCGCAGCCACCGCCTAGTGTAAGGCCGTGCGGAGCACCTACCACAGGTATAGCCGAGTAGCGCATGCGCATCATCGTATCCTGGAACTGCTTGATCATGAAGTTGATTTCATCATACTCCTGTTCCAGGGCATACATGTAAATCAAGCCCACATTGGCACCGGCCGAGAAGTTCGCTGCCTGACTGCCCACTACCATGCCTCTGAATTCTTTCTCGGCAATCTCTATACCTTTGTTCAGGCCCTGCACCACATCACCACCGATGGTGTTCATCTTCGTGTGGAATTCCACGTTCAGGATGCCGTCACCAAGGTCGATCAGTGTAGCACCAGTGTTTTTCCACACTACTTTGTTACTGCGCAGGTTATCCAGGATGATGAAGTTCTCAACACCTGGTATCGCCTTGTATTCTTTGCTTTGGATGTCGTAGTAGCGGCGGTTGCCGCTCTCTACAATGTAGAAGGACTCTTTGCCTTGGTTGAGCATCTCCTCTACCCAGGCCGCAGGCTGGTAACCGGCTTCGATCATGCGCTGCACACCTTCACGGGCGCCGATCACGTCCCAGTACTCGAACGGACCCAACTCCCAGCCAAAGCCGGCACGCATGGCATCGTCGATGCGGTATAGCTCGTCGGAAATCTCAGGTATGCGGTTGCTCACGTACTGGAACAAGCCATAGAGTGACTCGTTGAAGAACTGGGCTGCCTTATCGTTTTGCTTGGAGAAGGTCTTTACACGCTTCTTCAGATCTTCAATCGGCTTAAGCACTTCCAGGCTCTGGAACTTCGGACGCTGCTTTGGTCCGTACTCCAGTGTATTCAGGTCAAGCGTCAGGATCTCAGTCTTACCCTTGGCGTCTTTCGTTTTCTTATAAAAGCCCTGACCGGTTTTGTCGCCCAGCCATTTGTTCTCTACCATCTTCTGCAGGTAGTCCGGCAGCTTGAACAACTCACGCGATTCGTCTTTCTCCCCTGTCTGGTGCAGACCGTTGGCTACATTGGCCAAGGTATCCAGACCTACCACATCCAGTGTGCGGAACGTAGCAGACTTCGGACGACCAATGATCGGGCCTGTGATACGGTCCACCTCGTCCACGTTCAGTCCGAGTTTGTTCATCACCTGCAGGCCCTGCATGATGGCGTAGATACCTACCCGGTTTGCTATGAAAGCCGGTGTATCTTTGGCCAGTACAGTCGTCTTGCCAAGGTATAGGTCGCCGTAGTGCATCAGGAAGTCTACAACATCCTGATCCGTCTCTGGCGTAGGTATAATTTCTAATAGCTTGAGATAGCGCGGCGGGTTGAAGAAGTGCGTACCGCAGAAATGCTTTTTGAAATCGTCGGAGCGCCCCTCGAGCATCATGTGGATCGGGATACCCGAGGTATTGGAAGTGATCAGTGTGCCCGGCTTGCGGTGTTTCTCTACCTGCTCAAACACTGAATGCTTGATCTTCAGGTTCTCCACCACTACCTCAATGGTCCAGTCGGCGCTGGCGATATCCTTCATGTTGTCTTCGAAGTTACCCGTCTGGATCAGGCGGGCATCGGACTTACGGTAAATAGGCGAAGGATTAGACTTAATGGCGGCTTCCAGCGCACTGTTCACAATGCGGTTGCGGACATGCTTGCTTTCCAGCGTAAGCCCTTTTTTCTCTTCGTCAGGAGTTAGTTCGCGCGGCACGATGTCGAGCAACAGTACCTGCACACCTATGTTGGCAAAGTGGCAGGCAATGCGGGAGCCCATTACACCGGAACCCAGCACGGCTACTTTCTTAATTAATCTCTTCATAGAAAAAGCTTGATGGTCTACTATGGTTAGAAAATCTCTTTGTTTTCGATCATGTTGATGATGCGCTCAGAAACCCGGAAAAAGGTATTCAACTCTTCCTGTGGTATAGCTTCCTGCACTTTATGGTTAAAATGGAGCACCGTTCTGCGCGACACTTCCTTTTTCTCCAGCCCTAGTTCGGTCAGGAAAATCCGCACCAGCCGTTTATCCTTGTCGTCAGACACCTTATAGATAAGGCCTTTCTCCTCCATGCTTTTCAGGATGCGGGTCAGGCTGCGTGCCTCCAGCCCGAGTAAGGGGGCTATTTTGGTGGCGGGGGTACCTGTCTCCTGATTGATGTTTAACAGAACAAATCCTATGGAGGTGGTAATATCATTTTTGGCAGCCTCTGTATTATACATACGCGAGATAGCGTGCCAACAAACCTTCACATTATAATCTACGGTCTCTTCCGGCTTCATGCATCATGTAGTTTATACCAAATATAAAGAAAAATGTTATGCAAGCATACTAATTTAACGAAAAATTTATTCCCCCTCCGACTTCAAAGGTTAAAGCGGATTTCGTGCTATAGTACCTTCCGCTATAGTTTATGTATAATTCATAGAATGGTTACAAACAAAAAACCCTTTCCGGTCCGGAAAGGGTTTTTTGTCACCTGAAAGGCTTTAAACCTTCAATTCACTTCAAATTAATACATACTGTCAATCTCTTTCTGGTAATTGGCTGTAATGTTTTTGCGCTTCACCTTCAGGGTTGGTGTCAGCTCCCCGCTTTCTACCGTCCACATGTTAGGAACCAGCGTGAACTTCTTGATGGTCTCAAATTGCGCCAGCCCTTCGTTGGCTTTGTCCACCTCACGCTTATACTTGTCAATGATTTCCGGTTTAGTGATCATCTCAGCATCAGAGGTATATGGTATACCTTTGTGCGCGCACCAGTCCTGCAGCCCTAGGAACGAAGGCACGATCAAAGCGGCGGCGTACTTCTGCCCGGCACCTACCACCATGGCCTGCTCTATCACCACCGACTCCTTCAGCTTGTTCTCGATCGGTTGCGGTGCCACATACTTGCCACCAGACGTTTTGAACATCTCTTTCTTGCGGTCAGTGATTTTGAGGAACTTGCCCTCTACCAGTTCTCCTATGTCACCGGTATGGAACCAGTTTTCGGCGTCGATCACTTCGGCCGTCAGATCAGGTTTCTTGTAATAGCCTTTCATCACGTGTGGTCCACGGGTCAGTATCTCGCCATCCTCTGCAATTTTGATCTCCACCCCATCAATGGCCATACCTACGGTACCAATCACGTTGTTCTCTGGCTCGTAGCGGTTCACAGCTATCACCGGCGACGTCTCCGTCAGACCATAACCTTCCATCACGCGGATATTGGCTGACCAGAACACACGGGCCAGTCGTGGCTGTAGCGCCGCACCACCCGATACGATGGCAATTACATTGCCGCCTAGGGCCTCACGCCATTTGCTAAAGATAAGTTTATTGGCCAGTTCCAGCTGCTTGTTGTACCACCAGCCTTTGTCCTCGCGGGTATCATATTGCAGACCGAGCTCCAGTGCCCAGAAGAAAAGCTTACGTTTCACGCCGGTCAGCTCCATACCTTTGGCAACGATCTTGTCATATACCTTCTCGAGCAGACGCGGCACCGTGGTAAACACATGCGGCTGCACCTCTTTCAGGTTGTCGGCCACTTTCTCGATGCTCTCAGCGTAGTAGATCGACACACCGATGCGCATGTATAAATAAAGGAGCATGCGCTCGAAAATGTGGCACAGCGGCAGGAAGCTCAGCGCACGGTGATGCTGGTTTACCGGCACATAAGGCAGCGTACCAGTCACGTTACTGATAATGTTGTTGTTTGTCAGCATTACCCCCTTCGGGTTGCCGGTTGTACCAGAGGTATAGATAATGGTGAGGATATCGTCAGGACCAACGCCAGCCTTCAATGGCTCAAGCTGTGCTACGTCTTCTCCTTCTCCCAGTTTGATCACTTCTTTCCAGTGCTTGGCACCGTGAATTTCGTCGAAGGTATAGATCTCTTTGATGCTCTCCATCCCCTCTGTAGCAGCCACCACTTTGTTGTAGAGCTCCGCGTCAGACACAAACACAGCTTTCACCTCCGCATCGTTGAAGATGTAGCGGTAGTCCTCCACCGTGATCGTCGGGTACATGGGTACACTGATAGCACCTATCTGCTGTATACCAAAGTCAGCAAACACCCACTCCGGTCGGTTCAGGGAAATAATAGCCACTTTGTCGCCCTTTCCTATACCTAGTTTCAGCAGACCAAGGCTCACCTGGTTGGCAGTGTCTTGCACATCCTGTGTGCTGTATTTAATCCATTGTCCGTTAACTTTTGTAGCCAGACAGTCCGGCTGAGGCGAGTTCTGCAGCTGAAAAGGCAGCAGATCAAGGGTGCGGGTTACGTTCATTGTGTTTGCTAAGGTTAGTGTCAGTCTATTTTAGGACGTTACGAACGATGGCACAACATGGGCCACACGTTCGTTAGTATGTGCATTTTAATTATTTTTTTCTGAAATTTCTATACCTTCCTGTACAAATATTTGCTATTCATTATATTGATAGCACTTTTTACGTGAAAAAGTTATAGTTAATAAAAGCCGCTCACAAAAGCAGCAGTTTTGCTATATTTGACCTTCCTGATACTGATTTATGAACCTTTCCATCTTTTTCGAACCTCTGAATGAGGACATTTTTGCGCTGCTTGACAAACCGCGCACACTTGGTGCCTACATCGGCCGCTTTACTGGCAAATTCCCCGACTGGCGCTCAGCTGACATCGCCCTGATCGGGATAAACGAGACCCGGGGACAAGGAGAGGAAACAGTAGCAGAGATGATTCCGGCCCGTGCTGTACGCAAAAAACTGTACAGCATGCACAAAGGAGCCGGTCGCTGCAACATAGTCGACCTGGGCAACCTGCGTCCGGGTATAACACTCGACGACACTTACCTGCGGCTGAAAGAAATCGTTGAAATCCTCATCTCCCATAACACCATCCCCATTATCATTGGCGGCACGCATGACCTGGAGTACGGACAGTACATGGGCTATGAGTACTTGGAACGTGCCGTGAATATGGTCACCGTGGACAGCAGTGTGGACATGAGCGAGGACAATGACGTGCCTGCCAATAAAAAGCAGCTCCGCCAGATCCTGATGCACGAACCAAACTACCTCTTCAGCCTGGGCCAGATCGGCTATCAGTCTTACCTGGTGGACCCAGAAGTGATGGCCACGTTCGAAAAGCTGCACTTTGAGGCATACCGTGTAGGCGAAGTGCACCGCAGTGTGCAGGAGATGGAGCCGGTTGTGCGCCTGGCTGATTTGCTCACTTTTGACATTTCGGCTATACGCCATCAGGATGCACCGGGCTATACGCCAGCCAACCCGTTCGGGCTTACAGGCGAAGAAGCCTGCCAACTGTGCTGGTATGCAGGCCTGAGTGACCAGATGACATCACTGGGAATTTACGAGTATGATCCGGCAAAGGACAGCCAGGAACTAACGGCCATGACCATCGCCACCATGATCTGGTACTTCATAGAGGGCTTCTACCACCGCAAGAACGAAACAGAATTCAGCTCCAGCAAGTTTACCAAATACGCCGTGGCCTTCAGTGATAACCCAGAGCGTATGACATTCTATAAAAGCAAAGCAAGTGAAAAGTGGTGGATGGAAGTAGAACCCCTTTCAGACGAAAAGAGTCCCCGCATTGTACCCTGCAGTTATGAAGACTACTTGCAGGCCATCAAAGGCGAAGTACCTAACCGCTGGATCCTGACACAGTCACGCATTGGCTAACACTCTAGGAAGCGAACAAAGAAACAAACCCGATTCTGTTCCGTTTGCCCCAATCACTAGGGCAGTATTATTATATTTGCAATCCGGGCTCTGTGAGGCCTGCAATCAAATGGAAGAAAATCTCCCGGAGTTCACCCTGCAACAGCTTGCCCTGCGCAATGGCCAGGACCGTGACGAAGTATGGGTGGCTTACAAAGGCCTGATTTACGACGTGAAAAAATCACGCCTGTGGCGGAGCGGCAACCACTACGAGCACTGGGCAGGCCAGGACCTGACCGAGGAACTGAAGGATGCACCGCATACCGAATATGTATTTGACAAATTTGAGGTGATCGGACAAGTCAAAAATTCAGTATACCGAAAATAAAACACAGGGAGTATGCTACTGTACAAAAGTGGGCTCCTGATCAACTATAAATTACCAATACTATGATTCTGATAGCTGACAGCGGCTCTACCAAAACAGACTGGCGTGTAATCGATGCCGACAACGAATATGAACAGGTCAACACAACTGGCATCAACCCGCAGTACCTCGACACTGACAAGATTTACAGCATTTTTGAGACCGAGCTGCTGCCTCAGCTGAAAGAAAAAAACATTAGCGCTATTTACTATTACGGTGCTGGCTGTAGCTCTCCGGAGCGCAACAAACGCGTAGAAGATGCCCTTAGCCGCGCCTTCCCGAACGTTCCGAACTATGTGGACCATGACCTGCTGGCCGCGGCCCGTGCCCTGTGTGGTCACAAGCCAGGTATAGCCTGTATTCTGGGCACCGGCTCCAATTCCTGTCTTTATGATGGCAAGAACATTATAGACAACGTAACTTCACTCGGTTTCCTGATGGGTGACGAAGGCAGTGGTGCCTACCTGGGCAAGCTGTTGATCAAAGCCTACATGTACCGCGAGTTGCCTGAAGAACTGGCCACTTCACTTAAGAACAGATACAATCTGACCAAGGACGGCATACTTGACGCTGTATACGGCTCAGACATACCAAGTCAGTACCTGGCCACTTTTGCTAAATTCATGTATGAAAAACGCAAGAGCCCGGTGATCAAAGAGATGATTTACGAGAACTTCGAGGAGTTCTTTGAGCGCCATGTCAGCAAGTACGAGGGTTTTGGAGAGCTTCCTGTAAACTTTGTTGGTTCTATCGCGTTTCATTTCTCGGACACGCTCAAGCTGGTCGCCAAGAAGTATGGCTGCCATATCGGAGTAATCATCTCCAGCCCAAGCGAAGGCCTGATCAAATACCACCAGGAGCTGCTCAAAATGCAGAATGCCTAACTACAAACACGCTTTTTTTACTGAATTCAAATTTGACCGTTTAGCACAGTGTCCACTACCGAATCCGACTCACTTTACGATAGACTAGAGCAAATGCCCGTGCACGAGGTGCTCACCTGCATCAACCAGGAAGACAAAAGTGTGCCACTGGCTGTTGAGCGTGTTATACCTCAGATCGAGACGCTGGTCAATGCTACTGTAGAGCGTCTCCGTGACGGAGGCAGACTCTTTTACATTGGGGCAGGCACCAGCGGGCGACTCGGCATAGTAGACGCATCGGAGTGCCCTCCTACTTATGGGGTGCCCCATGGCCTGGTAGTCGGCATTATAGCAGGTGGTGACGGCGCCATCCGAAAGGCAGTGGAATTTGCCGAAGATGACACCAGGCAAGCCTGGAAAGACCTGCAGGAGCATAACATCACTGCCAAAGACATCGTGGTAGGTATAGCCGCTTCGGGCAGCACGCCATATGTAATAGGCGGACTGGAAGATTGCCGTCGCCAGGGGATAGCCACTGGCTGTATTGTGTGCAATGCCAACAGTGCTATAGCCGCTGCTGCTGACTATCCGGTAGAAGTGGTTACAGGTCCGGAATTTGTAACGGGCAGCACCCGCATGAAAGCCGGTACTGCTCAAAAGCTGGTGCTCAACATGCTCACTACTGCCACCATGATCCAGCTTGGCCACGTGAGGGGCAACAAGATGGTGGACATGCAGCTATCGAACACTAAGCTGGTGGAGCGCGGCACACGCATGCTGATGGAAGAGCTACAGTTGGCAAAACCCGAGGCTGCTGCATTGCTCAAGAAGTATGGTAGCGTTCGTGCTGCCATCGAGGCCTACCGTAATGGCAATGGCATTTCTTAAGAAGGCTTATTTCTGATAAAAACAGCTCGGCCTGCCAGTAGACTTTAATAACTGGCAGGCCGAGCTGTTTTATAGCTTTTTAGATAGAGAGCTGCTAGTCCAGGATGGCCATACTTTCTACAAGCACTTTTGCTGCTTCTTTGCTTGGTACTTTGTAATTGGTCACCGCCCAGTCATAGCCTAGTTTAAAGCGATCATCTTTCATGGCGTAACGCATTTTCTCGCGGTAGTCGGCTACAGGCTCCAGACCAAGCGCCTGCCGAAGCTCGTTCGCCCGCGCCTCTTCTTCCTCGCTCATGCGCTGAATCAGATAGCGGCTCGACAGATCTCCAAACTCATCATCATCCTGGCAGTCTTCCGGTTTGTTGCAGATCACACGTGCCAGCACTTTAGACCGATACAGGTTCTTGCCCTGCTGCTGGTCCATCAGGTAAGCCGCCGCGTGCGGGTCGAGTTTGCCCTCCTGCACTGCCTGGGTAAGCACAGGCGTGAAGTCAAAGCCGTTGCGGGCAGAAGTCTGGCGTTGAATCACAATACTGAAGCGCGGCAGCGCCTCCAAAGTGTCGGGCACCCCAATCAGTTCCTCCCCCGGATAGCCGTGTTTGCTGATCCAGGCCAGCAGCTTTTTCACATTATCAGCTTCTATTTTTCTGATCGTGTCGGCATGCACGCGCAGACCTCCCTTAGCCTGCCGGAAGAACTGGTCACGGGCCCAGAGCTCATCTAGGTCGGCACGCAGGTCTATGTTCATATTCTCACGGAAGGCTTTGCGGCGCTTCGGATATTTTTTTGCGAACTTCTTCCAGCCTTTATGGGCTCGCAGTGGTTCAAACACATCCTGCTGCTCCAGGTACTCCAGGGTCACTCCTTTTTCTACCAGTTTCTCAAGGTAGTCTATACCTTGTTTTTCGTTGCCCGTGAGCGTGGCGCATACCGCGGCATTGTAATAGTCGCGGGCAAAGCCCTTGGGTACAGCCGAGAAGGCCTGCTGGTAAGTTTCCAGCGCCCCTTCGTAGTCCTTTGCCATCACCAGCCTTTCAGCTTTGTTGATTCGAGGATGGTACTCTTTAATATAATCTGCTTTCGCAAACGCCTGATTGCCGTAACTCAGCAGTACAAGCAGGAGAAGCAAAGAGAGGATCTGTCTTAAAAAATTGAAGCTGAATGTGAACTGCATAGAAAATGAGTGATGTTTTCAGTTGGAACGTGCTATGTTATAACGTACTCGGGGCAGCCTTAGCATATCTTGCGGCCATTTTGTACCTACTTATACCTGCATCAGTATGCAGGAGTTGACTAATCAGGCGATTTCTTCCTTAAATATAGCCAACTTTGTCCAAAATCTTAGAGTAGACAGACAAATGCCTGCCAATGGCACAGGCGGCAAAATGAATTGATATATGCACACGATCGAACCCTTTTACAACTGGCTGGAGCTCTATTCAGCTACCGACGACCCTCGCTCTCCACTGTATGGAGCCGAGAACAGCCTGACACACTACACCCATACCATCTACGGCTATTATATACACCCGCAGTGGGATGACATCGACTCTGAAACGCTGTTTCTGAAAATACTTTATGCCGATTACGACCTGAGCTTTGCCGTGATCGAGTTTATCGGGGAGTGGAACGATGCCCTCAACAATGACATCATGAAGCTCAAGCGTAATATCATCGACCCGCTCGTGCAGGAAGGAATCAAACATTTTATCCTGATAGGTGAGAATGTGTTCAACTTCCACGGTTCCGAAGACGATTATTACGAAGAGTGGTTTGAGGATGTGGAGGAAGGCTGGATTGCGGCTATCAGCTTCCGTGACTTTGTGCTTAACGAGATGCGCAGCTACAACATAGACTCGTACATCAACTCAGGTGGCACTCTGGACGAGCTACACTGGCGCACCTATACGCCCAAGCGGCTCTTTGCGCTGGTCAACAGTATGATTCAGAAAAGGCTTGGTCCGTAATCATATACCTGATTGCAGACATAAAAAAAACGGCAGACTCTTAGAAGGGCCTGCCGTTTTTTTATGTGGTGGATATTTTATTGAACAGCTTCTTCTGTTTCGTCTTCTACTTCTTCAGCGGCATCTTCCACGTCGTCGCCTACGTCTTCTGCAGTGTCTTCCATTCTTTCCTGTGTGTTTTCTTCACGCGTTTCGCATGATGTGAAAGAGAAAGTTAGCAAACCTGCAACAAGCATCATTAAAATCGGCTTTTTCATATTAAGTTGGTTAAGGTGAGAAATAAGCTTCTTGCAATACGGGGCCAGTATGTATAGGTTTTGCCATATATAAAAAAAAAGCACTCCAAGGAGTGCTTTTTTCTTTTGCCTGACCACATGGTCAGGTAGTACTGGTACTAGTGTGATTACTGAACAGTAGTTGTGTCTTCCATTACAGATGTAGTGTCCATCTCCATGTCAGTCTCAACGTCAACTGTCTCTACAGTTTCAGTTTCAGTAGTCTCAACATCAGTTGCAGTTTCTTCTGCGTTATTGCATGATGCAAATGTGAAAAGACCTGCAACGAATAGTAAACCGAATACTTTTTTCATAATGTTTTGTGATTGGTTAAAGATGAAGCATCAAATATAACAGTATATCTGAATATATTGATATAGAAGCTCTTATTTTTTCTTAAACAACACTTTGATCGGCACACCCTCAAAGCCGAAATGCTTGCGGATGCTGTTCTCTAGGTAGCGTGTGTAAGGCTCCTTCACATACTGCGGCAGGTTGCAGAAGAACGCAAACGTCGGGTTGTGCGTCGGCAGCTGCGTCACATACTTGATCTTGATGAACTTTCCTTTCACGGATGGTGGCGGGTAACGCTCGATGTCCGGAAGGATTTTGTCGTTCAGCTTCGAAGTAGATATTTTGCGTGTTTTCTGCTCGTATACCTCCATCGCTGTTTCAACGGCCTTGTGCACACGCTGCTTTGTCACAACAGAGGTAAAGATGATCGGCACGTACTTGATCGGTGCGATCGCTTCAAGAATCTTCTCTTCGAACTCCTTGGTCGTATTCGTCTCTTTCTCTACCAAATCCCACTTGTTCACCAGAATCACGATGCCTTTGCGGTTTTTCTCAGCCAGCGAGATGATGTTCACATCCTGTGACTCTATCCCTCTGGTAGCATCCAGCATCACAATACACACATCGGCATCTTCCAAAGCACGCACGGAGCGCATCACCGAGTAGAATTCAATGTCTTCGCTCACTTTGCTCTTGCGGCGCAGACCAGCTGTGTCGACAATGATAAACTCTTTGCCAAAGGCGTTGTAGCGTGAGTCAATGGCGTCGCGGGTAGTGCCGGCAATGTCGGTTACGATGTTACGCTCCACACCCAGCAGCATGTTCACGAAAGAAGACTTACCTACGTTCGGGCGACCCAGCACGGCAAGTCTAGGTATACCTGCATCCGGATCTTCTGTGCCTTCGGTTTTGAAGTGTTTCACCACCTCATCCAGCAGATCACCTGTACCGGAGCCACTCTGCGATGAGATCGGGAAAATGTCTATACCTAAACCCAGCGCATAGAACTCTCCCATTTGGTGGGCACGCGCATTGGTATCGGCTTTATTAGCCACTACATAAATAGGCTTGTCGGTGCGACGCAGTACGTTGGCAAACTCTTCGTCCAATCCGGTCAGGCCAGCCTCCACATCTACCATGAACAGGATCACGTCGGCTTCTTTAATGGCCAGCTCCACCTGCTTGTTGATTTCACCTTCAAAAATATCGTCGGAGCCGTGCACATAACCACCCGTGTCAATCACGGTGAAGTATTTGCCGGTCCAGTCGCCGTGCCCGTAGCTACGGTCGCGAGTTACGCCGCTCTCGTTGTCCATAATGGCTTGGCGGCGCCCTACAAGGCGATTAAAAAGTGTAGACTTGCCCACGTTCGGGCGGCCTACGATTGCAATGATGTTGGTTGACATCTAAATAAAATAAAATAGTTAAAGTGCCCCCGGAGCACCTTGCCCCGAAGCTTTAATGGTGCGCTACTCGCTGTAGCCAAAACGGCGTAACAGCTTCTGGTCGGTTCGCCAGTTCTCGTTCACGCGCACGTATAAATCAAGAAATATCTTTTTCTGGAAAAACTGTTCCATATCCAGACGGGCTTGCATGCCTACTTTTTTCAGCGCTTCGCCTTTGTGGCCGATCACAATACCTTTCTGGCTCTTGCGCTCCACGCTGATTTCGGCACGGATACGGATGATGTCCTCTTCTTCCTTAAACTCCTCCACTACTACTTCGCAGCTGTAGGGAATTTCCTTTTTGTAGTTGAGGAAAATCTTCTCCCGGATGATCTCCGACACAAAGAAACGCTCTGGCTTGTCAGTCAGTTCATCTTTCGGATAAAAAGCCGGATGCTCGGGCAACAAAGCCATCAAACGGTTGAATAGCTGCTCTACGCCAAAGTTGTGCAAAGCCGAAATCGGGTGGATCTCGGTTGGGTTCATCTTCTCCTGCCAGTAAGCTACCTTCTCCTGCACTTCCTCTTCTGTAGCCTGATCAATCTTGTTGATCAGCAACAGGATGGGTACCTCGGCATGCTGCAATCGCTTGATTACATCATCCTCGTCGTGCTTCTCGTAAATGTCCGTTACAAACAGAATGATGTCGGCATCTTCCAGAGAAGTGCGCACAAAACTCATCATTGACTCGTGCAGGGCATACTGCGGCTTGATGATGCCAGGGGTGTCAGAGTACACGATCTGAAAATCATCGCCATTCAGGATACCCATGATGCGGTGACGTGTGGTCTGGGCTTTGGATGTGATAATAGACAGCTTCTCCCCTACCAGGGCGTTCATGAGCGTGGATTTACCCACATTTGGCTTACCTACTATACTTACAAAACCAGCTTTGTGCGGAGCTTGTGACATAATTAAAATTTGAGGATGCAAAATTACTTCTTTTTTACGAAACCCCGTGAAAATGTGTGGATTTAGAAATTTGATTGATTGCGTGAATGAAGTTTTAAACATTTCTCTCTGCTTTAAGCTTTACTCCATACCCCCCTCTATCAGGGTATAGAAACTATCGATCATAACTAACTCGTTATACTTCGTATCTTTGTATAGCAAAAAGCACTATTGATTTAGATGAGCAAGAAAAAAACAGGCAAGATCGGTGTTTTACTGGTGAACCTCGGCACACCGGATACCCCCAACACACCTGATGTAAGAAAATACCTGCGTGAGTTCCTCCTGGACCCACGCGTGATTGACATAAACCCCGTAGGCCGGTTTGCCTTGGTGAATGGCGTGATCGCACCTTTCAGAGCCCCAAAATCAGCCAAGGTATACAAACAGCTATGGACGGAACGAGGCTCCCCCCTGCTATTCCACGGACTGGACTTGCAGAAAAAGCTGCAGGAAGCACTGGGCTCTGACTATCATGTGGCCTTTGGTATGCGCTACCAAAGCCCCAGCATCGCCAGCGCACTGGAAGAGCTTCGTGAAAAAAGTGTAGACCGTATTATCGTGCTCCCACTGTTCCCGCAGTATGCCGCTGCATCTACCGGCTCGGTGCAGGATAAAGTAATGGAAATCGTGCGAGAGTGGTGGGTTATACCTAGCATTAACTTTATCTCTTCGTTTTGCGATGACCCTGGCTTTATCAATGCATTTGCAGAATTGGGCAAGCAACACATGGCACAGGATGATTACGATCATGTGATCTTCAGCTATCACGGTTTGCCAGAGCGACAAGTTTTGAAAGGCAGTGACAAAGGCTACTGCCAATTGGGCGCCTGCTGCAACAGCTACAACAAGCGCAACAAATATTGCTACCGTGCCGCCTGCTTTGCCACTTCAAGGCTGTTAGCCGAGAAACTTGGCCTCAGCGAAGATCAGTATACCGTTACCTTCCAGTCCAGACTCCTGAAAGATCCGTGGCTACAACCCTACACCGACGAAGTGCTGAAAACACTGCCGGAGCGGGGTATTAAGAAGGTTTTGGCGTATAGCCCTGCCTTTGTGGCCGATTGCCTCGAGACGACCATTGAAGTAGGCGAAGAATTCAAAGAGATGTTTGAACATGCCGGTGGCGAAAAATGGCAGCTGGTAGAGAGCCTGAACTCAAACGATACGTGGGTGCAAGCCGTGAAGGAAATGATCCTCCAACATTAGAATTTGAAGATATCTTTACAACAGGTATAAAACAGAAGCGGCGCTACAAATTTGCAGCGCCGCTTCTGTTTTATACCTGTTGATGTCTGAGACTTATGGAGACATCCTCGATTTTAATCTACACTATCAGCTTCGCCATACCTATACACGATTCAGAATGGTTTCGACCTGCCCCTACGAAAAGGACCAATCATCGAACAGCAAATTTTTAGTAGCCAACAAGTAACAATCAGCACCTAATAATCAAATCCTCTTAAAATCGACCCAGTAATCTGATGTAGCATCGGCATAAGCTCTGATTCTCTCCAGTAGCACCACCGCATCACTTTCTATAATCAGGTTTTCGCGCTGGTCACCTTTCACAAAGCCTTCACTTACGGTATGGTCGATCATCTCAAAAAACTTGTCCCAATAGCCGTTAATATTATAGAAGGCTACTGGCTTTTTGATGATGCCGAGCTGGTTCCATGTGATGATCTCGCAGATCTCATCGAATGTACCGAAGCCGCCGGGCATAGCGATAAATGCATCAGAACGAGCCGCCATGATGGCCTTCCGCTCATGCATTGTCTCCACCACAACCAGTTCCTGCAATCCTCTATGAGCTACTTCCCTGTCAACCAAGCTTTGCGGGATCACGCCTATACCTGTGCCTCCTGCTGCCAGCACCGCATCGGCAATCACGCCCATAAGCCCTACATTGCCACCACCATATACCAGCTTTATACCTTGCTCCGCCATTAATTCCCCTAATCGCGCTGCAGACTCACTGTACATTGGGTTTGTACCTGCATTGGCTCCACAAAAAACGCCTATACTTCTCATTGCTATACCTTGTTCTTCTATAAATTTCGTTTCACAAAGAAAGGCTCCAGCACTACTGCTGAAGCCTTTTACTATTTTGAAGGATGCCGGCTATAGCTAGGCCAGCTCCTTTTTATACATTTTGGCAAGCGTTTCAGCTACATAATCAATCTCAGCTTCTGTATTATACTTGCTGAATGAGAAACGAACCGAACCTCTAGCCGGATCTACTCCCAAAGCACGAAGCACATGCGAACCGGCATTGGCACCGCTACTGCAGGCACTTCCACCTGAAGCGGAAATCTTGGCGATGTCCAGGCTGAACAACAGCATTTCGTTTATATCAGAGGCAGGCAGACTCACGTTGAGTACGGTATACAAGCTCTTATCCGCAAACTCCGACATGCCGTTAAAGCTCACATCCTCCATCTGTTCCCGCAGTTTGTAGATCATACGGTCCTTCAATCCCTGTATATGTTTCTGGTGCTCGGCCATATCACGGTAGGCAATTTCCAGCGCCTTAGCCAGACCGATAATACCATACACGTTCTCGGTACCTCCGCGCATGTTGCGCTCCTGCGCACCACCCTGAATCAATGGCTGAATCTTGGTGCTGGCATCACAGTACAGGAAACCCACACCCTTTGGTCCATGAAATTTGTGCGCTGAACCTATCAGAAAGTTGGCACCAATCTGCTGCACATCGTGCTTATAGTGGCCCATGGTCTGCACAGTGTCAGAGTGGAAAATCGCGTCATACTTTCTGCAGATCTCTCCAATCTTTTCAATATCGTTCAAAGTACCAATCTCGTTATTGGCATGCATGATCGAAACGATCGTGCGTGGCTGATTAGCCAACAGCTCCTCCAGGTGCTCCAGGTCCAGGTTGCCGCGTTCGTCGTGACGCAGGTAGCTCAACTGAACCTCTCCGTTCTTTTCCAGCATCTCCATGGTATGCAGCACGGCATGATGCTCGAGTTTAGTAGTGATGGCATGCTTTATACCTAGCGAACGACAGGAGCAGACGATGGCAGCATTATCAGCCTCAGTACCGCCCGAAGTAAAGAATACCTCTGCAGGCGACGTGTTCAACAGCGTAGCTACCGTGCGACGGGCTTTTTCGATAGCAGACCTCACCTCTCGTCCATGTGAATGGATGGAAGAAGGGTTGCCAAAGTGCTCGAGCATAAAAGGTGCCATGGCATCAAAAACCTCTTTGTCCAGAGGGGTGGTAGCTGCATTATCTAAATAAACACGCATGATATTTTGTATTGGATTCTCTTAAACGAACTACTAAAGTATAAAAAAAAGTTGCGCCAATGGAGAAAAAGCTTGATTTCTCCTTTGGCGCAACCTCTGATTGCTAGTTAATTAATATGCTACAGCAACAACACATTACGCTTTTGTCGAAATGATTTCTTTGATGTCAGCAATAATCTTGTTGGCCAGGTGCTCGGCTGTGGCGTTGCTCTCCGATTCAGCATAGATGCGGATGATAGGCTCTGTATTAGACTTGCGCAGGTGCACCCACTCCTTATCAAACTCAATCTTCACACCGTCAATGGTGTTAATCGGCTGCTTGGCGTAGCGCACCTGCATTTGGATTAGCACTTGGTCTACATCCACTTCAGGAGTTAACTCTATTTTATTTTTAGAAATGTAGTAGTTCGGGTAGCTGGCACGCAGGCGCGTCATGCTCATACCTGATTTAGCCAGGTGTGTCAGAAACAAAGCTATACCTACCAGGGCATCACGCCCATAGTGCAGTTCAGGGTAGATAATACCTCCATTACCTTCACCACCTATGATAGCATTCTCCGCCTTCATCATGTTAACCACATTTACCTCACCCACAGCAGCGGCAAAGTAATTGCCTCCAGCCTTCTCAGTCACGTCACGCAATGCTCTTGTTGAGGAGAGGTTAGAAACTGTATTGCCAACCTGGTTCTTCAGTACATAATCAGCTACGGCTACCAAGGTATACTCTTCACCGAACATGCTGCCATCTTCATTGATCAGGGCCAGGCGATCCACATCCGGGTCCACTACTATACCTAAGTCAAACTTGCCTTTTTCGATCACGCGGGAAATCTCACGCAGGTTCTCTGGCAACGGCTCCGGGTTGTGCGGGAAATTGCCGTCCGGCTCGCAAAACAGCTTCTCCACCTTATTTACTCCCAAAGCTTCCAGCAGCATCGGTATGGCTATACCTCCGGAAGAGTTCACACAGTCGATAGCAACACTGAAGTCTTTTTCTTTGATAGCATTTACATCTACAAGCGGCAGCGCCAGAATGGCATCGATATGCTTTTGCAAGGCTTCGTCATCACGCTGGTATTTACCCAGGTCGTTTACCTGCGCAAATTCAAAGGCCTCCTTGTCTGCCAGTTCCAGCAACAACTTACCTTCTGCATCAGAGATGAACTCACCCTTCTGGTTAAGAAGCTTGAGCGCATTCCACTGTTTTGGGTTGTGGCTCGCAGTCAGAATGATGCCACCACCAGCTTTATAGTCAGGCACGGCCATCTCCACAGTAGGCGTCGTTGACAGCCCAAGATCGACCACATTTATACCTAAGCCCTGCAGGGTCGCGCAAACCAGTTTGTTCACCATGTCACCTGAAAGGCGCGCATCGCGCCCCACAATGATGGTATTGTTGCCAGTAGTCTGCAACACCCAGGTACCGAAAGCGGCAGCAAACTTCACCACATCCACTGGGGTAAGCGCTTCACCGGCCTGCCCTCCAATCGTACCTCTGATTCCTGAAATTGATTTTATTAAAGCCACTACGAGAATATTTTTTTCAGCTGCAAAAGTAATAATTTAGTTTTAAGGTTTACCAGTTTGTGGAATTTAGCTGCTTCATGCATCTTATATTTAAAGCACCCTTTACTACTTGCACGACTCTGCTCTGCAGTAAAACTTCGCCACAGAGGTTTTTATTATCTTTGCGATTATGAACGACACGCAAAAATTTGAAGATAGCCCGCGAGGACGTCAGCTAGAGGCATTTAACCGCCTACTGGATGTGATGGATGAACTACGTGAAAAATGCCCCTGGGACAGAAAGCAAACCATTGAAAGCCTGCGCCATTTAACTATAGAAGAAACCTACGAGTTATCCGACGCTATAATCCGGCAGGATATGCAGGAGATTAAAAAGGAGATCGGCGACATCATGCTGCATATGGTCTTCTATGCGAAGATTGCCTCTGAACAAAAGACCTTTGATATCGCTGACGTTTTGAACTCCCTTTGTGAGAAGCTTATCTTCAGACATCCACACATCTACGGGGATGCGACAGCCAGTACGGAAGAAGAAGTAAAGCAGAACTGGGAGCGCCTGAAACTGAAAGAAGGCAACAAATCGGTATTGGGTGGCGTACCAGCCTCATTACCAGCGCTTGTAAAAGCTATGCGCATACAGGAGAAGGCCCGTGGAGCAGGTTTCGATTGGGATGACAAGTCAGAGGTATGGAAAAAGGTACAGGAGGAATTGAATGAATTTGAATCTGAATTTAATACAGCAGATCTTCAGTCCATTGACCACCTAAAAGCAACCAGTGAATTTGGGGATCTGCTTTTTTCACTCATTAACTTTGCCCGTTTTATTGACATTAACCCGGAAGAAGCACTGGAAAAAACCAATCTGAAATTCATAGATCGGTTTCAGTATATGGAAGAGGAAGCCTCTAAAGATGGCAAACGACTACAGGATTTGTCCTTAAATGAAATGGACATTTACTGGAATCAGGCAAAAAAAAGATAGGCATGCATACAGTTTAGTCAAACATGCATTATATTTATGCTTCTATTTGTTCTCAGGCACAACTCAAGCAAACTTAGTTTTACTTAATTTTATTACAACCAAATAGTTTAAACGCTTTGCTCTTCTCTGAATAACGCACACCTGTTTTATTACTATTACAGTAATCTCACTTATTGCTTGCACTAAAGTCACGTTACAGTTCAGGTTTATCACCACTCATTATGGCGAATAAACCTCTGTTTAACAGCCAATAAGGGATATAGCAGGGTGAAAGGGACAAGCTGTATGAAGTTTAAACTTTGGATAAGAATTTAAAATAAAATATATTTGTAAAGCCGCAATATTCGCCTTAAGCTAAAGCAGTGAAAAATTTATTTTAGACAGACTTTACAGTATTAAGTCGGGATTTTTCAAAATTTAAAGCTTGAAATCGTTTGAAAATTGCGGAAAAAGCAGAAATTGCAAAACCAATAAAGAACTAAATCCAAAACAATTACATTCTTATATTACACAATCGATTTAATTACAACACAAACAGCTAAACTTTAAACTTTTAAACAAAATGGAAAAAAAGACTGCAGTAGTGAGCAAAGATGCTAATGTAGAACAAAAGAGCGGTACAACTTCCTCTCTATTTGCCACTATCGTAATTCCGGTTGCATTTATTGCATGTGTACTTATCTATATGTTCGTATTCGGTAATCCTGCCAACTTTGAAGGCGGTGACAATGCGAACCATCCACTTCCGGACAACTACCTGGGTATTGTTTATAAAGGTGGTTGGGTAGTACCTATCCTTTTGACGCTTAACCTACTGGTTTTCATCTTTGCTATCGAGCGTTCACTTACAATCAGCAAAGCAAAAGGAACTAAGAACGTTGCCGGTTTCGTACGTACAATCTCTCAGAAACTGAACCAGCGTGACATCAACGGTGCTATCGCTGCCTGCGACGCACAAAAAGGTTCTGTTGGTAATGTAGTAAAAGCTGGTCTGCTTAAGTACAAAGAAATGCAGAACGAGCCAGAACTGCTTAAAGCTGAAAAAGTAGCCGCTATTCAGAAAGAAATTGAAGAGTCAACTTCACTGGAACTTCCAATGCTGGAGAAAAACCTGGTGATTATCTCTACAATCGCTTCGGTTTCTACACTTACAGGTTTGATCGGTACGGTACTAGGTATGGTGAAGGCGTTCTCGGCTCTTGCAACAGCAGGTTCTCCAGACGCAGTAGCTCTTGCAAACGGTATCTCTGAGGCCCTTATCAACACGGCTCTTGGTGTAACTGGTTCTGCTATCGCGATCATTGCTTATAACTTCTTTACTAGCAAGATTGACGAATTAACTTACAGCATTGACGAAGCTGGTTTCAGCATCATCTCTACGTTCGCTTCGCAGCACGAAACTGCAGCTAACACTGTAAGACCTCATTCAACTATCTAATCGCTATAACCCAATAAAATGCCTAAAGTAAAAGTAAAAAGAACCAAACCGTCGTTGGATATGACGCCGATGGTGGACTTGGCCTTCTTGCTGGTTACTTTCTTTATGTTGACAACAAAGTTTGCTCCTGAAGAGGCAGTGGTTGTAGATACACCATCCTCTGTATCAGAGATCAAACTTCCTGACACCAACATCATCACCATCACGGTAGACAAAGAGGACAGAGTGTTCTTTGGTGTTGATGGGCAGGGAACTAAAGAAGCGTTGCTTGACAAGATGGGCACCAAGTACGGCGTTAGCTTTACAGAAGAAGAGCGTAAGACCTTCTCTCTGCTGACCAACTTCGGTGTACCGGTGAACCAACTTAAGTCGTATCTGGCAATGGAGCCTGCTGATCGCAAAAATGTGAATCAGCCAGGTATACCAGTTGATTCTGCCAGAAACGAATTGGGTGACTGGGTACACCAGACGCGCCTGACAAACCCTAAAGTTGTTATCGCAATTAAAGGGGATGTGGATGTAAGTTATCCTACTGTAAAAAGAGTAATGGATACACTGCAGGACCGTAAGATCAACAGGTTCAACCTGATCACGGACATGGAAAATAGACCTACTAACCTCTAATAAAAGGAGCTAAAAAATGGCAGAAATACAAGAAAAAGCCGACTCCGGTAAAGGTGGTAAGAAAAGGGCCAAAAAAATGTCTGTCCATCTGGACATGACACCCATGGTAGACCTTGCATTCCTTCTGTTGACATTCTTCATGCTTACTACTACCTTCAGCAAGCCACAGACCATGGAAATTAACATGCCTGTGAAGCCAGATACTGAAGACGAGCAGATTGCTCTGAAAGCAAGTAATGCCATGACGATTGTTCTGGGTGAAAATGACAGAGTTTACTACTACTTTGGTCTAGGTGATCCTGCCGAAAATCCGGAAGTTCAAACAACCGACTACTCTGCTAACGGTATCCGTAAAGTATTGATTTCGCCTCAAGTGCGCGGAAATGAGAAAATGACGGTACTCGTTAAACCAATGGAGGGGTCACGCTACAAGAACGTTGTAGATATTTTAGATGAATTGAAAATCACTGACACCAACCGCTTTGCTATTGTTGAAATGAACGACAATGACAAGCAGTTGATTCAGGACATAACTGGACAGTAACACATGGAAACTAGTAAGTTAGAAAAAGCATCGCTTGATGACATCGTCTTTGCCGGACGAAACAGAGCGTATGGCGCCTACCTACTACGTCGACTGTACAATAAGCATGTTACTACCGCAGCCATTATGGCTATCTCAATCTTTGCGCTTCTGATCAGTATTCCACTGATTGCTAAGTTATTCGAAGAAGAGGAAGTCGTGGTACCAGTAGAACGTATTGTAACAGAGGTAGAGTTAGCACCACCACCACCAATTGATGAAGCGACGCCGCCACCGCCGCCACCACCACCAGATCTTCCACCACCGCCGCCACCAGTGCGTGCTCAGGTGAAGTTTACGCCTCCAGTAGTGAAGCGTGACGCTGAAGTAGTGGAAGAAGAGCAGGTGCCAGATCAGAAGGAGCTGGAAGACATCGATATCGGTACTAAAAACGTTGAAGGTGTTAAAGGTGCTCCACTTGATTTGGGAGACATTGATGGTACCAGCGATGTTGTTGCTGAAGTAGTAGAAGAAAAGCCATATACTTACGTGGAGCAGATGCCTGAATTCCCAGGTGGTGAAGGCGAAATGATGAGATATCTTGGCAAGAACATACGCTACCCAGCTGCTGCACAGCGTGCCGGAGTAGAAGGCCTGGTAGTACTTTCGTTCGTAGTAAGCCGCACAGGCGAAATCTCAGAAATTGAGGTTGTGAAGAGCCTTGGTTCTGGTACTGACGAAGAAGCTGTACGTGTTGTGAAAACAATGCCGAAGTGGTCTCCAGGTAAGCAGAACGGACGATCAGTACCTGTTCGCTACACATTGCCAGTACGATTTGCTATCAAGTAAATCTGATTCCATCACATAAAAAAAGGCCCTCCCAGGAGGGCCTTTTTTTATGTAATGTATACTAGTTTACAATCAGAAACCAAGCAGTAAGTCAAAGAATGTATTCTATGAAAAAATAATGAGACGGCTTGTGGAAAAATAGCTAGTGGTGCATCTAATAAGAAAATGCAGGTAATACTGCTTCACTTCTAAAACTTATGCGCCATGAGAGAAAACTATTTATTCGACATGACCTTTAATAATGTAGTGTTTGCGGCACGAAATAAAGCTTATGGAGCTTACATACTCAGAAAGGATTATAGCAAGCACATTTTGACAGCGGCATTATTAGCAACAAGCATCTTTACTACTGGACTTGGCTGGCCACTTATAATCGGTAAACAAGAAATAACACAGACAGCGGAGCAAGATTCTGAAAAGGATAAAAGGGTAATTATAATCGATCAACCGTTATTACCTCCACCGCCAAAAGAGAATCCAGAACCAGTACAGCAAGCAGTAGCGCCTGTACTGGAAAAACAAATCAAGACAGTGAGAAGTCTTACTCCTACTGTTGTACCAGACTCGCACCCTGGTCCGGATGAAATTCCTCCTACACAACAACAGATGGAAGGAGCCATTATCGGAACACAAAATACTGATGGAGAACTATTGAGTAGCATAGACCTGGAAGGTATAGAAACAGACGGTAAAACTGGCACAGCAGGTGCTGCTGGTGGAGAAGGGAATAGTGTATTTGACTTTGCCGAGGAGATGCCTGCATTTGAGGGAGGAGAAGCAGCCCTAATGCGCTACATAGGCAAAAAAATACGTTACCCTCGCCAGGCAATCACAGAGCAAATAGAAGGCATAGTTATTGTAAGCTTTGTAGTAAACCGAAACGGTAAAGTGACCGACGCTACAGTATTGAAAGGATTGGGTTTCGGGACCGATGAAGAGGCACTGCGAGTTATTGAAAGCTTACCTGATTGGACACCAGGCAGACAAAATGGAAAACCTGTCGCGGTACGTTATACTTTACCAATACGATTCAACTTGCAACGATAAATGATAATATAAAGTATAAAGCAGAAGCTAATCTATACATAGCATGGCTTCTGCTTTAGTTTTTAAAGTATAAACCTTAAATTTAGGCCTACATATATAGGCAAACCTGAACATGCTACGACCAAGGCGAGAAGACGAAAAACCGTCTGTTACATTTTTCAACAAATTTGCACGCTATTTTGGCATGCTCATGACATTGGTATATGTAGCGCTGGGACTATTTATCATCTTCATGGATGAGGAGCAGTATAACCTGGACATGTCACAAACGGCACGTACCATCTTTGGTGGCACCCTTATACTGTATGGCCTCATACGATTTGTGAGAGCATATCAGGTTAATTCCAAATCAAGGAGAGACAGATAAGATGATTAAAGCAGCCAAAGTGGTTTTGGGGCTCGGACTAGTTGCGCTTGCAGCTTGCGGCGGTAACCCTGAAACGAAACGCGACACCTCAACGACTGGTACCATCGGCATAAGTGTAGATGAGACCTTCCAACCTATTATAGAAAGCCAGGTAAGCACATTTGAAGGTATCTACAAATACGCCAATATAAATGCGCAGTACAAGGCAGAGGGTAAGGTATTTGATGACCTGATCAATGACAGCACGCGAATCGCAATTGTATCGCGCAAAATGACTGATCAGGAGAAAGAAGTATTTGATCAGCGAAAAATTACCCCCAGGTATACCAGAATCGCCATTGATGCCGTTGCACTTATTGTTAACAACAAAAATCAGGATACCCTCCTGACCATGAGTGAACTGCGAGACATCTTTACAGGAAAGATTACCAGCTGGAAGCAGTTAAACCCAGAAAGCAGTTTGCGGGACATTGCCATTGTGTTTGACAACAACAATTCCAGTACAGCAAGGTACATGCGTGATACCCTGATGGCAGGCCAACCGTTGCCTACTACAGCCTCCGCTAGTAACTCCCACCCTGCACTGATAGACTATGTTGCAAAGAACGAGAATGCAATTGGGGTAATCGGTGTGAACTGGATTAGCGACCGCGATGATACAACTTCGCTTAATTTTCTAAACCAGGTAAAGGTAGTAGGAGTTAGTGCCGAAGATAACCCGGTAACAACAGATAGTTATTTTCAGCCGTACCAGGCTTACATTGCACAGGGGGAATATCCGCTCAGAAGGTTCTGGTATATCATTAGTACTGAGGGCCGTGCGGGTCTTGGCACAGGTTTTGCATCCTATGTAGCAAGTGACCGCGGACAACGTATTATATTAAAGTCAGGCTTGGTGCCTGCCACTATGCCAGTACGTATAGTGGGCTTTAATAATAGAGCGAGTAAATTCAGACAGGATTAACCATTACAAACAATAATAACACAACCTAAATTAAACTAACAATGACAAATAACTGGAAATATGCTTTGCTGGTAGCTGCCATGTTCCCTACAGCAGCGGCATTTGCGCAGTCTGGCGATCAGGGCCGTAAAGCGGTTGACCTGGGGCGCTATCAGGAGGCTAAGTCTATTTATAAATCTCAGTTGAACAACAAGAACGCTGACAATGCTTATTTCGGACTGGGCGATGTATACCTTCGTTCTGAGAACGTAGACTCAGCAGCCTACTACTTTAACCAAGGCTTGGCTAAAAACTCTAAGTCTGCTATCAACATGGTAGGACTTGGCAAAGTAGAAATGGCCAAAGGCAATCGTGCTGGCGCTGAGAAGCATTTTGCTGATGCTATGAAGCGTGGCAAAAAGGACTCTCACGTACTTGCCAGTATCGGTGAAGCTTATCTGATGGCTCCGGAAGCAACTGAGCAGGATTATAATAAAGCAATTGAGTACCTGAAGCAGGCAGTTGAGCGTGACAAGAATAATGCTGAGGCATATCTCCTGATGGGTGATGCTTATCTGAAGCTGGGCAATGGTGGTCAGGCTATGACTAGCTATGACAATGCTATTCGTATTAACGACAAGTCACCAAAAGCTCACTTAAGAAGAGGCCAGCTTTATACTAGCTCGCGAAACTACAATGAAGCGGAAGAAGCGTATAAGAAGGCTATTGAACTAGATCCAAACTATGCACCTGCATATAGCGATCTGGGCGAGCTTTATTACTTTGCCGGTCAGTATGACAGAGCACTGTCTACTTTCAAGCAGTTTGTAGACATGTCTGAAAACACGCCTGCAACTCGTGCTAAGTACGCCTCTTTCCTATTCCTGACAAAAGATTATGAAGGTACGCTGCGTGAAGTACAGGAAGTACTGAAAACAGAGCCTAACAACAAGACAATGAACCGTCTGTTGGCCTACTCATACCTTGAGCTTGGCAAGCCTGAAGAAGCTTTGAAGGCGATGGAAAACTACCTGAGCACGGTAGATCAGAATAGCCTGATTGCAAGCGACTACGAGTACTATGGCAGAATCCTGGCCAGAAACAACCAGCCTGCAAAAGCTGTAGAGAACCTGGAGAAAGCTATTGCATTAGAACCTACTAAACCAGAGCTTTATTACGACTTGGCTAATATGTATGCCCGTGAAAAACAGTTTGACAAAGCTGTAGAGGTTTACAACAGAAAGCAGGAGAAATTAGGAGCTTCTAATACTGACTACTTCCACCTGGGTAATGCTTACATGATGGCAGAGCAGTATGACAAGGCTGACGAGACTTATAAGAAGATCACAGACGCTAACCCTACTTATGCTTATGCACACCTGTGGAGAGCTCGTGCGCAGTCTAACCTGGACCCTGAAACAGAGCAAGGTTTAGCGAAGCCTCACTACGAAGAGTTCATTAAACTTACTAATGGTGAGAAAGAGAAGTATAAGAAGGAGTTAATCGAAGCTAATACTTACCTGGGCTATTATTTCTACCTGAAGGGTGAGCGTGAAAACGCTATCAAACACTGGACAGAGGTAAAAACACTGGACCCAACCAATACACAGGCTGAAACAGCCTTGGCTGAGATCAACAAGACTCCCTCTCAAAAAAAGAGACGTTAATCTTAACTCTTAATTAATATACAAAAAGCCCGCTCCTGTTGGAGCGGGCTTTTTGTATGTCTATACCTAATGAAAAAGGTGATCCTTATACCTTACTGATTTTCGTATAGTGACCACTTTTCGAGTGCGGCCTGAAAATCATCCGGCAGCTCAGAATTGAATTGTATAAACTCCTTTGTAGTCGGATGAATAAAGCCTAGTGACTTGGCATGCAGCGCTTGCCGGGGCATCAACTTAAAAGCGTTCTCAACGAATGTCTTATAAGAGCCGGTTGGCATGCCCTGCAATATCTTATCCCCTCCGTAGGTAGCATCTGAGAACAAAGGGTGGCCCAGGTACTTCATATGCGCTCTTATCTGGTGTGTCCGACCTGTCTCCAGGTTGCACTGCACCAGCGACACATACTTATACTTTTGCAGCACCTTATAATGGGTCACAGCATGCTTTCCAAACTCTCCGTTAGGATATACGGTCATCACTCTTCTATCCTTTACACTACGCCCTACATGACCTATTATGGTGCCTTCATCCTGTTTGGGCACACCCCACACTAATGCGTAGTAGGTGCGTTCAATTGTGTGCTTAAAAAACTGCTTTGCTAGAAAAGCCATGCTATACTCTGTTTTCGCAATCACAAGCAAGCCTGAAGTGTCTTTATCAATACGATGCACAAGACCAGGGCGCCCCTCTCCGTTGCGGGTAGTCGGCAACTGCTGCAGGTGATAGGTAAGCGCATTCACCAGTGTCCCTGACCAGTTATTAAAGCCTGGATGTACCACCATACCTGGCTTCTTATTGATGATGAGCAGCTCCTCATCTTCATACATGATGTTAATTGGAATATCCTCCGGAATGATCTCGGTATCACGAGGAGGTGTAGCCAACGTGATCGTGATCACATCCAGCGGCTTCACCTTATAGCTTACCTTTACAGGCTTTTGGTTCACCTGTACTGATTCGGAGCGTATAGCGCCCTGCAACTTATTACGGGTCACATTAGGCAGCCGATCCATCAGAAACTTATCGATGCGCAGCAGCGCCTGGCCTTTATCTACCACAATGCGGTGGTGCTCATATAATTCGTCCGAATCCTCTATACTGTCCTGCTCTTCTTCTTCAAAGTCAATCACGGTACTGGCTTTAGGTATAAACAAAAAGAAAGCCGAAGTATAGAACATCGGCTTTCCTGAACTCACAAAGGAGTATTACTTATTTTTTCTTCTTGGCTGGCGTTGTAGTAACTGGCTTAGCGGCAGCAGGCTGCTGCTGTGGCTGGGCCTGCTGTGCTGCTGGCTGCTTGTTAGGATCCACGCCCAGCTTCTTGAACACCAGGTTGTTGATGTTGCCGCTGTCAGGACCTTCCAAAATTGCCTGCTCACTCAGGATATAGAGGTAACCGTTTTCCTTCGCTACGTCTTTGATCGCGTTCTCGATCTTTACAAGTACAGGCTGAATCAGTGACTGCTCTTTCTCACGAATAGACATCTGAGCATCGTACTGGAACTTCTGGATTGACTGCTCCAGGTTCACCAGCTCACGCTCTTTGTCTTCGCGTACTACTTTGTCCATAGTGGAGGCGCCTTTCTGATAAGCCTGCAGTTTGTTGTTATACTCAGTCTCTTTAGTTGCAAACTGCTCCTGTAGTTTCTGTCCGTAAGTTTCCAACTCTTTCTGCATGGCTGTTCTTTCCGGCATCTTGCTCAGAATCTCTTCCACGTTAGCATAACCTATCTTAGTTGCCTGCTCGTTCGTCTGCGCAAAAGATGCGAAGCTGATAAAGAAAAACGCTACTACTAAAAATTTGATTTTGTTCATGATTGGATGGTTAATTTGTTATTCTTGTTGTTTAGTTGTTTGACTTCTTTTTTGTTGGAGGTGTCTTTTGCTTAGTCTGCTGCGTCTTATTCTCCTCGTTTTCTATACCTGTTTCAGGTAAACTGTTTGGATCATCTACCAGTGCATCTGTCGGCTGCTTACCCGGCACATTCTGCTTGTCGGTAGCAAGCCCTAGTTCCTCCAGCACATACTCTGTGTAATCATGCACCGGATTGGTATAGATCATGATCAGATCTCCCGACTTATCAAATACCGTCTGCAGGCCTCTTGCCTTTGCGACTTTCTCAACTGCCGTGAAAACTTCGTCCTGAATAGGTCTGATCAAATCCTGACGTCGCTTAAACATCATACCTTCAAAACCGAATACCTTGCGCTGATACTCCCGCACTTCATTCTCTTTGCGAGATATCTCAGCCTGGCGCTTCTTCTTCATTTCTTCTGTCAGAAGCACCTCCTCGGCTTTAAAGTCTTCCTTCATCTTCTCAACTGCCTGGTACATCCCTTCGATCTCCTTCTGCCAGGCCGTACTTTGCTTGTCTAGCTCCACTTGTGCTTTGGCGTATGCCGGCATCTTGCTCAGGATGAAGTTAGAATCAATATAGCCAAACTTCTGCGCCTGTGAAACAGTCGATAGGAAAAACCCGGCTAAAAAGATGAACAAAAACTTTTTCATACTAATTCATTATCGTATCTGCTGCCCGATCATGAAGTGGAACTGACCACGCTTCATCTCCGGACGTCCTGGCACATCGTCAAATCTCCAGCCGTAATCGAACCCTAACAGACCGAAGGCTGCCATGAAGATACGCACACCCACACCACCTGAGCGATAAAGCTTAAATGGATTGTAGCGGTCGTAAGAGCCAAAGCTGTTACCTGCTTCCAGGAATGTCAGGCCATAGATCGTAGCAGCCGGGTTAGGAGAGATAAGATATCTCGCCTCCATCACAAACTTATTATAAGCAACACCTCCTGTGTTGATCAACGCCTGATCCGGGTTATTGATTACTGACTCGTCATCATAACCACGCAGACCAATGTAATCAGTTCCTACAAAGATATTGGCACCACCTAAGCCGTTACCTCCTAATCTAAAACGCTCAAACGGACCAATACTTGTCTTCGAGTTATAGTTGTTCAGGAAGCCAAAGTGGGCTCGTGTGTTCAATACCAAATTCCCTGCCAAATTCATGAAGAACGATGCATCAAGCATCCATTTATTGAATTCAACATACTCAAAGTTGTTGCGCTTCTCAGAAAACAGCGAATAAGGTGGCGTTAGGTTCACACTAAGAGCAATGTTAGAACCTCTGCGTGGGAATGTTGGGTTATCTATACTTACTCGTGCCAGTGTGTTATTCAACGATATACTGTTCGATACACCATTGTTGAAGCCACCAAACAGGTTGAAGTTTTTCAGGGTATAGCGGTTATAGCTCAGAGAGTGACTCAATTGGAAGAAGTTGTCTGGCCAATTCAAAGTACGGCCTAGGCTAAGTGCAGCACCATCTACATTCAGGCGGCTATCCACATCGGCTCTTGGGTCGCGACGGATGGTCTTGAATACACTTGCTGTAAGTGAGTTTCGCTTACGACCACCTAACCACGGCTCTGTAAAGGAGAAGGAGTAGGACTGGTAGAAGCGGCCGTTAGCTTGCACGTTCAGGTTCAGACGCTGACCGTCGCCACTTGGAAGCGGTCTCCACTCCGACAGCTTCAGCAACTTACGTGTAGAGAAGTTGTTCAGGGTAAGACCTACTGTACCTACTGCGCCAATCGGGCCACCCCAACCTCCTGAAAGGCTGATCTGGTCATTCGGACGTTCTGATACAGTATAGTTAATATCTACAGTTCCTTCTTCCGGGTTCGGCATTGGGTTCAATCCGATCGTTTCCGGATCAAAGTAACCTAAGTTTGCCAATTCGTTTCGGGAGCGGATCAAGTCTTCGCGGCTGTACTTCTGACCAGGCAAGGTACGGATCTCACGAAGCACCACATGGTCACTCGTTTTTGTATTACCCGTCACTGTCACTTTGCTGATCGTCGCCTGCGGACCTTCTGACACACGCATCTCAATGTCAATTGAGTCGCCTTCCACAGTTACCTCTACCGGGTCAATGTTAAAGAACAGGTAGCCGTCATTTTGGTATAGCGCAGATACGTCTACACCCGCAGGGTTATAGTTCAGGCGCTTATCAAGCTCCTGCTTGTTGTACACATCTCCCTTGTTTATACCGAGTACACGGGTCAGGTAATCATCCTCGTACAGGTAGTTTCCGTTCCAGGTAATATTGCGGTAGTAGTAGCGGTTACCTTCATCAAGGGTGATCCGGATACCCAAACGGTCTTCACTTGTATTATACACCGTGTCTGATACGATGATGGCATCGCGATAGCCTTCTGAATTGTAGAAGTCTAGCAGGAGCTGCTTATCATTCTCGTATTCTGAGCGCTGGAATTTGGACGAGGTAAATATTTTATAGAAGCGTTTTTCTTTTGTCTTCTTCAGCTGGCGGCGCAATTTTTTGTCGGCAAATGCTTCGTTGCCTTCAAAAATGATCTCAGAGATTTTTACTTTATCACCCCTGTCAATGTTGATGTTCAGCACGACACTGTTTGGCAGCAGAGAGTCAGGTCGCTGCACAATGTTGATCTTGGCGTTAAGAAAACTTTTTTCAGCGTAGTACTTGCGGATAATGTTACGTGTTTGATTGAGCACAGCATCTGTTACCACCTTCCCTCTGATCAGGTTGATCTTCTCCCGAAGGGCATCCTGCTGCGATTTGTTGATACCATTGAACTCAAAGCGGGACAGACGCGGGCGTTCTTTCAGGTCGAAGTTCAGGAAGATCTGGTTGCCTTCGATGCGGGTTACGTATACGTCTACATCACCTAAGAGGCCCTGGTCCCACAATTTTTGAATAGCACGGCTTATGTCTTCACCTGGTACTGTGATCTCATCGCCAATCTTAAGACCCGTAATACCAGTAAGTGCAGTAGGATCCAGGAATTTAATTCCTGTAAACTCAATGCCCCCAATGCGGTACTGTTGGGGCTGACCGTAGTCAATCGTATTGCTCTGTGCTTGATTATTCAGAACTTGTGAAGAAGCTGTGCCTGTCATTAGCAGAAACACAAGCACCCAGATGCATCTTGTCATTAATATGTTCACTTTGTTAGTTGTTCACTTGTCTTGCCAAAGCGGCGTTCTCTTCTCTGGAAGGCACATATAGCTTCGTAGAGGTGCTCTTTGCGGAAATCAGGCCAGAGTAGCTCTGTAATGTAGAGCTCTGTATAGGCCAGTTGCCAAAGCAGAAAATTGCTGATACGCTGCTCCCCACTTGTACGAATCAGTAATTCAGGATCAGGTATACCCGCCGTAGAGAGATACCGCGCAACAGTGGCCTCACTTATATCAGTTGGTGCTATAGTACCATGACCCACTTCAACGGCAATTCGTTGCATGGCTTGTGCAATGTCCCAGCGACCGCTGTAGCTCAGGGCCAGTACCAGGGTCATGCGGCTGTTATCCTTTGTTATCTCGATTGCTTCAAGCAATTCTTTCTGACAGGCTTTGGGCAGGCTTTCTGTATTTCCTATTGTCTGCAGCCGGATATTGTTCTTATTCAGAGTCGCGGTCTCTTTTCTGATAGTAGAGACTAGTAGTTGCATCAATGCGGAAACCTCTGTTGCCGGCCTCGACCAGTTTTCGGTAGAAAAGGCGTACAGGGTTAGATATTCGACTCCCATCTCCGCTGCGGCCTCTACCGTTTCACGAACAGCCGTGATAGCACTCTGATGACCGAAAATTCGCAGGCCGCCACGTTTCTTTGCCCATCGTCCATTCCCGTCCATGATAACGGCAATGTGTCTTGGCAAATTGTCTAAATCTACTTGTTCCCTTAAATTCATTAAACCACAATTTCCTTGCAAGTTACAAAAAGCAAGATAATTTAATGAAATTTTAGCGGGTTAATCTAGTATTCCGGCTTTGCGTTTGTAAACAGGGGGGCAGTTGAGTCGATATAGTGTGTAGGAAAGGCTTATACCGTTATAGAAGTACATATCTTTATCGAAGGGGTTAGCATACGCCTTTGAGCTGCTTGCCCCCAGATCTGTGGCTAACAATCCAGATCCACTCTCTTGCAGATAGTCCAGGTTATCTGTAAACATAAACCGAGGGCCAAACTCCAGACCCAGATTCCAATGCTTGCTTAGCGCATATTTCACCCCTACTCCAAAAGGAATGGTAACAGCAAATTTGTTATCGAAAGGTTCCATCACATCGCCCTGGCGGGTAAGCTGATGGTTGAAATTTAGCAGTGCGGCTCCTACGAAGAAATAAGGCGATACGCGGTGCGGCTTACGAACATCTTCGTAGTAATCGAGAAAATTGTATTCTATACCTAGCGAAAACTCCAGCATACTTAGTTTCAACTCCGTGTCACGCCAATCGTGGTGAGGCAAGTTTTGCGACTCATCTTTGAATGCCTTGTCGCTAAAGATGCGATGACTACCCATAAAGGCGGCCTTAAGCGTGATGGGCGCTGAAATATCATGACGATAGAAGATCGTCATGGCAGGTTGGTTATTCAGAAAGCGGTAATTGGGTGATATCTCACCAACATAATTAGCTCCGCCTATACCGGCACCAATCTCACTGGTAGTCACAGGCTTGATCTGCTGCAGCTGAGCCTTAGCAGTATTGCATAAAAAGACGCTCCCAATTTGCAGTAGTACACAAATAAGGAGCGTCTGTCTGAATGTATTCAAAATCATGTATTTTTTACGGAGTTTAGGAAAACAACGCACTATACTCCGTTATATTATCTGAATTTAGGTCTTCTTACACGTGGATTCAAGATATAGTTCAGGCCTAAGCTTGTTTGGATGTACCAATCATTGTCAGAGCTGTTACCCCGTGTACGGTTATTGCTTGTACCATATGGACGCAGACGGCTGAAACCATTCGGCTCTGTAATCAGGTCATTTGTGAAGCCTGACTCAGCGCTTCTGTCAGAGAAGATTACAGAGGCATTACGGTTGTCTACGCGGTTGCCCTCACTTAGCAGTACGTTTTTATCTACGTGGGCTGTACTAACGTCATCCAGGTAGTCTGTAAAGGTGGCTCTCCAGCCTACCTCGAAGCTAAAGTCCCAGTTGCGGTCCAGCTTGTATCGTACGCCAAGGCCAAACGGAATAGCAACCTGCACACGGCTGTAAGGGCTGCTTACGGTACCCGGATGATCTACGAACTGACCTTCTGTGCCAAGCGGCTGCAAGGCATACCAGCCAGAAGGAATGTCTAGAGACTGTCCTGTCACAGGATCCGTCTTGCCTGCAAGGCCTGGATGTGAACCATTCTCGTAATACGCTTTCGGGTTGTGGTGCATTACTGCCACACCGATAAAACCATAAGGCACGAAGTCCGGACGGCGGCGGTAATAGTTACGGTTTTCGAAAAGGTCAATGATCGCTACAGCACTCAATTCTTTAATATCGTTGCGGAAAGACAGGTTACGTCTGTATCGGCCTAAGTTCTCCCCTTCATCAGGTCCGGCTGCCAGGGCATCATCACCCGCAATGCGGTTCCAGTTGAAAGCCACACGCGAAGAAATACGCGGGAAGTGACGGTGCGTATAATTGATCCCCACACTCGGACGAGTAGACTTAATGCGCATACTCGTAAAGTTTGGCTGAGGCACCAGGTCGCCGAAGTAGTTAGAAGCACCCAGCTGGATACCCACTGTGGAGTACTCCTTTCGCTTAGTAAAGCGCTGTGCTTCAGCCTCTATGGCCACAGTAGTAAGCACAACAGTAAGTAATAAAAACAGCGTAGTAAATCTCTTCATAGCGAACCAATTTCTTTTTAAGCGTATTTCCGCAGGCTTATAATTCATCCAAATTAAACCATTGTGACAAAAATAGAAATAATTTTCTGGTATAAAAATATGTATATTAAATATTGAATATAATTTACCTAAAAATATTTGTTCTTTTATCAAGACCCCAGTTTAACTTGCCACGCAAGGTAGTCAGGAAGTTTACGTGATGCAGTTTGACAAGTCGTGCCACAAAATTCTCTCGTCGCACCGCTATCTGAACTGACATGTCTACTGGAACGGACCTTGAGTCGAGCGAGGCCAGGTATGTGCTGCTGCGCCCTTCTACTTCAAATGAGATCACGCTCCGGTCTGACACGATCATAGGCCGCACATTCAGGTTGTGAGGGCATACGGGTGATATAACGAAATTGTTGGTCTGTGGTAATACCAACGGACCGCCACAGCTAAGCGAATAGCCCGTCGATCCGGTCGGGGTGGCCACTACCAGCCCATCGGCCCAGTAAGTGTTCAGATACTCACCATCTATATACGCATGTACAGCTATCATGGACGAGGAATCACGCTTTAGCAAACTGAATTCATTAAGCCCAAAGTTGATTCCATCAAAGATTTCCAGGTCGGAATCTACCCGGATAAGTGCCCGGTCATCGAAGGTATAGTGTCCTTTAAAAAGGGCATCCAGTGCCAGGTTGATGCTGTCGTGGGCAATGGTGGCCAGAAAGCCGAGTCGCCCCGTGTTGATACCCAGGATTGGAATCTGGAGCGCCCCCACATAGGTAACGGTGTCCAGCAGAGTGCCGTCGCCACCAAGGCTCAGCACAAAGTCTACTCCTTCCAGGCTATCGCCACGGGTGAAAGTAGGTATACCTTCCGGCAAATTGATACGGTTCTGCAGAAACAGACTGAAATGCTCCACCACCAGAATGTCGGCTTTACGGCGCTGCAGTTCGTCAAAAAGATTCTGAATAAACGGACCGTACTCTTCGTCAAAGGGTTTTCCCAGTATAGCTATCTTCATATATCTTCTTTTCGTTAAAAGGGGAAGCGGCCACTAAAGTATAGGCCGCCATTGCCTTCGCGATTCAGGGTATACTCCGCCCGAAACACAAAGTCATAAAAGGTGACCAGGTGCAGTCCCGCCCCCGCTCCTGCCAGCAGCCGGTTGGCCAGCGGGTTGCCTTTATCAAATACATCGTCGGCTACGTAACCGGCGTCAGAGAAGACGTTGGCATACAGGGTCAATGGCACCTTGTTGAACTTAGGACTCCGAATAAACTTCAGGTGCAACCCCTCGTGCTGAAAGAGCTCCCGGGTCAGTCCCTGCTTAAACAAGCCGAAGTGCTGCCCGCCAACCACCTGCAGTTCATATCCCCGCACCAGCGACCGAAAGCCGAGCGCCACATTATCAGCGTAAGCATAGCGGCGTGACAACCGGGTTTGCGCTTCACCACCCACAAAATAATAATATTTACCTGATAAATGGCGATAATCCACATACTTTGCACGCAGAGTTGTGATAGGCGTTCCGTTTCCGTTCAAAAAAAACGTCTGCGCGGCTATAGCTTCAAAATAACTACCGGTGAGCGGGTAAATAAAGGAATTGCGCAGGTTCACCACTTTCGACAGCTCCACTCGCAGATACTGCCGGTCATGACCTCCATCACTGTAGTACACCGGATTAAGCGCTAGTACAGTATCAGCCACTTGCTCCTTCACATATGTTAGTCGTATCCCTTCCTGCCGCTGTACGCTCTGCCGGTGTGTAAGGCCAGTCGTGAGCAGGGTGCGCTGAATTGGCACGCCGCTCTCCTGCACAAAAAACCGCTGCCGGTTATTCAGTGTGCGGTAATCAATGGCACGGCTCCGGTAGTCGGCTACCCCAAAGTCCATACCCAGCTTATGCGCACGGCTGACATAAGGCACCCGGTAGATAAACTCCAGCCGCTTGTTGAAACCTTGCTGCAATCTGACACGCACCTCTTCATTCCGTCCTCTGAAATTGCGCCTGATCAGGTTGATTCCATAGTCGACACGTCCCCAGTCGCGGCGCTCAAGCCAGGCGTTGAAGTTACGATCAGCCAGGTCGAAGATAGGAATCGGGTACAGGTACCAGCGCTCCTGCATGGTATAGGTCACAGACACCCGTCCTTCTAAACAGGTATAGGTATAGCCTACTTCATGAAAAAGACGCAGGTTGAACAGTCTTCTGCGATTCTCCTCAAGCTTGGCTTCTAACTCAGCTGTAGGCAGCGTATCGCCAGTAGCAATATTGAGTTCGAAGAGAAGCATGCGGCTTTTGCTGACCTCGTTGCCCTCAAAGCCAATGCTGTCGATCACTACAGAATCGGTCAGGCAGGACTGCGCTGCCAGGGCATGGCCAAACAAACTAAAACACAGCAGCAGGAAAGTGCGAATGATCACGGACTGGGACAGGGCTATATGTCCAGGTACTTGAACAGCATATCCAGACGGTCACGACCAACGTCATATTTGGATCCGTCCTGGAATTGCGCCGTCACCCGGTATTCGAATCGCTCGAGTGTGGCGATAATGCGCGTGAGATCGGTTGTATTGAGTTTAAGCGTGAGCTTGATATTGTAAGGATCTACTTCGTCTGGCGATACATAGGCGCTCAGTATCTTGACATTCTCCTCCTCTATCAGGCGGCTGATCTGTCCAAGGGAATAGTCTCGCTCCTGCATAGTAAGCACCAGTATACTGCCCTGCCCTTGCAAGGCCGACATCTGTCCGAAAGCGGCCAGGGTATCGTTGATGGTGATAATGCCCATATAGTCCTGCTCTTCGTCAAGCACAGGCACCACCTGAATCTTGTTTTTGATAGCGGCCTCCATCACATCATAGAAATGCTGGTGGTGCATCACAAACACATCCTGGTACTCAAGTTTAATCTGCTCCAGTGTCTGGCTGCGGTCAGGGAGTTCAATCAGGTTGGTTTCGGTGGCAAGCCCCATGTACTTGCGGTTGCGGGATACGGGTAGTTCGTTTACGCGGAACTCATCCATCCATCGCAAGGCCTTGTCGACGGTGTCGTAAAGCTTAAGCGGCGGTATCATTTGGTTGATGAGTTCTTCTGCGATCATGTGGCTGTTTCCCTTGCTTCTGTTTTGGCCAAAAATTTATCTAAGATACTGTTAAACCGCTCCGGATGTTCCATCATGGGAGCATGTCCGCACTTGTCTATGAAGTAAAGCTGCGAGCCCGGCATCAGCCTGTTGAACTCGTGCGCAACAAGCGGCGGGGTAATCGTATCATTCAATCCCCATATCAACAACGTAGGCACCTTTATGTTTGTGATATCCTTCGCCATATTATGCCGCTGTGCCGACTTGGCGATAGCGATTATGCGCAAGCACTTGGCATTGCTGTTAGTAATATCGAATACTTCGTCTACCAACTCTTTCGTAGCAGTTTCAGGGTTGTAGAAGGTATATTCGACACGCTCTTTAACATACTCGTAGTTGCCACGCTTCGGGAACGACCCGCCCATGGAATCCTCAAACAAACCAGAGCTGCCGGTCAGCACCAAGCGCTTCACTTTGTTAGGGTTCTTCAAGGTATAGACCAGTGCCACGTGCCCGCCCAGTGAGTTGCCCAGCAGTGTGAGGTCGCTCAGGTTCTTAAATTTAACAAAATCCTCGATGAAAGAAACCAGCCCGGGCACACCCGCTTTATGAAGCGCCATTTCATAGATAGGCATCAGCGGAATAACCACACGGTAATTTTTGGAAAAATGGTCTACCACGCCGTTCCAGTTGCTGAGGGCTCCGAATAAGCCGTGCAGCAACAGCAGCACTTCACCTTCTCCTTCGTCAATGTACTGAAATTCGCCTTCGTGTTTGATCTGTAGATCCATTCCTGAAATTCGTAAAAGTAATGTGTTGTAAAAAATCCGGCTGCTACCGACCTGCAATATTAGCAATACTAAGCCAATTTCGCAGCATATCGAGCCCATAAGTCGTGAGGGCGGCCTCTGGATGAAACTGCAGCGCATGCAGCGACAGTGTGCTGTGCCTGAAGGCCATCAGCTCCCTTTCGGCTGTATACGCAAGCGGCACAATACTGTCAGGCCAATGTTTCAAAACAAGCGAATGGTAGCGTACAACGGGCATTTTGGAGGGCAGACCGGCGAACAGCGGATCATCCTCGCAGCTGATCTCCGAGATCTTGCCGTGCATCGGTTTTATACCTTTTTCTAGCTGCGCTCCCAAAAACTCACCCAGCGCCTGATGCCCCAGGCAGATTCCCAGCATGGGCACTTTGTCATGGTAATGCCGGATCACGTCCATCATCACACCTGCCTGTTTCGGCTCTCCTGGCCCGGGTGACAACACAATGCCCTCAATCGGGAGCCCCTGTACCTCCTCCAGCTTCACATCATTGCGCAGCACGTGTACCTCCACCCCTAACTGACCAAAGTAGTCAACCAGGTTGTAGGTAAAGGAGTCAAAGTTGTCGAGCAACAGCAGCATACTGCTTAGAAATGCTCTTTCAGCGAAAGCAGCAGTGACTTTACAAAGGGCAGCGCGTAGCTCATAACGCTAAGGGCATAGGGAGTCGTTTTGACCACAAAGGGGTATACCATAGAGCTGGCTGCTGTTTCAGGCGTGATGGCTATACCTGCCATCTCCGATACGTATAGCAACAGACTCAATGCCAAAGTCCATTTTAAAGCGCCTAGCAAGCCGCCCAGTATGTTGTCAAACAAACCAAAGGGAGTAAAGTCGATCACTTTTTTGAGCAGGATACCCAACACCCTCACCCCCAGAATAATAGCCACAAAGATGACCAGGAAAGTAACGAAAGGCAGCAGACCACCTGCGTCGCCAATGTACTCTTTCATGATGGGCAGGCCGGAATCAAGCAGTTTGAGGCCAAGCAGGATGCCCAGTACAAGCGCAAAAAGCGAAATCAGTTCGAGCAAAAGACCTTTGCGGAAGCCCATAAAGGCGCCGAACAGAATAGGTATAGCCAGAAAAATATCGAAGGTACTCACGGGATAAAAAATTAAAGGCAGAAGCGAACACCTGTCGCCCCTGCCTTCAAATATAATGTAATTGCTGCAGTCGCCCTAGTGTGCGGGCCGCAAAAAATCCAGCTGCTAGAAATCTGTGTTGTTAAGCAAATCGCCTACTGCTTTGGAAATTGCGCGACCATCGGCCTGTCCGGCCAATTCGCGGGAAGCGACACCCATCACTTTGCCGAGGTCAGACGGGCCGGTTGCGCCTACTCGCTGTATAATGTCCAGCAAGCGAATGCGCAGGTCACCCTCATCCAGCTGCTTTGGCATATACTCTTCTATTACGGCGAGCTCGGCCAACTCGACCTGCTCCAGGTCGGGACGCTGCTGCTGGGCGTATACCTCAGCTGACTCGCGGCGCTGCTTGGCGGCTTTGGTGAGCAGTTTCAGCTCAGTATCCTCACTTAAACCATCGGTACCGCCCTTTTCGGTTTCAGCCAGCAGGATTTGGGATTTGATGCTGCGAAGCGCCTGTAGGCGGGCTTTGTCTTTGGCCAACATCGCCTGCTTGATATCGGCTTCAATGCGTTGTTTTAAACTCATAGTTTTATCGTTGATTGATTGTTTACAGCAAGTGATGCACCTCCTGCCTATACTTTATACACTACTACGGCCAAAGCCATAGGTTATCATCTTAAGCAAATTTCCACTAATTTAGTCTTTCCGTAAGCATACGTATCACCAGCCTGCGGGCTACAACTCACATACCATGACCAAACTCAGTGTAAATATAAACAAAATAGCCACACTGCGGAACGCCCGCGGCGGCGACAGACCAAACGTAGTGCAGACCGCTAAAGACTGCGAGCGATTCGGAGCCGAAGGCATCACCGTGCACCCACGTCCCGACGAGCGTCACATCCGCTACCGCGACGTGTATGATCTGAAAGAGGTAGTGACCACCGAGTTTAACATTGAAGGCAACCCGACTCCTGATTTTCTGAAACTGGTAAAAGATGTGCGCCCTGCACAGGCGACACTCGTGCCGGATGCACCTGACGCCATCACTTCCAACGCCGGCTGGGACACTCTCACGCACAAAGACTTCCTGACGGATGTGATCGGTGAGTTGAAGGAGCTAGGTATACGCACTTCTATTTTCGTGGACCCGGATGTACGCATGATCGAAGGCGCCTCTTTGGTAGGCACTGATCGGGTTGAGTTATACACGGAAGCCTATGCCAAAGGCTACCCGACTAGCCCTGAAGAAGCGATACGGTCATACCTGGTAGCGGCCCGGAGAGCGCAGGATTTCGGCATCGGCCTCAACGCCGGCCACGACCTTGACCTTGATAATCTGAAGTACCTAAAGGACACTCTGCCTGGCCTGTTAGAAGTAAGCATCGGGCATGCGCTCATCTGTGACGCGCTATACTTCGGGCTGGAGAACACCATCCAACTATACCTGCGTCAACTCAAGTAGCCGTGATCAACAGCATCACCATAGAAGACTTTCTGCAGAAAGCGAAGCAGTTGCCCGTGCTGGATGCCCGCGCCCCCAAAGAGTATGCGATAGGACGCATACCACAGGCATTGAGCTTCCCTATTTTTTCGGATGAAGAGCGGGCCAAGGTAGGTACTGCTTACAAACAACAGGGGCATGACCCGGCTGTGCTGATCGGCCTCGACCTGTTTGGCCCCAAGATGTCAAAGTTTGTAAGGGAGGCTGAAAAGCTGGCGCCAAGCAAAGAGGTACTCGTACATTGCTGGCGCGGCGGTATGCGCAGTGGCGCCATGGCCTGGCTCCTCGACTTTGCCGGGTTCCAGGTATACCTGTTGCAGGGCGGCTACAAGGCTTACCGCCACTACATGCACAAGCAGTTTGAGCGTGAGCGTCTATTGCTTATTATCAGCGGGAATACCGGAAGCGGTAAAACCGACCTGCTCCCCTACCTGCAACAGCAGGGTCAACAGGTCATTGACCTTGAAGGGCTGGCTAGTCACAAAGGCTCTTCTTTTGGGAGCATCGGCATGGCGCCTCAGCCTAGTACCGAGCACTTTGAGAATCTGCTGGGTATGGCCATGCTCGAGCTGTATGAACAGCAACCACTGTGGCTGGAAGATGAGAGCATCAGCATCGGTAAAGTACAGATGCCCAAGCCGCTCTTTGATCGTATGCAGCAGTCGCCTACTATTGTGCTCGAAGTACCCAAGACATTGCGTATACAAAAGCTGGCCGAAGAGTACTGCCGTACTGATCCAGCCCTGTTAGAGTCTGCCATTCTCAGAATAAAAAAACGCCTGGGAGGGATGGCCACGAAAGAGGCGATTGAAGCCATCTCGACTGGCGACATGGAGAAAATGGTCGACATCGCCCTCACCTATTATGACAAAGCCTATACCTACGAACTAGCCAAAAAGCAGGAGGTGCTGCGGCTGCCCCTGGAAACTTTGCACCCGGAAGAGAACGCCCAGCGCCTGATTAAATTTGCAAAACAGCATCAGCTGATCTAATACCATGGAAGAAACTAGCATACAAGACATAAAGCTTACCCAGTACAGCCACGGTGCTGGCTGCGGCTGCAAAATATCCCCTAAAGTGCTCGATAAGATCCTGCACACCAACATCCACTACCCCGAAAACGACAAGCTACTGGTTGGGAACAGCTCCCGCGACGATGCCGCCGTGTACGACATTGGCAATGGCCGCGCCGTCATCAGCACCACCGACTTTTTCATGCCGATCGTGGATGACGCCTATGATTTTGGCCGTATCGCCTCTGCTAACGCTATTTCGGATGTATACGCCATGGGCGGTATACCTACCATGGCTATTGCCGTACTGGGCTGGCCGATTGACAAACTAGCCCCTGAGGTAGCCAAGCGTGTGATCGAAGGTAGCCGCAGCATCTGTCACGAAGCAGGTATACCGTTGGCAGGCGGTCACAGCATCGACAGCCCCGAGCCGATCTTTGGCCTGGCCGTAACCGGTATGCTTGATATCCCGAACCTGAAGCGAAACGATACCGCCACTGCCGGTTGTGAGCTATACCTGACCAAGCCGCTCGGTGTAGGTATACTGACTACTGCTCAAAAGAAAGCCATCCTGAAACCAGAGCACGCGCACCTGGCACCGCAGCAGATGATGCAGCTCAACAAGATCGGCGCCGACCTGGGACAGCTGCCGCTGGTAAAAGCCATGACTGATGTAACCGGGTTTGGTCTGCTGGGCCACCTCTCCGAAATGTGTGAAGGCAGTAACCTAACAGCCGAAGTGTTCTTCGACAAGGTACCTGTTATAGCGGAGGCTTTGGAATACCTGGCGCAGAAGGCTATACCTGGTGGTACGCACCGCAACTTCGACAGCTACGGGCACAAAATAGCCGAACTCACCCCAGACCAAAAGCATTTGCTCTGCGACCCACAGACCAGCGGAGGACTATTAGTTGCTGTAGCCCCGGGCGGACGCGAAGAAGTACTGCAGGTGTTTGAGAAGTATGGCTTGCAACTTAAGCCGCTCGGTATGCTGAAAGAGCGCGGCAGCGAAGAGAAGCTGATTCGGATTGTATCATAATCTATTCCCTCCTTCTACCGTAAGCTAAAAACTGACATTGACTGATAACTGAGAAAAATGAAACTACACTACAAGGAAATGGGCCATGGGCAGCCGCTGTTGATTTTGCACGGACTGTTTGGCACATTGGATAACTGGGCAACCCTTGCCAAGCGACTGGCTGAGCACTACAACGTGTTTATGGTAGACCTGCGCAACCACGGTCGTTCCCCTCACAGTGAACAGCATGACTATGACGCTATGGCCGAAGACGTGCTGCGCCTCGTTGACGACCTCCAAATATCTACTCCGGCCATCATGGGACACTCCATGGGCGGCAAAGTGGCGATGAACTATGCGCTGAAATACCCAACCCGCCTCACCAAGCTGATCGTAGTGGATATCGCTCCGAAGGCTTACCCGCCGCACCACGACGAGATCATCGATGCGCTACAGTCAGTAGATATTAGCAACGTAACCAGCCGTGGCGATGTGGACAAGCAGCTGGCTAAAACGATATCGCAGGAGGAGGTACGGCTGTTCCTGATGAAGAACCTCTACCGCAAAGAAGATAACACCTTTGGCTGGCGCATGAACCTCGACGCGATCGAAAAGAACTACGAGAAGATAGCGGCTCCTATTACATCGGATACACCTTTCAAGAAAAACACGCTTTTCATCAAAGGTGGGCGCTCACGCTACATTCTGCCAGAGGATATTTATGGCAGCATTGAGCATCTGTTTACGCTCGTGGAAGTGGAGACTATCCCGAATGCCGGCCACTGGGTGCACGCTGAAGCACCGGATGAGGTATACGATTTAGTAACAAGATTTCTGGATACGGACTAAGCATCAGGATTTTCAGGATAAAGTATTTCTTTCTGAAGCCCCTCACCTGTGTGACGACATCCAGCTGAAACGAGCAGAATATCGCGCATGCAGTTAATCTTAAGAACAAAGCCGCGGCCTAAAACTGCGGCTTTGTTATAGGGTATAGCCATCGACAGGTATAGCCACCTATCAATGTAACAGCTCAGCCAATTCACAATTAAACCATACCTTTGCCTCATGAAGAAGACCGGTACATTATACCTGATCCCGACCATTCTGGCTGATGACACAGCTGATCAGGTGATATCGCCTCAGGTAAAAGAAACTGTGGGCCGCCTGACTTATTTCATTGTCGAGAACCTGCGCACTGCCCGTCGCTATGTTAAAAGTATTTGCCCGGAGCTGGTGATCGAGCAACTCAACTTTGTACAGGTTGATAAGGATGCTACTCCAGCGCAGGTACAGGCTTCTTTGAAGCCGCTGCTGGAGCAAGGTATGGATGCGGGCATTATTTCAGAAGCAGGCTGCCCAGGTATAGCAGACCCTGGGGCCGAGGTTGCGAAGTATGCGCATCAGAAAGGTATACGGGTAGTGCCTTTTGCCGGACCTTCAGCCATTCTGCTCAGTTTAATGGCCAGTGGATTCAATGGGCAGCGCTTTGCCTTCCACGGCTACTTGCCTATTGATAAAGGGCCACGATTGCAGGCATTGCGCAACCTGGAGAAGGAAATGCTGCAGCGCGACCAGACGCAGATCTTTATGGAGACGCCTTACCGTAACAACAAGTTACTCGAAGACCTGGTACAGACCCTCAGCGGTGGTACCCGCCTCTGCATTGCAGCCAATATCACCTCACCCGAGCACGAGTTTATCCAAACCAAAACCATCGCCGAATGGAAAGGTAAGTTACCGGACATACACAAGCAGCCGGCGGTGTTTCTGATTTATAAGTAAGAGACTTTACCATCCTGCCGGCTGCACATTAGTAGCACCGGGCAGTTCGCGGCAATCGTCAGGATGTATGAAGATGCCAACCGGATAGGGTATATCATCGGCTCTGATGTCTACTTCCTGCATTACTACGCCCGACACATCAAAAAAGCCCAACACCTGCTCTCCCTGATCACTTGTACTGCGCATATTTCCCTTGATCTCTGCAGGGGGCGGGTCAAACACAGTGCCGGTACTTTCTTTCTGCTGCCCCATAATACGGTAAAACTCATAGGCATCGGCAGTGATGGCATGCTGGTATACCTTCATTTTATACCTGGTTTGCAGGTATTTTTCAAAAGGAATGAACAATACTTCTTTGTTGATCACCTGCTGTCCATTGGTCAGGCGGTCGTCCGACACGGTAAAGGTCTCCTCTTTCTCCTGAATCCAGCAGCGGGCGCAGCAGTCTTTTGGCGCTGGGTCGCCCATGTCGTTCAGGAAGTCCCAGGGTTGGGTGAGAATCTCATACTGCCGGGCAAAAGACCAGCGGTAGTAATTTCGCACCTGAACCGGGTCCTGAAAGTCCATTAGTACCTGGTAGCCCATGTGTCTTTTTCTTTCCCTGTCTCCCTGCAAGGCAAAACTCCGCTCGTTTATGGCAAAATGCACCTGGCTTATTGGTACAGGCTCCTTCAATGTAATCGCCTCTGACCGGTAAGACTTATCTCCTACATTTATTTGCAAGGTATAGGTATGGCCAGATATACCGAAGGTGGTCTCAACATCTATCGGATAGTAATAACCGGCCTGGTCATAGCTGAAGTAAAACTGCTCGCCTTCCTGGCTTGTAATTACTACCGAAGCTTTCTCCTCAAATTTATTGTATGGGTAATTGTAAGGTAGCGCATAAGTAAGCCGCACATAATTGATGCCCGCCATGTTCGTAAAGCTGCTTTCTACCACCAGGTGCTCCTGCTGATCATCGTGCCTGAAATCAATGGGATCAATGCACGCTGTTAGCAGTGCAAGTACAATCAGATACCAATACTTCATTCTACTCTCGAAGACTTTATTTGAATTCATACTTACCAGCCCTCAGGTTGTTCCCTGGTTGCCCCGGGAAGGGTTAAACAGTCGTCCCACCATCTAAAAGGTATAACAGGATAATCTATATCTGACCGCAATATGGTTACCTCCTTCATACTAACTCCAGAAACATCGAAAAAGCCGATCACCTGCTCCTCCGCGTTTTCTACATTAAACATATTCCCCTTTACCTTCGCCGGAGGCGGATCGAAAATAGTACCTTTCGCCTCCTTTTGCTGCTCCATGATATGGAAAAAGTTGTAGGCATCCTGTGTAACAGAGTACTGATATACTTTCAGTTTATGCTTAATGCCCAAGTACCTTTCAAAAGGTAAAAAGAGCACTTCTTGGTTAATTACCCGACGCCCGTTCACCAGCCGGTCGTTCACCACCTTGAATCTATCGAGTTTTTCTTCCAGGAAGCAGCGGGCACAACATTCCTTAGGTACATGTGCACCTGAGGGGGTTCTGTATTCTTCAGGCTGGGTATTGACTTCGAAGCGGCTGAAAAATGTCCACCGAAGGAAATTCGCGTCTTCACCCGGATCATGATAGTCTACTAATACCTTATAACCAGGCCACTTCTTCCGCTCCTGGTAACCCTTGAAGGAAAAAACCTGTTCATCCACCTCAAAATGTATGGAGTCTATGGGAAGGGGAGCTTTTACAGTTGCAGGAGTAGACTGGTAGGTTCTGCCATTTGCCACCACATGCAGCGTATAGGTATGCCCTACTACCGCAGCCGCCTCCATCGGAAACTCAGGATAATAGTTGCCCGCAGTGTTAAAGTAGAAGTCACCGCCATCGCCTCCGTACACGAAATTGTAACGCTCACCCTCGCTGCTTGTCACGTACACCTCTGCATCGGTTACAAACTCGTTGTAGGGGTAGTCATAAGGCTGGGCATAGCTCAGTCGCACGTAGTTCAGCTCCGGTATGTTAGTAAAGCTGCCTTCTACCGCCAGGTGCTTCTGCTGCTTCATCTTTCCCATGTTGATCGGGTCGATGCAGCCAACAGCCAGCAGGAGCAACAAAGGGATTATCCGTTTCAGCATACGCTCCTAAAACTTAACATTCAGGTTGATGGAAGGTATAGGAACTCCGATAACAGCCAGTTTATACCCTTGCACAGGGCTGCCGTAATAATGTCTGAAAAAGGCGGAGTAAGCGTTTCGCCGACTATAAAGATTGTATACAGAAATACTGCCGGTATACTCTACTTTCTTACCCTGATTGAAATCATAATTGAGCGCTACATCCAGGCGGTGGTAATCTGGCATCCTGGCCTGATTGCGGCCTGTGTAGTTGGCAAATATCTGCCCGTAGTATCTGTACCAGGAATCGGACGAAGCCATGGGTCTCCCGGAGGTATAGGTGAAGTTAGACGAGAACGTCCACTGCGGCCATAGCTGGTAGTTAGCAAACAGGTTCAGGTTGAGGGGCCTGTCGTAATCGGCCGGATACCAGTCGCCGTCATTGATCGTCTCCTGGGGTGTATCGCTGGCAATTTTCCTGAGCACTCTGGAATAAGTCAGGCTAAGCCAACCATTCAGGCGGCCCTTATTTTTCTTGATCATCCACTCAGAGCCATAGGCTACCCCATCTCCATGCAGCAGGTCTGCCTCCAGCACAGGGTTTAGTACAAGCACGGCTCCGTCTTTGTAATCCAACTGGTTATGAAGCAATTTGTAGTATACCTCCCAGCTAAACTCATAGGAATTGTCCTGCTCCACCCGGAAATACCCTACCGACCACTGGTCGGCTATCTGCGGTCTGAGGTACCTGTTCGAGAGCTTCCACACATCTACTGGCGTGATAGCCGCTGTATTGGAAACCAGCTGTATGTATTGCCTGCTCCGGCTATAACTGGCTTTTATGGAGCTGTGGTCGTTCAGAGAATACTTAATGGCGGCCCGTGGCTCAAAGCCCTGATAGGTCTGTACCTTTTTCCCATCTTCATACACCAGTGTATCTGTGATGGAGGTTTCGCTTCGGGGTCTTCCGTTTTCGTACAGGTATACATCAGTAGGTCCTATTTTAGAGAAGTTTGAATACCTAACACCCAGCGAAACCGACAGCTTAGGACTGAGCCGTATTTCATCGTTCACGTAAGCATGGTACTCCACGCCATTGTCTCGCTGCAGGATTCTGGGGTTTAGGCTGGAAGTACCATAGGGCTCCAGCTTTCCTGGCTCTATGGTGTAGTTGGATACACCGCCTCCAAACTCCATTGTATTGTTAGCAACTCCGGTATACCAGAAATCGACCTTCGCCTGCTCAAAGTCTATACCTGAGTTCAGATTAAACTCTTCGCCTATGGCTATACCTTCTACATTGTTGTCATACACACTTTTGGCTAGCGAGACAGTGCTGCTCAGGTTGGAGCTAAACTGATGGTCCCACTTCAGGCTTCCCAATGCGTTGGTCCAGTTGTAAGTAGTATCATAAGGAAATTTAAAGTTATCGGCGCTGTAGTAAGTGGAGAGGGTCAGGCTGTTATTCTCGTTTACTCTGTACTTTGCCTTTACATTCACATCGTAAAAGTCGGCAGAGCTGTTTTTGATGTTGTCGCTGTTGAACATCTTGAGCAGATAGGTCGGGTAAGCAGCTCGGCCAGCTATCACGATAGAGAGCTTTTGAGTAACAGGTCCTTCCATGCTGAACTTGGCAGACACAGGGGATATACCTGCTTTAAAGCGCATGCGCTCCGTGTTTCCATCTTCCAGCTTGACATCAAGTATAGACGAGATGCGTCCGCCGTATTTGGCGGAGATGCCGCTTCGGTGCAAGGTATAGCTCTTGAGTACATCGGGGTTATAGACCGAAAAGAAGCCGAACAGGTGAGCAGAGTTGAACACCGGCACATCGTCGAGCAGCACCAGGTTTTGGTCGGCACTGCCGCCGCGCACATAAAAGCCACCTGTCCCTTCACCTGCATTTACTACACCGGGCAAGCTGGAAACGGAGCGAATCACATCCACTTCGCCCAGCAGCGCGGGCATTTTAGTGAGCAGCTTCACATCCATGTACGTACTGCCCATATTGGTCGAGTTTACATCCGTCGAAGGTCTGGCAATGATCTCCACCTGCCGCAGCCCGGTTGCCTTCACCTTCATCTGCAAGCGCAGGCTCGTATTGCGCCTTAAGTCCACCTGCTGTACCCCCTGCTCCATACCCAGGTATTGGTACTGCAATGTATATTCACCTGCTGGCAGGCTAATGCTGAACCGCCCTTTATCATCTGCACTAACCGTTCTGTTTCCAGGGCTAATCAAAATATGAGCTCCTGGCAGTGTCTCTCCCGATTGGCTGGTTACTGTACCGGAAAGTTCATATTGCCTTTCCTGGCCTATGGCGGAGCCGGAACTAAGCAGGCAAATTATCAGAAGCAGTGTCAGCGAGATTGCAAACCTGTGCATGGAAGTTTGTTTTGGTGAGTAGAAGGGTCAAAAGCAATTTACAAATTCCATCATAAAATTGTGTGCAAACATGAATTAAAATAAAAACAGAAAAGGCCCCCGGAAACCGAAGGCCTTTTTCAAATGAAGAAGACTACTACCTAGTTAATTAAACTTCTTCAAGATTATAATACTTTTTATTGTCCAGCTGGTCTCACATCCCAGAAGATACGGGTTGTGGCTTCATCACCACCGATCGCAGTTGCAGCAGCATTTACAGCATCTGGGTTCAGCGTACGCTCGGTCGGCGGATAAGGATAACGCACCGGCACTACGTTGTAAGCTGGTCTGTACTGTGGATCTGGCGCCTGCAGTTGTGGATAGTCCAATCTGCGGAACTCTGTCCAGGCATGGAACGGACGCTCATAAAGGGCAATCCATTTCTGTACGCCAAGCGCTCTGCGCTGGGCATCTGTAAGTGTTCCACCACTACCAGGAGCAGCAAGTGCGGCTAAGCCGGCAGCTACATCAGGCTGAGCGAAATAACTTGTTAAGGCAGCTGCGTCAGTTATTCCCCAAATCTCCATAGAGGCTGTGATAGCTCTTCTGAAATGGTCTGCAGGAACAGCTGAAATAAATCCACGGGCAGCAGCCTCAGCTAAGTAAAACTCTACTTCGTCATAACCCAGCACGATAGCAGGACGGTCAGGAGCTGTAATAGTAGGATTTACTTTCGAGAAGTTAGCATAGGTGTTGTTGTTACCATAGATACCTCCTACATAGGCGCCATTAAGCTGTGTGAAGTAAGCGGCACGACGTGGGTCATTCAGCTCATTCATTCTGTTGATCAGTGTAGCAGAAGGCACAAAGTCATTACGACCGCTCTGCACCAGGTTTGTCCACACAGGGTTTACGTTTGGTGTAGTAGCTGTGTATCTGAAAACAGCCTGATCAGCAGTAGACTTGAATACATTTGGAGCAGCTTCGCTGGCAGCTTGCTGGGCACGGCTCGGATTCACATCGGCCACCGTCATACCTAACTTCAGCTTAAGCGAGTTGGCATACATGATCCAACGGGCTACGTTGCCACCGTAGATCAGGTCAGCGCCACCAAAGCTGGCAGCACCTGAATTCTGATTCAGTGTTGCAATGGCAGCATCCAGTCTGGCAAACAGGTCTTCGTAGATAGCGGCATCATCGTCATAGCTTGGGTAGATAATGTCGCGGTTCAATGCCTCAGAATAAGGAATGTCACCGAACGTATTTACCAGCACAGACCAGGTATACACTTCCATTACCTCGATTATAGCCAGTTGATTAGCCTTCACAGCAGCATTCAGCGCCTGATCTTCATTGATCACGATAGAAGCCTCTCTGAAGTCCATCAGCACATCACGGTACAATGTGAACCAGAAGTTCTGAGGAATGTTACGGCTTACTAAGTCATACCGGCTTTCCTCTGGATATGTCGTGTTAGCCCAGTGCTGTGATATCAGCCTGAAGATGCCGGAGTTTACGTTAGGAGTTACCATTTGGTCTACCAGGTTACGCTGCGCATTAGAAAAAAGCATCGGTGCAGGTACCGCAGTAGGGTTTTTCGGGTCTCTCAAATCCTCTTCCCATTCATCCGTACAGCCGACGAACACCAGGGCGAGCATAAGGAATGCAAATATCTTTTTCATATTATTCATTATTAAAATCTTGCTCTTACGTTAAAGCCTACATTACGCATAGTAGGATAGGCACCACTCTGATATCCAAGTGACTGAGTACCAGCACTAAGACCTTCTTCCGGATCAGAGTATGGCGTGTTCTTATGGAAGATGTACAGGTTACGACCATAGATGGACAGGTCTATACCCTGGAACACCTTGAATCTGGACACAAGGGACTCTGGCAGAGCGAAGCCCAAAGTAGCCTCTCTCAGTTTCACATAGCTGGCATCGTACACGTGCATTTCTGGCGGGTTGTTGTAACCCATGGCATAGAATACTTCTACACGTGTGTCGTTAGGCGTACCGTCTTCTTTCACACCTGGCAGAATCATACCACCGCTGTTTTCAGCATAGCTACCATCGGCGTTACGAACAATTGGGTTACGAACCGGGTTGCCCAGGTCGTTAGTGAACGAAGTGTTATCCGGAATACCAGTGTACTGACCATAAGCCTGGTCAAGTGAGAATACGCTGCCACCTTGCTTCACATCAATCAGGAAGCCCAGAGACACGCCCTTGTAGCGGAATGTGTTAGTCACACCACCTACCCAGTCAGGGTTGATGTCACCGATGTTGGTGTTGGCGTTTCTGTTAGACAGATACAAACCGTTGGCACCTACTACACGCTGTCCCTGGTCGTTGTACACAAAACCAGCACCTCTGATGATACCGAATGGCTCACCTTCAGCTGCGTTAAGCGATACACCACCCTGGAAGGTTGCAATCTGGTAGTTCTGGATTGGACCGAGGTCCTCTACCATACTTCTGTTTCTGGTCCAGTTTGCGTTGATAGTCCAGGAGAAGTCATCTGTTTTGATCGGAGAGCCGAAAGCAGACACCTCAAAGCCTTTGTTTACCACCTCACCGGCGTTAATCCACTGGGCGTTATAACCAGTAGCTCTTGAGAGCGGCACGTTTAGGATCTGGTCTACAGAGCTTGCGTTGTAATACGTTACGTCAAAACCAGCACGGGCATCCATGAAGGTGAATTCCGCACCAACTTCCCAGCTTTTCGTACGCTCTGGCTTCAGGTCAGGGTTGTTTCTGGTACTGTTAACAGATGCCAGCGAAGTAGAGCCAAATGGTGCTATCAAGTTATACACATCAAACACACTCAGTGGCTCTGCCATGTTACCTACCTCAGCATAGTTGGCTCTGATCTTACCGTAAGTAAACCAGAAGTTAGGCTCCATAAGTTCAGAGAACACAAAGCTACCAGAGATTGATGGATAGAAATAGTCTCTGTTGGCAGGCGGAAGTGAAGAAGACTGGTCAACACGTGAAGCAACGTCAATGAATGCCAGGTCTCTGTAGCCCAATGTGGCACTAGCAAAGTAACCGTTCACACGCAGACGGGTGTCTTGCTCAACTGGAGGGCCAAGCGGATTGCGTGAGTTGGAAAGCGAGTACAGACGTGGCACCACCAGACCACCGTTTGTGGTAGAGCGGATAAATGATCTCTTCGTATCGCGGATGTTTGTACCGATCGTGGCTTTAAAGTTTAAGTCTTCAGTGAAGTCTCTGTCAATGTTCGCCATCAGGTCGTAGTTAGCTTCGCTGAAACGACCATTGTGTCTGGTATAGCTTGATACACCTACAGAACCTACTGCATAGCGCTCTTCACGGATTTCGTCATAAGTATCCAATGAAGCACGGCCCATGATGCTCAACCAGTCAGTCAGTTTGTAATCCAAACGAACATAACCCAAAGCACGGCGTCTGTTGTCTGAGTTGAAGTTTTCGTAACGAGTCCAGTATGGGTTGTCGAAGAACATTGGACGAGGATCGTTCCAGGCTCTTGGGTTCCAGGTTACGTTTTCACGTGTGTCCAAGTAAGCACGCTCCTGCTCTTTCAGGTCTACGTCAGTTCCCCACCACTGTCTGAAGCCTTGGTTCGGGTTCAGGCCACTGTAACCAGTACCATAACGGCCAATACCATCAGTCTCAGTAAAGTTAATAGAGGTAGTGGCTGTTAGCCTGTCAACAAGGTCGTATGATGTTGAGAAACTGATGAAGTTTTTCGTCACGTTTGAGTTTGGCAGCATACCATCATTGCTGTTGCGGCCATAGTTTACTTTAAAGAAACCTTTGTCGCTGGTGCCATCAATTGCGATGCTGTGCGATGTGCCATAAGTAGTTTCAAAGAAAGTAGTCGGGTCGTTTGCGCCAGCCACCCAAGGTGTAGGACGACCAAAGTTTGGAGATGTGCGGTCAAAAGAATCCCAGTTCCAAACAAGCAGGTTCGGATCGAAGCGAGGACCGGCAGAACCGTCTTCGTTCAATACAACCACTCTCTCAGGAGTTCCGTCACCATCAACGTCATTGGCGTAGAAACCAGGGTACTCATCACTATAAACAGCTCCCGGATAACCTCTGCCATACTCCTTCTGGAAGCGGGTATAAGTGCTCTTATCCAGGAAGCCCCAGTTGGCACCCGAGTTGATCGTCACACCGATACCTTGTCTTTTAGAACCTCTTTTGGTAGTGATCATCACAACACCGTTGGCAGCACGCGAACCGTAAAGTGCAGTTGCAGCGGCACCTCTCAGGATCGTCATCGACTCGATGTCGTCCGGGTTGATGTCGGCTGCGGCGTTACCGTAGTCGTAACCACCAGCTCCTCTAACCTGGTTAGCAGTGTTGTTGGTAGAGTTGTCTAGCGGAACACCGTCTACTACGAAGAGTGCCTGGTTAGCACCGCCGATAGACTTGTTACCGCGGATGATCACGTTAGTAGAACCACCCAGGTTGTTGTTCTGAGTCACCTGCACACCAGCCACACGACCAGAAAGTGCATTGGTAAAGTTCTGCTGACGAGTTTGGGCAACTTCCTCACCTCCTACAGATTGCGCTGCATAAGGAAGTTCGTTTCGGGTACGCTCGATACCGAGGGCTGTTACCACAACCTCACCCAGCTGACGGGTATCGGCTCCCAGGGATACGTTCACGGTAGTTGCGCTGCCGATTGGCCGCTCAATAGTCTGATAGCCTACAAAGCGGAACACAAGTGTGTTGCTGCCTTCTGGCACATTCACAGTATAGGTACCATCTGCCCCTGTGGCAGTACCCACCGTAGTGCCCTTCACCAGGACTGTAACTCCTGGCAGCGGCTGATTGGTAGTAGCGTCTGTCACCGTACCGGTGATCGCCCTGACTTGAGCCATGGCCTCGTGGATCAAGGCCGACACAAGCAGCAGGCATAGCATTAAAATTTTTTTCATTGCGCTGTTTGTTTAGGTAAGAATTAATTCAAAATAGTTAAGGTGTTATTTTCACTATGCTGGCTAGCAGCCACAGTCTGTATGTTCTATATTGAAAATTGAGCACAGGCTTGCTCTGTCTTTTGATCACCTCCTTCTTCTATCAATTCCTTCGCTCCTGACATTTGATACTGAAGATGCTACCATTAACAAGGATTTCTGCGACTCAGGTTACCTATAGTGCTGACACCAGCACATTTAAGGAAACAGTTACATAAACCAAATCAGATAATCATCCTCTACAGATCACTGTATCAGACACCGGGAAAACTGGAGCAGGTTAAATTATTTATCAAAATAAGGACACAGCTATCGTTAGAGCAGACAGTAAAGTCTGAACATAACAGGCTAATAGCCTTAACAGCAGGCTATGCTACTTCAAAAATTGTTTAGGAGGCCGCTAGTTTGGTTGAAATAGGTAAGCGGCAGTGGGGTAAAAATGACTCTGAGAGTAGTAGAGGTCTTTTCATTGTTTTATTTGTTTAAGGTGAGAGATATTCAATTATAAAGAATGTTTTCGGCTTTCACAAATATTTAATGCGTTTTTTGATCTCAAACACTCATCCTGATCATCCTTACAGGGCACTTTAGGTACTTCTTGCATCAGCAGATTTCGAGCAAAACGGTAAAAGCTCCTCTTTATACGATAAAGTGTCAGAAAGGATAAATTTATTCAATATTATAGTAGAAAAATTAAATTTATAAAACATAAGCTGTATATAATCAAGATCTTAGGTTATCGCAAAACAGTACTTAACTACTCCTACAACTTCCAACATATAGTGCCTGCTCTTAATTTGAGGGCACAAAAAAGCCCGCTCCTTTGGGGAGCGGGCTGATCAAATGATTTTATATGGCGCTTAGCTCATCAGTTGAAAAACAGCGAAGGCGGATACATACGCCAGACCTGTCATATACACCAGCTGCGCCAGCGGCCACATCCAGCTTTTAGTCTCGCGACGTACAATGGCCAGGGTGCTGATGCACTGCATGGCAAAGGCGTAAAAAATCAGAAGCGAGAAGGCACGGGCCGGCGTGAAAAACGGATTGCCATCGGCATCTTTCTCTGACATCAGCTTGTCTTTGATCGTGCTCACATTCTCTTCCTCGCCTATGCTATAGATAGTGGAGATCGTGCCCACAAACACCTCACGTGCGGCAAAGGAGGTAAGCAGTGCTATACCTATCTTCCAGTCGTAACCCAGCGGACGGATGGCCGGCTCAATCGCCTGTCCGAACTTGCCGGCATAGCTCGACTCTAGTTGGTAAGACGACACCAGATTATCGGTTTGCTCTTCGCTCAAGCCTTTTGCCTCTGCCTCTACCGTGGCACGCTCTTCGGCACGCTCAAAGCTATCGCCGGGACCGTAAGAGGCCAGCACCCATAGGATAATAGAAACTGCCACGATGATCTTACCTGCCTCCAGCACAAACGTCTTGGACTTTTCGAAAATGGTAAGCCCCACGTTTTTCCAGCGCGGCATTTTATACACCGGAAACTCCATGATGAAGTAGCTGCGCTCGCGGGCCTTCAGCAACACCTTTAATAAAAGCGCTGAGAAGATGGCAGAAAGGAAGCCCAACAGGTATAGCCCCATGAGCACAATGCCCTGCAGGTTCAGGAAGCCGAAGTAATATACCTCCGGCACCACCAAGGCAATCAGCACCGTGTATACCGGTATGCGGGCCGAGCAGCTCATGAGCGGTGTCACGAAGATCGTGATCATGCGGTCTTTCCAGTTTTCGATGGTACGCGCCGACATAACAGCAGGCACTGCACAGGCCACGCCCGATATAAGCGGCACCACACTTTTACCGTTCAGGCCGAATTTGCGCATGATCTTGTCCATCATAAAAGTCACGCGGGCCATATAGCCGGTTTCCTCTAAAATGGCAATGAAAGCAAACAGTATCGCGATCTGAGGTATAAAGATCAGCACACCACCCAAACCGGCGATTACGCCCTCTGTGAGCAGGTTGATCAGCGGTCCGCTGAAGTTCTCCTGGATAAGTGTATTGAGTCCGGCTATACCTTCGTCGATCAGGTCCATCGGGTAACTGGCCCAGGCAAACACCGCCTGAAACACCAGGAACAGCAGCGCCAGGAAGATCAGGTAGCCGAACACGCGGTGCGTCAGCACCTGGTCGATCTTGTTGCTGAACTTCTCCTCTTCTTTGGCCTTCTCTATGCGCACTACATCGAGCAGGAGCTCGTTAATGCGCACGTAGCGGGCTATCGTTTCGCTGGCCTGCACCGAGTTCGACTTAAAGTCGGCCGACTCCAGTAGTTGCGCTATCCAAACTCTATCTTGCTCAGACAGGAAGCGCAGGTTTTTATACTGATGTGCATAGTGCAGCGCCAGGTAATCGTTTCGCAGGTCGAAACGCGCTTTGATCTGGCTAACCACCTCCTTCAGCTCCTCCGGAATTTCAAAGAAAGTAGCTTTGGCAGGGGTCAGCTGCTGCGACATCACAATCTTGAGTGCGGCTATACCGATGCCTTTGCGGGCATTGAGTGGAATAACCGGCACACCCAGTTCGCGTTGCAGCGCATCAACATCGATCTTCACACCCTCTGTCTCTGCCACGTCCATCATATTGAGGGCCAGTACGGCAGGTATGCGCAGGTCTACCAGCTGGGTAAACAGCAGCAGGTTGCGCTTCAGGTTAGAGGCGTCAGCCGTTACAATAACAAGGTCTGGGTAGTGCTTGGAGGCCGGATCGTAGAGCAGGTCGATGATCACGCGCTCGTCCAGCGACTTCGGATACAGGCTGTAGGTGCCGGGCAGGTCAATGATCTGCGCCTTCAGGTTGGGAGTGATGTGGCTGATGCCCGTCTTCTTATCGACAGTAACGCCCGGGAAATTGCCCACCTTCTGGTTAAGGCCTGTGAGTTGGTTGAATAGTGAAGTTTTACCCGAATTCGGGTTGCCAATCAAAGCAATTTTAGCCACCGGCTGATGGAGCGTTGCTTTTTTGGCTTCTGGCGCTTCCGCCTCTATGGTAACAGCCATGTGGTAATAAATCTACTTCAGCAGAATGGTTTCAGCTTCGTCTAAACGCAAAGAAAGTGTATAATCATTCACAATGATCGTGACAGGATCACCAAAGGGGGCCTTGCTGTTCAGTTTTACAGCGGTACCAGGTATGCAACCCATCTCCAGCAGCTTGAGTGCCATCTCAGGGTCATTCAAACAGCATATCTCTCCGCTCTCCCCGATCTTCAGATCGCGCACACTCTTCTGGGCCTGTGTTTCTTCTGTCCTATTACGCACGATTTCTCTTCTTTTATTTAGACTCGTTATAAACAACTGCAAGATACAAGCTGTTCCCCGGTATTGCAAAAGAATAAGACTGATGATTTGGATATGAGGTGATTTGAAGATCTGGAGATAGACCGATTTGCTAATTGTTTAATGCGCTCATGTAGTAAACAGAGAATTACAGCTTGTACAACCTGGCAAAGCAGCCTTCACTTTCTCACATTTCTCATCATCTGAAAATCCCCAAATTCCTAAATCTACTCCGAAAAGAAAATGCGCTTGACGCGGGTACTGACGTTGGTGAGCAGCTCGTAAGGGATGGTGCCGATGCGCTGCGCCAGCTCGACCAGCGTGAGTTGCGAGCCGAATACTGTCACTTCATCGCCTACTTTGGCAGGTATACCGGTCACGTCGACCATGCACATGTCCATGCATACGTTGCCGATGATAGGTGCCCTCCTGCCATGGAGCAGCACCTCGCCGGCACCGTTGCTGAAGCGACGGTCGTAGCCGTCGGCGTAACCGATGGCGATGGTGGCGATGGTCTTATCGGTGTCGGCTATACCTTTGCGGCTGTAACCCACAGTTTCTCCTGCACGGATCTGCTTGATCTGGGAGATAGTCGTTTTGAGTGTGCTGACAGGCTGCAGCGCCTCCTGCTCGGAACCGGTGGACTCGACCCCATACACGCCTATACCTAAGCGTACCATATCCAGCTGATGCTCTGGAAAACGCACGATGCCCGCCGAGTTGAGAATGTGCTTGAGCACGGTATAGCCAAGGCGGGCTTCTACCTCTGCAGCCAAAGTCATAAAGTTATGTAGCTGCATCCGCGAAAAATCATCGTGAAGGGCTTCGTCAGCCCCGGCCAGATGGCTGAAGGTGCTCACCACCCGCACCTGCGGATATTGCTCCAGCAAAGAGAACAGTTCGTCAAAATCTTCTTCCGTAAAACCCAGGCGGTGCATGCCGGTGTCGAGCTTCAGGTGAATTTTGTAGCGGATGTCGGGCTGGGCTGTTGCCAGAAAATCGCGGAGCAGCTCCAGGGAGTAGATCTCGGGCTCTAAGCTGTACTGGTGCAGTTTGGCGAGGCTGTCCGGCGATGGGTTCATGACCATGATGGGCAGCGTGATGCCATGCTCCCGCAGGCTCACCCCTTCGTCCACGTAGGCCACCGCCAGGTAATCGACCCGGTGAAACTGGAGCAGGTTGGCCACCTCAAAGCTGCCGCTACCGTAGGCAAAGGCTTTGACCATGACCATCAGCTTGGTACCAGACGCCAGCTTGGAACGGTAGTAATTGAGGTTGTGCACCAGCGCATCCAGGTTGACCTCCAGCACCGTGCCGTGCACTTTCTGCTGAAAGGCCTGCACGATCTTTTCGAAACCAAACACCCGGGCACCTTTGACCAGTATTAACTCGCTGCGAAACTGCTCGGAACTGAACCGCTGCAAAAATTCGGCAGTGCTGGCGTAAAAGGCCGTATCGCCTCCAAACTTTGCGCCATGCGCTTGTATGGTCGGGCCGATTCCTATCAGGCGCTCTACCTGATGGGCTTTGGTCAGGGCTGCTACTTCGCTGTAAAGTTTCTCCTCGGCCATACCTGACTCCAGCAGATCAGAGAGAATCAGGGTGCGCCGGCCACGCCTCGGCTGACTAGCCAACAGATCAAGCGCGATGGATAAGCCGGCGAGGTCATTGTTGTAAGTATCGTCGATGAGGTAGCAGCCGTTGATGGCTTCTTTCATTTCGAGGCGCATAGCTACGGGCTGCAGCCGGTCCATGCGGTCCTGTATGTCGGTGAGCGACATGCCCCGGTGCAGCAACACCGCTAAGCAGTGCAGGGCATTCTCCACGGAGGCATCGTCTGTGAAAGGTATAGCCAGGCTGTGCTGCTCGAGCTGCCAGGTATAGCTTACGATCGTTTTATGGCCCGAAATCGTACTGCTGCTGATCTGCACATCTGCCTGCTGCTTGCGGGACCAGGTGAAAGCAGGTATAGCATTCGCCAGCACCGCTTCATGCACCAGCTCATGATCGCGACAGTAAAAGAGCAGCTCCACTTGCTTGAATAGCTGAAGCTTCTCTCCCACCTTCTCCTGTCGATCAGCAAAGCCTTCATCGTGGGCACTGCCGATATTGGTAAACAGGCCGAGTGTAGGCTGTATGATATTTTGCAGCTTCTGCATCTCGCCTGGTTTCGATATACCCGCCTCAAAAATACCGAAGGTATGGTTGGTGTCGATTTGCCAAACCGAAAGCGGCACACCAATCTGGGAGTTGTAACTGCGCGGACTCTTCACCACCAGCTCTTCCGGACTCAGCAGTTGCGCCAGCCACTCTTTTATGATGGTCTTACCGTTGCTGCCTGTGATGCCCAGCACAGGTATACGAAACTGCGCCCGGTGCCAGGCCACCACCGCCTGCAAAGCCTCCAAACTGCTTTGCACCTGCAGGATGCTGGCTTCCGGGTATAGCTGCGTCAGTCCTGCCATTTCCTCTACTACAAACTGCCGCACGCCCAGCTTGTACAGCTGACTCAGGTATACATGCCCGTCGTTGTGGCGCCCCTTGATGGCAAAAAACAGCGTACCTGCCGGCTGCGAGAGCTTACGGCTGTCGGTGAGCAGGTGCACCACGGGGCTGTCCTGCAGCGACTGTACAACAGTGCCTCCAGTAATGGCTTGAAGCTGATGAAAGGTGAGCATAAACAAATCAGTTATCAGGCTCAAAGATACTATTTCGGATGAAGGGATGTGAGGAGCGGCGAAGAATTAAAGCGCCAGGCAATTAATGTTAAAACATGATTACAAGAAACTATATAGCAGCATTTTCAAAATCAAAACGATACCTTTGCGCTCTTTTCATTTCTCAGAAAGGCGGTTCTCCTGTTTGAAGGAAATGGACGAAGATCAAATAATGAAAGAATAGAAGCATCCACAGGTAGCCGGACAATGCAGCTCCACACACTGCTGCTAGCTATACCGAATGGCTTAACTTCAACAATATTTTACAATGGAAACAACGAACACCAAACCATACTATGCGGCAGGTATAGCAGCCTTTGTGATCTGGGGCTTTATACCTTTCCCGCTCAAGGCCCTGGCTGACTATCCTAGCGGACAGATCCTGTTCTTCCGGGTGGCTTTGTCGGTCGTCCTGCTGTTGCTGATCACGGTATTTTTCAGGCGCAAGAACCTGATGCAGACACTATCACTGGTAAAGGCATCGAAACCACGGGAGGCCCGCAAATTTCTGCTCTTCACCTTTCTGGGTGGTTCACTGCTGACCATCAACTGGCTGGCATTCATTTATGTTATCAACCACATCAACATCCAGACCGGCTCTTTCTCCTATCTGCTTTGCCCGATACTGACGGCGGTGCTGGGTTTTGCGCTGCTTAAAGAAGAGTTGCGTGCTAACCAGTGGGTGGCTATCGGGCTCAGTGCTCTGAGCTGTGTGCTGATCGGCACCGGCGAACTGACCAGCCTGCTTTTTAGTCTGCTGATTGCGCTGAGCTATGCTTTCTACCTGATCACGCAGCGCATCCTCAAGGTATACGACAAGATCGTGCTGCTCACGCTGCAACTTTTGCTCTCTTTTGTGTTTATAGCACCGTTTTACGGGCAGCTCAAAGGAAGCTCTGAAGTAGCACTAGACGGGCATTTCTTTCTGATGACAGGTATACTGAGTGCCCTTTTCACGGTATTGCCGCTGTTCCTGAACCTCTATGCACTTAAAGAGCTCACGTCGGGAACGATTGGCATCCTGATGTACATCAACCCGATCCTCAACTTCGTGGTGGCTTTCCTTTACTTCAACGAAGAGACTACAGCGGTTAAGGTAGCGGCTTATATACTGATCTTTATTTCGGTGATTATCTACAACATCAACCTGAAAGGGCGCAAGAAGACCGGGGCAGGCATGGTCATTCCGCCAGTGGGCACTACGGCGGTGGTGAAGTAACGCTTACCTGCCAGAAAACAGAGAGGCCATACCTGCTATGCGTACAGATATGGCCTCTTTCTGTTGATAAAGTATCCGGTTACTGGTTAGTCCCGTCGATGCGTCGATTAGGTGGCGTCCTGATTTCAGGGCGCTGGTTAGGATTCTCTTCTGCCTGTCTTAGAATATCCTGCTCCACTTGTCGGCGGGCAGCCGTGTCTACATTAGATGGCAGGTTACCGAAGCGATCGGCCTGCTCACCTGTTTCGGCAGTGTCTCCTACAGGAGCCGGTCGTGGACGAATCAAATTACGGGTTGATTCACTCTTTCCGGAAATGGCTTCTGATGTACTGGTATCATCCGTCGGGTTCGAGGCCGGTCTGTCGCCGCAAGCCACCGTGATGGTAGCCATAAAGGCAGCGGTAAGTCCGGTTTTAAATATATTTTTCAGGTTTTTCATGGTCGTTTCAAAATATTAGTCTTCTCTGATTTCTAACGTCCAACCTGTCTATTTGGTTGTAATACAGCCTTCCTGCCCCTTCGCTGGCATTATGTTGTCTTAGCCCTTCAGCTTAAAACCCGAATCCTACTCTCACGCCTGTATGCACTTTTTGCCTCTCCTGAAACGAGGTGAAAAAATCAACGCGCAGCACTTTGAAGATGTGCTCTATACCTAAGCCCAGCTCCAGATAGTTTTCTGACTTGCGTGTGTTCAGGTAGTGCAGGCTCACCACCTCCTGCCATTTCAGGCGACGGAACAGCGGTATTTTGTTGAACAGGAAACCATTGAAGTGATGCTCATAATGTCCCTCCAGGTAACGGCTGTTGGTGCTATATCTATAGTAGTCGAGGAGTTGGAAGCCGGTGTACACCCCCGCGAAAATGGTACGGTTGCCATTGAAGTGGCGGTAGTCCATCAACCGCATGTTCTCCTTGCCCCAGAAAGTACCGGCCGTAAAGCTGTACTCACTGCTGCCCAGCAAGCCCAAACTGAAGTCGTCGGAGATGCGCAGCGCCACAGTCGTATACTTCACATCACCTCCGAGCGCCCTGATGCCTCCTCGATAGCCCAGCGAAAAGGTAGGCCAGCGCGAACCGATGTTGATCTTGCGGTCGGGTCGGGAAATGTAGTTCATGCCCGGCCGGAAGGCTACGGTAAAGGCCGCCGTCAGTGCTTGGTGCGGATCGAAAGAGGCATCGGCCAGCTCAGCGTTCTCTGGCACATTGGAGGTAAATCCTCCGCTACTGCTTTCCCGGAAGGTATAGTCAGTGGAGTTCTCCATCGGCATCCGGTGGCTGTAGTCCAGTGATGTGAGTATCGTGACGCCATTGAATATCTCAGAGCGGTAATTCACCCGGGCATAGTCGCGCTGGTAGAGCTTTAGGTAGTTGCGCTGCAGCAGCAAGGTATAGATCGTGTTGGCGAAAGGCGAGATCGGGTTGGTAGAGTTGATCTGATCCACAAAGCGACCGCCCTCCACCGAAATCGAACTCCGCTTGATGGGGTCGTAGGTATAGTTCAGGCGCAGTTTGGCGTTGAGCTTCTCGTTTGCCAGTCCGTAGCGGATGGTGGGTTCTATTTCGTAGTGGCGACGGTCTTCAAAACTTTGCCGATACTCCATGCCCACATTCAGCACAGTGCCCTCCACGGTGTTGTATTGCAGCACGCTCGATCCACCTGTCAGACTCAGCAAGGGGTCTATGCGGAAATAGCGGCGCTCGTAGGTGTTGCTGTAGGTATAGCCGCGCATGAAAAAGTTGCCAAAGGTGGGTTTATTCCGGATACGGTCCAGCGAGTCTTTGTATACCCGCGACTCACGGATGACCTCCAGACTGTCTTTGCGTTGGTAATCCGTTTGTTCTTCCTCGGTGAGCGGCACCGGTCTGATTTCAGCCCAATAGGCCGAGTCACGGGTGTTCGCCTCTTTCTCCACCACCAGTACCTCCCGGCTAAATAGCTTTTCGTCGTATATGGCAGGCTGTTCCTCAGGTGCAACTTCCTTAGGCTTGATCACCCGGGCACGCTGCCGTCGTGCTGGTTTCACTTCCACCGCCACGGCATCTTCCACCACTTCCGGCTCCGGTTCTACCACGGTTGGCGGACGACTGTAGGCAGGCTGCACCCTGTAATTGGAGTACACACCCGTGGCATATCCACCGCCCTTGAACCCAAGCCCTGAAGCCTCGAAGGTGAAACGCTGCGAAACGGGCATCCAGACATGATCCTGCACCGGCGCGTACACCTGCCGCACCCGGATGAAGTCTACGAAATCGATTCCGGCATTCTTGGTGAGGGTGAGGTCGGTACTGTGGATGCGCCAGGTGCCGTCTACGATGTAGATGTTGCCTTGAAAAACCGGGTCATTTTTGCGCCTTGGAATGACTTTGATCTTATTGATGGTGCGCCCGTTTTCTTCAAAGGCGCCCTGGTACTCGAAGCGGTAAAAGAAGAGGGCATTGTTGGCCAGCGGCGATACGAAGCCCCGCTCACTCAGGCCTTGTACTTTGAGCAGATTATCATAGAAGCTGATGTTCATCTCCGAAGCCTGATTGAAGCTGAAGCCCTGCTTTTTGCCACTCACTTTCGAGGAGATGATGCGCTCGTTCACCTTATTCGGTTTCTTGAAATGCAACTCCGACACCGACTCCGACAGGTATACGATGCCCGTATCCACATCCACCACCCGCACACCGAGTACTTTGCCAGGCACTTTGTCCATACGGGCCACGCCTTTCATATACACTCGGGCGCTCCAGGCGTTCACTTCGTCGCGGTGGTACTTGCGCAGCCGGATGGCGTTGCGCATGATACCGTAGGCCGGGTCTTCATCAGCGGCTTTCACGACTACTTCTTTCAGGTTGAGCACCTCCGGCATCAGCTGCACGTTCAGTTCCTGTGCTCCGTCACCTATGGTCACTGTCTCGATGCGTGCCCGATACCCGACATATTTAAACTCTAGGGTATAGGTACCCGCCGGCAGCTGCAGCTGGTAATTGCCCTGGTCGTTGGAGGCGGTTCCACTGGCCGTTTCTTTGATATAAATACTGGCAAAAGGCAGGCCTTGGTTGTTCTCGTCTGTGATGCGTCCACGCAAGGTGCCCGCCATGGTGATGGCCGGCAACAGGTATAGCAGGAAGAGTAGAAAAGCAGGGCGCATGTACGGAGGCTCTTATCTGGAATGTTATGCGTTACAATTTAAGAACTAACGACAAAACCAGCCCCTCGTGTTTAGCTTTTTCAGAATTTTAGCTCGCCAAACCCTTTACAGGTATACGCTTTTGCATGGCTATACCTTAGAAAACCCCAATGCACGCTATCCTTGGTCATTTTGTAACAGGTGCGGCAACATCTGGCAAAGCCTCAGCTGCTGCTATACCTTGGGCAGCTTCGTTTCGTGTGCCTCGATCTCACGCTGTGACAGCCGGTTTTTGTAGCGCACGTTTAGCACCACCCCTACCAACACCAGCCCCATACCGATGTAAGTTGCCAGCTCAAAGTGCTCGTCGAACAGGATAAAGCCCAGCGAAAGGGCATAGATAATCCCGATGAAGTTAAGATTCGCCACCTTAGAGATTTCTTCTGCCTGGTACGACATGGTCATGTAGTATTGCCCCAGTTGCGTAAGTACACCCACCAGCAACAGAATGCCCCAGTCCCAGCCATCGGGCTGCACCCAGTTGAAAATAGAATAGATGCCTGATATTGGAAGCGCCACCAGCGGAAAGTAAAACACGATCACCAGCGGATGCTCCCGTGTGTTGAGGCGTCGGATAAAGTTATAAGCCAGTCCCGAGAAGACAGCACTCATCACGCCCAGCCACACATAAAATGAATCAGCACTGGCATCAAACCCCTCAATGACCAGAATCCCTGCAAATGACACCGCAAAGAACACCCACTGCCAGGATCTGACTTTCTCCTTCACAATGAAAATACCCATGATCGTGGTAAAGATGGGCGACAGATACTGCAGCGTAGCCGCTGTGGCTAGCGGTATATTTTGTAATGTGGTAAAGAACAGCATGAGTGCCATGGCTCCGGCCGCACCGCGGGCTATCAGCAGGCCATGGTTGCTGCCCCATACGCTTACCCGCTTAGCACGCAGCACGACGAAGCTCATCACCAGCGACACCACCGAACGGAACAAGATCACCTCTATGGCAGGTATATGCGGCACCATTTTCACGCACACGTTCATGAGCGAGAAAAACAGCGTAGACAGTAGCATGTACCTGACTCCTTTTGAAAACATACTTAATTCTATTTTTGAAACCACAAAGGTGGGGGGAATTAGGTTGATTTGCGTAATTTAATTGTGGTATTGCTAACTTGTTTTTAGTTGGCAATAGCGCAACTCTTGCAAGCCCAAACTTGTTTTAAACAGGAGCAAAACGAACGATTTGGAACGACAGAAAAAACAGAAAACCTATACCCCGAAAGAAGCCCTGATCAAGGCGGCAGCCTACTGTGCCTATCAGGAGCGCACCCAACAGGAAGTACGCACGAAGTTGTATACCTATGGACTCGAACCGGACGATGTAGAAGAGATTATTGTGCGGCTCGGACAGGAAAAGATGCTGGATGAAGAACGCTATGCACAAGCCTATGTGCGCGGTAAGTATGGCCTTAAGAAATGGGGACGCCGTAAGATTGTGCAGGGCCTAAAGTCTAAAGGCATTTCGGACTACTGCATTAAGCAGGGCTTGAAAGAGATTGACTTTGAGGTATACGACCAGAACCTGTTGCAGCTCCTGGAGAAGAAAAATGCCACTGAGAAAGAAAAGAATCCCTTCGCCCGACGCCAGAAGTTGACTTATTACCTGGTCAGCAAAGGCTATGAAAATGATTTAGTGCAGGATGCGCTGAAGCAATTAGAAAAGTAGAAACTTTAGAAGTTAGAAAGTTGGTGTGTATCCCTGCCCTCGCTCGCGTCCCGCGAGTGTGAGCTATCCAGCGGACTCCGGCCGCCTATGTGCATATTTTATTGTCATTTCGACGATAGGAGGAATCTGGATTCAATCAAAGCCTGTGTAATGCCTACTGTCATTCTGTAAATAAAACCGGTCCGAGGGAAGTTAAGCCTATGCTATCTACTACCAAGATCCTTACAGGAGGACATGAAAGTGTAGAATGAAATGACTTTACTATAATGAAGACTTTGTGTAGCTACTAAATTAAAAGTATATGGTCTATAGCAAATGTCTCAAATCCTTTGAAAATGGCGGGACGCCATTGAATAGCTCATACTCGCGGGACGCGAGCGAAGGACGCGGCAAATTTGTATGGGATTAAGCAATTTAACAATTAAACTACCTTCTCTTCGGCATCTCCGGATTCTGAATACGCCGTTGCGGGACCAGCACCACTTTGCGCCCGGTGATTTCCTCCAGCATTGGCTTGAGCACCTTCTCAGCATTTACCTGCGTCTGCCGCAGTATACCTGACTCCAGGGCAGCTTCTTTTACATTGCTTTCTGCATAGCGGTAGCTTTCCTGCACCAGGTCTGCATCCTGGAAATATGTGTTCTCTTTTGAAAAGACTTTGGACTTGTTGTGGTCAATTTTGTAATAGCAGATCTCGGGTTCCGGCAAACTGATCTGCACCAGTGAGTCACCTCTAAAGAAGATATCCTGTTCGGTTAGTTTCGTGAAATCAATACAACCCACGGCCTCTCCTGTGACGATCAGCACCACTTTTGAGTTAGGCACCCAGCGGGAGACGTTTTTCTCATACTCCACCACATCTTTGAAATTATACCGCACCAGCTCCATTTTCCCAAGCTCTTCTACAGTAGTCAGGATGGTGTTGTGGTTGACAATGACTTCGGGTTGTTTTTCGTCGGGTCCGAAAGTGTCTTTCACCTGGCGCCAGACAAACCAGCCTACTAGTAGCAGCAAAACAAAAGGGAGCAGACGAAACAACAGTCGGATAAGGGGCGTGAGCATTTTTATGTCTTTGTGATCGCTATTGTCTACACAGCAATTATGATGCTAAAGTTCAAATTCGCTACAGGGCTATACCTAGCCGTTCTTGAAAACCAGCATTGCCCTGCAGTCCACCAGTATGCACCGCCACAATGCGACTGCCTTTAGGGAAATAGCCTTTCTGTATCAAATCGACCAGACCATAGAACAGCTTACCGGTATAAACAGGCTCTAGCGGCAAATTATGCTCTTGCTGAAAGCTGCGCATGAAGTCTAGTAGCTCAGGCTTTACTTTGGCATAGCCACCAAAGTGGTAATCAGTAATCAGCTGCCAGTTGTCGTAGCGCTGACCGTTATAACTTTGGATCAGCTGCTCGATCTCCTCCTTCAAGAAGTCTCCACCTTTCAAAGCAGGAAATCCCAGCACTTGCTTCTCGCCTTCAAGCCCGGCGATGATGCCGGCCAGGGTACCGCCCGTGCCGCTGGCGCAGCAGATGTAGTCGTAGTCGATGGAGATGTCTGACACAATTTCAGTACAGCCTTTTACGGCGAGGGCATTGGTGCCGCCTTCGGGAATAATATAAGGATTGTCGAACTGCTCAGCCAGTTGCGTCAGGTATAGCGGGTCAGACTTCTGTCGGTACGCTTCGCGGGAGATGTAGTGCAGTTCCATACCTGCTGCCTGGGCAAATGTAAGCGTGGGGTTGAGCGGCAGATGCTCTTCTCCCCGGATGATGCCAATGGTTTTAAAACCGAACTCCTGCCCTGCCGCCGCTACTGCCGCGATGTGGTTGGAATAGGCGCCGCCAAAGGTCAGCAGCGTGTCGTGTTGCAGCCGCTTTGCCTCCTCCAGGTTATACTTGAGTTTGCGCCACTTATTCCCCGATATAGTGGGGTGCAGCAAGTCCTCCCGCTTCACCCAAAGCGCTATACCTTGTTTCTCCCAAACTGGACTGTGCAACTGCTGCAGCGGTGCTTCCATCGGCATCAAAACAAAGGCCCCGCATTTGTATACAGGGCCTTTGGCTTATACGATTACTTCTTTTTCTACTTCTGCAGGTTTGCGACGCATCCCATAAAAAATCGCCCCACCGATTACCACTAACAGTAGAATCGACGAAATCAGCGAGATGGTATTGCCTAAGGTATAAGAACTCGGCTCGAACTTAAACTCGATGGTGTGTTTACCTGCCGGCACTTCCATGGCACGCAAGATGTAGTTCACCCGAATGTGATCCACCGGCTTTCCGTTCAGGTAAGCCTGCCAGCCGTCGGCATAGTATACTTCTGAGAACACTGCCAGACCGGCCTGCGCCGCATTTACCGCGTAGGTCAGGGCATTTGGCTGGTATTCGGTTAGCTCGATGGTAGAGCCTTCAGCATTATAGCTAGTCGCTGCCGTCTTGAATTTCGAAACATCCACCACAGCTGTGGTGCTGGCGTCCAGTCCGTTCAAGGCTTCAATTTCTTCATCCGGAGTATTCACCGTTTTCACTTCGCTCACAAACCAGGCATTGCCCAAGGCACCCGGTAGACGCTGCACCGGCTGCTGCGGATCGCCAGTGATCACGTAGCGGGTGTTGAGCATGCGCAGCACCTCCAGGTTATTCTGGACGATGTGGCGGTCGATCACATCCTGGTAGCGGCGCATTTTAGCACCGTGGTACCCACCCACTGACTTATGGAAGTAAGAGGTACGGGCATCGTTAAACGGATTTGGCAGGTAAAGCACGCGGTAGTGCGGGTCTTTGTCCTGCAGGATCATCTGGTCAGCTTTGGTCGGCTGGAAGTGGTTCTCTACGACACGCTTCTCAAAATCGCCGTCGTTCAGGTAGCGCTTATTCACGCTCCACAGGTCCACGAGTATCAGCAAACCTATACCTGCCATGGCCATAGTAGCCGACACTTTGCCTTTGAGGTAGAAGTAAAGTAGTCCGAATGCCAGCGCGATAAAGACAAATGCACGCAGGGCATCCGAGCGCATCATGCTTTCGCGGTCGGCACGGATAGCGTCTAACGGGAAGTAAGACTGCTGCAATTGCGGATCGACTGCTCCTACAAAGCTGGCTGAGCCCGCAAACACCCACACCAGCAAACAGATACCGGCTGTGATACCACCTGAAATCATCAGTTTCTTGTCCAGGTCTTTGATCAGATTACGATCGCGGATGACTTTGTAAAGCGCCAGTATACCTAACAACGGCATCGTGATCTGTGCAATGATCAGGGCTGATGAAACTGCCCTGAACTTGTTGTAGCCCGGGAAGTAATCGAACATGAAGTAGTTGAAAGCCTCAAAGTTCTTACCCCAAGCCAGCACGATAGACAGGATGGTGGCGCCAAGCAGCCAGATGCGGGTTGGCTTGTGCACGATGAAGAGGCCTAACACAAACAGGAATATCACAATGGCTCCCACGTATACCGGACCGCTTGTCATTGGCTGCGGACCCCAGTAAGTTGGCAAGCCTTGCTCTAGCGCTTGCTCTGCCTGCACCGGTGGCAAGCCAAGCCCTAGTAATGCCTGGTAGCTCTGCGAATCTTTATCGAGTCGGGTGTTGCTACTGCTTCCGCCATAAAAATCAGGTATAAGCAATGTCATGGTTTCGCCCACGCCATAGCTCCAGCTAAAGGCATAGTCGCGGTCAAGGCCGCTGGAAGTTTTGTCGCCGCTGTTGGCTACGCTCAGCTCCGATTTGCCGCGGATACTGTGCTGGCTGTACTCAGCCACGGTATACAGTCTGCCAAAGTTCACGCCTACCGCCAGCACGGCTGCCACTGCCAGCACCAGTCCACGCTTGATCAGGTCGGCTATTCTGCCCTCTTTGATAGCATAGATCAGTTCCACCACTATCCAAACCAGCACCATCAGGAGCATGTAGTAGGTCATCTGGAGGTGGTTGAAGTGCAGGTTGAGTGTGAGTGCCAATGCAAAAATGGCAGCCCCTATCCAGACATTCCGCCGGAGGGCATAAAACATACCGGCGAGTACCAACGGAATGTAAGCAATAGTCAGGGACTTGGTATTGTGCCCCGCCTCCAGTATGATGAAGTTGTAGGAAGTGAAGGCAATGGCAATAGCCCCGATAATGGAGACCCAGGTATTAATCCGTAATGTGACCAGCAGAATATAGGCACAGAGGAGCGTGATAAAGATATTACCCGCCATAGCCGGCAGGTTGAAGGTCAGAATGGTATGGATGTAGCCTGAGAAGTCGCCGGGATAGCGGGTATTGATCAGGTATGAGGGCATACCGCTGAACATGGAGTTTGTCCAGAGGGTCTCATCGCCAGTGGCCTCGCGGTAATCTTGTATTTCTTTAGCGCCGCCCTTGAACTGCAGGATGTCATGCTGCGCCATCCCCTTGCCCTCGAACAGGACAGGGGCGAAGTATACGGCGGTAAGAAGAAGGAAAATCAGGATCGCGATGAGGTGCGGAAGCACATCGCGCTTAAAGTCAATAGAAGCTGTCATATCTTTCAGGAAACCTCAGAATAGAGCTGAAAGATAGGGCTTTTATTTTATTTCTTCATAATCGACGTACTGCCCGCCATTGAAATCCTTGCGGTCCGGCTGCTCTGGCACATAGTCGATCTTGACATCGCCCTGTCTTCGGCCATTGCCATTGGATTGCGGTTCAGGACGTGGCTGGTTCATGTTAGAGTAAAAGAAAGTGCCGTTGCGCAAGCTCTTCTTCACAAAGAAAGCAAGCAACCAGCGAAACAGGATAGGCGCTACCATTCGGATAAAAAAGATAACGAGTAGGGTAACGAATATGAATTTGATCATGATAGTCGGTTAAGGTATAGCCAGCACAAGACGGCTGTCTATTATTTAACAAAAACAGTACCTGTTCAGATACAATTCCCCTGCCAAAAAGTTTTTCCTGTCATTTCGGCGGGGCTTAGGCAAAGATAAGGATTTTGTATACGGCTTAAAAATGACGGTTGTGCCCAAAATGCAAAAAGCCTTCCCCATGACAGAGAAGGCTTTTCGGTTTATCAGAAGCGGTTTGCTACACGCTCAGGTATAGGTTACGCTCGGAGTATACTTTCACAAAGTAGTCATCCTGCAGATTGTCGATGAAGTAGATCGCCTCACCTGTTGACTTCATTTCCGGACCCAACTCCTTGTTCACTTCCGGAAACTTGCTGTGCGAGAACACAGGCACTTTGATGGCGTATCCCTCTTTGTGCGGATTGAAGTTGAAGTCTTTCACCTTCTTCTCTCCTAGCATGATCTTGGTAGCGTAGTTGATGTACGGCTCACGGTAAGCTTTCGCGATAAACGGAATGGTACGCGACGCACGCGGATTCGCTTCAATCACGTATACCTCTTCATTCTTCACGGCAAATTGTATGTTGATGATACCCACCGTGTCCAGTGCCAATGCAATGCGCTTCGTGTAATCTTCAATCTTCTTGATCACGTTTTCGCTCAGGTCGAACGGAGGCAGCACGGCATAGGAGTCGCCTGAGTGGATACCAGCCGGCTCAATGTGCTCCATGATACCGCAGATGTGCACGTCCTCGCCGTCGCAGATCGCGTCAGCCTCTGCCTCAATGGCATGATCAAGGAAGTGGTCAAGCAGCACCTTGTTTCCCGGATGGTCTTTCAGCAAGTCGATTACGTGGGCTTCGAGCTCTTTCTCGTTGATCACAATCTTCATGCTCTGGCCACCAAGTACGTAGCTTGGGCGCACCAGCAGCGGGAACTTCAGCTCTTTGCAAAGCTCCAGTGCCTCTTCAGCTGTTTCAATTACACCAAACGGAGGGTAAGGAATGTCAAGGTCACGCAGTAAAGAAGAGAACGAACCACGGTCTTCGGCGAGGTCAAGTGCTTTGTAGCTTGTACCAATCACTTTGATGCCGTAGCGGTCCAGCTTCTCGGCCAGTTTCAGGGCAGTTTGTCCGCCCAACTGTACGATCACACCCTCTGGTTTTTCATGCAGAATGATGTCGTAGATATGCTCCCAGAACACTGGCTCGAAGTACAGCTTGTCCGAGATATCGAAGTCTGTTGAAACCGTTTCCGGGTTACAGTTGATCATGATGGTTTCGTAGCCGCACTCTTTGGCCGCCAGCACGCCGTGCACGCAGCTGTAGTCGAACTCGATGCCTTGCCCGATGCGGTTAGGGCCAGAACCCAGCACCACGATCTTTTTCTTGTCTGTTACAATACTCTCGTTCTCACCGTCGAAGGTGCTGTAGAAGTAAGGCGTCTTGGCTTCAAACTCGGCAGCGCAGGTATCCACCATTTTGTAAACACGCTGTATACCTAGCTCCATGCGCACAGCATGTACTTCGCTCTCAAGACAGCGCAGGATGTGCGCGATCTGGCGGTCGGCGTAGCCTTTCACTTTGGCTTCACGCAGCAGTTCGCCCGGCAGGGTAGCCAGGGTATACTTCTCCATCTCCTTCTCCAGCATGTCGATCTCTTCGATCTGCGCCAGGAACCAAGGGTCGATCTTGGTCAGGTTCTGGATGGTGCTGGTAGGAATACCAATGCGCATGGCATCTTTGATGCAGAACAAACGGTTCCAGCTAGGATTCTTCAGGTTGTAGATGAGGTCATCGTAATTGGTCATCTCCTTGCCGTCAGCACCCAGACCGTTTCGCTTGATCTCGAGGCTTTGGCAGGCTTTCTGAAGCGCTTCCTGAAAGGTGCGACCTATACCCATTACCTCGCCTACAGACTTCATCTGCAGACCCAATGTACGGTTAGCACCTTTAAATTTATCGAAGTTCCAGCGTGGTATTTTCACGATCACGTAGTCCAGCGCCGGCTCAAAATAAGCCGAGGTGGTCTTAGTGATGGCGTTCTTTAGTTCATCCAAATTATAACCGATGGCCAGCTTAGCGGCAATCTTCGCGATCGGGTAACCGGTGGCTTTAGAGGCCAGTGCCGACGAGCGGGATACGCGCGGATTGATCTCAATACCAATGATCGTATCATCATCCGGGCTCACGGAGAACTGCACGTTACAGCCGCCTGCAAACTGCCCGATGCCATTCATCATCTTGATGGCCAGGTCGCGCATCTGCTGGTATACTGTGTCCGGCAGGGTCATGGCAGGCGCTACTGTGATGGAGTCGCCGGTGTGTACGCCCATTGGGTCAAAGTTCTCGATAGAACAAATGATGATGACGTTGCCGAGGTTATCGCGGAGCAGTTCGAGCTCGTACTCTTTCCAACCCATGATGCTTTGCTCTACCAATACTTCGTGCACTGGCGAGGCGTGCAGGCCGCGGGTCAGGGCTGCGTCGAATTCCTCAGGGGTATTAACAAAACCGCCCCCCGTACCACCAAGGGTAAACGAAGGGCGAATCACGAGTGGAAAACCAATTTCCTGCGCTATCTCTTTTCCTTCCAGGAACGAGGTAGCTGTTTCTCCCTTACAAACATTCACCCCGAGCTCGAGCATCTTCAAACGGAACTTCTCGCGGTCCTCGGTGGTCTCAATCGCGTTGATGTCTACACCGATTATTTTGACGCCATATTTCTCCCAGATACCTGCCTTATCGCATTCGATGCACAGGTTCAGGGCTGTCTGCCCACCCATGGTCGGCAGCACGGCGTCGATCTGATGCTTTTCCAGAATTTCAATAATGTACTTTTTCTCAAGCGGCTTGAGGTACACATTGTCCGCCGTTACGCTATCGGTCATGATAGTGGCGGGATTCGAGTTGATGAGCGTTACCTCGATGCCTTCTTCGCGAAGGGAACGGGAGGCTTGGGAGCCCGCATAATCAAACTCGCAGGCCTGGCCGATTACAATAGGGCCAGAACCAATAATCAGAACGGATTTAATACTGGTGTCTCTAGGCATGTGCTTTGGTAGGTATAAATTGCCCAAAGTTACCGCAAAATGTTGGGGCTCACAAACGAAAAGTGCGCCCCAAGGCTTTCTTTTTTTAACATAGGACACCCGCTATACCTAAAACTAGCGGAAAGGAAGCTTGCTAATCGCCCTCCTCGAGCACGAAAAGCTCGTTTACAGTCAAGCCAAAGAGGTTTGACATTTTGAGCGAAAGCAAGGTTGAAGGCAGGTATTTATTTTTCTCGATGGCGTTGATCGTCTGGCGGCTCACACCCAAAGCATCGGCCAACTGCTCCTGGGTCATGTCTTTTTTGGCCCGCTCCACTTTAATATTATTCCGCATCCGTCTCGAGTGCTTTGCGGACTTGATGGAGCTTATACCTGAACGAAATGTAGGTATAGAAAAGCAGCAACGCCAATGCGCCCAACATACCTCCAATGTCTGGCATGCCAATACTAGCCCATCTCAGTAGCCTAAACACGTTGTAAAACAAAGGGAGCATGAGTATGCCGACAATCAGGTAAAACACGCCTGTCATAAACGCCTGGTATCGCAGGTGCTGCACCATTTCATCTTCTTCTTTTTCCTCAGAAAAATTAAGAATTGCCAAACCGATGATGATAGGGTAATAAACCATGGGGTCATTCCATTCTGCAAAAAAAGTTTTTGTATCCGTTACAGCACCTACCCCAATAAATAAAATGCTCAGCAACATCATAAGAGGTATACCTGCCACCAGCATTAAAACGCCATACCGTTTGTAGTGATGAGGCAATAACTTGATCTGAGGCAGAACTTCTTTCATATATTTTTTAGGTTTATGTACGATTGTATTTACTAAAAGTAAAAAATATTTTACATAAAGCAAATGCTTTTTTACATCATACACATCGAAAAGTATTTATAAACAGCTCAATACTAGCCTCAGCGATTTATTTTATGGACACAGCAAATTGCAGAGACATTTTTTTCCTCCAAAGTCGTCAATATTTAGAATAATCTGAATTTATATCGTGGCGACAAGGTAAAGCAAAGCCGATTCTTAACAGGGGATGTACACAAACCTTGTGACAGGTATACGTACACAAAGTATAACCTAATATAAACAGCCATGGAAACACCACGTGAAGACGATTATATAACCAATTCGGAAGAGAGCGAGCGTCTGCCTGAAGAAAACCCGGAACCGCTGGAGGGTCTCAAAAAAGAGGAGCACGACATTATAGACGCTGAGCCAGAAGGTATAGAGGAGGGCGGCAATGCCGCAGCCAAAAATGAAGAAGACACCCGCAAACTTGACGGTAGCAACGCCAATAACCTGAGAACAAAATAATTTTTTTCAGGTGCGAAAGCTGCAGATCCAGGCACTCAGTGCTGCTATCTGCGGCTTTTTTGTATCCCTACACTACCAGGAAGGGGCCCTAAATGTCTCTGTAGACTTGTTTTAGTTTCAGGTTGCAGCATAAATCAGGAGAACTTCCGCAAAGCATAGCATTACTACAATATTATGATAGCGTCATTTTATAATAAAAAGGTTGACTGTACCATATTTATTCAGTATCATTAAGCTGATATTCACCGGTTTAATGCCATAACTTATGGTTTACTTTCAAACGGATTATCTGCTCTTGGAGTATCATGCAGCTAGCCATGTGCTGCTAAGTCAATGGTATGGCAAGTGCAGCAGCCTGCAATACAGACAGGCACTTATCAGGCTGATCAGGCTTGCCCGGGAGTTGGGTGCGCCTTACACCATAACTGACAGCCGTCTACTTTCTCCCCTCGACCCCGACGACCTGGCCTGGACCCGCGATGTATATGCTCAGGCTTTTAGCCAACTCCCACTCAAGCGCTCTGCTTCTCTCAATCCATTCGACCCTGCCGCCAGTCGCCAGATTCAGCAGGTATTTGCTAGCCGCCCCCATCCGCTTCCTTTTGAAACCCGGGAGTTTGATGACCTTACTTCCGCTTACGATTGGCTTACGTCTGAAGAATAAGCTGATTTTTTTCTTCGCCTATTATCTATCAATAACTTCCCATACCTGCAACTGCGTCTTGTTTGCCCCATTTCCCTATGTCCGGCTATTCAAGATATTGCTTATATTGTCAGGCTAAATGCAGGCATACTACCCGGCAAGTGTATGCTCATACCTGAAAAGCCCACATGCTATACTTTATTTTAAAGCTGATTTTACGCACAGGCCTTTGGGTGTTCTTCCGCAGGTTTGTGGTGCGCAACCGTCACCTTATGCCAGTGCGTGGACCATTACTCGTGGTTGCCAATCACCCCAACACCTTCATGGATCCGATTGTGATCGCCTCCTTGCTTCCGCAGCAGGTGTACTTTATCGCCAAGAGTACGGTGTTCAGTTCGCCGCTTCACAACTGGCTGCTACACCGCATGAACCTGATTCCGATTCATCGGCAGGCGGATACGCCGGGCGTTCCAGTAGACAATGAGGCGACGTTCAGAGCCAGCTACCAGGCACTGAAGGAGCACAAAACACTGCTTATTTTTCCGGAGGGGACCAGCTTTAACGAAAGGCGCCTGCGCAAGATCAAGACAGGCACGGCCCGGATGGCCTTGGGCGCTGTGGCACATATGCCGGCGGTAGCTGACTTGCAAATACTCCCTGTCGGCCTTAACTACTCTGACCCTACACGCTTCCGAAGTGATGTGTTCGTAAATGTGGGCAGACCCATTGCTGTCGCCCCTTACCTGACTCAATACCAGCAGGACGAGAAGGGCACTGTCAACGAACTGACGGACCAGATACGGCAGCAGCTCGAGAAGCTGATTGTGGTAACCCCTTCTGATGATGAGGATGCACTTGTGCGTCAGATTGAGCAGGTATACAAAGAGAAACTGGCGGCACAAACACCCATCGAAGCCCCACGCCACGTGCGTGACTTCCTGCTGACAAGAGCTATTGTAAAAGGGCTGGCGCACTTTATGGAAACCCAACCGGAGCGGGTGGAGCGCTTCCGAAACAAAATGCGATCGTATACGCAGCAGCTTCAGGAACTGGACTTGCAGCACCTTCCCACTATGGAGGAAAACAATGTGCTACTGCGCCAGAGTCTTGCCCGTACCTTGCTACTAACGCTTACTATGCCGCTATACCTCTACGGGCTTATAAATAACTACCTGGCTTATATTATACCCTCTAAAGTAGCTGATGCACTTACAGAGGAGCAGGAATTCAGAGCACCGATCATGCTGTCGGTGGGTATTTTTTCGTTTCCGGTATTATATGCCCTGCAGGGCGCTATACTTTGGCACTTCTGGCCAAACGCCGTATACCTGCTGCTATACCTGATCAGCCTACCCTTGTCAGGCTTTTTTGCACTGCGCTACTGGAACACACTGCTGCGCGTACGTGAACACTGGCTGCTGCTACGCCTCTTTCTGAGCAAGAGTCCGGTAGCAGAAAGCCTGAAACGCCAACGGCAGGAACTTATCGATGAACTTGAAGGAGCCCGCAAGGAGTTTCTTTACGAGCAGACAACTAACAAGAACCCAGATTGAAAAGCCTTAAACTGATAGGTATTACTACGTATCAATCCGAATTCCTGTCCTGAGTATTTAGCATCAAAACAGGATTTGGCTAGTGTATTTCCACAAAAAAACTATCCAAATAGCCATAGTTCCGTAAACAGGATACTGAAATCTAATTTTTACAGTATTACAAACAATAAGGACTATGAAAAAGACATTTGTAAACATTCTCGCTCTTTCATTTGTAGCAGCGACGGTAATGACAGGGTGTGCAGACACAACGACTACCGGTACTGATTCAACAGATACCGATGTGTATGGTACAACAACTGGTTCGACTACGGGAACCACAACTGGTACTACTACGGGAACCACAACTGGTACTACTACGGGAACCACAACCGGTACTACTACGGGAACTACCACAGGTACAACTACCGGAACGACCACTGGAACCACGACCGGTACTACTACGGGTACAACAACTGGCACTACAACAGGTACAACCACTGGAACTACGACTGGTACCACAACCGGAACAACAACAGGCACTACGACCGGAACAACTACAGGTACTACTACAGGTACCACAACAGGTACAACTACCGGAACTACTACAGGCACGACCACTGGTACTACTACGGGAACTACAACCGGCACCACAACTGGCACTACAACTGGTACGACTACCGGCACAACGACTGGTACCACGACCGGAACAACAACCGGTACTACAACTGGAACAACTACTATGGGTACTTCTCCTAGATAGGAATTATACTCAGGTATCTATAAGCAAAAAGGCAAGCACCAGACCGGGTTTTGCCTTTTTGTTTTTAAACTACACCCCTTATTAAAACATGCATCAGCTGCAGCAATACCTGCGACGTGTTTTTACAGTTGACCTTCGGGCCCTGGCAGTCATGCGCATATGGGTAGCCGGTATTATCTTAACCGACCTCGCTATACGTGCAACAGACCTCGAAGCGCACTATTCCAACATGGGCGTACTGCCCTTGCATGTACTGCATCAATTTGGCTGGCATCCGTACCACTTTTCCTTCCATACCCTAAGCGGACTTTGGCAAGTGCAGGTCGTGCTTTTCCTGATCGCAGCCGTGTTCGCTATTTTCCTTCTGCTCGGCTACAAGACCCGCACCGCTACTATTGTCAGCTGGATTCTGCTTGTATCGCTCCAAAACCGGAATACCTTCATTGCACAGGGAGGCGATGACCTGCTGCGTATGCTGCTCTTTTGGGGGATGTTTCTGCCATGGGGAAAATTCTACAGCTACGATGCAGCCAAAGCCCAAAAACCGGAACCACTCCAAACTACTTACTTTAGCGCGGCTACAGCTGCTTATATCCTACAGATCTTCCTGGTATACTTCTGCACCGCATTGCTCAAAAGTTCACCGGAATGGAACCTGGATGGCACCGCACTTTACTATGCCCTGAGTCTCGACCAGATCCTGATGCCAGTAGGCAGACTCATCTACCCATACCCTGATCTGCTCCGGTTCCTGACGCTCACGACCTGGTATACCGAGTTGCTGCTGCCCTTCCTCCTGCTGATTCCTTTTTATAATCACGTATGGCGGCTCATTGTGGTGGGGGTGTTGTTTATGTTTCATATCGGCATCAGCCTGACATTGTTTGTAGGCTTGTTCTACCTCATTAACATTGCCTCAATTTCTGGTCTCCTTCCTCCTCAGGCCATGAATTGGGCGGAGAGAAAACTACTCACATCTTTCAGGAGACCATTATCAGGCCAGTTTCAGCGCATATTCAAAGGTTTTAGAAGCCCGGCTCAGCTAAGGCTACAGATCAGCCTGCAAAAGCCGCTGCTTACTAAAAACCAGCTGCGGCACGCCCGGGAAGGCTTCGTGACTTTTGTGCTGATCTACTGCATCTGGTGGAATCTGTCAGGAGCTACTGCGCGGGTACCCGCTATGCCCGACTCAACAACCTGGTTTGGCAACTTACTACGTGTAGACCAACGCTGGGGCATGTTTGCACCCGCTGTTTTCAAGGACGACGGCTGGTATGTATTGGAGGGTCATACAGAGCGTGGTCAGTTAATCGACCTGAACCGTGAAGGGAAAGAAGCAGACTATGCCAAGCCGGCCTCTGTTGTGAGCATGTTTAAAAATGATCGCTGGCGCAAGTACTCCGAAAACTACTTGTTTGTGCATTATGCGTTTCTGAGGCCCTACTACTGCAACTACCTGGTGCGCCGCTGGAACGAGGCGCACCCAGGCAACCCTATAAAAGAACTGCAGGTGGTGTATATGAAAGAGTATACCTTACCCGACTATCAGCACGTAACTCCTCAAAGAGAAGTGCTCTGTACCTGCGCCAATTTACTTGAGTAAACCAGTCACAATTACAGAGCACAACATAAAATCCGAATAGTAGCTATCAGCAATCATCATCGCAGGCGAGTGCGCTGCCCACGGCGGCGGCTACCAGGCCTCCCATCAGGTATAGCCCCACAGTCATCACACGGGTGCTGTTGGTGCGATTGCTCGGGTCAGTGCCTAATCCCATGGGCCCGGGCAGCAGTACGGCGCCCGCTCCGGCTCCGGCTCCTAGCAGACCGCCACGCAGCCAGGCATCTTTACCAACGCCGGCAAAGCTGTAGTAGATAGAATTGGAGACGATATCACCTAACATGGCCCAGGCCCGCAGGGAACTGCTTTCAGGTGGTTGCGCCCCTGCTTTCTTCATTGTTTTGGAAATGGCCCGCATACCGAGTACGTCCATACGGGGTGCTTCAGGTACGAGCCGGCGCAGGGTTTCATGTGCGATTGTTATGGCAACGGCCCCTGCCAGTCCGCTTACCAGTGCTTTACTTACTTCCATAGTATTCGCTTCTTCATAGAGTTATTAAGGTCAGTTTTGTTGCTATACGCAAGATTTGCGTGTCTGCTATACCTATACGAAACAAAAAGCCGGGCTGATTACCCGGCTTTTTGCCATATAGTTTTGTAGCTGGAACAATTATCTATTGCTTCCCAGATTCTTGTTCAGGTTTTTCTTCAGCTTCTCCTGGGCGCTCGCTATTTTAGAGCCCATTTTACCTGATTTATTTTTGTTCATCGAGTTCATGGCCACCCAGCCTGCACCCAGTGCCAGCAAAGAGCCGCCTACTACCTTTTGAGTAGTGCTCAGCCCGTTCACTTTGTTCATGGTGCTGTTGCCAAACTCCTGCAGCTTGCCTGTCAGGTTGTCCAGGTTCTCTTTCTTGAATGTATCTTTCCAATTCGACTTGCCTGAAGAAGCCGACTGGCTATTTCCAGATGAGTTTCTGGCAGAAGACTGGTTGCCACTGATAGCGTTTGAAGCTGATGACTGGCTTGAGCCCATATTCGAAGTATTTGATTGTGAGCTGCTCTGAGCTGTTGGATTCTGATTCGATTGCGAATTCTTATTCGTTTTGTTTTCCATAGGTAAGTTTCTTTTAATTAAACACATATATACCCTGGCATACAACTGCACGTAGACTGTTCAGACAGGGTATCAGACTTATATGTATCGGTTTTTGGGGTGCAGGGTTGCAATTGCCTCTCATATTCTCTAATGCGCACAAGTCCGGCCCGCTATAATCATATATGCTCGTCGGCGTCCAGGCGAGTGACCAAGGGCAGCAGATTTCTGAGCTCGTTGCGTCATGGGCTATAGCTACACGCCTGGAGCTGCTTATGCTCTATAACTGATGCGCTCTTAGTTTCAGGAGGGCTTCTTTTAATTCAGGACGCTCGTCCTCCTCTACTTCCTGCATCGCTTTTCGGGGTTGGTAAAACTGGAGGATATCCTGTCGCAGGGCAGGACTTGTTTGCTTGAATTCAGTCTTAGCAAGTTTTTGCAATAGCTCAGCATACGTGTCGTCCGTGAGCTTGTAGCCGCCAGGCTTTGTTGGCTCTCCTGTATCGAGCTGCATATTGTCGAGTTTAAGCTGGCCCTGCTGCCTGAGTTGCTTTATAAGCTTTGTGTAATTTTCGACAGTGGTGTTAAAGCTGTGGTAGAAAATTTCCTCGGCCTCAGGTGTAGGCGGTTTAAAGGCGAGTGTACGGAAAGGTCCTACTTTGGGAAGCACTTTGATGACCCAGGCAATGAAACGGGCGAAAATGTTGGGCCGTTCGTAATCTGTACCCCAGGCCTGGTTGAAATCAGACCGCTTCATATGGTAATGAAACTTGCGGCGGGTTATGCCCGGTCTGGCTTCCTGTATGTCACCTTTCTTGGCCTGCCAGGCTGCTTTGGTCAAATCGGGTATCAGGCCACGGATGGTATAGCGGTAAGTCCCGATCGCCAGTGGCACGTTCATAAAAACATCGTTCAGCTCAAGCCCATACGTTTCCAGGAAGGCACGCTCCAGCAGTTCTTTTGAAACTTTAAATCCAATGAATGACTGGTATTCGTCGGGTGCATAGTTGCCCCGGGCTACCTGCAACACATCAAACCCAAACTCAGTTTTGATATGCGATGCAGGATCTTCGGCGTAGGTCACCTCCTGCCCATGCTCAGCTTTTACCTTCGGATATACCAGTGCCACTGCCTTGTTCGTGCCCAGCGGATGCCCGTGTATGTCAGCATTGTAATGCGACAGCGCTCCCAGCGCGAAACCGTACTCTTCTATAGTAGTAGCCGACTTTATAAGATTCTCGACAAAAGCGCCACTGCGCACGTAGTGGGTCAGGTCTGTGAAGAATGTGTTCCCAAAGGGGAAATAGCCCATATCCTGCACAATGGAGCCTCCATAGGCATGCGCGTGGGCTTTCTGCAGGTCTTCGTCGGTGGCATTGGGAAAACGCTTGCGCAGCAGAGGCTTAATAGAGTCCTTCCAGGCGGCATCAATAATGGCCTGGTGCGTGAGCACGCCATAGGCGCGGGCAGTAGTTGCTGTCAGCAACAGGTAAAGCAAAAGGGCCAGAGAGCTCAGCCTCGTCAGGGTGCTGTAGTTCATAACAGTGGGTATGCGTCAGGTGTTGTACGCAGAAGACGGCACAAGAGATAGCACGCAGACTATATTTAGGTGGAGGTCCGAAGCTTTTTGCGGGTCCTGAGGTAACTCATCACCTCCACGATGCTTATCCCTAAGAGCACCCACATGGCCCCTAGCAGAAAGCCCGCCAACACATCCGACAGGAAGTGCACCCCTAAGTAAATCCTGCTGAACCCTACTAGTAAGATCAAAGCTCCTGCTCCGGACAGCACTGCGTTGCGCAAGCGCCGCTGGTGCAGGTGGCGGTAGCCAAAGTAGGCTAGTATGCCCCACAGCGCCATACTTGTGGTGGCATGTCCGCTCGGGAAAGAAAAGTTATGCTCCGGATAGAAAGCCACCTCAGTAGGGCGATCGCGGCTGATAAACTTCTTGCCATACTGCACCGATAGCCCCACCCCGGCCATGGTAAGCCAGAAAGCCAATACCGCTGTGTAGCGCCGGTTGTATAGGAATACAATCGTAGCCAGACCCCCGACGGCAAAGACTGCCTCCCGTGTACCTAGTTGGGTAAATGCATAAAAGGTATGGCTCAGCCACTCGCTGCGCATGCTGTAAAGAAACGCTGTAAAGGCTTTGTCAAGGTGCACCACTCCCTCCGACTCCACCACATCTTCGGTTAGTTGTGAGAGCAACGCCGCATTGACCGCTATAACCAGCAACAGGATGGTCAGGGGTAAGCCAATGAAAGTGGTAGTGTCGAAGCGGCGGAGCAGAAAGCGGGAAAGTCCGGGAAACCGATGAAACAGCTGCTGCACCAGCGGCTGCCTGGCAAGCCAGCCGCGTGTAGATTGAAAAAGATGTGTCAGAAAATGGTTCATACAGGAAAAATCCAACTCTTATACGCAATCTTCTCAATTTTATATGTCCCGCAAGCCATTTACCCTTAAAAAAGAGCTGTTTACATGGCAAAATGATTTATTAACAACTTATTAGCTCTATATAAAGTACATATTTAATATGAGAGGGTTTGAAAATATGTACGACAAACTCCTGCTCGGTGTAGGGGTTATTTTGCTGGTATTACTGTGGGTGCAGTTTCCGGCTATGCCCGAGATGAATGCGGAAGACCATGTACGCTACACCTCGGACGAAGCCAGGACGGTCATGAACTCAAAAGCCCGCTTTCTGAAGCCCTCTAAGACACTTTCTCCTCGTCAGGTTATCAAAATACAGCTACACGCCCTGCAGCGAAACGATATCACCGACAGCGGCATTATCACAGTTTTTAATTTCTCATCGCCAACCAGTCGGGTAAGTTTAGGACCACTCAATCATTTCCGGATGATGGTGCGTGACCCTGCCTATAGCCCCATGCTCAACTTTGTTTCATACAAAACCGGCAAAATGGTGATAACCGATGACACGGCTTACCAGCTTGTCGTTATCAAGGGCGCAAGTGGAGAGCAAGTTCCCTACCTGTTCATATTGGCAAAGCAGCGAAAAGGTATGTACAAAGGCTGCTGGATGACAGTGGGCGTCGCCAGGCAGGACTCAAACCGCCAAACAAGCCTGATTTAAAGCAGCTATACCTGCCGCAGGCTTATACCTAAGCTACTCCTACAGATTTTTAAAGAGGCAATTCCATTTTGATGTCCGCACGCTCGTAGATGCTGGGCGGCATCGGCACTTCCACGAATCCAAGCCGGCGGTACAGGTTCAGCGCTGTCTCAAGTCTCCTGTTTGACACCAGGTATACCATGCGGGCTCCAACTTCGCGGGCCTTCCGTATAGCCGCCTCTCCTAAGAGTTTTCCGATCTTCAGTCCCTGCGCCTTGGGTGTCACCGCCATTTTAGCCAGTTCGTATACACCATCGCCATCGTTGATCAGCGCACAAGTCCCTACAATCTCGCCCTGGTGGCTCGCCATCAAAATAAAGCCTCCCTTGTCTATAATGTAGCTTTGCGGATTGCCAAGAGACTTATGGTCGGCATCCTCCATCACAAAATAGCGAGTGATCCACTCTTCGTTGAGGGCCCGGAACGTACCAGCGTATTGGGGTTCAAAATCAAGTATCTTAACGGTAGCTTCAGTAGTAGCCAAGTGCATAGGGTATTCTAATTTGCCACAAAGGTACACCTATACCTGCCTTATTGTCAAACAGGCTGACCATAATCCTCACCGGCAATACTGCCTGCTAGTTTTCACCGCGTAGTAGCTGTCCTCGCAGTTCTCCGTCCGGATAGGTGCTACTGTGGATGTTCAGGTACCACCTGCCGTCAAGCAACTGCTCTTCCTCTGTTTGGGTAAGCTCCCTGGTGGTACCTGTTACGGAGCCAGTATAGCTGCTCGTGTGGTTTTCAATCGGTATCACAACGGGAGCATTCTCGGTGGCAAGGGCAGGACCGTGGAAATGAATGCCTACTGTATTGTCGCCGGCATCACCGAGTGTCCAGCTGAAATTGTATGTCAGAATTCGGGTGCTCCGATCGTAGGTAGCCGTAAGTGAACCTGATCCGCTTGTGGCAACAGCCGGCACTTCATTTTCACCGGACAACTCTACGTTTGTGAATTCTATTTCACTCTCGAGCATGTCATCTATATCATCTTCGTCATCGCAGGCATAGGCAAAGCCACTCAGCAGCACTAAACAATAGAACATTACTCTCCTGATATTTATATCCTGGTATTCCATAAATCTTAAAATCAAATCGTTATAAATCAAATCCTTATATTATTTTACTTGTCTTGTCGCCAATTGTTAACTGTTGCGTGATATTTAGTGGAGTACAAGGCGGCCCATTGAATAAGCCTGATGGGTGAATGTGCTATACCTGATCCTTTCCAGTCTTTTGAGGTATAAATGTGAAACCGAACCTTACATCATGACTCCTGAGACCATTCCACTCTGGTTACCGATCGCCTATACCTTGTTTCTGCTGGTATTGGTACCAGTTTATTGGAAGCACTATGGCCCGGGCAACTTTCTTTGGTTCTCGGATGTGGCGCTGTTCTCAGTGGGCATCGTGCTCTGGACAGAGAACCACCTTTTGCTGAGTATGATGGCCGTGGGCGTATTGGGGTTGGAGCTTGTCTGGAATGTGGATTATTTTGGTCGCCTGCTCACAGGCAGGGAATTGTTAGGCCTGAGTGATTACATGTTTCATCCGGACAAAAGCCTGTTTCTGAGAGGTCTGTCGCTGTTTCACGTCTTTCTACCAGCTATTGTGATCTGGTTGCTGATCGAGTGGGGTTATGATACCCGCGCCATCTGGTACCAGACGGCACTGGCCTGGATCGTGCTGCCGCTCAGCTATTTCCTCACCGATCCCAAAGAGAATGTGAACTGGGTGTTCGGACCGGGCAATGAACCGCAGCAAGCTATACCCAGCGGCCTGTACTTTGCGCTGGCCATGCTGTTCTTCCCGCTCTGCATCTTTCTACCTTCACACTTCATCTTGCAGTGGCTGTTTAATTAGAGCGCATAAAAAAAGCGGGTATAACCCGCTTTTTTTACTCACCTTAAACAAACAATTAAATATTCTGTGTAGCGTTCGCATCCGGCACTTTTACCTTCTCCGAAGTCTTCAGGCCGGACACCACTTCAATGTTGATCCCGTCTGACAAACCGGTTTTCACTTCACGTTTCTCAAACACCTGCGGAGCAGTTTCCACTTCCACAAACGACTTATCTTTCTCGAACTTCAGCAGGCTTTCCTTCACCGCCATTACGTTTTCACGCTTGTCGAGCACGATGTCGGCGTTGGCGCTATACCCTGCCCGGATGAAGTCTTTCTCGTCGAGCAGCACCTTCGCACGGATCGGGAATTTGATAGAGCCTTCTTCCAGCACGCCTTTCGGAGCGATGTACTCGAGCTCGGCATTGAACACGCGGCCTTCAATAGCACCAATGGTCAGCATCAGGTCCATACCTTCTTTCAGTTTGCCTACCTCCGACTCGTCAATTTTGCCCTCAAAGATCAGGCTGCGCATGTCGGCTACCGAAGCGATGGTTGTGCCCTCGTTGAAGTTGTTGCGCTCAATGATGGAAGTACCCACTTTCACCGGCACGTCCAGCAGCATGCCGTCGATGGTGGAGTATACCAGGTTAGAGGCCTGGCCGCTGCGCTTTGATGCACCTTCACGCACCAGCTGCAGATTGCTCTCCGCTGACTGCAGGGCTTCGCGCTTCAGGTCGTAGTCTGATTTAAAGCGGCGGAACTCCTGTTCGGCAATCACCTTTTGCTCGTAGAGCTGCTCATGGCGGGCCAGTTCGCGCTTGGCCTCCTCGAAGTTGATGCGGGCGGTCTCCAGCGTGTTCTGGGCATTGTTCACGTTCACGATGTTCGGCACAATCTTGATCTTGGCCAGCAGCTGCCCCTGCTTGACGATCTGCCCGGCCTCCACGTACAGCTCTTCCACAATACCCGATACCTGCGACTTCACTTCCACCTCTTTGCGTGGCACAATGGAGCCCGTGGCCACCGTCTTTTTCACGATGTCTGCCTCAAATGGCTCTTCCGTTTTATACACGATCGGGTCGGTGTTGGCCTTGTTGTAGAAGTACCGTCCCAGCCAAACAGACAAGGCCAGCATGACAATCACGAACAGTCCGATAAAAACCTTTTTCATAGTGCTATACTCAATTATGTTCTTTGTTATTCGATGCTTAAAATTACTCTTCCTGCAGGGCCACGACCGGATTCACTCGGGCCGCTTTGGTGGCAGGTATAAGTCCGGCCAATGCACCGGCTACCACCAGTAGTATTGTCGCGGTCACAGCCACGGTCGGGTTCACCTCCGGCGGACCGAAGAAGCCAGCCTGTACGTTATTGTCCACCATAAAGCCTTCGATGGTCGCGATGAGCCCCGTCCCAGCCAGCAAACCTATATAACCGGCAAAGCCCGTGATCACGATGGATTCCTGTATGATCAGGCTTACGATAGACAGCGGCGTAGCACCGAGGGCCTTGCGTATACCTATCTCCTTGGTTCGTTCCTTCACCACGATCAGCATGATGTTGCCCACCCCGATGATACCCGCGATGATGGTACCGATACTCACCAGCCAGCTAAAGCCCGCTATACCTGCAAACAGCCCCTGCACATCCTGAAACTCTTTCTCCACATTGGCTGAGCCAAAAGCTTTCAGATCCGTCGGGGCCACCTTGTGACGCTTCATTAACAAGGCTTTTACTTTTTCCTCCACCACCGCGGCCGGTACGCCGGGCTTAGGTGTCATGGCAAAGAAATTCACCTGATTAGGCTGGTTAAAGGCCTGTTGCAACGTGGTGTTCGGTATAAAAATGGTCTGCGCATCCTGCACCACATCTTCGTCTTTACCGAGCGGCTTGAAAGTACCCACCACTTGAAAGTAAATGCCTTTGATGCTGATGTACTTGCCAATCGGGTCTTCGCCCTCCCCAAACAAAAGCTCCAGGGTACGCGGGCCCACCACTGCCACTTTGCGGCGCTCATTTACGTCTTTTTGATTAATAAAGCGACCACTCATGACATTTGTCGGCTTCACCTGCAGTACCTCCGGCGTTTCGCCATTCACAGTAAAAGAAGAGCTCTTGGTGCCGTATACCACCGAGAAGCTGCCGCGCACCTGGTTACTCGGTGCGATTACATCCACCTCTGGCACAAATGTCCGAATGGCGTCTATATCATCGTTAGTCATCTGGATAAAGCGGCCTGCCTTCAGGCCCATGTAAGGCACACTCGTACGCTGCGTCCACACAAACACGGCATTCTTGGCCACATTAAACTCAGAGGTAATCCCTTTCTCCAGGCCCTTGCCCGCACCCAGCAACAGCACCAACATAAAAATGCCCCAGAACACCCCAAAAGCCGTCAGCGCCGTACGCAGCTTGTGCTTCTTTACGGTGTTATAAATCTCGGTCCATTTATCAATGTCGATCATATTTTTATTGAGTGAATGAGTGATTTAGTGAATGTGTGATTGTCTGTTTTCTTATTGATTGAATTAGTGAGTTTTCTATGAAAAGCTGTTCTGTTGATTATTGATTTATTGATTCTGAAAGCCTTTCAAGCAGTGATTATTAATGATCCATTAAATGAATAAATAACCGATTCTATAGTCTTATCTCCATTTAACCACTTAGTAAGTCAAATATGAAAATCACTCATTCGCTGACTCACCGATCTAATCCGCCCTTAGCGCCTCAATCGGTTTGATTCTGGCTGCTTTCAAGGCTGGCATTAAACCGGCTAAAGCTCCAGAGATTACCAATACCAAGGTGGCCGCCAGCGCTACACCTGGATCTACTTCGGGATTGGCAAAGAAAGGCGCTTCTGCCCCCGATGACTCCATCAAATATTCCAGACCTGCGAGCACACCTGTGCCTGCCAGCAAACCCAAATAACCCGAAAAGGCCGTTATCACCACAGACTCCTGCAGGATCAGACTGACTATGGAGAAGGGTGTTGCGCCTAGCGCCTTGCGCACGCCGATCTCGCGGGTGCGCTCCTTGACGATGATCAGCATGATGTTGCTCACGCCCACGATGCCGGCAATCAGGGTACCTATTCCCACTATCCAGACAAATATTTTGATGCCGTTAAAGAGCCCCATCACTTTCAGGAATTCAGCCTCGGTATTCTCTACCCCAATGGCCATTTTGTCCTCGCTGGAGAACTTGTGGCGCTCGGCCAGCAAATTGCGCAAGCGGCCTTCCATGTCTTTGGCACTCACGCCGGGCTCGGCTACCAGCGCCATCATATGTACTTGGTTAGGCTGGTTAAAAGCGGCCTGCAGCGTCGAGAAAGGCACGTAGGCCCGTTCTTCGCGACGACTACTGTTATTGCCGCGCATCTTAAAAGTGCCGACTACCTTAAAGTGTATACCCTTAATGTTGACGTACTCCCCCACCGGATCGCCCTCCCCAAACAGCACCTTGCTCACCTGGTCGCCGATCACAACGACTTTGCGCTTCTCGCGCTCGTCAATCTCATTGAGCAAGCGACCTCTGAAGGGTATCTCGCCGTTTATTTTCAGAAAGCCCGGCTCAGCACCAAATACCTGATAAGAGCCGTTCTTGGTTTTGTAGTTGATGGTGAACTCGCCCAGCACCCGATTGCGGGGCGATAGAATCTGCACATTGTCCACGTCACGGTGCACCGAGGTTATATCCTGATTGGTCAGTTTTATCTCGCGCCCCGGAGACATGCCTTTGTGCGCCAACGCCGTCTTGCCAGTCCACAAGTAGATGCTGTTCTTGGCTCCAGCCCCAAAACGGTTGTACACGCCATTCTCCAGCCCCTTGCCAGCGCCTAGCAAAAGCACCAGCATAAAGATGCCCCAGAACACGCCAAAGGCGGTCAGGAACGTGCGCAGCTTGTTTTTCTGCATCGTCCCGAGTATCTCCTGCCATTTGTCTAGGTCAAACATATTTTGGATTGCTGGTTGTTAATTATTGAATGCTGGTGGTCAGGCTTAGCTTTTAGCGGCTACCGCCTCTGCTGCGAGTATGGCTTCTTCTGAGCTATGGTCATTGTGCACGATCAGGCCGTCTTTGAGCCGAATCACACGATGCGTCTGGGCAGCAATGTCGTTTTCGTGCGTTACGATCACCACCGTCATCCCTTTGCTGTTTACATCTTTGAAAATGTCCATCACGTCGTAGGAAGTCTGTGTATCGAGGGCGCCTGTCGGTTCGTCGGCCAGGATCAGTTTGGGCTGCGAAATAAGCGCTCTGGCAATAGCCACACGTTGTTTCTGACCACCCGACATCTCATTGGGGGAGTGCTCTGCCCAGTCTTTCAGGCCTACCATGTCGAGGTACTCCAGTGCCAGTTTGTTGCGCTGTTTGCGGCCTACGTTCTGGTAATAAAGTGGCAAGGCCACGTTCTCCATCGCGTTTTTGAAAGAAAGCAGATTGAATGACTGAAACACAAAGCCCAGAAACTTATTGCGGTAGTAAGCCGCCTTCGCAGCCGACAGGTTTCGGATAGGCGTGCCGGCCAAGGTATAGCTGCCGCTGTCATAGTCATCGAGAATGCCGAGTATGTTGAGCAAAGTGGATTTGCCGGAGCCGGAAGAACCCATGATCGAGACCAGTTCCCCCTCTTCTATGTGCATGTCGATTCCTTTGAGCACATGCAGTTTGTTGTGCCCCACCGCATAGTATTTGTGTATATTTTCCAACTGTATCATAGGCGGCAGACGAAAATGGTGGCAAATAAATTACAAGTAATTGCTTTGCAAAGTGCTCTATATAGTGTTAAGTTTTCCAAAACTTATACCTACAGCGACATTATATCGATTGACAGGTATAGTTTATCTATCAACTAATTACAGTTCAGCAGGCAAACTTTGGCGACCTTTGCTCTTATTTAAGTTAAAACGAAACTCAATACACGACTATTTTGCCGTACTCATCATAAAGATTAAAAAGACGGTTGATAGGTTGCCTGAGCTATGGTAAATATTTTGCCGACTAAGTTCTCTTTGCGTAGAAGAGCTATGCGATACACGGATATACCTGCACCTATCCTCTTCCATCCACTCAAACATCACTTGGCTTATATTCGGGAGTTTATAAAGGAGCAGGCAACCGCAGAGGAGACAACACTTGTCGCTCAGCTCAAAACGATAGGTAGCTCACAGCTCGACCTATACCTGGGTGAGTTATCGACGCTGCAAATCGCGACAGAGACCATTGCATACCTACAGTTGCAACAGGCAATTTCGCCAGATGCCTACCGGCTATACCTGTCAGGCAGCACCTCCGAATATCAGTTGGTTTCTTTGTCTGATGGAAGCCAGTGGGTATTTCGATGGGGAATTGTAGAAGGAAGGCATGTGCACCTGCATCCGGCAAGGTATAGCCAGCACACGATCCGGGTTAAGGCCAACACACTCAAAACTGCTGTGGCTACTTTGATAGCGGTGCAGCGCCTGCATGTTACTGTGCCAGATCTATCGCTGATCAATCAAGTGCGCTTGCAATGGCTGGAGCTAGCGCCTATACCTGCCTATGTGCCTAAAGAAGGCCTGGACAGGATGCTCCAGCTGCTCCAACAGTGACCGGACCTTCTCTATACTCTTTTGTTGGCATTTTCAATCAGCTCCATAAAACTCTCTTTAAAGGTGTCGCCAACAGGGATAACAGCATCGCCAATAAAGATCCGGTTCCGCTCAATAGAGTCGATTTTATCTAGTGAGATGATGTACGACTTGTGAACCCGCACAAACTGCTGCGTAGGCAATTGTTCTTGCATCTTTTTGATGTTCCGGAGCGATAAGATACGCTCCTGGCGGGTATAGATGGACACGTAGTTTTGCAGTCCTTCCACATACAGAATGTCATCCAGCCTCACCTTCATGATCTTGTATTCCGTCTTCACAAAAATAAAATTCCGGTTATTCGGATCCAGAGCTCTTTCTCCCGAATGAATCGGAAGCTGAGTAGCAACAGATGGGAGACTTGCCTTCAGCTGCTGATGTGCCTTCTGTGCCGCTTTGTAAAACCTATCGAAAGCGATCGGTTTGAGCAGATAGTCCACCACGTTGTGTTCATAGCCTTCCAGCGCGTATTCAGTGTAGGCTGTTGTGAGAATAACCCGGCACTTGTCGCCAATGATTTTCATAACCTGTATACCTGTCAGCTCAGGCATCTGGATGTCCAAAAAGATCAAGTCTATTTGCTCCCGCTCTATAAGCTTCAGCGCCTCCAAAGCACTGGTGGTGCTGGCCACAAGCTCTAAAAAGTCGATCTTCCGAATATAATCCGTCAGGATGTCCAGCGCCAGAGGCTTGTCATCTACCACAAGGCAGCGTATTGTTTTCATTTGATTGCTCATGTCAGGCTTACTAAGTTAGGGCAGGTATAGCTTGGTGTTCATTATGTTTAACTGGCATCAGGGCATCTAGCTGCAATGCCAGTTCCACTTCAAAGGTATGGAGCTCGTCTGTAATCTCCAGGGTATAGCTAGCAGGGTATAGCAGCTCCAACCGACGCCGGACATTAACCAGTCCTATACCTCCTGTTCTGTCTTTCTGATCCCTGTTTTTCCGGTTCAGCACCCTAAACAGCAGGGTATCACCTTCTACAGCTAGGTTGATACGTATCGGATGGTTTGGGTCATCGCATACACCGTGCTTAAAGGCGTTCTCCACAAAGGCAATCAGCACCAGCGGCGATATCAGCTTTTGGTTAAGATGACCCTTTTTCTCAAACTCGATGAAAGCATGCCCTTTCAATCCGATGCGTTGCAGGTCGATCACATCTTCCAGGTATTCTACTTCCTTTGAGAGGAGTACCTTGTCTGCCTCGCTCTCGCGGAGCATGTAACGTAGCAGCGCCGACAGTTTGAGCAGTGCCTCTGGCGCCTGATCAGATTTTTGGTAGGTAAGTGAGTAGATGTCGTTGATGGTATTAAAGAGGAAATGCGGGTTGATCTGTGATTTCAGAAAAGCCAGCTCTGTTGTCAGTTTTGCTTTCTCCAGCTCCTTTTTCTCCTCCTGTGTTTTGAAATAATCAACTACGTAGCCATAGGCTATACCTAATAGGATGTACATCAAACTACCTCTCAGCACACTCTGGAAGATCCATACCATGGTGATTTCCCGCCCATAGGTAGCCCAGTTAAAGTATTTAAGAAGGATAAGCTCCAGCAAATAATGCACTGGTGTAAACGCTATCAGCAAGGCCAGTACACTGAACGCATAAATGCCATACCTGCTTTTGCCAAAAAAACGAGGCACCAGCACCAAGGCATTCAGGTAAAACAGCGCTGCTGTCAGCAGGGTGCGCACAAAGTCAATAGCCGTGGTTTTGTACAGCGAGGCCAAGGTATACTGGGCATCATAAAAGTAGTAATACTGGAAGCCGTAAATCGTGTCTTTGAAGAAATCGAAAAACCAGAACAGGCAGTGGAACAGGATGATCTTCTTCTTATGCATCCCTAAAAATAAATGAATTGATCAGAATATCGCGGGTAAAATACAGCAACTGCCCAATTTACTTTACCAACCGCTATACCTCGTGTAGCAAGCTGTTCGTGTAACCCAAAACCGGTTCGTCAATTGATATGGGCAGTTGCTGTATTGCTGTCGTTGCCTTCGCTCAGGAGCCAGTATGTTTGCATCAGTTAAACGAAACAAGCAAACTGATATAAAACGAACCTCAAGCTCCATGAAAAAGCCGTTCCTCCTCCTTCTTGCCTTCCTTGCTTCAGCTCAACTTTCTTTTGCACAGGCATTGCCCGACTCCATCCAGACCTACGTGGTGCAGGCGCTGGATATCATGAAGAATAATTCGCTTAAGAAGCACAACACGGACTGGGAAACGCTTTATGCCAAGACACTGGAAGACGCAAAGAGTGCTACAACAATAAGAGCTACTTACCCGGTGATTGAAAAAGCACTCCATCGCTTAGGCGATGGGCACAGTGGCTTGTATGGTGCCGAGATTATTGAGGTGCTGTCGAAGTACAGCTACGAGGAGGCCACTTCTCAGAAACTGCCCATGCCATCCGGACGCATGGTGGAAGGCAAATACGCCATGATCGTTATTCCGGGCTTCGCTGCTTTCCTAAATGAAGAACAACTTGCCTTCACAGATTCCCTTCATAGCATTATCAGGGCACTGGATACGCAGAAACCAAAAGGATGGATCATAGATTTGCGTAGGAACCAGGGTGGTAATTTTGAGCCTACTATGGCAGGCTTACTCCCGATTTTAGGCGATGGCAACTGGATAGGCTATACCGATGCGGATGGTAGCCTTAGACACGAAACTTACAAAAACGGCACTATCACAGGTTTAACAGATAGCCTGGAGCACATGATTGCTAAGCCTTATAGGGTGAAGAAGCGTAACCTCCCTGTTGCAGTACTGGTGAGCAAATCCACCAGCTCTTCAGGGGAATTTGCGGCTATCACATTTGTCGGCAGACAACGCACCAAGCTTATCGGGGTCAGTACACTAGGCCTGACAACAAGCAATCAGCCCTTTGTCTTGTCTGACGGCGCTTGGCTAAACCTGACCACGACAAAAGCCACTGACAGAAACGGCAAGGTATACGGTAGGAGTATCACGCCTGATATTAAGCTTAGCCTGACTGACAACGAAAAGGAAAACAACGCGCTATACCTGGAGGCAGCAATCAAACATCTGAAGAGTTCTAAGAAATAAAAAGAAAGGCCACCTCCAGGGGTGGCCTTTCTTTTTAGCGACTAGTTGTTCACCAGGTCAGCTCTCGAGACCTTGCGGTTGTTGACTTGTGTGTACTTAAAGTCTTCATCTCCATTAAACTCGGTTCTTTGAAAGTCCAGGTTGTTGCCTACCTTGGTGTACTTAAAGTTAGCCAAGCCTCTGAAGTTCGCTTGTCTGAAATTGGCGTCCTGACTGAACTTCGTATACTTGAAGTTTGCTTCTCTCCTGAAAGTAGCACGGTCAAAGCTGGCAGTCTGCGGGAAGTTGGTGTATTTAAAGTTGGCCTCTTCTTCAAACTTTACATTGCTGTAATCGGCAGATTTAGAAAACTTACTATACTTGAAGTTTCCCTCGTGGCGGAAGCGACTGCCTGCAAATGACACGTCTTCTTTGAACTTTGAGTACTTGAATGCACTGTACCCTTCAAATACACAGTTCTCAAAGCGCACGGCCTTATCGAAATTCGTATTGAACACCTCGTTCTTTCTGTTGAAGAGCTTGATGTCCTGATTATCCGGGTTGTAGTAAGCCAGCACATCATCTTTAAAAGTACAGTCAACAAAGGTTAGTGGCACTTTCACGGTGCTCAGATACTCCTTCGTACTATACTTGTCGTCAGATTTTTTCTCAATGTGCATGTTGTCCAGAGTCGTCAGATCCAGTACACCTACAATCACAGCATTCTTGTAAGTGACGGCTTCACCACGGTTTATCTTGTCAATGATTTCGGAAGCATTCACTCGGGTTTGTGCCCACGTTAGAAAAGGAATTGCTAACAGGAAGAGGAGTAAAAATGATTTTTTCATGGTTTTAAGGTATAAGTATTGAGTAGAACATCAGCTTATACCCCTTAGATGAAGCATATCCGGGAAAGGTTGCCTGGCTATTATTTTTTATTCATCCAGAAACTGCACAACAGTGCGAACCACAATCCAAAAAATCAGGAAAACAAACAGGAAGACCGCAGAAAAGGTAAGTGCTTTTTCCACAAGATTGGTACAGAGCAACTGACAGGTATAGCTCGCCACCAGGAAAGGCAGCAGAACACCGAGACCTATCATGATTCTTAATGCTTTGTCGAAGGATTGCTGCGGCTCATTCATAATTATAATTTTTTCAATTTTTCATGTTTAAATATAACGAAAAATATTTAAATATAGTTATTCCAACTATATAGTAATAAAAAAGCAGCACCACCCTTCTCGGATGATGCTGCTTCTACAATTGATACGTAACTCTTCTTAAATGTGCAGGGCGCGGTTTTCAGTCGCTGCCAGACAAGCCTCTTTAATGGCCTCCGTATAGGTTGGGTGCGCATGGCTCATGCGGGAGATATCCTCAGCCGAAGCACGGAACTCCATCGCTACAACTGCCTCTGCAATCAGGTCAGCGATACGCGGGCCGATCATATGCATACCCAAAATTTCGTCTGTTTCTTTGTCAGCCAGCACCTTCACGAAACCGTCAGTATCCATCGATGCCTTGGCACGACCAGACGCTTTGAACGGGAACGAACCGGTTTTATATGCACGGCCCTGCTCTTTCAATTGCTCTTCAGTGTAGCCTACGCCTGCCACTTCCGGCCAGGTATACACCACACCCGGTATCAGGTTGTAGTTGATGTGCGGCTTCTGTCCTACAATGGTCTCTGCCACAAACACGCCTTCTTCTTCAGCTTTGTGAGCCAGCATAGCGCCACGCACCACGTCACCGATCGCGTAGATGCCCGGCACGTTGGTTTCCAGGTGATCGTTCACGGCAATCATACCGCGCTCACCCATCTGCACACCAGCATTCTCCAGACCAAGTCCTTCGGTATATGGCTTGCGACCCACTGATACCAGCACGTAGTCACCATCAAACGTAACAGTTTCGCCTTTCGGGTTCTCAGCTGTCACAGTCACTGTTTCGCCTTCGTTGGTAGCGCCGGTTACTTTGTGGTTGAAGAAGAACTCGAAGCCGAGTGTTTTCTTCAGCACACGCTGCAGCTCTTTGCCCAGCGCACGGTCCATCGTCGGGATGATGGCGTCCATGTACTCAATCACCTGAACTTTCGTACCCAGGCGCGCATACACAGAGCCCAGCTCCAGTCCGATCACACCGCCACCGATCACAATCATTTTCTTCGGAACCTCCGTCAGCGACAAAGCTTCTGTAGACGTGATGATACGCTTTTTGTCGATTGGCAGGAATGGCAGCGCTGTCGGCTTAGAACCCGTCGCGATGATGGTTTTATCCGTCTCGATCTGCTGCTCCTGACCGTCTATACCTGCGATCTTGATGGTGTTCTTGTTCACGAATGAACCCAGACCATAGTACGTGTCGATCTTGTTCTTCTTCATCAGGAAGGCGATGCCGTCGTTATTCGACTTCACTACTTCGCCCTTCCGCTTGATCATCTGCTGGATGTTCACCTGCAGGTCATTCAGCTCGATGCCGTGCTCCTTAAAGGTATGCGCCGCATTGTGGTAATGCTCCGATGAATCAAGAAGTGCTTTAGAAGGTATACAGCCTACGTTGAGGCAAGTACCGCCCAGCACGTTATACTTCTCTATAATAGCGGTTTTAAGGCCCAACTGCGCGCAGCGTATAGCTGCCACATACCCGCCAGGACCAGAACCGATTACTGTAACGTCGTATTTCATCTTTCTATACTTTGAAGAGAGGTATACTCTCGTTTCTGTTTTTGATTTCTTTTAATATGCCGCGAGCGTCCTCGCTCGTGTCTATTATTGTTGGACCTCTGGTCCAGCAAGCTTATAACTTAGATACAGCCATATGGGCCAGAGGCCCCACTATATAAGTCACGAGCGAGGACGCTCGCGCCATACTGCAACTAAGTAACATAAAAAGGAGGAGCAAACTTGTTCGCTTACCCCTCCTTCCTTATCTCAATAAATTAAACGCCTAACAGGAGTCTCATCGGATCCTCTAACAGTTCTTTCACGCGTACCAGGAAGCTAACTGACTCACGACCGTCAATGATACGGTGGTCATAAGAGAGGGCCAGGTACATCATCGGGCGAATCTCAACTTGTCCGTTCACGGCAACCGGGCGCTGCACGATGTTGTGCATACCTAAGATAGCCGACTGCGGTGCGTTGATGATTGGTGTAGACATCATAGAACCAAACACACCACCATTGGTGATCGTGAAGGTACCGCCTGTCATCTCCTCAATTGAAAGTTTCCCATCACGAGCCTTCTTAGCCAGACGAATCACTTCTTTCTCAATGCCATCCAACGTCAGCTGCTCTGCGTTACGGATAACCGGAACCACCAAGCCTTTCGGAGAAGAAACCGCAATGGAGATGTCGCAGAAATCGTTGAACACCATGTCATTGCCATCGATCATGGCGTTAACAGCTGGCCACTCTTGCAGGGCTACAGTACAAGCCTTCGTGAAGAAGGACATGAAACCTAAGCCTACCTCGTGCTTCTCCTTGAACTTGTCTTTGTATTTGGCGCGGATGTCCATGATCGGCTTCATGTCTACCTCGTTGAAAGTAGTCAGCATAGCCGTTTCGTTTTTCACCTGTACCAGACGACGGGCAACTGTTTTGCGCAGCGAGCTCATTTTCTCGCGACGCTGGTTGCGATCGCCGGTAGCAGCCGGAGCTGAAGTTTCTTGCTTAGCAGCCGGAGCTGGGGCAGCAGCAGGTTGTGCAGCTGATTTCTGAGCGCCCATTGCGTCTTCTTTCGTAATGCGACCGTCACGGCCTGTACCTTGCACATCGGCAGGGTTGATGCCTTTCTCAGAAAGGATCTTGCCTGCAGCTGGTGATGGTGTGCCAGAAGCGTAAGTCTGTGCGCCAGATGGAGCAGCGGCAGCTGGCTGCGAAGCCTGCTGTGCAGCCGGAGCGCTTGGCTGGGCGGCTGGTTTAGATGCGCCTGCTCCAGCACCTGCCACAATGCGGCAAAGCAGTCCACCGATCTCTACCGTGTCGCCCTGCTGCGCTACAATCTGTAGTGTACCGGCAGCCTCAGCTGGCAGCTCAAACGTTGCCTTATCAGACTCCAGTTCGGCGATTACCTCGTCCATTTCTACGTGGTCACCTTCGTTTTTCAACCAGTTGGCGATCGTTACTTCTGTGATAGACTCGCCTACTGTTGGTACGCGCATTTCTACTGTTTCGCCAGTGCCTTGTGCAGCGGCAGGAGCTGACTCCTGTGCAGCCGGGGCAGCGGTTTCTTCTTTGGCGGCAGGGGCAGCTGGTGCACTACCGGCCTCGCCGTTTTGCTCGATGCGGCAGATGGTGGCGCCCACATCAATGGTATCGCCTTCCTGCGCAACGATGCGTAAAATGCCTGCGGCTTCTGCGGGCAGTTCAAAGGTGGCTTTGTCAGATTCCAGCTCAGCAATCACCTCATCCATCTCCACACGGTCGCCGTCTTTCTTTAGCCACTGGGCTATGGTTACCTCGGTGATCGACTCACCTACAGCAGGCACTTTAACTTCTAAGCTCATATTTTTTTGATCAATTATGAATTACGAATTAAGAATTACGAGTGAATAATGATTAATGACGAATTATTAATGTTTAGTTATGCAGGAATAACAAGTAGTGAATAATGACGAAATAGTGTTGGGTGATGACGAAGAAATAATTCTTGTTAGTCAATACCGAATCAAACATCATTTACTGTCCATTAGCGATTACTCCTCATCCCCTATCATTAATTATTCGTCATTATTCAATACTCATTATTAATTAGATCGCGAACGCGCGTTCAACCAGTTCCTGCTGCTCTTTACCGTGGATCTTGTTGTAACCGGTTGCAGGCGATGCACTTGGCTTACGTGCCACTACATCCTCAATGCCATTGCGCATAATGCGTAGGATATACATCCAGCCACCCATGTTCTCCGGCTCTTCCTGTACCCAGTATACTTTCGCGTTCTTATACTTTTTCAGTTCAGCTTCCAACTGCACTTTCGGGAACGGCGCCAGCTGCTCCATACGGATCAGGGCCACATCCTTGCGCTTATTCTTCTGCTGCTCTTCCAACAGGTCGAAGTATACCTTGCCAGTGCACAGCAATACTTTCTTCACTGACTTGGCGGAAGCGTAGTTGTCACCGATCACTTCTCTGAAACCACCTTTGGTGAATTCCTCTATAGGAGAAACCACGTTCGGGTGACGCAGCAGCGACTTCGGTGCCATATTGATGGCCGGCTTGCGGAATGGCAGGGCCAACTGGCGACGCAGGAAGTGGAAGAAGTTAGCAGGTGTTGTGATGTTGGTCACAAACATGTTGTTCTCAGCTGCCAGCTGCAGGAAGCGCTCAGGACGGGCATTGGAGTGCTCCGGTCCCTGACCTTCGTAGCCATGCGGCAACAGCATTACCACACCGTTCATACGCTGCCACTTAGACTCTGTAGCCGCAATAAACTGGTCGATCATCACCTGGGCTCCGTTGGCGAAGTCACCAAACTGTGCTTCCCAGATCACAAGCGCATTCGGGTTTGCCATCGCATAGCCAAACTCAAAACCCAGTACGCCATACTCTGACAGCAGGGAGTTGTATATCTCCAGTTTAACCTGGTCTTCCTGGATGTAGTTCAGGTTAGAGTAAGGAGCGCTTGTATTGGCGTCGCGCAACACAGCATGACGGTGTGAGAACGTTCCGCGCTGCACATCCTGCCCGCTTAAGCGCACTACTCTACCCTCAGCCAGGATAGAACCATAAGCCAGCAACTCGGCTGCTGCCCAGTTCAGCTGACGGGTCTCGAAGAACATTTCCTTACGCTCTTTCAACAGCTTCTCAATCTGCTTGAGCGGCTTAAAGCCCTGCGGCACGTTTGAAAGTGCTGTACCCACTTTCTGGATCACTTCCTCTGATATACCTGTTTCAGGCGATTGATTGAAATCTTCCGGCTTGGAACGGCGCAGTTCTTTCCACTCTTTTTCCAGTGTCTGGTAATTATATGGAAGCGGCTTCTGCTTCACCATGTCCAGACGGTCCTGCAGCATCTGACGGAACTCCTTGTCCATTGTCTTTGCCAGTTCTGCATTTATATCTCCTTTGCTGATTAACTCTTTGTTGTATACCTCACGTGGGTTCGGGTGCTTAGAGATCAGGTTATAGAGGTGCGGCTGTGTGAACTTCGGTTCGTCTGCTTCGTTGTGGCCATGACGACGGTAGCACACCATGTCAATGAAGATGTCGTTACCGAACTTCTGACGGTACTCTGTAGCCAGACGCACAGCGAAAACCACTGCCTCCGGATCGTCGCCGTTCACGTGCAGCACTGGTGCGTCGATGATCTTGGCCACATCCGTGCAGTAGATAGAAGAACGGGCATCTTCGAAGTCAGTCGTAAATCCAACCTGGTTGTTGATCACAAAGTGGATCGTACCGCCAGTCTGATACCCTGACAGCTTTGCCATCTGCGTTACTTCGTACACGATGCCCTGTCCGGCTACGGCTGCGTCACCGTGGATCAGGATCGGCACGATCTGCTTCGGATCGCGGTCATACATGCAGTCAATCTTGGCACGCACAAAGCCCTCTACTACCGGATTTACCGCCTCCAGATGCGAAGGGTTTGGTGCCAGTTTCAGGTTCACTTTGTTGCCAGATGGGGTATCCACTTCAGAAGAGAAGCCCATGTGGTATTTCACGTCACCGTCACCCATGGTCAGGTCTGGCGTAGCCGTACCCTCAAACTCAGAGAAAATCTGCTCGTAAGTTTTGCCCATGATATTGGCCAGCACGTTCAGGCGGCCACGGTGCGCCATACCGATCACCACTTCCTTCGCGCCTAGCTCAGAAGCTTTGTCGATGATGGCATCCAGTGCAGGTATTGTCGTTTCGCCACCTTCCAGTGAGAAACGCTTCTGACCCAAGAATTTGGTATGCAGGAAGTTTTCAAATACAACTGCTTCGTTCAGTTTAGAAAGAATGCGTTTCTTGTATTCTATACCTGGATTGAAGTTCAGGGACTCGTTCTCAATCTTGTTCTGCAACCAGGACAGTACCTCCGGATCACGGATATACATGTACTCGTAGCCGATCGGGCCTTCATAGATTTTCTGAACTGCTGCTACTATATTGCGCAGCTTGGCAGGTCCGATACCAACAATTTCACCTACCTGAAAAACTGTATCCAGGTCAGCCTCTGATAAACCAAAGTCTTTCAGGTCCAGCAGAGCTTTGCGGTCTTTTCGCTCGCGTACCGGGTTGGTCTTAGAACGCAAGTGCCCGCGGCTGCGATAGGCGTATATAAAGTTGCGAACTGCTACTTCTTTGTCGGATTCACCTGCTGCGGTGGCTTTGGCAGGGGCGGCAGCCGGAGCTTCCGCTGTTTCGTGGCCATTCTCAGTATAAGTAGTTGAGAACTCATAGCCTTCGAAGAATTTGCGCCATCCAAAATCAACTGATTCAGGATCCTGCTGATAAGCCTTGTACAGCTCATCAATGTAGGCTCCGTGCGCATTGGCGATATAGGTATATTTATCCATAACTAATGTTTACGGCTGTGTGTAAAGGCAAAGTTAAGAGTATTTATAAGAATTCAAACTTTATACATTCGCATAAGCAAATACGTCTCTTTATCAACATTATACCATCATATATACTATTTATATATAGTGTTGAATAATAAAGAGACTCGTCATGTAACCATTCAAATTTCCGTGTCCTATGTATGCTACTTTTTGTTTTTACTGAATCCTGGCTTTATCCGGCACTTTCAACAGCAGCTGTTTGTTAAAAACTATCATAATAGCCTTTCGAAATTGGCCGCCAGAAAAAAAGCTAAAAAGTATAGCCAGAAACCTGTCCCGCTCACTGCCCGTGAGAAAGTGAGCAAATACATGCGCGGAAACAAAAGCCGTGATACGCAACCAGAGCTTCTGTTGCGTCGTGCCCTGTGGCATAACGGCCTCCGTGGTTACCGGGTCCATTGGCGCAAAGCCCCAGGCAAGCCTGACATCTGCTACCCATCACGCCGGTTAGCAATTTTTGTACATGGCTGCTTCTGGCATCGCTGCTCTTACTGCCAACCAGCATTTCCAAAGTCAAACCTACGGTTTTGGGAAGAAAAGTTTATCAATAATCAGATGCGTGACGAACGCTACAAAACGCTGTACCGGGAAGCCGGCTGGCAACGGGTGGTGGTATGGGAGTGTCAACTGTATCAGGACCTCGCATCCTGCCTCAGCCTGATCAAGGTACTGCACCGCGGCGTTCCTGCCAGTTGGGAAATAGCCGCCTGATCAAAATCCGGCCATTCGCAACCAACGGTATGAATAAAAGTATTATCTTCAGTACTTTAACATACCTACAAAACCCTATGAAAAAAGATATGATCGGCCTGGCTTTGCTTAGCCTGGTAGCTTTTGGTTGCAGCGAAAATGCCAGAGAAGTAGCAGACAGCGATGGCGATCGCACTGCTGTTGCCGGTGATACGACCGGTTTGCTTGCCGCCCAACAGAGCATTAACGCAAATGACCTCCTGCAGCACATCCGCGTGCTCGCTTCTGATGAGTTTGAGGGCCGCAGCCCCGGCACTCCCGGCGAAGACTCTACTGTCAACTACCTTACCCGTGAGTTTCAGAAGCTTGGCTTGCAGCCCGGCAATCCGGACGGCACTTTCGTGCAGAATGTTCCCATGTTTGGCTTCACCGCACAGCCTCAGGCAAACTTTACAGCAGGTGGCAAAACCATCAACCTTTCCTTTCCGGATGATTACGTAGCTGTGTCGCGCCGCTTTGTTCGGGATGTGAATGTGAACAACTCTGATTTAGTATTTGTGGGCTACGGCATTGTGGCGCCTGAGTATGGCTGGGATGATTATAAAGGTGTGGACGTAAAAGGCAAGACCATTGTCATGCTCATCAACGATCCGCCAATACCAAATCCTGATAACCCTGAGCAGTTGGATAGCACCATTTTTGGCGGCAAGGGCATGACCTACTATGGTCGCTGGACCTATAAATATGAGATAGCTGCTGAGAAGGGTGCTGCCGCTGCTATCATCATCCACGAGACCGGCCCTGCAGGCTACCCTTACGAAGTGGTATCAGGAAGCTGGAGTCGCGAGAACTTTGATATCAGCAACGCAGGCAAGAATATGGACCGCCTTTCTGTCGAATCCTGGATAACAGAAGAAAAGGCCCGTGAGCTCTTTACAGCATCTGGCAATAGCTTTGAAAAACTAAAGAACGCTGCCGCCCAAAAAGGCTTCAAGCCTGTTCCACTGAATGCCAAAGCAAACTTCAGCCTCAAGAACCAGCTGCGGGAAGTAGAGTCACGCAATGTGATTGCCAAGCTGGAAGGATCTGATCCGAACCTTAAGGATGAGTACGTGGTTTATACGGCACATTGGGACCACCTGGGCAAGGACGAGAAGCTGCAAGGTGATCAGATCTACAATGGCGCCATGGACAATGCCAGCGGTACAGCGGGCCTGATCGAGCTGGCCAAGGCATTCACCCAATTACCCGAAAAGCCTAAACGCTCTATCCTGTTTCTGGCTGTGACTGCTGAAGAGAAAGGTTTGCTGGGTTCTAAATACTATGCGTCTAATCCGCTCTACCCACTAAACAAAACACTGGCCAACATTAACATGGATGTGCTCAACCCTTATCACCCCACGGAGGATGTGATCGTAATCGGGTATGGCAACTCTGACTTGGAAGATGTACTGGCTGAAGAGGCCCGTACGCAAAACCGTCGTATCGTGCCAGAGGCGTCCCCTGAGAAGGGCTCTTTTTATCGTTCTGATCACTTCGAGTTCGCCAAGCAGGGCGTACCCGCTTTATATGCCAAATCAGGTATAGTCGCCCGCGATCAGCCTGCTGACTTCATAACCAAAAAACAGGAGCAGTATACAGCTGAGCACTATCATAAGGTGGGCGACGAGGTATATGACGACTGGAACCTAGACGGTGCTGTAGAAGATCTGCAACTTTACTTCCGGGTAGGCTATCGTGTGGCAAATGGTACTTCCTATCCAGCATGGCGCGAAAAGTCTGAGTTCAGAGCAAAGCGAGAGAAGTCTTTAGCTGAAGTGCAATAACTGAATTCCACTAGTCTGAAGGAGCCTTGCTGTAAATTCAGCAGGGCTCCTTTTTTAATGGTCTATATTAAGGGCTAAGTACTCTTTTCTTCATCAGCCCAGCCATACCTTTACATAAATAAAATCTTATTTTATAAAGAACTCACTATAATAGACCTGAAGCTATGCTTCTTCAAACACCCTCCATTCACCCTTTTAAAATGTTGTTTTGCAGCTAAATACAATGCACTCACAGGGATTACTACAAAAAAAAATAATCTTCGGGGTTACCTTTCCGTATAAACCGAATAAATAAGTACAAATTTACTTGTTTAACAAAATTTGAAAATCATGAAAAAGACAATAAAATTTGCATTTGCTGCATTCGCTTTCTTTGCTTTCACAGCTTGTGGTTCCGAGAACAACACAGCTACTGAAACTGACCGTATTGATGAGGTAGAAACCTCTGACATGGATATCGATGCAGACATGGACATGGAAGCCGATACTACTACAGTTATGGATACTACTGTAAATGACGGCGTAGCAGACGAAATTCCAGAAGAAAGACCTATTCAATAATCTACATAAATTTACGAAATGAAAAGCCCCCTTTCAGCGTGCTGAAAGGGGGCTTTTTTATACCTCACTCACTGAAGAAAAATAGCATTAGACGTATGGATATGGCTTAATACTTGTTTAAATTTAGCCAATGGAAAAATTATCTTTAGAAGAAGACGGTGTGGCAATTGAGTTGGTAGCCTCTGATGCGGACCTGCATCAGGCTATACACCAATTAGAGCAGTGTAGCGAACTAGCCGTTGACCTTGAGTTTGATCAGAACCGCTTTACCTATGGCTTTAACCTTTGCCTGATCCAGATCGCTGACGGCAAAGGAAATTGCTTTATAATAGACCCTTTTTACATTGATGATCTGACGCCATTTTTCCAGCTAATGGAAAATCAGGCCATTACGAAAATCATCCATCACTCTAACAACGACATCCTACTACTTGACAAAATGGGATGCTCCGTTAAAGGTATAGTTGACACCGATGTTGCTGCCAAGATCCTAAACTATGAGCGCTCTTCATTGGCTACCGTGCTTAAGGAGGAGTTTGGTAAAGAGATCGATAAGTCACAGCAGTCCAGTAACTGGAATAAGCGACCTCTTACTGAAGACCAGCTTCGCTATGCGGCTATTGATGTGATATACCTGCATAAAATAAAAGCCAAACTACTTCAGGAAATTGAGAAACTGGACCGCATGCACTGGCTTGAAGAAGAGAACCATCTCTTGGAGCAGCTTAAGTATACTGAGTCAGAAAATCCACACTTGCGTCTGAAACACTCATACCGCCTTAACTATTACCAACAGTATCTCTTGAAGGGCCTCTATACCTTTCGGGAGAACATGGCCCGACAGTTTAACAAACCTGCCCATTTCGTTATCCCAAATGATGCACTTGTCGAATTAGCCAACAACCCGAACGCTGACCTACACGAATGGCTTAACCATACGAGAGGTATACACGGCAACCTGAAAAAGCCAAAGAATGAGCGCATGTTACAGGACGCATTGCAGGATGCTAAGGACGCAGCCAAGGCCAACCATATCAGCCATGATTATCCTGAACATCGCTTTCAAAGGCCGCTGCGTACTCCTGAAACAGAACGTCGCAAAGAATTAATGACTGCGGTGCAGAAAGAAATTATTGCCAGGTATGGGGAGTATTCATCCAAACTGATCATTAACCAAAGCCTGATTACGGACTATAGCCAGAATGGAAAGTTGCGTTGCACGAAGAAATATGCAAGCAACATTGTAATGGAGGTGGCACAGGATCTAGGTATAGAAATACATATCTCCACTGCTCCTCAGCAGACAGGGAGTAAATAAATTCGCTTTAAAGAACACATCATATAGCATGGACAAAGTAAGGATAGAACACGACTTTCTGGGAGAAAAAGAAATCCCGCATGAGGTCTACTATGGAATTCAAACAACACGCGCACTCGAGAACTTTCATATTACAGGGACACCCATCTCAAAAGAGCCGCTCTTTATAAAGGCCTTTGCTTATGTAAAAAAAGCAGCCGCTCTGGCCAACCATAAGTGTGGCGTGTTGAGCAAAGAGGTAACCGATGCTATTGTTTATGCCAGTGATAAACTGATTGCAGGTGAGTACCTGGATCAATTTGTAACTGACATGATTCAAGGGGGTGCTGGTACTTCCGTGAACATGAATGTAAATGAAGTGATCGCCAACATTGGCTTGGAGCACATGGGACATACAAAGGGCATGTATAACTATCTACATCCTAATAACCATGTGAATTGTTCGCAATCTACCAACGATGCCTATCCTACTGCTTTCAGACTGGCCCTTTATTGGAAGATACAGGCCTTTATAGAGAGCCTCGAGGCTTTACAACAATCATTTGGACGCAAGGCTGATGAGTTTAAAGAAGTTCTGAAAATGGGGCGCACCCAATTACAGGATGCTGTGCCAATGACTTTGGGAGCCGAATTCCATGGTTTCTCTACCACGATTCGGGAAGACATCCAGCGCCTTCATGAAGTAAAGATGCTGATCTGTGAAATAAACATGGGGGCTACGGCAATCGGCACCTCTATCAACGCACCACAGGGCTATCCACAAATGGTAACAGATATACTGCAGGAGATTTCGGGTGTACCTGTTGTACTTGCCGAGGACCTGATCGAAGCCACTTGTGATACAGGAGCCTATGTGCAGGTATCCGGTGTCATGAAACGCTGCGCCATCAAAGTGTCTAAGATCTGCAACGACTTGCGCTTGTTATCATCCGGCCCACGGGCAGGTTTAAATGAGATTAATCTTCCGCGCATGCAACCGGGATCCTCTATCATGCCTGGTAAAGTAAACCCTGTAATACCAGAAGTAGTCAATCAAACGGCTTATTACGTCATAGGGGCAGACATGACGGTGACTATGGCTGCAGAGGCTGGTCAATTACAGCTCAATGTAATGGAACCTGTTATAGCGTACAGTTTATTTAATTCCCTGACTTTCCTGGAGAATGCATGCTATACCTTACAAAGCAAATGCGTTGATGGCATTACTGCTAACGAAGAGATATGCCGCAACATGGTTATGAACAGCATCGGTATCGTCACATCGCTCAACCCGATACTGGGATACGAGGAGTCTGCCTCAATCGCTAAGGAAGCATTAGCAACCGGCAAGTCTATTCATGAGATTACAGTAGTAGAGCGTAAACTGATCACCCAAGCTAAATGGGATGAGATTTTCTCTATGGAGAACCTGATCAACCCGAAGTTCATCAACATATAGTTTTAAAGGTAATCAATAAAAAAGGGGCTGCATTTAATTAAATGCAGCCCCTTTTTTATTTGCTAGTATTGTAGTAACGAAAATAATAAGAGATAAAGCTTCTAATAGCTTTTAACATCACATAACTAAGCACTGCAATCAGTTTAAGTCATACCTATATAGTATGTGGGTAAACATTACAACAATGTTTATTACCTACCATCGCTTCATTCATCTCTTATTGATTAGCGCTAGTCCTTTTTATAATCCCCCCGAGGGGATGCAGAACCTAGCAGCCTGCTCCCCCTTTCTTGTGAGGGGCTTCAAACGGGGACAGCCCCTG
>NZ_CANNAI010000008.1:0-188196 GCF_947502515.1 uncultured Pontibacter sp. | reverse complement strand
CTGTAAGGGACTTGCACCCTCTGGAATAATATGATACCTTTAGTATCAGGTGCCCATACTGGGCGCACACCACACCTAAACTTTAGCTACGCCACAGTTTAGCCAAGTACGGTATAATAGAAGGTATGAATAAAGGCTGGAAGTATTTTTTGCTCCCTTTAATAAGCATTTCAGGTATTGCCTGTAATAGTGAAGCAGACGTGCGTGAAATAGACTTAGAAAAAAGTGAGCACATCATTGATTACGTTGACCAGCTAAACTTATCAACTCTCGTCCTGAACGACCAGAACCTTATTATAAATTACACCTTAATTCTAATAAATCCAGATTCTTTAAAAAGACCTCTGTTTCATAAATACCAAGTAAGCATGGAAGAGTGGGAATTAAAAAGGGAAGTACCTGCAGGAACATTGGAAAATTTATTGAGTTTGCTCAATGAAAGTGGGAACAACAGAGTAGTCAAAGAAAAGGAAGCATACTTCTTTAAAGAAGGTGGGTGGATTGACTCTGACTTCGGCAAAGTTTACTCAAAGCAGCAGTTAACGGGAAAGGCAAAAGATTTTAAATTCGATCGTGTGCAGGAGATTAAGCCTATTGGTGATAGGGAGAATTGGTATGTCTACTATGCCGACTAAGAACAGAAGAACTACTTTACCCAACACGGCACATAAACCAAGCTTCGGTTACGCCTCGCTCGCTTTATGTACTAAACGTTCCCTTGAAAGTATAAACCATGAAAAGAAGAGATTTTTTAAGGTATACAACAGTTGCAACTGTTGGCGTATCCGTCGCAGCAAATTCAGAGTTGTTTGCACAAGTAAAGGAAACAAAGAAGATATTTTTGACGGGTGGCGGCTATGACCTTCAAACGATCAATTACCTGATTTCCCTTACTGGCAAAGAGAATCCCAAAATATGTTTTTTACCTACCCCAATGGGTGATAGTGATGCTTACATCAACAAGTGGTTTGAAATAGCGAAACAACTGCCGATACAACCTTTTGTGCAGAAAGTGTTTATCTCAAGTACTGAACAAAAGATATCTTTTGCAGACACGCTATTAGACATGGATGCGATTCTGGTTACAGGTGGCAACACCCTGAATGCTATAGCATTATGGAAAGCCCATGGTATTGACAGCGTACTGAAGAAAGCCTGGGAAAAAGGGATAGTTTTGTCTGGGCCTAGTGCCGGAGCGATCTGTTGGTTTGAAGAGGGGCTTTCTGATTCCAGACCAGCGGATTATTCAGTTGTGAAAGGGTTAGGATTTTTGAAAGGAAGTAACTGTCCTCATTACCACACAGAAGCCGATAGACGTCCTTTATACATGAAGATGATTGAAGAAGGCAAAATGCTTCCAGGCTATGCATGCGATGAAACAGCTGGTCTTTATTTTGAAGGCACACAACTGAAAAGAGTGATCACTCAAAATGTAGCGGATAAGGTTTATAAAGTAACCCTACATAAAGGAAAAGCAGTAGAAACGGCTTTAGCGTCTGAGTTAATTTAGGTATAAATCTACGGTTAACAAAACCAATTGCTGCGCTAAACTTTGTAGTTTTTATAGCTTAGCTGAATACTATAGGTTTATCGCAGCAATTGATCAAAACTGTTTCTTACTCCTTCTCCCCTCTCCTACTTCCACGGTACAACTCATACTTCAACAAGCGGCAATCGATAGCACCATTGTACAGTGGAGTGCGGCGGGAAGCACGCAAGCCGATGCTCTTGGCGGCATCCAGGTTGCCGGTAAACACAAAGGCATCGAAGCCCTGGTAGTTGTTCTTGAGCGTGTCCCCGATCTGCTTGTACAGTTGATGAATGTCATCAGACACGATGCGTTCGTTGTAAGGCGGGTTCATGATCAATACTCCCTCTTCTGCAGAAGCTTCGGTCTTGAAAAAGTCAGCCAGTTCGATTTTGATCACATGGCTCAATCCGGCATTCTCAATGTTTTTGCGGGCTGCCAGCACATAGTCCGGATCGATATCGTACCCGATGATCTGGGCCTGCGGCTCACGCTTTTCTTTGGCCTCGGCCGTTTTCCATACCATTTCAAACAGCTCTTCATTGTGATCTTTCCAGCTCTCAAAACCAAAAGGATCGCGGCGGAAGATGCCCGGTGCAATGTTTTGTGCCATCATGGCGGCTTCGATCAGAAAAGTACCGGAGCCAGCCATGGGGTCAATAAAAATCGATTTCTTGTCCCAGCCTGACAGGGCGATAATGCCAGCGGCCAACACCTCGTTGAGCGGCGCCACGTTGGTTTGCAGACGGTAACCACGACGGTGCAGCGAGTCACCGGAAGAGTCAAGTGATAAGGTGACCATGTTCTCGTGCATGTGCAGATTCAGACGCACATCTGGCCGGATGCGGTCAACAGATGGACGCTCGCCGGTGGCTTTGCGGAACTGGTCCACGATGGCATCCTTGGTCAGCTGGGCCACAAACAGGGAGTGCTCGAATGTAGAGTGGCTTACAACGGCATCGATAGCGAAAGTCTGATCCAGGTCCATGATCTCGGCCCAGTTGGTTTTCTGTACCTGCTCATAGAGATCGCGCTCGTTTCGTGCCTTAAAATTGCGGATTGGCCTCAGGATGCGGATGGCGGTGCGGCACCACAGGTTGGCTTCGTAGAGCTGGCGCAGGTTACCCGAGAAAGAAACAGCCCGGTTGCCTACTTTGATAAACTCTACCTCCAGCGCTTCCAGTTCTTTTGCCAATACCTCTTCCAGACCACTGAGCGTTGTGGCAATCATGTTAAAATTATCGCTCTGCTTTTGCTTCGCCATCTGCTATACCTGTTTATGCTGCAAAAATAGGGTTTTAAGTTGGGAAGTTAGAAAGGTAAAAAATTAGAAAGTTATATTCTTCAGCTAAAAAGCGCCCGAAAGAGCCCTTCATCCCTTTCTTTTTGAGAAGATACAGCCTTAAAGCTCCCCCTTTTATACTTACTGCATCCGTACTAAGGCACTTGGCCCGGATGAATTGAACACTGCTTAAATATTCAGTTTTATACTTTTACGTCTTTCAGGCTAAGTACTCCAGACGGTTTCACTTTCTTACTTTTAATTTTCTAACTTAGAACCCTTATTTTTGCCTTAAATACCCGCTTATGAAATTCGAGAGAGACTTTTCCCTTAAACCTTACAATACGTTTGGCATTGAAGTGAAGGCCAGGCATTTTGCCCGCTTCGACAGTGTGCAGGAGTTGCAGGAGCTGCTTCAGCGGCCTGAGGTACGGGAAGAGCCGAAGCTTATATTAGGCGGGGGCAGCAATCTGCTGTTCACCAAAGACTTTGAGGGTATCGTGCTGCTCAACGGCATCAAAGGCATGGAAGTGCTGCACACAGAGGGCGACCATACCTATGTGCGGGCTGGCGGTGGTGAGAAGTGGCATGATCTGGTGCTCTTTTGCCTCAAGCATGAGCTGGGCGGCATCGAGAACATGTCGCTTATACCGGGTACCGTAGGAGCCGCTCCTTTGCAGAATATTGGTGCCTATGGCGTAGAGCTCAAGGACGTTTTTGTAAATCTGGATGCTGTACAGCTCGAAACCGGTGAAGTCCATACCTTTGACAAGGAGGCCTGCCAGTTCGGTTATCGTGAAAGTATATTCAAACACAGCCTGAAGGGACAGTATGTCGTGGCAACCGTGACACTGCGCCTCCGCAAACATCCTGAACTGAACACATCTTATGGCGATATCCAGACTACCCTGCAGGAAATGCAGGTGCAGCAGCCTACCATACACGACATAAGCGCCGCCGTTTGCCACATCCGCCGCAGCAAACTCCCTGATCCGGCACAAATCGGCAATGCGGGCAGCTTCTTCAAAAATCCTGAGATACCGGTGCTTCTCTTTGACGTGCTCAAGGAAAAATATCCTGATATGCCGGCCTATCCTGTGTCTGAAACGAGCGTAAAGGTGCCCGCTGGCTGGCTTATTGAGCAGTGCGGCTGGAAAGGCAAAGTGATCGATAACTACGGTGTGCACAAAAACCAGGCACTGGTACTGGTCAACTACGGTGGTGCTAAAGGCGAAAATCTGCTTCAGTTGGCCCATGATATTATAGCGTCTGTGGAAGAAAAGTTTGGCATCGCGCTGCAGCCGGAAGTAAATATCATGTAGCCCTGGCAAACCGGGAAAAATGCCTAAATTTTTAACTAAACTTCCCTAACTTATTTAAGCAGGCTGCGATATATAGGGTATATCTTAACCGTTCCATACCCTATGAAATTTTATATATTTCGCTACCTGCTATTATTGCTGGCGCTTCCCCTTACGCTGACTTCCTGTGACGATGATGATCCGGCACCGACCAAAACGGACCTTATTGTGGCCCATGAATGGCAAGGTGACCGCGTGCTGGTAAACGGCTTTGACGTGTCAGACCGTCCCGAGATCAAGGACATGCTGCTTGACATTAAAAGCACACGCCTGACGTTGCGTCGCGACGGTACTTATACCGCCGTATACGACCAGGCAGGCTCTACACAGACCACCGTCGGTACTTGGGAGTTCAAGGAAAATGAAACGATCATCTACTTTGACCTGCTTGGCGACCTGCAGATAGAGAGCCTAACCGCTACCAATATGGACCTCATCTCTACTGTGAACCGCAACAACACAACGTTCGATGCGAAGGTCCAATTTGTGAAAAAAGACTAAATTCCTTAAGTTAGGACTGACCATACCCTCGTGCGTATCCATGTCACCTTAACAGGCTCAGGACAGGCTCCAGGTAATTCCATTCTTTCACTAAAAGACCATTTCATGAAAATCCAAAAATTACTCACCTTCCTGTTTGCCCTGCTATTGGTAACCAGCATGACCTCGTGCGATAAAGATGAAGACAAAGAACCTTCGAACACAGACTTACTGACGGCTAATACCTGGACAGGCAACTCGCTATGGGCTTTTGGCAATGATATCTCTGACCTCTTTTTAGAAGAACTTGGCTATGACATCAAAAAGAACACGGTCAAATTTGACAAAGCTGGTAAGTATGTAGATTCCTACGAGAGAAGTTCACTTAACGGCACCTGGGAATTTGCGAATAATGACAAATCTATTATTTTCGACAAAGGCACAGAGGATGAATACACAGCTAAAGTATTGAGACTCACAGATACCGAGCTTCGTCTGGAGCAGACGCTGGAGTTTGAAGATGATGAACCTGTGGCTCTGGAAGTCAGGTATACCCGATAAAATAAAAAAAGGCTCCTTTGCAGGAGCCTTTTTTTATTTCAATACAGCCAGGGTAGCACCGTCGCCTCCCCTTTCCTCGGCCTCGCTAGCCAGGCTAACCACTTCCGGCACCGAGTACAGGTAGTCGCGCACCACCTGACGCAGCACACCGTTGCCGCGGCCATGCACGATCTTGATCTCCGGTATACCTAGCATGATAGCTTCGTCGGTGAAGTTCATCACTTTATTCAAAGCATCTTCGGCATACTCGCCCCGGATGTCTATCGTAGAGCCAAAGTCAGCCATACGCTGCGTGATGTTCATCCCACGGGTATAGCCTTCTGCTGTTTCGGCTTTCTTCTGCTTTTTGGTCAGCGCTTCGGCACGCTCCAGGTTGTCTACCTTCACAATCGTTTTCAGGCCACCGAACAGCACCTCAGCCGTTTTGCCTTTTATACCTACGATCTGTCCTACCGAGTCCTGCCCGATCAGGGAGACATTGTCACCGGCTTTGAGCGGTCCGCCATTGCTAGCCACCCGTTTATGGGCAGGGCGGGGTTCTTCCTTACGCACCTTCTCGGTGGCAAACTCCTCGAGTTCGCGGCGGGCCAGCTTGGTCTGCTCCTTCTCAGCCTGGCTCTGCTTGATTTGCTGAATGGTCGCCTCAATTTTCTGGTTGGCGTCCTTCAACAGCAGCTTCGCTTTGCCTTTGGCTTCGCGCATCACGTCCTGCTTGCTCTCCTCCAGGAAGTTCTTCAGTTCCTGGTACTCCTTCACGTTGCGCTTCAGCTTCAGTTCCAAGGCCGTGGCCTCTTTCAATTTCTTCTCCAGTTCCTGCTTCTCAGTTTCAAGTTCTTCCAAGAGGCGGTCGTAGCGTATCTTGTCCTTACCTACCAGACTGCTAGCCTTGTCCACGATGTGCCGTGGCAGACCAATCTTGCGGGCGATCTCAATCGCAAAAGAGGAACCCGGTTTACCAATCTTGAGCTGGTAGAGCGGCTGCAGGTTCTTGTGGTCGTAGCGCATAGCGCCGTTCACGATGCCCGGTGTGCGCTCGGCAAAGTTCTTGAGGTTGGTATAGTGAGTTGTAATCACACCGAACACCTTGCTGTCGTTCAGGTTCTGCAGCACCGCTTCGGCAATAGCACCGCCCAGCACCGGCTCTGTACCGGTGCCAAACTCATCAATCAGCACTAAACTCTTGTTATCGGCCACCGTCACAAACTTCTTCATGTTAGTGAGGTGGGAGCTATACGTACTCAGGTCGTTCTCGATGGACTGCTCGTCACCGATGTCGATGAAGATGTCGTGGAATATACCTGCCTCCGAGTTGTCAGCCACCGGAATCAGCATACCTGTTTGCAGCATGTACTGCACCAGACCCACCGTCTTCAGACTCACCGACTTACCACCTGCGTTCGGGCCAGAGATCAGCAGAATGCGCTGGTCACGGGTTAGCTCCAGGTCCATTGGCACGGTTGGCTTGCCCATCTGCTTATGTGAAAGGTATAGCAGGGGGTGAATGGCCTCTTTCCAGGCGATATGCGGGTACCTGTGTAGCTTTGGCATCGAGGCCTCCACTCGCCTTGCAAAGGCTGCCTTGGCCCGGATAAAGTCCAGCAGACCCAGGTACTGGTAGGCCTTCCGCAGCTCCGGTATAAAGTTGCGCAGCGTGTTGGTCAGGCCTGTCAGGATACGAATCAGCTCACGGTGGTAGGCATTCTCCAGGTCCTTTATATCGTTGTTGAGTTCGAAAATAGACTCCGGTTCAATGTATACTGTCTGCCCTGTGTTTGACTCGTCGTGAATCAGACCTTTGATCCGGCGCTTGTGCTCGGCAATAACAGGTATAACCAGTCGTCCACCGCGTATGGTCGGCTCCGCATCGCCGGGCGTCCAGCCTTCGTTTTTGGCATGGCGGATGATCGAGCTGATCGTTTTACGCAATTGTCCCTGTTGGGCGATCAGGTCACGCTTGTAACGCTGCAGTTCAGGCGAGGCATCGTCGCGCACGGCACCGGCATCGTCTACCACCTTGTCGAGGGCAGCAATCAGGGAGCGCTCTACCATCACATTGGCACCCAGCGCTTTCAGGGCTTCGTATTTGCCCTCTTCAGCACTGGAAATGTAGCGCAGCGAGTCGCGGATTGTACGCAGCGACATCTTAATCTCGAAGAAAGCCTGCACTTCCAAGAAAGTACCAGGTATAGCGGCCCGGTCGAGGTAGGCGGTTACGTCGAAATAATGCTGCAGCGGAATCTCGGCGTCGGACTCGAGCAGTTGTTTGAATTCGTTTGTTTGTTCTAACAGGCGCTGCACCAGGTCATGCCGGTTCAGGAACGTCATGCGGCTGACGAACTGCCGGCCGAGTGGGCTCAGGCAAAGTTCCGAGAGCATCTCGCGTACCTGCGCAAAGCCAATTTTTATTTCAAAGTTATCTGGATAGATCAATTGTTATCTCTTAGATTTAGGGCAAATTTAGCATATTATAACAAGTAAAGCCGCTGCTTTCGTTCGCTGTGGTTTTATAAATTATGCCATGTTTGAATGGTTAAGTTTAGATTGCCTTTCGCACATGGTTTTCATAACCTCGCTGCTGATACACGAGCATTACGTTGATCGTTTTGGTGCTCGATTCGGACAGGTTTCGGTGCACGATTCGGACAGGTCGCGCCCTGTCCCTACAAGGAACGATAAAATTGCGTAGCACCACAACATCGCGTTCTAAGATCGCTGACATTAACTTTATAACTCTTAAACTCTTTAACTCCTAAACTTATATGGTTCTCGACAAACTCTCCAACGCCAGTCGCTATACCTGCATGCATCCGCTTTTTGCACAGGCTTTCCAATTTTTACAGGAAGCCGATCTGATGACGCTCCCAGTCGGACAAAAAGCGATCGTAGGCAAAGACCTGTTTGCGATTATTTCCGAAGGCAGCGGCATACCTGAGAAAGACGCCAAATTGGAAGTGCACCGCAAGTACATCGACATACAGTTCATAATTTCAGGAACGGATCACATGGGCTGGAGAGACTTGGCGCTGTGCAGCGCTCCCAACGATCCGTATACCGACGAGCGTGACGCCGCTTTCTTCCCTGACAAACCTGCCTTCTGGTTCGATGTGCCGGCCGGCTCTTTCACCATCTTCTACCCCGATGATGCCCACGCGGCGATGGTGACTGAGGAAAACGTACGCAAGGTGGTATTGAAGATTGCGGTGAAACCTGAAGCATAATGCTGCCTGCTCTGCAGAATCGAACCTGGAAAATGGCTCTACTTGTTCAAGGAAAATAAGATGTCATCCATATGAAGTATTTATACAGCCTATTACTAGTAGCAGTACTCTTTTCCTGTGGCCGGCCTGCTACTAGCAGCCAGGCTCCTGAGAGTAACCTGCAGACGAATGATGGGGAACAATACTATACCTTAAACGGCATTAAGCATTGGGTGAAAGTAAAAGGGAGCCAAAACAGCACTACTCCCATTGTAGTCGTGCATGGCGGCCCGGGTGGTAACCATTATAATTTTGAAAGGACGATAGGGCCAAAGATCGAATCCTTTGCTACAGTTGTTTATTACGAGCAGCGCGGAAGCGGAAGAAGTGAAGCTCCCCAGGACCCAAATGACTACTTGTTAGAGACACTCATCAGTGACCTGGAACAGTTGAGAGTAGCTCTAGGAGTTCAGAAAATGACCTTGCTCGGCTACTCGTTTGGAGCCGAATTAGCCTTACGTTATGCCATTGCACATCCTGAGCGGGTTGAGAAATTGATCTTGTCATCGCCTGCTGAATTGTCGAAATCAAACATGCTGGTACAGATACAGGGGTTCTATGCGATTGGCGACAGCACACTCAAAGCCGGCATTGAACAGATCCTGAGAGACACGACCTCGATAGAAGATAAGTATGGAAAGGTGTGGAATTTAAGTTCGACTGACGTAGTCGATCGATTCCTGTTCCAGAACCCTGAACTGGCTCAGAAAAACAGGCAATTGTGGCAGGAAAGCAAGCTAAAGAATACAGGCCTAATGGCGAAGGTATACATCAAAAACAATAAAGCCGACCTGGTGGAGAAGGCAACGGGTGTACAAGCATCTACCCTGATTATTAGTGGCGTACATGACAAAAACGGCGGTCTACACACAGGACTTGCCTTAAAGCAGGTGTTACCCAATAGCATCATCAAGTTGTATGAAAATAGCGCACATTTCCCGGACATGGAGGAGGAAGACCGATTTGCGACAGATGTTCGAATATTTACCCAAGAGAAATAAGAGTTCATCCCTATACCTGGATCACATCAAAACAATCTAGAAATCCAGCAATGGAGTTTGTAATCTCATTGCCTATACCACCAACTCGAATTAAGGCTTTTTGCCAGCTCGAAAAAGAACGTCTGCCTCAAGAAGTCATTAATCAATCTATAGGCTAGCGAGTCAGTTGCAGCAAATCTCTGATCAACCCCGACTCTGTATGGAGGACAGGAAAATGCTCCAGCACATCTAGGAAACCTGTCATTAGATATGGGTTATCGGCCGTATTGGAGAAACAGGCGATCAGCACATCATTTTCAGGTATACGGATAACCAGATTGCTAAAGCCGCTGGTGTTGCCGGTGTGATACATTTCCAGTCCGCCTGAGCCGCGCCTGCTGAAGAACCAGCCCATCCCGTAGAAGCCATTTTCATAACCACCAATAGGAGCGTATACCTGCTCCAGCGCAGGTGCCATACCGGGCTGTTTGCTGAGCGCCTGGTGCCAGCGCAGGTAATCGCGCACAGAGGTATAGATACAGCCGTCGCCTTTGGTGGCGGTGCAGGTGCCCTGGTCAGCCTGTACAATTTTCCCTCCCTCGATTCGGGCATAACCCATCGCCCGCTTAGGTATAGCCTTGCCCTTTTGATAGAGCATGGATGTCTCCATACCTAGTGGGGTAAAGATACGCTGCTGCAGAAAATCTGCATAAGCTATACCTGACACCCGTTCCACCACCAGCGCCAATAGCACGAAACCCGTGTTGCTATACCTGTATTGGGTACCGGGTGTAAAGTAGGTCTCGGTATTAGCAGCAGCTATGGCCAGGACCTCTTCGTCGCTGATCTGCCAGTCAGGCCGCTCTTCTACAAATTCCTCGTAATCCAGCAGACCAGAGGTATGGCTGAGCAGATGCCGTAACGAAACCTGCGCTCCTATACCTGCCGGAAACTCAGGGAAATATTGTTGTAAGGTATTATCATAAGCCAGGCACCTCTCCTGTTCCAGCAGTTGGATACACATGGCCGTAAACTGCTTGCTTACCGAAGCCAGCCGGAAAGTGGTTTCTGGTTTGATCGGCTCACCGGTTGCAAGGTCAGCTATACCTCTACCACTTGCGTAAAGCTCCTCTCCCGCCACCGACACCAGCAGTGCTGCACCAGGACCGTCAGGGGTGTAATTGTTAGCCAGGTGTTCGTCGAAGGCATTTGCCAGGCTGTGTAGATTCATTGTGCGTATTTATTCAGCTTTTGTGCAAAATACAGCTCCAGAAAGGGTTTCAGATCGAAGAGCAATTGTGTAGCTATCCTTTAAAACTTCTCCTCCACTCCCAGCCCGAACAGGGCGTAGTCGTATTTCACGGGGTCCTGCGGGTCGAAAGCCCTGAGATGGTCGGTCAGTTTTTCTGCTGTTTGCCAGTCCATACCCTTGCGCGTGATCAGGCCCAGCCTACGGGCGACCCGCTCTACGTGCACATCGCAGGGACAGACCAGGTCGGCCGGTTGCATCGTGTGCCAGATGCCAAAATCCACGCCGCCGTCTGCAGGCCGCACCATCCAGCGCAGGTACATGTTCAGCCGCTTGCAAGCCGACTTGCGGGTCGGGGTGGAAATATGCTTGCGGGTACGGTGCGGGGCTTCCTCCAGACTGAATACCAGGTCGTGGAAATGCTCCAGCCGCGCCTTCTGTGTCCTGATCTCGTGTTGCTCTCCGGTAAAAGCCGTTTCCAGACTCTCGTGCTGCTCATAGTACCACCTGAACCAGTGAATCAGGTAGAGCAGGTCGGTATCGTTGAAGGTGCGGTGCTTGAAACCCAGGAAACGTGGCAAGTCCTGCTCCTGGTGTTGCAGAATAAAGTCATGCGGGGCATTATCCATTAGGTCCATCAGCTTCAGGCAGTTGTTGATGATAGTCTTGCGCTGCCCCCAGGCCAGAATGGCCGCAAAGAAGCCACTGATCTCGATATCCTGTTTTTTGGTGAACCGGTGCGGGATGGAGACCGGATCGTTCGGTATAAAGTTGGGCTGGTTGTAACGGACTACCCGGTCGTCGAGCAGGGCTTTGATCTGGGCGATGTCTTGTTTCATGTGCTTTTGGTACGAGAAATGACGCCTTGCAAGTTAAGGAATCTGGACCAGGTGTCCCAGATATATGCCGCCACATCAGGTATAATGGCGATTCATAAAAAAAGCCCGGACACTGCTGTCCGGGCTTTTTTGTTATCGCTATACCTGCTTATGGCATGTAAGACAGCTCTACTCTGAACTTCTGGTCAATCGCGCCTAACTTCTGGCAGGCCTTCTTCGACAGACGCACTACCACGTTGTTATTCTCGCCTGTGTTTGGCAGTTTACCGATCACACGTACATACACTACCTGGTCATTCATGGCATTTTTCACCTGCATGATGGTACCTACCGGAGCAGTTTTGTGCAGCGCCAAGTATTTGTTTGTATCTGCTTTCGGGTCGATCATTTCGGCCATACCTGTCTCGATGATCTTTTTGGCACCAGACACAGAGTCTACCATCTCCTCGTCGTCTTCCGAAACGCTGGTAGCCGGTGCCGGCGTAGCTGGCTGCGGCGTCAGTACAATGTGGGAATTGGCTGGGTTGGTAGTAGCGGCCACAGGTTCTGTCGAAGCCACAGCCGTTTCTGCCACTTTATCTTTTGCAATCTCGTCATCAGACTCACTCACATAAATCGGGTTCTTGGACGGCACAGCCTGGCCCTTGCCCACAATCAGATGAGACCCTACACTGATCGTATTGTCAGGCAGGTTATTCCAACGCTTGATGTCATCTACTTTCACGCCATGCATGCGGGAGATCGAATAGAGCGTCTGCTGCGGCTCTACCTGGTGCAGCTTCTCGCCACGGCTGTTTACCGTGAAGGTACGGTTGCTGGCTGTGCCCGCAGTGGCGGTTTGCTGGATCGCGGCTGGTGCTGCGGCGTACTTGCGTGGTATCAGCACGACCTGGCCAATGTTGATGGTCGTCTCCACAGATGGATTTGAATCAACGATCTGGGCAACAGACACGCCATACTTTCTGGAAAGGGCGTAAAGCGTTTCTTTTGGCTCAACACGGTGCTGCACGTACACCTTCCCGTTCTTACGCTCCACACCTACAGAGTCGCGCAGGGCAACCATGTCGAAGGCTGAAGCCGAAAAAGGAAGCAGCGGCATTGCTACAAGGGCGATAAGTAAAATTCGGATCATAGCTAAAAGTCGAACTATAAAATTTAAAGAGAATATGCCTTCCAGGTTGTTTTGTTTTGCACGAAGTACAAATTGCGCATAAAGATAAAAAAAGTATCTGAACCTACGCCATCAATTGCACCTGCAAGTAACTCATTTAAGAGCAAAAAACCATTTAAATCAAAAACAGCCAGAAAATTATCTAACTTATTTTCACTTGTCTTGCGGTAATAACTCACGACCAGGCAGGTATCCGTTTCGGCGTACTCCAGGGCGCTTACAGGCTCACAATCAAGCTCCTGCGCCAAAAAATCACGTACCTGCTCAAAGTAAGCTTCGCCTTCCCGGTACAGGTGCGGATACTGCACAGCACCAAAGCGGTGTTCGTGGTAGCGCTGCACCCGATCAGCCGCCTCTTTTTGGCCTATATCGTTTTGCACGGTTTTACCGTAACCGCTTTCCAGCAAAAGCAGTTCCCCAGGTGCTTCTGTAATATTGTACGCCAGTACGCCCCTCTCCTCCACTCCGTAAAAAGCCAGCTCCGGCTGCTGCCAGCGAGCTATACCTGAATCTGCCGCAAACGCTCGTATACCTTTGTGCTGCCCCAGTTTTCGGTCACCATAGCCGTGCAGGTATACGACCTGGTCATGCACGTCTTCCAGCCCCAGCCACCAGGTGTTAGGGTCGGGAAGTTTCAACTCGAGCAGCTGCGCATCGGGCAGGTGCAAGGTATAGAAACGGGCCTGCAACAGGTCAGCGTCACGCACTTCCAGCGCCAGCCAGCCATTGGGTGCATCCAGACGAATGCGCCACACAGGCGCCTCAAAATCGTATTTAAAAAGTAGGGAAAGAATAAGCGGGATTTTTTTAGTACCTTATTTCCGATTAAGCTCAAATGTATGAAATCTAACGCAAAAATATGGCAATGGCCGTCACTCCTCCTACTGGCCCTTCTCTTTTCTTTCACAGCCGCCCTGGCACAGGAGCAGCAGCGACAGAAGGTGTTCATCATGGAGATCGGGTCTGAGATCGACCCACGCACCAACCGCTATACCCAGTTGGCGCTAGAAGAAGCCACCCGTGTGGAGGCCGACCATGTGCTGCTGAAGCTGAACACCTACGGAGGTGCCGTAAACGATGCCGATGCCATCCGCCTGCGCTTGCTCGAATATCCGAAACCAATTTATGTGTTCATCGACAAAAACGCCGCTTCGGCCGGGGCGCTTATCTCCATTGCCTGCGACAGCATTTACATGGCGCCTGGCGCCAACATCGGGGCAGCCACGGTGGTGGGTGCCGACGGACAAGCCGCTCCAGGCAAGTACCAGAGCTACATGCGCTCCATCATGCGCTCTACTGCCGAGGCAAACGGACGCAATCCCAGACTGGCCGAAGCCATGGTAGACGCTGCGGTGGACAGCACCTTGTCTGCCGATCAGGTGTTGACACTCACCACATCCGAAGCCATCCAGCATGGCTTTTGTGAAGGACAGGCCAACAACATCGACGAAGTGCTGCAAAAGCTTAATCTGCAGGATGCCGAGATTGTCCGTTACGAACTGAGCACCACCAACAAGGTTATTTCTTTTTTCCTGAATCCGGTTATTAGTGGCATTCTGATCCTGATCATCATCGGCGGACTGTGGTTTGAGCTGCAGACCCCTGGTGTGGGCTTTCCGCTAATGGCCGCTATTGTGGCCGGCGTGCTATACCTGACGCCTTTCTACCTCAACGGACTGGCTGAGCACTGGGAGATCCTGCTGTTCATTGTGGGACTGGTGCTCATTGCGCTGGAAGTGTTTGTGGTGCCGGGCTTTGGCGTGACAGGTATAAGCGGCATTTCGCTGGTGTTCCTGTCGCTGCTGCTGATCATGGTCAACAACCAGGCCTTTGACTTTACATTCGTGTCGTCTGAGCGCCTGATGGAAAGCCTGGTATCAGTGCTGCTGGGCATGATCAGTGCGGTGATCATCGTCATACTGACCTGGAACCGCGTGCTGGGCAGCCGTGCCCTGCAGCGTGTCACCCTTGCTAATACCTTCGCCAGCAAAGAGGGCTACCGCTCCAGCAACTCAGTGGAGCACCTGATCGGCAAAACAGGTGTTGCCTATACCCGCATGGCCCCGAGTGGACGTGTGATGATTGACGACAACGTATACGACGCGCAGGCCCGCGACGGCTTCATCGAAAAGGGTGACTCCGTGCAGGTGATCGACCAAAGTACCTTCGCACTCCGGGTAAAGAAGGTATAGGAATCTGGGAACTTAGGAGTTTGAGCATTTTTTTAACCGCCTTTGCAACGCTGGAGGGCATTTTGGGGTCATGCCAGTAAACCAAACCTTGATCACATGAAAATCATTATCCGCTATGCCCTCCTACTGGCAGCTTTCACAGTTTCTGCCTTCTCCTGTGACAAGGACGAGGACCTTGAAGTGTTGGAGGAAGTTGCCGCCATCACCTGGTCCGGCGATTATGCTGTAGACGGCTGCGGTTTTCATGTTCAAATAGGTGAAAAGCGCTTCAAGCCGGCAAATGAAGCATCTATTGACAACTCCTTCAAATCACATGACCCTATACCCGTAGAGGTGAAATTTGTGCAACTGGGCCAACGGGACTTTCAATGCGGCATGCTTCCCATGGCCACTAAAAAAGAGTTTATCCGTATCCTTTCAATTAAGAAAATATAAATCAGGCGCTACCTCCTGTATAAGCTCACATATCCTGTTCCTATATGAAACTGTTTCTACAGCTCACCCTATTTATCAGCCTTTCTTCCCTTTTACTTATTTCCTGCCAGCACACCCCAAATACCGAAACAGATACCAAGGAGGCCATGCTGATCTGGTCGGGTGAGTATATGGTGGACGGTTGTGGTTTTGAAGTGCTCATCAATGGCAATAGGTTCAAGCCCGAGAATGAAGGGGATATAGATGAGGCATTCAAAGTGGAGGGTGAAACGCCCGTCCTGATCGAGTTTGAGAAGCTGGGCCGCCAGTTGGATATTCGTTGCGGTCTCTCCACCCAAAGCAGGGCCATGGATGCCATCCGTGTCATCTCTGTCAAAAAAAGACCCTAACAGGCAAATTGCTTTTTGCAGGGGACTGCTGCATTACTCCTGTCTGTTGCGTAACTTGCCGGAGCCTGCCACTGCACGGCTGGCCAAAGATAACCGTCTGCCCTATGGAAATACTCGGCATTATACCTGCCCGCTACGCCTCCACCCGTTTCCCCGGAAAGCCACTTGTTGACATCAATGGCAAAAGCATGATACAGCGGGTATACGAACAGGCTTCATCATCTGGTTTAACTGATGTTATCGTAGCCACTGACGATCAACGCATTTTGGACCATGTACACGGCTTCGGAGGCAAGGCTGTGCTAACGGCAGCGCACCATCAGAGCGGCACCGACCGTTGCTTCGAAGCCTATCAGTTACACGACCAGCCGTTTGAGTATGTGATCAACATCCAGGGCGACGAACCTTTCATTAAGCCTGAGCAGATCGAATTGCTGGCCACCTGTTTCAACAACCCGCAGACGCAACTGGCTACTCTGGTCAAAAAGATCAACACCCCGGAAGAACTCTTCAATGTCAATGCGCCTAAAGTAGTCATCAGCGGCCATGGGGAAGCCCTGTACTTCAGCCGGCAGCCTATTCCCTATTGCCGCAACGTACCCAACGACATCTGGCACAAACAGCATACCTACCACAAGCACATCGGCATCTACGGCTACCGCACCGACATACTGGAGCAGATCACCCAGCTGCCCCCTTCTAGCCTGGAACTGGCCGAGTCACTGGAGCAATTGCGCTGGCTCGAGAACGGATTCCGCATTACCACCGCTATCACGGAGTTTGAAACCATCGGCATCGACACCCCAGAGGATTTGGAGAAGGTGGTAAGAAACGGTGAATGGTTGTAGGACAATGATTAACTGATGGGGTGTCAAAGATGCTCCATTTAAGCAAACTATTTCTTAATCTATAAACTAACATAAAGCACCACAAAACACTGATTACCACATACCTATTTAAACAAAACAGCATCCAAATCAGTATTCATTCAACCTTAGTTATTCCACAGTTCCACTCATGAAAAACTACACCTTGCAGCGATTTGTGAAGCTGAGTCTATACTTCTTCGGGATGTATGCTTTGCTGACTGCGGCCTGGTTTGGAATATCCGGCAGGTTCGGGGAAGACGCTACCGGGGCGATAAATGAGATCCTGGTGAATTCGGCAATCTTCTCGCTGCTGTTCACGATTGCCTTGCTGGTGTGGTACAGGCGCACGGAAATCAGAATACCGGTGAAAAGCATCTCTTCCAAAGCGCTTGATCAGAAACTTGAGGAGATTGGCTACGAACGTATACCTGGTAAAGAAAAGGGAGCCGTGCAGGTATACAAACCCCGGCCACCAAAAGCTCCCGCCCTGGCCGGTCGTCTGTTTGTGCAGAAGTCAGCCAACTTTTATCACCTCCAGGGGCCGGTGAGTAAGTTGAAGAGTTTAGGATTTTGAGAGTTGAAAGGCTCCAGCCAGATTTCGGGATGGATAGAATTGTTTACTGCTGATTGTTTAGTGCACGCTTCGGATAGGTTGCCACCTTTCCCTTTGGGGGCAAAGTCATGCTTCGCAGCACCTTGATATGACAGCGTCATGTCGCTACAATCAAACTCCCGGACTCAAATCATCCTCCTGCCTTCTTTGCCTTATAGCCTGCGGCTTGTAGTACCTGCAGCACTTTGTCGCGGAAATCGCCTTGGATCAGGATCTCTCCATCTTTGGCAGAACCCCCTACGCCACATTTACTCTTCAGCAGCTTGCCCAGCTCTTTCAGATCGTCTTCTGTCCCTACAAAGCCTGTTACAAGCGTTACCTGCTTGCCTCCACGGGATTTCTTATCCAGCATCACTTTCAGGTTCTGCTGCTGTGGCGGAAGCGTCTCGGCTTCATGCTCCTGCTCGTATTGGTAACTGAAATCAGAACTGGTGGAGTATACCACTCCCTGTCTGCCTTTTTTATTTTTGTCGCTCATAATCTTAGTCTCCTATGTTTAGCGTGCTACCACGTGCAGTGACTGTGGCACCATTCGCACCTCAAATTCCCGGGCTTTGCCCAGATACTCCCCATCCGCATGGTGCATCATTTCGTGGTCAGTCTGCACCGTGACGCCCTCCGTCTTAAAGTACTCAGCGCTGTCGGCACTGGCTGGTCTGTTGGCCAGCATCGCATAGCTCAGTTGCAGCGCTTTGAACATATCCAGTTTACGCACCAGGCATACATCCAGCATACCATCCCGTATGTCAGCCATAGGGGCGATATAGGCATTATTGCCGTACTGCGCCGCATTGGCAAAGGCCATTACAAAAAGCTCCGTTTCGATGGACTTGCCATTAATAACGGCCTTTACAGGAAGATGGCGGTAGTTGCGCACCTCTTTTAGGATCAGTTCTACATAAGTCCTGAGGCCGCGCTTCTTACTCCCCGCAAACACCGAACTGATATAGGCATCAAACCCTATACCTGCGGTTGTGAAGAATGGCCGTCCGTTGATGATGCCGCTATCTATCTTAGAACGATGTCCGTGGTTCAGGTAGCGGATAGCGGCATCAACAGTCAGGGGTACCTGCAGGTGACGGGCCAGTCCATTTCCAGACCCCCTGGGGATGATGCCCAAGGCCGTTTCAGTATGCAGCAGCCCCTGTGCCACCTCGTTCATGGTACCGTCGCCCCCAACAGCTACCACCACCTCACAGCCCTGCTCAGCCGCCTGCCTGGCCAGTTCGGGTGCATGTCCGGCATAGTCCGTGTACACGATATCGTGGTCAAACTTTTCGTGGTCCAGGTGAAGCTTAATGCGGGCGGCTACATCTACCTTGCTGCTGGGGCCAGACTTGGGATTGATGATGAACCGGAAATGGGGACGTTTGCTCATATACGGACGGACAGGCCAAAGACGCTGCTATCTGGGTTAATTCTACGCAAATTAACCCATTCCTTCGGAGAATAAAAAAGCCCGGCATTTGCCGGGCTTCCCGTCTATACCTGTTCAGTTACTTATTTCAGGTGGAAGGTGAGTACTGGAATGTCGGAGTGGTTTACCAAGTCTTCGGCGATGCTGCCGCTAAGCAGGTGCGACAGGCCGGTACGGCCGTGTGTGGCCATCATCACCAGGTCTGCTCCGGTCTCCTCTGCAAAGTGCAGGATGCCGTCTTCCTCAATCGTATCATTGTAAACATTGATCGTGAAGTTTTGCAGTCCGTAGCGCTCAGCAGCCTTCTGCATGCGTGCACGCAGGTTACTGCTTGACTCGAAAGCGCCCGGCGTGTTAATGTAAACCAGGTGTAGTTTTGCTCCGAACATCTGCTGGAAATACTTGAACTTCTCCACAGCCGTTCCGATCTCACGCTTGAAATCAGAAGGCAGCACGATGTTTCGGATCTGCAGGTTCGGGATTGGTCCTTTCACAGTGAGCACCGGGCACTCGGCAGTACGCACCACCTTCTCGGTGTTGGATCCGATCAGGAATTCATCCATACCGCTGGCGCCTTTTGAGCCCATCACTACCAGGTCCACCTTGTCATCGTTGATCACACGGCGGATTTTACGGATCACGTTATCAGCGTCTACTTCCTGCACCACTTCCACCCCTTCGTGCTCCACAGAGCGCTCCAGTTCAGCCATACGGTACTTGGTGTTCTCAAGCAGTTTCATCATGTATACCTGCTCCATTCCGTTTCCGCCTACCAGGTCACCGGTTGCACTGAAAGAGTAGGAATAAGGCATTTCGACCACATGCAGCAGTTTGATGGCGGCACCCGTCTGGCGGGCAATGGCAACAGCTACTTCGAAGGCGTTGCGGGCCTGGTCGGAAAAGTCGGTTGGTACAAGTATTCTTCTCATAATTTTGTGCGGTTTTATAATGCTTTGTTCTATTTCAGATGTAAAAATACAGGCCTGTATACGCCTGTACTATGACAAATGTCATTCCTGATGAAATATAGTGTTTTTCTTTTATAATCGCCACTAAAACACAAAAGCCCACCAGAATGGCGGGCTTTTGCAGGAATGAGGTATAAACCAGGTGATTAGCCAAGCTTTGTGATCAGGTCAGCAGCTCTGTTAGAGTAGCCAGCCTCGTTGTCGTACCAGCCTACTACTTTCACCAGTGTTTCGTTAGCTGATGTCATCTCTGCATCGAAGATGCAAGAGTGTGTGTTGCCTACGATGTCAATTGAAACGATCGGATCCTCTGTATACTCTAGGATACCTTTCATTTCACCTTCAGCAGCCTTCTTCATAGCAGCGTTGATTTCCTCTTTCGTAGCTGGCTTCTTCAGCACTACAGTTAAGTCAGTCAAAGAGCCATCCGGAATAGGCACGCGCATAGCCACGCCGTCCAGTTTGCCTTTCAGGTGAGGCAGTACAAGACCAACGGCCTTGGCAGCACCTGTAGAAGTAGGCACGATAGAATAAGCAGCAGCACGGGCACGGCGCAGGTCGCTGTGTGGTGCATCCTGCAGGTTCTGGTCAGCAGTGTAAGCGTGTACAGTTGTGATATAGCCTTTCTCGATACCAAAGGTATCGTCAAGTACTTTCGCCATTGGCGCAAGGCAGTTAGTAGTACAAGAAGCGTTGGAAACGATGCGCTCGTCGCCAGTCAGAATGTCTTCGTTCACACCCAGTACCACAGTTGGGATGTTGCCTTTGGCAGGAGCTGAGATAACTACTTTGCGGGCACCAGCTTCCAGGTGACCACCAGCGCCCTGCTCGTCAACGAAACGACCAGTAGACTCCAGCACAACGTCAACGCCCAGATCGCCCCAAGGCAGGTTCTTCGGCTCGCGCTCAGCTGTGATTTGAATCTCTCTGCCGTTTACGATAATACCGTTGTCAGTGGCTTCTACTGTACCATTAAAACGGCCGTGTACTGAATCATACTTCAGCAGGTGAGCCAATGTTTTGGTGTTGGTCAGGTCGTTGATCGCTACTACCTCTACATTGTCCTTCTCCAGAAGGGCCTTAAAAGTAAGTCTGCCGATACGGCCAAAACCGTTAATTGCAACTTTAATTTTAGACATGGTATTTGGGATTGATTTGTTTTTAAAATTTGATGGTGCGAAGTTACGATTACGGATAAGGAAAACCAATATATTTTTTCCTGCCTGACTCCTAACGATTTACGTAAAATAAGGTTGAAAACGCAAAAAAATATTTGCCTTGTAAGTGCTTTGCCTTATCTTTGCACCACAATACGACAGAATGGTCCGTTCGTCTAGGGGTTAGGACTCCAGATTTTCATTCTGGCAACAGGGGTTCGATTCCCCTACGGACTACACAGTAAAGCTTAAAAAGCCGCTTAATTCTCAAATTAAGCGGCTTTTTCATTTCAAGCCTAGCAAAAAGGTTTGATACTTTGCTAAGCCCTTTATTCTTGCCTTATCACATCTTAAGAGATGTAAGGATATTTCGGGATAGATGTTGAGTAAAGAACTAAAGGAAATGGGAATTAATAAGCTCGTAAAAAGGACTGTTTTGGATACCTAGCCAGTTACAGTTCAATATGAGCTCACCGAATAGGGCAAAATCTTAAAGTCCGTCATAGAAAATCTTACTGTCCTAAGTTTAGAACACCGCAAAACCACGGAACTTAATCCCACCTGCCTTAGCACAAAAGGCTACTATACTTGCAAAGGTATAGCGGTCTCTCTTAATTTTACTTGCTCTCCTCGCTATTGGCCAGCAGTTTTACCAATCCAGGTGGCCATTCTCGCTTGCCGGAATCAAGGCACTCTATGCATCTTTATCCACCTGCTTGTAAGCACTGCGATCTGCTTTTCTACGGTTGTCGAAGTTCTCCTGCTCCAGCGCTTTTCGATCCCACCGTGCCAGGTCAGCTGCCGCCTCGTAGGTGCTGCGCAGGAAGTCCAGCAGCACCGACTCCGGGTCATCGGCCTCCTGCACTGCATCGTAAGGCAGAATAAATTCCCGGAGCTCCGAATGGTAGTAGGCCAGTTCAGGCTTTATGCGGGCATCCTTATACCCTTCCGGTTCCGGATAAATGTAGCTGTAAAACGCGGCCGCCGGAAATGCCTCGCTTCCGGGCCAAAAGCCGCAGCTACAAACCTCTTTGGAATAAGCTTCCTGCGCAATCCAATCGGGTAGGTTAGGTACGCCTCCGGGATGCCTCGGTGCGTCACGACCAGAGAAGCGTGACACCGCCAGATCGAAACTGCCCCAGAAGAAATGCACGGGGCTGCACTTGCCACTGAACTCTGCCCTGAACCGGGTAAAAACATCGTGCACCCGAAGGAAGGCCTGGTGCAAAGCCGCTGCGTGTTCAGGGTTGTAGGTGGCATGCGTTTCATCTTTATGGAAGGGAATGGGGTCTTCCAGTTCATTCGGGACAGGGTAAATGTCTGCCTGTATACCTGCTTCCCGCAGGGCATCCAGTACCTGCTTATAGCACCCTGCCACCGACAGCTTTTTCAGGTCAATGCTGCTTGTTTCACCAGCACTGGTTTTTAGCTGCAGTTGATGGTGTATAAAATCAAAGTCTAGCTGAAAATGTTTATCCCCGGCCACGATGTCTGAGGTGGTAAGTCCATTTGGAGTTACATAGAGTGTGACGTGCCAGGAATGATTGATCCAGGGCGTTTTGACAAGTCTGATCTTCCCCACGATCTGCGTCCACAGGTGTATCGTTTCATAGGTCTTTTGAGCTTCTTTAAAAGACAGTTTAGGCCATGTTGTTTTCATAGGCAATTATTTTCGAACGGATAATCAATCCAGTAGCGTGATGATATCACGGGGCCTGTTTAAAGGCCGGTATAGCGGACATGCTTGCGCTATTTTATTAAGCTTGCCCCACTGCTCTGCTGTCAACTTCTCATCGAAATATACCTGGTAATCACCATACAGGATACCAGGGCCATACTCAAAATACTGACAGTCAACATTGTTAGGCCTTTTCCTTTACGGGATGCGTTTCCAGGTACGCTGAGGTGAATGGGTGTTCTTTAGCTATCCCCTCATTCATAATGTGCATCACAGTCCAGCCCCTTTCCTTAAGATAGTCCGAGATGATGGCGCGATGACACCGCCACCACACGGCTTCGGAACACATATAAGCGGTTCTCTTTTGGGTGGCGACCTCCTTCAGCTTTGCTATTGCATCTTCAAATTCCTTAGTTTCAGCATAGTCAGCATAGCCGCGAAAGGATTCACTTCTCCAGACGGAGTGGGGAGAATCAGGCCTGGGCTTCCTACGACCGCCTAGCTCCTGCTCAGGCATATACCTGATTCCGGCTTCGGGCAAGTAGGTCTCCAGGGCCGACACGTTGAAGTGTGGGTACTTTTTAGAGCCGGGATACCGGCGCACATCCACCAGCACCTCAATCTGAAATGACTGTAGTGCTGCCACAAACTCCTCCGGGCTTCTGGTAGAATGACCGAAGGTCCAGATAGTTTTGTTGGTTACTGACATATATGTTCCTCTTCCCGTTAATTTCTTCTATACCTTTTCCAATTGTAGGGCAGCCCGCTTCAGTACTACACGATCGCTTTCAACCCGCAGCCGCAGTCGCAGCTGAGCCGTTCTCTAGCGTCCATTCGCCGCCGGCATAGCCTTATGAGCTTGTTCCAGAATTATCCCCATTTGCTTTTAGCTCGGCCTCATAAGAAGGCTGTCTTGTCTAGCATTTCATACTGCAGGCGGAAGGAAAAGTTGGCTAAAGTGAAGCTCAGGTTCGTCCCTTCTTGACAGGATTTGGCTCAAAACCTAGTCTACTTATTAAGGTAGTCCAGGATTATCTGTACCTGAGCTTTCACTCCGTTTTGCAAGGCGCTTTCATCCACCGTGAATTTGGGTTGTGGTTAGCTGCCCCTTCCCCAATGCCAAGTGTCATAAAGTAGACAGGAGCTACCTTTCTGTAATAGGAGAAGTCCTCGCTGGCTGTCATCATGGGGACGTCAAAAACCTGGTCCTTTCCCAGGGCGGCTACAACACTTTTCCTGGCAAAGCAAGTAAGACCGGCATCGTTTTGTATAGAAGCGCCAGCCGAAACAGGAGTCAGGCATCTCGGAGTCGTTACAGAAGGCTTTGCTGGGTTTGGAAACCACCTCTATTGGTTTAGCACCGCCTGTTCAAAAATTAGGGATCTAAGCAGGAAGGCCCTCTCCTGCTAACTTGGCTGCAAGTGCTAATTGCTCGTAATGATAAAGTAAGTGGCCAGGCATTCAGCGAGCATTAACACGGCATGGCTGGCTTTCCGGGAGTGAAGCCGGCGAAGGAAACTGAATGGCTGAAATAAAATCGTAAATTAGCTCCCAGTTCAAGAGCCCGGTGTTTGATTGACATCAGGATCAGCAGACTCTACCCTACTGTAAATCAATCATAACAGTGATGTACAAGCTATTCTTTCAGCATCTGAACAGTAAAGTCCAGCTAACGGAAGCGGAAGAGGCGCAAATAAAAACCTACCTGACCCTTAAAAAGCTCAGAAAGAAGCAATTCCTGTTACAGGAAGGCGATGTATGCAAAGCAATCGCCTTTGTAGAGAAAGGGGCCTTGCGCGCCTACTCTGTAGACGAGAACAGCAATGAACACATCATTCAGTTTGGCCTGGAAGGCTGGACGATCTCGGACCTATATAGTTTCCTGACAGGAGAGCCCGCCACTTACAACATCGATGCCCTTGAAGACTCGGAGCTGGTGATCATCAGCAAATCGGCCCATGAGGAGCTGTTGCAGACAATGCCCAAATACGAAACTTTCACCAGGCTGAATATTACAGGCGCTTACCTGGCCATGCAGCGCCGACTGACTTCCATTATCAGCGCGTCCGTGGAAGAGCGCTACCAGGAATTCATCGCCTTATACCCGCACATCGCGCAGCGCGTTCCCCAGCACATGATCGCCTCCTACATGGGCCTCACCCCTGAGACCCTGAGCCGTATCCGAAAACGCATCTCCTCAAAGTAACAATCCGCATTACTTCCTAAAAGCATTGATTTGGATCAATGTTCTTTCTTGACCAGGCTCAATGCATCGAGGCATGCCGTGGTCGTACCTTTGTATTATTAAAAGGATTCAGCCGAACATGGAGTACGATTACAACTGGCTGGAAAATCCTGCACCTATAATCGAATCATAATAAATTTATAAACACTATTTAAATCATAAACCGCATGAAAAGGATATCCTTAATTTTATTCGCATTTCTGTCACTGACGGCTTTTACAACCCTGAACACCGTTTGGACAAACGATGACGCACACTCACAGCTTGGCTTTACAGTAAAACACCTGGGCATTTCCGATATATCAGGTCATTTTGATGACTTCGATGTAAAAATCACTGCCACGAAGCCGGATTTCAGTGACGCAGTCGTAGAAATGACCGCCAAAACAGCTTCTATCGATACGAGAGTAGCCGATAGAGACACTCACCTGAAGAGCCCGGACTTTTTCAACGTAGAGAAGTACCCGACCATGGACTTCAAAAGCACTTCTGTAAAGAAAGCAGGCAAAGACAGCTACAAGCTGACCGGCAATCTGACACTGAACGGCGTGACCAAGCCCGTTACCATGGACATGAAGTACAACGGCACAGTAGAGAACGCCATGAACAAAAAGCAGACCGCAGGTTTCCAGGTAACAGGTACCATCAAGCGTTCCGACTTTAACTTAGGCAGCGGTTTCCCGGCCCCAATGATCAGCGACGAAGTGCGCATCAAGGCGGACGGTGAGTTTATCCAGTAATCTATCATTAAGAATCAGCCATGAAAAAGCTATTAAACGTGTACCAGAGCGCCAACAACATTGACGTGGCGCTTCTGATCACCCGTGCAGGCGTAGCAGCCCTGATGCTTGTGCACGGCTGGCCAAAGCTGGAAATGCTTTTCTCAGACGGTCCGGCTCAGTTTCCGGCCGTCCTGGGTCTTAGCGCAACAACGTCGCTTGCCCTGGCAGTATTCTCCGAAGTGCTTTGCTCCCTGCTGATTCTGGTAGGGCTGGGCACCAGGCTGGCAACCATCCCGCTAATCATCACTATGCTGGTAGCGTTGTTTGTGGTACATGGGGCAGACCCCTTTGCCAGGCAGGAACTGGGGCTCCTATACCTGATGCCTTATGTCGCCTTACTACTGACAGGCAGCGGCAGGTACTCGCTGGACTATCTGCTCCTGCGAACGGTACTAAAACCAACTTATGTCAGAACGCTTTCATTACAGTAAGCAGAATTTAATGGGTGCTTCCAGGTTAAATTCCTCTTGGAAGCACTTTTAAAATAGATCAGGCTGCCATGCAACGGAAACACTTTATTAACACACTTTTAACAGGAGTAGCAGGTATGACGACATTATCAGCTTTCAATATATTTACAGATAGCCTGGGTGAGCAGGAGCAGCTGATGCCGGTCCTCTTTATGGGCCACGGCTCCCCCATGAACGGTATTCTGGACAACGAATTCAGCCAGAAATGGGCACAGCTGGCGAAAGATATACCTACACCCAAAGCAGTGCTGGTGATATCGGCCCATTGGCTGAGTAAAGGCACCCGCATCACGGCCATGGACTTCCCGAAGACCATCCACGATTTTGGCGGCTTCCCGCAGGAGCTGTTTGATGTGCAGTACAAGGCACCAGGCAGCCCGGAACTGGCGAAGGAAACGGCTTCCATCATCAAGTCTACCGCTGTGGAAATGGACCACGACTGGGGACTCGACCACGGCGCTTGGACCGTTATCCGACACATGTACCCCGAGGCCAACATACCGGTGCTGCAGCTCAGCATCGACTATACTAAAGGGCCGCAGTACCACTATGAATTGTCTAAGGACTTGGCTGCCCTTCGCAAAAAAGGCGTCCTCATCATGGGCAGCGGCAACATGGTGCACAACCTGCGCATGGTGGCCTGGGATAAACTAAACGAAGCAGAGTATGGCTTTGACTGGGCGGTGCAGATGAACACCACCTTTAAAGACCTCATCCGCAACGGGCAGCACGACAAGCTGATCAGGTACGAGCAGCTGGGCCGCGAAGCCATGCTCGCTATACCTACTCCCGAGCACTACTGGCCTTTGCTTTATACCCTGGGCTTGAAAGGCAGCAAGGATGACGTTTCCTTCTTTAACGACAAAGTGGTGGGCGGCTCCCTAACCATGACCTCGGTGATGATCGGCTAATACCGCATCATGCTACCTTTTCTACTTAAACGACTTAATTATCTTCGCATTCCCGTATTGCGCCTAATCCTTAGCAAATCTATCCTACTTTCGGTGCATTTTCCAAGGCATCCCTCACTGCAACGGAAAGCGGTGTGGTGGGCCGCCCTATTAATTTGGAAAGCTGCCGGCTATCATCGAACAGATCGCCTTTCGACACGGAAACATCCCAGCCGGCGATTGCCTTTGCCATTTCCTCAGGTATACCGAAGCTGGCAAGCACAGCCGCATACTCAGACTCAGGCAAATTCTTGTAAGGGATTTCCTGACCTGCCTGGCGGGATAGTTCCGCAGCAAACTCGCTGAGGGTGAACGCTTCGTCACCGGCCAGTTCATATACCTTGCCTTCATGTCCTTCGCTGGTCAGGACGGCAACCGCCGCCTCGGCATAGTCTTCGCGCGTGGCCGCCGAAATCCTGCCCTCCTCTGCGCTGCCAATAAAAGCACCGCCGGCCAGGGCGCCCGGAATGGAGCCCGTATAGTTGTCGGTGTACCAGCCGTTGCGCAGCAGGGTATGCGGAATTCCGGAAGCCTTCAGGGCCTGTTCTGTGGCAAGGTGCTCTTTTGCCAGACTAACGGATGTGTTGTCGGTATGCAGCAGGCTGGTGTAAACGATACGCTGTACGCCATTTTTCTTTGCCGCCTCTATGACGCGCTTGTGTTGTGTGGCACGCTTTCCCACCTCACTTCCTGATATGAGCAGCAGGGTATCTATACTCTCCAGGGCACGATTAAGTGTGTCGGGCTTGTCATAATCAGCTTCACGGGCTTCTATACCCAAGTCGGCTGCCTTACCAGGGGAGCGTACGAGCGCAACCAGATCATCGGCGGCTGCTTTTTCTTTCATTTTTGCTACGACTAGGCGTCCAAGGTGCCCCGTAGCTCCGGTTATTCCTATTTTCATCCTGCTTGCTATTTAAGTTAGACTTTTGATTTGTACGCTGAATCTATAAAATCAGTGTACCGTTACTTCCGATAATGGTGTGAAGGGAGTTCAGGTTGATGCATGTGCCGTATACGCTGACGCTGTATCACCCGGCAGGGCGCTCAAAATAAGGAGAGAATACTAAAGGAAATTAACAGGTACCTACCCCACCGGGCTAAGGTGCAGGGCCACCATGGATTTACTCTTTCTTGTCCTCATCATCAACTTCGTGAACTATTACCCGCCTCTTGTAGAAAAGCGCATATCCTACCCGCCACTGCTCGGTGCAAAGGATGGCCAACTACTGCGCCGTAACATGCGCCATGAGTTTCTGACAGAAGAAGTGAGGAGTATATTCTAAAAACAGGTATAGAGGATGCAAAGGTGGTTTAGGCGGCCCAAGTTGAAGCGGATGGGCGTATCAGCCTTATCAGAAACAAAAGAAGCAGCTAAAAAGAGTACCTTTGCATAGCTCAGTTGAGCGAAATAAATTTTGAACCCTGATATACCCACTTCAGTTTGAACTGATGTGGAAGACTATACCTGAATACCTATGAGCGCAAGCAGAAAATGTCCTAACTGCGGTAAATGGTCCCGCTGGAACCAAAACCCCACTGACCGCTGCGAGCACTGTAACAGTGTGCTTGACCCGGTGGCTGTTGCCCGACAGGAAGCACGCGAGCAACGTCGACAGGAGGAAGATGAGCGTTTTTCTATAAAAATGATCGAGATAGACCCTAACGAACCCTGGTATATCCGGTTCTTTAAGAGAATTGGGCTTGGCCTGCAAATCGCCTTCGTCTCCATTATCTCCTTTATCCTATGGCTGATCGCGTTGCTGGCCGGATAAACTGGAGTACCCTCAGCCCGTTGTTCTGGCTTTTGGCAGCGGTATACCTGGTGCATGTGGTATGGCGCTGGCTGGAACTGCCGAGAGCCTGGTGGGTGCAGCACTACTTGGACGATCTGCTTTGCCTGCCGCTGGTGCTCACCGTCACGCTGTTTATACTGCACTTCTTTTATGGCCCCCAGCTGCGCCTCTCCTGGTACCAAGTAGCTTTTACAGTGGTTTACTTTTCACTGGCCTTTGAGGTGTTCTTTCCGAAGTTTATGCCCCGCTATACCTCCGATTGGGTGGACGCGGCACTTTACGCGGTAGGTGGCGTAATCTTCTACCGGTTTTTGAACAAGTAACAGCGCTGGTGCTTCTTTATAACCAGCAAATCATACTTGAACTGCCTTTGTCTCGCTCACTTCTCTTATCCGCATTTTTTCATACTTCCTCCCGAAATAGACCATGGAAAAAGCGGTTAGCAGAATCCCAATGGCAGATAGCCAGATTACACTGTTAGAGAAGAATGTCACCCAGTTCAGCTGTACCTGCAGGATCTCTTTGCTGAACAACACCCCGACACTGCCCACATAGCCAAATGAATCAGCCAGGTAGATCAGAAAACCTACGTTACCAGTATATCTAAAGGCGGAGATCAGGCGGTCGAAAAAGACGGCGTTAAACGGGATGTACACCATGTATAAGCCCAGCCCGACCAGCATCATCCACCAAACCGGGTCCAGTGATTGTGCGGCAAAAAGCGCTGTGGAAATACCGGCGATTGCAAACCCCAACAAGATAAAAACATGCGCTGTCTGCAGTGCTTTGTAATTGTTTTTGATCAACACCATACTGCCGATCAATACCAGAATGATCAGCGTGATCGGTGTCTCTGTTTTCGAGAAAATGGCAGGCTGATCAATATACCCCAGCTCGATCCACATTTCTGCGCCAAAGTTATCGCGTATATCCCGGAAGATCGTCGCAAAGCAGTAGATGATGACGCAAACAACTATACCGGCCAAAAATTCTTTGATAAAGCGTTTCCGGTCATTCTCCGTCATAGGAGCCCGCTCGGTTCTCAGCCTCACATCCTCTTCGCTGGGTGGTGGAATCCTTTCCATCAGGAAAACAAATAGCAAGAGTGGTAGGGCAAACACCAAACCGGTGTAGAATGGCACCCAAAACTCCGATACGCCAAACTGCACCATCAGCCAGGCACCAACAGACTTCACAAAACCGGAGGCGAAGATGAAGCTCACTGCTAATGTTGCACCAATAAAGTCGGTGCTTCTGCGGCCCTCGACATAAGAGAAAACAACACCCCAGAGCATGCCAAGCGGGAAGCCATTGATGAAGAGAAAAGCAATGTTATAGGGTGCCGGCACCAGGGCAAAAAACAGCCAGCTGAGCCAGGCGATACCTGTCAGCAGCAGAATCACGGTGCCTCTGCCTGTTCGTCTGAGTTCCGCGATGTACTTGATGCCGTAGAATTTGGCCAGCAGGTAACCCAGCATTTGGCTGATGACCAGAATCGTTTTGTAGCTGTAACCGGCAATCTCAATCCCGTCGAAAGTGGCGACTGTAAACGATTTCCTGAAACCAAAGATCATGGTGTAAGCAAAGAACACCACCACTGCAGCGTAAAGCCCTACTTTAATCTGGCTACTGTTCTTATTTATGAATGCTGCCATGCCTTTTCCATTATTTCCAGAATAGTGATTTTACCTTCTTAATGGGAATGTAGTCAATAGCAATGAAATTATTGCGCAAGTGCTAAGATTTGTTTTGGTTTTCTGATGATCAGACTTATCTCAGATTTTAAGTCACTTGGTTGAGCACTTGATTTCTGCTTACTGCAAATTAGCCAACTCTTCGAGTTCCTCCCGTTGCAGTGGTTTATTAATAAAACCCTGTACACCGTACTCGTACATTTTCTCCAGATCGTTTGGATGACTGGAAGTTGTTAGCACGATCACAGTTACTTTTTCTTTTATTCTGTCCTCCAAAGAATCAAAAAACTCCATGAACTCCAGTCCGTCCATGATGGGCATGTTGATGTCAAGCAGAACAATCAGTGGAATATCTGACTTGCATTCGGGGTTATCTGTGCTGAAATGATTCTGGATAATAGCATGGGCTTGCTGCCCATTGAGTGCCACCATTATCTCCTCAACAATTCCACTCTTTTTTATGATCAGCGTATTGACATAGTTCGTGGTTTCATCATCGTCCACGAGCAGTATGCAGGGAATCTTATTCATGTTAATTAGTAAGTAAGGCTAGTTTCTACTGTGAGTCTGATCAGGTACTGTATACCCTGGTACTTGCAGTCAGTCAACTGAAATGTTATCTTCCTTATCATGCAGTTTCAACCACATGGCAACTTCCTGTTTCGTGCTAAAAAAAAGAAACTCCATTTCAGGATGCTTCTTAAGCCACAGGTAGCGCCCGATTCTTTCTCCGAAGCTGTTGGGCTTCGCTATATGGATAAAGCTACTCACACCCAGGCGCCTCATTCTCAGAAGCCATACCTGTGAGAACCAATCAATGGAATCATCCCATACAGAGATGAGAGCACTGCAGTCATTCAGTAAGTTTTCAAAAGGGATTTGCTGTATGAGCGACTCTACCCATATAGCCACTACTTCTATCTGGTGTTTTGTGGTATAGCCATACCACTCCATCACAAGAGCACGCTGTGCTGCGTGTAGGGTAACTTTACTGTAAGTTTTCCCAAATTCATTTACAAAAGTCTTCTCCAGATTGATGGGCAGACCAGTAGGTATTTGATTTAGATTTTCGATAATGTTTTGTTCCGAAAAGCACTAGTTGAATACGATTGTAGTATATAGCTTAACAATGAAACAGAGGGAACAGCCCGCAAATAGACGAACAAGGGGTATTGGTTGCGGGCTTCACTTACGCGGCAAACAGGCTACCTGTCACTGGCGCTTATAATGTGAAAAGCTATACTATATACAAAGGTAATCTAACCTATACCCGAATTGTTGGGCTGAATAGCTAAAGACGTGTCACGAAAATGGGGATTGCTTTGTCGCATTTTTTACGACAAAGCTTAAGTACCGGCAAGCTGCTGCAAATACTTATGAATGGCAGCCTAAAGTTTTTTTCAAGTAGGCTAAATGAGTTTGTTCTGAATGCAGTAGCGGATAAGGTCCGTATTGGACGAGAACTTCATTTTTTCGTTTATCCGATTTCGGTACGTATTTACCGTACTCAGCGTCAGACTCAGGTTCTCTGAAATGGATTTCAATGATTCTCCTTCTGCAATCTTGCACATGATCTGAAACTCTCTGTCTGAAAGTGTTTCATGAGAAACCAGCAGTTTATTGTCGCCTACCAGCGTATCTGCCAATAGTTCTGCAAGGGAGGCTGTGATATACTTGCCGCCGTTCCATACCTTCTTTATAGCCATGACCAGTTCTTCTGCAGCGCTCTCTTTGCATAGGTATCCGGAGGCTCCTGCTTTCAGAGACCGCAGGGCATATGTTTTTTCGGGGTACATACTCAGAATGAGCACTGGCAATTGAGGAAACATGCGCTTTAAGTCGAATAACACATCCAAGCCGCTTTTTACGGGCATGTTGATGTCAAGCACGACAAAGTTTGCTTCGCTCTTTTTCAACTTTTTCAATACTTCTGCCCCGTTGGTGGCTTCCGCCACCACTGTGATATCGGGCTCGTTTCTAAGAACTTTTTTAAGTCCTTCCCGAATCAGCACATAATCGTCCGCGATTAATAAATTAATCATCCTGTCAGGTAAGTTTAAAATGAATGGTTTACAGTTCTATTCAATTAAAAGGCACTTCAAGAATCAAGCGTGTCCCTTTGTTCTGCTTCGATTCTATGGACAAACTCGCACCAATTCTTTCGGCTCTCTCCTGCATTCCCAGAAGTCCGAAAGTTCGTGTTCCAGATAGTTTGTCATCTTGCAGTCCTTTGCCATTATCTTCAATCGTAAAACAGAAGTGGCTGTTCGTCTTCGTTATTTGAATGCTAGCCTTGGAGGCTCCGGAGTGCCGCACGATGTTCGTCATAGATTCCTGCATGATTCGGAATACCTCGATGGATTTCTCGTTTTCCAGTTCGACATAGTCCACATAAGAGAGTACATCCATTTGGATGGCGCTACGCTTCTGGAAGTCCTGTGCCTGTGATTCTAGTTCGGATACCAAGCCAAAATTGTCCAGTACTGCAGGCCGAAGAGTCGCTACAATCTTTCGTACCGATGCAATCGAACTATTGATGGTTTTCATCATGGACTGCAACTCTTCTTGCAACAACTCCTGCTCCACCTGCCCTTTCGCGAGGGTTTTAAGCAGCAATGTTACATCAATTTTGAGAGCTGTAAAAGCCTGTCCAAGTTCATCGTGCAATTCACGTGAAATATACTTGCGCTCCTCTTCCCGCATTACCTGCAAGTGACGGGTAAGTGCCTGCAGCTGCTCATGCGATTTGGAAAGGGATTCGCTCGTCTTTTTACGTTCTTTTATGTGCTCTTTCAGCAGCTCATTCGTTTTTTGCAAAGCAGCCGTTCGACTCATCACCCGATCCTCTAAATCGCGGTTATTGTCTTCAAGTTCTGAGTTGGCCAGGTTCAGTTCATGGTTCGTTACCGCTAGTTTTTCTGCCATCGTTTTAGCCTTCTGCTCACTTTCCTCCAGTGCTTTGCGGGCATTCACCTGCTCTGTTACGTCCGTTACCAAGGTATAGAAACCGTGTACCACGCCTCCCCTGCGATCAGGTATATAACTCACTTGAATGTGCTTCACGAAGTCTTCCCGGTAGGGCATAGTTGCCTCAAAGTCCAACATTTCTCCGGCCAGGGCCCTCTGTATGTTGGCTTTCACATTGTGATAAGATGGCTCCCCTATTACCTCCCGGACAGTTTTCCCCAGCAACTCCTGCGAGACTACCGGAAACCATTTTTCATAGGCTTTATTTGTGAAGCGATACCGCTCTTCCCGGTCCAGGTAACCAATCAGAACCGGAAGCGAATCAGTGATCAGTTTCAGTTGCTGCTCACTTGCTTCCACCGCAATTCTTGCCTTTACTTGTTCTGTTACTTCAAGCGCGAAAACGACCACACCATCTACCAGTTTTTGATCGTTAAACTTGGCCTGTAGTATAAACCGAAAGTACCTGTCTTCAATTACACCATCCGCAGGCCGCACAAAAGGTATAAGCAGTTCAGACTCCTCGTGGGTAATGCCTTGTTCATACACTTCTCTGAAACTCTTATAGACAGGATTATGCTCTATCTCAGGCAGTGCTTCCAATATAGGTTTACCCAGCAGTTTCCGTTCCGGAAAGAGCCCTTCGTAAACCGGGTTGACTAAGGTATACACCAGCTCCGGTCCTTCGACAATACAAATGGCTGCAGGCGCCTGCATGAATAGATTTCCCAGCCGCTTACGCTGCCTTTCAGCCTCTGCTTCAGCCCACTGTAGCTCGCGGGTTCGTGTCTTCACACGGCCTTCCAGCTCGCGGTTCAACTCCAGCAGCGATTCAGATTTCTGCTCTAACTCCTGCTTTGTTTGAATAAACTCGGTAACATCCAGCGCAAAAATCAAAATGCCATCTACATCACCTTTCGTATTGTAAATAGCCTGATAAATAAAATTCCAATAGATATTTTCGATCGGTTGATCTTCATAGCGCGCTACCGGAACCAAGACCTCTTTTCCTTCAAAAGTGACACCTGTCTGGTAAACATTCCGTATGATTTCCGCAATTGGTTGGCCCTCTAGCTCTGGAAGTGCTTCGAATAGTGGCAGCCCTACCAGTTTACGCCCCGGAAACAGCTTTTGGTAGCTTTCGTTTATCTCTTTGTATACAAAATCAGGGCCTTCCAGTATTGCTAAGGCAGCAGGTGCCTGCTCAAACAAACGCTCCAAACGAAATCGCTGTTGGTCACCGAGCGCAGTGGCCCGTTCCTCCCTCACAAGGCTCTCTGCTAACTTACGCTCCGTAACAATGTGATCTGATACGTTGGTGGTTTCATGAAGTATGTAAGCAACTTTACCTCGTTCATCGAAAATGGGAATGTTGATTACGCTCCAGTAACGCTCCAAAAACTGGCCAGGCTGCTGAGGGTCACTAATATCATATTGCTGCAAATCCATCCGGTGGGGTTTGCCCGTCGCCAGTACCTGCTCCAAAGAAGCTCTCAGGTTAATGGAGGCGAACGCATGAGAGGAGCCGGGATTGTCAGGAAAAGCATCAAACAGATACTTGCCTACAATGTCCTCCCGTGACATGAAAATCTCTTTTAAGAGCGCGTCAGTAGCGGCCTCTACCACAAATTGCGGAGAGAGCAGCAGGCTGGAGCCACTCTGGGATTGAAAAATATGGAGGAAGGGTATAGCGTGCACACTTGCGCTTTCTGTTGATGGAGAAAGCACAGCACCAGACTCCGGGCTTGTGCTGCCTGGCAGGTTTTCAAATGGCATATTATTCATAGGTTTCAAACTTGTGCTTTAACTCAGCGATCGGTTAGGAGAAGTGAGTTAAAGCAGTAGGGCATTCGTACTAGTTGCTAAATAGGTAATGACTGAAATTCAGCTGAGCTGAAAGGAAATCCGCTAATAAATTCCCTTTGAGAGTGGAGGTTGTTCAGACCCATGAAGGGGTCGGTAAGCTGCTGAATATGGATGGGCAAAGGCTTGATGCATAGATTTTCGCTTGGTAAGTTTTCTAAGGCAAAACCTTAAAAAAACACATTAAAATTTTAAGCACTTCGGCTGGTTTCAGGACTGAAGAAACTCAGCAGCAAAACCTATCAACAAGTCAGTTTCAGAAAAAGTGCCTTTAAAATATTTAAACCCTCTTTTTGCGATGTGCTAACCGGTGTATGCTAGACCTGCCAAGTAGTTCAAAAATTTATATAACTTTAGCTTAATCATTAAAAATGAAAACTTCTCAAAACCTCCCGTAACTACTCATACAGAGCTAGATGCCCTATCAGGAATAAGAAAAAGGATTGCTCGAGTACTATGTAGTAACCAGCAACTGCTTTACTGCCTTGTTGCCAAAAATCTGGTAATTAAGATGTACAATTTTTTTTCACAAGTGGATACTGAGTACCATCCGTTGTAGACAATTTCCTGAAACCTAACATGATGGTAAAAGCATAGAAGACCACGACTGTCTGAGGGGGTGAACAGCGGTAATTTTGCTAACTTGCAGACTATAACGCACAGCTTGAATAAGCAACAAATTAATTTGAATAAACAGATCAGAAACCAGATAAAAGCCATTGCGCTTTACCAGTTCATCGGTGGTATTTTAGGTATAGCACTCACTGTTTGGGTGCTGTTAAGCGGCGAGATGGTGGTAGACCAAATGGCCATGCGCATCGGCCTTTTTGCCGGTGGCCTATACATCTTTTCCATCCTTTGCGGTCGTATGCTTTTCCGCAATCCCCGACGCGGATTGGTGCTCTCCATCGTTAACCAAGTGCTGCAAGTCGTGTACTTTTCCTTTGGCACCTATGCCTTCCAGTATGTAGCGGGACTTCGTATCGGGGTTGGTGTGGACATGGTAGCAGGTTGGATCTTTAAATTCCGGCTAGCCCTCTCCTCCTTCCACTTTAGCGTCGGCACCGACCTGGGCCAGAAATTCATCGGCGTCAACCTGGTTGCCCTGTTTCTGATCTTCTGGATAGAGCGGTTGATGGAGAAGGTAAAAGAGTAGCGCTATACTTATATCAGGTATAGGTATAGACGGCAGCAATACAAGATCATTGTAGAGCTTTATTCTTATTTCGACATTAATGAATGAAGTAAAATGAAAATTTATAAAGCTTTATTCTGGATTACACTAATTGCTGGTTTTACAATATTCTCAATCGGTGCCTATTTGAAATTCACTAATCAGGTTTCTGTAGGGTTGACTGCTGGTAGACTTGGGAATATTCAGCAAGGAACGATAACAGGGTTTAGCGGAATGCTTCTTGGCGTTTTATTGATACTGTTATCAATTTGGACTTATAGAATTTATAGAGAAGAAAAAGAGAAATTTGATAGAATGGAATAAAAGGTTGTTGCCAACAGATATAGGTATAGCTTCAGGCAAATGCAAAAAGCCCCGACCAAATGGCCGGGGCTTTTCATTTATCATAAACAAAAATATTTTGTCCTTTATCAAAAACAATTACGGATTCACATAAGCCGGATCACCGCCATCATTATCCGGCAGGTCACCGCCTTTGGCTCGAAGCTCAGCCAGACCTTTTTTACCATAGGCAATGCGGGTGATCACTACATACAGTACCGGCACCACAAAGATAGCCAGGAAGGTAGCGGCTAACATACCACCAATTACTACCCAGCCAATGGTCTGCCGTGATACGGCACCTGCACCGGCGGCAAGCGCCAATGGTACCACACCCAGGATAAAGGCGAGTGAGGTCATGATGATCGGGCGCAGACGCAATTGCACGGCTTCAATCGTAGCTTCAATCAGATCCATACCCCGGTCTACACGTTCCTTGGCAAACTCCACGATCAGGATGGCGTTTTTCGCTGCCAAACCAATCAGCGTGATCATACCGATCTGGGCGTACACGTTGTTGTCCAACTTAGGCAGTAAGGTGAGCGCCAATATAGCCCCAAACATGCCCAGCGGAATCGCAAACAGGATGGAGAACGGCACTGACCAGCTTTCATAAAGCGCTGCCAGCAACAGAAGCACCAGCAAGATGGAGAGCGAGAAGATGTAGATCGTACTCGCCCCCGCTGCACGCTCTTCACGGCTCAGGCCGGTGAACTCGTAGCCATAACCGGCAGGGAGTACCTCGGCGGCTACTTCCTCCAATGCATCCAGTGCCTGACCACTACTGTAGCCTGGTGCGGCACTACCATTGATATCGACAGAGCGGAACAGGTTGTAGTGAGAAATCACCGCTGCGTTTTCTACTACCCGCGAGGTCACCAGCGCACTGAGCGGCACGGACTGTCCTTGTCTGTTCATAACGTAGTACTGCTTCAAACTCTCGATATCCATGCGGTAGGAAGTGTCGGCCTGCGCCACTACCCTGAAGTTACGGCCGTAGCGCGTGAAGTCGTTCACGTAACGGCTACCCATGTAGGTAGACATCGTCGAGTAAATATCAGCGATGTTCACGCCCAGTCGCTTTGCTTTTTCACGGTCCACGTCAATGTGGTAGCCCGGTGTTTTTGCTGTGAAGAAGCTGTAGGCCATTCCAATCTCAGGACGTGCATTGGCAGCTGCCAGGAACTGTCCCATCACCTGTTCGAGCTCACGCACATCACCGGCCCGGCGCTGCTGCAGCACGAAGGTGAAACCGCCTGACTGCCCCAAACCAGGTATAGCAGGGGGCGCTACAAGACGTACGCTGGCTTCTTTTATACCTGCAATCTTCTGCTGCACTTCAGCCATCACCCCATTCAGGTGCGAAGCCTCGTCCTTCCGCTGGTCCCATGGCTCCAGCTGCACAAAGAAGGTACCGCTGTTTGACTTGAAAGAGAAGTTAATCGCATTCAGGCCAGCAATGGAGGTATAGTTTCGAATCGCTTCCACAGAACCCAACTGGTTACCAATCTCCTCGAGTATCTCCGAAGTACGGCTCATAGAGGCGCCTTCCGGCAGCTCCACTGACACGAACATACGACCTTCGTCTTCGGTAGGTATAAAGCCGGTTGGTTTAGTGGCAAATAGTCCGAAAGTACCCACATAGATACAGATTAGGATGATCAGCACCAGCGGTGTCGCTTTGATACTCTTGCGCACCCCTACCGAATAGCGCTCGGTGGTGCGGGCAAACCAATTGTTGAAGTTGTAGAAGAACTTGTTGATGCCGCGTGAGTCCTTGTTCACGTTCATCGGCTTGAGCATCAGCGAGCAAAGTGCCGGCGTGAGGGTAAGGGCCACAAAGGCGGAGATCAATACAGAGATCGCAATCGTGATCGCGAACTGCTGGTACAATCTACCCACGATACCAGGTATAAAGCCCACAGGTATAAATACCGCCGCCAGGATCAGACCAATGGCAATAACCGGCGCCGTGATATCTTTCATGGCCTTGCGGGTCGCTTCTTTGGCAGAGAGCTTTTCGTGGTCGATGTAGTGCTGCACGGCTTCCACCACCACGATGGCGTCATCCACCACAATACCGATCGAGAGCACGAAACCGAAGAGTGTGAGCGTGTTGATGGTAAAGCCCAGCGGGATGAAGAACACGAAGGTACCGATGATGGAAACAGGTATAGCCAGAATCGGTACCAGCGTCGCGCGCCAGCTCTGCAGGAACAGGAACACCACCAGGATCACGAGGATCAGGGCCTCTACCAGCGTTTTCACCACCTCGTTGATCGACACTTGCACTACTGATACCGTCTCGAACGAGACGATATAGTCCACGTCAGCCGGGAAGGAAGCCTTCAACTCGTCAAGGGCAGCATAGATGCCTTCAGCGGTCTCAAGGGCGTTACTGCCCGGTGCCTGGTACAGGAGCATCATCGTAGCCGGGTTGCCATTGATCTTAGACTGGCGACCATAGTCAAAGCGACCGAACTCGATACGGGCCACGTCGCGCAGGTATACCACCGAACCGTCGGTTTGATTGGTGCGCACAATGATGTCACCAAACTCCTCCTGCGTCTGCAGTCGGCCGGTTACCGTGATCGGGTACTGGAATGCTTGAGTGTTATACTGCGGCGCACCGCCTACCGTACCGGCTGCTACCTGCAGGTTCTGCTCCTGTATGGCCGCTGTGATTTCGTTGGCCCCAATGTTATACTGCGCCAGCTTATCCGGCTGCAGCCAGAGGCGCATACTGAAATCCTGCCCGATAGAGGTGATATCCCCCACCCCGCTTACACGCATCAGGGCATCCTTGATGTAAATGTTGGTGTAGTTGTCGAGGAACTGGATATCGTGGGTGCGGTTCGGCGAGTAGATACCGATCACCATCATGATACTCGGGTTACGCTTACGCACCGTCACGCCCAGTCGCCTTACTTCTTCCGGCAAGGTCGGCTGCGCAATGCTGGCCCGGTTCTGCACGTCCAGCGTCGCAATGTCGATATCGGTGCCCACCTCAAAGGTAACCGACATGTTCATCTGGCCGGTACTCGTGTTGGTGGAAGTGATGTAAGCCATACCAGGCGTACCGTTGATCTGCGTCTCCACCGGCGTGGCCACCGACTGCTCTACCGTCAGGGCGTCAGAGCCAGTATAGTTAGCCGATACCGATACGGTAGGCGGCGAAATATCCGGGTACTGCGTGACAGGCAAATTCATCATGGCCAGCAATCCCACCAGCACGATCACAATCGAGATCACCATGGCGGTGACGGGCCTTCTTATAAATACTTCTGAAATCATCTTGCTTGTTAATCTTCTGAAAGACCTATCTCTGTTTATCTGGCGGCACCCGCCTGTGGCTGACCCTGCTCAGGACCTTCGAGCTGTACTTTAGCTCCCTGGCGCAGTCGCTGTATACCTTCAGTCACAATCTGCTGCCCTTGCTGCAAGCCTTCACGCACGACAATGTTGCCGTTCACGCGTGTTCCCAGCTGCACGTTCTGCTGCACCACGGAGTCACCTTGCACCACATATACATAGTACTCACCCAACTGCTCTGTCACCGCCTTGAAAGGGATCACGATCTGGTCACCCAGGTCCTGGTTCAGCACGTCCAGACTCACGGTCATACCTGGTATCAGTCTTTCATCCGGGTTCGGGAACTGCACACGCACGGTCGTAGTACCTGACTGACGGCCAATGGCTCTGTCAATGGCGACCAGTTTGCCATTGTGCTTGTACTGTTCGCCGTTATTAAAGCGAATCGTGAAAAGTGAATCCGGTTGGTTGCCTTGACGCAGGTTGCTGAAGCGACCAAGCTCGGCTTCGTTGATCACAAAGTCGACTGCGATCGGGTCAGACGACGACACGGTGTTCAGCAAAGGCTGCCCTGGCGATACCTGCGCTCCTACCCTGACCTGCGAAATACCGATCACGCCACTGAATGGCGCTGTGATGGTCGAGTAACTCAGATCGGTGCCTGCGCTGCTCACCTGAGCTTGAGCCGCTGAAACCTGTGCGCGGGCGGTCTGCACTTCGGTGCGGGCATAGTCTACCTGCTGCTTGGCGATGGCGTCGCGTTCGGCCAGGCGCTCGTAGCGCTCCAGGTCCTTCTCAGCGCGGGCCAGGTTGGCTTTGGCGCTCTGCAGACTGGCCTGTGCCTGTTGTATACCTGCCTGGTATTTGTTCTGGTCTATCTCGTATAGCTTCTGCCCTTTTTTGACACGCTGTCCGTCCTGCACAAAAATATTGGTGATATACCCTGATACTTGCGGACGCAGCTCTACTTCCTGCAGCGGCACCACCCTGGCCGGGTATGTATCGCGGCCGGTTACACTTTGCTGCTTTACCTGAATCGTGTTCACCGGAATGGCCATGGCCGCAGGGTTCATCTGCTGCTGTCCGGCATCGTCACCGCCGCAAGACACAAGCATAGTCGGGCTGATGATGGCTGCGAACAGCCAGGTGTATTTATTTTTCATTATCCTGTTTCTCTGATTTTATCGGTTGATGTCTATGTTTCCAAGGGCGCGCTGCAGGTCTAGTTTGCTGGAGAGCACGCCGTAAAGGGCATTGTAGTAGTTCAGCTGGGTGGTACGCAGTTCCGTCTCGGCCACAATCAGGTCCACGTAAGCTTTCACGCCCTCGTCGTACTGCAGCTTGATGATCTCGTACACCTCTTCGGCCATTTCAAGGTTAGACTGAACTGTGCGCCACTCTGTGTAGTCCCCTTTGTAATTGGCTAGGGCCGTTTGGTATTCGGTGTTGATGGCCCTGCGAGCATCTTCGATCTGCACATCCAGGCGGTCTTCCTGCAGCTGTGCAATCTTGAGGTTCTGCAGCCTTCTCGTACCCTGGAAAATCGGCAACGCTACCTGCAAACCAACCGACGAGTTCGGGAAATGCTGATCGTAGAGGTTGGCGAACTCGTTGTTGAAGTACAGGAGGTTGTAGTTAGCAAAAGCCGAAACGGTTGGCAGGAAGCTCCAGCGATTAAAGGCTGTATTCAGCTTCAGGAGTTCACGTTGCGTCTGCAACTGCTGCAATTCCACCCTTTTGTCGAAGGCGATCAGCTCGGTGGTGTCTACCTGTACTTCCTGCTCCATGCGGGCATAATGGTAGGTCAGGTTCAGCTCCTGCTCCACCGGATAGCCCATCAGCTGCTTCAGGTAGGCTACGCTCGCCTTGATGTTCTCCTGCACCCGCTTGCGGTCTGACCGGATGTTGGCCAGTGTGATGGCGGCACGCTGGTAGTCTGTTTTATCAACCAGACCAACCTCGTAGCGGCTGCGGGCGTCGTTGAACTGCTTCTCCTGGCGCGAAATGTTCTGATCCAGGATGCGGAGCTGCTCTTGCGTGAGCAGCACGTTGTAAAAAGCCTTGCTCACTTCTACCACTGTATTGATGCGGGTATCGGTTACCTGCTGATCCAGCAACAGTTTTCTGGAGCGGGATGCTCTGGAGGCGAGCAGCAGGTTGTTGTCAAAAATGTTCTGTGTGGCCTGCAGCGCCAGGTTGGAGTTATACTTCTGACCGAAGGTGATGATCTCCCCTCCGATTGGCTGCTGGGGTCTTTTGATGTTGTAAGTGCTCCCGAAGTTGGCATTGATCTGCGGAAACCAGCCCGAAAGACTGGCTCTGATCTCCCGCTCACCGATCTGCTCATCGATCAGTGCCTGCTCCATCGCCGCCCGGTTTTCCAGCGCATAGCCTACGCATTGCTCCAGGGTGAGGCTGTCCGTCGCGGCTATACCTGTCTTGTCCTGCGCCATCAGGGCGCCCGGAACCAGCAGGCAGGCAATCAGCAGTTGTTTAAAATAGGTAGTTAATTTCATGTATAATTTTGGTGTTCAGCATTTTGATTGAGTATTAAACGTGCAGGTGCAGTAACTGATGGTGCCGTACCCACTTTAGTTTTTTCTTTCTTATTTCATTCAGGCGCTTATTGTTATTGTTTAAACATCAGTGTAAAGGTAATTTTATCTGCTAAAGTCGGCGGCTAACGGTCAAAGGCGATGCCGTCCCAAATAAGCTGCAGTATCTGTTCGAGCTCTTTTCTATCCAGATGGAGTCGACCGCTGCCTGTCAGTTTGGCCATAGAGAGTACACTGCTGTGGGTGAGCGTAGCCAGTATCTTAGGACTCACTTCTTTCAGCAATCCTTCCTGTATGCCCCGCTCAAAAAAGGCGAAAAGCAAGGTATAGAACTTGTCTTCTTCAAGCGGTGGCCTGGCAGCGCTGTAAGGAGAGTTGACAAACTGCTCGAAGAACCTGAGCAGGTTCTGATTGTTCTGGTAAAAGGTATAGAGTCCACCCCATAGGTTGAAGAAGCATTCTTTGAAAGGTATAGCGGCACAGGTTTCCTTCTCCACCACTTCAATAACCTGCTGCTGTGCGTAGTCAAACAGTTCGGTGATGAGCTGCTCTTTGCTCTCGAAGTAATGGTAAATGGTACCCGCTGCCACACCGGCGTGCTTGGCGACCATACTCATTGGCGTACCATGAAAGCCCTTGTCGCGGACCAGTTCCATCGTACTTATGAATATGGCTTTCTTCTTGTCTGCAATCGGCTCCATTCAAATCCCCTTTTAATCCCAATTGAATGTTCATTCGGTCTGCAAAGCTACGTTTGTAGCTACAATTGTGAAAGCTGTTCCGCCAAAAAACTGAATTTTCTGGTCAAACTACTTTAAAAGCATGGCAAATAAACGGGACAGCAGCTGTGAACGTAAATATAGATATAGCGCTCTTTTCACTTAAACCCCACTGCCATGGCACTCGCACATGAACTCCACCACACCCCTCGCGTCAACAGCGCCAACAACCCAGTCTGGATGGATGCCCTGAGAATTCTGCTCGGACTGTTCCTGTTTGTCAAAGGCCTGCTCTTCCTGGAGCATACCACGGATGTGTTCTACATCTTCAGTTCCAGCCAGGATGTTCTCTCTGCCGGTAAGGCCCATTTCCTCACCAGTATGGTACACATAGTAGGTGGCTTGATGATCGCTTTTGGGATGCTTACGCGACTGGCTCTGCTCTGCCAGATTCCGATTCTGGTCGGTGCGCTGCTGATCGTGAACCCACAGCGCGGTGGCATTAGTCTGGGTAACACCGAGTTAATTTTGTCCCTGACTGTCACAGCTTTGCTCCTCTTCTTCATGGTGAAAGGCCCGGGCCGCTACTCCGTTGATAACAAGGTGCTGCGGCAAAGGCAACCAGAAGAAGATCAGGATGTTTAAGCGGCTTGATCTTCCTCAGTACTAAAAAGCCATTCGAAGGCATCGTCTTTGAACATAAAATCACGGGACTCGAAAGGCAAGGGATATCTGTAGGCTATTTCATTGATCGTTTCGATGGATATCTGCTGGAAAATATCGTAACCCATCACGTTTGCTACACGCTTTAGCTTACTATACTGCAGTATCGCAGCAGAGTGTGTAGCAATCCAGTTCTGGTCCTGCAACGATGGTGGCAACATGTGGGTATAGTCCACTAATACCAGTTCAATCTCATTTTCTATTATAAACTGACTGGCAAAATGCATGGCTTCACGGAGTGGTTCTCTCGGTATAATGCCACGCCAATCACTCCAGAACAATTTCTGATCAGGAAAATGCCGTATAGTCACGAAATCCAGCTCAAGCGCCTTCTCAAATTTTTGTAGAATCATGTTCCATGCCGCTTATTATGCTCTATCGTTTATATCTTCATTGAAAGCAGGAATCGTATAGGTTTTACCATTGCCCAGCAGGTGCATCTTCAGGTCGTAAATTGTAAAGGGATCACCTGATTCTATTTCGTAAATATTGGTGCTGCTAATGTCCATGCCATCCAGAATGGTAACCAGTCCGCTGCCTACCACCTCTATCTCCATCCCCTTTTTTACAAGTATGGCCGTGTCTTCTTCCAAACCAATACCGATGCAACCCGGGTTCTGAGCCACTGCCTGCGCCATGCGTATAATGCGGCCGCGGTCTATAAAATGCGTATCAATCGCAACGTTTTTGAGCAGGTCGAGTCCGGCGGTAGCACTCATTTGATCTTTCAGCATACCGCCCTGCGCCTCGCCTTTGTAGATCATGTTGGTCGACATAGCCGAAGCGCCCGCACTGGAACCGGCCACCACGAGCTTTTCATTCATGTACCGCTCCTTGATGCGTTCCATAAAGGGGCTACCGCCGAGGATGGATGTCAGCCGGAGCTGATCGCCCCCGGTTAGCATGATGCCGGCCGCTTTGTCAATCAGTTTTATTTTCTCGGGGTCTTTGGCTTCGTCGCGGGTCCTGACATCCACTACCTGGACAGTATTAACTCCTAGTTCTCTAAATAACTTTACATACTCCTTTGCAATCGGTTCAGGTTCACTGGAGGCAGCTGGTACCACTAACACTAACGGATCTTTTCCCTGCAGCTCTTTTACAAATCGCTTCAGTATTTGCTCACTTATAAAACTGGAGTTTTCGTCCTGCGATTCTGGACGCTCTTCTTCGCTTTTACTTTCTTTGCCCCCTATGGCCAGCAGTGTACCCTTAGGTATAGGAAAGCCCAGCTGCCGGGCCTTCTTTTCTATAGATTTACTTTTTGCTGCCATTCATACTACCATTAAAATACTGCTGATCAATGATATACTATATACTACCGGTTGGCCTATAAGTTGGGGCTTTAGCGGGGCATTTTGCGCAGTACCGCGCGTCTGAATTATTACCTGTTTTGCTAAGTAATCAGATCAGATTTTTCTATGTCATCCCATCGATAAACACCCTCAGCTCCTGGTATACCTGTGCCAGCTTTTGTGGCGGGAAATGCGCATTCAGGCCACTGGGATTAGGCAGCAACCATAGCCTGGTGTTCCCGATGGTCTGCTCTTGCATACCTATACCTGCATTTGCTTTCCCGAAAGCCACACGATAGGCTGAAATCCCCAATAAAGCCAGCACCTGTGGCTGATACGCGATCACTTTCTCCACCAGTTTGATCCCGCCTTCTATCAGCTCCACAGCTGATAACTCAGCGGCATTGGCTGTTGCCCTATCCACGATGTTAGTGATCCCAAAGCCCAGGTCCAGCAAGCCTTTTTCTTCTTCGGGCAGGTATAGCCGGGGCGTAAAACCGGCAGCATGCAGGGTTGGCCAGAAACGGTTGCCCGGGCGGGCGAAGTTATGCCCTATCACAGCCGTGTAAAGCCCCGGGTTGATACCGCAGAAAAGGACTTTGAGGTTGGGCGCAATGATATCAGGTAGTGTTCTTCCGTTGGCGGCTGCCAGCTCTTCTTTGGTAGGTCTTCGTTTTTGAGGTTGCATACCTTTGCTTTACTAATACCAGGTGCTTACAGTTATAATTTGGTTGGCACACCTTGGGCTTTGGTAAATCTGGGTAAAAAGAACATAGATTTTAGTTTAAGCTGTAGCTCTTTCAAGTTCTACACTTTTAGTTATGTTGTTGACTTAAAACAAGTGAGTAATAGTGTAAAACTTAAGCCAATTTATTATATGTTCTACAATACATAATCAATTAATAAAGTCATAGAAAGAGTAAGGGTTTTGGTATATTAGCTAATTAATAGTCTTTTATAGAATACACCTAAAAAAATCAGTAGATATTAATTGTACTGTAGGAATAATGAGTCAATCAGGAGATAAAGACCAATACGCTGAAGAAATTAAAAAAGCATGGCAACTTTTTGAAAATCAAAAACTCGAAGATGCGGAACGAATTTGTATTAGGCTTAAGCAAGATTTCCCCGAAAAATTAGGATATAATTATCTCCTTGGATGCATATTCTTTAACCGTAATGATTATAGTAGCTCTAAGAAAGAACTACAGTTAGCATTGTTAAAAGATACTGATAAGAAGTCAGGTGGTTGGATAAATTATCTACTGGGAAAAATTCATAATGATTATTTCTTTGATGGAGAAAATGAATTCTATGATAAGGAGTTGGCAATTAGAAAATATGAAGCGGCTTTGAAATATAAAGATTTCCCAGAAGGTGTTATCTCTGAACTTCACACTTTATACAAAAATGACTATAAGAAAATAAGCCTCTATAAAAGTGCTCTAATCACGTTTCCTAAAAATCCAGAGTATTACATTACACTTTCTGATATATACAAAAGGAAGCATAAATATGCAGAACAGTTCTGCACTCTATCTGAGGCAGTTAATCAAGATTTAAGTTCATCTACTGTTATGTATGAATTAGGGAAGTATTATGCTGGTCAAAAAGACTATTCTCAGGCACTAGAATATTTTTCTAAATCTATGGTCCTTTGTGATAATCAAGATTCTCATTTCGCTATAAATATTGCAATCGCTAATACTTATTATCAACAAAGCTTACATGAAAAAGCTGAAGAATACTACAAGCTAGCATTTATTGCTAAAAGTGAAAGTTCAGATTGTTGGTTTGGATTTTTTGGATTACTCTCTACTTTTAATATTGCTAAATCTTTCGATAAAATTGAATATTTAATAAAATCTCTTAATCTGACTAGCGAGGTATTTCCATTTAATGATTGGTTAGGAGACGAACCTATTTATTTAGATCCACACTCTCCCAGGGTACCAGAGATAATATTCCCATATAAGGAAATAGTTAAAATTTTGAATCAAGTAGAAAAGAAAAATCACGAAGAAGAACTTGTTGGTCGTATAAATTTAATTAAATGCTTACTACATAAGCTTGACCAAGCAGCACCAGAACGATTTGTGACATTAAGAAAAGCTATTTCTAGTTTGGACGCTTGGCAATATGACTTCCTTATACAGGAACTTGTATATTCATATTCTGACTATTTTAGTGATAGTTTTGAAAAAAATGCCAGCGTATCTTCCCTATTGTCACATCTAAGTTTAGATCTAGAACAACATTACAGTTTTAAGAATTTATTTTGTGACTACCTTAGTGACATATTAGATGAACTACACTCTAGGAAATATTATAAGGAAATAGCAAAATTATATGGCCAATTTAGCAGCAAGCAGTTGGAGGAAATCAATTCTTGGTTTGAGTTTGCATATGCTTTCAACGAAATTGGAAAGACAGAAAAAGCCAAAAATATTTATAATAAATATATTGAAATTAATGGAGAGCATAGTTCTGTTTTAAACAATCTAGCTAATATTTATAAAGTTGAAGACAAGATAGATAAAGCAATAGAACTATATAATAAGGCTCTTCAATTAGACGAGAAAAATGAACTAGCACAAAAAAATTTATCATTAGCTCTTGAACGAAAAAAGATTATTGATAGGGCGAAGAGTGAGAGATTAGCTATTGAAAAAACCTTTTCTAATTCTATAAACTCGCTCAAGGAAGAAAACTTCTTTTCCATAGAAACACTACATACATTTTTACTTAACATTAAGAAAGAAGAAGATTTTGATAATTGGAGAGTACCAATACAAGATGAAATGTTTCCCGTCTTAATGAAAACAACGAGGACTAAAGCTAACTCACTTAGAAGTAACTGGCTAGCTAAAAATTATTTAATAGATACAACCGAATTTGATGAATACAATATTCCGTATTACCTGGTTAATCCACTTCTTGAAAATAAAATTGAAGAACTAAGATCAATTGTATCTGAAAGTTCAATGCCACTATGCTGGACTAATGGATTAGAGAATTTATCTATCCAAAAACTAGATGAAATTGAATACTTTAGATTAAGCAAAAAAATAAGCAAAATAGGGAAGAAGTATAAAACACTAATAACAAGAGACTTTGACGAACTGGTTTTTAACCATTTGATAGGAAATATAAAATCTACTGTAGTGCTTTCAGGTTCTTTTGTAGAATTGATACTTACCTACTTCTGTGAGAAAAAGAAGTTAAAAAGAATTACTTATTCAAAACCATCTGGTGGCAGCGTAAGCAAAAACTTATATGACTGTGTTCTTTCTGATTTAATTATATTTATTGAACAAAATAATTTATTAGGAACTGAATTTTTTCATCTTACAAATTTGTCCAGAGTTTATAGAAACTACGTTCACCCTGGATTAGAATTAAAAAACAGTCTTGATAAAACTAAGTCAGATATATGTTTTATAAGCTCAATTCATATTATGAAGAAAGTTCTTTTGAATGAAAAGTAATGCATAAGCCGACACGCAGCCTATACTCTGCGTGTCGGCTTCTTTTCCTCCTCTCCCTTAACTTACATCAATTCAAAATAATGGCTTTTACCCAGTTTTATCTTTATAGCACCCTCCAGCTTTGATCTCGATTTAGAATTTTCCTCTTAAAAGTTTATACATAACTTTCTTATGCAAAACATTCTTATATATTTGCAGTATGAAAAACAGTTCACTTTATAAAGGCAGTCTCTCGACCATCATCCTAAAGCTGTTGGAAGAGAACGACAGGATGTATGGGTACGAAATAACTCAGAAAGTTAAGGAGCTGACAGCCGGAGAACTCAATATTACCGAAGGCGCCCTATACCCTTCGCTCCACAAACTCGAGGCCGAAGGGCTGCTGCAGGCAGAGATGGTGCATATCGGCAACAGGATGCGGAAATACTATAAGTTGACAGAGGCAGGCAAAAAAGAAACAGCGGATAAGCTGGCCGAGCTGAAAGGCTTTATTGAGCAAATGCAGTTGATCATGAACACTAACTTAGCTAATCCCTCAAAAGCATGAAAAAGGAACTGACAGCCACAGACATCGAAAAACTGTATGCCTTCTTACAGAAGAAGTTTGTAGATACCTATGATATTCAAACGGAGCTGGTCGACCACCTTGCATCTGACATCGAGAAACAATGGGAAGAAAATCCTGAGCTGACCCTCGACGAGGCGATTCAGAAGGTATACAAGAGCTTTGGCATTTTCGGCTTTACGGATGTGTATGAAAAGCGGGTAGCTGCCATTCAAAAAGAGCATATGCTGCTGTGGCTACGGACTTTCTTAAGTTTCTTTAAACTGCCCTACCTGCTGCTTTCGCTTGCACTTTTCGTCGGTTTCCAATTGGCGCTCACCTCACTCGATCCAGCTATGGTCAAACTGGTCAGCCTGGGAGGGCTCACGGCTGCCATTCTGTATTTTGCAGTAAAGGAGTTTGTTTACCTAAGAAGGAACTTACAAAAGAAGCTGTCAATCATGCAGTATACCTATGGGTTTATGCCGCTGATGTATTTCCCGATGTACCTGAACTATATGGTCCTAGAAAAACTGATCCCGGAAGCCATCTGGCCCTATGCCCTGCATATCACCATCTCTTTCATCCTAACCATTGCTTACATCGACACGATAGTTAAAATTAAGCAGAGAGCCCAAAAGATATATCCTGCTGCCTTTGCCTAAGCTATGTGTTAGCAAGGGTATCAATCTACAACGCTATACCTGTAGCAAACGAACGCCACGCAATCTACACCTTGCGTGGCGTTGGCTTATTTTACGCTGCTACACCTTACACCAACTCAAAGTAATGCCGCTTCCCCAGCTTGATTTTAGTCTCTGGCATTAGTTTTACCTTCTCCTGCGCATGTAGCACCTTTTCATCATTCACGGTCACACCTCCCCCATCGATCAGCCTTTTCAGGTTGGCCTTGCTTTCGTTTTGGAGTAATAGTTTGCAAAGGTCAATCACCGTTACTTCGCTTTCTATACCTTCTAGTTCTTGCAGGCTCACCGGTGTGAAATTCTTCTCCTGGAATGTCTTGCTCTGGAAGCGCTGCGCAAAAAACTCCTGCGCCTTCATAGCTTCCTCCTCGTTGTGGTACTGGCCGATCACGTTTAGGGCGATGGCTTTTTTGAGCGTCATCGGGTTCTCTCCCTGCGCCAGTTTCTCCTGCCATTCCTGCTTTTCGGCCTGGCTGAAATCAGTTACCAGTTGCAGGTAGTCGGGTAGCAGCGTGTCAGGTATAGACATGATTTTGCCGAACATCTCGTTTGGTTCGTCTGTCAGCCCGATGATGTTGTTGAGCGACTTGCTCATCTTCTCGTGCCCGTCGGTACCGCGCAGTAAAGGCATGCACATCACAATCTGTGGAGACATACCCTCAGTCTCCTGCAGCTGTCGTCCCATGGTGCAGTTAAAGAGCTGGTCAGTGCCGCCCATTTCTATATCGGCCTGTATCTTCACCGAGTCGAAACCCTGCATGATCGGGTAGAAAAGTTCGTGCATGGCAATGGGCGTGTTCTCCTGAAAACGCTTGCTGAAGTCGGTGCGGTGCATGATCTGCGCCACCGTCACTTTCGACAGCAGCTGTATCATTTCAGATAGCTGCAGTGCGTCGAGCCAGTCGGAGTTGTACACGATCTCGCAGCGGCTCACGTCCAGGATTTTGGAAAGCTGATTCACGTAAGTCTGTGCATTAACCGCTACATCCTCTTTACTGAGTGGCGGTCGTGACTTGTTCTTGCCGGTAGGGTCGCCAATCCGGGCTGTAAAGCTGCCGATCACGATCACGATGCGGTGGCCCAGGTCCTGAAACTGCTTCAGCTTCTTCAGCACGATGGCGTGCCCCAGGTGCAGGTCGGGCGCCGTTGGGTCAAAACCCAGTTTAATAACCAGTTTGCGGTTCTCCCGCTCGGCCTGCTCCAGCTTTTGCTCCAGGCCGTTTTCAGGCAGAAAAATCTCTATGTTTTCTTTTAATGCATTCATTTTTGGGGATGTTTTTAAAATTTTGGACATAAAAAAAGCCCAGGCGGATGCCTGGGCTCATGGTATAGAAGTGTTTTTACTTACAATGCTATGCAGTACAGCAATGCACATACCTTTCCCAGACATACACGAGGGTGTAATAATCGTTGTAGAATGGGTATGGCAATATGTGCTGCTGTTTTGTCATCTTATGTATAACAATGCAAAATTGCTATTTCCTCTCAACTATTACAAGTATTTAAAAGTTCTTCCTTCTGTAAGTATATTTTTCACTGACTGGCCCCGATCCACGCCTCCAAACTAAACAAAGGGTACCGGCTTTTTCAGTCTCAAAACTTTATACCCCGCTCTCTCCTACGCTTCTCCGAAAAATATCCTTACTTTTGGACTGAAATTGGCAATCCAGGAAAATTCGAATTTAGATGAGCAACAATCAGGAGATCCTTCTCTCCACACTGTTACCTCAGTTAGTAAGTACATATTGTCGTGCTGGCAATATGATCACGCTAGAAATGCCTCTGAACCTGGCACCCCTACCTGCCCAATTATCTCAATTTGAACCGTATCTTTGCGTATAGAAATAAAAACTAAGCATGCTTCACTTCTTTTTTAGTCAACCTGATACAGTGTACGCCTTACAAAGCGAAGGTGAACTGAACGCTACTGACATCCAAAAACTGGAATGGTTATTCGGCAACGCCACTCTAAAGCAGGAAACTGTGCTGAGTGGCTTTTTTGTTGGCCCACGTGCTGCCATGATCACGCCCTGGAGTACCAATGCCGTGGAAATTACCCAGAACATGGGCATCGAAGGTATAATCCGGATCGAAGAGTTTGCCATCGTAACGGAGGATTTCACGGATTTTGACCCGATGCTATCGCAAAAGTACAAGGGTCTTGATCAGGAGATTTACACGATCAACATACAGCCGGAGCCTGTGCAGCCGGTAACGGATATTTCGGCTTACAACAAACAGGAAGGGCTTTCGCTGAGTGAGGAAGAGGTGGAGTACCTGAACAAGCTATCTGAAAGAGTTGGTCGTCCGCTAACTGATTCTGAAGTATTCGGCTTCTCGCAGGTGAACTCAGAGCACTGCCGCCACAAGATCTTCAACGGCAAGTTTGTGATCGATGGCGAAGAGAAACCAAGCTCTCTGTTCAAACTGATCCGCAAAACATCTGAGACCCACCCGAACGATATCGTTTCGGCTTACAAAGATAATGTGGCTTTTATCAAAGGGCCTGTGGTGCAGCAGTTTGCACCGAAGCGTGCCGATGTGCCTGATTATTACCAGGTGAGTGATTTTGAATCGGTTATTTCGATCAAAGCAGAAACACACAACTTCCCGACCACAGTAGAGCCTTTCAACGGCGCCGCTACAGGTTCTGGTGGTGAGATTCGCGACCGCCTGGCCGGTGGACAGGGTGCCCTTCCGCTGGCTGGTACTGCCGTGTACATGACCGCTTTGTCGCGACTGGAGAAAGACCGTCCGTGGGAACAAGCGACGCAGGAAAGAAAGTGGCTCTACCAAACGCCGATGGATATCCTGATCAAGGCTTCCAATGGTGCGACTGATTTCGGTAACAAGTTCGGACAGCCGCTGATCACGGGTTCGGTGCTGACGTTTGAGCACGACGAAAAAGCGGATCAGATCGAGGCTCCACGCAAGTTGGGCTATGACAAAGTAATCATGCTGGCAGGTGGCGTTGGCTACGGCAAAGCAAGCCAGGCTCAGAAAGGACACCCGAAAACGGGTGATAAAATTGTGATCCTGGGTGGTGAGAACTACCGCATCGGTATGGGTGGTGCAGCCGTATCGTCTGCCGACACCGGCGAGCATGGGACAGGTATAGAACTGAACGCCATTCAACGCTCTAACCCGGAAATGCAGAAGCGTGCAGCCAATGCCATTCGTGGCATGGTGGAGAGCGAGCACAACCCAATTGTTTCCATCCACGATCACGGTGCGGGTGGCCACTTAAACTGCCTTTCAGAACTGGTGGAAGAAACAGGTGGTAAAATAGACCTGGATAAACTGCCGGTAGGCGACCCTACCCTTTCAGCCAAAGAGATCATCGGCAATGAATCGCAGGAACGAATGGGTTTAGTGATTGGCGAAAAAGATATTGAAACCCTGCAAAAGATAGCGGAGCGTGAACGTGCTCCGATGTATACCGTGGGCGACGTGACCGGCGACCACCGTTTTACTTTCGAGTCTGCCTCTACGGGCCAGAAACCGATGGACCTGGAGCTGAGCGACATGTTTGGCAGCTCGCCTAAAGTGGTGATGAACGACAAGACCGTTGCCCGGAAATACCAGGCGGTGACTTACGAACAAAGTCAACTGCATACCTACCTGGAGCAGGTGCTGCAACTGGAAGCTGTTGCTTGTAAAGACTGGCTCACGAATAAAGTGGACCGCTGCGTGGGTGGCCGTGTAGCGAAGCAGCAATGCGCTGGCCCGCTGCAATTGCCACTCAACAACTGCGGCGTGATGGCACTGGACTTCCAGGGCAAAGAAGGTATAGCTACTTCCATTGGCCACGCCCCTATCTCAGCCCTGATCGATCCGGCAGCGGGTAGCCGCAATGCGATCGGCGAATCACTTTCAAACATCGTGTGGGCTCCGCTGAAAGACGGCCTGAAAAGCGTTTCACTTTCTGCTAACTGGATGTGGGCTTCCAAGAACGAAGGAGAAGATGCTCGTCTGTATCAAGCAGTAGAGGCCTGTTCTGAATTCGCAATTGCCCTGGGCATCAACATCCCGACCGGCAAGGACTCGCTATCTATGAAGCAGAAGTACAAGGACGAGGATGTAATAGCACCAGGTACAGTGATCATTTCAGCTGCCGGTAACTGCAGCAACGTACGCCAAGTGGTAGAGCCGGTGTTGCAGCACAACGGCGGCAACATTTACTACATCAACCTGACCAACGATACCTTCAAACTGGGTGGATCTTCTTTTGCGCAGGTTGTCAACAAGATAGGTAACGAAACGCCTGATATCACTGATGCGGCCTTGTTCAAGAATGCGTTTAACACGCTGCAGCAGCTGATCAAAGAAGATAAAATAGCGGCAGGTCATGACATTGGCAGCGGCGGTTTGATCACCACCCTGCTGGAAATGTGCTTTGCCGACAATAATCTGGGCGCTTCCATCGACCTCACGTCACTGGGCGAAGCAGACAGCATCAAAGTACTGTTTGCCGAGAACATTGGTATCGTATTCCAGGCTTCGGCAGACATTGAAGAAACTCTGAAAGCGAACGATGTTCCATTCTATAAAATAGGCACGAGCACTTTAAGCGCTACGCTGGAGCTTAAAAACGGCGAAGCAACCTACAGCTTTGACATCGCACAGCTGCGTGATACTTGGTTCAAGACTTCCTATTTGCTAGACATCAAACAAAGTGGTCCTCACAGCGCCAGAGAGCGTTTTGAGAATTATAAAAAGCACGAACTGACTTACACCTTCCCGGCAGGATTTGACGGCAAAAAACCAGTCATCGACAGTTCTAAGCCAAGAATCAAGGCGGCGATCATCCGGGAGAAAGGCAGTAATTCGGAGCGCGAAATGGCCAACGCCATGTATTTGGCCGGCTTCGACGTGAAGGACGTGCACATGACCGACCTGATCTCAGGAAGAGAAACCCTGGAGGATATCCGCTTCATTGGTGCCGTGGGTGGGTTCTCTAACTCGGATGTACTGGGTTCTGCCAAAGGTTGGGCCGGTGCCTTTATGTACAACGAGAAAGCGAAGACTGCCATTGAGAACTTCTTCAAGCGCGAAGACACGCTATCGGTAGGTATATGCAACGGCTGCCAGCTGTTTGTGGAGCTTGGTTTCATCACGATGGGACACGATCAGAAAGCGAGAATGCTGCACAACGTGAGCCAGAAACACGAAAGTATCTTTACTTCCCTGACCATCCAGGAAAACAAATCGGTGATGCTTTCGAGCCTGGCCGGTGCTACATTGGGTGTTTGGGTATCACATGGCGAAGGTCGCTTTAGCTTGCCGCACACCGAGGACAAATACCAGATCGTGTCAAAGTACGCGTACGAAACCTATCCGGCCTGCCCGAACGGCTCTGACTACAACACTGCCATGATCTGCGATGAAACAGGACGTCACCTAGTGATGATGCCACATATCGAACGTTCGCTCCTGCAGTGGCAGTGGGCGCACTATCCGAAAGGACGTCACGATGAGGTATCGCCTTGGATGGAAGCCTTCGTGAACGCCAGAAAGTGGCTGGAAGCGAACCAATAGGTATAGCAATCACCTTATAAAAAAGGCGCTCCGGGAATTCCCGGAGCGCCTTTTTTATAAGCTAAAATCTACTATTTTCAGGTATAACGGTCAGATACTGTGCAGCTGCTGCATATAAGATGCTCCTACCGGCACTTCATTTCCTTTGATGCATACCTGGTGGCGCTCTATCTTATCAATCTGCTTTTTGGCGACGATATACGAACGATGCACACGCACAAAACTATCAGCAGGCAATTGCTCGCTCAGTTCCTGTATGGTCATTCGCGAGAGCAGTTTCTTTCCTTCCAGCACGAACGTCACATAATTGCCCGCCGCCTCCAGGTATAGGATCTCGTCGTAGTGCACCTTTACCTGCTCGTAACCAGTTTTGAGGAAGAGGTAATCTTTCACCGGAGCTGTCGTACCGCGCAGTTGCAGCAATTCCTGTGCTTTGTTACAGGCCTTGATAAACCGGGGCAGCGAGAACGGCTTCAGCAGGTAATCAACTGCATCCAACTCAAAGCTGGTGACGGCATGTTCAGAGTAAGCCGTCGTGAAGATCACCATCGGCTTTTTCTGAAGGCTCGTCACAAACTCTAGTCCAGAGATGTCCGGCATTTTGATATCCAAAAACAGCAAGTCAATCGGTTCGTTTTGCAGGAACTCCAGCGCCTGAAAGGCATCCGTAAAACAACCCACCAGCTCCAGGTAAGGCACCTTGGCAGCATGTGCCCGTACCACTTCCAGCGCCATTGGCTCGTCGTCTATTGCTATTGCTTTCATACCTGTTGCTATACCTTGTATGCTATACCTGCTTTAAATATACTTATAATTGGAGTGTGAGGTGCACAAAGAACTCTTCCGGCGTATCGCGGATAATCAGTTCGTGTCTGTCCGAATACAAATGCTCGAGACGCTGCTTCACATTTTTTAGCCCTATACCTGATTTATCCTTCTCCGGATCCTGCTCAGACTTCTTCTGCTTGCTGTTATATACGTCAAAATACAGCTTATCCTTATCGGTATGCAAGGTGATCCTGATCCAGGATTTGTGCTTCAGGCTGATACCGTGTTTAAAGGCGTTCTCAATGAAAGGAATGAGCAACATCGGGGCAATGTACTTATCTCCTACCACCTCTTCTATCTTCGTCTCGATCGAGATGTTTGGCGAGGCCGAGGTGCGCAGCAGCTGCAGGTCAATGTAATTGCGCATGTACTCGATTTCGCGGGAGAGCAGGATTTTTTGCTGATGATTTTCGTGCAGCATAAAGCGCATCATGTCACCCAGCATCTGTATACCTTGCGCGGTGCGTTCGCTGTTTTCCTGCAAAGCTGTACCGTAGAGCGTGTTCAGGGCATTGAACAAGAAGTGCGGGTTGATCTGGGAACGCAGGAAATCGAGGTTGGCACTTGTCGATCCAAGTTCCTTCTTGAGTACAAATACTTCCTCTCTCCCCTTCATCTGGCGCTTAAACAGAAACCAGACAAAAGGCACTGTCACCACCAATTGGAACAGGGAGTTGAAAAAGCTCAGGCCAAAAGCGTGGTCTTCGTCATGAAAGAACATCAGCAGCAAAAATGCAACCGGCAAATAGGCCAGTATGACTACCAGTAGTGATACGAGAAGGTATTTCCTGAAAGGACGTTCTGACTTGAGCGCATTCGGGATCAGATAATAGAAAGCACCGCAATATAGCAGCAAGGCGCTAAGCGATACGATCGCCAGGGTCAGCGTGAACTCCATCTCTAAATTGAAAACCATCAGTAAAAACACACTGATCATCCAGATGATAAAGGCCGTTAGCGTGTCGCGGTTGATAATCCGGTAACGGGCCGAGATTGCCGTAGCATTGGCAATCAGGTAGAGCCCACTGTACTTGATAAAGGTGTAGATACCGACCAGCAGCAACAGAAACAGCGCATGACGGAAGCTATCCTGAAAGATCAGGCCATAGTCTTGCTCACCACTATAATCCCAGGTTAACAGGTAGCTTTTGGTATAGGTGTCGAGCACGCCCGCCACGAAGGCATAGGTCAGGTATAGCCCAAGCAGCAGCAGGGAATAAAGGGGCACGCGTTCCTTCTGCATCAGCTTGGGTATGATCCTGAAGTTGAGGAACAGAAAGCCCAGGTATAGCAAGGTATATCGGATCAGCTGTGGCCAGAAATAATGCTTGTAAAAGTGATACTCGATCCCTGCCCTTTCAAAAAACCACTGGTTAGGTTCGTAAGAAGTAGAGAGCGAAAAGATCGAAAAAACAAAGATGGCAGTAGCCACCCAGAACTCTATTTTAGCCGTCTGGAGTGGCTTAGCGATGTGGTTGTCCAGTGTCATATCATTCATAAAACAATGATAAATTAAAGCGTTGAGTATAAACAAAAAATGTGATGAATGCGGTTAATTTTGTGACGGATGGTGTTAAAACATGGTATCCAGCATGAAATTGATTAGCTGCGCTGACTGTCGTACATACAGGGCTTTTACAGGCGCAGCCGGTTTCTCAATGGTCACCTTTCTGACATTGTCCATCATCTCCAGATCGATCAGCAGGTTGCGCGGGTCTATACCTGCGTGGGCGGGCTTGGCGGGAACGGTAAGCTGAATTTGCTGTTCCTCTGCATGCAACCTGTGTTTCTCCAGGTATAGCAACTCTCCCAACTGACCTTCCTGACCAGCTGCGTACACCCCTACTTCTACCAGATCATGTACAGGTATAGCCGTTTCCCTGCCCAAGGTGTCCACCACCGACTTCTGCGCCCGTACATCCAGGATCACGTTCCATTGTCCATCCGCTATCGGAACTGCTACCGCCTGCTTCGTTTCCAGATCCCAGTAAGTGTTTTTCTCAAACAGGTCGACCAACAGGTACTGCAATGAATCCGGTGTGACGGCCTGCAGTTCGCGGTACAAATGCAGGGAAGTGGGCAAGGGAGGCTCCCCTGAACCGAACTTCTGCATTAGCTTGCGCAGGGCCCGGTTCACCTGCTCTTCTCCCAGGTATTTTTTTAAGGCATACATGGCAAAAGGGCCTTTCCTGTAAGCCAAAAAGGGATCCGAAGCCTGCAGCAGCGGCACATCTGCCTTGGAGCGGGGTGTGAGGTAGGACTGGCGCATCACCCACAGGAGCCTCTCCAGATGCCCGGCGCCGTAAGTGGCTTCTACCACTCCCAGTGCGCTGTACCAGGCCAGGCTCTCGGTCAGCAGGGCAGCTCCTTCCATAGCAGCCGGCACCAGCTGATGCGCCCACCATTGGTGCGCCACTTCATGTGCTCCTACCGCAAAAACAAGGTCTATATCCCGCCAGTCTTCGTCAGGGTTCAGCATGGAGAAATTCTCCGTCAGGGCAATGGTACCCGGATAAGCCGATGCCCCGCCTCCTGCCCCGGGATACTCGACCAAGCGGATTTGGCGGTGCGGGTAAGGCCCAAAGTGACGGGTATAGTATGTCAGCGACGCTTCCGCACTTTGGAGTAGCCGATCCGCCTGATGGGCATGTGCCGGGTGGTATAGCACCTGGACCAGAATGTCTTGCCACTCGGTTTCGCGCATGGCATAGGCAGCCGAATAGAAAGTGTAGAGGTTGCGTATGGGTGTGTCAGCCACGTAGTAAAAGTAGCGCCTCCCGTTCTCTGTCCAGGTATGCTGTAGGGCGCCGCTTGTAACGGCTGTTTGGTCTGCGGAAGTACCGACCACTGCCTCAAAGCGGATTCGCGCCTGATCAGCGTTATATTGCTGCACTTCCCCATCCTGCAGTGGCTGAATAGCCGGTTTTGGAGGAAGCTGATGTGCCTGCCGGTCACGTGCAAGGTACAGTTCCCGGTTTGACTGGTAGCTGATGGCAGGCAGCCACGCATGGTTCAGAAAGTAGCTGCCATTTGCTGTCACGGCATGGTCTGTCCCTTTCCTGGCAAAGCCTCTTGGCTTGTACTGCAGATCAAAACTCAGTTCCAGCGAGTCGCCAGGTTGCAGGGCTTTTTCGAGGATGAAAATGGAATGGCGATGCGCCTGATCTTCAAGTTGCGTTCTGGTAGCCTGGCTCAACTGCATATCCCTGGTATCTACCCCATAAGCTGTGGCAATGTGTATCGTGTCAATGGCGACCTGGCTTCTGTTCTGAAGGGTATAAACTCCGCTCACCCACGCTTCCTCTTGATCCGGAAAAAACTCTACATGCAGGCTGATGGCTGTCAGCGTTGGCTGCGGTACACCATGATACTTTCCATAGAGCAGTTCGTAAGTAGCTCGTCGTGCAAGCAGCTCCTCTTTTGACAGTTGCTCAGTCAGCACATCCGTCTGGTAGAACACAAAAGCACCCAGCGAAAAAATCGCCAGCAAGCCGAAAACAGCTACCAACACCAGTGATTTTGCCGGGTGTAGCACTGCGCGACGTACCCTCTGGCTTATACCTGTTTCCCGGCCCCTCACCCAAAGCCTGAAAGTAAGCAGCACCAACAACAGCGCCCAGGTTGCCCAGTATAGTTTAAACCAAAACCAAGAAGTTAACTGCGACCCAAAACCACGCACATCTGAGTAAGACCAGCCTAAGTCTGCACCGTAAACCCATAGCCTGTTGTCCACTCCCAGTTCCTGGGCATACATACCAAAGAGAAAGGCAACAAAAGCGATGATGTGTGCCAGGTATTTATGATTCACCATCACGTGAACGGTCATAACCAGTATCGCAAGCAGTAAATAGTCTGTCAACTGTAGTCCGAAGAGCATGCGCAGGTATAGGCCGATCTCCAGCACCTCATATCCCTGCGATAGTTGCGTGGCTATACCTGCCAGCAGAAAAACTAGTTGCAGACTAAGCAGCATCAAAACCAGGCTTCCCAGTTTGCTCAGCAGCAAAACCCAGTCAGGTACGGGGGTCGCGTCGGTTATTTCACTGATGCGGGCGTCCCGCTCACGCCAGATAAGCTGCCCGGCGTATACCACCATGACCGCTACTACCACCAGGCGTAACATGAACAGGTTGTAAATGGCTGTAATGCGGGCAGTCGTGGGAATTGTCGGCACTCCGAGCGAGCCCTCCAGCCACTCCGGCAAAAGCACCAGTAGTAGTCCCGCTATACCTAGCAACACCAGCCAGCCCCAGCTTTTCATGTTCTCCCGATAGGTCTGTAAAGCGATGGCAGCCGTCTGACGCAGCCGGGAGCGCAACCGGAAGTTCTTTTGAACCTCTGGAACGGCAATCGGTATTGCCTCTACGATCGGTGCCTCTATTGATTTGCGCTTCATGATCCGGCTCCACCAACCTGAACTGGCATGGTGTGCAAATCGAAAGCGACCGTAGGCAATAGCCATAAAGCCAAACGCAATCAGCAGCCAGAGCAATCGGTTCCAGAGTAGCCAGCCTCCTAGCGGCACCAATTGGGTATTGATGTCGAGGGGAGTCTGTGTTTTCCGGAACTCACTTACGATCGTAAAGCCGGAGAAGTCCAGCTGCCTGGCTAAATCCCAAAGGCCCAGATGGTCTGCCAGCATCTCTCTACTTATCAGCGCCACCATAAACAGCAGTCCGCCGCCCAAGAAGCTCAGCATGGCCTGGCGACTCAGCAAGGCCAGCGAAAACAGGATAGCCGTGGCCACAAAGGCAGAGGGAAGTGCGATCACCAAAAAGGAACTCAGGTAGGGTGAAAACTGGAACGGACCAAAAAGGGCAGCGTCTATACCTGGCACCACTAGCGCCAGCAACAGGCCCAACGGAAGCGCCAGCATGACCAGTGCGACCACGGCAAAAGCCCCCATCAGCTTACCACCCAGGTAGGCAAACTTACTGACAGGCGTTGTAAACAGCAGTGGATCTATTCTGGCCCGCAAGTCGTGTGTCGCTGCTTCGCCGGACACGGCTGCTATCACCAACAGTGCCAGCAAACTGGCGATTGCCGAAATACCCGCGATCACAACGGGTGCGTTCAGGAAATAATCACCGCTGTATACATTGTCGGTAAAGCTCAGCACCATGGCAAAAGTCAGCAGCAGGAAAATGCCGAAGTAAATCCAGGTGGAAACGCGGCGCAGCAGGTAGCGCAGCTCAAACCGGAACATCGCCCAGAACATCATAGCACCACCTCCTTTCCGGCTTGCACTTGCTGTTTGCCGCTAAGCCCGGCCATCGTGCTGAAATAAACATCTTCCAGTGTGGCTTCCACAGGCTCAAACCCTATGCCTGGCAAACTGCTGTTGCAGACGCGCACCACAAACTTCCCGGCCTGCAACCTGGTCGAGATAACGGCATGTGTACGCTGTATTTCCGTGAGATCCTCTTTCCGGATCACCTTGCGCCATACCTGCCCCTGCATGGCATCTATTGCCTGCAGCGGCTCTGCTTCCAAGAGTATTTCCCCTTTATTGATGATGGCCATGTGCGTGCACAGCTCCGATACATCCTCCACAATGTGCGTCGAAAGAATCACGATGCTGTTTTCACCCAACTCACAGAGTAGGTTCAGAAACCGTACACGCTCCGAAGGGTCCAGCCCGGCAGTAGGTTCATCCACGATCAGCAGTTTCGGGTTGCCAAGCAAGGCCACTGCCACACCAAAGCGCTGCCGCATGCCGCCTGAGTAGCCACCCAGCTTCTGTTTGCGTACCTCCCAAAGGTTGGTCTGCCGCAGCAGTTGCTGTACCACCTCGGTGCGGTCGGCACGGCTGGTGATCCCTTTCAAGATGGCGAAGTGATCGAGAAGGTGCTCGGCTGTTTCGTTTCGGTACACGCCGAACTCCTGCGGCAGATAGCCCAGCGTTTCGCGCACTTTCTCTTTTTGCCGCACCACGTCGATGTCTCCGAATAAGATCTGCCCTTCGTCCGGCTCCTGCAGCGTGGCCAGTATGCGCATCAATGTGGATTTGCCGGCGCCATTCGGTCCCAGCAATCCGTACATACCTGCTGGAATTGTCAAACTGGCGTTGTGCAGGGCCTGCACCCCATTCGGATAGGTTTTGGAGATGTTTCTGATCGTTAATTTCATCGTTTCTTCTGTCTGGTCTTGTTCCTTTTGCACCCGCCCAGCTGATTACCAGGCCTTTAACAGGAGTAAGATTAGAAAACAGCAAACAGGACTTCAACTAAAAGTGATGAAACGCTGAAAAGATGTGATAAACGGAGGATCGGTTTGATTTTGCCCTCCAACGCGGTAGCTATTGTAACCTGTTCATACAGTCCAACTCTTGTTTCTACTTTGAGGTATTCGTTGCCAAAGCCATAAAAAAAACCGCTCCTGAACGACAGGAGCGGTTTTACTTTCGTCTAAAAATTAGCGCTATTTCTGATTTTCACATAAATCCAAAGTAGATGGCCTGTCCCCTATATCTCGTCTACCCTCACCCATTGCATACCTGCTGCTTCAGCAGCCTGCACGCCGGGCACTCCGTCTTCAAACACCAGGCAATGTTCGGGTGCTACGCCCAGCTTTTCTGCAGCCAGCAAAAACGGATCTGGAAAAGGCTTGCCCTTCCCTGTGTCGTCGGCACATACCAGCACTTCTACCAGGTGGTCGATCTGCAGCACCTCCAGCGTCTTCTGAATCATCTTCCTGGAGCCACCTGACACCACTCCGATCCTCACTTTGCCGGCATGGGCTACCAGGTGGTCTACCACAAACTGCACGGGCTTTGTCTCGGAGATGAACTCGTGGTAGAACAGCTCAGATTTTGATCTTTCAAATGCCTCCGGGTCGAAGCTGCTCCCGTACCGCTTGTTGATCTCAACAACCACAGCAGGTATAGGCAGCCCTGCAAACTCGTCTACAATGGCAGGATCAATGGTGATGCCCTGACCGGCAGCGACTTTTACGTAAGTATCTTTGTGTGCCTGCATGTTATCTGCCAGCGTACCGTCGCAGTCGTACAGAAAGGCTTGGTAGTCCCCTGCTGTTAGCCTAAGCAGCTGCTCATAGAGACGCTTGTTTTGTATGGCGAAGTTGTCTTCTGTCATGTTGTGTAGATTAAGTTTTGCCTGGTTACAGGCCTTGTTAGCGAATGGCGGCTACAAACCGGCCAATGGCTCTGCTCACAGCACCTTCTCTGGCCACCAGCCAGTTGAACAAGAGGATGCCACAGGAAGCGCATACTATACCTGCCAGCACATCCAGCACGTAGTGGTGCGAGGTATAGACGGCCGCAAACCAGATACCAACCGTAATGATGGTGAAAAACACTTTAGCTACTACCCCCAGCCTGTTCTTCAAAGCATAATAAAGCACGATGAGCGGATAAGCAGAGTGAAGTGAAGGCATGGCGGCAAACACATTGGAGCCCTTGGCATAGAGCGAATGGAATACTGTTATGCCGAAAAACTCATCGAAGCGCACCAGACCAGCTGTGTTACCGGGTGTTTTGGAGATGAACTCGAAGCCATGCAGCTCCACATACCAGGGCGGTGCAGCCGGGTAGAGGTAGTAAACCACAAAACCCAGCAGGTTGACGAGCAGAAACGTGAGCGAGAAGTACACGAACTGCTGCCGGTTCCAGAAAAACAGAAAGCCGGCAAAGGCCAGCGGCACCGGTATCCAGCTGAGGTAGAAGATACCACTCATCACATCCAGAAAGGCGTTGCTGTGCTGTTGCCAGAATTCATTTGGGCTCAGTATACCTTCGGCATTCCGGATGCCGAACACTGCTTTCTCGGCATTGTACAGGTCCTCGATGTGTACGGCGTTGAACCAGTAGTTCGGGAAGGCCTTCATGTAATCGTAAAGCACCCAGAACACGATAAAGATCGAGAAGCCGGTGATAAACTTACGGGTGATGGGCGTCGCAAAATACAGGGCGTTTGCCAGCCCCACCAGCACCAGCTGATCAGACTTGAAGCCCACCAGCAGGTACGAGAGCAGCAGGTAACCGATCGTAAGGGCAGCTACAACAAGGGCATTCTTCCGTGTTACTTTCGCCTTCCCCTCTGTTGCCGTAGTTGTTAAACTCATTTTATTTTTTGTCAAAATCAGAACCGAAAATCTTATCCCAGAGAGAAGAACTCACCCCGTAGCCTTTTGTAGCATCGGAGTAGTGATGCAGCATGTGGTGCTTTTTTAGCTTCTTCCAGAACTCACCTTTAAAGTTGAAGTGGTGCAGGGCATAATGCGAAATATCATAGAACAGATAGCCCAGCAGAAAGGCCGCAAAAAAAGCATAAAGTTCTCCGCCTGACAACACCAATGCAAACAAAAAATACAGCGCCGTGGCCATGGGAATGCTGGCAGACGGCGGCATCACCAACCGCCTGGCATCGTTTGGATAGTCGTGGTGCACGCCATGGAAAATGAAGTGCAGGCGCAGGGCCCACTTCGCCTTCGGCACATAATGGAACACGAAGCGATGCAGCACATACTCGGTCAGCGTCCAGACAAACAGGCCAAGTGCGGCATAGCCTATAAAGTTAAGCACAGACAGTTGCTCCCCGTACAGCGCTAGCCAGCTCAGGAAGAGGATGACCGGTACGTAAATGTAAAGCGGCACCGTCCAGTGCACTTTGGACAGGGCTTCCATCCAATCATATCTGAACATCCTGACAGACTCCTGCGAGTTAGACACGAAATTCTTTTTCATCTGTAAACTAAGGTTTAAATCGTCCTGTTACTGCCTTTCCGGTAGCGGCATCGCGGCCGCTCAGCTCAACATACAACACATTGGGCACCCAAAATGTACCGCCTTCGATCCGCACAAACACGCGGTCCAGTATAGCTTCTTTCTTGTTTATGGTGGTATAGACACGGTACTTGCCATCGCCTGCCTTGCGCAGGTATAGGGCGAGTTTGCCATAACTCACGAACTTCACCTCATAGTGGTCTTTGCCCAGTTTTTTGGTGTTCACACCGTAGGCAAATTTGCGCTGAATGTAGTTCAGCTCTTTCTGCTCTCCCCCATCCGCATACCGAATCCAGAACGGGTAAATCGGCTCCGTATCGTTCAGCCCTCCCTGCGCCGTCCGGTTCAGCTCGTACACCACCGTGTTGGCATTCGGGTCGCGCTGCACGTAAAACAGCAGCTCTTTGATGCCCTTCGGCACCGGCAGTGTGTCGGCTTTTGCTTCGGCTATACCTGCCAGACTGTTGCCGCTGGCACTGCCTATACCTGCGTAAAGCAGCAGGAGTGCCAGGTAAAATATTTTTCTCACGTTGTTAAGCTTCTTCTTAGCGTGTTGCCATCTCCTTCTGCTCCATGGCTTTTTTGGAGTCCATTAGCCTATTATAAGCCGTAATGTTCGTCATCACCGCCATCACGGTAATGGGTAGCGTAAACACCGACATGGTCTCGAACACATGGAACGGGATACCCGGCACGTATACCTTGTAATCGGCCCCCACAAAGTAGTAGGTAACACCACAGGCGATAGCCGACACCCCAATCAGTACGACCCGCTCCGGTCGCTGCATCAGGCCGCCCTTGCACTCCACACCCAACCCCTCGGCGCGGGCCCGGGTATAGCTCACCATCATCGAGCCGATCAGGGCGATGAAGGCAAAGAGTGAACTGAGCAGGTAGTGGTGCGAAATCAGGTAATAGCAGATGCCCATGAACATGATCATTTCGCTGTAGCGGTCGAGCACCGAGTCGTACATGGCCCCGAAAGTGGACTTCATATTGCCCAGCCTGGCCACCTGCCCGTCGAGCATGTCGAACACGCCGGCAAACAGCACCAGCGCTCCGGCCCAGCCCACGTATTCGAGCTCACCCCTGTTGCTGGTTTCGCCACCCCAGATAAAAATGGCCGCAACCCCGATGTTCAGGATAAGCCCGGTGGTGGTAACAGCGTTGGGTGTGAACCCCAGCCTGATCAGAAGTCGCACAAAAGGGTTAATCACCGTGTAGATTCCCTGCTGCAACGCGTCGCGCACTGATTTCATGTCCATACTTCTATGTTGTAAGTATTAAAAATCAAACTTAAACCTGCCCCTTATACCTATATCGGACACATTTGGATGATCCAGGTAGGTCAGACGCTTCACTACGTCAATTCTGAAGAAGTTAAAAATGTTACCTATACCTACGCTCGCCTCCATATAAGGCTTGTTTTCAAGAGTATACGTGAGTGGCAAACCATTGGCATCTGTCGGGAAGCGCAGCAGATCCGGGTTTTCGTGAGGCATGTTTTCTTCGCGCACTTTGCCATACAGCGCCTTGAAAGTGACAAACTCCCGCAGCTTCGTTTTCTTGATCAAAGGAAGCTTATTGAAGATAAAGCCGTTGAAACTGTGGTCGATGTGCACGCTGGCATACTGGTCGCTCACAAACTCCAGGAAGTTCATCAGGTTGTAAGACTGCAGCTGGTAAGAATAGCTCTGGTTAGCACGGTGAATCGACAGCAGCGGGAATGGTACCTGCCCGAAAATGTAGCCGCCTTCCGTTACTACATCCGAATAACCCAGTTGCGACAGGTAGAAGCGCTTGCTCACATTCAGGGCTACCTTCTGGTACTCAAACTGTCCCCCGAACGTACCTTTCAGACCGGCAGCCGCCCGCAGCGTAAACACCGGGTGCCGGTTAGCAACTGGTGTGCGGTAGATCTTACCCTGCAAAAACTGCTCGTTCGGAGCCCAGCGCAGTTCAAGCGAAGCCTCAGTGGTGGTGAGGTGCTGGAGTGGCAGCGATTCGTCCTCACCGGTGGCATCGCCTACCGGGATGTATTGCAGTGAACCGGCCGGGGCCTGTCTCCAGTTCCGGAAGCCGATGCGGTATGACATGTGGTTTTCGAACTCCCGCAGGTAATCGATGTTGTAGGTCTCGTTGTAGAGCCACTTGTCGTTTTCGCCACGCTTAAAGGAAAGAAGGAAATTGTCTTCCTGCACAAACTGCAGTTCCTGACCCGGTATGTTGGTGTCTTTCTGATAGCTCACCCGAATTGCCCTAACCGGAAACTCCCAGATGGAGCGGTCGGTGAGCGAATAGGTGCCGCCGAGGTAGTATTTCCACTTCTCGTCTTTGAAACCGTAGGCGGTGTAAGTTTCCAGCATTACTTTTTTACTGAAGTTGTTTGTCGTACGTCCACCAAAGCGCAGACGGAAGCCCTCCACCGGGTTGAAGCTGTAGAAAGTGTTGATCGGACCTATCTCGATCTTGGAACCTGCCCGCTTATACCCCGCGATCAGGGCGGTGCCCCAGTCCATGGTGCGCCTGAAAGACTTCATGTTCACCAGGCTGTCGATGTTGGTATAGGTATTCACCTCCACGGCCGAAAGTGAGTCGTGCCGACTGGCCTGCCAGAAGTCCTCTCCGTGTCCGGCAGTTTCCTGCGCCCGCACAATGGCCTCACCTTCGTAGCGTGAGGCTGGCTGTGCTTCATTTATCTTGTAGTCCTTAAACGACACCACACGCTCCCCATAAAAGCCCATGTCGCTGTTCTGCGTCAGTCCGAAGTCGGCTTTTAGTCCGCTTTTGCTCAGGTGGTAACGGCCGTCCGGGTTCTTCTCAAAGTCCAGCTTGATCTTCAGGTCGCGCACCCAGTTGATGCTTACGCCCTTGCTCACCTCCATGTCCACACTCTGCACGGCGTAGGTGCCGTCAAGCGTCACGTACAGGCTGCCGGTAAACATAAAGGCTGATGGGTTACGCGGCTCAAACTGCAGTCTGGCCAGTTGCTGACCACCCTCGGCTGTCACCGTGTCTTTCAGGTAGAACTTGTAGAACGTAGGCGCCATGTCGGCGATCGGGCTCAGGAACTGGTTTGTCAGGATGGTGATGTTGTTGTCGTAGATGTCCACGTCCTGGTACATGTGCTGCATGTAGGCCATGATGCCCTGGTTGTCGACAAACTCCCCGAAGTCTACTTTCTTCTCGGCCTTCACCACGGTCTTGCGCGTCTGCGGCGACTTGCGGTAATACTGCTCCGTCAGCTCCTCCTGTATAAAGAAAGGCAGAATCGCTCTGCCCGCGAGCACGGTAGTGTCGATGTTGTTAGTAATGAAGTCGTACTTGCGCAGCAGAAGATTGCGCTTCAGTTTTTCCGGTGTGTTCACCAGCGACATCTGTGTTTTCTCGTACTGCTCATACTGCACGTAGTCGTAGCTTTCCGGCCTGTTCTTGGCTTTGTTGTCCACGATCAGCCTGATCAGGTCAACCGCCGGGTTATCCTTGTTGCTATACTTTACCTTGCGCTTTTTACCTACCACCACTACTTCGTTCAGCACTTTGGCATCGGTTTGCAGCTTCACGTGCAGCGTCTGCTCCTGCCCCGGCGTCACGGCCATCGTGGCGGTCTGGTATCCCAGGTATGAGAATTGTATTTTATTAACGATCTGGTTTGTCCGGATCTGGAAGTTTCCCTCGTAGTCGGTGCTGGTACCAGTACTGGTGCCAGGTATAAAAACAGAAACGCCGATGAGCGCCTCGTTGGTGGCAGCGTCTTTAACGGTGCCTTTAATTGTGGTGAGGCCCTGGGCCATCACTGGTGTGGCCTGTGCTCCTGCCGCAATAAGCAGCATGAAGCAAATCAGCCGGTATAGGTATACGCTATACATATTCTTATTTGAATACATATCGTTTTTGAAAAATGTAATTGTAGAAAAAGCCAACAAGCAGAGAGGTGATAATTTTGGAATAGAGGTAAGGCAGACCACCATAGTGCGTGATCACATACACCCCTGATGCGTTGAGCACCAGGCTCCCCTTCCAGATGATCAGATACTTAGCTGCCTGAGACGGCACAGTTTTATGTGAAGCCTGGAACACCCAGTTCCGGCCGAGTGCAAAATGTGTTATGCCCCCTGAAATAGTACCTGTTACGGTGCCTGCCACATACCAAATGCCGAGCAGTTCCACCACCAGCACTGTGACCAGAAAGTCGACAGCGGAAGCTACCAGAGAAGCAGCCTGCGCCTTCAGAAAGGTAAACATTTAGAATAGCTTCAGGTAAAGCAATATTTGTAAAACAATATTTGCGTAAACACCCGCTACTACGTCGTCCAGCATCACGCCTAATCCTCCCCTCACTTTCTCCAGCTTTCGGATATAAAGCGGCTTCACAATATCAAAGAAGCGAAACAACACCAGTCCGGCCAGCAGGGTGCTGAGCGACACAGGTATAAACAGCATGGTGATCAGCATGCCTGCCACTTCGTCTATCACTACTTTCTTATCATCTTTGCCCCAGTGCGGCTCTACTTCGTTGGCCGACCAAACGCCCAGCACCGTGAGCAGCAGGGTGATGACAGGAAGCCAGATAACAAGCTGGCTTCCACCTGCCTGCGGCAGCGCATACAGGCACAGGCAGACCGCCACAGCAGCTACTGTACCGCCCCCCTTGCCTATGTAGCCAATGCCCAGGCTGGTGGAAACCAATTTGTGTAATTTCAGCATATATTCAGCTTACAGCGACTCTTCTACCATGTCTTCGTAGTAGTCCAGGCCAAGGTGCGTGATCAGGTCTTCGCCCATGATGTGGCGCAGGGTGTTCTGCAGCTTGATCAGTTGCTTGAAGATGTCATGCTCCGGACGCAGGCCTTCCGCTGTCTGCGGCGACTTGTAGTAGAACGACAGCCACTCCTGTATGCCACTCATACCTGAGCGCTGCGCCAGGTCGGTGAACAGGGCAAGGTCAAGCACGATCGGTGCAGCCAGAATTGAGTCGCGGCACAGGAAGTTGATCTTGATCTGCATCTTGTAACCCAGCCAGCCAAAGATGTCGATGTTGTCCCAGCTCTCTTTGTTGTCGCCGTGAGGAGGATAATAGTTGATGCGTACCTTGTGGTACAGATCGCCGTACAGCTCCGGGTTGTCCTCCGGGTGCAGAATGTCTTCCAGCACGCCCAGTTTCGATACTTCTTTTGTCTTGAAGTTATCCGGATCGTCCAGTACAAGACCATCGCGGTTACCCAGGATGTTAGAAGAGAACCAGCCGTTGATGCCGAGCGCTCTAGCCTGCAGACCTGGCGCTACGATGGTTTTCATCAGCGTCTGACCTGTCTTGAAGTCTTTGCCGGAAATGGCTACTCCTTTTTCTTTTGCCAGCTCAAGAAGTGCCGGAATGTCTACTGTCAGGTTAGGAGCACCGTTTGCATAAGGCACACCCATTTTGATCGCCGCGTAAGCGTAGATCATGCTTGGTGCAATGCGCGGGTCGTTGTTGCGCAGGCCTTCTTCAAAAGCAGCTACTGTTTCGTGCACATCGCTTATTTCGGTGTATACCTCCGTAGAGCCACACCACACGATCACCAGGCGGTCGCAGCCGTTCTCCTCTTTGAAGGTACGCATGTCGTCCATCAGCGCCTCGGCCAATTCGTATTTGGTAGCAGCCTCTTTTACGTTGGTACCATCCAGGTTTTTAGCATAGGCTTTATCAAACACAGCTTTCATCGGCTTAATGGCCTCCAGCTCCGGCTTGATCGAGTGCAGCAGCATCGGCTCCAGCACTTTCGCGTTTACGGCCGCTTCAAATACGTTGTCTTCGTACACGTCCCAGCCACCAAAAACGATGTCGTTCAGGTTTGCCAGTGGCACAAAGTCCCTGATCAGCGGGTTGCGGTTGTCTGTACGCTTACCCAGGCGGATGTTGCCCATCTGAGAAAGTGAACCTACAGGCTGCGAGAAACCTTTTCTGATCGCCTCTACTCCTGCAATAAATGTGGTGGCAACTGCTCCCAGTCCCGGAAGCAGGATACCCAAGCGCCCTTCGGCTGGTTTTACTTGATATTCCATCTTATTCACTTAAAGTCTAAAACTGTTTTAAATCAATACTTATAGCCAATTGTTTTCTTTATACCATTTTAATGTGTGTGCCAGCCCTTTCTCCAGGTCGTACTCCGGCACAAAGCCCAGGTCCTGCCGGATCCGGTCGATGCTGCAGTTCCAGTTCTCGGCGGCCAGCTCGTTGAGCTTCTCTTTGTTCAGGGCCGGCATTTTACTGCTGCTCGCGTAGGCTGCCTCCAGTAGCCGGGCCATCACACTTACCACCCCCATCGGTAAATGAAAGCGTATGGCCTTCCTGCCCAGAATGCGCTTGGTAATAGTAGCCAGGGCGTAACGATCGTAGCTGTTGCCGTCGGACACATTGTAGCAGGCATGGTGTATTTCTGCGCCCAGTGCCTGCATCACCGCCCTTGCCAGGTCTTTCACATACACAAAGCTCAGCCACTGCGGCTTGTTGCTGATGTAGGGCTCCAGCCCCAGGTTCAGGGTCTTGAGAACGATGAAAATATCTTTCTCCCGCGGACCATACACCGCCGTCGGACGCAGCACGACCAGGGGCAGATCCTTTAGCTCCGCCAGGTACTGCTCGGCCAGGAGCTTGCTTTTGCCGTAGGCCGTTACCGGCTGTGCCTTGCTCTGCTCATGTATAGGCGTTGTGTCGCTGTATACCACCGGGCCCAGCGCCGCCAGACTGCTGATGAAGACAAACTTCTTCAGTGGTATATCGGCCTCCATAGCTGCCAAAGCCAGTTTTTGGGTATAGCCGGCGTTTACACTGTTATACTCCTGCTCGCTTTTGGCTTTGGTGATGCCCGCCGCATGGATGATGTAATGGTACTGCTTCTCTTCCAGCTCCTTTACCAGTGCTGCGGAGACGTTGAAGTGCAGGGAAGTGTAGTGGATGTCAAAAGCCTGCAGGTGCGCTACCTCGCTGGAAGGGCGTACGGCGGCGTATACCTCCAGCCCTGCCTGCACGGCAGCCTCCACCAGGTGGTGCCCCACAAAGCCGCTTGCTCCCGTTATCAGTACACGCTCCTTCATATCGCCTTCTCGTAGATCCTGTATTTTTTATAAGGTGTAGCACCCATTTTCAGCAGCCCCTGGTTCATTAGCACGTTATTCTCCAGTATCCAGGAGGCCTCAGCTGAATGCATCTTCTTTTCCCGGTGCTTATGCATGGCAGCGCCGTAAAAACAGGCCTCTATCCCCATTTTTCGATACCCTTCCACCACGCCCAGCGCGATGATCCGCACGGCCGTTATCTTTTTGCGCAACAGCAGCAACTTAAAAATACCGGTTGGCAGCAAACGTCCTCTTCTGATCTTTTTCAGGATCTGGTTGATGTCAGGTATAGCCAGTGAAAAGCCTATCACTTTCCCGTTATGCTCGGCAATCAGACAGAAATCCGGGTCCACGATCAGCTTCAGGTCTTTGGCCATGTAGTCAAACTCCTTTGGTGTCATCGGCACGAAGCCCAGGTTCTTGTCCCAGGCTGAGTTGTAGATCTCACGCAGGCTCTCTGCTTCCTGCTTATAGTTTTTCAGGTTGATCGGTCGGATGATAATGCCTTTCTGTGCCAAACGCTCCTGTAGAGCTGTTGCCATGCGGGCAGCTTTGTCGTTGTAGCCTTCTGACAGGAACTGGTAAGCCAGCAAATCCACCTTTTTCCGGAAGCCCAGCTTCTCCAGCAGCTGTATGTAATAACTGTAGTTATAGGGCATCATGGCCACCGGCGAGCTTTCAAAACCCTCCACCAGCAAGCCGCAGGTTTCATTTGTAGAGAAGTTCACCGGGCCGATCATGGTGGTCACCTGCTTTGCCAGCAGCCATTGCTGTGCCTTCTGAATGAGCATACTGGCTATCGCTCCGTCATTCACGCAGTCAAAAAATCCAAAAAAACCGTCCCGGCTATTGTTGAAGGCGTTGTGATTGTTGTTGAGTATAGCCGCAATCCGCCCGACGAGTTTGTCACCATCGTAGGCCAGGTATAGCTGTACTTCGGAGTGGTCGTGAAACGGATGTTTGCCTGGCGTCAACAGATCCTTTTGCGCCATATAAAGCTCCGGCACGTAGTGCGGATCGTCTTTATATAGGGCATGCGGAAAGTCAATGAAGGCTTTCAATTGCTGCTTGGTATCAACAGGCAGTACTCTCTTCATAAGATGTATTTCGGGAGTTGATGCCGAGCAGTTTAAATGCATCAGCAATTTTAGTAACCGCCTCTTCGATCTGGTCGAAGGTATGTGTAGCCATAATGGAGAGACGCAGCAGGGTAGAATCAGCAGGAACTGCCGGCGCTACCACCGGGTTCACAAAAATACCGTTGTCCTGCAGCAATTTCGTCACCATAAAGGTCTGGTAGTTGTCCCGGACATATACCGGAATGATCGGTGTTTCCGTCGGGCCCAGCTCCAGGCCAGCGGCCGTCAGGAGTTCTATCGCATAGTTGGTGTTAAGCCAAAGCTGCTCACGGCGCTCCGGCTCCGACTGAATGATGTCCAGGGCGGCGAGGGTACTGGCCACGGAGGCTGGCGACATGCTCGCACTGAAAATGAGTGAGCGTGCATGGTGCTTCAGATACTGAATGGTATCGTAGTCGCTTGCAATGAAACCACCCAGCGAGGCAAGTGACTTGCTGAAGGTACCCATGATCAGATCCACCTGGTCGGTAAGTCCGAAGTGTGAGGCCGTGCCGGCCCCCTGCTCACCAATTACACCCAGTCCGTGGGCATCATCTACCATAATGCTGCCGCCGTAGCGCTCAGCCAGGGCTACCAGTTCCGGTAGTTTCACAATGTCACCTTCCATGCTGAACACGCCATCCACCACGATCAGCTTGATCGCATCTGCAGGCAGCCGGCTTAACTTGCTCTCCAGGTCCAGCATGTCGTTGTGCCTGTATTTGATCACCTTGGAAAAGGAAAGCCTGCTTCCGTCAATGATGGAGGCATGGTTGTACTCATCGAGAATGATGTAGTCGTTGCGGCCGGTGAGGCTGGAGATCACGCCCAGGTTGACCTGGAAGCCGGTGCTGAACACCAGTGCGGCGTCCTTGCCCACATACTCGGCCAGTCTGCGCTCCAGCTCCTGGTGAATGTCCAGCGTACCGTTCAGAAAACGGGAACCTGCACAGCCACTGCCGTACTGCTCTATTGCCTTTATCGCCGCTTCCTTTACCTTCGGATGGTTTGTAAGACCCAAATAAGCATTCGACCCAAACATCAGCACCTTCTGGCCATTTATGATCACTTCCGTATCCTGAGCAGACTCTATTGATCTGAAATAAGGATAGGCTCCCTGCGCCATCGCCCTTTCAGCTGCATGGTGCGCAGCACTCTTCTCACGGGCGAGGATTTTCTCACGAAGTATATTGCCCATCTACAACACGTTAATTGTTATCTGTATTTATTTAACTGGCATGAACACCAGCACGTTTTCAGCCGGCTTAAAACTGCGTGTTGCAATTTACACAGTTCTCTTGGTTCATAAATTATAGAACTACTTATACCTACTAATACTACTATTTATTGTCAATAATTCCTTAAATTTTATGGATTATTTTTGGAAATTGCTTTGATCAGACTGAAAATTTAGGTTTTCAATCCGCGCATTAAAATATTATTGATGATATCCATCCTGCCTTCCAGCGCGGCAAAGTTATTTTCGACCAGCAAGCCTACTTCAAGTCCCCGAAAGGCGCAAACCATGGCAAATGCGATCGCATCTATATCATGTGCCGCATACTGGGCAAACTCTTTCCGCTCGAGGCCAAACCGGAGGATATTCCGAACCAAACTTATTTCTCTCAGTTCGTATCGCCGGTGCAGATCCCTAAGACGCGGAATGTTTGCTTCTATGTCCCCTTTTATTACAGTGTAAAGGTTCGCTTTCTTTTTGAGGATGTTGAACCGGGTAAGACACAGGGTCCTCAGTTTATCTTCAGCTGTCTGGGCTTTGTTTACCTCCTCCTGCAGCGTCCGGAAAACCTCGTCCATTTCGCGTGTGAGGACCGCATCAAAGATATCGTCCTTGCTTTTATAGTAATAATAAAGTGTACTCTTTCCTTTCCCGGCAGCTTTGGCTATGTCCTCCATAGTGGTCTTGGCCCAGCCAAAGTGCCTGAACAGTTTTTGGGCTTCGTCCAGAATCTCCTTTCTTACAAGCTCATCCTTCTCGTTCATACACGTTAGACCAAAATCGTTTTTCGGTCCAAAGGTAAAAGAAAGTTAAACATTAATCTAATTTTCCCAGACCATTTTTTTTAGGTCTGTCACTAAACGACTTCTCTATACCTACCCCCTGAAAGCAAATGACCGCTCCAGGTATATCTGGAGCGGTCTGATCAAACTAAACCTACTATATGCAGGCTACAAAGCCCACCATCAGGGCCAGTGCAGCGTATAGTCTCGTTTCAGCCAAACAAGTGTTCTGGCGTATTTTCATACCCGATTCTGCGATGGTGCTCCATGCTCCCGGATCAGTGTGTGTGTAACTTTTTAGGGATCTGGGTGCTGGGCCCCTCATACCTGATAAAGATATGGATCCAAAGCGATCGGGACAGTCGGAAGATAATCGGCAGCAAACCCACCACGGTTATGCCGACCAGGGCCATCATCATGGGGATAGTTACCTCCACTCCTGCCTGGTACATCACAAAAAGAAACACCAGAAAAATAGCCACATTGAATGCGAAACTCACATACATGGCCCCATAGTAATAGCCCGGCTCCGGCTCAAAAACCTGACCGCAGCATGGGCAGTTCGTGTGCATGTCTGCAAACCTGGGGCTATACAGGGTTCCTTCCGGAAACATGTTCCCCTCCCGGCAGCGCGGGCATTTTGCGGTAGCGACACTGTATAAAAATGACTTTTTCTCGCTCATGACGTTCTGTATCCTAATGACTAAGCAAATTTAGCTCTTTAGTATGCTATTGAATCGGCACAAAAACGACGAAATGCTGTACTTTTATGCTGAGCACTCAGCACTCAATCAAAAGCTTTATCTGAGGGCATAGAACAAAAACTGCCATGGCAAAAGAACATCTTCCCATTTACCAGATACAGGATTTTGAGGCCCAGTCCCGCAAAGACCGGTACTTCTACATCAGTTCTTTTTCCGCCCACCTGCAAGAGCACCTGTTCATCCGAAAACCTCACAAACACGACTTTTACATCATCCTGTTTATCACGCAGGGCCAGGGCACTCATACCATTGACTTTAAGACCTATGACGTGCAGCCCGGCAACGTGTTCTTCCTGACACCCGGACAGGTGCACAGTTGGGAGCTCTCGAGTGATGCCGATGGCCTGATTATCTTCTTTTCGCAGGAGTTTTATGCAAAGGAGTACCCGCACAGAATGCCGTTCGAGTTTCCGTTTTTCAATGCCTTGCTCTACAACCCGGTGCTCCGAATCAGCCAGGCGCATGAAAATACCCTGATGCCCATTCTGCAACTGCTGCAGCAGGAATACAGGCATAACGGGTTGATGCGAGATGTAGCCCTTAGCAGGTACCTGGACATACTACTGATAGAGTTGACCCGTATTTTCAGACCAGGTGAGGCTGTGAAAGGGGCTTTTGCCAAAGACCTTGCCCTGCTGCAGCAGTTGGAGCGACTCATCGACCTGCATTACAAGGAGCAACAGCCTGTGTCTTTTTATGCAGAACACCTGCATGTGACGCCCAAGCACCTGAACGACGTCTGCCGCAATGCCCTGAACAAAACTACCAAAGAGCTGATACAGGACAGAACATTGCTGGAGGCGCAGCGGCTCCTGGTGCATGCTGACCTCACGAGTTCTCAAATCGCGGCGGAGCTCGGTTATTTTGACAATACCTATTTCTTCCGCTTTTTCAAAAAGCACATAGGCTGCACCCCCGAGCAATTCAGGGCTTCGAATAAGTAAGGGCTATACCTTAAGAGAGTGCCTGCGGCGAGGGGCCACCGGCAGGTTTGGAACGGTCGGCAGGAAGCGGAACGTACTCCAGGTTGTCAGTGGGCGGCAGCAGGATGCGTCCTTCTTTCCAGTCTGCTTTCGCCTGCTCTATCCGCTCCTTGCGCGAGGACACAAAATTCCACCAGATATAGCGTTCACCCACTGGCTCTCCGCCAAGCAGCATCAAAGTAGTAGGCTCTTTGGCCACGATCATAGGGTCTGCCCCTTTGTTAAAGACCAGCATCTGCCCTACGGAATAGGTTTTGTGGGAGACTTCTATACTGCCTTTGGCCACATAAACACCCCGTTCCGAGTGCTCTTTTGGCAAACCAAAGCGTGCGCCTTTTTCCAGCACGACATGCAGGTAAAACAGAGGCGAATGGGTTTTCACGCCATTGCGCAGCCCGTAAGCGTCGCCGGCGATCAGGCGCATCCATACGCCGGTTTCTGTAAAAATGGGGAGTTGTTCGGGTTTGTAGTTCTCAAACGAAGGGGCGGACTCTTCATCCTTTTCAGGCAGCGCTACCCAGGTCTGAATCATTTCGAGCTCGCCCCCTGCCAGGGTAGCGGGGTCTTCGAAGCGTTCGGAGTGTGCAATGCCGCTACCTGCTGTCATCCAGTTTACCTCTCCCGGCCGGATGATCTGCTCCACACCCAGGCTGTCGCGGTGGGTCACCTGCCCGCCAAACAAATAGCTGACAGTGGAAAGGCCTATGTGCGGATGTGGCAGCACATCCATGTCGTGGCTAAGGGGGGGCTGCAGGTCTACAGGTCCGGCATGGTCCATGAAGATAAAGGGGCCGACCATGCGGCGCAGCCGAAATGGCAGAATACGCCGCACGTCCATTCCGGGAGCGAGCGAGGCTTTGCGTGCTTCAATGACAAGATCCAGCATTCGTGTATATTTAATGTAATCCTATACCTGGTATGAAACGCTTACCTCTGCACGATGGCCCTGCCCAGGCCGCAGCGTTATACCTCACTACTAAGGTATACGCTGAAAGTTGTGCCTACGCCCACTTCCCTTTTTACTTCTATTCTGCCTTCATTTGGAAGGTATATAATATTTCAGGTATGGCCATCATTTCTTTGCCTGATGGAAGCGCACTATGAATCTGGACCCCATTCCCTCCTCACTTTCCACTGAAATACTGTCACCGGAGTTGTCAAGAATGCGCTTCACCAGGTATAGCCCTATACCTGTACCCTCCACATGGTCATGTGCTCGCTTAAACAAAGAGAAAATCTTTCCGATCTGACTCGGGGCCAGGCCCAGGCCATTATCCTGTACCGAGAGTTCGTACACTCCACTTTCGGTTATGGTTGTACTGATTTTGACGATCGCATTTCGATCAGGACTCGAATACTTGATGGCATTGGAGACCAGGTTGAATAGAATGCTCCGAAGGTTTTTGCGGGAGTAGCGCAGGGTCTCAAAGGCCATGGCCTTGCACTGTACAACTGCCCCAGTGTGTTCGATGTAAGGCTGCAGGCTGATCTTGATGTCTTCCAGCATGTCCCGAATCTGCACGTCTTCCGGTGCCTCGTGCTCATGCTTCAATTTTGTCACGTCAGACAGGTCTGCGATCACATTTTTGAGCGTGCCGAGTGCACCATTCATGTGTTTTAACAGCACCTCATGTTTTTGTAAGTCCTCCCCCAGGTCTTCCTCCAGCGCCTGCAGCAGGCCTTCGAGGTTGGTGATCGGCGCTTTCAGGTCGTGGGAGGCCGCGTACACAAAATTATCAAGCTCGTTGTTGATCTTGATCAGCTCACTATTCTTGTGCATCAGTTCCTCGTTGCGGCGGCGTTCGGTCAGGTCCCGGGTTACTTTGGAGTAACCCAGCAGCCGCTTTTTGCCGTTGTAAATAGGCGTTATCACCACATTCGCCCAAAAAGCAGTGCCGTCTTTACGAATGCGCCAGCCCTCGTCTTCAAAGCGACCCACCTCCTGCGCCTTCCTGAGTTCATACTGCGGAAATCCTTTTGAGATAGATTCCCGATCGTAGAAAGTAGAAAAATGACGGCCGATGATCTCTCCTGATTTGTAGCCCTTGATACGTTCGGCCCCTTCGTTCCAGCTCATCACGATCCCTTCCGGGTTCAGCATCAGAATGGCATAGTCCTTTACACCATCGATCAGCAGGCGGCTTTTTTCTTCACTCTCCCGCAGCTCTTCATTCACTCGGAAAAGCTGTTGCTCCATCTGAAGCTTTTCAGTCAGGTCGCGGGTTATTTTCGAAAAGCCGATCAGATCTTTCTTTTCATTGAAAATGGCAGTGATCACCGTGTTTGCCCAGAAGACGGAACCGTCTTTCCTGTAGCGCCAGCCGGTGTCCTCAAATCTGCCGTGCTCTTTTGCCTGTCTGAGTTCATAATCCGGAAACCCTTCCTCTACCTGCTCCTGGCTGTAGAACCTGGAAAAGTACTTTCCGATGATCTCGTGCGCTTCATAGCCATTCATGCGGCGGGCACCATGATTCCAGGTAGCCACATTGCCCCCCGGGTCCAGCATAAAGATGGCATAGTCTGTCACCCCTTCTATGAGCAAACGAAAGCGTTCTTCGCTCTCCTTCAATTCCTCAAAGGCGCGGTACAGATCATCTTCAGCCTTTTTGCGCTCCGACAGGTCGCGGGTGACCTTAGAGAAGGCAATCAGCTGCTGGTCTTTGTCATACACAGGTGTGATGACCACATTCGCCCAGAAGACGGAACCGTCCTTTTTCACGCGCCAGCCTTCCTCTGTGTACTTGCCCTCCGCGATGGCTTTGCTAAGTTCTTCTGCCGGGTGGTTTTCGCCAATGTCCTTTTTCGTGTAAAAGATCGAAAAATGCTTCCCGATGATTTCTTCAGCATCATAGCCTTTTATCTGCTTCGCCCCGGTATTCCAGGTGCTGATGTAGCCTTCCGGGTTGAGCAGAAAAATAGCATAGTCTGTTATGCTGTCGATCAGAATCCGGTACTGCTCCTCACCGCCGGTATCTATACCTGCTGCGGCAGCAGTAACTGGTTTTAAGTTTATGTCCATTAAAAAAAGCTGCTTAGGTAAGGTGAGTAGGTATGGGAGTCTTCAGCCTTTTTAGGTTAAAATTGCTGGTATTCAGGCAATATATGAAAAAAAAATTAACTAGGTCTGACGAAAAACCAGGCTATACCTCCTGCGGCTGCAGGTTACTGTTTACCTCATCGGGCATGGCAGGCTGGTCAAGACGCCTGATGACACGGGCCGGATTACCCACTGCTACGCAGTTATCAGGTATGTCTTTTACTACGACAGAACCTGCACCAATGCGCACGTTGTTCCCTACGCGCACCTCCCCGATGATGCACACGTTGGCACCTAGTTCCACGTTATTACCGATAATAGGAGAACCGGTATAGCTGCCGTCCTCGCGACGTATGTTACCCAATGTAGTGGAGTGGCGGAAAAAGCAGTTTTCACCGATCACGGAGCAGCCGTTCACTACCAGGGCCTGTCCATGGCCCAGGAAAAAATTCTTGCCCACGGTGGTCCAGTGAGGCAGTTCTATACCCAATACCCATTCGACAAAGAACTTGTAGAAGGCCAGGTATGGCAACCAGATAATGCGGAAAAGGGTGTTGATAGAAGCAGGTCGGGCCAGGCGGAATAGCACCATCACGAGGCGCCCTTTAAGATTTCCTTTGTTGACGTTCCAGTCCTGGAACACATAAGACAAAAACATAGGCGAGTGTTAATTTATATTCCGCATACGCTATGTTGCGGCCTGGCGTTGCAACATTCAAACCAAGCCCGTCCCCTACTCCGGCTTTTTCCGGATAGCCCCATACAACACAGGGCTGAAAAAACGCAGATTTTCAAGTACACAGGCCATGCTGAAAAATTTTTCAGGATCAATCTCGGATTCCTCTGCCATGGCAGCCAGCAGCATGTCTAAGGTATAGGTGAACGTGGCGTCGAACTCTTCTTCGGTCATTTTATTTATCTCAGGGGTATCGTCCTGCTGTATAACCACAATACTAGCCATTTAATTTCAAACCTGCCATGTCATCCAAAACCCGACGCTGCCGTTTTTTCCCCTGAAAACTAAAACCAGAACAGGTATAAAACTTAGTGAAAGCCTGAGGACTAAGGCAGCTATTCCCTAACTGCAAGTCCAGATGTGCGTACCTTATTAAGGTATAATCTATTTTCCGACAAAACAACTGATGAACTATGAAGATCAAACTAAAACCATTGAAGGACCAGGTAATCGTGATTACAGGGGCATCGAGCGGTATCGGGCTTTGCACAGCCTTTGCCGCAGCCGAAAAAGGAGCGCGCCTGGTGCTGGCGGCCCGCAACGAGCAGGCGCTGTATGATATAGCACAGGAAATAAATGACAAAGGTGGCGAAGCCATCGCCATCGGGGCAGACGTGGCCCGGCAGCAGGATGTGCAGCGTATCGCCGATATGGCCATGTCACATTTTGGCGGCTTTGATACCTGGGTGAACAATGCGGGTGTTTCCGTTTACGGTCGCCTGCTGGAGGTGAGTGAAGAAGACAACCGCCGTCTTTTCGAAACCAACTTCTGGGGAGTAGTGTATGGCTCACAGATGGCCGCTATGCACCTGCGCAACCGGGGTGGGGCGATCATCAACATTGGCAGCGTGCTGTCCGACATGGGTATTCCGATGCAGGGCATGTACAGTGCCACAAAGCATGCTGTGAAAGGCTTTACAGATTCCCTGCGCATAGAACTGGAAGAGGATGAAGCCCCTGTATCGGTTACGCTGATCAAGCCTTCGGGCATCAACACCCCCTACCCCGACCATGCCAAGAACTACACAGACCATAAACTGACCCTGCCGCCACCGGTATACGAGCCGGAAGAAGTGGCCAACGCTATCCTCTATGCTGCCACCCACCAGAAACGCGACCTGATGGTAGGCGGAGGCGGTAAGCTTATGAGCCTTACAAATAAGATCGCACCGGGCCTGATGGATACTTCCAGTGAACTCCTCATGACGGATATGCAGCTACTTGACGAATCGCCACAGCACCGCGATGGTGCCTTGCACAGACCAGGTGAAGGCGGTCGCATACATGGCCGCATCAAGGACACCATGCCAACCAGCCTCTACACCCGTGCACTCACTAACCCGGTAGTGGCAGGTGCTGTAGTGGCCGCAGCAGGTGCCGCCGCTCTGGCTCTGATGGGCAAAAAGCGCACAGACAACGGTAATCGTAATTACAAGCAGGAGAATACCAAACCAGAGATGGTAGAGGTTGTGGAGATTGTAGAAGAAGTGAATGTTAATCCACTTCCTCCGCAGCGACCGCTATAAACTGCTGTTTCCAGCCTGCGCCAACAGTGCAGGCAATGTATAAAAGCTTCGAAAACAGGTGCAAAGCCCAGAACTTTTGCACCTGTTTTTGTTTTTACATAGAGAGCAGTTGGGATAGCCAAATGACTAAAATAAATATAATACAATAAAAACAAGCATTAAGGCTTAACACAGCCCCTCATCTACCCAGCAATATTTTGTTTAAAATATTGCTTAAGAGCCTATATAGGTTAATTTAACTTGATCAAACAAGAAACACATCTGATATTATATTTATAATTAGTAAATCACTATATCAAAAAACTACTAAAATACGTTGAATTAAATTGATAGTGATGCTGTTACAGGTGCACTAGTCACTCAACTGAAACGTCTGATATAGAGGTGGATAAAATATTTTCAATGACAGTAGCATGTTCTGATGTATAACCACCGATTTTGACGTTATATTTGCAGACTTTAAAATAGTAGCTTAGCTTATTTTTTAGAACAATATGTTTGAAACGCTTCTTTATACCTTTCTTCTGAGTATCTCCCCTTTCGGTGAAGCGCGGGCAGGCATACCTTACGCCATTCTGAACAACGTTCACTTTATACTGGCTTTTCTGATCGGCACGGTGGCCAACACCCTGGTGTTTCCGTTGTTCATGTGGCTGATCGATACATTTAGTCAGAAGTTCTGGCCATTCAAAGCCTACAAAAAAGGTGTAATCTTTCTGTCAAAGCGGGCTAAAAAGATCGCTGGCGACAATGTGAAAAAGCATGGTTTCTGGGGACTGATGGTGTTTGTGATGATTCCGCTTCCTGGCACCGGAGCCTATATGGGTACCATTGCAGCCAACATCTTTAAGATCGAGCGCAAGAAAGCATTCATGGCCATCAGCCTGGGTGTAGTGATCTCGTCTATCTTCATGGCTCTGGCAACCCACCTGGGTCACTTGGGAGTGACGCAGCTTTCCTTTAACTAAGACGGCATACCGGATTTTACCGGATACATATGAAAGCCCTGCTTGCAAAGCCTGAATGGCTAAACGCAAGCAGGGCTTTTTGCTATGCAATCCCGCTCCTGCATCAGAAGAATTCGTAATTTTGCCCCATGACGCTAAAACGGATCATCAGCTATACCTTCCTTTTTCTTTTGCTGCTTATCGGTGTGGCCGGTTGTAGCTTCATGCAACTGTCTCCTCAGTTTGGCGCAGAGGCCAAAGGCAAGCGATTGCAAGCCATGCAGGCCTCTCCTCACTACCACGATGGTGTCTTCCATAACCCAGTCGAGACCAACATGGACATTGGCTTCAAGGGCTATGTGAAGATGATCCGCTCACGCTTCTTCGACGAGGTTGAAAACCAGGAGCCGGACTGGTACCTGCCTGTTGATAAAATAGCACCCGAGCGACTTGAAAAGGTGCAGGACACAGCCACCGTCATTACCTGGTTCGGACACTCCGCTTTCCTGATCGAACTGGACGGCAAGCGCCTGCTCGTCGACCCGATGCTGGGCGAACGGGCCTCTCCCATCAGCTTCATGGGGCCAAAGCGCTTCAATGAGGAGTTACCTATTCCGATCGAAGACCTTCCTTATATCGATGCGATCCTGATCTCACACGACCACTACGACCACCTGGATTATGGTTCTATCAAAGAACTAGCCGATAAAACCGGGCACTTTTATGTAGCCCTTGGCGTGGGCGCGCACTTGGAGCGTTGGGGGGTGCCCGCCGAAAAGATCACAGAACTGGACTGGTGGGACGAGGCCGAGATGGCAGGTATAAAGTTTGTCGCCACGCCAGCTCGCCATTTCTCCGGGCGTGGTTTCTCGGATCGCATGAAAACCCTCTGGGCGTCTTGGGTCATCGTTGGGAAAGAAGACCGTATCTTCTTCAGTGGTGATACGGGTTACTTCGATGGGTTTAAAGAAATCGGTGAGAAATACGGCCCCTTTGACATTACGCTGCTGGAGTGCGGACAGTACAACGAGCTCTGGTCCAGCATCCACATGATGCCGGAGCAAACCGTGCAGGCACACCTCGACCTGAAAGGGAAACTGATGATGCCCATCCACTGGGGCGCTTTTGCTCTGGCCCTGCATTCCTGGACCGATCCGATCGAACGAGTGACCAAAGCAGCCAAGGCACAAGGTATAATGATGACGACGCCGCGCATCGGGCAATCGATCATACTAGGTCGCCAGGCACCACGCAGCAAGTGGTGGGAATAGGACCTAGCCGACTCAAATTAGCAACACAGAAAGCCTGTTCGCAGTATTGCTAATAGGCATCTACACAAGCACCACGTTTTGAAAAACAATACGAACACCACACAGCAGGCCAGACCTGCACGCCTCTTTGACTGTATTGACTGGCAGTTGCAGCAGTTTCCAATCGACGATATGCTGGCCTCAAAAGAAGACGGCCAGTGGCGCACCTACAGCACTCAGGAAGTAAAGGACCTTGTTAATCGCATCAGTGCATCCCTACTCAGTGCCGGCATCAGTAAAAACGACGGCACCCCGGAAGGCCGTGATAAGGTGGCCATTATCAGCCCGAACTGCCCGGAATGGATGCTCGTGGACATGGGCATTCAGCAAATCGGTGCTATTTCGGTCCCCATCTACCCGACTATCAGCAACAGTGAGTTGGAGTTTATCCTGCGTGATGCTGCTGTGAAAATGATCTTTGTCGGCAATGAAGTGCTATATCGCAAGATAGTAGGTATGCAGGATGCCCTGCCTGAGCTGCAGGCGATCTATACCTTCAAACCAGTAGAAGATGCTCCCTCCTGGAAAGAGCTGCTAACCGAGCCTGCTGCCCATACACTGCAGCAGCTAGAGGTGCTGCGCGATGCCGTAGAGGAGCACGAGCTGGCCACCATCCTGTATACCTCTGGCACTACGGGCACTCCCAAAGGGGTGATGCTCTCCCACTTCAGTATCCTGAGTAATGTGTTCGACAGTGCCCTGATCATTGAGGAAGTAGGCGTATTCCGCAAAAAGGCCATCAGTTTTCTGCCCCTCAATCATGCTTTCGAACGCATGGCTACCTACTGCTACTTCTACTGCGGCGTATCCATTTACTATGCCGAAGGGATGGAAACCATTGCCGGCAACCTGCGGGAAGTGAAGCCCACCATTTTCACAACGGTGCCGCGTTTGCTGGAGAAGGTATACGAAGGCATTGTGGCCAAGGGATCTGAACTCACAGGCAACAAAAAGAAGATCTTTTTCTGGGCACTGGACCTGGCAGAACGTTTTGAGATCAACAAGCCGATGCCACTGACCTACCGCCTGCAGCTGGCCATTGCCGACCGGTTGGTGTTCAGCAAATGGCGTCAGGCATTGGGCGGCGAGGTGAAGTCGATTATCACAGGTGCGGCCGCCTGCCAGGTACGATTGCTCCGCATCTTCACAGCCGCCGGCATTGTCATACAGGAAGGCTATGGTCTCACCGAAGCCTCCCCGATCATCAGCGGCAATCGCTATTCCGAGGAAAATCGCATGTTCGGTACGGTAGGTCCGCTGCTCAAAAATGTGGAAGTGAAGATCGCACCTGACGGAGAAATCCTCTGTAAAGGACCGAACGTGATGATGGGCTATTACAAACGTCCTGACCTGACCGCGGAGGTGATCGATAACGAGGGCTGGCTCCATACCGGCGACATTGGCACCTTGATCGATGGAAAATTCCTGAAAATAACCGACCGAAAGAAAGAGCTATTCAAGACAAGCGGCGGCAAGTACGTAGCCCCGCAGCCGATCGAGAACAAAATGGTAGAAAGCGGCTGGATCGAGCAGATCATGGTAGTCGGGGAAATGCAGAAGTTTGTGGGAGCCCTGATCGTGCCAGCCTTCAACAAGCTGCGGGAATGGTACGAAACACAGGGCAAGTCTTACCCAGGCAACCTGGCGGTGCTGGAAGACAAAGAGGTATGGACGCTGATCAAACAGGCTGTGAACCAGTATAACCTGGAGTTCAACCCGGTAGAGCAGATCAAAAAGTTCGCACTGATACCGGGTGAGTGGTCCATCGAAAATGGGGAGCTCACCCCAACCCTCAAACTCAAACGACGGGTTATTTTGGAAAGGTATCAGGATCTTGTGAGCTCACTGTATGCCTAGCACAGCCTGCGACAGTTCATGCACCACAAACGAATAATGCTTATATTAGTCGCTCTAACCAGAAAAATATGATCAAAAGCATACTCTCAGCTCTATTGCTGACTACCGGTATATTGTCTATAGATTCACCCGGCAATGTACCTGCTACCAACAAATCGAACGATACCCTGAAAGAAAGTCTGGCAAGAGGCCAGCAGGTATACGCTGCCAATTGTGCGAGCTGTCATATGGCAAAGGGCGAAGGTATACCATCCACTTTCCCGCCGCTAGCCAAATCTGATTACCTGATGAAAGATCAGAAACGGGCGATCCGCACGGTATTACACGGGCTGAGCGGTGAAATTACTGTCAATGGCGACACCTACAATATGGCCATGCCTGGCTACGACTCCTTATCTGATCAGGAGGTGGCCGATGTGCTCAACTACATCCAAAACAGCTGGGGCAACAAGGCCAAGCCTGTAACACCTGCCCAGGTAAAAGCGGAACGGAAGAAGTAGAGATTTTTTCGCTTAAAGGGCTTAATCCCTCGCTCGCGTCCCGCGAGTGTGAGCTATCCAGTGGCGTCCCGCCACTTGTGCCATTTAGCACAAAGAGTAGCGGCCGGAGTCCGCCAAATAGTTCGCACTCGCGGGACGCGAGCGAGGGGGTCTGCTTATATAACCGCAAAATCAAACGCATGCAGCACTGGGAGTTACTGTTCTTCTTTTTCGTGATTGCCTTTGTGTATGCCTCCGTGGGTTTTGGCGGAGGATCGAGTTACCTGGCTGTGTTGGCGATGTATAGCCTGCCCTTTCAGGAAATTCGCCTGATCGCCCTGCTCTGCAATGTGGTGGTGGTGACGGGCGGCACGCTGCTGTTCATCCGGCACGGACAAGTCAACTGGAAGAAGATCATTCCGCTGGTGCTGGTGAGCGTGCCGATGGCTTTCCTGGGGGCAAGTCTGCGACTGGAACAGGAAACCTTTTTTGTTTTGTTGGGATGTAGTCTGCTGACGGCGGCCGTACTGCTTTGGAGACAAAACCGCTCTATACCTGAGCAGGTCGACGCCCATCCTACACAAGCTAACTATACCCGTGACGGTCTGTTGGGCGGCAGTCTTGGTTTGCTGTCCGGTATGGTAGGTATAGGAGGTGGTATATTCCTTGCACCGCTGCTCAACCTGATTCGCTGGGACAATGCCAGGCGCATTGCTGCCACGGCGAGTTTGTTTATTTTGGTAAATTCAATTTCAGGTATAGCAGGCCAGCTAACGCACTTGCCAGCCTCCATCGACTGGAACCGTATACTCCTGCTAGGTATAGCCGTGCTCGCCGGCGGACAATTAGGCTCCCGCATTGCCATTGCCAGGTTCAACCCGCTGGTTATCCGCCGCATGACGGCCGTGCTGATATTTGTGGCAGGTATAGAAGTGCTCTACAAGCAGCTGGTTTAATTGAATAGGTTACACGCTGCGACATGGCAAAACATTAGCATCACGTGAGGCTGAGATGCTTCGCTAAGATTTTCACAAGTAGTGTTGTGCCTAATCTCAAATTCTTAGTTTAGAAAATTAATATGAAAGTAAATGTCCTGGCATTCGGTATCGCAAAAGACATCTTCAGGGCTTCGTCCACGGAGGTAGGCCTTACCGAAGAAGCGACGGTGGAGGCGCTGCGAACAGCCCTGGAAACGCAGTATCCCCGGTTAAAACAACTGGCTTCTTTTATGATCGCGGTGAATGACGAATATGCTGCGGCCGGTCAGGTGTTAACACCCGAAGATGAAGTGGCCATTATTCCACCGGTAAGCGGCGGTTAAGCACAACACACATGATCGATATACAACTAACAGAAGAGCCACTCGAAATCGCCGCCTGCATCGACTGGGTGATGTCGCCGACTTGCGGGGGCATTGACGTGTTCATCGGCACGGTGCGCAACGCCACCAAAGGCAAAGCTGTGCTGCGACTGGAGTTCGAGGCTTATGGCAAAATGGCCGTTAAGGAAATGCAGAAAATTGCAGAAGAAGCGCAGGCTAAATGGCCCATCGAAAAGATACTGCTGCACCACCGCACGGGCGTGCTGCAGGTAGGCGAAGTCCCGGTGATCATAGCCGTGGCCGCTGCTCATCGCGATGCCGCTTTTTATGCCTGCCGTTACATCATCGACACGCTCAAGCAAACGGTACCCATCTGGAAAAAAGAGATTTTTGAAGATGGGGAGGTTTGGGTGGCTGCACACCCCTGATTACTGCTGTTCTTTCCAGGCTTTCATGCCGCCCTCAAGGGAGTATACCTCTAACTCAGGTAGCGCCTTTTTGATGCGCTTTACCGCCTCACCACTCCGCTTGCCCGAAGCACAGTATAACACCAACGGCTTATCTTCAGACAACTGATCCATCTGCTCCGCTAGCTGATCGAGCGGCACATGCTTGCCACCAATGTGAAAAGCGGATCGTTCCTCTTCACGCCGCACATCCACCAGTTCATAGAGCCCTTGGGCTATACCTTGTTTCAACTCCGGCACCGAGATAAGCGGCACCTCTTCTGTTTCCGTTAGTTTATCGATCATCACTGTTGACACTTTCCCGACTTTAATAATGCGGCTCTGCATCGTCAAAGCATCCAGCCAAAGGAGTTTGCCCACCAACGGTTCACCCGCCCCAGTGATTAACTTGAGTACCTCGTTTGCCTGCATACAGCCAATCATACCAGCCAGTGTAGGAATCACGCCGCCCTCGGCACAATTAGGTACCTGTGAGGCATCTACCTCTGGAAAAACATCACGGTAGTTCGGGCTTCTTTTACCTGTTTCAACAGGCACATTCCAGACCGCCACCTGCCCCTCAAATTGGTAAATGGCTCCATACACCAGTGGCTTTCCGGCCAGTACACAGGCGTCGTTAAGCAGATATTTCGTATCGAAATTATCTGTCCCGTCGAGCACCACGTCATAGTCCTGTAGGAGCTCCAGCACGTTGGCCGAGGTCACTTTCAGTTCGTGAGGTATCAGCTGAATACCTGGATTCTGCTGCTGCAGTTTTTCACAGGCGATACGGGCTTTGTTCTGCCCTACTTCAGCGGGTGTAAAAAGGATTTGGCGGTGCAGGTTGCCGGGCGAAACCGTATCGAAGTCGGCTATACCTAGCGTCCCTATACCTGCAGCCGCCAGATACTGTGCAGCCGGACAACCCAGTCCGCCAGCACCCACCACCAGCACACGCGCCTGCTGCAGACGCTCCTGGCTTGCCTCGCCGAAACCCGGCAAGGCGATCTGACAACTGTAGCGCAACAAATCGGACGCTTGCATTAGTAAGTGGTTTTTTGTTGAAGAAGCAGCTGTACCTGCTCCAGTTCCTCCGGCGTGTTCACATTGCGAAGGGTATTCGCATTCGCAGCTTCTATCAAATGAATTTCGCTATTAAGTAGCACCTTGCGCGGACAGGTATAGCCCTGCGCCAGGAAAGAAAGCAGGACCGGATAACTCTTCGGCTCCCAAATCGCGATCAGCGGCTCCGGAAAGCCGTCCTGCGGACTGGCGTAGGTAGTGGCATTAACTGAGGTGTTCCTGTTCTCTACGAGGTGCTGTAAAGTAGCTGCCTCGAGTAATGGCAAGTCGCATGCTACGACCAGCCAGGCCGCATCCGGATCTTCGCGAAAAGCAGATAGAATAGCACCATATGGTCCGAGTCCGGTAAAGGTATCAGGCAGGGTGTTATAGTTAGTATCCAGTTCCACCTGCTGCTCTGGTCGGCAGGAAATGAATACCTCCTGGCACATTTCGTCAAGCAGGTCGGCCATGTGGTAGCGCTGTTCCTTTCCGTGCCATCGCATGGCGCCTTTGTCCTGGCCCATGCGCAGGCTTTGTCCGCCGGCCAGCACCAGGCCCTTCAGCTTTGGTCTTGCCTTTTGCATTTGTTCCTGAAAGAAAGCGATGACCTTGTCGGTTTCGCTTAGCTTCAGTACAGGTATAGCCTGCCAGTCAGGTATAGCTTCCTGCAAAAAATCGTATACCTCCTCCATCCCATCGGCCAGTAAAAACAGCACGACATTCGTCAGCTGTGGCAGTCTTTTCTGAAGTGACGCTTTTTTGGAAGCATCGATGATCACCACCTGTGCTTTGGCCTGTTCATGATTGCCGTTCACCAAGACCAAGTCGCTATCATTGAACAGATGCCGGAACTGAAACGCATTCAACTCACGCTTCATGTCGAACTGGTGATACTGGATCTGGTCGGTATATTCTACTATAGCACCGGAACCTAATCGCCCCGGAAGCAACGCTTCTTCGTCGGCCTTTGCATGCTGGGCGTCTACATAGGCACACGTATACCTGGACGACAGTTCTTTGATCAGTGCATCCGCCAACGCTTTAATGGCACCGCAAGCGGCACCTACGATGGCCCATTCGTTGCGTCCGAAATTGCCGTATGCCGGACGGGTGATCTTGCTGTGTTTGCTATGCTCTTTTAAAGTCACCCTTTCCTCCTGTCTTTTCGATCAGCTTTGTTTCCCGGATCACAATGTCGTGGCTCAGGGCTTTGCACATGTCGTACACGGTGAGCGCCGCCACTGAGGCACCTACCAGCGCCTCCATCTCTATACCTGTTTTGGCCGTAATGCTGGCCGCGCAGTCAATCACCACCTCCTGCTGTTCGTTAAGCTGGATGGTGATGTTGCAGTTATCCATCCCGATCGGGTGACAGAGCGGAATCAGCTCCCCAGTTTTCTTAGCCGCCATGATACCGGCAATGATCGCTGTTTGGAAAACGGAGCCTTTCTTCGTCTGTATATCATCGGCCTCAAACTTCTCCAGCACTTCCGGCGGCAGCGACACAATGCTGCGTGCTGTAGCCGTACGTTGCGTCGCCTGCTTACCCCCCACGTCCACCATGGTCGCCTGGCCTTTATCGTTCAAGTGTGAAAAATCAGTCATGTTTAGTTTTTAATAATGTAAGCAATTTTTACCCGTCCCTCCCTTTGTAGAGGGCCCCTACCCCCAGAGGGGAATCTTTGACGTTGCCATTTGTCAATTGTAAACGTTTTAGCGCCAGTAGTTTAACACTGGCAGGTATAGCAAGACTAACTCTCACGCTCACAATGAAACAAGCAGCAGTGCCAGGTGCACTAAACGACTACCCACTGTTTGAGCGTTCAGCGAGTTTGGGGAGTCTTGACTTTTTTGCTTACTTTTTGTGTCAAGACAAAAAGTAAGGCCCGCCCGGCCAGGGCAAACAGTGCCCGCCGCATAGGCGAAGCAATGAAACAACTCAAGTTGCTATACCTGCAACTGCTTTACCTATACCCCTAATCCCTTAAACGACCACACCCGGTATACCTCCCCTTTCTTAAAATCACTCCGCTCCGCCGGTAACTCCAAAAAAGCATCCGCTTCAATCAGATTTGAAAAGTCACCAGAGCCGTTGCCTTCCAGAGGCGTAGCCACCAATAGGCCCTGCTCACTAATCCGCAACGTTACTTGCAGAAAGTATTGCAGCCGTGGCTGGAAGCTAAAATCAGTGTTAAGGGCAGCATACATGCCTGTTTTGGCTATACCTAAACAAGCCTGTAGCCAAGGTATAAAATAGCGGTGCAGGCACATAAAAGTCGAGCCTGGGTTACCGGGCAGGGCAAACACAACCGCACCACTGGCATGCGTTCCAAACCAGAAAGGCTTGCCGGGCCGCTGCTGCACTTTATGAAACAACTTCTCTACGGCTAGTTCTTCCAGCACCTGTGGCACATAATCGAATTTACCCATCGAGATGCCCCCGCTCAAGATCAACACATCATAGCGCTCCAGGCAATCCTGCAGCTGTGTCCTTAATTGACTTTGATCATCCGCTATATGCAACAGATCAGCCACAAGGCCGTATTTCTCCAAAGCCGCTTTCACCATGTAACTGTTCGATCGCCGGATTTGGAAAGGTGAAGGAGTTTCCATCACATCAACCAGTTCATCACCCGTAGAGATCACGACTGTTCGAGGAAGTTTTTTGACAACGAGTTGGGTAGCGCCTACTGCTGCAGCCATACCTACCAGGGCTGCGGTGATGACCTGATTAGCTGGTGCCACCACATCGCCTTGCTTCCGGTCCTTACCTTGAGTATGAATACTCTGCCCTCTTTGCAGTGCGTCAATTTTGACCTTTGCTTGCCCGTCCTCTAGTTCCAGGTCTTCGTAGCGGATGACAGTATCCACTGAAGGAGGTAATGCCGCTCCGGTCATGATCTCCACGCACTCATCAGAAGCACTAATCTCGATCGGACTATCTCCCGCCGCCTGCGTGCCTTTAATGCGGAAGGTGCGGGTACCTGCCGCAAAGTCTTCGTAGCGGATGGCAATGCCGTCCATGGCGACCCGGTTGAAGGGCGGCAAGTCGCGGTCGGTGCGCAAGTCTTCGGCCAGCACCCTGCCCAGCGCCTTTTTGAAAGGCAGTTGCTCAGTGTCAAAGCCTTTGACCTGGGCCTGTATGATGGCTTCCGCTTCTTGAACTGATATCATGTTTCTTGTAGTTTAGATCAGCCTCCAATACTGGCCATGGAAGTATGCAGCGACTGGCTGTTTTTCTCAGCCTCCCAACCATCTTTTTCTTTTAAACCGATGACCTGGTTAAGTGCCTGCTGTAATTGTTGCTCCGGCATACCGCTGCGCATTAAGTCCTTTACGTTCAGCACACTGTCGCCATAGAGACAGGTCTTGAGCTCGCCCTGTGGCGTGAGCCGGATGCGGTTACAGGTACCGCAGAAAGAACGGGTATAAGCAGCAATAATCCCCACGCTGCCCTTGTGCCCCGGTATCTGGTAATTGTAGGAGGTAGAGTGCGGCGGATCGATCGTTTTAGAAATGCCTGGGTTCTGCTCTTTGATCTTCTCCAGGATGCGAAAGTGGTCCCAAGCGAGCGTGGTGTAGTGACTTTCGCCACCATTGAAAGGCATCTCTTCAATGAAACGCACACTTACCGGATGGCTTTTGGTGAGCTCTACCAGCGGCAGGATATCTTCGGTATTTTTTCCTTCCATCACCACGGCATTGATCTTCACTTCAATCCCATGCAGGAGTAAAGCATCGAGTGTTTCGAGCACAGCTGGCAACACATCGCGTCGGGTAATGGTTAAGAAACGATTTGGATTGAGTGTATCGAGGCTGAGGTTGACGCTGTGTATACCTATCTTTTTCAACTCCGGCACAAAGGGGGCCGTTAGCACGCCGTTGGTGGTAAGCGTCAGCTGCTGGAGTCCCTGCAATTGAGAGAGCTTCGTCAGGAAAGGCATGAAATCTTTACGCACAAAAGGCTCCCCTCCTGTGATCCGGATCTTTTCAATCCCCATGTGGAGCATCACCTGACTGATGTGGAGCATCTCCTCGTACGTCATCACTTCACTTCGGGAGAGCCAGTCCAGTCCCTGCTCCGGCATGCAATAAAAGCAACGCAGATTGCACCTGTCGGTCACCGCCAGTCTCAAATAGTTGATCTTCCTTCCGTGTCTGTCTACCAACATGCTTTCTCTCTACTCGTTATCTGCTGCGGATGTTTTGATTTGGATGCTTCTGCAGGAGGTTAAATTCACTCCCTGCCCCTCTCAAGAACAGGGCTGTTTCATTATACTTTTGTCATCTTGTAAGGATCTTGGTAAAGAGGGCTCCTACCCCCGCTAGTAGCCACTGCTTAACCTCCTTTCAAACAAGTTTCTTAACAAAATGACAGTGGGTTTTATTTCTTAGTATAAAACGCTCCTGCTCTTGGAAGGGAATTATCCCTCGCTCGCGTCCCGCGAGTGTGAGCTATCGGGCGGACTCTGGCCGCTTTAGTTTGTACCTATCGGTACAAGTGGCGGGACGCCACTGGATAGCTCACACTCGCGGGACGCGGGCGAGGGTATGATACCTAAATTACCTTCCCATTCTTAAACTCCACCTGCTCCATAAACGGCTGGTTGCGCAGTCGTTTGCCGGTAGCCTTGAAGATGGCGTTGGCCACAGCTCCACCTGTCGGCGGAAGCGCTGGCTCACCCAAACCGGTCGGGTCAATGCCGTTATTGACGAAATGCACGTCGATCTCCGGTATTTCTTTTAGCCTGATCAGGCGGTAGTTGTTGAAGTTCTTCTGCTCTACTGCACCGTCTTTGAACGAGAGTTTGCTGTACATGGCGTGGCCCAGACCGTCGACAATACCACCGCGTACCTGCTGGTAAGCACCGCTCAGGTTCACTACAATGCCACAGTCAGCGGCAGCGTATACCTTCTCGACTACCGGTACCGATTTCACCAGCTTCACTTCGGCCACCTGCGCCACATAAGAGCGGTGCGAGAAGTAAACGCTGAAGCCCTGGTGCACGCCTTTCTTCTTGCCCCAGTTCGATTTCTCAGCGGCCAGCTCGATCACGCCACGCATGCGGTCGATGTCGTATTTAATCTCTCCTACCGGTGCTTTTTTAGCTTTGTCCAATAGCTCAAGACGGAACTGTACAGGGTCCTTCTTTGCGGCCTGCGCCACTTCATCCAGGAAAGCCTGCTCAGCAAAAGCCAGGAAGTTCGTGATCGGGGCACGCCACGGTCCCGTCGTGATCGCTGATTTATGCTCTACGGAGTCGATTAACAGATTGTCAACCGCGCCGGATGGGAAGTTATCTTCTCGCGTTGGGTTGCCGGAGTTGATGCCGACACCACGCAGTTTGTAGCCAATCATATTACCTTTGGCATCGAGCGCCGCTTCAAAACGATAGCGCACAGCCGGACGGTAAGTCCCGCCTGACATATCATCTTCACGCGACCAGATCACCTTTACTGGTGCTTTAATGATGCTCGAGAGTTCAGCAGCTTCCAGTACATAGTCGGCGCTGAGTCGACGACCAAAACCACCTCCCAGGCGGGTCAGCTCCAGCGTGATCTTCTCGGGGGCAATATCTAAAAGCTTCGCTACCATATCACGGGCACGCTGCGGAGTCTGGGTTGGACCAGCCAGTTCAACGCCATCCGGACGCACGTGCGCAAAGAAGTTCATCGGCTCCATCGGGCTGTGTGACAGGAACGGACACTGGTACTCGCTCTTGATCACTTTTGCCGCATTTTTAAAGGCAGTGTCTACATCACCGTCCTGGCGACGAACATTGGCTTCTTTGCTGTTCAGCAATTCTTTGAACAAACGGTCGTGGTCGGCAGAGCTTTCCAGGGTACCATCCGGTTCATATGCAATTTTCAGTTCTTTGCGGGCCTTCATCACTTGCCAGGTCGATTTACCTACCACAGCTACGTTGTTACCAAATGTTACTACATCCACTATACCTGGCATCGCTTTGGCTTTAGCGGCATCCACCGATTTCAGTTTCATACCAAAAGCCTCCGGACGTTGGATCATGGCGAAGAGCATCCCTTCCTTGTACACATCCAGCCCGTAAAGCGGCTTGCCGGTAATCATCTCGTGGTTGTCGACATTGCGAACGGCCGTACCAATCAACTTGAAATCTTTGTTATCCTTCAGCTTCACATCCGTCGGCACCGGCACTTTAGAGGCTTCGGTTGCCAGTTCGCCATAACTCAGTTTACGGCCACTGGCAGCGTGCACCACCATGCCGTTTTCTGTGCTGAGCGAGTTAGCCGCTACGTTCCAGCGTTTGGCTGCTGCTTCCATCAGCATGTGGCGGGCCGTAGCACCTGCCTTGCGCAGGCGTTCCCAGGAGTGCGGCACAGCACCACTGCCACCTGTTACCTGGCGCTCAAATTTGTTTGTATCGAGGGGCGCCTGCACCACTTTCACCTTGGTCCAGTCGGCATCCAGTTCCTCTGCCACGATCATCGGGAAAGAGGTCTTGATGTTCTGTCCCAGTTCCGGGTTCGGCGACAGGATGGTGATGATGTTATCCGGGGAAATGGAAAGATAGCTGTTGAAATCGATGGCAGCTGCCGGCAGGTTCGATCCATCGATCAGGCCCAGACCTGAAGCAATAGAGCTGGTCGAGTTGAAACCCAATACAAGACCGCCACCTGCCACGGCGAACAGCTTCATGAAATTGCGTCTGCTTTCCTGTGTTATTTCTGACATGGCTTATTTGAGTTTAGTGGCGGCTAATGCAACTGCTTCCCGAATACGGTGGTAGGTACCGCAACGGCAGATGTTGCCGTTCATGGCATTGTCGATCTCCTCAGCACTTGGCTTTTGGTTCTTGTTGAGCAGGGCGGTAGCCGTCATGATCTGACCAGCCTGGCAGTAGCCGCACTGGGCCACATCCACCTCGTCCCAGGCCAGCTGCACCGGATGGTCGCCCGCCTCTGACAAGCCTTCAATCGTGGTGATTTTGGCAGTAGCAGCGGCAGAAACCGGGTACACGCAGGAGCGCATCGCGTTTCCGTTAACATGCACGGTACAGGCGCCGCACTGCGCGATGCCACAGCCATACTTGGTGCCTACCAGTCCCAGGTTGTCGCGCAGCACCCACAGCAGCGGGGTGTCCGGCTCTACATCGACCTCATAGCTTCGGCCATTGATTTGCAGTTTGTATGTCGCCATCTTTATAATCTGAAATTTTGAACTCTAAGTTAGGAAATTATATGGTGCGGGAAATAAGCACCCCCGCTTTAAATCAAGTTATTCAGGCAAATCTGTCTGTAACAGTGCCGCGTAGTCTGCTGCTGTGTCAATGTCGATAGCACCAGCCTCAAAGCGCAGGGAACTGACCGCTGACGGATGTTTCAGTATGATCTTCTTGGCTCCCTCCTGCCCCTCCAGTGCCAGTAGCTCTGGAAAGTAAAACTTGTCAAAAAGTACTGGTGTACCCATTGTTCCCTGGTAGGCGCTGGCGATAATGCCGCTCCGGTCATCCTGCTTCGCCTGCAGCAATCGCTTCAGCACAGCAGCATCCACAAAAGGCTGGTCGCACACCATAAAGGTAACGTCGTCCAGCGTAGGTTTTAATTTCAATAGTTCCTGTAGCCCTACACGAATAGAAGATGCCATTCCCTCCTGCCAGTCCGGGTTCTGCACAGTTGTAACAGGCAAGTCGGTAAGTTCAGGGATAAGTTTTTCTGCATGCGCTCCCAATACCACGACCACAGGCGAAAAACCAGCTTCCGCAGCCACCTGCGCAGCACGTTGCAAAAGGCTCTTGCCCTGGTAGTGCAGCAGCTGCTTTGGCTGTCCTAACCGTGTGGAAGCACCAGCGGCCAGTATGACCAGTCCGCTTACAGAAAACATCCGGATACGCTTGTCTGTTTACCCAGTTCCAGATTTTCCAGGCCACGATCATGAATAGCACCCGGTTTATCACGCAGGAATCCACCGGTCTTATTCGCCAGCGCCGCCTTGACCTCAGCCAGAATCGATAAGGCGATCTCCTCGGAAGTTTCGGCTCCGATCTCCAGCCCCGTCGGACCGTATACCCGCTGCCGCATCTCCTCGCTTATCTCCATCCCCTCGTCCTGCAGTTCTGCCAGCATACGCTCCAGTTTCTTTTGGGGACCCAGTGAACCGATATAAGGTATAGCCAGGGGCATTAGCTGGCGCAGCATGGCAAGATCATAGTTATAGTTGTGCGTCATCAGCACGAAAACCGTTTGTTCGTCAGGTATAATCTGCGTCAGTACCTGCTCCGGCTTTGCCACAAGTACCTGCTGCGCAGCCGGAAAACGACTAGCCTTGGCATAGTTCGCACGACCGTCCACAACCGTCACCTGCCAGCCCAATATCGCCGCCATGTTTACCAAAGGGACAGCATCATTACCGGCCCCTACTACCACCAGTGATACAGCCGGTTGCAGCAGTTCCACAAAGCCTGTCAATGAACTTTCATCGGTCATATAAGTCTTAGTGATTGACTGCCGCTGCACCAGCACATGTTGTGCATCGCTCAGCAGGGCTTCCTGTAGCATGGCATCCGTGCATGTTCCGGCCACAGCTCCTTTCTCAGGTATAAACAAACAGGTACCTGGCTGCAAACTCGTGCGATTCTCCAACGAGAAAAGCGTCACGATCACCGCCGCCTGTCGACTGCTCAGAAAAGCTTGAAAGAAAGCGATTGAATTTGCCGGATCTTCCGGATTAATCGGCTCGATCAGGATCTGGATAATACCGTTGCACCCCAGGCCTACGCCCAGTTGCGCATCGTCTTCATCGGTGGTATCATAAGTCACCAGCATGGATTGCTGCTCGTGCATCACGAGTCGGGCTTTGCGTAGCGCATCGCCTTCGAGGCAGCCCCCGCTGATCGCACCGGTCAGTTGGCCATCTTCTGTCACCAACATACGCGCACCCGGACGCCTGTAAGAAGAACCCTGCACCTGCACCACCGTCGCCAATGCCACCTGCTTCCCCTCCTGCCGCGCAGCTTCATACGCCCCTACGATATCCTGCAGTTCTTTCATGTGTTAATAAAGTGCTCTTGAAGCTTACAAGTTACGAAATTTGAGACTTTTTTGGAGGGTTTTGGTTTAATGGGGCTTCTTGTCTGAATCAGGATTTTCAGGATTTATGGATTTACAGGATTTTGGTGCATGATTGTCGTCCGGCCTTACCCTTTGCAGGGTAAGGCTGTTAAGTTCTAGCAATTTCTCCCCTTGAGGACAAGAGAGACGCGAGTCGAAACTTGCGAGCGAAGCTCTCAGAGGGGTGTTGGAGCTGCGGATAAATCGTAAACATGTACGCTAATGGCAATTTAGCACCGAGTTTACACCCCTATAATCCCCTCAAGGGGATACTTACTAACAGAACTTAACAGCCCCGCCTTCCAAGAGGGGAATCTTCGGCCGCTACTATTTTAAAGTATAAGCCCTGTATCAAACTACACAGACCACTGGCACGCATTGCAGAGTAACTCTCAGCAACCTACGCAGCAAATACTGGTGCCAAGTGCACCCTTCGACGCTCCACTGTTCGAGCGTTCAGCGAGTTTGGAGCGTCTTGATTTTTTTGCTTACTTTTTTCATCAAGGAAAAAAGTAAGGCCCGCCTGGCCAAGGCAAGCTATGAAACAGTATCATTAGCTATACCTGCAACTGCCGCAGCTATACTTATACTTGGGGCACAGGGGCCAGAGGCCCCACCATAGTAGACACGAGCGAGGACGCTCGCGCCATAAACAAAGGCCCGACGGTCAGGCAAAAAAAAAATCACAACAACTTATCCATCGTAATCGGTAACTCCCTTACCCTTTTCCCAGTAGCATGAAAGATCGCATTGGCGATAGCCGGTGCTACACCGACTACCCCGATCTCACCAAGCCCCTTCACGCCCAGTGGATTCACCACTTCATCCTTCTCCTCTACAAAGATCACCTCCATTTCCTGCACGTCGGCATTAACCGGTACATGGTATTTGTCGAGGTCGTGGTTGATGAAGCGGCCGAGGTGGTTGTCCATGACGGTGTGCTCGTGCAGGGCGACGCCCATGCCCCAGACCATGCCGCCTAATATCTGGCTGCGGGCGGTTTTGGGGTTGACGATGCGGCCACCGGCTACAGCGGTTACCAGCCGCGTGACCTTCACAGTGCCCAGGTCTTCGTCTACTTTCACTTCGGCGAATACGGCAGAGTGCGCGTAGCGGGCGTATTCCTTCGATTCATCGGATGGCTTGGTGGAGACCTCTCCTTCCAGGCTGCCGTTATCGCTTTGCTGCAACAGATCCTGCAACTGCACACTTTTAGAGGCATCTCGCTTCAAGCTGATCCGCCCCTCTGAGAAGTCCACATCTCCTAACTTTGCTTCTGCCAGTGGCGAATCGGGCTGCTGTTGGGCCAGCTTCAGCAGTTTTTCCTGTACCTGTTCGCAGGCCTTTTTCACGGCGGAACCTACTGTAGCAACAGTCTTTGAGCCACCTTCCAAAGGCGCTTTCGGCAGATTAGAATCTCCCAGCTTGAACGTTACATCCTCCAATAGTAAACCCAGTGTCTCAGCTGCGATCTGGGTCATGACGGTGTAGGTACCGGTACCAATGTCTGCGGTGGCGCTGCTCACGGTGAGCTTACCTTCTTTGCTCAGGACGGCCTTGGCACTGGCCTCGGCTTGATTGGCTTCCCAGGCACCCTGCGCCATTCCCCAGCCGATCAGTTGGTGACCGTCTTTCATAGAGCGTGGCTCCATCTTGCGTTTCGACCAACCGAATTTCTCGGCTCCCTGCCGATAGCATTCCCGCAGTTCTTTGCTCGAAAAAGGCTTGTCTTCGTTCTGGTCTTTCTCGGAGTAGTTTTTCTTTCGGAACTCCAGCGGATCTATACCTGCTTTGTAAGCCAGTTCATCAATGGCGCACTCCAGCGCGAAGATACCGGTGGTACCACCCGGTGCCCGCATGTCGAGCGGGGTATAAACGTCCAAGCCTACCAGTTTGTGCGTCAGCTTGGTGTTATCGCATGGGTAGAGCACACCTGGCCAGAGCACGACGTCTTCGCTATAGTCTTCGAAACGGGAGGTTTCGCCGTATACCTCCTGCTGTAGCGCTTGTAGTTTCCCATCGGCATCGGCACCCAGTTTAAAGCGCTGCAGCGTTTTGGGGCGGTGGCCAAACGAGAACATCTGCTGACGCGTCATGACCACCCGCACCGAGCGCTGCAGTTCACGGGCTGCCAACACAGCCAGGAAAAGCTGGTACTGCGGACGCAAACCCGAACCAAAAGCTCCTCCCACAAAAGGAGAGATCACCCGCACCTCATCCTGCGACATACCAAAGGCGCTGGCAATGTACTGCTGGCTGTTCTGTACGCCCTGTATCTTGTCATATACTGTGAGTTTCCCGTCCCCTTCCCACACGGCCGTACTCGCATGCATCTCCATCGGGTTATGGTGCTCGGCCGGATGGGTATAGGTTTGTTCGATGCGGGCACTTGCCTCAGCCAGTGCTTTGTCTACATCGCCCCGGGGCTTGGGTGGTTCTGAAGCTTTGTACTCTTTCGGTTCATATGCCTGCTCGAGGTTAGCATCAAAGTCGGTGTCGTGTTCGGCTGTTTCGTAGGCCACTTCTACCAGTATGGCCGCATACCTTGCCAGTTCAAAGGTCTCGGCCACCACCAGGGCAATGGGTTGCATGCTGAATAGAATCTCGTTGTCGTAAAGCGGACGGAAAGGGGAACCCGGAGGTGCATCATCGTCTTTGTAGTTTTTGTCAAGCCACATGTAGCCGGGGCGGTTTTCGTGCGTGAATACCTGCAGTACGCCATCCAGCGCCAGGGCTTTGCTGGCATCAATGCTTTTGATCTTGCCTTTGGCAATGCCGCTGCTCACTACTACACCATAAGCCAGGTTCTCTGCCGAAAACTCTGCCGCATACTTTGCTTTGCCGGTTACCTTAGCTTTGCCGTCTACCCGGTTTCTTTCTTTTCCTATCTGATCTGTTTTCATGCTGCACCCTCCTTGTTAAAAGCCTGCTCCAGCGCCCGCACAATGGCCCGCTTCGCCAGCTCTATTTTAAAATCATTATCGCCGTAACCCTTCGCTCCTTCCAGGTAAGCCTCTGCCACTTTGCGGAAGTTCTCACGTGTCGCCTGTTGACCCTGTAGCATAGCTTCGGCCTCTGGTTTTCGCCAGGGCTTATGCGCCACGCCACCCAGGGCAATGCGGGCTTCTTTGATCGTGTCGCCGTCCATGTCCAGGGCAGCGGCTACTGATACGATGGCAAAGGCATAGGAGGCGCGGTCGCGGAGTTTGAGGTAGGTATAGTGCTCCGCAAAGCCTTTAGCCGGCAGGTCGATGGAGGTGATGATCTCGTCCTCCTGCAGGTTGGTGTCAATGTGGGGAGTATCGCCGGGAAGGCGGTGGAAGTCGGCAATAGGGATGGTTCGCTCACCCTTTGGTCCGGTTACGTTGATGCTTGCCTCCAGCGCAGCCAGGGCCACACACATATCCGACGGATGGGTAGCAATGCAGTGCTCGCTTGTACCCAATATGGCCAGGTCGCGGTTATAACCTTTTATGGCGGAACAGCCAGAGCCGGGTTCCCGCTTGTTGCAAGGCGTTTGGGTGTCGTAGAAGTAATAGCAGCGGGTGCGCTGCAGGAGGTTGCCGCCGTCGGTGGCCATGTTGCGCAGCTGCCCGGTCGCGCCTGCCAGTATTGCGTGTGAGAGCAACGGATAGCGCTTCTCTACCTGCTCGTGGTAGGCGGTACCGTTATTCGTGACCAGCGCACCCAGCCGCAAACCGCCGTCTGCTGTTTCTTCAATGGTGTTAAGGGCAATGCGGGTGATGTCCACCAGGTGCTGCGGGGCCATCACATCGATCTTCATCAGGTCGAGCAGATTGGTGCCGCCTGCTACAAATTTGGCCTTTTCATGTCTGGTGATTTCCTGCACGGCGCTGCTCACATCCGTGGCCCGGGTATAGGTAAATGGTCTCATCTGGCCTCACTCCTTTCCAGTGCTTCCTGCACCACTTTTACGATGTTCACATAGGCACCGCAACGGCACACATTTCCGCTCATCAGGTCGCGTATATCATCCATCGTTTTGGCTTTTCCTTCGTTCACCAGCCCGATCACCGAACAGATCTGCCCCGGCGTGCAGTAACCGCACTGGAACGCATCGTTGTCGATGAAGGCCTGCTGTACCGGATGCAGTTCGCCGTCTTTGGCCAGTCCTTCGACCGTTGTGATCTCTTTGTCTTCCTGCATCATGGCCAGGGTCAGGCAGGAGTTGATACGCTTGCCATCGACAAGCACGGTGCAGGCACCGCACTGGCCGTGGTCGCAACCTTTTTTGGTGCCGGTCAGGTGCAGGTGCTCCCGCAAAGCGTCGAGCAGGGAAGTCCAGGGAGCCAGCTCCAGGCGCCGTTCTTTGCCGTTGATGCGGAGCGTGACTGGTTGCAGCGGTGGTAATGGGGGATTTTCTTTTTCCATAGCAGAAGGAGATTAAATGACCAACCGACTGTCTTTCATAAGAAATTTTGCCAGTCAGGTGAGCGAAATGAACAGCTTAGCTTTACGCTCCTTTCCTCCTTATGTTGGCCCTAAATGGCGCAGGGCAACTATCTGCTATTTGTGGTAGTATGTATAGGCATGGATGAACCTGAAGATACGCTGGAAGAAGCCGGCACTGTACTGCCCGACCCCAAGATGCTCGTACCGCCTACGCTCAGCAAAGCGAACGTTCTTTTTATAGGGCCTGTGGATGAAGGCTATTTTAAGCCAGTGCCGGATCTTAAAAATGACCCACCCCGCTGGGAACCAGGCGTGTATAGCCTGGCAGCAGGCAAATGGCCATCTCCTAACTTGACTGCCGACCTGCTGGACCTCAGTCCATACAACGGGCAGGCCATCATGGTCATCGCCTCTGACTGGAACCAGGAGGTGATCAGCGAAGCGCGGATTATCGGGGTTGTCGACAAAGTTTCCTGCGATGTGCTGCAGAAGTTTGCTTACGAGCACATGCAGGAAAAAGAGCAGGAAATAGCCTCCTACATCTCAGGTATAAGCAATTAAATGAAGGCAGCTACTGTCGCAGAGAACGGCGACTAGAGCACTAGTAAGGTGTTGGTGCCGCCATACTCGTTGGGCGCCTCCCCATCAGCATCCGGATCGTTGCGCCAGTCGGTGCCGTTTACCAGGTATTTGAATTCGTGCTGGGTATGGCGCGGTAGTGTCTGCACACACTCAAATACACCGCCTTTTTTCTTGCTCATTTTGATCGGTGTGTTCCAGTCGTTATTCAGGCCAAGGATCTCCACTCTATCCGCATTTTCGATGCTGATCGTGAATTTAACTTTACACTGGTCTTTTGTTTTCAGGTATGTTTTCTGAATCATCCTTCTTTTGTTTTTTTCTGTGACGTATGGTTGCTAAAGTGAATCAGTGCCGGAAGGTGTTGCATTTTCCTGCCAACAATAACATGTACTCTTTCCTGGCAAGATTTGTTAATGTTTTGAGTTTCACCAGGCTATCCCAAAGTCCCAGTTCAGGTATAGATCCTCCTTCCAAAGCCCCGATCATTTTAGCATAAAGATGAACCAGGCTAATGGGGCTCTAAGGATTGCATACTGATCTGTTCAACAGAAAAACGACTGAACTTGCAAGTACCCTCCATTGAAAAGAAATAATAAACGTATCTAAAGGCTTTACTTTTTAGCAACTTGCGTCTTTATTTTACCGCAATGCATTCTATCACCACGAACCGGCTTTCGCTTAGTCTTTTTTTCTTTCTTTCCGGCTTTAACTTTTCAAGCTGGGCTTCCCGCATCCCCACTATCGTTTCCAAGCTGCACCTGAACGAGGCTGAACTGGGCAGCATCCTGCTCACCATGCCAGTGAGCTCACTGATCGGCTTGCCTTTGTCGAGCTGGCTTGTTACCAGGTTCGACAGCCGTTTTCCTCTGATAGTGGCCATGGTCTTGAATGCTGCATCGCTCTCACTGATTGGAATTGCCGCCACACCATTTGCCCTGGTGGTGGCCTTATTCCTGTTCTCGCTGAGTATGCGCGTGTTTAACATTGCCATCAACACCCAGGCCATTACGCTGCAGAAACTCTACGACCGCAAAATAAACGGGGCTTTCCATGGTCTCTGGAGCACAGGTGGCATTTTTGGCGTAGGCTTTACCACACTGCTGGTGTCGTTCGGCATATCAATCGTGCCGCACCTGGTAGCCGTTTCTATAACTACGACGCTCATTGTACTGGGAGCCTTCCCCTACCTGCTGCGCAACGACCGCTCCACAACGGGTAATAAGCTCACGCTTGGCAGACCCGACCCCTACATTCTATACCTGGGGCTGCTCGTGTTTTTTGCAGCCGTGTGCGAAGGCGGCATGTTCGACTGGAGCGGTATTTACTTCCAGCAGGTGGTGGGCGAAGAGGTTTTCACCGCAGGCTACCTCATCTTTATGTCGTTTATGGCGCTTTCGCGGTTTGTTTCAGATCGGATCATCGAGAAGATCGGGATGGAGAAAACCTATGTGCTCAGTGCCAGCCTTATTTTCTCAGGTATAGCACTGGCCATTCTGTTCCCGAGTTTCTGGCCAGCCATGATCGGCTTCTCACTGGTAGGTTTCGGCACCGCTTCGGTTATACCGATGACCTACACACTGGCGGGCGCTTCCAAAAAGTATTCTACAGGCATCGCCATCTCCATGATCGTGACGTTCGGCATTGTGGGTATGCTCATGGGCCCGCCGCTCATCGGTTACCTGGCCCACGCCTTCAACCTCAAGTTCGCTTTTGTGACCTTCGCCCTGGCCGGCGCTATGCTGATCCCGATCTCCAGAAAGTTCTTCCGCTTGGAAAGGTAAGTCTGGGTTTGAGGCCCTAGGTATAGCTGTTTTCTACAACGCTTTATTACACAATGATTGTCAGAAGGGAGTCTGGGCTTTGGCTTAGGCTCTTTTTTATTTGGTAAATCGATCAGCACGGGGAGCTGCTTTCGCCCTTACATTCAGCCAATTCTACTTAAAACCTACTTGCGCCGGAAAGAATAAGCCTGGGTAAACTCTTCACTTCTGAAAATTTCTGTCTAATTTAAAGTGCAGAAACCTTTCGTTATATAAAAACAGGGTTTCAAACTATACTTGACAAGATTAAAGCCCACCTTCTCTCCATGGAAAATTTCATCAGCTCGGTAAACGACATCGTCTGGAGCAATGCACTTATCATACTTTGCCTTGGGGCAGGTGTATACTTCTCCATTGCCACCAAATTCCTGCAGATTCGCTACCTCCGCGAAATGCTGCGCCTGCTCTTCCGGGGGCAGTCCTCTAACAAAGGCATCAGTTCTTTTCAGGCCTTTACCGTGGCCATTGCCGGCCGTGTGGGCACGGGTAATATTGCCGGTGTAGCCACGGCCATTGCCATGGGTGGGCCGGGCGCTGTATTCTGGATGTGGGTGATCGCCTTCCTGGGTAGTTCTTCTGCCTTTATAGAAGCTACATTGGGCCAGATCTATAAGCAGGTAAAAAATGGCCAGTACAGAGGTGGTCCGGCATTCTACATCGAAAAAGGACTTGGCGTGAAATGGTATGCGGTGCTATTTGCAGTCGCGACCATTATCAGCATGGCCCTGTTCCTGCCGGGCGTGCAGAGCAATAGCATTGCCTCCGGTATCAGCAATGCCTTCCAGATACCGGTTGCCTATACCGGTGGAGCCGTTACCTTGCTGCTGGCCCTTATTATCATAGGAGGCGTGAAGCGCATCGGCAACGTGGCGCAGGTGGTGGTCCCGTTTATGGCGGGCGCTTATATCCTGATGTCGGTTGTGATCATTCTGATGAATATTTCGGAGGTTCCTGCCGTATTTAGCCTTATCATCAGTTCTGCATTTGACCTGGAGCCTGCTTTTGCCGGTGTGTTTGGCATGGCCATTTCGTGGGGTGTGAAGCGTGGCATCTACTCCAATGAAGCAGGCCAGGGTACCGCGCCACATGCGGCTGCAGCTGCGGAGGTTAGCCATCCTGCCAAGCAGGGCCTGGTGCAGGCCTTCTCTGTTTACGTGGATACGCTTTTTGTTTGTACGGCTACGGCCTTCATGATCCTGTTTACGGGACAATATAATGTGGTGAATCCGGAAGGAGGCTTTCTGGTAGAAAACCTGCCGGGTGTGCCATTCGGACCAGAGTATACGCAGTTGGCTGTGAGCTCCCACTTCCCTGCGCTGGGTAGCGGCTTTATCGCCATTTCGCTGTTTTTCTTTGCCTTCACCACCATCATGGCCTACTACTACATTGCCGAAACCAACCTGAGCTACCTCAACACCAAAAACCAACAGTGGATGCTCTGGGCACTTCGCCTGTTTATACTTGCCGCTACCTTCTATGGCTCAGTGAAGACAGCAGAATCCGCCTGGATGCTGGGTGATATCGGCGTGGGCATCATGGCGTGGCTCAACGTGATCGCCATCTTCCTGCTGCGCAAACCTGCCTTACGCACCTTGCAAGATTACCTGGCCCAGCGCAAAGCCGGCCTCGACCCAAGCTTTGATCCGGAGAAACTAGGTATAAAGAATGCCAGTGACTGGAACAAAGCGATCGGCGCTGACGAACCGGAAGCACTAGATCAAAGAGAATTGAAAGCGGTGTAGAGATAGAGATAAGAGGTATAGAAAACGAAAAAGAGACGCTATGGGGGCGTCTCTTTTGTTATGGGGTATATCAAGTTTGCAGGGTGTACATGTGGTTTGTAGGGACAGGTCGCGACCTGTCCGAATCGTGCACAGGTAATTTTTATATGAAGCTATATGATGGTAAACCGGAGATGCCATGCAAATCACAGCGACCGATCACAATGCGTGCGGACAGGTCGCGACCTGTCCCTACGATTCTCTCTCCCAATTAACCTCCGGAAACACTACCTCCAACTGCCTTTTGATCACGCGGTAGTTTCCTTTCCAGAAACTCGCCAGATCCGACACAGTCGTGATCTGCTTTAGCTCTGGGCTGAGCAGGGCCAACTCTACCGTCATCTCACCTTCGTCTACAGTCGGGCTTTCTTCCCAATCCAGCACATCCTGCAGCCGGATCTCAAGCTTCGGCTGACTGCCATCGGCGTGATAATACAGGTCAATATCTGAACCATCCGGCAAGGGGATGCTGGAGGGGGCCAGCACCTCCAGTCGGGCACGCTGTTCATCGTTCAGGTATTTGGCTTCCAGAATCGGTAAGAGCTCCAGTTCCATTAGTTCGTCGGGGTGTTCAATGTCGAAGAGGTAGGACTTCAGCCAGTCCCAGTTGGTCATCAGCAAGGTGCTGGTGCTCACGTCGGGCCAGAACTCGGAGGGGCGCCACTTTCTTAAACTCAGCACACGGTTTTGCCATTGCCTGACTTCGAAGTTGAAGTCCAGCAAGTGCTCTCCCTCCTGTTTGATGGCTTCGGACATGGCTGGTACGCGGTGCTTTTCGTCGGGTGCTGGCAGCGGTTTGCTTTGCAGCACGATGCTGCCGATGCGGGTGTCCATGGAGGCAGTGAGCTCGCCGTCGTTCACGTCCCAGTGGTATACCTCCTTTTGCTTCACGAGCGGGGCCAGGTCACGCGGATTGAGCGGCGAGGCCAGGAAGATGCGACCCGGATTGTCGCCCGTACCGGCATGCAGGTGGGCAATGGCCAGCCAGGGCTCGTGCGCCAGGTCGTCGCGGTGACCGGCGGAGGCATATTGCCCGCTGGCCAGCTGAAACTGGGCGTTGTTGCCGGGACGGGCGTAGGCGATGCGCTCCGGGTAGCAATGCGTGAGCAGCACGCCGGTTTCGTAGTCGTCGAAATTACTGTTCTCGGGCTCTATGCTGAACAGCTGGCGGTACGAACGGGCGATCTTCTCGATCTTGGCAAATCGCTTGCCTTGCCCCTGCTCCCGCCTATACCTGCGGAGGGCTTCTATTCTTAAGTTAATGTCGATGCCGGCGTTTCGGTCCAGCGGATCACGCTCTTCCAGGATAGCGGCAATATCGCTGGCCAGTGCTACCTGGTCGGTTTCCTCGGCTTTGAGCAGCATGTGGGCGATACGCGGGTGACAAGGCAGCGCGTGCATTTTCTTGCCGTGCTCCGTGATGCGCCCGTTCTCCAGCGCCTGCAGCTGGTGCAGCATCTCGGTGGCGTATTGCAGGGCGGCACGGGGCGGCGGGTTGAGCCAGGTCAGGCTGCGGATGTCCATGATGCCCCACTGGGCCATGTCGAGCACCAGGTTGGCCAGGTCGGCTTCCATGATCTCGGGCGTGCGGTGCGGGGACATGCGCTCCTGCGTGGTTTTACTCCACATGCGGTAAGCCGTGCCCGGGCCCAAACGACCGGCGCGACCGGCACGCTGGTCGGCGGCGTCTTTGGAAATGCGCGCTGTTTCGAGGCGGGACAAACCGGATTTCGGGTCGAAGCGGGACGTTTTGCCGAAGCCCGTATCCACCACCACCGACACGCCTTCTATGGTTAAGCTGGTCTCGGCGATGCTGGTGGCCAGCACCACTTTGCGCCTGGCTTCACGGTCGGGCATGATAGCGGCGTATTGCTTGCCGAAGGGCAGCATGCCAAATAGTGGATGAATCTGCACTCCACGCAGTTGTTTGCGCAAAAGTATTTCCACTTTGCGGATGTCGTTTTCGCCGGGCAGGAACACGAGGATATCTCCCTCCTGCTCTTTGGCTGCCTGCTGTACTACACGGGCTGTCATTTCGGGCAGCATGCGGTCGTCGGCATCGCCGGTATAGATCGTGTTGATCGGGTACTGCCGCCCCATGCTTTGCACGGCCGGCGCCTTGAGCAGACTCGTCAGCTGCGGCATATCCAGCGTGGCCGACATCACCAGAATGCGAAGGTCGGGGCGCAAGGTATGCTGTGCCTCCCTACTCAGGGCCATGGCCACATCGGCGTGGATGCTGCGCTCGTGAAACTCGTCGAAAATCACGATGCCTATACCTGTGAGCGAGCGGTCGCTGTGGATCATGCGGGTGAGGATGCCTTCGGTCACGACCTCGATGCGGGTCTTGTCCGAAATGCGATTCTCAAACCGGATGCGGTAACCGACGGTCTGGCCTACCTCCTCGCCCAGCAGTTGCGCCAGTCGCTCGGCAATGGTTTTGGCCGCCAGGCGCCGCGGCTCCAGCATGATGATCTTCTGATCTTTTAGCCAAGGCTCACCGAGTATCGCCAGCGGCAGCAAGGTGCTTTTACCGGCTCCGGGAGGGGCGTTTACGATCAGGGTATTCTGCGCAGAAAGGTGTTCTCTAACGGCAGGTATGATTTCCCGAACGGGGAGGTCTATGGTAAATGGATCGAAAATCAAGTTTAAAGTTATGAGTTATGAGTTGATGTGGGAGCCCCTCAAATCAACTGTCTGTATGAATAGTTAAGTGCCTTGAGGTTGGTCTGATACTGCTTCAGGTATAGGGTTTTTGTTTCGCTATCAAGAAAGCTTCGTGCTACTAAGTTGTGTACGGCTTCCTTCTCTTCCCGATATAAATTTAAGAGCTTGATGATTCTGGACTCTTTGATACCGATACGCAGTCCGAACTCGAAAAAATCGTCGTAGGCGTAGTAGCCGTTTGCTCTGAAGCTACTGGTTTCGTACTCGTCTTCAAAAAGCCCCCCCTTTAGAGCAAAGTATGAATCATCCACGTGAATTCGGGTAGCAATCAGGTCATAGGCAGGACTCAGCACAAAGTCGCCATTCGGTGTTTCGATGAGGCTGAAATTCTTTAGGTGTGCATCTCCATTAGAGAACAGGTAATTGAACATTATCAGCGAGAAAAGCTTTTCCAACTCCACAGCATAAGCTGCTACGTAGCGTTTGACCAATGCAGCCAAGGCTTCATAAGTATATTCGTACTTAAAATCAGGGCCAGCTGTCTCGGATGTTCTACCGGCTAGGGAGGCGAAATCTTCTATAGCATATTTACTTCCGTCCGGCTTCACATCGAAGCGTTTGGTGATGTAGGCGGGCTCTCCGGTTTGGAAAAATATCAGTGCATTTTCAGCGATCTGTATACCGTATACCTGCCGTGCGATTTGCATGGTTAGATGCTCATTGGCAGGCACCTGTTGTACCTTTCGAAGGTCACGGGGAATGGGTTTTAGTATGTAAGTACCCTGCTCGCCTGGTTGTGTCAGCCGTAGCTTGTTTTTGTCCAGTACCAGCGATAGCTTCTCCTGCACGCCCGAAATAGAGATACGCTTTCGGTTCTCCATAAACTTTTCCGCATCTTCTTCGCTTTTCTGCGGGGTTTTATAGGGTAGCACATGACTTACTTTCTTACCACCAAAAACACGCACCAGGCAGGTACGACTGTAGGCATGGAAGCCTGCTGCCAAAGTACCTGGACATACTGAAATTTCAGGTATAGCCATTTAAAATGAAGCTAACGGTTTAACGGTTACAGCCCCGATGGTATCGGCGCCGGCAGTGGCTAGGAGCAGACCGAAATAGTCCTTTTCATCTATCCTGAGCTGACGGGTCTGCAGCTGACGGTTTACGCCTTCCGAAAGCATGTTGAAGAAGAAAGGAAACAAATAACTGGACTGGTATACCTGCTGCGTTTTGGGTAGGGTCAGGCTGATGGCAGGCAGTGCACTGTTTTGAAACCACTCATCTGTATACCTGAATTCATAATGCTTGTCTGGGTATTGGGAGAGTACTCCTGCTAAAGTACCGTTTCTATAAACTTCCGCTTGCCGCATCGCTTAAAGGTTAGGTTTCTTTACTTCCAGCTTTATCTCCATACCAAGCACTTCTGCCAACTTATGTAAGACCTTAAGGGTCGGATTGGCTTTTCCTGTTTCAATCCGATATAGGGTATTAACATTGATATCAGCCAATTCTGCCAAATCAGGCTGCGTGATATGCAGCATGTCACGGCGGCGTTTAATCTGATTTCCAAGTTCCTGAGCCAACATTATAATGTGATTTGACATGTATAACATTACAAAAATAGGCATTTTTAATCAATTATCACATTACAATGTGATTTACGCATAAAATAGGATGATAAATACGCCGAATACGCTTAAAATCACACTATAATGTGGCATAATACTCGTTTTAATATGCCTGCAGGTATACCATGCTACGAGTTAAGTTACATTATGTGGTTTTGACATTAGCACGCAAAGTTAGAGTAGCGTGAAAAGAAGGTGTACCTTGGGTATAAATATAGCGCCGAAAGGTGTTCTCTGACGGCAGGTATGATTTCCCGAACGGGAAGGTCTATGGAGAAGGGGTTGAAAGGCAAGTTTTGTAAATATATGCTACCCTAAGCTTTCAGTTATGCTTTCTGCCTGGAAATAATGATTCATCATTGAAATCTTTCCCTTAACATCAAACACTAATCAGTTCACTAGGTAATACCTCTATTGATTCTACTTCTTCCGGATAATAGGTAAATTAGGTAAGGCAGTTTACATACGAATTTCAACACAAAACCTTACAGCTATGAAAACTATACTGGTTATTACCTCCCTGGTTATCTTCTCGTTCATCTTGTTTCTTTCACCGTTTTCGAAAGGGCACCCTGATACAAAGCAGGCTAGCTTTGACACCATGCTGCAAGAAGATAAAGAACAGCTTAAACTGGGGGAGCACCTGGTCACGATTGCCGCCTGCCACGATTGCCATACGCCTAAAAAGATGACAGACAAAGGTATAGAAATGGACTTCTCCAGAGCATTGTCCGGTCATCCGGCTTCTTTGCCGCCTCCTGATGTAAACCGTGAAGAGGTGGAAAAGAAAGGCCTGGTGGTAACACAGACGCTGACCGCCTGGGTGGGACCCTGGGGAATTTCTTACGCTGCCAACTTAACTTCAGATGAGACCGGTATAGGCAACTGGACCGAAAAGCATTTTTTCACAGCGATCAGGCAAGGCAAGCACAAGGGGCTGGAATCTTCGCGCATGCTGTTGCCACCAATGCCTTGGGACATGTACAAAAATATGACGGACGAGGAATTAAGGGCCGTTTTCGCCTACCTGAAATCTACAAAGCCTATTAAGAATGTTGTGCCACCCCCGCAGCCTCCAGTAACGGCTGCAGAAAGAAAGTAGCGCTCTTAATTTAGCAAAACACACCACAGCAATCCCTCTCCTGCTAGAGCAGTTGCTTATACCTCCGCTCCGGCTACGTATGCCTACTGGCTGATGCACAACAAACTGCCTGCCCAGAAAGAAAGCAAAAAGGTGCTCCATGCGAATAAGAAGGACAATACCTCCGTCACGATCCAGGAAGTAAACAACAAAGGCTATAGCCTGTGAAAAACAGGTATTATTGGACCAGATTTGTAAAAAATAGGTATGGCGCACTTCTTGGTTCTATGGCTTACATGGCGTCACTACCCCCTACTCCCCCACAGCCGCCACTATATAATCCGAGAGGATCTTCTCTGTCTGCAAGTGGCCCTGGAAGCTTCCGTAAAGCGTGCTGGTGATGACAATGGCCAGGTCAAGCTCGGGGATCACGGCGATTTTGCTACCGCCGTTGCCGGACATGTAGTAGGCGGCGTACTTTTTGTCCTGCCCAAACTGCTGCTTCCAAAGCAAGTAGCCGTAGTCGTAGTTCTGCCCGTTAAACTCCCGCACGTGCGCCTGCGTGGCGGTTGACTTTTTGACCCAACTGCTGGAAATAACCTGCTTGCCGTTCCATTGGCCACCCTGCTGCAGTAATATGGCCAGCTTCAACAAGTCACGGCTTCTTAAGCCCAGTCCGCCGCCGGTCATGGGGGTGCCCATGGGGGTTATCTGCCAGTTTGCCCGCGTAATTCCCAGGGGCTCGAAGAGGTACTGTCTGGCAAAGGCATCAACCTTCATGTTGGTGCTTCGTTCCAATACCCCACCCAATAGTACGGTGCCTGCCGTGCAGTAACTGAAGCTTCGACCATAAGGCGAATCTTCGGGCTTTTTGGCAAAGCCGGCATAGCCTCTCACAGGCAAGTCCAGGTAAAAGCGGTAGTAGTCTTCGATCAGGTACATCCGCTCCTCATTGCCTCGCGAGTATTGGTTGTCGTCATCACATTCCAGCAGCGAACTCATTGTCAGCAAGTCCTCAATGGTGATCTTGTCTTTCCGGGGGTCGGGGTTCTGGAAAGGCTTCTTGTCTTTGAAGTAGCGCGTGACCGTGGTCTTTTCAGAAGGGATCATTTTGTTGTCGATCGCCAGCCCGATCAAAAGTCCGGTGATGCTTTTGGTGGCAGAGCGGGTGTCGTGCAGCGAGCTGTCGGCAAAACCCTGGTAATATTGCTCGTAGACCAGCTGCCCGTTTCTGGCGATCAGCACACTGGTGATGTTCTTGAATTTATCGCTGCTGATGGCGCTGTCGAGGGCGGCTAGCTTTTCGGCGTTTACCCGCACTGCTTTTGGCGCGGCCACCGATATACCGTCGTTTAAATTGGCCGGGCTTTGTGCGAAAACAGCAGCAGGTATAGCAGCGAGCAGCAGGAAAAGTAGAAGACGTCTTTTCATAGATTTTTCGTTTTGGAAGCTGCAAAATTACAGCAGACAGCACGCTGAAAATAGAATGAAATTAACGTTCCAGCATGATCTTCCGGAAAGCAGACGGTGTGAGCCCGTTCAGTGCCTTGAAACTGCGGGTGAAATGGCTTTGATCTGAAAAGCCGCACTGCAGCGCGATTTCGGTCAGGGAGCGCTCTTTGTCATAGAAAAAGGAAAAAGACTTTTCTGTTCTGACTTTCCGGATATAGTCGCCGAGGCTGCAGTTGAAGTACTTCGGAAAATCCCTGGACAAATGCACCGGGTGGATGTTCACTTCGGCAGCCAGCGCTTTTAGCGGCAACGTGTCCTGGTAATTATCGTGCAGCAGCTCTTTTAGCCGGGCTACCCAAGGCGGGTTTTTGTAGACTTTACTTTCCTGCGGAAGCAGGGTCGTGAATGCCTGCAGTAAAAGAGACTCGATGGCCGGGTATAGCAGGGTACTGCTTTTGGTTTCTTTGAAAATCTGGTAAAACAAGAGCTTCACCACCGGATTGTCGATCTGCAAACTTCCCTCCGCTACCTCCGTCTCGGGCAGTAGTTCCGCAAACCAGTCCTGTTGAATTTCCAAGTGAAAGCCCCGGGTATAGCCCTCCGGTTTGATGTTGTAATGTGGCTCCTGCCAATTGTGAAATAGCAGTGATCCGGGGCTGCAGTGGTATTTCTCCTTATGGTTACCCTCCAGAATTTGCCCGGCCAGAATAAAAGTAAAATAGGCGTTCTCGTGGTAATGCCAGTCCACTTTATCCACCGTGTACTCGGTGTCGGTCAGCAGGATGCCATCCAGGTGAAAGGTCCTGTTCGTTTGTCCGAAAAAACTGCCTGCTTTTAACTCTTCCATACCTGGGGTGGTTTGCCCTTCGCTTATGACCGCAGCTGCTGCTATAGGTTATACCTGCAATCAGCGGCTTTAGGTATAAAGTTATAAAAATTTGCCACTGCTAATCGTGGGATTTAAGTGCTAGGACCACCCGAGCCATGCCTCGTCCAGCAAAGCCAGTGACAGCAAGGTGCTTTTGCCGGTTCCCGGAGTAGCGTATACGATCAGTGTGTTCTGCGCCAAAAGATACTCTATGACGGCAGGTATGATTTTCCGATCGGGGAGGTCAATGGAGAATGGGTTAAAAGGCAAGGTGATGGTTAAATAGAAATCTATTATTTCTTAGCCATCGAGCCAGTTAAAAAACTCTTCTTCATTCCACATTTTCCCTTTAGAATGAATATAGTCATGATGCACATTACATAGAGTTACAAGATTTGATTCATCATTGTCACCACCAAATTTATGATGTTTAATATGATGTAATTCTAGTAAATGTCTTGGATCATTCGGTATTTTGTTATCATAAGACCAACTACATTTTCTACAGCTGTAGTGATCTCTTTCAAGAACTTTTACCCTTACAATATCAGTTATATGGCGATCATGTTCTTCATCTTGTTTGTCCTCTTCTAAAATATATTCTCCAACTTTAAGATCTGGCCTACCAGTATTTTTAGTTTTAATTGGCCATCCTTCCTCTGTTCTAAGCTCTCTAACACGTCTACCCCATTCCGTCGCTTCATTAGAAACATATCTTAACTCTTCACCATTAACTACTTTGCCAACATTTTCTTTTAAATACTCTAAAATCTTATGTTTTACCCCTACTTTTTGTTTTCTTATAGTATTAGCAACATTCCACCTATAGGCTGACTCTTTATCTTGATGAGTATTAATTAGGATGTAATCATCAGTACTCATTTGGAGAACATCAATACCTTCTAGTGGTAATTCTCCTTCTCGGTACATCTCCTTAGCTGTTTCTCCACTAATAATTGACCAACCAAATTGCCGCCTTAATTCTCTAACTCTTCTAGGATAATCATTAATACCTGACACCACCATCAATTCCTCACCTTTCACAATTACTCCTGGATATTGTAGTAAATATTGTAAGATTCTATCACGACCTGATGAAGCTATATTTTTGGGAATCAAAGAACTACCTATATCTCTTAATTTTTGAAAAGCAGGTATCAAACCTATAACTTTATCTCTAAGCGCGTCAGATTTAAGGTGCTTCTCATAATTAATGATTAGATCCAGTAATTCAATCCTTAATATCTCAGGATTTTCTTGATTAGATCTTCTAGCCATTTTGAGAGGACATAAAATTCATTATTTTCTGTAACAGTAAACTCTTCTGTTTCAATTCGCATTGCCAAATTTCCAGAACTTTCCAATCCATCTTTTTTAGTTTCTCTTGATTTAGTTTATCTCTTAGAATGTTTTTATCAAGTTTGGCATTTAAAACTCTACTCTTGTCACTGGCCTTTTTCCATTTGCACAGTTATGGCCATGCTTAAAGCATCCATGAACAAAAATTATCTTTTTATGGCGAACTAGTGTAATGTCTAGTTTACCTGGTAATTTATTGTTATGAATTCTAAATCTATACCCTAAGCTGTGAAGCATGCTTCTTATCTTCATTTCAGGCTTGGTATTTTTACCTTTAACCTGCGACATAACATTCCTCCTTTATTCGGGTGTAAGATTATCAGCCATAATTCATCTGACAATCTAATACCAAAGATGTCTGTTTCTTCAAATGATTATAGACCGACTTAGCTATATGATGTGCTAAAATAGGGGGAACGGCATTACCAATCTGCCTTGCTATTTCTGTTTTACTTCCAGCAAAAATAAAATCATCTGGAAATGACTGAATTCTTGCAGCTTCACGATGTGTAATTGGTCTATGCTGGACAGGGTGTAAGTATCTTCCTTTTTCAGGTTTAAAAAATTCCGTCCTAATAGTTACTGAAGGGCGGTCCCACCATAGCCTCCCAAACAAGTCAGTTCCTCCTGACTCCTTTTTGATCCAACATTGTGGTGTTAATTCAGGAGCCAGCCTTTGTAAATCAAAGCGATTCATTCCTTCATCAGGTATAGCTCTATATCTTTCTAGGCTTAATTGAGTAGGGTTTCTACCGAAATGGATATTTAATGGTCCGTCTTCGTCTCTAATTTCTGTACCAACCGGCTCTGGTAAATCCTCTATGGCATATCTAACAGTATTCCAAGGCCTAGGATTGGAAACATACTCATAAACGTCAATAGGCTTTTTATCATTCGGATCCCTATGAGTTCTTTTAGGAGGGAAGAACAAAGCAGGATCTCCAATTTTTGAACCAAATATAAAGGCGCGATACCTCATCTGAGGAACACCATAATCTGCAGCTAATAGCTTTGCGGCTTTTACTTGAAATCCAAGTCGCTCTGCTTCAACCTTAATTTCATTAAACTCTACAGATTTTAACAGCTCCTTTACATTTTCCATTACAAAAACACTTGCATTGGATTTATCAACTACTTCCATAAATGGATGCCAAAGCTGTTTTCTTGGATCTAATTTTCTGTTTTTATTTAATAAACTGAATCCTTGGCAGGGTGGCCCGCCTATGACTATATCTGCTTGAGGAATTGTAAACTCTGGATTATTTATGATGTCTACTATATCTCCTAAAACACAGTGACTTCCAAAGTTTAAGTTATAAGTTTCAACAGACTCTTTATTAAAGTCATTTGCCCAAATAGATTTGAAAGCAGAATTTCCAAAGCTATCTTTAAACATGTTAAAGCCAAGTGTAAACCCACCAGCACCTGAAAACAAATCAATTACACGAAAAGCCATTGTAATATCTCTAATTATATATTTTTAGCAAAATACGCAATTTATTATCAAAAAGAGTTCTTGATATTGCAGTAGATTTTATAAGGCTATACTAACGCTAATCCGAGTTTACAGATTAACTCCTTTCTTTTCCACCCAATAATACCTTCAGCTAGAGTAACAGTACGAGCTACAAGCCCGCACTACCGAAGGCACTCTACCCCCCAAAACCCCTCCCCCATCAAAACACTTCAACCTAAAAACCAGTTATTCCTGCAGAAGGTAAAGCAAGAATAAATGAAACCGATAGAGCCCCCGCAGATTTACAGTGTAGTACCCGCCATTTTACCACCTGATCAGTTATTCGGGCCACTGTTTCATGACGTGCAGATGAATCATGTATTTCCTGATTCCATCACGTTTGCAGACTGTTTTCCCAAGCGTGCCCCGGAAGAAATTCTCAGTCTGTATGAAATTGAAAAGCACGAGAAGGACTTCGATCTCAAGGATTTCGTCTGTGCATATTTTGAAATTCCCACCCCTATACAAACCGACTACGAGAGTGACCAGCAACTACCTGTGACGGAGCATATCGCACAGCTTTGGCCCCTGCTGACACGCAGATCGCAAACCAACTGCTCCATGCTGCCTGTCCCCAAATCCTATATCGTGCCGGGCGGAAGATTCAGGGGCTTATATTACTGGGACAGCTACTTTACCATGCTGGGCTTGCAATGTGCCGGGGAGCATGACCTGATCCGGGACATGGTAGACAATTTTGCCTATTTGATTGATGCCTACGGGCATATTCCGAACGCGAACCGAAGTTATTACATGACACGTTCGCAGCCGCCATTCTTTGCCATGATGGTCCGGCTGCTGGCTGAAATTGACGGGCCCGATGTGCTGACGCAGTACCTCCCGCACATGCAGAAAGAATATAACTATTGGATGGACGGGTACTACCGCCTTTCAGAGAAAGAAGATTGTATTCGCAGAGCCGTCCTGATGCCAGACGGTAGTATCCTGAACCGCTACTGGGATGACCTTACTGCACCTCGCCCTGAGTCTTATGTGGAAGATGTGGAAATGGCGCGTCATGCAGCAACGGATGGCGTGGAGCCTGGCACACTCTACCGGCATATCAGAGCCGCTTGCGAGTCTGGCTGGGACTTTACCTGCCGTTGGTTCAGAGAAGAAACCAACATGGAAAGCATCCACACAACCGACATCGTGCCTGTCGACCTGAACTGCCTGCTCTACGATCTGGAAGTAACCTTATCGGATGCCTATGCGCACAGCTCTTTTTCTGAGCCTTCCGCTTATTTCCTCCAAAAGGCAGAGAAGCGTAAAAAGGCCATGCTCCGCTATCTCTGGAATGAGGACAGGGGCTTTTATATGGATTATGATACCGTGTCAAACAAGTCCACCAGCATCATGTCGCTGGCAGGTATATTTCCGCTGTTTTTCAAAATCGCCAGCCAGGAACAGGCACAGCAGGTACACGAACACATCGTCAGCAGTTTCTTGAAAAAGGGCGGCCTGGTGTCTTCTCTCCACTACAGTGGCCAGCAATGGGATTACCCGAATGGCTGGGCTCCGCTGCAATACCTCAGCTATGTGGGGCTTCGCCATTATGGCTTTGATGATACCGCCGAAGAAATAAAAAAGAGATGGATTGCCCTGAACGATCAGGTTTTTAAAGAAACCGGCAAGATGATGGAAAAATACAACGTGGTAGACCCTGGCTCAGAAGCTGGAGGAGGAGAATACCCCAATCAGGATGGCTTTGGCTGGACGAACGGCATCTATACCTGGATGAAGAATCAACCTTGATTCGGACTAAGCTACCAGAATAACTGTTTTTTTTATTTCTACCTTGCAGATAAAACCTCCGTCACCTATACCTGAGCAACCCCTTGCGCTACTTCTTTCATATCGGCTATAGCGGCACGCACTACAACGGCTGGCAGCGACACCCTTATGGCGTTGGGGTGCAGCAGGTGATAGAGGAATGTCTAAAGAAGATACTGAAGCAGCCCGTCGCGATCGTGGGTTGTGGCAGGACGGATGCGGGGGTACATGCGAGCCAGTTCTTTTTTCACCTGGATATCGCGCAGCCCTGGGACTTTGACATGCTTTTCCGGCTGAACAAAGTGCTACCCCCCGATATCGCCGTGTTCGACATCATTCCGGTGGAGGGCCTGCCCCACGCCCGCTTCGATGCCAGCCAAAGAAGCTATGACTATTTCATCCATACTTATAAAGATCCGTTTCTGCACGATGTAAGCGCCCTGTATCCGGTTCGGAACCTGAACCTGGAAGCGATGCAGGCGGCCACTGCCCTGCTCCCGCTTTACACTGATTACAGGAACTTCTGTATTACGCCGGCAGATCATGACAGCACCATCTGCTATGTAACAGAAGCCCGCTGGCTGATAGACCAGCAGGGTGACAGGCTGCGTTTTCAGATAACGGCCAACCGGTTTCTGAGCCGCATGATCCGCATTATCGTGGGCCAACTCCTGAAGATCGGAACTGGTGCACTCAGCTTGCCCGAGTTTGAAAGTTACCTGGCTCTTGAGACAGCACCCAAGCACCTGACACCGGCCTATCCGCAGGGACTATACCTCTCCAAAGTAACTTACCCTTTCCTGGGCATTCCGCCTCGTCCTACTTTCTCTCCTGCCTTTCAGCAGGTATAACTTGCTGGCTGGTAAACAAACCATTGTTCCATTTATTCTTCGAAGCCTTCCCGTAGTTCTTTTGAGTCGGCATAACAGACCGGACTGCTGTTTTCCTTCCGCTCTGCTTTTTCCTTAACCAGTTCGTCGTAGTTGTCCGGGGTGGCCAGTAGCTTACACTTTGGGTATAGCACGACACCCCGCCGGACGATCTTACTGTTCACCTCTATCTCCTGTGCATTTACCCCTTCAGCTCCATACACATGGATCGTGAAGAAATGGTAATTCGTTTTCTTCGTATACCCTTCTGCCGTTATCCTACCGGTTATCGTGCGCTCCCCGATAAAGTCGGATGTCTCCCCTTCTGTATAAGGCGTGTATACCGATTCCGTCCACGCTACTTTACAACCTACTGTCAGATTCATAATGCTGCTATATGCTTTACTAGCTTTACGGTTACCGTGCCGCAACGGTACAGTTGCTCTGATTAGCTTCATTCCTGGCCCGAGTTATCGGCACGAGCCAGCGGGGAGCTAACCAGCTACAAAAGAAACAAAAGCAAAATTAATAAGCCAGCAACCGCCCGCAGGCTATCACAACCATCCACACCACCACCGAGCATATTGCCACGGCTTTAGCAGCACGTGGCGTGTGGCCATGCGGCCATTCGGGTGCAGAAGAAAGGAGGTATCGATGAAAAAGTCCGGCGTTTATTCCACCTACCACCAGGCCGATCAGTTTGATATGAAAAACAGTGTCAGCGGCCAGCGCCATGGCATTGGTACTGAACAACAGGACGCCGGAAGGAACGATCAGGTATAGGCCCCTCCGGGACCAGGGCAACAGATGGCTGGCCAACTCCGGGACAGGCAGCTTTTTGGAAAGTCCCAGCAAGCGCAGATCGAACAGAAATGCGGCACCGACCAGCAGCACAATGCCCAGGATGTGCACAATCTCCAGAAAGGGGTATAGCCAAGTGGACTGCCGGATGGCGCTCGCCAAAGCGGAGTCTTCCAACCCCTGCAGCAGCCCCGCTAGTTGGGCGGTCACCGCTAGCGGAGTTCTATCTTTTTGTCTCCCACATAGACCCGCTCTGCCCGCATTTCATCCTTCACTTCTTTATGCGGATACCCCACTACCCGCACCTTATCACCGGGCTTGATCATGTCCTTTGCCAGGCCACGGGAATTCATGCGGCTGGGTGGGGCCAGCACTACCGTCCAGGTCTTGTTTTCGTGCTGTAGCTTTAACATGCCATGCGGGTTTTCATAGGTGATCTCTTCCACCAGGCCGGTGTAGTCCAGCGTTTTGGTCTGGTCGTAGTTTGCCCAACCGTGGTGTAGCGCCACAGTCAGCGGGAATAATAGAAGCAGGAGTAATTTGGCAGGTAATAGCATAGGTATAAAACTGAAGGTGACATACTTATGTAAAAACGAAGGAAACAGAAAAAGGTGTAGGTATAGCGCTGTGTATATCAAGGTATAGCGACCTGGGCACTACTCTGCTGGCGGGGTGTGCCAACGCCGTGCGTGCTGCATCATCATTTTACAGCTGCTGTCCGAGTAATTTTCTGAAGTTGGCGCTCCTGCCAGAATTTTTGTCTGAGATCATGCCAGTCCTGTCAAGGCCGAACTTCAGCTAGAGCCAATCGTAACTAGGTATTCCGTTTTAAGCTAAAATCGAACGCTCTCGTATGAAAAAATGCTGGCTTCAATTGTGCAACTCACCCTATGGACTTTGCTAAACTAAAATATGCTGTAAAGCAAACTTATATACAAGTCACCACAAGTATTGCCTTCTACCCTATCGTGATCTCGCTGGGTCTCTATGCGCTGGCCATGAGCACTACTTATCTGGACAGGATTTCAGTTGGAGGCTCCCTGATAGACAAGGTGCCCTTCCTGAAGATAGACGATGAGAATACTGCCCGAGACCTGCTCTCGTCTTTGCTGACGGGCCTGCTCACACTCGTTACCTTCACCTTTGCCATGGTGATGATCGTTCTAACACAGGTTACATCGAGCTTCTCTCCCAGGCTCTTGCCGGACCTGCTCAACAAAAGAGGCAGTCAGATTGTTCTGGGCACTATTATAGGTACGGCAGGTTTTATAATCGTCGTACTGAGCAATGTAAACACTATGCCGGAGGGGCCCAAAGTACCTGTGCTTTCGGTTGCCATCAGCATGTACCTGGGCTTTGCCTGCCTGATCTCGTTCATCTATTTCATTCACATGATATCCAACCAGGTTCAGATCGGAAACATTCTCAGCAACACATACCACACCACCAGGGCCGTGCTCGACCGGGAACTGAAGAGTGGAAGCTATCATGAAGACTGGAAAGAAGACGAAAAATTCTACCTGGTGAAAGCCTGGGATTCCGGTTATTTCGACACAGTCACTTCAAAAGAATTCATGAAAGTTTCCAGGAAGATGGGGCTGAAGCTAAGGGTCCTTGTGCACCAGGGCACTTATTTGCTGAAGGATGAGCCTTTCCTGAAGATAAATAAACCGATGAACCAGGAGATACAGCAAATACTGGAAGAGAACGTGATCTTCCGGCACCAGGAAAATATCAAGGAAAACTTCTTCTACAGTTTTAAGCAGCTAACCGAAATTGCGGTAAAAGCCCTGAGCCCGGCTATCAACGATCCGGGCACAGCTATTCATGCCATCGACTACCTACTGGACCTGCTTTGCAGACTTCAGGGCTTACGTGGCCAGAAAGTGGTGGTGCATGAAGATGGAACAGCTGCCATTATCTATGCGCCTGTACCTTTCGAGGCAACCTTTTACCTTTGCACAGCCAGTATCCGCGCCTATTCGTCACAGGATGTAGCCGTGCAGGCAAAGCTCATCGACCTGATTGCCAAGGTGAGCAAGCGTGATGAAGAAAACAAGCACAGGTCGCTTATGGAAAAGGAATTAAACTCAATTGAGGAGGCTTCGGCTCAGGATATGAAAAGCCAGGAAGACGTAGCCTACATCAAAGCCTTAATCCAAAATGCCAGAGAGAAATACATGGCCGATGAACCTGCTGCCAGAAGGGAAAAATGAGTTTCGCCGACTCTCTACGCTATCCTTTTTTAATTTCGTTCAGCATTGTGCTGCAGACCTGACAATGTAGTTCAATCCTACTCCACAATCCGCAAAACGTCTGCCTGTACATCATGCTCCCCCACCGTACGTGCATCGGTCGGGCTGTCGAATACGACCAGCATACGCTGGTCATCCAGTATGGCGAGCCCTTCCGCTTTGTCTTTGCCGGTGTTCTCGCCTGTGCCGTGCGGTACCTCGCAAAGTCGCTCTAGTTCGTTGTTATGTACCACCTGCTCTGTGTGCCCGTTCACGGCATCGCGCCAGCGGTAGATGGCAATCACGCCGTCCAGGTCCATCGTGGGTCCGGCAAGCAGGTACATGTCATTCCCGAAAATGCGGAGCTCCCGTATACCTTTGCCCCGCAGGTTCAGAAAGTGTTTCCGGTAAGGTTTCTCTTTTGTCAGTTGCTTCAGGTGCAAAATGCCGGTTTCATCTTCTTCTGGCTCCACTTCCAGCACCATGGCCCAACCGCGCAGCACCGGACCGCGCAGTCCTATAAAAATGCGGCTGCCGTGTATGGCCAGTCCTTCTATATCGAAGCCGTTATCTTTGCCGGGGATGTTCATGAAAGGCGCGATGTGCTCGTCCTGCTCCATTAATTCAGTCAGCACATTGCTGGTCTTGTCGCCTCTTAATTGCCCAGCACGCAGTATTTTGCCGGTCCGGTCCGGGTCTTCCACTTCTTTGTAAAGGGTATACTCTCCTGTTGCCGGATCCTGAAGGATGGGGATGCGTGCCAGCAGGTAGCGGTTCGGGTCGCTCGTAATTTTAGCCAGTCGTTTTATCTGTTTCTTGATGGAGTCAGGCCGCTTCGGTTTCTTTCGCTTCAGGCTGTGGGAGCCAACCAGCCAAAGGTAATGATCGGCCATGCCCATGCCTTCGATGTCAATCTCGCTTTTATCCTGCGCCGGAAGGTCCAGGTAGTCATGCACGTCAAAGGAGTGGTGCTTTCCGAAGGAGCCGTCAGGTAAACGGGTGAGGCGCTCGATGGTGGTGCGCTCATCACAACTCAGCCACAAATTATCGCCAATGAACATGGCCGTGGAAAGGCCGTCGCGCACATGCTTGCCTTCGGCGTTCAGGCTCAGGTCCGGGGAAAAGCTCAGTTTGATTTGCTCACGCATAGTGTCTGTTAGGTATAGCGTCTAGTGTTCAGGTTAACATACGCAGGCTGGTTGGTGCCGGCTATTGCTATATCTGTAGTCAGCCAAACGTAACTTTAGCTAACTTATTTTAAAGTATATACCAAGTGACAGGAAGCTATACTTTGTGTATATTCACCGTACATACTCCTTACTCTCACCTTAAACCAATAAACCATGAAATCACTCCTGCGCCAGCTTTCTCCTGCCACTTCCGAAAATGCCGGCAGTTCCACTCCTTCCGTAGCCGATTACCACAACTACGCCGGGACCGAGCACGAACTGAGTGGCGGAGCCCGCCGGATTACCATTACTACACCGAAAGGTGAGTTCTATGTCTGGACGAAGCGGGTGGGCAACAACCCGACCATCAAGCTGCTTTTGTTGCATGGCGGACCGGGCGGCACGCACGAGGCCTTTGAGTGCTTTCACAGCTTTCTGCCCAAGGCGGGCATTGAGTATTACTACTACGACCAGTTGGGCTCCCACTACAGCGACAAACCCGACGACACCAGCCTCTGGGAAATCGACCGCTTTGTAGAAGAAGTGGAGCAGGTGCGCCAGGCACTGCAACTCGACAAAAGCAATTTCTACCTGCTGGGCCACTCCTGGGGCGGCATTCTGGCAACGGAGTATGCACTCAAGTATCAACAGCACCTCAAAGGCCTGATCATCTCGAACATGGTGTCAAGCGTGCCCGAGTATAACAAGTATGCCGACGAGGTGTTGGGTCCGCAGATGCCCGCCGAGGTGCTGGCCGAGATCAAGCAGATAGAAGCCGACAACGACTTTGAGAACCCGCGCTACATGGAGCTGCTGCTGCCGCACTTCTATACCAAGCATGCGCTGCGCATGCCCTTGGAAGAATGGCCAGACCCGGCCCTGCGCATGCTCGACCACATGAATCAGACCATCTATGTGCAGATGCAGGGCCCAAGCGAGTTCGGCATCCGGGGCAATGCCTCACTGCTCCACTGGGACCGCTCCCAGGACCTTCCAAATATCAAGGTGCCTACGCTCACCATCGGCGGTCAGCACGACACCATGGACCCAAAACACATGGAGTGGATGGCCACACAGTACCCGAATGGGCGCTACCTGCATTGCCCCGAAGGCAGCCACATGGCCTTTTACGACGACCAGCAAACATATTTTGAGGGCTTGGTTGATTTTATGAAAGAGGTGGATGGTAAAAATCAGGGATAACACAAAGCTTATTAGTTACCTGATCTGGTCCAAAGGCACTTTTGGTAAAATAGGCCATAATAACCCGGTGTTATCCCGTTTAAATGCGTACATTAGGATATGTTAGAAAATAAATTCCCTATTGGATCTGAAGTGTTCGCAAAAGTGAATCCGGATCTTAAATTAACGATCAGACAGTACCTCAAACGCATCTACTACTGCACCGTCAATGGTAATCCTTCGCAGAAGGACCTGGTATACTTCGAGCGTGAGCTGATCCCCGTACGAGTTAACTAATTAAAAAGCCCCTGTTAAAACAGGGGCTTTTTTAATGCTCAATACTAATTCCTATAGGCTTCATGTGTGGAAGCTTACTTCAAAGTATCTTATGCGGTATTTTGATTCGTATCACTTACCTAGACACAATTCCTCTTATTTGTCGTACTCAAACGTGCCTTTCAGCGAACATTTACCCCTGCAATCAGTTAAAATAAAACGCCCATGGGCAGTAACCTGAATGAATGTACAACCACTAAAACAAACTTAAAACTATGCCTTTTATTGAAACTGAAGACATCCAGCGGGGTGAGAATGTATACCTGAACTACCAGGACTATGGCGACGGCCAACCCGTGATCCTGATCCATGGCTGGCCGTTGAGCCACAAGATGTGGGAGAACCAGGTACAAGCCATTGTAGATGCCGGCTTCCGCTGCATTGCGTATGATCGTCGCGGTTTTGGCGACTCCGACCGGCCCTACCACAATTACGGCTATACTTCCCTGGCACGAGACCTACGTGCCTTGATCGAACAGCTGGACCTGCGACATTGTGTGCTGGTGGGCTTCTCGATGGGTGGCGGTGAAGTGGTGCGCTACCTGAGCATGTACGGCAATGACCGCATCGACAAGGCGGTGCTGGTGAGCTCAATTATACCTATCGTGAAGAAAACAGAGAACAACCCGGATGGCGTGCCTGAAGACAAGCTGGATGAGATCATGGAGGCGCTTAAAACGAAGCGGGTTACCTTCCTGGGAGAGTTCAGCAAGCAGTTTTACAACGCCAGCGATTACAAGGATACGGTCACAGAACAGGTGCTGAAGTATGACTGGACTATTGCCTCGGCCGCATCGCCCCGGGCTACCATCGAAACAGCCAAAGCCTGGGCTAACACTGATTTCCGTCCTGAGCTGCGCAATGTAAACGTACCGACGTTGATCGTGCATGGCGATGCTGACCAGATCGTGCCGATCGAAACCAGTAGCGACCAATCTTCCAAAGAGATTCGACACAACAAGTATATTAAAATAAAAGGAGCCCCGCACGGCCTGTTCCTGACGCATAAGGAGGAATTGAACAGTGCCATAATTGACTTCCTGCGGCAGTAGGACGGCTTGATTAAGATAAAGCCAGTAGCAATCAGTAATTACCAAACAGAAAAGGTCCGGACTTTACACCCCGGACCTTTCTACTTTATCAGTTTATACCTGCTACTTATTCACCTTCTGCCCCGGCTTGTAAGTCGCTTTGGCTCTTTTCTCTACATCTTCGCGGTAGTAGGCTACGTCTTTAAAGTTTACATTGGCATAGCGGGCGGCCTGGTCATTGAAGTGTGGGGATGCTGGGTCGCCACTCTGACCGCCGGCCAGGATGGTCTTGGCTTTCACCTTGTCACCAAACTCTACCACGGCCACAAAGCTATTGCCGGAGGTGCCGTACAGGCGCTTGGTATCGTAGCGGTTAGCTCCATAAGAAGCGAGCGCTCCCCAGTTGCCGGATGCCATACCGATCGGAATGCTCGGAGCCGCATCGTTAAACGGCTGCTTGATGTCACCGGTCAGACGCTGGAAGCGGTTGATCTCACCCCAAGGCGTATTCCACTGACCGAAGTCCTGCTCCAGTTCAGCGATGGTCTTTTGGAAGATCTCCAGTCGCTCCGCTGCCGGTGCTGTGTTGGCATAGTAGTCGAAGCGCTCCATGATATGGCCTTTTGGCGCAGAGCCGTCGCGCAGCAGGTTGGTAGCATAGAAATGCGCCAGCGACATCGCCACCGACTCTTTCGACACGGCATAGTCCCAGTTGCGCATCACGTCGATAGCTGCTTTTAATTTCGGGTCGTTCGGTTTTTGGGCATCATAGGCTTTTACAAGACCGGGTATCAGCACTTCGAAGCCCGGCAGGTATGGGTCGTAAGCCAGCTCGATCAGTTTATCGAGCGTCAGGTTTTCTGCTTGCTTGAGCAGGCGAATAGCATGAACGCCCCGGAAGTTTTCAGCCGATGGCGCCATGTAAACCGGATAGTCTTCTTTTTTGGGGCTGTACTCGGCAGCGGCCGTGTAAGGTGTGGAGTTGCAGTTCTGAATCCAGCCGTTTGGTGGATTCATGATGCGGATCGTTTCGTCGAGCGTGTGCAGACCGTTCCAGTCAGTTTTCGGGTTGCTGCCGTCAACGGGTTTGGAGTAGTCGAAGGAAGTGTCGCGCTTCGGGAAGAAGTTGCCGTGGTAGTAGGCGATGTTGCCGTCGGCATCGGCGTACACCGTTGCATTGGATGAGTTGGTGCGCATCTGCATCATCTCGTTGAACTCCTTCAGGTTGCTTTTCTTCGTGCGGGTATAAGATTGGATCAGCGCATCCACCGGCTTCCACATCAGGGCGGTGGCTACCCACTTGTCGCCGTTCATGTGTGTGATCGGTCCGTGGTGAGTGCGGTAGGTCGTGAAAGTTTTCTGCTTCAGCTCCTCACCGTCTTTGTAGGCTAGGCTTACCTCCTGCGTTTCTACCGGGCGCAGTTCCTCGCCATACCGGTAAAAGAGCTTGCCTTCCTGCTTCACAATGGTCTCCTCAAATTCGTCGATCACGTCGGCATAAGCAGAAGTGTGCATCCAACCGGTCTTTTCGTTGAAGCCCTGGTAAATGAAGAACTGTCCCCAGGTAACGGCACCATAGGCATTCAAACCCTCTTCACTCACGGCATGCACCTCACCTCTAAAGAAAAAAGAAGTATGCGGGTTGATCAGCAGCATGGCATCACCGGAAGCCGTGTGCTTGCCTGAAATGGCAAAGCCGTTGGAGCCTTTTGGTTCGTCGAGCAGAGCAGGCTGCACTAGGCCGTGGCCGGCGCTGTTCAGCCCAAGTGATCTGTCTTCTTCATAAAATGCTTTGATGCCTTTCGTAGACACGCTCTCGATGTCGCCGCCGATAGATCCTTCGCTGAAGTACATCGGCATCCAGGGCTCAAAGCGGGTGAGCAGTTTCGGCTTCACTTCCGGGTGGGTATGCAGGTAGTAGTTGATGCCGTCTGCAAAGGCCTGGCACAGCTCCTTCAGCCACGCCGGGCTCTTTTCATACTCGGCCTTGGCTTCTTCCTCGGTCATGTACAAACGGGCACGCAGGTCGCTGTAAAGCTGCTCCTCTCCTTCTACCTCCGCCAGTCGACCGATGGCCCACATGTAGTTGCGCTCCACGCGGTTGAAGTCGTCCTCGCACTGGGCGTACAAGAGCCCAAACACGGCATCGGCATCTGTTTTGCCATAGACGTGCGGCACGCCAAAATCATCGCGCATGATGGTAACGCGGGCAGCCTGCTCTTCCCACTTCGCCACCTCGTTTGCGGTATCCGTTTTGGGGGTGGTGGCGCAGGAAGAAACGAAGATGAATAAAAGCAGCAGGAACGCCTGGGGCTTGAAGAGATAGTTCATGGTTTTAAGGTAGATAAGCTGAGATTCGATCTACCAATTTAAGCATAATTCTGAAAAACGCAGAAACGATGTGCTCCTCGTGCTGTAAGGACAACATTCGGATAGTCTGGGATGGCTACTGCTTCTGTTTTCCAGCGCCTGCGCCTGCACTTCCGTGGAAACTTACCCGACAGTCGCCGTATGTATAAGCTTATCCTCCAATAAGAGCTTTTGCTTAAAAGTGAGAGCATAAACCAAAACGAAATTATAAAAACAAGCTATGGCAAAACAAATGAAGGCAGCGGTATACGATGAGTTCGGTGGTGCTGACAAAATAAAGATCAGGACAGTCGATGTGCCGGAAGTAAAAGAGGGCGAGGTGCTGGTGCGTATAAAGGCGGCTGGTGTGAACCCGGTGGATGCGGCCGTCCGGGAAGGTTATCTGAAGGATTACCTCCCTTACGAATTCCCGATCATTCCGGGCTGGGATATGGCAGGTATAGTAGAGGACAGAGGTTTCAGCGCCCGTCGTTTTGAAGTAGGCGACGAGGTATACGCCTACGCCCGCCGCGCCGTGGTGCAGCATGGCACCTTTGCTGAGTACACTGTCATACCGGAGAGCTTCCTGGCCAGGAAACCGCAGAACATGTCATTTGAAGAAGCGGCCGGCATTCCACTGGTCGGCTTAACGGCCTATCAGTCGATGTTTGATGCGGGCAATTTGCAGGAGAACCAGACGGTGCTGATACTGGGCGGATCCGGTGGTGTGGGCAGCTTAGGTATACAGCTTGCCAAAGCACGTGGCGCCACCGTGATCGGGGTAGCCAGCGAAAAGAATCATGCTTTTATGAAAGAGCTGGGGGCCGATTTTACGATCGATTACAAAGACCAGGATGTGGGCGCAGCTGCCAAAGAGGTCGCTCCGGATGGCGTGGACCTGATCTTTGACTGCGCCAGCGGCGACACCCTGCAACAGAGCCTCGCCGCCCTGAAGCCAAAGGGCAAGCTTGTTTCTATCCTGCATCATGGGGAGGGACTCGATCCTGCTATTGATTTCCAGTATGTGTTTGTGGAGCCGAACGCCAGCCAGCTGGACAAACTACGGGAGTATGCCGAGTCTGGTAAATTGAAGGTGCACGTGAGCCAAACCTATACCTTAGCAGATACAGTCGAGGCTCTGAACCAGATTCAGACGCAGCACACCCGTGGTAAAATCGTGCTCGTGCCTTAAGGTACAGACGCACCTGAGAGCAGCACTAGCGGACGTCACACTGAAAGAAACTTTCATCGTAACCCGGCGCAGGTTTGTCATCAACCCGCACAATGCGGTCGAGCCGGATCTCTTCGCCGGTGGTCAGTACCAGGTACTCTTCTTCTCCGCGTTGCGCAAGCTCTTTCAAGGTAGCGTGCAGCGTCAGAAACTCGCCGATATCGGAGTAGAACTGCAGCCGGGTGGCGGCCCGTTTGGCCACCAGTGCTTCGAGCAGCTCGCGGTAATTTTGGTCGATGGGTTTGTAGGCTGAGGACATAGCATTAAATCACATGATGCTTCAAGGTATGTAAAAAACGCTCACAACTGCTAGCAGCTGTGAGCGTTTTTTGTTTAGTGCATTGCAGTAACTTACGACGGAATACTGCGCCTCCAGCTAGTCCACTGGTGCAGCTGCTCACGGTCCAGCACGGATTCGATGTTTTGGAAAAGCGCTGACCGCTGACTGCGCAGCACCTGCATGTGCTCCTGTTTTCTTTCATGGTTACGAAGCTCCGCTTCTACCCGGTCGTGCAGTACCTGTAGCCTTTCTTCAAGCTGTGCAAAGCTGATGCGGTTATCATTATAGGCTTTCAGGAGGATGTCGCGCTCGGCATTGGCTTTCATCAGGATTTCCTGGTGAATGATACTGATGCTGCCGCGGGGGTTAGCAGTAGTACGCTGGTGCTCCTGGGCATAATCCCGGATACTGCCCGCCTGGGTTGCCTGCAGTTGCAGCATCGGCAGAATGTATGCGAGTGTGTGCCGTTCGGTCTGAGCGGTTGCCACTGTATGGATGTTGAATTGTTTTTTATCACAGCCGTCCCGCAGATGCGGCTTTGATAAGGCATCCAGATCATCCAGCAGGAATTCAGCGGATGTGAACGAGAGATCGACAGCAGGATCGGCGCTGTCCTTTTCCTCACAGGCCGTCAGGCTCCATAAGCAAGCGAAGGCCAGTAGCCCCCAGGTTCGTAACATTTTTTTCATAGCATGCTCTTTTAAAATCACCACCTTATTTATACGGCACCAGGTATAAACAAAGCACACTTTCACCTGATAATCAACCACTTTCACCAATTAACAACAAGGTATATCTCCTGCCAGGATTATCAATTGCTCCTTAGAAATGTCAATATCTCCTGGTTCACCCTGTCCGGCTGCTCGTGGTGCAGCCAGTGTGTTGCCTCGTCCAGAAACACCAGCCTGCCCTTCGGACAAAGAGCAATGCTAGGCTCGGCCATCTCAACGCCTAGTGCTGTGTCTTCTTTGCCCCAGATCATGAAGGTGGGTACTTCTATTTTACTGCTAAGGTCGAGGTGATTGTGTTTGAAGGCCCGGTACCAGTTGATCATACTGGTGAGGGCGTTAGGCTGCTGCCAGCCCTCTTTGTAAATGGCCAGGTCCTCTTCTGAAAAAGTGTGAGGTCTGGAGGTGCCGGTCATGGCCTGCGACAGCGCTTTAAAGTCGAAAGCCTGTGCTGCCTGCTCGGGGAGCAGGGGCAGCTGAAAGAAGGCGGCATACCAGCTGCGGAGCATCTGCTTCGGATTTCTCCGGAGGTGCTCCTGCATGATGGCCGGATGGGGTATGTTCAGAATGACAAGTTTGCGGAGCAGGTGCGGAAAATGCATGGCCAGTGTCCAGGCCACTAGGCCGCCCCAGTCGTGTCCCACCAGTACCACCTGCTCCTTGCCCAGCTGACTGATAAGCCGCACGATGTCGCCGGTGAGTTTGTCCAAGGTATAGGCTTCTACCGCTTTGGGCTTGCTGCTCAAATTATAGCCGCGCTGATCAGGCGCTACCACATCGTAGCCGGCTGCTGCAAAAAAGTCGAGCTGCCGGTGCCAGCCATACCAATGCTCCGGAAAGCCATGCAGAAACAGAAGTGTCTCGCCAGTCTCGTCTCCTGCCCGCACGGCATGCAGGCGCACATCCGGTAAATCAAAATAGCGGTGTTGCAACTTGGTCATAGGCATGGAGTCTTTTGTTCAGAGATCACTCCTTTTGTTTACCGTTGCCTAAGCAATTGGTTCCGTGAACTGGTATCACTGGTCCTGAATTTCCAGGTATAGGCTGATGTTATTGCTTTGCCTGTAGCGGCCTGATCAGTTTGTCCAGGGTATAGCGCAGTACTTCGTCATCTTCGTCGAGCAGGTGGTCGCGCACAAGATGATCCGGTATGAGGCCTGCCAGTTTTTCGTCACCGTTTGGTCGCACGATGTAGCCTTTCGGTACCTTGAGCTCCACGCTGGTGCGGGGCAGCTGAAAGCTGAATTGCGCGGCATAGAGGGTTGGTGTGTCGCCGGTCTCCTCTCCCACGATCTCGCCAAAACCATAGTCCTGTATGAGCGCTCCACTCACCGCCGCCATGGAGTAGGATTGGCGGTTGACAAGCACGTATACCTTGTCCTTGAACCGCCTGTTCTCCGGCATAGGCTGCTGCATGGTTTGAGCGTAGGCAAAGGTCTCGCCATCAGGAGTCTCCAGGATCTGGCGGGTATAGTCGTCAGGTATAGCCTTTGGGAACTGTTTGCGGGTCTGGGTTTTGAGTACCTTACTAGTTTTGACGGTGAAGTCGGAGAACCAGCGGAAAGGCTTGTCTGCAAAATAGGCGATGAGGTAATCGCTGAAGGTATTGTGCCCACCGGCATTGTTACGCAGGTCCAGGATCAGGTAGCGGGCCTGGCGGGTGTTGATGTCCACAAAAGCGCTGTCGATAAAGGCCTTGAATTGCGCCTCCCCGTCCGGCTCCGCTGAGCTGAAAGGGCCAGGATGCAGGTAGGCAACATCATCGATATACCTGAAGGAGCGCTCGTTTTTCAGGATCTCGCCTCCCCGGCTTGCCTCGTAACCCATCACGGTGATCGGCTCCAGGGTATGGGCGCTGCGCTTCCCGTCCGCATGCTTCACTTTTACTTTAAAGGCCTCCTGCTGCCCGAACACGGCCCAGTAGTAGCGGGGAAAAGACCAGAACTCGAGTTTGGCATCTTTGAAGTAGGGCCGCTCGGCTGACAGGTAGGGATGGATCGCAGCTTTTATTTTCCGGATTGGTTTGCCGTTGAGCTGCAGCAGTTGGTCCCCTGCTCTCACGCTGGAATCCGGCACATAGCTTTTGCGAACAAAGGTTTTGCCATCTTCAAAGGCCAACTCGAGCGGAAGCACGGTGCCGCCCTGCGTGGCGTAAGTGATATAAGATGCGGCCGGGAAATCCACCTCGCAATGCCCTACGTTGCCGATCGCCAGTAGCCGCTGCATCATCATCGTCGTCTCGAGCATGCTGAGGGAGTCTTTGCGGATCGACTTCACTAAATCGTCATAGGCAGCGTCATAGTCTCGCTTGCTCACATAGGCGTAGAGGTTGAAATGGGCCTTTTGCAGCGTTTCGTAAGCATAGGCCATATCGGCTTTCACATCCGTTGCGGCAAACATGATCGGCTTGTGCTGCGCAATCGTGCGTCCGGGTGCTGACAGCATCAAAAAGAACAGCAGAAGCTGGATGGGTTTTCGATACAAATTGCTTTTCATGCTGCTTTTTCTGTGGTTTATTTGCTGTCCCTCCCTCCTTCCGAGACTGAAAGCTAAACAGATTTATAGATTATCCCATAAATAACAGTGGTATTCTGCAAAACAGGTATAGCTGATCACTTCTCTGAAATGATCTGCTTTACCCAGGGCCAACCGTCTGCCTCGGGCCGTGGCGTCACCCAGCTTTTGGCTCCCCAGGTATAAGGTATAGCCGCCAGATCCACGGTAGGGTCTACGATGGGGTGCGGCGGATAGCCATTGAGACTGATATGGGAGATGGCATATACTTCCGGATTGGCAATCCCTTTCTTTTGATATTCCAGTTTCAGGAACTGCGCAAACTGCCAGATCATATCCGGGTGCTTGGGCAGTTCCTTCAGCTGCTCCCGCACCAGGTAGTCGTTTGGAGAAACGTATAGCACTTGCTCTGTGGCCGGGTCTTTTACCTGGTAGTATACGTGCCCGCGCTTGGTGCGCAGCATCATGCGCCAGGAGAAACGGTGCCCTTCTTCGGTCCAGTTCACGTCGCCGGGAATAAAGAAGTGCCGCAGTGGAAAGAGCAATTGGAAGCTCAGGTATAGCACACAGAACTGCGCCCCCAGCCGAAGCTGCCAGCGGGGCTGTTTGAGCGGAGCATGCTGCAGGAGTTCGGGGGAGATCCTTTTCCGGAAAAACCAGCGGGCAATCTGCTCCGGGCTAAAGAACAGCACATTGGCCGCGATCATGAAGTAAGGAAAAACCCCCACATGAAACACCGCCGAATTGAAAATGTGAAAAGCGAAGGCCACCCAGAAAGCCACCATCCGGGTGCGCGGCCAGAGTAGGGCAAAGCCGATCAGGAAGTCAAAGAAAAGCCCTCCCCACACTACCAGTTGTATCATAGCCGGGGTGTTCAGGTAGGGACCTATCACGTAGAAGTGTGTTTTGGCGGACATCCAGATGCTCATGGATTTTGCGGCCAACCAGTCGGGTTGCAGTTTGGCCACACCGGCGTAAAAGTACACCAGCACCAGCTGCGCCCGGAAGAGCCAGAGCGTCCACTGCGGGGCCACCTCTGTTTCCAGCTCCGGTTGCCTGCGCACATCCAGGGAGTATTTGCGATGGGCGGGTAGGGTCACCATCAGTCCGCTGATCAGCCAGATGAGGTAGTGGTGGTTGAGGTAATGCGTCTTTTCGCTGAAAAAGCTGTAGCCGAAGAGCAGGAAAAACAGAAAGGAAGTGAGCTTATAGCGCCAGCCCACCATGATCAGGAAGCCCAGCAGCGCCATGAACAGGTACAGGTATACCATGCCATTGCCGGCCAGCGGCCTGATCCACTCCAGCCCGATGTAGTTGAAATGGATGGTCGGCTCCACGTAGTGCTCCTGCACCCAGTTGATGAGCACGGCACCTATACCTTCGCAGAACATCAGCAACCCGAACAGGATGCGGAAGTAAACCAGCGGGTAAATGCCGATCGGCTTGATGAGCTGCTGCATAGCGATTCAGGATGTATGACTTCTGAGGAAGCCGGGTTGCAAATAACCACCGCTTTCCGCACAGCTTACCTGCTCCAGGTATAGCCACGCTCTCTCCAATTACTCCTTCACCAAACGGTAGGCTAATATAAGCACACTGATGAGAACGATTGTGGTATAGATCGCTTTATTATACCTGGCCAGCCAGTTAGGCAGAAAAATATCGAAATTATCTTTGGTTGAGTCGGAGTAGTGCCGGGCCACGACGGTAATGGGACACATTTTGTTGAACACCAGCAGCACAAGTCCCTCCAGCACGATCAGGCCCAGGCAGATCCAGACCCACTTGTCGATCCGGTTCGCGATGACGGCATAGAGCAGGTAAAAGATCACGACATTGTAGAACACCCACACCAGGGTATGCACTACTTTGATGAGCAGCAGTTTGTGGTTTCGTATCTCAAGCTCCTCTTGCTGGATCTGTTCCATTTTTTAACGCCCCTTCCTCCTCTTATTTTACGGATGAAATTTAGGAGGAGACGTGCAGGATGAAAGCTGCCTATACCTGCTGTAAAGGTATAGCCGCCGCTTCTTTTTAACCCGCCAGGGCGGCAGCTTCTACCGTACCGCGTTGCTGCCTTCTGCCCAGGTATAGCCGCACCATTAGTAGCAGCCCTTCGAGCAGCAGCACGCCTCCTAAGCCCCAAAGCACGTGTGGAATTCGAAGGCCCATCGTGACAAAAGTCATGGCTACAAAAGGCAATGCCAGCAACACTCTGTCGAGCTTAACGACCAGCTCACTGCGCAGCAGCGTAGCGGCAAAAGCAGCGAAAGCCGGTAAGGCAAATGCATTAGTCAAAAAGATATTGAAAGGAGCCGCCGCCAGGGTCAGCAGACAAAGGCCAATCCCCAGCCAGCTGTACAGGTTCTGGCCTATGGCGTCTGTCACAGAGGGGCTGATCTGATAACTCCGATTGGCCTGCCAAAGAAAGCGGAATTTGTCCCGCTCCAGTAACAACAGCGTCAGGTTTAGCAACAGCATCACCGTATTGACATAGGGCGTGCCGGCCCACTGCTGCGAAACAGTCACGGCGAGTATGGCCACGTTCATGGGCACCAGCATAATGGCTCCGAGCAAACTGAAGCGCTGAGAAAGCAGCAGCGTCCCGCACAGCACCTGACTCACCGCCACTACTTTGGCAAACAGCCCTAGCCCGTACTGCGCCAGTTGCTCCTCGAGCCAGGGCGGCCCGATCAGCTGACCGAATTCTCCACCCGTCAGTTTGCAGATACCAGACGAAAAAAAGATATAGCCCAGAAAGAGCCGGATCAGGAGCAGCAGGATGTCTTTGTTTTGAAGCATGGCATTAAACAGCTGGTTTACAATGGGTATCAATTTAATACTCAAGTATAAAAATCCAGCTTTCAGATGAAAATCTATTAGACCAACACCCCGAATAAAACGGCTAACATAAGCTGCACCTCCTCTCCCTATAGATCAGCACCCAGCAGGCGCCGCAGCACCACGATCTGGCCAAAATGATAGGCATTGTGCTCGGCCACCAGCATGGCTTCGCGCAGGAGCGTCTGTCCGTTGCCATGCGGTATGGGTTCAAAGAGATCGTTTTCGGTATCCTGCACCAGCTGTACCATCGCTTCAAGGTCCCGGTTTATTGCCTGCAGGGTCTGGTCCAGGGTTTGCTGATCGGCTGGAGTTACGTCGGCGGGCCAGTAATCGTCGGGCCAGTCGGGTTCCTGGTAATCGGGGTTGCGGCAAAAGTCCAGGATGTCTTGCTGGGCGAAGCGCAGGTGCTCCAGCAATTGCCAGATGGTATAGGGCAGTTCCTCTACCTGCCGCCCGGCTTCCGTTAGGTTTAGCCCCTGCAGCAGCTCATCCATCGGTCGATAGGCCTGTCCCATCCGCATCAGTTTTTCCAGGTGATCGCGCAATTGTTTTTCCTGTTTCATCGGTTTCTTTTTACAAGCTCATACTGCTATACCTGTCCCGGGTTGAGATGGGTGCAGCAGGCCCTAGCGATCTGGGTTTGGCTCCCCTGCTATACCTCGTTTAAGAAGGCACTGAGCAACATCCTGGAAAAAAATAAAAAATATTTGAGGCGCAGAGGCAACCATTGGCATAAGCACTACATCTATAGTTCAAATTCGCATCAGTAAAACACCAATTCAACACTTATTCACCCACCTGCAGGTATAGCTTCTGGCTTTACCCGGGGTTCTGTTTGCCATAATTAACCTACTCTATCCTCACAAAATAAAATTATGAAACAGTTATTTACTTTAATGCTCTTGCTGCTGATTGGTAATGGCACGATGGCACAGATGGCCCATCCGGGCAAATTGAGCGGTGTGCTCAGCGACTCACTGACCGCAGCCCCCATCGGCTATGCCAATGCCGTACTCAAAAACGGCGACAAACTTATATCTGGAACCGCCGCAGACGGTGACGGCAAATTTGAGTTGGCCAACCTGCCCCTGGGCAGCTATACCCTGGAGCTTACTTTCCTGGGATACCGCCCTAAAAAACTCCCGATCACACTGACAGCCGAGCGTCCTGACCTACAACTCGGCAAGGTTCCACTCAACTCTGACAGCAAAATGCTGGCCGCGGTGGAGGTAACGGCCATGAAAGCGTTGGTGGAAGATAAAGGCGACAAGTTGGTGTACAATGCTGAAAAGGATGTCTCCAACGCTGGGGGCAACGCGGCGGACGTACTGCGTAAAGTGCCTACTCTCACCGTAGACCTCGACGGCAACGTGCAGATGCGCGGCAACAGCAACATCAAGGTACTCGTGAATGGCAAGCCTTCCGGCATGATGGCCCGCAACCTGGCCGAGGCGCTTCGCCAGATGCCCGCCGATAACATCAAGTCGGTGGAGGTGATCACAAGTCCGGGCGCCCGTTACGATGCGGAAGGCTCGGCCGGTGTCATCAACATCATCACCAAAAAGGGCCTGCAGGGCTTCAATGGCTCCACCAACGTGACCACCGGCAACCTGAACCGCTATCTGGGCACTAACCTGAACTATCGCAAAAAGAAACTCGGCATTTCTCTTTCGGCTAGTGGCTATCAGTACCGTAACAAATACAGCATGGAGAGTACGCGCACCAACCTGGTAAACGGGGAGCCTGTTTCTGTTTTCGAGCAAACTACCTGGGCAGATAACACCGGTTTTGGAGGCAACGGCGAAATGAGCATCGACTACGACCCGGACTCCACAAGCCGCATTAACTTTTCGGCCAACGTATGGGGTGGAGATTTCCCGAACGACAATACCATTCTGAACAGGCTCCGTGATGCGAATGGCAACCTGCTCCAAAATTTCCGATCAGAAAGGAGCTACACAAACCCCTACGGCAACGGACAGCTGGACCTAGGCTATACCAAAACTTTTAAACCGGAGCAGGAGCTCTCCATCCTGTCGCAGTACAGCCGCATGCCTGACAACTACGAGTACGAGGCCGAGAACTATACCTCCGGTGACGAGCTCACCTTCCGGCAGCAAAGCAAGAACTTCAGCCGGAACAAGGAATACACCCTGCAAACGGACTATACCCATCCTTTTAAGTTGAACGGCCTCCGCGACACCACCAGTCTGAAACTGGAAGTGGGTGCCAAGGCCATCCGCCGCGATATCGGCAGTGAATTCAGGGTATTGCAGTCGCTGGACGGGGTGAGTCCGCTGGAGCCTGACCCAAGCCAGTCCAACGATTTCAATTACTTTCAGCGGGTATATTCCGGCTATACCTCCCTGCACCTGAGTACCAAATCGAAGTGGAACATCAAAGCAGGTGCCCGCCTGGAGCACACCGATATCTCAGGTGATTTTGAAAGTACTAAAACCAAAATGAGCAACGAGTACACCAACCTGATACCGAGCATCTCGGTGTCGAAAGGTATAAAGGCGCATACCCTGAAAGCCAGCTATACCCAGCGCATCCAACGGCCGCTCATTTGGTACCTCAACCCCTGGGTAGATGCCAGCGATACACTGAACCTGCGCACCGGCAACCCTTACCTGGACCCTGAACTGAACCACGCCGTAGAACTAGGACATAGCATGAGCACCGATAAAGGGCTTAACATCAACACGGCGCTCTACTGGCGCTATACCGACAATGCGATTGAGTACCTGTCGCAGGTTGATGAAAACGGCGTATCAATTCTGTCGCCCCAAAACGTGGCGCAACGCAAGATCTATGGAGTAAACCTGAACCTGTCAGGTCAGCTGAACAAGAACTGGAACATGAGCGGCGGCTCTGACCTGCGTTACCTTGATGTAGAAAGTCCGGCACGCAACCTGAGCAACTCCGGACTGGTGTGGAGCATGAATATGAACACCACCTACAAACTGCCGAAGGACTACTCTTTCCAGGCTTACGGCAACTACAGCTCCGGCTGGCTGAACCTGCAGAGCAGCAACTCAGGCTGGCACTGGTACGGCTTTGCGGCCAAGCGTGAGTTCTTGGATAAGAAGGCCAGCGTCACACTGGGTGTGAACAACCCATTCAACCGCAGCATCAAGCAGATCGGTCAGCGCAACGACCCTACCTTTGCTTACGAGTCCCGCTCGTTCAACTTCAACCGCTCGGTACGCTTGTCCTTTGAGTGGCGCTTCGGGCAGATGAACACCAACGGCGGCAAGCGCAGCAAAAAGATCAACAACGACGACAAGGGTGGCCGCTAGTACCTATCATCAGGTATAGCCTGCAAAATTTTGGCATAAAAAAGGGCAGCCCATCCGGGTTGCCCTTTTCTGTGTTATAGACTGCGCCTATACCTTAGTATTTGCGCTTGTTCTTGTCTTTGTCTTTATCCTTTTCTTTTTCTACGCTACCATCGGCGTTGAACACCACTTTCAGGTCTTCATCATCGCCTTCCAACTTAGCCATATACCTGGTCTGGCCGTCTTTCTCTACTGTCTTGGCCTTCTCAATGGTACGGTTGGCGTACTGCTGGCTAATGGTGTTTCGCACTGCCTGAGGCAGCTGGTTTACTTCAATTTCACGGCCCTGCTTTTTGATGGTACCGTCGGCATTGTACATGATCCAGTGGTCGGTGCCGTTCATCTCGAACTTGGCATAATAGGTATCATCTTTTGCTTTCCATTCTACATCGCTAGCCTGGGCGTAGCTGTTGTTAAAACTTGTCTTTACACGTTCCGGCACATTATCCTGGGCAAATACGGCGGTACTCATACCGAATCCCAGCGCCAGGGTTAAAACTAACTTTTTCATAGCTCTTCTTCGTTTAGGTTATAATTGGTTTAAAAGATAAACAGGTTGATATATTCTGTGTTCGCATACGCTTACTTAACAGAATATATCAACCCTGGAAATCCCCTTTTCTTATACCACCCTCCTACCAGAATGTTCTAAAATGAGCTGGTTAATTGCCTATTATCGAAACACAGTACAAGTTAGTTAACCAATATTACCAAAAAGCAGCAGCCGCTCTCCTTAGGGGAGCGGCTGCTGTATCATTGCTGTTTTTAAGCCAAATCTATTAATAGCGGTCGTTTCGGTCGCGTCTGTAACCACCTCGCTGTGCGCCATAGCCTCCGAAATTGCCGGACGAAACGCCATAGTTGCGGTCACGGTCAAAGTCGGTGCCGTAATCATCTTCGAAGCTGCTGGTGATACCCGCATTTGGAATGCCTCTGCTGGAGCGGATTTCAGACTGGCGCATTTGGCTGTAGTCCGAAATACCGTAGCCTTCGCGCAAGTCATCCTGGCTCATGCGGGTGCTGCGCCCCTGTCCCATACGGTCGCTGCTGCCCTGGCTTCTGAACCGGTCGCGGCTATCCATGTCACGGTTGTAGTCATTATCTCTCTGGCTATACCTGCCTGAGCTGCCATAAGAATCCGAGTCAGACCAACCCTGGCTGCGATAGCGGTTTTCGTAGGTGCGGTTGCCCATATCGCGGTCTCCACGGTTCATCTGGAAGCTGGAATCGCTGCGGTCGGAACCTCTCCTGTCGCGCATACGCTCATACGCATCGCCCATGTTCCCTTCGTGGTAGCTCTGTCGTCTGTCATCGCGACTGCTGCCCCGGCCGTAGCGGTCATCATCTATGCCACGGTGGTGGCTGCGATACTCCTGTTCAAATTCATTGGTGAGGTTGCGGGCACTGTGGTAGTGCTCATCGTTGCGATTATAACCGGCGCCACTGCCGTAGTCCCGGTCATAGTTGTCGTAATCGTAGCGATCTCTGTCTCGTCTGTTCATAGTTTTTTGTCTGTTTTAACATGATACTTCCTTTTTTAAACGAGGGTAGCGGTATACGGTTATGCAGCAATGCCTCAGGATTCTTTGATACGGGAAGCCAGCAGCCGGAACAGGATGTAAAGAAAGGCAAAGACAGCCATGGCGATCAGGGTCCAGAATTTCTGCTCGTTCTTCTCCTGCCAGTAATCGCGTTCGCCTTCAGTAGACTTCAATCTTTTGCGAATGGCCTGGTTGGCCAGTTGCTCGATCTGCAGTTCACGGTGTAAAGAGTCAAGTGCAACCGTGTCAGGCAGGTATAAGGTTTGGGTACGGAAGATCTCCTTGTATACAGGGTAAGCTCCTACTACGCGAGCGGAAGCATCCGGTCCGGCATGCTGCTCTGCTCCTGCAAGCTGCTCTTTCAGTACACCAGCTCCACCAGTTTGTATTTGGAGCCGTTGTGAACCGAGATCAGGCTTGGCGTATACTGCCGGGGCATAGAGCTTGGGAAGACCTGGCTTAGAGGCGACAGGAGCGCTGTCCTGCCGCTGGGTAGCGCAGGAACAGAGGAGCAATACCAGGCATATCGTCCATCTCATGTGTAGCACGTTCTGTTTTCTATCACTTCATGCTGTCATACGGAAAGAAGCATCTAATTGGCACTATATTTCATTAAATATCGATTGGTTTTTGAATGGACCAACAGCGAATCGGATTTTAGCGGAATTAACCCTTAAAGTCACAAGCCAGCTGGCACTTTATCAAGATATAATAAAACAGGTATAAGCTACCGATAGCATATCTTCTAAAACAACTGGCATATATAAAATTAATACCATTAATATGCTTTTATCATAAAATCATTCATTTAGAAAATCATATTAAAAAAGGTAAACATTTGAGGCAAAAAGGCCGTTAATTTTAATATCTCTTTAATATTTCTGGTATGAAGAGGTTGGCTGATTATTTTATTGAGTCAATCCAGACCTTAACAAAATTATATTACAACCACACGAGCGCCTGATGCTATACCTGCGTAGCTCCAATATGATTTTTTACCGCTCTGGTAGCACCTATCTCCTGGATTGACCTCTATTGTGTTTTGACGCGGCCTCCTCTGCCAAATAGGAAACCGTGTCACTAAACCATGAATAATACGCGAAAGGTCATATCTTATTTTCTCTCCATTATCAGCGCAGGCATACTGTCCGCATGTTCGGCCAACAGCCAGGCGGCCGACGAAACAAAAGCAAAGCAGGAGCTGCCAGTTATCCAGATCATTTCAAAAGACACAGTGCTGCACCACGAGTATGTGGCCGATATACAGGCAGTGCAGAATGTAGAACTGCGGGCGCGTGTGCCGGGTTTTCTGGAGAAGGTGCTGGTAGATGAAGGGCAGGAAGTGAAGAAAGGCCAGCTGCTGTTTCAGATCAGCGACGATGAATACAAGGAGGAACACGCCAAGGCCCAGGCCAACCTGCAAAGTGCATTGGCAGAAGCAAAGGGCGTAAAGCTGGAGATAGACAGGCTTCGGCTCCTGGTTGAGAAGAACGTGATTTCCAAAACAGAGATAGACGTAGCACAGGCCAAACTCGAAGCTGCCAACTCCCGCATCAGAGCTGCCCGCTCTTCCGCCCAGAACGCCGCCATCAGATTGTCTTATACCAGCATCAGAGCCCCTTTCGATGGCATCATCGACCGTATTCCGCACCGCATGGGAAGTCTGATTGAACAGGGAACTCTCCTCACGACCGCCTCTAATATCAACGCCATATTTGTGTACTTCAATGTTTCGGAAAACGAGTACCTGCAGTACATCAAAACAAAAGAAGATAACCCCAACCGAAATAACAATAACGTGAAACTGGTGCTGGCAGACGGTACCCCCTACCAGCACGAAGGGAAAATCGAAACGGTGGAAAGTGAGTTTAAGTCAGGCACCGGTTCCATCGCCTTCAGGGCCCGCTTCCCCAACCCGGACAAACTCCTGAAGCATGGCGCCACCGGTAACATTGTGCTCTCCAACGCAGTGGAAGACGCCGTGCTGGTACCCCAAAAAGCTGTGTTTGAGCTACAGGACAAGAACTATGTTTTCCTGGTGGACTCCCTGAACCAGGTGAGCATGCGCAGCTTCGTGCCCCGCACCCGCTTCTCTTCCTTTTACATTGCCGAGTCAGGCCTGAAACCGGGCGACAGGATCGTGCTGGAAGGTATACAGAATGTGGAGCCCGGCATGCAAATCAAGCCGAACCTAGTAGGCATGGACAGCCTGCTTGCCAGAACCCTTTAATGAAGAACGGACAGACTTAACACGAACACATGTTTGATATTTTTATACGCAGACCTATTCTCTCACTGGTTATCTCCCTGCTGATCACGCTGCTGGGGGTACTGGCCTTCTATACCTTACCGATTGCGCTTTTCCCGGATATTGCCCCGCCTTCTGTCTCGGTACGTGCCAAATTCAGGGGAGCCAATGCCAATGTGGTAGCCAACACAGTTACCTCACCGCTCGAGAAAGCCATAAATGGGGTGCCCGGTATGACCTACATGTCCTCGGTATCCAGCAACAGGGGCACGTCCAGCATCAAGGTATATTTTGAGTCAGGAACAGACCCGGATATGGCTGCCGTAGAGGTACAGAACCGTGTATCGACTGTCGTGAATGACCTGCCCGAAGAAGTAGTGAAGGCGGGTGTGAGCACAGAAAAAGAGGTGGAAGGTTTGCTCCTTTACATTAACGTCACCAGCGAGGATACGGAACTGGACGAGAAGTTTATCTACAACTTTGCCGATCTTAACATTCTGCAGGAACTGCGACGGGTAGACGGTGTGGGCTTTGCGGAGATCATGAGCACCAAGGATTACTCGATGCGGATATGGCTCAAACCTGACCGCATGACGGCCTACAAAGTATCCACCGACGACGTCATTCAGGCTATCCAAAACCAGAACATAGAAGCCGCTCCCGGACAGGTAGGTGAAAGCTCCGGCAAAACACCCCAGATGCTGCAGTATGTGCTGCGCTATACCGGTAAGTTCTTCGAGCCGGAGCAGTACCAGAAACTGGTGATCCGGGCGAATGAAGATGGCTCGGTACTCCGGCTGCGGGATGTGGCCGATGTGGAACTGGGTAACCTCAACTATGGCCGTATTTCCAAAACTGACGGACAGCCAGCCGCCTCCATCATGATCATCCAGCGGCCCGGCTCAAATGCGCGCGACGTGATCAACCGGGTAAAGGAGCGAATGGTAGAGCTCAAATCCAGCACATTCCCGCCCGGCATGGACTACAAGATCACCTATGACGTTTCGCGCTTCCTCGATGCCTCGATCAAGAACGTACTGATGACGCTGCTCGAAGCTTTCGTGTTGGTTTTCCTGGTGGTGTTCCTCTTCCTGCAGGATTTCCGTTCCACCCTCATACCTACATTGGCCGCCCCAGTGGCCCTGATCGGTACACTCTTCTTTATGGGACTGATGGGCTTCTCACTCAACCTGCTCACGCTCTTTGCCCTGGTGCTGGCAATCGGTATTGTGGTAGATAATGCCATTGTGGTGGTGGAGGCAGTGCACGCCAAAATGGAAAACGAAGGACTGCCGCCACGGGAGGCCACTTTTGCCGCCATGCATGAGATTGGCGGCGCCATTATCGCCATTACGCTCGTGATGTCGGCCGTGTTTATACCTGTTGCTTTTATGTCAGGACCTGTCGGGATATTCTATCGCCAGTTCTCGCTTACGCTGGCCATTGCCATCGCGATATCAGGCGTTAACGCGCTTACCCTTACCCCCGCCCTCTGCGCCATTATGCTGCGCAACACACATCATTCTCAAAAGAAAAAAAAGAGCCTGATGCAGCGCTTCTTTGGCAAGTTCAACAATGCCTATGAAGCCTTTGCCCGGAAGTATAGCAACAGCATCTCTTTCATGGCCGGGCGCAGGCTGATCACGGTGGCCCTGCTGCTCTTGTTTTTCGCAGCGACCTGGGGCATCAACAGTATTTTGCCTACAGGCTTTATCCCGACGGAAGACCAGAGTGTGGTGTATGTAGACATCACCACTCCGGCAGGTGCCACAGTAGAGCGTACCGAGCGCGTGCTGGACTTTGTCAACCAATCCGTGTCAGGTATGGACGAGGTAGAATCCTTTTCTTCTTTGGCCGGCTACAGCCTTTCCACCGGTCTGTCGGGAGCCTCTTATGGTATGGCTATGGTTAACCTGAAGGAGTGGAATAAACGTGACATACCGATTCACGAAACGATTCGGAGACTTGAGGAAAGAACCAGGCACATCACCGATGCGCAGATCGAGTTTTTCATGCCCCCTACCGTACCTGGCTTCGGTAACTCCAGCGGTTTTCAGATGAAGGTGCTCGACCGCACGGGCAGTGGCAATCTGCAGCGGATGGACGAGGTGACGAAAAAGTTTGTAGCTGCCTTGAAAGCGGCCCCGGAAATCAGTTACGCCGGAGCAGAATTTGACCCGAACTTTCCACAGTACATGATCCATGTGGACCAGGATATGGCTGCTAAAAAGGGCGTGACCATCAAACAGGCGATGGGTACGCTACAGACCTTGGTCGGAGGTTTGTATGTATCAGATTTTGTGCGATTCGAGCAGATGTACGATGTGATGGTGCAGGCAGATCCCCGCTACCGTACGCGACCGGAAGACGTGCTGAAGCTGCAGGTGAAAAACGATCAGGGAGAGATGGTCCCTTACTCCACCTTCATCAGCATGGAGCGCATCTACGGACCTGAACAGCTCTCGCGCCACAACATGTATACCTCAGCCAAAGTAAAGGGAGGCCCTGCACCCGGCTACAGCAGCGGTGACGCTATTGCCGCCATTGAGCGGGTAGCGGCCGAAACACTGCCCCGCGGCTATACCTACGACTGGTATGGCATGACCCGCCAGGAAGTACTTTCCGGCGACCAGGCCATTTTCATTTTCCTGATCTGCCTCGCTTTTGTCTACCTGCTTCTGGCCGCCCAGTACGAAAGCTTCCTGCTGCCACTGCCGGTCATCCTATCGCTGCCTGCCGGTATATTCGGTGCCTTCGTGGGCCTGTATGTGCTGGGGCTGCAGAACAATATTTATGCGCAGGTGGCCCTGATCATGCTCATTGGTTTGCTGGGTAAAAACGCCATCCTGATTGTGGAGTTTGCCGTGCAAAGGCGGCAGGAAGGAAAGTCGGTGCTGCAGGCGGCAGTAGAGGGCGCTACCGCCAGGCTACGCCCCGTGCTGATGACTTCCTTTGCCTTTACTGCTGGTCTGATACCGCTGTGTATGGCTACCGGAGCCGGCGCCTTGGGCAACAGGTCCATCGGTACGGCAGCGGCCGGAGGTATGATCGTCGGGACGATTGTGGGGGTTTTTCTTATACCGGGCCTCTATGTATTATTTGCCAGCATGATACCTAAAAAGAAGGACAAGCAGCGACTGCCAGATCCGGTCACAGAAGAAATGGAAATGTCTGTTTCCCAAAACTAAGTTATTGACTATGTTATCACCAACATCTACTTATAAATGTCTTCTCTTTTTCCTGCTACTGGCTTTGGTAAGCAGTTGCAAGGTGGCAGCCCCACCAGAGCTGCCTACTCTGTCCGAAATGCCTGCCTCCTTTGACGAGCGCAGCGATTCCACCAGCCTGGGCAACATTTCCTGGAGAGAATTTTTCAATGACCCACACCTGGTGCAGTTGATCGATCAGGCGCTGGAGAACAACCAGGACCTGCTGATGGCAGTGCAGCGCATCGAAGTGGCCAGGGCAAATTATGTTGCTGCCAGCGGCCGGATGCTACCCTCCCTCGATGCCCGCTTCAGGGCCCGGTCGGGGAACATTTACAATAACCAGCTCAACGGCACCATCTACGGCGACCGCAATACCGTTACGCAAACTCAAAACCATTTTCTAGGTCTGCAAAGCACTTGGGAGGTCGACCTATGGGGCCGATTGAAAAACCAGAAAAAAGCCGCCTATCTCCGCTTCATGGCCTCAGAACAAGGGCAGCATCTGCTGACCACTTCGCTTGTAGCCGAGGTGGCCCGGCTGTACTACGATCTGCTTGCCCTGGATAACGAGCTCGAGACTATTGAGCGGAACATTGAGCTGCAGGAAAATGCCCTGGAGATTATCCGGATACAGAAAATAGGTGGCCGCGCAACCGAGTTGGCTGTACAGCAGTTTCATGCGCAGCTACTCCGTACCCAGAGCCGTGGCTTCGAAAAACGGCAGCAGATTGTGGAAGCGGAAAACCAACTGAACCTGCTGCTGGGCCGTTTTCCGCAGCCTATTGCGCGGGGTGAGTCGATCATGACGCAGCACCTGCCGGAGGTAGTAGAAGCCGGCGTGCCCTCTGACCTGCTGCTGCGTCGGCCCGATATACGCCAGGCAGAACTGCAGTTGCTGGCCGCCAAAGCTGATGTAGCCTCCGCCCGGGCAGCCTTCCTACCGGCTTTTACCATTACGCCTTATGCTGGTTTTCATACCAGGCATCTTCCCTCCCTATTCAACACGCCGCAGTCACTGGTGTTTGGCTTTTTAGGTGGTCTGACTGCTCCCATTTTTCAACAGCGCCAGATCCGCACCGATTTCGACCGCAGCGCAGCCCTGAACCAGGAGGCTTTCCACGCCTATCAGAAAAGCATCCTGAGCGGCTACCAGGAAGTAGTCACCAACCTGCAGAAACTGGAGAACTACAGGCAGGCCTATACCTTGCGGGAGCAGGAAGCAGAGGTACTGACAAGTGCTGTCAGCACCTCCAACGATCTGTTCATGGCCGGCTATGCTTCTTACCTGGAGGTGATCACGGCGCAGGGCAGTGTGCTGGAAGCGGAGCTTGGCAAGGCCAATGCCCGAAAAGAGCTTTTTATGGCTGTGATCGACCTCTACCGCTCCCTGGGTGGCGGATGGGAGTAATTTTTGATTTGATGTGCCGGGGTATTCAATGCTACCGAACTTATACAGAAAGAACAAATGAAAGACACTTATATGCATTCCACTTTACAACGATTAACGCTATACCTTGTACTGCTATTCCTGCCAATCCTGGCTACGGCTCAGATGCTGCCTCAAAGCTCTGCCCGTCATCTTACCTCCGATACACCTGACACCAATATCCCGCGGCTTGACAGCTCATTTGTAAACGAGTACATCAGCAATGAAGAGGAGTTCAGGCACCACCTGCAACTGGTAGAGCAGTTTTACCAGGACCGGGACTACAAACTGGCCTGGTTTAAAGGAGATAAACTGGTACCACAGGCAGAGAAACTGATCCAGGTGCTCGTAAAAACACATCGCGAAGGCCTGGACCCCAGTGATTATCAGGTGAAGGACCTGCAGGCGATGTATAGAGAATTACAGGATATGCGTTCGCCTGATACACGAAAGCAGCAGGAAATTGACCTGGCACTAACGGCCTCTTACTTTAATTATGCCGCTGACTTTTATACAGGAACGGTTAACCCGCACAAGCACTCCGCTATCAAATGGGGAATAGAAAAGAACAAGATCAAGCTGCACAAAGCACTTCAGACTATCCTGCAGGAAAGAGAAAGCACCTACCCTTATTACGAATTTGAGGCACTGCACGAAGGCTATCAGAAGCTGCGGGAGGTATTGGTACAGTACCAGCAGATACAGGAACAGGGCGGCTGGCCAAAGGTTGAAGAGCAGGGCCTGGTGCAACTGCAAGACACAGCAGAGGTGGTCCTATCGCTCCGAAAACGCCTTTTACCTGACCAACAGATCAGGACGCAGGATAGCGCTGCGTATGTGTATGACGAGCAGCTAAAAGAAGCCGTGGAGGCATTTCAGAAACGACACGGTTTGTTGGTAGACGGTGTTGTGGGGCCGCAGACCTATCAGGCTCTTAATGTTGGCATTGAGGAGCGCATTGACCAGCTCGTGCTGAACATGGAGCGCTGGCGTTGGCTACCGAAACGTCTGGAACCCGAGGAGGGCCCGCAGCGCTATGTGATGGTGAACATTCCGGCCTTTAAGGTATACGTCATGGAAGACGGCGAGGAAGTGATGCGCATGCGTGCTGTAGTCGGAAAAACAATGCACTCTACTCCTGTGTTCAGCCACGAGATACAGTACCTGGTGTTTGCTCCCTACTGGAATGTACCCAACAGCATTGTAGAAGCCGACATTAAGCCTAAACTGTTACGCAACAGGAATTGGCTGGAGACACAGAACATGGAGATGGTCACCAGTTTTGGTTCTAACGCCAGACGAGTACCTGTATCCCGGGTGGACTGGGCGAATATGACACGTCACAACTTTGAGTACCGCATCAGGCAACGCCCGGGGCCAAACAACTCATTGGGCCGCGTGAAGTTTATGTTCCCGAACGAGTACTCCGTATACCTGCACGATACACCGGCCAACCATTTGTTTGATGAAACAGACCGCGATTTCAGCCATGGCTGTGTGCGTGTAGAAAAACCTACCGAACTGGCTACCTACCTGCTCCAGCATAACCCTGGCTGGGACAAAAGCCGCGTTCGGAGCGCCATGAATGGACGTGAGGAAATCAATGTGAATCTGAAACAGAATGTGCCGGTATACTTGGTGTATTTCACAGCATGGGTTGAGGAGGATGGCACAGTTCATTTCAGAGATGACCTGTACAACCACGACAAGGCGCTGGCTCAACAGCTCTTCTGATACGCTCCAGCTTATCCATCAAAGCAATACTGAAAGTAATGATTGCAGGCTACAGAAATAATATCACGCAGCCTGGAAATATATTGGTTTATATTTACGACTCGCATTGCCGTGTTAACGCCGGCTATATTATACCTGGCCACTGCAACAAGATATGAACAGATTTATACCAAAAGATAAAGCCGCCGAACTGCTCCGTATCATACAGGACGCGGACTGCCAGACGATTTATGATCCGGAAAAGCACCGGCTGGCCCTGCTGGGCAATACGAATGATGAATTGGCTTACTTCCGTTTGCCCATCACCAAGCCCGCTCCAGGCACAGAAAATCCTGAAGTAAAAATAAACTACGTCATCCTGCTGATCCAGTCGGGCAGCTGCGCCATGGGTTATTTTGAGAATGGCCGCTGTCTCAACCATAAAGTGTTTCGCTCCTATATGGTGCGCAAGAAACAGGGCAAAAGTCAGATTAAGTACCTCAAAACAAAAGGCAAATCACGGGCAGGATCGCGGGTGCGGCTGGGGGAAACCGCCGAGTTTTTTGAGAACATCAATGGCCGTCTGCAGGAGTATTTTCTGCAGCACCGCATCGATCGCATCGCCATCAGCTGTTCTAAAACCTTGCTGCCATACCTGTATACTTCTTCTGTACCCACCCCTTTCGACAAGCGTGACCCAAGGCTGTTCAAGATCCCGAAACACATCCATACGCCCATTTACGAGGTACTGCTCGACGCCAACCGCTTTCTGCAACGCGGCGAACTGATCGGCCTCACCGAGGCAGGTTTTGCGGCTATACCTTTGCTGCAGGATTTTCTACAAAATAATGCCGACTACAGTGAGACAGAAGAAGCGGAGGATACAGCCGACGACATGGTGGACGAGGTATACGTAACCGATGATTGGGAAGAAGACGACTGGGATGCAGATGAGCCATACCTTGAGGACGATGAAGAGGATGACGACATAGTAGAGTGGGATTAAGGAGTATATTGTTGTGCCCTTCCACCCTTTGGTTCCGACTCTCCATGGCTCCTTTACGTAAGTAGACCAATCAATAAAAGAAAACCATGGAAGATCAGATCAACAGAGAGATGGCTGTGTTCGAGCAGGTATGTGAAATAAATGAATTAGACCCGCAAGCAATTGAAGAGGAAGCGCAGAGCCGGTTTCCAGACAAATTTAAGGAAGGTAAAAATCCGGAGCGCCTCATCTGGACAGCCTTTGACTCTCGTGCCAAGTCACTTATCAGTCAGGTCGTTCAGGATACAAACCATGATGCTGAACAGCTAACAGACAAGGTATATACCATTGACGGCGACCCCGCTGCTCCCGCTTTTGTCATAAACGAAGACGCGATCCGAAGTCAGTACAGTCCGGACAAAGCAGCAGAGATCATCGATGCGCTCGGGCAGGTACAGCTTCCGGTTACCGGCTAAAATAGAAAGGCAGCTACCATGCGGTAGCTGCCTTTCTTCTTGGCTATTGTCTAACCCTTCAGCTAATCCTTTTTGCGCGTCAGGAGCACGACGGCAGCGGTAGTAACCAGTGCCAGCACCCCTACTTTCTGGATCAGGCCACTGCGATTGTGTTCCCAGTCAGCCTTCCAACCTTTTTCGGCAAATATGTTGGGCACAGTACCTTTTGAGAAGTCCTCGATCACGCCTTCCACTACATTTACGCGGTCTGCCATCAGCAGTGGCAGCCAGTGCAGGTAACTGTTCTCGCTATGCTTGAAAGCAAAGCGCCGGATCATACCGCTGAGGCCGCTTGGTGGCATGGAAGTGCCGAACACGGCTGTCACGTTAGGGCGCTCGTTAGAATGCAGCACTTCAATGTTGATGTCCTGCTGCGTCGGACGATCCCAGCTGTAGCCTTCCTGCTCCGCGTCGGTACGGTGTTTCATGGGGTAGGTCGGATCGTTTTTCGGATCGGCATCGATACCCCAGTCTTTTATATGTGAATAGTCTTTTGGTGTCTTATTTTCCATGATTGTCTCCTTTCTATCTGGCTGATGGTGGAATAAGTACGGGCTTAATGCAATTATCCAGTTTCTCTGAGAAAATGTGGTAAGCATCGGCCACGTCCTCCAGTGGTACACGGTGTGTGATCAGTGGTTTCGGGTTGATAACGCCATTCTGCACATGGTCGATCAGTTTCGGCAGCAGACGTTTCACAGAGGCCTGGTTCGCCCGTATCGTGATGCCTTTGTTCACCACATTACCAATTGGCACGAGGTTATCCGTAGGGCCATACACCCCGACAATTGACAAGATACCACCTTTCTTGAGCGAGTTCACAGCCCAGTGAACTGCAGTTGCAGAACCAGCCTGTAACAGTAGCTTGCGACCTGTGATGGTTTGCATCAGGTTACCGCTTGCTTCGGCACCTACGGCATCGATGCACACGTCCGCCCCCATCCAGTCCGTGGTCTTCTTCACGAACACCACCGGATCATCCATTTCTTCATAATTGTAAGCCTCGCAGTTGGCGTAGTTGCGCACAAACTCCAGTCGGTATTCCAGTTTGTCGATCACGATCACGCGGCCAGCCCCAAAGAGCCAGGAGCAACGTGCCGCCATAATACCAATAGGGCCAGCGCCAAAGATGACCACTGTATCGCCTTTCTGAATACCGCCCATTTCTGCAGCCTGGTAACCGGTTGGCACCACGTCGGTCAGCAGCACGGCATCGTCCGGATCCATCCCTGGTGGTATAACAGTTGGTCCTACATCCGCATAGGGTACGCGCACATACTCGGCCTGTCCGCCATCATAGCCACCTGCTGTGTGTGAGTAACCAAAGATACCGCCAACAGCGGTAGCCTGCGAGTTGGATTCGTGGCAGTTGCCGAACAGACCCTGCTTACAGAAATGACATTTGCCACAGGCGATATTAAAGGGCACGATCACCATGTCGCCTACTTTCAGCTTCTGCACTTCAGAGCCTATCTCAGTTACTTCGCCTATAAATTCGTGTCCGAAGGTCATCCCCACACGGGTATCGGGTACGTTGCCATTGTAGAGGTGGAGGTCAGAGCCGCAGATGCAGGAGCGCGTCACACGCACGATGGCATCCTGGGGATGCAGAATCTTGGGCTCTGGTTTTTCGTCAATGCGGACCCGTTGCGGCCCGCGATAGTTCATTGCCAGCATAAGTTTGTTTTCAGTTTGTATTCAAATTGTGTTTCTCTTCTGCCTGTGCAGGCTTCGGAATGATGTTTAAATAAATACTACTCTATACCTTAATGGTTACGAAAATTGGATTTTTAAAAGGAATACCTATATACCTATGCTTTTATACTTATCAAATTAGAACCAACGCAATGGATTATAACCGGCCACAAAAATGGCACAAGCGATTGCCTGTGCCATACTGAAAATAAAACGTTCTTACATGGGTAATATTACTGTCTGCCGTCGTCTCTGATCTTGGTTTTGATCTGCTCGGCCATCTCAGGTGTCACATCTACGTGGTGCACATCGTGTGCATGTTTTCCGGCCTGAGCCAGCACTTCCTGCTCGCTGTTAGCCCTTACCTCGGCATCACAATCGAAGCCGACATCCCTGCATTTTAGTGTTTTCATGTTGTATTGGTTTAGTGTCAGAACTGTTGAGATCGCATCTGCCTTAAATGGTTCAATTAGTTTATACCTGCTTGTTTTGCAATAAGTTATAACCGACAAAAGGTATTTGATACGACTATAATCAAAAGCCTGGGCAGTAGCTATATCTTACCTAAAGCCAATTCGTGCGTACACTCAACAATTTTGTTTTGCGACGGGATGCTATACCTTCGCAGCAAGGCAGTTTACAGCACAGCATATGGTTACACCAAAACAAGATCAGACTAAAACAGAGCAGTTCAAGGGATTTGTAGAAGTACGCGGAGCGCGGGAGCACAACCTCAAGAACATCAATCTGTCGATACCCAGAGATGCACTGGTTGTGTTTACCGGCGTGTCAGGTTCTGGTAAGTCGAGTCTGGCCTTTGGAACACTGTATGCCGAAGCGCAGCGTCGCTACCTGGAGTCTGTCTCGCCTTATGCCCGCCGCCTGTTTCACCAGATGGCCGTGCCGGAAGTGGATGCCATTGACGGGCTGCCTCCTGCCGTTGCTTTGCAACAGCAACGCGGCACGCCCACTACCCGCTCCTCGGTCGGCAGCGTCACGACACTCTCCAACCTGCTGCGCATGCTCTACTCCCGGGCTGGCGACTACCCGGAGGGGCAGTCCATTATCTATGCCGAAGCGTTCTCTCCCAACACTGCCGAGGGAGCCTGCCCTACCTGCCACGGTCTGGGGCGCATGTATGATGTCACCGAAAAATCGATGGTGCCGGATGACTCTCTTACCATTCGGGAGCGGGCGATCGCTGCCTGGCCCACTGCCTGGGGCGGACAAAACCAGCGCGACATCCTGGTAACGATGGGTTTCGACGTGGACAAGCCCTGGCGTGAGTTGCCGCAGAAAGACCGCGACTGGATCCTGTTTACAGACGAGCAGCCTGTCGTGCCGGTATACCCTGGCTATACCCCCGAAGAGACACGCCGCGCCCTCAAGCGTAAGGAAGAGCCTAATTACATGGGCACCTTTACCAGCGCCCGCCGGCACGTGTTCCATACCTTCGCCAACACCAACAGTCCGCTTATGAAGAAGCGGGTAATGCAGTACATGCTGAGCACCGACTGCCCCACCTGCCAGGGCAAGCGCCTGCGGCCGGAGTCATTGTCCGTCAAGTTTGCCGGCTACGATATCACAGAGCTTTCGCGGCTGCCGCTGAAACGGGTGCAGGCTGTGCTGAAACCTTTTGCGCAGGGCACCGAGCCTGGGCATGCCCGCACCGAGGCTGAGCACCCGGAGCAGGCCATCGTAGCCAAGCGCATTGCCGATGACCTGTGCGCCCGCATAGAGGTGCTACTGGACCTGGGTTTGGGCTATTTGTCACTGGAGCGCAGCACCCCTACCCTCTCCCCGGGCGAACTACAGCGCCTGCGCCTGGCCACCCAGCTTTACTCACACCTTTTCGGGGTGGTCTATGTGCTCGACGAACCTTCCGCCGGTCTGCATCCCGCCGACAAGGTAGCACTACTCCGGGCGCTCGACGGACTCAAAAAAGCAGGCAATTCACTTTTTATCGTCGAGCACGACCTGGCCGTGATTCGGCATGCCGACTGGATCGTGGACGTGGGCCCTGCTGCCGGAGAGAAAGGTGGCGAAATCCTGTACAGCGGTCCGACTGCAGGCCTTCGCCAGATAGAAGCATCCCGTACAGGCGAGTATTTATTTGGAGAAGCAAAAGGATTCGACTCCGATCCGCGTGTTCCAAAAGGCTGGCTCAAGCTTAGCGATGTGAGCCGGAACAACCTGCACAGTCTATCTGCTGAATTTCCGCTTGGGGTCTTCACAGCCGTGACCGGTGTATCGGGCTCAGGCAAGTCCAGCCTGGTGAGCCAGGTACTGGTGGAGCTGGTGGCCGCTCACCTGGGGCATCAACTCCCTGTCGAGGAAGAGGAAGGCAACGAATTAGAGCGTGACATATCTGTTACGACCGGAGGCCACATCACAGCAGGTATGGAGGAGATCAAACGGCTGGTGCCCGTAGACCAGAAGCCCATTGGTAGAACACCTCGCTCTAACATGGCTACTTATACCGGCTTGTTTGATCATGTCCGTAAGCTTTTCGCCAGCACGCCGCTGGCCAAAAAGCGTCGCTACGATGCCGGGCGTTTTTCCTTTAATGTTGCCAAAGGTCGCTGCGAGAATTGTCAGGGAGAAGGCTTTGTGATGGTGGAGCTGCTGTTTCTGCCGAGCGTATACGCCCCCTGCCCCGTTTGTCACGGCGCACGCTACAATGCCAAAACCCTGGAAGTGACCTATCGTGACAAGAACATCGCCGAAGTGCTTGATATGACAGTGGATACGGCCTGGGAGTTTTTTGATGAAGAACCAGCCGTACACCGTGCACTCACCATGCTCCGCGAGGTGGGCCTGGGCTATTTGCGACTCGGGCAGCCAGCCACTGAGCTGTCTGGCGGTGAGGCGCAGCGCATCAAACTGGCCACCGAACTGCAGCGCTCTCAGCGTGGCAATTCCCTGTACATTCTGGACGAACCCACTACTGGTCTGCACCCTGCAGATGTTGACAAGCTGATGACCCAGCTCCACCATCTGGTAGACGCCGGCAACACGGTAATTGTGGTAGAACACGACATGCGGGTAGTAGCCGCCAGCGACTGGGTGATCGACATTGGGCCGGGTGCCGGTGAAGAAGGTGGCAACATTGTCGCTGCAGGACCTCCTGCCCTTATCGCCAAATCAAAGGAAAGCAAAACAGCGCCCTTTTTGAAGGCGCTGTCAAAGCGGTAATTAATCGAACTCTTATAAAGCGAACAGAAGATTTGCCTGCAGGATCGACTCATCCAGTCCCGCTATACCTACTACATTGCGCCAGTAGCGCCACTCCGAGCCGACGTATACCTTGCCGGGTTTGTCCCAGAAATTGCCTAAGTCCACATGAAGCTGTGGCTGCGTCAGGTACTGTGTGGTGCCCGGACCGCGGTCGCCAATAAAATCCATGAAGCCCCTGAAACGGAAGCGCAGACGCTCTGAAAGCGGGATAGGAATGTCCCAGCTGGGCGTGAATTGGTACGTACCGCTGTACTCACTTCCGTGCTGCTTGTAGTAGTAGGTTTCCAGTTGCAACAGTCCCTGGCCGGGCAAGCGGAATTTAAAAGCCGGACCTGCCGTGTAGACAAAAAAATCCTCCTCGCCACCGAACAGCACGTTGATACCGCCTCCTACCAGCACATCGCTAATCGGGCCTATACCTATACTACGCCCTGAGGCTCGGCTCAGACTCAGTTTAGGATACCACTCCAGGTATAGGTTTGGGGCGGCCAGGCTGGCATTATTGAAGAGATCGGCAAATCCAAACTGCTCCAAAGCACCCAGATCACCAAAGTGTTCCAGTGTGACGGTGGCGAGCTGCCCGGACTGATTCAGATCCCGGCCATAGAGTAGCTGCACATTCGAGCCGCCCTTGTAGTTTACCTGCGCCATTGCCTGGCTGCTGAATACCAGCGTGAAAAAGAAAAATATAACTTTACTACCAGATCTATTGAGAAGTGTTCTTTTCATTCCTGACTGCGTGATGATTTACTGGAAAATCATAATGTGATTGCAAAGTTAGTGTTTACAGAGCGAATACATAGTATTGTAAAAATCTAATGCTTTGATCCGATCAATTTATTCACACATCACCATAAGTACTTACCAAATTGATATTTAACCTATTGGACTGATATCGTATAAATGTATAAATTTGTAAATTATTACTTTTTTTACTTTGTGCGATGGAATACAGGTTCGTGCATCATTGGAATTATGCGCTTGGGGAAGATGAGCACCGGATACTGGAATCCGCTATCTCGCTTACCACGCAGCCGCGCGACGAGTCTTTCCTGCAGCAGGCCGCAGACTTTATAGCAGCATACACACAGGTACAGTATGTACTGATCGGCAGCTTAAGTTTTGATGGCAGTCATGTCATAACAAACGTATTTCTCAAAGATGGGGAGCAGCAGCCCAATATCACCTACCCCCTGCAATACTCTCCTTGCGATGCTGTCATGACCCAGCGTTTCTGCTACTATCCCAATAATGTGCAGCGCTACTTTCCGCGCGACATGGAGCTACAGGAGTTAAATATCGACAGCTACCTGGGCAGCATTTTCCTGTCAGAGGACAGTGAGCCGGTTGGGTTGATCGCATTAATGAGTGACAAGCAAATCGAGAATGCTGCCTTTGCCGAACACCTCGTGCTGGTGCTGAGCCCTGCCATTGAGGAGGAGTTGGTTCAACAGCATAAGTCTTAAATACAGACATTAATCAATTAAAAAACCTCTACTGCTGCAACAGTAGAGGTTTTTGTTTTATTAGAAACAGGTATAGCGCCATGTTTTAAATAGCAGGGTCGTCCGGTGTGTTCGGGTTGTTGCGTCGCTCCTGATCCGGATACGGATAGAAATTGCGGTTGCGTTCCGACAAATTATCGGGTGGCCCCGGACGATTGAAACGCCGGCTGTCTTCCCACTTCTGCCCGCTCAGGTATAGCTCTGCCGAGCGCTGCTTGTATACCTCCAACAGCAAAGCCTCTCTTGTCACCGGAACACTGTAAGCCGGCAATCCGGCATGCACACCAAAGGGGTCTCCGGAAGTCTGCGTACGCACCTGGTTGATCAGCGTAAGCGCTTCGTCCAAAGATCCATTGTTGCGCAGGAGCGCTTCAGCTTTGATCAATTTCATCTCGTCTGGCAGGTATGCTGGAATGCTGGAAGTTTGCGTGTTGAAAAAACCAGCCAGAGTCATCACCCGGTCTCCTAACACATCAGCACCCGGCTCTGTCATGTAAAACGGGTACCGATCATCTCCTTCTTCAAACAGCGCATCAGGCAAGCCGAACTGATCACGTGGTCTGAAATAGCCCAGTATAAAAACAGTGTTGTAAACTGGGTTTGGACTCAAGGTGCTGTACACAAATTCAGAGCGCCTGGACAGGTCTACTTTATCGGCATTGGAAATGGCCGCATCATAATTACCGGCATAAAGGTTATACCTTGCATTGTACGCATACAAGGTATTGCGCAAGTCGAAAGCAGTACCCGTTACCTGTGATGCGAACTCTGGCGACGGAGGTGTGGCCTCTATCAGGGCGATGCCTTCGTTCAGGTGCGCGATGGCGGCTGCCAATACCTCAGCTCTCGAGCTGAAAGTTACTCGATCAGTTCGGCTGGTTTCCAGGTTTGCCTGCTCAAATGCGTTGATCAGGTTGCCGAGCGCCATGGCATTGAACAGGTGCGCATGCGCCATCACACCGCTCAGCGTCCCTCCTGTCAGAGTTGGTATATTGGGAGCATTCTCCAGTATCTGCTCACTCATAACCATCACACGCTGCATGCGTGACCAGAGTCCCAGCACATTGCCATTGAATGTTGGCAGGGCAGATCCGCCAGCCTCCAGTTCAAGCACGTTTGTAAAAGTGGCCACCCCTTTCATCTCCCGGCCTGTCACACCCGGGTAGAGCAAAGCTGCTTCTAGCCCTGATGTTGAGTAAAACTGACGCATCCCCACACTAAGGGCGATAATACCTTCGCGGGAGTTTAGTACTTCGATGTCACTGGCAGCGTTGGGATTGGGTATATCCAGCTCACAACCGCTCGACAGCAGCAGGCAACCCGAGAGCAAACCTGCTTTTAAGTATGAAGCTATATTTTTCATGTTGTTTTTCATTAGGTTGAAGAAGAATTAGAAGGTAAAGTTGAGTCCCAGTGCATAGGTTCTGGGGATCGGTACCTCCACGAAGTCAAAGCCCCTCACGGCGTTGGTCTGACCGGCGGCATTTATTTCCGGGTCATAGCCACTGTAGTCGTCAATCGAGAACAGGTTACGCCCAGCCAGGCTGAGCCGCACGTTATTACCTCCCAGGAAGGCTGGCTTGAAGCTGTAAGCCACTGACACCTCTCTCAATTTGATAAAGGAGCCGTCTTCTATGTAATTCTCAAATATCCCGAACAGCGCAGCAGAGGTTCCTTTCGGTACTTCTCCTCTTAGCTCCGGCTCATAACCGGCGAGTCCACCATACAGGTCGCGCTCACCCACGCGGCGCGTGAAATTGAACACATCGAAACCGTAAACCGCATCAAACTGGGTGCGGAATGACAGGCGCTCACCCACTGAGATGTCGTTCACCCACGAGCCTGTCCAGTCGGGGTTAGGGTCCCCGATCACTTTAGGAACTGTGGCGCCGATGGGCTGCCCGTTTTCGGGGTTGCGTCCTGCACGCTCAGGCTGTGGCAGACCGGTGGGGGTCAGCAGCAGCGTACCATCCGGATTTCGGGCGAAATAGGTGCTATAAAAGGAGCCAAGCGGATAACCGTCAACAGCCGCCACCTGCCCGAAACCACCCGGGAATGGCAACACACCACCAGGTATATCGTTCACTTCGTTTCGGTTGCGGGAGTAGATCAGGGTCGAGGTCCAGCGTACACGCTCCGTCTGAATAGGTGCGCCTGTAAGCATCAGTTCAAAGCCTCTGTTCGTCATCGTGCCAATGTTAGCGTATTGGTTCAGGAAGCCGGAAGAAGGCGTCAAACCAATGAATAGCAGCAGGTCTTTCACATCTTTTTTATAGACAGAAAACTCCAGCCCTAGTCTGCCATCCAGAAAACTCATATCGGCGCCGAATTCTGTTTCGACCTGTCGCTCTGGTTTTATACCTGCATTACCCAATTGGGTAGACGGTACAACACCAGGGAGACCCGGCAATGAAACAGGGTTGTAATTGGTATAGCGGTCAAAGGCTCTGATCGCCGTGAGGTTTCCAGCTTGACCGTAAGATGCGCGCAATTTGAATATGGGAATAATGTCACTGAGCCCCTGCCAGAAACTCTCATTCGAAACGAGGTAACTTCCGCTTATTTTCGGATAGAACTGCCACCTGTCTTCTTCTCCAAACACCGAAGACACATCATAACGGCCTGCACCCGTCAGGAAGAAACGGTCGCCTAAGCCAAAGGTCTGCTGGGCGAAAAATCCCATGATATTAATATCCTCTCGGATATCATTCGAAACCACAGTTGCACCGCTTGTACTGGTGCGTGTAATAGGACCTAATTGTGTACCTGTTATACCTGTCGTGTAGTGCTGTTCCGTCTGAACTGTACCTCCTATACCAGTTGTGGATTCCAGCCAGTCGGTCAGGAAAGTGCGGTATGATACATTCAGGTCATTGTTGAGCAGATAAGAAGTGCGGTCGGCTCGGCGTGAGTAACCCGCATCATAGGAAGGGGTCGTGTTGCCAACTGGTATAAAGCCTGTTGCAATCTGGGTGGAGTTGTCGTAACCAACAACATAGTTGATACTCAAACCATTGATTGGCGTAAGATTTAGCTGAAAGTCACCAATAAAGCGAGTGGTGCGCTGTCCAAAGTCAAAGCGGTTGATCGCTTCCAGGGGATTGGTACGGCGCAGGATGGCCGTAGGCGCTGTAGAAGGGTAAATACCATTAACTGGCTCCGGGTTGATGAAGTTGTTACTAAAAATGAACCCTGTCAGGGCACCATATGCTTCGCTCAAGCCACCGTTTGGAATCTCTTCGCTGTCACTGAGTATGTAATTGGCTCCTAATGAAACGGACACCCAGTTATTTATCGTTTGATCTAATCGCAAACGAGCTCCTCCCCGCTTAAAAGTAGTATTGTCGACTATACCCTGGTTGCTAAGGAAATTCGCACTCATGTAGTACTGTGTATTTGCACTGCCTCCTGAAATAGACACATTGTTCTCAGTGCCCAAAGCTGTCCGGAAGATCATGTCCTGGAAGTCATACCGCGTAACTGGCTCCTGGGTAAGATCGGAGGCGATATTGTTTACAAAACGGAAAGGGTACTGGTTGTAATCGAGTGTCTTACGTACTCTGTTCACCCGAAATTGGGTAGAAACTGCAATTTTAGGTGCTCCTTCCACACCGCGCTTCGTAAAAATCTGCACCACCCCGTTACTGGCCCGAGATCCATAAATAGCAGCTGCTGCGGCTCCCTTTAGAATCTCAATGCGTTCAATATCATTTGGGTTGATATCCACCAATCTGTTCTGAGCATAACCTCCCAGGTCGATCAGTTCTGGTGAGCTGTTGTTGATGATCACCCCGTCAACAATGTAAAGCGGGTCACCGGAACCTACCACAGTACTGGTACCCCGCAGACGCACGGAAATACCACCGGCCGGGTTACCGGAGTTCTGACTGATCTGCGCACCGGCCACTTTACCTGCCAGGGCCTGATCCACGGAAGTGGCTACGCTATTCTCGAGTGAGGCAGCGGAGACGGTGGAAATCGCATTGCCCAACTGTTTTTTGCTGGTTGCTACTGATGTTCCTGTCACTACTACTTCATCCAAACCCACAATATCCTCCCGAATCTGCACGTCTACCTGTACCGTTTGCTGATCGCCAAGGGTAATGGGGCGCACTTCCGGTCTGAAACCTATGAACGAGAACGTGAGCTGATAACTACCCGGGGGTAGAGCTGCTGGCAGGTTGTACTCCCCGTTTGCATCGGTGGCCGTGGCGATGTTGTTGTTCTGGAACTTCACCACCACGCCTGGCAGCGGTGACTTGGTGCGGGCATCGGTTACGGTACCCGTAATGGTGTAGCGTGTACCCTGGGCGATGGCCAGCTGACAGGCAGCAACCAACAGGAGGAAACACAGTAGGATAGCCTTTCCGGAGGCCCTCCCAATCATGTAAATTTTTCTCATAGTGCCTCTTATTTTGTACTGTGTATAATTATGATGTATTGATGTTCAGAATTTACTCTGGCAAACTGATTTTCCCCATCAGCACAGATGGCACCCGCCTCTTACCCGGACCGAACTGAATAGGCTCTCCCACCAGGCACTCGTTGGCCAGGGTGGCAAACAGCACTGCCTCTTTTGCATCCGGCGATACGCCCAGCTCGGCTGTGTCACGCACAGTAGCACCTGGCAACAGCGCCTTAATGTTCTGTATAAGCAGTGGATTGTGCATACCGCCGCCACTCAGGAAAATTTCAAAATCAGCATCACCGAGTGAACGTGTCAGCGCTCCACTAATGGCCACTGCCGAAAACCGGTTCAGGCTCGCCATCACATCTTCCGGGGACAGGTGCTCCGTATCGGATCTGCGCTGTGCCTCTGCCAGGTATGACAGGTTGAACAGTTCGGGGCCGGTCGTTTTAGGAAAGTCCTGCTCAAAGAAGGGATGGTAGAGGAGAGATGCCACCAGCGCCTGGTTATAAGTACCTTTCTGTGCGATGGCGGAGTCGGCATCGTAGTAGGTGCCAGGAAATTGCTGCTGCACATAGGCGTCCATCAGCGTGTTGCCAGGTCCTACGTCGGTCGAGAAGATACGACTCGTTTCCAAGTCGCCTGGGAGAAACGTGAAGTTGGCTATACCTCCGATGTTGAGCATGATCCGGTTCTGGTCCTGTTCCGAGAAGAGCAGGTAGTCTCCGTACACCGCCAGTGGGGCGCCCTCTCCTCCTGCCGCCACATGCTTTTGCCGGAAGTCGCTTAGGGTGATGATGCCTGTGCCCATCGCGATATGATCGCCATCGCCGATCTGAAGTGTCGCATCTGGCATGCCTGCTACACCATGTAGCGAAGCCGGTGCGTGGTAAATGGTTTGTCCGTGACTGGCAATCACGTCTACCTCAGCAGATTCCACTCCCCACGTCTGCAGGCTTTTGTTGATGAGGTCGGCGTGGAAGCGCCCGATGTAGGCGTTCAGCAGGCAAACCCGCTCCAGGTCAACTTCCCTTTTAGAAAAGACTGCCTTTACTTCCCGTTTAAAAGTTTCATCGTAGGGCATGGTTACAAATTCACGCAGCTTCATGCGGGTTTGAGTACCACTCTCCTCAAACTCACAGAGTGCAATATCGAGGCCGTCCAAGGAAGTACCTGACATTAGGCCAATAATGGTTCTTTTCTCTTTATCAGCAACTTCGAAAAGCCGCTTCAGCATTTTGTTCATAATTAATTTAATCTAAGGGTGTAAGCAGCCTAAAGAACCATAGATTCTTCATACGAAATGTATAAGGCTTGGGTAATATATATGGGAGCGAATTTCAGCATAATCATGCAGAAGTTCACAAAGAGGCTATTGCTCTGACCTGTTTTCTTAACTCCGGATAATCCGCCCGTCCTCCATTTCAATGATACGGTGCGTGTTTTCGGCGAACTCAGGATCGTGGGTCACGATGAGCAGGGTTTGGTTATGTTCTTCGGTGAGTTCCTTGAAAATATTGAAAACGATGTCGCTGTTACGCTTGTCGAGGTTACCGGTAGGCTCGTCGCCCATGATGATGTGCGGATCGTTGATGAGAGCCCGGGCAATGGCTACCCGCTGCTTTTCCCCTCCCGAAATGCGGTAGGCCGACTGTTTGGCAAGTTGGTCTATCCCCAGCATTTTAAGCCGCTCCATGGCGCGGTGCTCTACCTCCTGCTCGCTATACCTACCCAGCTTCAGGCCGGGCAGCATGACGTTGCGCAGCACCGTGAACTCGTTGAGCAGGTAGTGAAACTGGAAAACAAAGCCGATCTTCTCGTTTCGGATACGAGCCAGCTCAGGGTCCGGGCGGCCTGACATGAGTTCATTGTCGATGTACAACTCGCCGGTATAGTCGGTATCCATGGTGGAGAGGATGTAGAGTAGTGTGGACTTGCCGCAACCTGACTTTCCGATCACCGACACAAACTCTCCTTTGTTTACCGTAAAAGTGATATCGCGCAGCACCTGCACCGTCACAGGGTCATGAAACGCTTTGTTGATATTCCTTGCTTCGAGTATGACTTCCTGCATGTTTTCGTCTCTGCCTTTCATGCCTATACCTATTTGCCTCTGATGATCTCAACCGGGTCTACCTTGCTTGCCTTGCGGGCCGGGAAAAAGCCGGCAAAGTATGTTGTGATGAGCGAAAAGGACCCACCAATGAAATAGTAAATCAGGTCGTAATTAACCGGATATGTGGTGATGGTAGGCAATGCAGAGGTGTTGAAAGGGATGCTGTCGATAATCGCTGAGAATATGAATCCGAACAGCAGTCCCATCATGCCACCGAACAAACCAATGCTCATGGCAATCACCAGAAAGACCAGGTTCACATCCCGACCAGAAAAGCCAGTGGCCTTCAGTATGGCAATGGAGTCCATCTTCTCGTAGATCATCATGTTGAGAATATTGAAAATGCCGAAGCCCGCCACGATCAGCAGCGTCACACCCACGGCATAGGATATGAGCGAGCGTACGTTGCTCCCTGTTTCAAACTGGGCGTTGGCCGTCTGAATGTCCTCAGCATCGACCCTAAAAAGCTGCGCATACTCGCGGGCCACGGCCGGAGCCTGCTCCAGGTCATGCAGTTTCACCTGGATGTCGGTCATGTAGTTGGCAGGCTTGCCCAGCAGCTTTTGAGTCGTAGCGATGGAAGCATAGCTCTGCACCTTGTCGATCTCCTGTATACCTGACTGGAAGTAGCCCACCACTTTCAGCGGAAAGCGCTCCCCTTGTGCCGTGGTCACCTGCACCACATCACCTATATCAGCTACCAGTATTTCTGCCAGACCTTTGCCGAGTATGATGCTGTTGGCTACGTTTTTTGCATCGATGGCATCGCCGGATGTTACGTATTCCTGAAAATTGAACAGGCGGCTTTCCTCCTCCACATCTATCCCGTTGATCACGCCGGTGATATCAATGGTGCCTTCATTGTAAAAGACCTGGGCCAGCAGCTTGGGAGTAGCGCCAAGTACCCGCTCATCGGCTTTCACGGTTTGCAGGATAGGGCCGCTGTTGTAGATCTCCTGCCGGGTAATGCCTGCCTTCACAGAACTGATAAAGTTGTAGGAGTTCTTGTATTGGTCGACTTCATTCACCGGCTGGTTTTCGCTGGGCTTGATCTCGTTGTAGAGCCGAACATGTGGGGTACGGTTCAGGATCAGGCTGTCGAGCATGTCGTTGAGGCCGTTCATAAATCCAAGCAGCGTCACAAACATGGCAATGCTGAAAGTCACACCCACGGCAGCCACCAGCGTCTGCCGCCAGCGGGCCAGCAGCATGGATTTTGCAATACTGAATATCAGTCTGAAATTCATCGCTAAGGCTTCACGATCACATCTTCTCTTGACAACCCTTCTACTATCTCCACCTTTTGGTAGTCTTTCAGGCCGGTCTTCACCGGTACCCGCTCGTCTTTTTCTCTCAGCACATAGGCACCGTCCACCAGGTAGTCGCGGGGTATGGTGAGGGCATCCTTTTTAGCCTGAATGACGATGTTCGCCTCTGTGGTCAGGTTGGGGTAGAGCGCATCAGGCATGGTCACAAATTCAGCCTCCACGGTAAAGGACCGGGTGCGCTCGTTCATGGCCGGGTTTATTTTGGTGATACGCCCCTCAAACACCTGCCCGCGGTAGCTGTCGAGGTTGAGCAGCACCTGTTGTCCGGGCTTCACACGGGCAATGTCGTATTCATCCACCTGCAGCTCGAGAATAAACTCCTCGGCATCGCCCAGCACGGCAATAGGCACCTGCGGACTCACCAGTTCTCCTTTCTCGCGCAGCATGCTGTATACCTTGCCGTTGGTCTCGCTGCGCACAGTGAAGTCGCTGCTTTGGCTCTGACTGATCTGCAGATTTTTCTGTGACTGACGCGCAGCAAAATCTAGCTGCCTTTTGAGGTCGTTGTAGCGGAGACGGGCAGAACGGTAGGCTGTAGCAGAGTTCTTATAAGCCAGCTCCCGTTGCTCCAGTTCCACCCGGGTGCCGATCTGGCTGGCCCACAGGTTGCGCTGGCGCACAAGCAGCAGGGAATCGTTGCGCATGCGACTACGGGCCAGTTCGATATTTTCCTGTAGCTCGGCCAGTTTTTCAGCATTGGCGTTCACACGGGCATACTCGGCGGCCAGGCGGGCGTTTTCGGTACTCAGCCGGGCGGCCTCGTTGCCGATGCGCACCAGCACCTCCCCCTGCTGCACGGTGTCTCCCTCGGTTACCAGTATCTCTTCAATAATGCCGCTCACCACCGGGTATACCTGGTACTGGTTGCGGCTCTTCACCACACCCGATGCGTAGACAGACTCTGTAATATCCTCCACCGTGGGCTGAGTCGTTTCCCTTTCCCCGCCGCAGGAGGCAAGGCAGACCAACAGAAAGGCCAGTTGAAAGTACCGTTTCATTGTCTTGATTCTTTGTGCGTAGCGGACATAGTTGCAGGCGGACTCACACTTCACCAGAAAGCAGAATAGTGACCGCTGCAAGCGCATCCCCGGCCTATCTTAACAGGCTCGTGTTACGCTTCAAATGTAAGGCATTCAGAAGAGCAATGCACTCCGGTCAGCCAGATTAATTCAAAATTATCTCAAAAAAACTGCTACCCGCTCCATCTCCTGACAGCCCTGCTTTTAGCGTCTCTTTTTGACAGATAAGGATACTCAAAAACCAGCCGCCGCATCATCCCCTCTGGGGTCAGCCCCGCCCTCCAATCTGCCATCCGGGCGCATCAGTATACCTGCCGCCCTGCCTATTCCTCCTGATTTAGGGGCAATTCTGTGTCCTTTCCACCACATCTTCAATCCGGTGCCAAAGCCCAGTGCTCCCCACTCACAGAGTATCCAGTCGGGTTTCCACTGGTGGTGAAAGCGACCGGCGTTTACGGCCCCCTGCATCGGCATGTCATGCACTGTCACGTTCAGGATGATCTGGTACACGGTGGTGATGATGGTGGAGCCGCCCATACTGCCGATGATCAGGTGGAGTTGACCGTTCTTTTCGAGTATGGTGGGTGTCATGGAGCTAAGCATGCGCTTGCCGGGCGCGATGGCATTTGCCTCCCCTCCCACCAGGCCGTAGCTGTTCGGGTGTCCTGGCTTCACGCTGAAATCGTCCATCTCGTTGTTGAGCAGAAAGCCAGCGCCAGCCACAAACACCTTGGAGCCAAAGCTGCTGTTGAGCGTTGTGGTCACCGAAATGGCATTGCCTTGCGCATCGACGATAGAATAGTGCGTGGTGTTCGGACTTTCGGGAGGCGCCAGAGCACCTGCTGCCACTGCATCGCTGTCGGTGGCTCTGCCCAGCGACATGCCCTGCATCCGGCCTCGGATATAGACGGAGTCCAGCAGGCCTGCCACCGGAACATCATAGTAGCCCGGGTCACCCACATGACGGGCACGGTCAGCGTATACCCTTCGCTCTGCCTCCACCATCAGGTGTGCGGTCTGAGCAGAGTTCCAGCCCCAGTCTTTCAGTGGGTAATTTTGAGCAATGTTCAGCAGCTGCAGCAGGGCAATGCCCCCGCTGGAGGGAGGCGGCATCGAGATGACCTGATAATCGCCCACCTGACCACGCAGCGGCTCCCGCCAGACGGAACTGTAAGCGGCCAGGTCCTCTTTTGAGATGATGCCTCCGCCTCGTTCCATTTCTGCCACAATGAGTGCTGCTGTTTCGCCTTCATAAAAGCCTGCTCTTCCCTGGTCCCGGATGCGCGCTAAGGTATAGGCCAGGTCTCTGAGCCGTAGCGTATCCCCCTCCCGCCAGCGATCCTGGAGAATGAATGCCGGCCGCAGGGTATTGTACTTTATAAAATCGCTTTGTTCGTCGTTCAGCTTCTTTGCCTCTTTTCGGGTCAGGGGAAAGCCTTTGGCGGCCAGCTCCACCGCCGGTTGTACTAGCTCAGTCCAAGGCATGCTGCCATACTTCTGGTGCAGCTGCACCATACCGTCGACTGTGCCGGGTACGCCCGCTGCCAGATGCCCCTTGAAGCTCAGCTCCGTTAAGACTCTTCCCTGCGCATCCAGGTACATGTCACGGTGTGCTTTGCCGGGTGCTTTTTCCCGGTAATCCAGTGCAGCTACGCTCCCATCCTGCTGCCGCAGCACCAGGAAGCCACCACCACCAATGTTCCCGGCATCAGGGTATACCACCGCCAGGGCAAACTGCACCGCCACCGCTGCATCCACGGCATTGCCGCCACGCCGCAGTATCTCGGCACCCACTTCTGAAGCCAGCGGATGCGCTGTCACCACCATGGCATTTTCAGTTACTAGTCCGGTTTCGTTCGTATCCCAGCCAGCGCAGCCCGAGAAACTGATGATTGCAAGAATTAGGGTGATCCTGATGAATGTCAAGCCTGCTCTTTCTTTAGTTCAGTGTATGAATCCTATTCTTTACCTGATTGCATCGCATCGGGTTTTGAAGCAGATATGGCTGTAGGCTGCTTGGGTCGATTATCTCTGGCTGCAAGAGGTGCATCCGAACCGTATACCTGTATAGCCGTTTTTATTAACTTATCAGGAATCTTACTTATGGTATTCAAACATCCTCCCATACTGCACAATGAAAAAGGAGCGCTACGCACCGTGGGCTTTGAGCTGGAGTATACCAATGTGAGCATAGAAGACTCTGCGCAGTTAGTTCAGGAGCTGTATGGGGGGATTATACAAAAGGAAAACCGCTTCAGGCAAAAGGTAACTGACACAAGACTCGGTGATTTCACGATTGAGTTTGACCTGACGCTGCTAACGGAGAAACGCTACAAAAAAGTGTTTGAGACCTTCAATCTGCGCCTCGAGGATGTCAAAATCGGGAATGGTACCCTGGAAGATGAGGTAGAGGAAACGCTCCGTAACCTGGTCGGCAAGGTGTTTCCGAACGAGATAGCCTGTCCGCCCATTCCCTGCACAGAGCTCGCGGAAATAGAAAAGCTGCGGGAGGCCCTCTACCAGCTTCATGCCGAGGGAACCCAGTCTTTCCTCACCAACGCCTTCGGCACTCACATCAATGTGGAGGTTCCCCGTCAGGATGTCGGTACGCTGCTGACCTACCTGCGCGCTTTCCTGCTGCTATACCCCTGGCTGCTGGAAGAAGGCCGGACCGACCTGGCAAGGCAGATCAGCCCCTTTATCGCTCCTTACCCGATCGAATATGTGACCCTTGTGCTGAACCCGGGCTACGCCCCTGATCTGGATGGGTTTATCATAGATTACCATACCTACAACCCCGACCGGAACCGCCCGCTGGACTTGTACCCGCTGCTGGCCTACCTCAGAGAGGACCTGCTGATGCAGTTTACCAGGCTCGGCAAGGTAAAGGCCCGCAGTGCCTTTCATTATAGACTGCCTAACAGTTCGATTGCGCAGCCGGACTGGACGCTGGCACAGGAATGGAACATCTGGGTACGGGTGGAGGAACTGGCAAGCGACCCGGGTATGGTAGAGCATCTCAGCAAAGAATACTGCTACCTCAAAGCCAACACCCTGTTAGGTTTTGAAACCAAATGGATCAAAAGAATACGGAATGGCTATCCTAAAATCTAAAAATAAAATACACCGCGGCAGACCGACCATTGGCATTACCGGACCAGACAAGGGAGGCGGGGCCGCCTGGTTCTTCACGGCACTCTCGGTACTTATTGCCGGGGGCCGGCCCGTGCGCATCACGCCTTCCAGGCCCCGCACCGCTGATGGCCTTCAGGGACTGATCATAGGCGGAGGCGCTGATGTGGACCCCTCCATCTATGAACAGGAGCATGTGATGGATGAGTACCTGCAGCGTACCCTCCAGCACCCGCGCAAGAACATTTTCCAGCGGGTGGGTCGCTTTGTGAGTTGGGTCTATTATCCGGCCGTTTTTCTGCTGCGCAAGCTGCTGAGCCGAAAGCTTTCCTTCGGATTGGACCGTGCCCGCGACCAACTGGAACTGCAGTTGCTGGATCAGGCCGTTCAAAAGGGTCTGCCTGTGATGGGCATCTGCCGGGGGGCGCAATTGATGAACGTTTACTTCCGGGGCACCCTATACCAGGACATCAACACCTTTTACCTCGAAGAGCCCAATCCGGCGAGTGTGTTTCCGGTGAAAAAAGTGCACATAAAAGAAGGGAGTAAGCTCGCACAGGTGCTGGGGACGCAGCGACTTCGCGTGAATGCGCTGCACAACCAGGCGGTAAAAGAAGCGGGAGAATTCGTGAATATTGTGGCCCGTGAGCCCAACAAGGTCGTACAAGGTATAGAACACCAGGAGCAGGAGTTCATGATCGGTGTGCAATGGCATCCGGAGTACTTGCCGCAGAGTCGCTCACACCGTCGTTTATTCAAAGGACTGGTTCAGCAGGCCAGGCTCGTTAATCAGCAGATCGAGGAGCACGATCTGCAGGTTGCCATGTCACAGCCTGCCCTGGAAGCCGAAAAGCAGTTGGAACAGCAGTGCGATGATACTCAACCCTAGCGGTAGGGCTATTGTTCCAGCGATTTCTGCAGGTATAGCGCTTCGTTCTTGAAGCGTACCAGTGCCAGCGCGACGGCTTGTTCGTAGAGTTGCGCCCTGTCTACCGCATTGTCAGTAAGCAGCCCGATGGCCCCGGATGCGTGCTTTGAGTTGGATTTGTTGAACACCAGATCATCCGCTACGCCCAGTTCCATCCCCTGCCCTACCAAATCAGCTACGATACCCGGCAGGTAAAAAGCAGCGGACCTGGCCTTACCTATACCCGTGGCCGAGCGCACCACCACCCAGGCAAAAGCAGCCAGTTCGTCCTCATGCGCCTCCACTCCGCCTTCTATACCTATCCAATAATCAGCTTCCGGGTGTGCCGCACAGGCATTGTTTACTCTGTTCTGGGCGCCTGTCAGGGTCTCCTGGTCTGTCATGGGTTGGTCTGCGACACCAGAGGGCACCGACACAGGTATGGCCTCAAAGTGCACACCTGGAAACATTTTGCGGAAGCCCCGGAGGGCAGCCTCTACTTTGACGGGATTGCGTGAAGAGACGACAATGGTTTGCTCGGTTTTGCTCATCAGGTACATGATACTTGCTCGGCTACAAAGGAAGTGAAGTGAATGCAGAAGTAAAAATCATCTATTCTTCGCTGAGCGGCTAACAGCACCCGTCGCTACTCAAAGAGCTTTATATAGGTATAATGCATAGTTCTCCTCTCTACCAAACATCCTCATTTACTACGCGTTAGCAATTACATAGGCCTCCGGCAAAATCTATTTCGCTACCATAAAACTATGTACAGCTATGGCAAACTATTTTGAAAAATTCGCGCAGGAAGGTAATGGGTACATCAACCAGCTGGCCGCAGACCTGGGGCATCCGGAAGAAAAGGGACAGACTTACATTCTGCTGAGAGCGGTCCTGCACACGATTCGGGACAGAATCGCCATCAGTGAGTCTTTTCATGTGCTGTCGCAGTTGCCGATGTTCCTGAAGGCCATCTACACAGAACACTGGCAGTACCGTGAGCAGCCGCTGCAGTTCGAGAACGTGGAAGGGTTTAAAGATGCCGTGAAGCAGGAACAGGCCAGGCACGGGGAGCAGGAATTCGACTGGTCACAGTCCACAGAGGACCTGATCACCATGGTGCTGACTTCACTGAGCATGCGCTACCTCACCGAAGGCCAGCTGCAGCATATTGCAACACAGATGCCAGAAGACATAAAGCCGCTGTTTCCGGCAGCGCCTGAGCGCCACCGCGGCTAAGGTATACCTACTAGATCAACAGGGCCCAGCACTGACAACTAATGGTTTTAATGGTGACCGAGGTCATTCTTTTGCTTGGGCCTGATGTAGAATTTTGTACTCAACCCAATAAGATCAAAACTCAAAACTCTGAAAAGAATGGCAGCAGCATCACAAAGACAATTGTCAGGCAAAGTAGCCCTTGTAACCGGCGGTTCCTCGGGCATCGGCAAATCCAGTGCGATCCTCTACGCCAGGGAAGGGGCCACAGTAGTTGTGTCCGATATTCACGAAGAACCGGGCATGCAGGTAGTGCGGGAGATAGAAGACCAGGGCGGAGAAGCCATCTTTGTGCTGGGTGATGTTTCGAAGCCGGAAGATTGCGAGAGCATGGTCCAGCAGGCCGTGGAGAAATTTGGCCGGCTGGACATTGCCTTCAACAACGCAGGTATAGGCGGTGAGGCCAACCCAATCGGGGAGATGAGCATCGAAGGCTGGAACAAAGTCATAAATGTGAACCTGAACAGCGTTTTTTACTGCATGCATTTTCAAATCAGGCAGATGCTGCAGCAGGGCGGTGGTGCTATTGTGAACAATTCTTCTATCCTGGGTCAGGTGGGATTTGCAAACTCCGCCGCCTACGTGGCCGCCAAACACGGTGTAGTGGGGCTCACCAAGAATGGCGGCATTGAGTATGCGGCCAAGGGAATACGTATCAACGCCATCGGACCTGCCTTCATCAAAACGCCGCTGCTGACCGATGCCGGTATGACCGAAGAAGTGTTACAGTTCCTGGCAGGCAAGCATCCGATCGGTCGCCTGGGAGAGCCCGAAGAGGTCGCAGAACTGGTGATCTGGCTCAGTTCTGACAAAGCCTCCTTTGTGACAGGTGCCTACTATGCTGTGGATGGAGCCTACCTCACCCAGTAATTCCCCGTATGACAACAAAGCGAGAGCAAGCGTTATTTTAATTCAGATACTCACCTTGTATTGGAATTAAACGTGCAGCCAGCGGAGAAAAGGAATTCCTCCGCTGGCTGCATCAACACGATCTTCAAACTGACTATGAGTGTAACAGAGCAGAAAAGAGTAAGCAAAAGCCCGCTAAACCCTGACCAGCATATGGACTGGCATAGCCTTGGCGCACAGGAGGCGCTTGAGCTGCTGGAGGTATCACCCAAAAAAGGACTGACGGAAAATGAAGTACAGAAGCGGCAGGAGCAATACGGACGCAATGTAATGACGCCCAAAAAGCAGCAGAGTGCCTTTGTGCGCTTTATGCTGCAATTTCACCAGCCGCTGATCTACATCCTGCTGGTCGCCACGGTAGTCACCCTGCTGCTGGAAGAGTACATAGACTCAGCTGTGATCTTCGGGGTTGTATTCGTCAATGCCATCATTGGGTACATACAGGAATCCAAGGCGCTTGCTGCCATCGATGCGCTGTCCCGCAGCATGACGGCCAAGGCACAGGTGGTCCGCGATGGCAAAAAACAAAACATTAACGCACAGGAGTTGGTCCCCGGTGACATCGTGCAGGTACAGTCCGGCGACAAGTTTCCGGCTGATGTGCGGCTGGTACACGTGCGCGACATCAAAGTGGATGAATCAGCACTGACCGGAGAATCCGTGGCGGTTGAAAAGAACGCAGCACCTGTAGCGGTTGATGATGTGCTTGGCGACCGCTTCTCGATGGGCTTCGCCTCCACAGTCGTGACCTATGGGCAGGCAACCGGTGTGGTGGTGAGCACGGGCGACAAGACCGAAGTAGGCAAAATACAGGAGTCGATCTCGAGTGCGCAAACCCTGGAAACGCCGCTCACCAAGAAGATCAAGGAATTCAGCCACCTCCTGCTCTGGGTTATCCTGGGGCTGGCCGCAGCGGTATTTGTTGTAGAGACTACCCGCGGAGCTGACTGGGGCGATACCTTTATGGTGGCTGTGGCACTCGCAGTAGGTGCCATACCCGAAGGCCTGCCTGTGGCTGTTACCATCATGCTGGCACTGGGCGTTTCCAAGATGGCCAAACGAAGGGCGATCATCCGCAAACTGGTGGCGGTGGAGACACTGGGCAGCACCAACGTGATCTGCTCCGACAAGACCGGCACGCTCACTGAAAACCAAATGACCGTGCAGCAGATCGTGGCCGGAGACAAGGTATACGCCGTGAGCGGACTAGGCTATCGCCCGGAAGGGCAGGTACAGGAAGGAGAACAGCAGGTGGACCTGAACACGAACAAGGCGCTGGAGCAACTACTTATAGCGGGCCTGCTCTGCAACGACAGTTCAGTAAAAGAGAAAGAAGGTCAGTGGACCATCGAAGGCGACCCGACCGAGGGAGCACTGGTGGTAGCCGCGCAGAAAGCCGGCTTTGAGCGAGGCGAACTGGAGCAGAAAATGCCCCGCAAAGATGCCATCCCTTTTGAATCAGAGCACCAGTATATGGCCACCCTGCACGAAGGTGAGCGACGCGTCATCTACCTGAAAGGCTCCGTGGAAGCCGTGCTGGAAAGAAGCGAAAGCATGCTGCTGCCCGATGGACAGACCGGTCGCCTGGACACGGAAGGCATCAACAAGCAGGTAGAGCAAATGGCTGGTGAAGGCCTGCGCGTGCTGGCCTTTGGCATGGCTGAAGCAGAAGAACTTAACAGTATAGACCACGATCACATACGCTCCGGCCTGGTGTTTATCGGGTTGCAGGGTATGATAGACCCGCCGCGCAAGGAAGCCGTGGAGGCAGTTAAACTTTGCCAGCAGGCAGGTATAGACGTGAAGATGATCACCGGTGACCACGCCGCAACAGCCTCTGCTATCGCCAGCCAGATCGGGTTGGAAGGCACCCGTGAAAACGGCAGGCTCAAGGCTATCACCGGAAAGGAACTGCAGCAGATCGAGGACCGGGAGCTGGAGGAGATAGCCGAAAAAACAGCCGTATTCGCCCGGGTAGCTCCTGACCAGAAGCTGCGGCTTGTGAAAGCCCTGCAGGCCCGCGACCATGTGGTGGCCATGACCGGTGACGGCGTGAACGACGGGCCGGCCCTGAAGCAGGCGAATATAGGTATAGCCATGGGCATCACCGGAACCGACGTGGCCAAGGATGCATCGGACATGGTGCTCACCGACGACAACTTCTCTTCCATAGAAGGTGCCGTGGAGGAAGGCCGCAGCGTATTCGACAACCTCACCAAGTTTATAGTCTGGACACTGCCAACCAACCTCGGTGAGGGTCTTGTGATCTTATCCGCTGTGATCCTGGGTACGCAGCTGCCAGTGCAGCCGGTGCAGTTGCTCTGGATCAACATGACCACAGCCGTACTGTTGGGCCTGACGCTGGCCTTTGAGCCAAAGGAACCGGGCATCATGGACCGTCCGCCTCGACCAACCAACGAGCCCATTCTGACCAAAGACCTGATCATGCGCACCTTGCTGGTAGGCACGCTCCTTCTGATCGCCGCCTTTGGCCTGTACCTGTACGAGCGCCGTATACTGGGCACAGATGTAGCAGAGGCCCGCACTGTGTCTACGACGGTGTTTGTGGTGCTGGAGTCTTTTTACCTGCTGAGCTGCCGCTCCCTGGTGCGGCCCATGCGCCAGATCGGCTTCTTCAGTAACATGTGGGTGTATTACGGTATCGCGGCGATGTTCTTCTTTCAGGCACTGTTCATTTACCTACCGATCATGAACACCCTGTTTGGCTCTGCACCACTTGATGCAATGCAATTGCTGCGCATCTTTGGAGCCGGTGTGGTACTACTGATCATTGTGACCATCGAGAAGACCATCCGTTTTAGCATCAACAAACGAAATGAAAAAGCGGTGACCAGTAAATAGGCCGCCGCTATACCTAAGCCAAAGCCTTTGAAGACTTTGATTCGCATTGGGATTTTACTGGTTTCGCTATACCTGTTGCTTATGGGCTTTTTATCGTTTCAGCAAGAGAACCTGATCTTCTTTCCGGAAAAACTACCCGCTGATTACCGTTTTGGGTTCAGGCAGGAGTTTGAGGAGCTTACTATACCCGCCAGTGATGGGACCAAACTGCACGGTGTGCTTTTTAAAGTTCCTGATTCGAAAGGACTCGTATTTTACCTGCACGGAAATGCCGGCTCGGTGGACTCCTGGGGCTGGGTATATGAAACTTACACTGACCTGCATTACGATGTGTTTGTGCTGGACTACCGCGGGTATGGCAAAAGCGAAGGCAGCATCAGCAGTGAATCCCAGTTTTATGCAGACGTGCAGGCCGCTTACGATGTCCTTAAAAACAGGTATAGTGAAGAGCAGATCGTGGTAATTGGTTATTCAATAGGGACAGCCGCTGCGGCGAAACTGGCAGCCGAAAACAAGCCCCGGCTTCTGATCCTGCAGGCCCCTTATTATAGTTTGGGTGATCTGATGCAGAGCCTGTATCCCTTTGTGCCTGCCTTCCTGCTCAAGTATAAGTTTGATACGTACCGCTTCGTGCAACAGGTCCGGGCCCCTATTGCACTCTTCCACGGCATGATAGACGAGATCATCTACCCGGGCTCATCTGAAAAGCTGAAGGCACACCTGAAGCCAACGGACCGATTAGTACTGCTTAAAGGACAGGGGCACAATGGCATGAATGAGAATCCCGCCTACAAACGGGAGGTGGAACGCATACTGGCAAAACTGCCTTGAGTTGGCTACTCAAAACAGAGCCGCACAAAACAAATGCATCACCAAGCAAGTACCTCAATAACTGAACTATAAAAGAATAGATGGAAGGAGTATTTAACACCACAGGTCGGACCAACGTACCCGACTCCTATACCTACACCCCACAAAATGAACAGGAAGCCTGGATCGCCATCATGCACGCCTGCGTAGCCGTGGACGATGATGTAGCAGATGAAGAACTGGATGTGATGGCTCATACCCTGGCCAACAGAAAGCTGTTTGAGGGGCACGACATCATGGCTTACAGCAGATCCGTATTCTATGCCCACGCCCAGGTTGGCAGCAAGGTACTGATCGACAATTCCGTGGACTTTATAACTGAGGAAAACCGCCCCACCCTGTTTGCCCATACCATCCAGCTGGTGCTGTCAGACTGCGTAGTGACCGAGAAGGAGGAAGAGCTGATACAATACCTTTACTCCGCCCTTGATCTGGATGAGGAGAAAGCGCAGGAAATTGTAAGGGTGATTCTGGTTCTCAACAAAGACAAACAATGCAATTGAAGCAGGTTCAAAAATTGCAGCTGAATTGACGGCACTTTTCGTTACTTTGTGCACTATAAATGCAGTGCATGATACGAATCCTACTCAGCTTCTTTCTTCTGTTTTCCGTTATACAGGCCAATGCCCAGGATCCGGGCCCCTCACCGCTTACTTTAGCAGACCAGCACTTTGACGCCGGTCGCTACCAGGAGGCTGTGGCCGCCTACACGATCGTCATCACCCGTGACAGCTTCACTTTTGAGCCTTTTTACAACCGGGGACTGGCATACCTGAATCTCAAAAACTACGAAGCTGCTCTGACAGACCTCGACCGGGCCTTGCTGCTCAATGCAGGGAGCAAAGACGGTTTCAGTAACAGGGCGCTGGTGAAGGTGCACCTGAAGGACATGGAAGGCGCTCAGTATGACTATGGCAAAGCGATCCGGCTCGCGCCCCAGGATGCAGCCCTCTACTATCAGTGCGCCCTGGCCCTGCTCCTCGACAACAAAACAGCACCCGCCCGACAGCACCTGTTGAAAAGCATTGAACTGGCCCCTTCTGCCCCAGCCCACATTGAGCTGGGCAAGCTGAGTGATGTTGCCGGAGACTTTGAAGCAGCTAAACGGCACTTTGACAAGGCCATACAGCTGAACGCCGGTTCGGCCGAAGCCTACTTTTACAGAGCTTTGACACTGGAACAGCTGGCGCAGCACACGGCAGCAGAAGCAGACTATAGCACCACAGTTAAACTGGATCCGGCACACGCTGATGCCTACTTCAACCGGGCCCTGCTCCGTCACATGCGCGGGAACACATCGGGTGCCATACAGGATCTGACGAAAGTAATTGCGCTGGATAAAAGCCGTTCGGAGGCCTACGCCAATCGCGCCATGGCTTATACCCAAACCGGCCAGACGCAGGAAGCCCTGGCAGATTATAACAAGGCAATCAGCCTTAACAGCAAGAACGCCGAGTTCTATACGAAACGTGGTGAGTTGAAAATCAAAGTGAAAGACTATGCCGGTGGCGAAAAGGACTTTACACGCGCCCTTAGTCTGGATGCAAAATCACCTGACGCATACCTGGGACGCGGCTATTGCTATATGGCCCTGAAGCAAACTGCCAAAGCCTGCACCGACCTAACCAAAGCGCACCAGTTGGGCAACCGCAACGCCATAGAGCTGATGAAATACAATAAGTGCAATTAAGGTATAATTGGTCAGGTATAGCGATGGCATAAAACCAGCTATACCTACACTGCCTGCTTCCGCTTATACTCCAGCGTCTGCAAGCTTCTACTCCTCACGGCTGTCCTGCAGCCTGACCATACTCGCTGAGTTGATGCAGTAGCGCAGTCCTCCCGGTTCAGGCCCGTCGTTGAAGACATGGCCCAGATGGCCTCCGCACGCATTACAGATCGCCTCAATGCGTTGCATATGATGGCTGTCGTCGAAGGTATAGCGGATAGCTCCCCGCCTGGCCGGTTGTGTGAAACTGGGCCAGCCGGAAATAGCGTGGTACTTTTCTGTAGCATTGAACAGCATTTGTCCACAGCCTGCGCAGGTATAGATTCCCGGCTCGTAGGAGCGGCAGTAGGCATTGCGGTAGGGCGGTTCGGTTGCTTTCTGGCGGAGCACCTGGTACTGTGCTTCCGTCAGCTCTTGCCTCCACTCCTCCTCCGTCTTTTCCACTTTTTCGTAAGGTTCAGGATTGCCGTATTTGGCGTAGTATATGATGTCTTTCCAGCGTAGCATGTTCTTTATACGCGGCTATACCTGACCAGTGGAATCCGTTTCTGACCAGTCAGGTATAGCTGGGCTTCCTGTCGGCATCTCGCCTCGTACCTCTTCCCATGGCAGCGTCGATACTCCAGATACCCGAACCACGGGCAGCCATGTACAGAAACAGAAAGCAGTAAAGCACGGCTTTTTCGCCGTTGTTGAGCAGCGGATTCCAGCCTTCGGGCAGGTGAGCCGTAAAGAAGGCCACCGCCATCTGACCACTGGCAATAAAGGCAGCCCAGCCCGTCAGGAAACCAAACGCGATCATGAGTCCGGCAACCAGTTCGACTATACCGGCCACCCCCATCATCGAAGCCAGCTCCACTGTATTGCCGTCGCCTGGCCAGCCAAATAGCTTTTGAGTGCCGTGCATGGCAAACATCAGACCTGAAACGATGCGCAGTATGGCATACAGCTGCGGGCTGTAGGGTCCTAGAAATCTTTCCATAGTTATTGAGATTTACACCTGCCTTTCTTAGCAGGCTGTTAAACAAGCACTTACAAAAGGAGCTAACGTGTTTTGGGGCTTAATGTTAAAATATACCTGCCTGCCGGTGAGTTGCTTAATGACTATAGCAGGTATCCTGCTCAACCTTTTCAGGGGGCTAGTTCGTACAACTAAGTGACCGAAGCCCAGGCGCTCGGTCGATTTATATGTTCTATCTAAAAGAAAACAAACCATGAGTGACAACAATAGAAATATTTCAGAAGACCCGAATTCAAGAAAAGGTGAAGGCGTAAGCGGACTGGGTAAAGGCAAACAGACAGGCCCTGTGGCAGGCGGAGCGGACAATACCCGCGGCGAAAACAAGCCAAGCCGTGAAGGCAGCAGTGGAGGTGCCAAGCATGGCAAAGACAATCCGAACGAGCAAAACAGCCCGCAAGGCTCTAATGCCAACCCTACCACCACCAGCCGTGGTGCTGACAGCACCGACAAGGAGTTCCGAAACAATCAGCCGAATGCCAGCACCCTGAAGGGGCACAAGAGCAACGAAGGCCTCGGAAACGAAAAACACTAGCTTTAAATAAAAAATGGACTAAATGGTCACAAAGCAAAAGCCCCGGCATCTAGTGCCGGGGCTTTTGCTTTTCAGGTGTTTCAACCAGACTCATTTACTTCAATTCATCCAGCACATGGTACATCTTTTTGACCAGCGCTGAGGCCGAGCCGTTGTAGTTATTCACCACGAAAGCAAAAACATATTCGCGTCCGTCCTTCGCTTTGTGGTAACCGGTAAAGCCTTTCGCACCACGAATGGTACCGCTTTTCATTTTCATGCCGTTGAACTGTGGCAACGAGGCATAGAAACCAGGGTACCAGTTTTGCTGGCGGGCATGCTGCAGCAGCCGTACCTGTGCATGAGTGGTCACGCGGTTGAGCGGCGACAGGCCTGAGCCGTCTACCATGGCCAGTTCGGTTTCGACTATACCCTGCGTTTTCCAGTACTGCCTGATCTGCTCCAGCCCTTTGCGGGTATCGCTGGTGCCGTAGCTCTTGTAAGCGATGGTTTTCACAAGCGCTTCGCCATACAGGTTCACACTCTTGCGGTTGAACCAGTACACCACACTATCCAGGGGCGGTGAAGTGACGGTATGAAACAAGGTATAGCCCTGCTGCGGCGTGCCGTTGTGCTGCAGCACAGCCTGCTGTGGCATACCTATACCTAAAGTTCGGAGCGTATCGGCCAGCATGCTCACAAACTGATTGGCACCGGATGGCAATGCGCCGGATATTTTAAAGCTGCTTTCGTTGACAGGTATAGTTCCCCGGATGGCGGCTGCACTGGTACCTACCGGGAAGTAGATATAGGCATTGTCGCCTGTACCCGCTGCGGCAGAGGTTAGTTCGGAGCGCAAGGTATAGCCATTGAGGTTCGGCACTGTCTTCACGATCGACACCGGGTCGCCGATCTGCTTTCCTGATCTCAGGATGACGTCATATTGATTCTCGCGCCAGTTGAGCTTGGCGGGACCGGCACCGTAATAATTTGCAATATCCTGCCACATCCAGCCATCGGGCACAGTTTCTTCGTTCCAGCCTTCATTACTTACGACTACCTCTCCCACCGATTTTATACCTGTGCGCTGCAGGGCCTGTGTAATCCCTTTCAGCACGTTACCCTCTTTGGTCAGGGGCCAGCGCCAGCTCCCGAAGGTCGGGTCGCCGCTTGGCTGTATCAATAGCGAAGCGTTATCACCGGTTTTGCGAAGGGCAAATTTCGTTTCGTAGCGGTAATCTTTGCCCAGCAGTTCGTAAGCGCTGATGCTGGTGATGATCTTCATAGTGGAGGCCGGAGCAAGTCCCAACCTACTATTGCGGTCGAACACAACCTGCCCCGTTTTAGCATCGATGACGTAGAGCGAAGCGATGCCGTTTTGCAGCTGTGGGTCGGCTTCAAACTTCTGGAAGGCGGATGTCAGTTTAGCAGTTGTAGTCTGGGCCAGGGCCAGGGTATGCGCCAGCGTAAAGGATAGCAGCAGGGCGGCTTTTGTAATCGGACGTTTCATAGCCAAAAAATAAGCATTTTCGGTGGCTATCCCCAATAATCTGCAAAATAAAGCAGCCGCTTCTCTCTCAGGAGAAGCGGCTGCGCAATATGTATGGCCTGTTTATACCCTGAAGGTAACAGACTTAGTCATTCCAGTCACGGTAGTTAATGTCTCTCCTATCGAAGTTCCAGTCATGTCCTCCCCTGTTGTAGCGGCGATTGTCATCCGAGTCGCTGTTCCTACGAGCTTCATTTCTGTAGTTTCCGGAGATGCTACGCATGCGGTCTTCGTCACGGTTGTTGTAGCCGGTAGAGCCGTAGCCAGTGCTGCCAAAGTCGCGGTAGCCCCGGTCATAGCCTCTATCGTCGCGGTCGCGGTCACTGTACGTGGAGCCAGGGCCGGGACGGCTGCCGTAGATGTAGCCTGTGCCACGGTAGCCTGTGTCGCTATCGTCGCTCATGCGGCCACTGTAGTTGTTGCCTCCTGAGCGGCCATAGTTCTGGCGGCTGTAGTCATCCCGGTCACGGTCATCGAAGCCGTGCCGTTCGTCTCCTGAGCGACTTCTGCCGGCATCGCGGTAGCGCGGCCCTTCGTTTCCCGACATACCGTAATACGAATCGCCGTAAGCCGATCCTCCGCCGTAGGTGCTGCCACCTTCGCCGTAGCGTGTACCCCCGCTGAAGTCGCCGTAGGCACGTGCGTCGGACGACATGCGGCTGCGGCTGTCCCGGCTGTCATAGCTACGGTGCTCGCTGCTGTGGTCGCGGCTACTGCCTTCCGGGTCGCGTCTGGACAGGCTGTTGGTATTGCCGGTACGCGGGTTGCCGTACTGGTCGAAATCAGCATAGTGGTTTTTGCGTCGGTTATCCTTACGATCAAAGTCTCTGTTCATTGCTTCATTATTTAGGTTAAAAATTCTCCCTCTCATAACGCAGCAAACGGTTTCATGTTTATAAGAGTTGAGCTATTCGCCCCACCCCTTGAGCAATGATCAAAAATATAGTACTTAACAGATATTTCAATTACACATTTTTATAATAATTTAATTTAAACAGAAACCACTCTACACTCCTCCTGCTAATTCACTCACCTCCAAATCATCTTTTTTTACCCCCTGTTTAGGTCCATCCACCAGTAATTATATAAATATTTATAATTCATAAAGGATAAAGTCATATAAACTACGTATGACTTAATTGGAAAAATTAAAAAATAAATTTGTTGAATCATATTACTGCTTCCCTTGCTTATTTCAACAGCTCTTTGTGTCTAAGTATACCTAGACAGTCAATTGTATTATTAATTTCTAAAATCCAAAAGCCAAAATTATGAATGTCAAATTTACTTCTCAAGTCCGGACCAAAGGAACTCACTATGATGGGCTCCGGCAAGGTATGGCATTATTTCAAATGAACAGACGACGAATAACTTTTCAAGTGCTAGAATCAATACGTAGGCGTTTGATTCCTATTTTCCTATTTCTATTAACCAGTATTCTATTACAACCCTCTACTAGTTTCGCTCAAACAATCACCGGCCCTTCGCCTCTTTGTCTGGGTACCGCACCTGTCACCTATTCTGTTCCTGTACAGACAGGTGATGTGACGAATTATGTGTGGATTTTGAGTACAACAAGTACGGACTCTTACATAGTCGGCGGTAAAGACTCTATAAGCTCAACTGGTCAGCGTATGAGTGTTATAGTAGGTCCTACGCTTACTACTATCAGCATAGTGCCGGGTATGAAGGGTGGTCAGTTTTCATTAGCTGGAAGAACTGAGTTCGGAAATGGAACATCAAAAGGCTTCACATTTAGAAATATTACAATACCTTATGCTGAAGCTGGAGATCCAAAGGAGTTATCCTGCGCCACTCCAAGCGTGACCATAGGTAACCCTGGTTTTCAGAGTGGGGTGCTTTTTAGATGGACCGGCCCGAGTGGCTATACCAGTAGTTCCAAAAACCCGGTTGTTACTGTACCGGGAACATATGTGCTTACTGTAACCAGTGGCTCATGTACCATCACGGATGAAGTAGTAGTTACCTCATCCATAACACCTGGGGTGGCCTGTGCACCAGTACTCAAGCCTATACCCAATAGAACCCATGCAGAAATGGTAGCATTGACACTTCCTGCTGCTACTTTCGATGCTACCGATGGAGATACGCCTGCAGGCAACTTGCAATACACTATGGAAGACTTACCTGAAGGTGCAGTCTTTAATGCCAGCACCAAAGTATTCACCTGGACACCGACCGAAGAGCAGGGGCCAGGAGTTTATCTGTTAACTGCCAGGGTGTCAGACGGAGCTCTTGACGATACCGTTCAATTCAAAATAAATGTTACGGAAGCAAACCGTCCTCCTGTTGTTAATCAACCTGCACCTCAAATTGTTGCAGTAGGCCAGGAACTTACTTTTACCGCTACAGCCACTGACCCCGACCTACCGGCTCAGCAGCTGTTCTTCTCTCTTTCAAACTACTCTAGCACACAGGTTGTGCCACCGGGCGCCACTGTTACACCGGAAGGCCACTTCTCTTGGACCCCTACTGATGCAACTGTTGGAAGATTTAATTTTAACATGGCAGTCCGTGATGATAAAAATAGCGGTCATTATAAGGTATTCAATACTACGGTAAATGCTGCACCTGTATTAAGCCCGGTTGGGAACAAGACGGCAGCTGTAGGAGAACCACTTATTTTTTCGATTTCCGGTACCGACATCAATAATGCAGGCCAAGGCTCGCAGCCTATGAAGCAAGCCAGAGTTTTTTCTTTGGTGGATGCCCCCACAGATAAGGGACCAATAAGTGTAACGACTTTACCAGGGGGTGATTATACTGGAGCTGAAAACGTTTTTACAAGAAGCACTAGTACTATAAACGGCACTTTCAGCTGGACGCCATCAGAACCAGGTACCTATAAATTTAAAATCAGGTTAGCTGATAACGGTGCTGTTCCGCAGCATGCCGAAGAAGAGATTACTGTAGTTGTAAGCGATGCTTACACACTTACAATTACACAGCCTACCAATGGAACCATCAGTGCCAATCCGGCACCAGACCTGAACGGCAAGTACACGCATGGCACCGTGGTGACACTCACTGCCACGCCGGCCGACGGCTTCCGATTCGCCAGCTGGACGGGCGACGCTGAGGGCACCCAGAACCCACTGCAGCTGACCATGGACGCCAGCAAGACAGTCTCCGCTACTTTTGAGCCGATTCCAAGCTATACGCTGACAATCACACCACCTAGTAACGGCACGATTAGTACGAGTCCCGCACCGAACGAAGATGGCAAATACAGAGACGGCACGATGGTGATACTGACGGCAACTCCAGCGAACGGCTATCGCTTTGTAGGTTGGGACGGCGCAGTTTCGGGTAACTCTGTTACCACTGTCGTCACCATGGATGCTGACAAGACAGTCTCGGCTACTTTTGAGGCCATCCCGCCAACCATGTACGCCCTGACACTGACGCAGCCCGAGAACGGCTCCATCAGCGCCGAGCCTGCTGCGGCCACCTACGCGGCCGGCAGCACCGTCACGCTCACGGCTACCCCAGCCTCAGGTTTCCGCTTTGTCGGGTGGACCGGTGACGCTGAGGGCTCGGATACCCCCCTGCAGCTGACCATGGACGCGGCCAAGACCGTTTCGGCCACCTTTGAGGTTATTCCTCCGACCATGTTTGCTCTGACCATCACCCAGCCTGAGAATGGTTCGATTGCTGCTGCCCCCTCCGCAGCCACCTATGTGGCCGGTACCGTGGTTACACTCACTGCTTCCCCAAATCCGGGCTTCCGCTTTGTGAGCTGGACAGGCGACGCAACAGGCACTGAGCCTACTACGACTTTAATCATGGGTGCTGACAAGGCTGTCTCAGCTACTTTCGAGGCCATCCCACCGACCATGTACGCCCTGACCATCACCCAGACCGCCAACGGCACCATCTCCGCAGAGCCTTCCGCGGCTACCTACGAGGACGGTACTGTAGTCACACTCACCGCCACTCCTGCTGAGGGCTATCAATTCGTGAGTTGGTCAGACGATGCCTCGGGCACAGAACTCTCCACCACAGTGACCATGGATTCAGACAAAACAGTATCGGCAACATTTGAGCTTATACCGCCGACTATGTATACCTTAACACTCACTGAATCTGAGAATGGATCCATCGCCGCAGAGCCAAATGCAGCTACTTATGTAGCCGGCACTGTGGTCACGCTCACGGCCACGGCAGCAGATGGCTACAGGTTTACCGGTTGGGGCGGTGATGCATCTGGTAGCGTAAACCCGCTCCAGTTAACTATGGACGCACATAAAACTATCTCGGCTACTTTTGAGGCTATTCCTCCGATTATGTATGCTTTGAGCATCAACCAACCTGATAATGGATCCATCTCGGCTGTGCCGTCCGCGCCTACTTATGTGGCTGGGACTGTGGTTACACTGACTGCTTCTCCAGCAGATGGTTACCGCTTCGTTGGCTGGAAAGGTGATGCTACGGGCATAAACCTCACGACGACAGTCACTATGGACACTGACAAGGTTGTCTCTGCTACATTTGAAGTCATACCGCCAACCATGTATGCCTTGACACTGCCCCAGCCTGAAAACGGATCCATCGCCGCAGAGCCAAGTGCTCCTTCACATGAAGCAGGCACTGTAGTGACGCTGACAGCGACCCCGGCTAGCGGTTATCGCTTCACTGGATGGACAGGCGATGCTTCAGGTACAGAGACCTCCACAACTGTGACCATGGATGCAGATAAGACGGTATCAGCTACATTTGAGGTCATCCCACCAATTATGTACGCTTTAACCATTACGCAGCCAACTGGAGGCTCCATTGCAGCTGATCCCTTGGCAGCTACCTACGAGGCCGGCACCATAGTCACGCTCACTGCAACACCAGCTAATGGATATCGTTTCGTGAGATGGACGGGTGATGCCATGAGCACACTAAGCCCCCTAAAACTGACCGTGGACAGCAACAAAGAAGTATCGGCTACATTCGAGGCCATACCTGCCCCTGGCCCGCAGGTGACCAGCTTCACGCTGGTGAGCGCCCACACCGAGCAGGACCTCTTCCAGCTGGCGGACGGTTCGGCGATCGTGCTCTCCCAGCTCTCGAGCACCAAGCTCAACATCCGCGCCAACACCTCGCCCTCGACGGTGGGCAGCGTCAAGGTCGAGCTCACCGGTGCCCAGTTCAGGAACTACACCGACAACGCAGCCCCCTACGCCCTCTTCGGTGACGACGGCCGCGGCAACTACTACTACGGCAACTGGAACCCGCCCGCAACGGGAACCTACACCCTCAGGGCCACCCCGTACTCAGGAAGCAACGGCACCGGAACGGCCGGAACACCCCTGACCATCACCTTCACCGTGGTCGACAGGGAGAGCCCTGGCACGCAGTATGCCCTGTCGGTGAGCACGGTGGGCGGCGGCACGGTGGCCAGAGCACCAGAGCAGGACGCCTACGCGGCCGGGACGGTGGTGACCCTGACAGCCACACCACAAGCCGGCTTCCGATTCGCCGGCTGGAGCGGGGGCGCCTCCGGCAGTACAAACCCACTGCAGCTGACCATGGACCGCAGCAAGTCGGTGACGGCCACTTTCGAGGCCACCGGCAGCGGCCCGCAGGTGACCAGTTTCACGCTGGTGAGCGCCCACACCGAGCAGGACCTCTTCCAGCTGGCGGACGGTTCGGCGATCGTGCTCTCCCAGCT
>NZ_CANNAI010000007.1:0-263812 GCF_947502515.1 uncultured Pontibacter sp. | reverse complement strand
CCCATAGCGCGTCGCACGGTTAGTGCAACCGCGGCTTCATTGTCGGCACTCCGTACCCAACGAAGCCTTAGTTGTTAGGCGAAGAAGTTTTACCGCTTTTTGACCAACAACACTGAATCAGCAGGTTCTTTGTCCAACTCTATTTTATATAAAACATAATCAGATTCAGTTACCGAACCTATAGGACGGTCAGGAACAATGCTTGCTTTCTTTATATAAAGCTGTATCGTATCAATCCTTGCGTGATTTTCTACTCCAAAGCGGTTACCTTTTTCATCAACTAGTTCATTTTCTAGCGAGTAAAGCTTTAATTCAGGCAATCCGTTTTTAGCGAAGAACATTTCTTTTAATGTAGTGTCATTTCTTGCAACAGTAAGCACAAAGCCACTTTCACTATCCCCCGCTGAATACTTTAAACTTGGCTCTCCATTTACTGATTTGACATAGTAGCTGTCGAAAATGAATAGGCGATGTTTCACTTTTATCGGTTCATGAATCCATGCGCTACCAAGAGCTACCACTGATTCACCAATTCTTATATTACTTCTAACAGGTACATACTCCGCAGCAAGAAAGCCATGTTTACGTGCCAGTTTCTTGTCTAAAGATATTCCTTGGTTTTCAGCATTTTTAACACTTATAACCCTAAGTACCAACAGGACTAACAGCACAGTTACTGTTATTAATATAAGTATCGCCTTAATTATATTCATTCAGTTTTACACCTAACTACCTGCTATCAAGAGTACCTACTCCTACTATCTAAACTATGTGTGGGATTAGAAAGCCGTTAACGGAAGACCTCCTTCCACACAGGTATAGTATTAAGCTAATATAACATTTATTTACCGAAAGTCTTATCGGCACACGCCATTTTTAAAGTATAGCTAACAGACTAACATACAACAAAAAAAGGCCCCGGATCTCTCCAGGGCCTTTCATTATAGGACAAGCTTAGTACTAAGCGTTGTTCTCTTCTTCAGCAGACTCGTCATCAGAACCTTTTGCCTTTTTAGCAGCAGCAGCTTCCAACTTCTTCACGCCAGCTTCTTTCTCGTTCTCCAGCATCTGCTCTTTCAGGGCAGAAAGTGCGTCCAGGTCACCCAAGGTAGACTTGTTCTCAGCTTCTTTCTGAACTTTAGGAGCTTTCTCCTTCTTCTCACCACCGGCAGCAGGTGCAGCTTTCTTAGTGGCCTTCGCGATACGTGCGTTGTCAGCCTCAGAGTAAGTAGCAGTGTGCGACAGGATGATCTTGCGGTCGTCCTTAGAGAATTCAGTTACACGGAAGTCAAGGCTGTCACCAGCCTCTACCTGAGAACCGTCTTCTTTCTGCAGACCTTTAGGGAAAGAGAAACCTTCGATGCCGTATGGCAGCTCCAGTGTAGCGCCTCTGTCTGACTTCTCAAGTACAGTAGCTTTGTGTACTGAACCTACGTTGAATACAGACTCGAACGTATCCCAAGGGTTCTCCTCCAATTGCTTGTGACCAAGAGCTAGTCTTCTGTTAGCTACGTCAAGCTCCAGAACAACTACGTCAAGGTTTTCACCAACTTTCACGAACTCAGATGGGTGCTTGATCTTCTTAGTCCAAGACAGGTCAGATACGTGTACCAGACCATCAACACCTTCTTCCAGCTCCAGGAACAGACCGAAGTTAGTCAGGTTACGAACTACGCCACTGTGCTTCGTGCCAACTGCATATTTCGTGATAACATCTTCTTTCGTCCATGGATCTTCAGTAAGCTGCTTGATACCAAGAGACATCTTGCGCTCTTCGCGGTCAAGAGTCAATACAACTGCCTCAACCTCGTCGCCTTGCTTGATGAAGTCTTGTGGGTTGCGCAGGTGCTGTGACCATGACATTTCAGAAACGTGGATCAGACCTTCAACGCCTGGCATCAGCTCAAGGAATGCGCCGTAGTCAGCCACGTTAACGATCTTACCTTTTACTCTAGAACCAACTTCGATTTCAGCTGGCAGAGCATCCCATGGATGAGGAGTAAGCTGCTTCATGCCAAGAGAGATACGCTTCTTGTCATCATCGAAGTCAAGCACTACCACGTTCACCTTCTGGTCAAGGTTCAATACTTCTTCTGGGTGGTTGATACGTCCCCAAGAGATATCTGTGATGTGAAGCAGACCGTCTACGCCACCAAGGTCGATGAACACACCGAAGTTTGTCATGTTCTTGATAACACCTTCCAGAACCTGACCTTTTTCCAGGTTGTTCAGGATGGCTGCACGCTGCTGCTCCAGGTCTTTCTCGATAAGTACTTTGTGAGATACAACCACGTTGTCGAAAGCGGCGTTGATTTTCACAACTTTCACTTCCATTTTCTTACCAACGAACACGTCGAAGTCACGGATCGGCTTCACGTCGATCTGAGAACCTGGCAAGAAGGCTTCAACACCGTAGAGGTCCATGATAAGACCACCTTTGGTTCTTCTCTTCACTACACCCTCCAGAACGTTGTCGTTCTCAAGTGCGTCATAGATCTTAGCCCAGGCAGAAACAATCTTCGCTTTCTTGCGAGAAAGGATCAGCTGACCGTTCGGGTCTTCCTGGTCTTCGATGAATACTTCAACCTCGTCACCAACTTTCAGCTCAGGAAGATCTCTGAATTCTGAAACTGGCACCAGGCCGTCAGATTTGAAACCGATGTTCAAGATCACGTCACGATCAGTGATACCTACCACGATTCCTTTAACAACCTCCTGCTCCTGTACGGTAGTCAGGGTGTCGTCATACATTTTTTCCATTTCAGCGCGCTCTTCTTTGCTGTAGCCGCCACCGAAACCTTGAGACTCAAACTTGTCCCAATCGAAATTTTCTGGAGAATTACTCATAATGTTTTACTGCTCTGGAGAAGCCACCGACTTAGAGCAATAGGCCGGTTTGGTTTGGTTTTACATTTCCCCGAACGCAGTGCCGGGGCCATTCACTCGAATGAAGGGGCAAAAGTAAGGAATACTTAGAAATAATGCTAGTATATAGAAGAGATTTTGCAAAAGAATCGACAGGTGTAAGTACTTGATACAGAAGGCACATGTCCCTGTATCTACCTTATCACTCACCTACCATAGCAGCAGGTATAGCCCTACCCTTTAGTCAGCCAACAGCCATTCATCTATCCTATCAATTTAAAAAAACCAAGACAGACGCTGACCAAGCCGCAGGTATAAATTATCTTAACGTCTCCTTCCTTATAGGTATAGAGAATAGTTAAAACAGTCGAAAGCCCCTTATTCCAGAGGGAAAATCACCCTGATCAAGCAGAAGCATGCAGCACAATTTAGCAACTTCAATTTATCATGCAGCTACCAACAAATCACAGCCTGATAGTTAACAACTTAACAAAAATCAACTAAATATATTAGCAACCATATATTACTACTTCTTGGCTATCTTTAGGTAGATTTGCCAGTCCTCATTAGAGTCGTTCAGGTGCTGTTGCAGGAAGGTATTGAGGGAGGGTCGGGAGGGGTGGCGGTGCAGCTTGAGGCCGGCTTCTTCAGGGGTTCGGTCGCCTTTGCGGGAATTGCACCTGGAGCAGGCCGTGACGATATTCTGCCAGCTGGTCTCCCCTCCCCTGGAGCGTGGCAAGAGGTGGTCCAGGGTCAGGTTACGGGAAGTACCGCAGTACTGGCAAAGGAAGTTGTCGCGACGCAGCACATTGTGCCTGCTGAGGGCTATACCGTAGTATGGCACCTTCACATAGCGTTGCAGCCGGATAACAGAAGGAACAGGATAAGAAGTGCTGACCGTACGCAAAACAGCGCCATTGGCTTTGGAAATAAGCTCTGCCTTTTCGAGATAGACAAGCAAAAAGGCCTTGGTCACCGTGCAGACGGCGATTGCGCTGAAGTCCTGGTTCAATATCAGCACTTTGTCTCTCATGGCCATTCTTTGAACTTTTGCTATAGCTTCTACGAGAATTAACCAACTCGTTATAGCCTAAGTTCAAAGAAAAATGCTGAGAATCAGGAAAAAATGCGCTTGATGATACGTAGTTTATGGGAGTAACGCTTGCGCTCGGCATTGTAAATGCCATTGTGGTCAAGGGTGTCGATGCGGATCTCGCCATGGGCATGCATGATCTGCTGGCCTTCCAGCATGATACCCACGTGCGTAATACGACCTTCTTCGTTAGCAAAATAAGCCAGATCGCCTGATTGAGTCTGCGTAGCAAAGTGCACTTCATCGCCCACCGCCACCTGCTGACTCGCATCACGCGGCAGTTGATAGCCGCAAAGGCCGTATACCTGCTGCGTAAAGCCCGAACAGTCGATCCCGAACATAGACTTACCACCCCACAGATAGGGCGCCTTCAGGAACCCCATGGCTAATTTGGCAAGCTGAGCCGTCGTAACCGGCACAGCAGGGTTCGTGGCCCGTCCGCTGTACTGATAGCTTTGGCCATCAATACGCAGACTCATGCCGTCAAAAAAGGGCAGGTAAGCCCCTATACCTACCAGAACACGCATATCGGCACTACTCACCACCTGCACGATATCCAAAGCCCGGGGATGCTGCGCCGCCTTCCATTCACTGTAGTAACTCGCGGAGACTGGCACATACTGCTTATTGTCAACCCAACCGATATATCCATCCGAAGCCAGTTTCACCTGCACCCAGTTCCCTTGCTTGCTGATCACCTCCAGACACTCCCCAAAGAGCACCTGTGTCACCATTTCCGCCTTGTCAGAAGGCTCAGCGCGCATCGGCACCAGACTGAGCATGCATATTCCGTAGTCCATTTTTGATTGAGTGAGTTGGTGAATGCCTGAGTTAGTGATTTTTAAGTGATCGGGTAATTATTGGCTGAGCGGATGGGTGATTCATGCTGGTGATTGAATAAATTTCTTGATTTTAGACCTTGTAGGAGCTTCTTTTCCAACGAAAAATATCAAACACCCACCTAACCAATTGCAAATTCAAAATAAAAAATCACTCAATCACCAGCTCACTCATTTACTCAATTCCCTAATACCCGCTTCGGTCAAGTTCGCGTTTCATATCCTTTGCTTTGATGTCTTCCCGCTTGTCGTGCAGCTTCTTACCACGCGCCAGTGCGACCTCTACTTTAGCAAATCCACGCTCGCTGATGAACATCCGCGTTGGTATCATTGTCACGCCTTGCTCCTGCACGCCCTTCTCGAGTTTCTTGAGTTCGCTCTTGTTAACGAGGAGTTTGCGCACGCGCATCGGCTCGTGGTTAAAGTGCGTACCCTCCGTGTAGGTGGAGATATGCACGTTGTGCAGGTATAGTTCGCCGTTGTGCAGCACGCAGTAGCCGTCCTGCAGGTTTACCTGGCCTTCCCGGATCGATTTGATCTCGGTGCCTTTGAGCATGATGCCTGCCGTATACTTGTCCAGGAACTGGAACTCAAAAGAAGCTCTGCGATTCTGGATGTTGACGTGCTTCTTGATTCTGTCTTTATCTTTTGCTTTCGTCATGCTATTTCGTTGGAGCCAGTATACTGGCCAATTTTTCTTTCTTTAAAATCTTCTGCCCGGTCTCACCATCTGCCACCAGCCTGTCCCCTACCCGGGCCTCAAAGCTACAAATCACATTATTAGCTTCCTGCGACTTCAGGTAAGCCGTTATTTCAATCACGTCAGTTTCAAAAGCCGGGCTTTTATGGTTGATAGTCAGAAATGTACCTATACCTTCTTCATCCTCTTCTTTCATCTCCAATACAAACAAACGCCCTGCCCACTCAGCCGCTTGTGCCAATGAAAAGGTGCTGCAAACCGCATGCACCAATCCATCATCAAAACGGGCAAAGTCCGCCTCTGTTACCGTTTTGCGGTATACTTTGCTGTCGCCGGTTTGGAAGGGATTTATCATTTTTGAGTTAGTGATTGAGTGAGATAGTGATTATGGGTATTGTTAAATGGTTGATTGTTGATTAACAGGATTTGAAGATCCACAGGATTGAGATAGTTGAACAATCGATATTGAGAATCCTGTTAATCCATTAATCCTGTAAATCCTTGGGGTAGGGGCCCTATATAAAGATTCAGACAAATTATACCTGTGCACGATTAGGACAGGTCGCGACCTGTCCCTACAGTATACCCTTTCAAACTCACAAACCTCTAAAACTTCATCCTCGGCTCCGGGCTCACATACTGATCAGCAAAGTCACCTTTAAGATACTGGTAATGAGCCGTTATAGCAATCATACCTGCATTATCGGTACAATACTGAAAAGCCGGAATGTAGACGTTCCAATCGTACTTTTTTGCATAGTCCTGCAGGGCCTGGCGAAGGCCGGAGTTGGCAGACACGCCACCAGCGATAGCCACTTCTTTTATGCTCAGGTCCTTTGCAGCCAGCACCACTTTCTTTAGCAGGGTCTTGATCAGGGTATACTGCACGCTGGCGCAGATATCAGCCAGGTTCTCCTGTACGAAGTTCGGGTTATCTTTCGTTTTATCTTTAAGGAAGTAAAGCACGGAGGTCTTGATGCCGCTGAACGAAAAATCGTAGCCGGGCATGTTGCCTACCGGGAACTCGAAGGCCTTTGGGTTACCCTGTGCCGCCGTCTTGTCGAGCATGGGTCCGCCTGGGTAGGGCAGGCCAAGCATTTTAGCGGTCTTGTCGAAGGCCTCCCCTACAGCATCGTCCGTGGTCTGGCCAATAATCTCCATGTCCAGGTGGTCTTTTACGAGCACAACTTGGGTATGGCCGCCGCTCACAGTCAGGCACAGGAACGGAAAATTGGGTTTTGGGTCATCGATGAAGTGCGCCAGGATGTGCGCCTGCATGTGGTTTACATCAATAAGGGGGATGTTGAGGCCCAGCGCAAACGACTTGGCAAATGAGCTGCCCACCAGCAAAGCGCCCAGCAAGCCCGGGCCGCGGGTAAAAGCCACTGCATTTAAGTCAGTTTTGTTTACATTTGCTGTATTCAGGGCCTGCTGTACCACCGGAATAATGTTCTGTTGGTGTGCTCGCGACGCAAGCTCCGGCACAACACCGCCGTATTTTTCGTGAACAGCCTGAGTAGCAATAACATTTGACAAAACCTTGCCGCCACGTATAACCGCAGCAGAGGTTTCGTCGCACGAAGATTCAATCGCTAATATTGTAGGTTCAATCATCTTTTGGAAAAAGAACAGTCCATAAATTACTTCAAAGTTATAGGAAAAGCCATTCTAAAAATAGTTTTGGCCTTAATCCTGTTGCTTTTGGTGACATTTGCGGTTGTTTTTGTGGCTATTCGCTATCCGGGTGTGCAAACCAAGGTCGCCCAGAAAGCAGCCGATTACATCTCCCGTACCATTGATCACGAAGTCACGATCGGGCGTGTGGATATTGAGTTTTTCAGCAACGTGATTCTGGAACAGGTGAAGGTGCTCGATTACCGGGGTGAGGAACTGTTTTACGTGGGCCGGGCCGAGGCAGACATCAGCCTGTTCTCTATCTTCCGGCCAAACACCCTGGGTATAGCCACGCTAGAGTTGCAGGAGCCACGGGCCAACCTGGTGCAGTACGAAGGCACCGACTCCCTCAACCTGTCTGCCTTCATCACTTCACTCGGCAATCTGATCACCAAAGACACGACCAAGGCTTCCCAACCTTTCGAGTTCTCGATCGATGAACTGATCATCCGGAATGGGACCTTTACCTACGACGATTTTAACCGCCCTCCCACCGATTACGGCATCGACTACTTTCACTTAGGTATAGACAGTATCTCGGCACGCTTTACGGAGTTTGAGCCCGGCGACACGCTTAAGGTCCGGGTGACAGACCTGACCGCCTTCGAACGTCCGTCCGGTATACGGCTGCACAACCTCGATGTGTTGATGACCTATGCTTCTACCTTCTGGGAATGGGACGAGCTCGACCTGCGAGTGAACGAAAGCAACGTGCAGGAATATATCCGCTTCGACTATAACCGCTTTGGCAACTTCTCTGATTTCATTGACAGTGTGACAATGACGGCTCGTATGAAGGACTCACGGGTATTTTCCCGTGACATCGCCCTCTTTGCCCCACAGATCAAAGACTACGATGAGAATGCCTACATCGCATCGGGGGAATTTGAAGGTCGTGTAGCGGAGTTCGTGGCGACCAACCTGGATGTAAAGTATGGGCAGAACACCCACATTGTAGGCACTATGAACGTGGACGGCCTGCCTAACTGGGGTGAAACCTTTGCCAACATCCGCCTTCAGACCTCTTCGCTTAATGCCGATGACATCAAGCAGTTTCTGCCTGCCGATGCCTATACCATTGCCTCCCGATTAGGAACAGTGAAGATCGACGGGCGCTTCCTGGGTTTCTACAATGACTTCGTGGCCAATGGCAGTTTTGCTACGGCGCTGGGCAATGTGCAGTCCGACATCAACATGAAGATAAACCGGAGCAACAATGCCTCCTCTTACCGTGGTCGCCTTAAAACCCAGAATTTCAACATTGGTCGCCTGATAGGCAATGCGGACGTTATCAAAACAATCACCATGGATGGTCGTGTAGTGGGTTCCGGTTTTACACTGGAAGACGCCCGCATGGAGATCAACGCAGATATTGCCCAGCTTCACCTCCTTGATTATAACTACCGCAACATCCGCACGGACGGCACCCTGAGCCGCCAGCGTTACGAGGGTCGCTTTGCCATTGCTGACCCGAACCTCGTCTTTACGGCCAATGGCGAAGTGAACCTGGCAAATAACAACCAGGCTTTCAACCTGAGGGCTGATCTGGACAAAGCCGACCTGAAAGCGCTACGCATTTCGGATAAGTCGGTAATCGTACAGGCCAATGCTGACCTCAATTTCCGCGGCCTCCGACTTGATGACTTTGAGGGCACCGCCTTTTTTGACAGTGCCGCCGTCACTTACGAAGGCCAGCGTGTCGCCCTCGACACGATCCGGGTACAGTCACGTATCGGTGAGGGTATACGTAGTCTTACGCTCCGCTCTACCCCACTGGCCTTGCGCGTGAGTGGAGACTTTGATTACTCTGTCCTGATAGACGATCTGAAGCAACTGGTGCAGGAGTATCAACTTAATTTTGAGAGTAACGATGCCGCCACAGCTGCTTATTATAGCCGCAAGCGCCCCTCTACCCGCCCCGAGTATAGCCTTGACTATGATCTATACCTGCGGCGGGTCAATCCGCTCATTCACTTATTTGTGCCAGAGCTCACTGTTTCCGATTTCTCAAAGCTGGAGGGCACCTTCCGGCATGGCAATACAGTCATCCTGACATCCTATGCGCAAATAGACACGATCCTGTATGACGATGTAACACTTTACGAGAATGACATAGAGCTTAGTACCTCCAAGCTGCAAAACAGTCCGAATGTGCTGGCCAGTGCCCAATTTACCTCTGAAAAGCAGTTGCTTCCTTCTGTGGGTGAAACAGAGCGCCTCCTGCTGGAAGCCATCTGGAGTGAGCGCACGATCGGGTTTTATACCAACCTGCTGCAACCCGCTTTTAACAACCAAGCCACCGTGGTTGGCGACATTAATTTCCTCCAGGACCGCCTACAGGTCGTATTTGGCAGATCCAATATTACCCTCCGCGAAACGCCCTGGGCCTTCCAACCGGGCAGTATGGTGTACATCAGCGAGAACGGAAAGCGCTTTGATTTTGAAGAGCTGATACTTTCAAACCAGGACCAGATCATCCGGGTAGACGGCGCCATCGGTCAGGACCCGGGTAGTACGCTGGTGGCTAGCATCAAGAACTTTGACCTCCGCAACCTCAACCCGCTGATGCCCGAGCAGATCAGAGGCACCCTGAATGCCGAACTGACGGCACAAGATGTTTATAACAATGCCCTCCTGAACGCAGGCATGCGCGTCGACTCGTTCTATCTCGACAATGTGTTGATCGGCGACATCCGGGGCAAAGGCGACTGGAACAATGCGCAGCAGCAGATGGTGGTCGATGTGGACGTAGAACGAAACAGCAAGAAAGTATTAACACTGACAGGCAACTACTATCCCCGTGCTGAAGAAGAGCAACTGGATATGCTGGCCGTGCTGGACGAAACCCAGCTCAAGATTGTGGAGCCGATCCTGAAACCGATTATGTCGCAGCTGGAGGGGACCATGGAGGGGCGCATCCGGGTGCTCGGCAAGTTGTCGGCACCGATCCTGACTGGCTCTGTCATGGTTACCGGCGGTCAGTTCCGCTTCGATTACCTTGGCACCACCTACCGATTCTCCGACCGTGTATATTTCGGGGCCAATAGCATTAGCTTCCGCAATGCGCAGCTGCGTGACCTTTATGGTAATGTGGGCACTGTGACAGGCGGCATCGCCCACGATGGCTTCCAGAACATGGTGCTCGACCTGAATGCCCGCTTCCGGAACCTGATGATCCTGAACACGACCTACGAGCAGAATGAGTTGTACTATGGAACCGCTTTCGGTACTGGTACAGCCAGTGTGCTAGGTCCTGTGGACAACCTGAAGATAGACGTGAACGCCCGAAGTGACGCCAACACCCGTATTGTTGTGCCGCTTGACAACCAGACCGACCTGGCTCGCAAAGACTTTATCCGTTTCGTAAACCGCAACATCAGCGACTCAACCGGTGTGGCCGTGGCGGTGGAAGAGCAGCGGGTTGACCTTTCTGGCATCAACATGAACTTTGACCTGGACGTGACTGATGACGCCTATTTCGAAATTATCATTGACCGGCAGACAGGTGACGTGATCCGGGGTTCGGGCAGCGGACAAATCCAAATGACGATTGACACCCGGGGTGAGTTTAATATGTATGGCAACTTTGAGATTGCCAATGGCGCCTATAACCTTAACCTGCTCGAAGGTGTGGTATCACGTGAATTCCGTGTGACGCCTGGTGGTACTCTGTCCTGGAACGGTGACCCGCTGGAAGGTATCATGGACCTGCGTGCCACCTATACTCAAAGTGCATCCCTAGCTGATATTATGACCACCCGAGGCGAAAGCGACTTAACATCTGCCCCTCAAGGTCGCTACCCGGTAACGGCGATTGTTGATCTGAAAGGTCCTATACTGACACCTGAAATTCGGCTGGGCCTGGACTTTGAGAGTATGCCGGCCAATGCCCGCCTGCAGCTTGACCCTATCATTGCAGCTATCCGCAACGATGAAAATGAATTGAACAGACAGGTATTTAGCTTACTTGTACTGCGTAGGCTGGCACCTATTGGCATGTTTGCCTCTTTTGACAATGCTGGCGTTTCGGCAGTGGGCGGTAGTTTAGGAAGCTTGCTCACAGGACAGCTCAGCGGCTTGCTCAACTCCATAGACAGTAACCTGGAGGTCGATATCGGCCTGGGTGATGTGAGTCAGGATGCGCTCTCCACTTTGCAACTGCGCCTGAGCTATACCTTCTTTCAGGGTCGTCTGCGGGTAAGCAGCCAGACAGGTATAGGTGCAGCCGCACAGTCCGAGCAGGCTGGTGGCAACAACCGAAGCTCTTATCAGGGTAACTGGTCCATTGAGTACTACATCACGCAAAGCGGCGAGTTGAGAGCCCGACTGGAGTATAACACCCTGCCTGAAAACTACCGCACCCGGGTTTCGAATACGCAACGCCTTAGCTTACTGCACACGAAGCGCTTCGATAATTTGCGGGAGCTCTTTGGCCGGGATCGGGATGCACGCCGCGAGCGCCGACGCGAGCAGCGGGAAACCCCCATCATCCTCGACTCCGACCCACGCATGAATCTGTAAAGCCCGGAACACTAGCCGGGCTTTTTGCATTAGCTGGCCGGAAGCACCTCATATTTAAATAATATTTCTATTTTTGCACGGAAGCGTATCGTATGGCAACAACTACCCCCAAGACAGTCAAGAAGAAGAAGCTCGGTAATTACCCGCATGCCATGGTGGTGTTCTCCATCTCCCTGGCTTTGTTTGTAATTGGCCTTTTCGGCATGCTGCTGATCCATGCTGGCAAGCTCTCCGACATTGTGAAGGAAAGCATTGAAATGCAGGTATACCTGGATCGTGATCTGACGCAGGTACAACTGGATCGTTTGCAGAAGACACTGGCTGCGAAAGAGTACGTAGCTTATAAGGGGGATACAGCCCAGGTACGGTTCCTGTCAAAAGAAGAGGGTGCCAAGGCCTTTCTTGAAGAGACCGGTGAAGACTTCATGGCCTTTTTGGGAGATAACCCACTCCGTGACACCTATGTGCTCCGCATCAACGCCGAGAGCTCCAGTTCAGCCCAGCTCAAAGGTATAAAAAACGACATCGAAGGTATAGAGGGGGTGTATGAAGTACAGTATGTGGAGAGCCTGATCGAGTCTATTAACAGCAACATTCAGAAAATCAGCATCCTGCTGATCGCCTTTGCAGGCATACTGGTGCTGGTGGTGATTATCCTGATCAATAACACCATCAAACTTGCCTTGTACTCCCAGCGATTCCTGATCCGGAGTATGCAGTTGGTGGGGGCTACCTCTTTCTTTATTCAGCGACCTTTTCTTAACCGCGCCGCATTTCAAGGCATCATAAGTGGCATTGTTGCATCTGTTCTGCTTTTTGCGCTGATGCACTATGCTTACCGTGAGATTACAGAACTGAGTCTGCTTAAAGACGAAGAGCAGATGTACATGCTCATGATCGCCCTGATCGTATTGGGTGCCGTAATCGGTTTCCTGAGCTCTTACCGCGCCGTACGCAAGTACCTGCGCCTTTCACTTGACGAACTATATTAATATGGAAAATAAGAACAAACTTGCCTTTGGCAGAAAGAATTACATCCTGATGCTGGTGGGCATTGCCGTGCTGGCAGTAGGTTTTATCATCATGACACTCGATGACGAGCAGTATGGCCTCGGCTTTATGGGCATCACATTGGGCCCGATCGTGGTCATGGCCGGCTTTGTGATCGAGCTGTTTGCGATCATGGTGAAAGATAGAACACACGAAAACACAGAAGAGTAGTTAGATGAGTGAATGGCAGGCTATCATTTTAGCCATAGTTGAAGGACTTACCGAATTTTTGCCTGTATCCTCTACAGGTCACATGATCATTGCTTCTGCCCTGATGGGTATAAACGAGCTTCCGATCACCAAAATATTTGCCGTAAACATTCAGTTTGGTGCCATCCTGTCGGTGGTGGTGCTGTATTGGAGGCGCTTTCTCAACAGTTTTGAGTTTTATCAGAAGCTGATCTTCGCCTTTATACCTGCGGCTGTCATTGGCTTCCTGCTCAACGACGTAATCGACGCGATGCTGGGCAGCGTGTTTATCACGGCTGTGATGCTGGTGGCTGGCGGTGTGGTACTGCTTTTCGTGGACAAGTGGTTTGCCCATGCTCAGGAGAACAAGATCACTTATAAGAATGCGCTTGTGATCGGTTTCTTCCAGTGCATTGCTATGATTCCGGGTGTTTCGCGCTCTGCAGCTTCTATTATCGGTGGCCTTACCCAAGGCATCAACCGCAAGGCGGCAGCTGAATTCTCCTTCTTTCTGGCGGTACCTACTATGCTGGCAGCAGCTGGTTATAAGTTGGTAAAAGACCTGCTCAAGCTGGAGATCTCAGACATCGTCACCTTCGACCTCGTAAAAATCAGAAACAGCTTCGACGTCATTACAGCCGATGACCTGCGCCTGTTGCTTATCGGCAATGTGGTTGCTTTTATAGTGGCTATGATCGCGATCAGGTTCTTCATCAACTTCCTGACCAAGTATGGCTTCAAGATGTTCGGGTATTACCGTATAGCACTAGGTATAGCCTTGCTGGCGCTGCTGGCCATGGGTGTTGACTTAAGAGTATAACATGAACTACAACTTTGAAGCAGGCGAGATACTGCTCCTTGATAAACCGCTTACCTGGACGTCGTTTGACGTGGTGAAAAAAGTGCGCAATACCCTGCGTGTAAAGAAGATCGGCCATGCCGGCACCCTTGATCCTTTGGCATCAGGGCTGCTGATCCTGTGCACCGGTAAGTTCACCAAGCGCATCGACGAGATACAGGCGCAGGAAAAAGAGTACACCGGCACCATCACACTGGGCCAGACCACTCCCTCCTACGACCTCGAAACGCCAGTGAGCGAAAGCAAGGACATCAGTCACCTGACACCAGAGGACATACAGGCTGCCGCCAATAGTTTCGTAGGCACCATCGAGCAAATCCCTCCTATTTACTCGGCGGTGATGATAGACGGCAAACGTGCCTATGACCTGGCCCGCAAAGGCAAGGAGGCCGAGATGAAGCCGCGCACTGTAACCATCAAAGCCTTTGACATCACAAACATTGAGGGAGCTATTATTTCTTTCAAAGTGATTTGCAGCAAAGGCACCTACATCCGCAGCCTGGCCCACGATCTGGGACAGAAATTAGGAGTAGGCGCACACCTGTCTGCCCTGGTGCGTACCCGTATCGGGGAGTACAAGTTAGAGGATGCCCTCACGATCGAAGACATTCAGGAAATCAGAAGAGCCCAACTCGAAGCGAATGGAAGTAATTCGTGATATAGCTGAGTTTCCGAAGCTGAGTTTCCCGGTGGTCACCAGCGGCACCTTTGATGGTGTGCATGTAGGCCACCAGAAGATTCTGCAGCGCGTGAAGGAACGTGCCCGCCAGACTAATGGTCAGAGTGTGGTCATCACCTACTGGCCTCACCCGCGCCTGGTGCTCTTTCCAGAGGACAATGACCTCAAGTTACTCGCCACCATCGAGGAGCGCATTGAGCAGCTACGCAGCTTCGGGATTGACTACCTGCTGATCATACCGTTTACCAAAGCATTTTCCCGCCTGAGTTCGCGCACCTTTATTGAAGATGTGCTCGTGAAGGCCATCCATACCAAAGTGCTCGTCATTGGGTACGACCACCGCTTCGGGAAAAACCGCGAAGGCAGTTTTGAGCATCTGAAAGCCCGCTCCGCCCAATATGGTTTCGAGGTTGAAGAAATTCCGCGTCAGGATGTGGACGACATTGGCGTGAGCTCCACCAAAATCCGCAAGGCCATTGAGTCGGGTGATATACCTACGGCCAACCGCTACCTGGGCCATACCTACAGCCTTACCTCTACCGTGGTGGAGGGCAACAAACTGGGGCGCACCATTGGCTTCCCGACTGCCAACCTGGCCATGCCCGCTTCGCACAAGCTTATACCTACCCATGGCGTATATGCGGTTTGGGTAAAGCACAACGAACAGCGGCTACCCGGTATGATGAACATCGGCATACGCCCGACAGTTGACGGTTCTCACCTGACCCTGGAAGTACACCTGATTAATTTCGAAGGCGACCTCTATGGCCATACCCTGACCGTTGAGTTTGTGGAAATGCTGCGTCAGGAAAAGAATTTTGAGGGCCTCGAAGCACTTAAAACACAGCTAGCCAAAGACAAAGAAGATACGATGCGTGTACTGGGAGCGCAGTAAGGTATAGTCAATTCGTAATCAGCTAAACAATCCATCCCTTAAAAGAGTAATCTAAACGATTTCGGACTCTACAGACTCAGGTATAGGTCCGGAATTCAGATAGCTTTTTTAGGCAAAATTTGGATGGAGCACATTACCCTTCTTTACGACCCGGCACAGGAACATGTAGTACAGGATCAAATCATACCTGTATTCGGGGACCAGATTTCCCAGGTACAGCCCTTCCAGCACAACGAAGTCTCCCGGCTGCCCATATCACATGCCTGCTGTGTGGTCACTTACCTCAACGACGAACAGCTTTCCGAAGTAGTGCCAGCTGCCATACGAGAGAAGTGGACGCTAGGCTTTCTGCCCCACCCTGACATGAAAGAGGCGCGACAAGGGTATGGCATATCGGGTGACCTGCTGGAGGCGATCGTGGATATTCGCCAGAGAGACAAAGGTATAAACGCCGACCTCCTGATCTGCAACGACAAGCCCGTTTTCAATACCGTGGTGATCGGCAACAGCCTGAGCCTGATGTCGGCCAATGTGTCGCGCAACCCTATTTTGTCGCGCATGGACAAGGTAAAGAGCATCTTCCGCCACCCGGAACTACTCAAGCCCCGGCCTTTCACCATCACGACCGGTAACAAGCCGCCCATCAAAACAGCTGCTTTGGGTATTATATCTGTGCTGCACGGCAAAAGCTCGCTGGTGTCACGTATTCTGCTGAAAGACTCCTTCATCAATGACGGGCGATTGCATGTGCTTATACTGGCACCGCGCAGCATCATGGAGCTGGTCAGGTTCTCGGTTTCGTCTGCTTTTGGTCAGAACGGCAGCCAGCGGATGCCCTCGTTTATCGGACACATCAAAACGCGGTCTGTGTTGATCAGCAGCGAGATCCCGATGGACTTTTCGCAGGACAACAAGCTAATGAGTTCCAGGGAAATCGAGCTGCATGTGAGCGCTGATAAACTCACCATCATACCCGGGCGCTACCTGGTGGTTGATAATAAAAAAAGTGACGCTGAGGAGAAATTTAAAGTAGGCACGCTGCCCCAGGGGGAGTCTTTCCTAAAAGAGTTTGCGGCAGAATCATTGCCGTGGGTATTCCATGCCTCCACGCACGAGTTCAAGGGCTTGTTCACCGTGCTGCGGGAAAATGCGAGGCCATCCAGCGCCTACCTTACCTTGATGGTACTTTCCACGATGCTGGCCACTTTCGGTTTGTTTGCCAACTCTACCCCTGTTATCATTGGTGCCATGATCCTGGCTCCTCTGATGTCCCCGATCATATCGCTCTCCATGGGTGTGCTGCGTCAAGACCGCAAACTAACACTCCAAAGCATGAAGACAATCGGCTATGGCTTGCTGCTAGGCTATATTGCTGCCATACTGCTGACTTGGCTCAGTCCTCTGCAAGCCATGAACGATGAAATAACCGCCCGCATACGTCCTAACCTCCTGGACCTGGGTGTGGCTATCGTGTCAGGTATAGCAGGCGCTTATGCACACGCCCGTGAAGAAGTAGCCAAGACACTGGCAGGTGTCGCTATTGCGGTCGCGCTTGTCCCTCCGCTGGCTGTGTCTGGTATCGGCATCGGCTGGGCTGACTGGGATGCTTTCATCGGTGCGCTGCTCCTGCTGATGACCAACCTGGCAGGCATTGTGCTGGCTGGTTCCTTCACGTTCATGCTGTTAGGCTTCAGCCCCCTGCATCTGGCCAAGAAGGGACTATTGGTATCGTTGCTGGTGGTAGTGATCGTGAGTATGCCGCTGGGCTACGGCTCCTTTACCATGATCCGGGACCATAAGGTGATCCGTTCTCTCAGCAACTTTACTGTAGACGACATTACCGTCAAGCAGGTATCCGTTGTCCGCGGCAATCCCATGACCCTGAGCGTGACGCTTGTATCAGAGGAGCCGATTGACAACGAGGATCTGGATCGCGTGAAAGCTGCTATCTCCCGGGAAGTAGGAACAGAAGTAATGTTGGAAGCCCTGATCGTGGTGAAAAAATAACTCCTCACCTGAGCTGGGACGGATTTCACCTAAAAACGAAAGGGCTTCAATTGTATATGGCCTTTTTTCTATCTAACTTTCTATCGGATAAAATCTAAGTTCAATGGCTGTCGGTGCTGGCTATACCTGCCGGACTGGCACATAAGCATACCTTCTAACAATGATAAATAAAACTGTAAAGAACGCACAGGAGGCCCTGCAGGGTGTGCAGGACGGCATGACCCTGATGCTGGGCGGCTTTGGCTTGTGCGGTATCCCCGAGAACACCATTCAGGAGCTCCTGCGCCTAGGCGTGAAAGACCTGACCTGTATTTCGAATAACGCCGGTGTGGACGACTTTGGCATTGGCCTGCTCCTGCAGCAGCGCCAGGTAAAGAAGATGATCTCCAGCTATGTGGGCGAGAATGCGGAGTTTGAGCGCCAGTTGCTGAGCGGTGAACTGGAAGTAGAGTTGATTCCGCAAGGTACGCTGGCAGAGCGCATCCGTGCTGGTGGTGCTGGTATACCTGCCTTCTTTACGCCTGCCGGTTATGGCACTGAAGTAGGCGAGGGTAAGGAAAGTCGTGAGTTCAACGGCAAAATGTACCTGATGGAAGAGTGGCTGAAAGCAGACTTCTCATTTGTGAAAGCATGGAAAGGCGACACAGCCGGTAATCTGATCTTTAAAGGCACTGCCCGCAACTTCAACCCGATGATGGCCGCAGCCGGTAAGATCACAGTGGCGGAGGTAGAGGAGCTGGTGCCGGCCGGTGAACTGGACCCGAACATGATCCATACGCCGGGCATTTATGTGCAGCGCATTTTCCAGGGCGAGAAGTACGAGAAGCGTATTGAACAGCGCACAGTTAGAACCGCTTAACCGACAAACAAATGGCTTTAGACAAAAATCAGATAGCGAAACGAATCGCAAAAGAAGTAAAGAACGGCATGTATGTGAACCTGGGCATCGGTATACCTACGCTGGTGGCCAATTACATTCCGGAGGGCGTGGAAGTGGTGCTGCAGTCGGAGAACGGGTTGCTGGGTATGGGCCCCTTCCCTACCGAAGACAAGGTGGACGCCGACCTGATCAATGCCGGCAAGCAGACGATCACAACACTGCCTGGCTCCTCCATTTTCAGTTCTGCCGAGAGCTTTGGTATGATCCGGGGTGAGCATGTGGACCTGACCATTCTGGGTGCCATGGAGGTATCAGAGCAGGGCGACATTGCCAACTGGAAGATTCCAGGCAAAATGGTGAAAGGTATGGGCGGCGCCATGGACCTCGTGGCCTCCGCCAAAAACATCATTGTGGCGATGCAGCACACCGCACGTGACGGATCCTCAAAGCTGCTCAAAGAATGTACCCTGCCGATCACAGGTCTTAAATGCATCAAGAAGATCGTGACCGACCTGGCTGTGCTCGAAGTGACTGATGATGGTTTCAGACTACTGGAGCGCGCGCCTGGCGTGAGTGTGGAAGAGATACAGAAAGCGACGGAAGGACGCCTGATTGTAGAGGGGGATATTCCAGAAGTGCAGCTTTAAGGAGCTATACCTGTTACACCGAAAGCGCAGTGCAAAACTGCGCTTTTTCTTTTTAAATTTGCATGAAGGCGCTTTTTAACGCTTTCGAACAAAATATCATATCAAAACGATACTTGCTTCACGTATACCTGAGGCAAGCAACCACTAATATATATGAGTGAAAAGATAGAAGCGAATTCTGAGCACAGACTGTTACTGCGCCAGCTGGAACTCAAAGACTACAAGGAAGTGAAAGAGATCATGGATCTGGTGTACTCTAACATTGACGGCGCCTGGACCAGAAAAGAATTCTCCAATCTCCTCAAAAAATTCCCGGATGGCCAGATCTGTATAGAAGACAAAGGTCAGGTAGTGGCCGTAGCGCTCAGCCTGATCGTAGACTACGCCGTGTATGGCGACAAACATACCTATGAGCAGATCGTGGACAGAGGCACTTTCAAATCACACGATCCGGAGGGTGACACGCTCTATGGAATTGACGTATTTGTGCACCCGGAGTACCGCAACCTGCGTCTGGGCCGTCGTCTGTATGACGCCCGCAAGGAAATATGCGAGAACCTGAACCTGCGCGGCATCATAGCCGGTGGCCGTATACCTGGCTATAAAGACTATGCAGACAAGCTGACGCCTGCCAAGTACATTGAGATGGTGCGGAACAAGGAGCTGGCAGACCCGGTGCTGTCGTTCCAGCTGAGCAACGACTTCCACGTCCGTAAGATCCTGAAAGGTTACCTCCCCGATGATACAGATTCCCGCGCCTACGCGACCCTGCTCGAGTGGGTAAACGTGTATTACGAAGAGAAGGAAAAGCTGATCGGTGGCAAAAAGACCGTTGTGCGTATCGGCATTGTGCAGTGGCAGATGCGTGCCGTAAAGTCCCTCGAGGACATGATGCAGCAGATCGAGTTCTTTGTGGACACCGTGAGTTCATACAAATCAGACATCGTGGTATTCCCTGAGTTCTTCAATGCTCCCCTCATGGCCCTCTCCAAAGAAGACTCTCCTTCAGAGGCTATCCGAAATATGGCGGAGTACACCGACGAGATAAGAGAGCAAATGATTCACATGGCGCTCTCCTACAATATCAACATCATTGCAGGCAGCATGCCGGAGTACTACGACAACAAGCTCTATAACGTGAGCTACCTCTGCCGCCGCGACGGTACTTATGACAAGCAGTACAAGCTGCACGTGACACCAGACGAATCTCATTACTGGGGTATGCGCGGTGGTCATAAGCTAAAGATCTTCGATACCGACATCGGTAAGATCGGCATCCTGATCTGCTACGACGTGGAGTTCCCGGAACTGGCCCGTATGCTGTCTGACATGGATATGAAGATTCTATTTGTACCGTACTGGACCGATACCAAGAACGCCTACCTGCGCGTGCGCCTCTGCGCCCAGGCCCGAGCCATCGAGAATGAGTGCTATGTGGCCATCACAGGTAGCGTGGGTAACCTCCCGAAAGTAGAGAACATGGACATCCAGTACTCTCAGTCCGCCGTCTTCTCCCCTTCCGACTTCGCCTTTCCACACGATGCTGTGGTAGCCGAAGCTACGCCGAACACAGAAATGACCCTGATCGCTGACCTGGACCTGGACCTGCTCAAGGACCTGAACACAGCTGGCAGCGTGCGTAATCTCAAAGATCGCCGTAAGGATCTGTATAATTTGAGTTGGGTACTGAGGCAGGAGGAGTAGGAATTTAACTAAAACTAAAAGAGGGCTGTCATTAACTGACAGCCCTCTTTTAGTTTTAGTTAAGTTAGAGCAAAAGCTAAGCTAATGCTGCTCTCCTCCTCTTTTTGTTTTCAAGAATAACAGCCACCATTATTCCGAAAAGTAAACCAACCAATCCGCTGATAGCCAAGTATTTTTTTAAACTCGGCCCAGTAGGTCGCAACCTCGGCGTAAATCCAGTCACGATCTCTACGTTTGCAAGTTTCTCCAAGTCTGCTTCCAAATTAACCTGTTCTTTGTACATGGAGATACTTTCACGGTACAAATTGGTAGGATCTATGGGCTGACCGTATACGAACCCATTAACAGGCCCTCTTGGCTCGCTTACATTCGTTTTCATACTATCAATAGAAGATATTTCTCCTCTAAGCTTAGCAATCATATTTTCAACCTGCTTTTGCTTAATTCTCTTTTGACGTGCAAAATATCTATTGTTTTCCAGGTAGTTCATGATAGCCGGTTCCAGATTATCAAAAAGCTGAGGGTCATAAATAGTTAGCTCAATTCGAAAAGGAGAACCCGTAAGCACACTGTCTTCATCGATCCTATTCTGATCAAGATTATAAAAATTCATTTCTTTGATTTCTTTTGCAGTGGCTGCTGTTATATCTAACCTTTCTGCCACCGCTTCGAAGTTGTCATCTTCTATCATCTCCGAAAGTTTATTTAACTGATCCTCAATAAACTCATTTCGGATATTAGCTAAAACTAAAGTCATAGAAGAGGTATAGAAAGGTTTTATGAGTGAGTACAAACCATATCCAATACCTATACTAAGCGAAGTAAAGATAAATAAAAATGCAGCCCTCCTTATAATAAGCTGAATAAGGTTGCTAATCCCCCTCTCAATGTTGATTCCAAATTCTCCCAGTTTTTTAAAAACTATGTTCAAATCAATTTCATCCTGAGTGTATTCTCTTTTAGCTTTATCTTTATCGTCTAAATTATACATTGTTAACCCAATTTTTAGGCAAATATAGTTGATAATGTAAATAGTATATTACTTACTAATTAAAATCATTGAATATCAACCGAGGGATATTCTAGTAATGAAAAATCGCACTGATTCAATATATTTTTGCCTGTTAATATTCCTGAAATTTTGATACACCTTCTTAAAGCGCTAACTTGCCGCCCATTTGAAATAACACGTTTAATTGATAGTAGGTGAGTCTCGCTTCACGTGTCCTCGACAGGATATCTAAAAAACAACTTTATAAGAATTTTCTTGCACTACTTGTATTACAAGGAAGTAACTATATAATCCCGTTAATAACTCTTCCTTATATTATTCGCACATTAGGACCTGACAAGTTTGGTCTGATAGCATTTGCACAAGCATTTATACAATATTTTATTATCATAACGGACTTTGGCTTTGATCTGTCGGCTACAAGACAAATCTCTATTAATAGGCATGACAAGCAAAAGGTTTCTAAGATATTTACATCTGTCCTTATTATAAAAATTTCGCTGTTTGCGCTTGGCCTTCTAATATTTCTACCGCTCATTCATTATATGCCCGATTTTAGTGCAGAAAAAGAACTTTTAATGTGGTTCTATCTATCTGTACTGGCACAGGCGCTTTTCCCTATCTGGTTATTTCAAGGTTTAGAAACCATGAAATACATAACCTACCTAAACATCATTTCAAAAGTAATTTTTAATAGCCTCATTTTGCTCTTCATAAAAAGTGAAGCTGAGTACATACTTTATCCTGTTCTCCAATCCACAACATCACTCGCAGCAAGTGTTTTAGGAATAATAATTGTTATTGGTAGTCTGCAAGTAAGGTTCAGTAAAGTATCAAAAGCAGATCTTATAATTCAGATTAAGGAAGGATGGTATATATTCATTTCTAATGTTACTATAAGTTTATATACAGTATCAAGTGCCTTTGTACTGGGATTATTCTTCAATAATAGGATTGTGGGTTATTACTCTTCTGCGGAGAGGGTTGTAAAAGCTTTCCAAGGTTTATTAAGCCCTGTTACACAAGCTATATACCCACATGTAAGTAATCTGTTTAATACGTCACGTAAAGACGCGATTATTTTCTTGAGAAAGGCTACTTTATTAGTTGGAGTATTTACTTTTACGCTCTCTGCGGGTCTATTTTTCGCTTCAGATCTTATTGTAGATTATCTCTTTAAGGATGCCTATGAAGAATCTAAGTTAGTTTTGCGCATACTGGCGTGGGTACCATTTATTGTTGCAATGAGTAACATTTTTGGTATTCAAACTATGCTTAATTTAAAATACAGGAAACAATTCTTTCGCATTTTGCTAATTTGCAGTGCTATTCACCTGGCCATAGTGGTAGTCCTAGGATACAATTTTATGCATATCGGTGTAGCAACTTCTGTACTTTTCACAGAAGCTCTCATAGCAATTATGATGTATAGATTTCTGGTAACAAAACGGATATATCTTATAAAATTATAAAATGTACGATTATTTAATAGTAGGTGCTGGCATGTACGGGGCTACATTTGCCCGTGAAATGACTGACAAAGGCAAGAAGTGTCTTGTAATTGACAGAAGAAGCCATATTGCTGGAAACTGTTATACAGAAAATAAAGAGGGAATAAACATACATAAATATGGTGCGCATATTTTCCATACAGATGATGAGAATATCTGGAATTATGTGCAGCGTTTTGCTGAATTCAATAATTTCAAAAATAGTCCTCGCGTCAGGTATAAAGACAAAATATATTCTTTCCCGATAAACCTGTTCACATTATACCAAATATATGGGGTACAAACACCTGAAGAAGCAAGGCAGAAGTTGGAAGAGGTAAGAGTTAAGAATGATAATCCACAAAACTTAGAAGAGTGGATACTGTCGCAGGTTGGTGAGGAAATTTATGATATCTTCATAAAAGGCTACACTACAAAGCAGTGGATGAAAGATCCAAAGGAACTACCTTCATTTATCATCAAGCGGTTGCCTATTAGGCTGAACTTTAATGATAACTATTTCTTTGACAGATTTCAAGGTATACCTATCGGAGGCTATACAAAACTATTTGAGAATTTGCTTTCAGGTATAGAGGTGCAACTTGACACGGACTATTTTGCTGATCGCGATTATTTCGATGGTCTGGCCGACAAAGTTGTATTTACTGGCAGGATTGATGAATTCTATAATTACCGTTTTGGCGAGTTGGAATATAGGACACTCCGATTTGAGCATTCCTATCATGCTATAGAAGATTATCAAGGGAATGCTGTGGTAAATTACACAGAACTGGATATACCTTATACCCGGATAATAGAACACAAGCACTTTGAGTTTGGTAAACAACCTTATACTTATGTCACCAAAGAGTACCCGGAAGTGTGGCAAAAAGACAGCATTCCGTATTATCCAATTAATGACGATACGAATACCAAAATATTTAACCAGTATAAAACTCTCAGTAAAGAGGAAACGAAATACATATTTGGTGGTCGTTTAGCAGACTACCGATACTATGACATGCACCAGGTAATCGGTTCGGCACTGGCAAAGGTTCGCAGAATTGAGGAAACCATTTCAGCTTAAAATACATGCGAATTTTATTTTACTGCCTCACATTCTATCCTGAAAACTCTGGTTACTCTAATGCTTTTCAGAATCTTGTCAAAGCTATTACAAACTATTACCCTGAAGTACAGATCGATTTAGTAACACCGAATAACTTAGGAGATAAAGCTGAGTTTTCAGCCCCTAACGTGAATGTGATCAGGTTAAACTATAAGCTTACAAAAAATAAGCTTGGTTTCTTTTTAAACAGCTACCTGTTTGCAAAGCAATTCAATCAGCTGTTCTTAAAACAGAATTATGATCTAGCCTTTGTTGAAACCTTTGAAGATTATGTATTTCTGAGTAACCTACATCGAAATGTTTACAAGAAACTATTGGTAAGGGTTCACTCTACATTCGAGACAGAATACATGGTTTACTTCCCTAATTTTAAATATAAGTTAGGAAAATATATTTTAAAGAATTTTGTATTCAACAAAGTAAAGTACGTTGCATCTACAAATAACTTCCACATAGACTTTATCAAAACTCACTACTTAGATAACAACTTATACCATATAGCCCATAAAGGCTATTTTACACTTCCGAATACGATGCCAATGGTAGCGGGTGATACTCAAGGTGATAGTATCCCAGTTGGAAAGCTGAAGTTTTTTACACTAGGTAGAATGGACGAAGGCGGTTATCTGCAGAAGGGATTTGACGATTTGCTCAATGCATTAATCCTTATAAAGGATAAAGTGAGAGATAAAATAGAAGTAAAAATAGTTGGTAAAGGAGATTACCAGGCGAAACTTAAATCAAAGGCTAAAGAAAACAATCTAAGTTTTATACAATTTATTGACGGTTTTACGCATCATGAAACATTGGAACAGCTGATAGCTTCTGATGTAGTCATACTACCGTCGCGGTATGAAGGCCTGTCGATGTTTGCCTTAGAAGCTATTGCAACATCTAATGCCGTACTGTTTTCTAATACAGGTGGATTGATCGATCTGGTCGAAAACAATGGGTTTCTGTTTGAGCCACAGAACGTAGAAGACATGGCTTGCAAAATTGAAAAATTGGTTTTCTCATCCCCGGTAGCTTTAGCAGAGATGAAAAGAAATTCTGTTAATGTATTCACAGCAAAGTTTTCGGAGAAAGCAACCGCAGACAAATTCTATAATATTCTTAAGATAGTTAAAGCTGATAATTAATGTGTGGAATTACGGGGTTTTGTGATTTTACCTCCAGGTCAGGTATAGAACATTTAAAACTAATGACCAATGCTTTGGAACATCGGGGACCAGATGACTCCGGCATCAAAGTATGGGGTAATGATAACAGCAGTGTTGGATTTGGCCATAGGAGATTGTCTATTCTGGACTTGTCCATGAATGGCCATCAGCCGATGCTCAGCCTAAATAGTCAGTTTGCTATTGTCTACAACGGTGAAGTTTACAATTTCGCGGATATAAGAAAGGAACTTCAGCAACTAGGTTATCAATTTAATTCTAATTCTGATACAGAAGTTATTTTAAATGCATTTATAGCCTGGGGAATAGATTCAGTTCATAAGTTCATAGGCATGTTCGCCTATGCTATTTATGATATCCAGAACCAGCTTATTCACATCGTACGTGATAGAGCTGGTGTCAAGCCGCTTTATTATTATTTTCATGAAGGGCTTTTTCTCTTTTCGTCTGAATTAAAGGCTTTCTATAAACACACAGCTTTCCAGAAACAAATAGATTATGATAGTGTAGGCAATTTCCTTCAATATGGATACATCCCTACCCCTTATACGATTTTCCAAAATACGCATAAGCTAAAGCCAGGTCATTCCCTTACCATTGATTTAAGAACTCAGCAAATTAATGACAAGCCTTATTGGGACCTATCCCAATTCTACGGTGCAAATACTGGAATTTCGATAGAGCAGGCTATTGAAGAAATAGAACCCTTACTTATTTCCGCCTGCAATTACAGAATGGTATCGGATGTCCCGGTAGGTGTTTTCCTGAGCGGTGGATATGACAGCACATTAGTTACGGCACTTATTCAGGCTAACCAGTCTCAAAAGCTGAAGACTTTTTGTATTGGATTCGATGACAAGCAATTTAACGAAGCAAAGTATGCAAGGGAGGTAGCCAATCATTTGGGGACAGACCACACAGAATATAATTGCACTCCAGACGATTTGCTGAACATTGTGCCTGATTTGCCCTACATATATGATGAGCCATTTGGAGATAGCTCAGCGGTGCCAACTATTTTGGTTAGCAGAATTGCTCAGAAACATGTATCTGTCGTGTTATCTGCCGATGCAGGCGACGAGGTTTTTGCTGGATATGGAAAGTACTCAACCTTCCTTTCAATCTACCAGAAGTATAATAATATTCCAAGCTATGCAAAAAAGGCACTATCCAGGATATTAGAAACTAATATCCACAGAGGACTGGACTTTTTGAATATCTATAACCTCGAAACGCGTGTCGCAAAAACGAAAGAACTTTTCTCAAATCAGGATATTAATGCTTACTTCAATGTCCTAAGCCAGTTCTTCTCCACAGAAGAAATCACTTTACTTTTAAAGGGCTCTTACAATTCCGGAAGGAGTACATTCTTCAATTCGGGCAGAAATAGTATAGGAGGTGATGATATGAACTCACTCCTATTGACAGATTTCAGAACCTTTTTGCTAGACGACATTTTAACTAAAGTTGACAGGGCAACTATGTCGGTTAGCATTGAAGGTCGTGAACCATTGTTAGATCATCGCATAGCTGAGTATGTGGCAAAGCTACCTTCTTCCTATAAAATTAAGGATGGAGTTTCAAAATACATGCTTAAAGAAATAGTGCACAAGTATGTGCCATCAACGATAATGAATCGTCCTAAGATGGGATTCAGTATACCATTATCTAAATGGCTGAATGCTGATCTGAAGCCAATGGTGATGGACTACTTTAGCCCGGACTATATCAAATCTCAAGGTATTTTTGACCCTATGAGATTTAACAGCATAAGAGATCAGTATGTTAAAGAGAAAAAATATAACCCACAGAAAATGTGGTTTATATTGATGTTTCAGATGTGGCATGAGAAATGGATGAATTAGAGCTACATGAGAATCAATATTTTTTTCATTATCCCCTCCTTGCATGGTGGTGGATCTGAGCGATTTGTTACGCATCTGGTAAAGAATCTGAATGCAGTTAAATTTAATATAACACTGGTATTAGTTAGAAAAGAAGGTGTATTCTTAAGTGAGATTCCATCTCATGTCCGAATTTTGGATTTGAATCTTAGCAGGACAAGGTATGCTCCATTTAAAGTAATAAAACTGATCTGGCGGCATAAACCGGATATTGTATTCTCTACTCTCGGTCATTTAAATCTAGTCATTGCAGCAATAAGGCATGTTCTCCCAAAATCAACTAAATTTATTGCCAGAGAATCAAGCACAGTAAGTGTACACAACAAAAATGAGGTATATCCAGCCTTATTTGATTTTCTGTTCAGAACAGTCTATAGATCATTTGATAAAATTGTGTGTCAATCCCGATACATGCAGCATGATCTACTAAAGAATTATAATATACCTGTTGAGAAAACGATAGTTATCAATAACCCAATAGATGAGGACTATATCCGTTTCAAGGCAGGCATGGCTAGCACACCGTTTCCGGCGGACAAAATAAATTTTGTGGCGGTTGGAAGGCTGTCCAAAGAAAAGGGGTTTGATAGACTAATAGAATCATTCAAGATTATTCGGGATAAAAGCATACACTTAAACATTATTGGGGACGGTGTGGATAAAGTAAAGCTGCAACAATATGTGGCAGCAGCAGGGCTCGGTGAGAGCATTTCGTTTTTAGGTTTTCAGAGTAATCCATACCCGTATATGGAATCTGCCAAGGCTCTTATTCAAACATCATACTATGAAGGCTTTCCGAATGTAATAATAGAAGCAAATGCTTGCGGCACACCGGTAATTGGATTCAAAAGCCCAGGGGGTATTGCCGAAATTGTTGACAATATCAAAAGCGGATGGCTGATTGAGGACGGCAATTTGGCTGAATTAGCTAATAAGATACAGGAAGTAGCCTATATTAAATTTGATCCGGAATCTGCAAAGAGTTATACATCAGCCAGATTCTCTTTAAAGAAAATAATCGGCGAATACGAACAGTTGTTCATCAGCATTCTTAACAGGAAAGCATAAGGATATATAGATGAGAGTATCGTTAAATAATATACTATTTTATTCATTACTTACGCTCCCTATTTCTTTCAAAATCCAGTTTTATGAAGGGGTGTTTTTATACCCGCAGGAGATAATTATGGCTTTAGTTATTCTACTAATTGTCATTGTTGATTCAAAAAGATATTTGCATTTACCTAAATATATAAGTCCTTTCTTTTATTATTTAATTTCGATTGGCATCATTGTACTATGCACTCTCATTTCATTCGCCAACTATATTGATATTTCTGGTCTGTTTAAATCTATTAAGTATGGGCTTTATATTGTAGCGATATGCCTTATTGCTAAAAATAACTTTTACTCGTTTGTCGATACATTTAATAAAATAGCATTCTTAAGTATTCTGTTCACTATATCCCTTTATGCTATCCAGTGGTACAACTATCCAGGTAGCACTGGCGATTATTTCTCACTTACTACATGGGATGTAAACTACGTACCTTCTGGGTTATCAAATCTGAACTTAAGCCTTTCTGATTTCACTTTTTCCCGGTCGGCTGGTAATCATGGTATTTATGGGTCTTACTTAGTCCTTGTATACATCCTCAATATTCACATTTTAGTTTCTGAAAATATAAAGGAGAATAAGTTTAGTTTGATTTTAGTAATATTAGCGGTTTTCAATTTACTCCTATTAACCTCAAGGGAGTCTATATTGATTTTTGTGCTGGTTAATGCAGCCTTTTTTCTAAAAGATTTGCTTCGTCTCAGGATAAAAAAAATATACTTCTACTTTTTTATAGCGCTTTCGGTATTCCTGATCGTAATCATCTCAAAAGGCGTCAATTTGGGTCTTATTAATAAGATACAGTATACAATTGAATCATTTTCAACCTCTGGAGGGGAGCAGAATCTGAACCTTAGGTTCAATGTATGGGTATTAATTCTGCTTTCTTATCTGTTGTTCCCATTACACCTTTTAATAGGCTATGGTTATAATGAACCTAATTTTATAGATTACCTAGAACAGACAAATGCGGAATTAGCTCACTTTCAGCATTTTGCCACCGTTCCTGAAAGTTTGTTCTTTGTAATGCTAGCATATGGAGGCATTCTTGCGCTAATATCCATTTGCCTTTTTTTCTTAACCATTTTGCTTAAAACCTTTAATCTGCGTAAATTTTCTCCCCTTCATACACTTTTCTTTTATTTTGTGATAGGACTGCTTATAACTAATAATACTGGAGCATCTCTTATGTCGGATTTACTTCTGGCACAGTTTTCTCTTTTTTATATTTTCATCAACAAGACTTATGAGCAAGATAAAGCTGTTGCTTATAACCGTTAGGGCAGATTACGGTGGAGGGCCGCGCCACGTAGATTTACTTATAAATAATATTTCTGCTGACTTTAAAGTACATGTGGCCTGTCCCGATGATAAGCCCTATTACGGCTTATGGCAGCGAAATCAGCATGTTAATGGTATTTTCAATCTACCCCATCGTAAGTTTAAAACGAGCGCGCTTTTAGCTCTATCTAAATTTATAAAAGAAAATAGTATCTCCGTTGTCCACTCACATGGGAAAGGAGCAGGCGTTTACTCTCGATTTCTGAAAATACTAAACCCTGCACTAAAAGTAGTTCATACCTTCCACGGCGTGCATACACAGGAGTATGGCAAAGTAGCCAAGATGCTTTACTACGGCTATGAAAATGCAGCCAAACACCTGACAGACAAGTTCATCAATGTGTCTTATGGAGAAGGGGATATTTGCGTTACAGGTGGGTTTTGCCAAAAGGAGAAGCAGACAACGATTTACAACGGCGTTCCTGATCTTTCTACACTCACAAAAGCGAATGGAAAGAGCTCAGCAGAGACATTTGAAGTAGTCTCTATCTCCAGGTTTGACTTTTCAAAGCATATGCAGCTAGCTTTGAAAATTGCTGCCCTACTTCACGATCATAAGCACATTAAGTTTATCTGGGTTGGCGATGGTCCGGACAAGCTAAGCTTGGAGAAACAGGCGGAATCGGATGGGTTAACTAATATTGTATTTACCGGTTTTACTGATAATCCCGAGAAATATTTACAATCAGCTAAACTATACCTGTCTACCTCTAGATGGGAAGGTCTACCACTCTCTTTGGTGGAAGCAGCATCATTGAGTATTCCGATCGTGGCTACTAATGTGACAGGCAATAATGAAGTGGTTCAACATGGTGTAAACGGTTTTTTGTACCAATCAGATTCTCCTCAGGATGCAGCAGATGCTATTATAAAGCTGATTCAGAATCAAGCGCTACTTGATGAATTTTCGAATAATTCCCGAAGAATATATGAAGATAAGTTCACGGTTGATTTGATGGTGAATAAAACTGAACTGGTGTATAAAACCTAATTAGTTTCAATTTACTGCCGATGTAGTTATATTGCCAAACTTATCAAAATGATTACTATGATAGACAGAGACTTAAATTATGGCAGGCACATCATCAAAAGCTATCTGTCTTCAGAAGGTGTTGGTCCTAAGACTGTATTAGATTTAGGCGCTGGTCAGGGAGCTGATTTGCTGATTGCACGACATGCAAACCCTGAAGCGACATTACACGCTGTCGAGTGCTATGGCCCCTACATAGAAAGTTTAAAATCGAAAAATATAGAGGTTCATTCATTGAACATTGAATGTGATTCACTACCGTTTGAAGACCAGTCTATCGATATAGTGATTGCAAACCAGATATTGGAACATACGAAGGAAATCTTCTGGATATTCCATGAAGTAACAAGAGTCCTAAAACCTGGTGGCAAATTTATAGTGGGGGTTCCTAACTTGGCATCATTTCACAATAGACTTATGCTATTATTTGGCTCCCAACCGACTAGTTTAAAGAACAATAGCGCTCATGTGAGAGGTTATACTTTACCTGATCTAAAAAGATTTGTACATTCTTGTTTCCCGAATGGGTATAAGATTTCTAAATTTGCCGGGAGCAATTTTTATCCTTTTCCTCCAATGCTGGCTCGGCCATTAGCGAGTCTCCTACCTAGTATGGCATGGGCGATTTTTCTAATGCTGGAAAAAAAGAATACTTACACCAATGAGTTTCTGAATTATCCGATAACGGAGAGGCTGGAAACTAACTTCTATTTAGGCAAATAGTGAAAACAGCTATAGTACATGATTGGATTCCATTAATGGGGGGAGCCGAAAAAGTATTGGAAGAAATTCACCGTTCTTATCCGGGGAACATCTATACTTTAATGAAAAACGAGGACGCTATTAAAGGCACTTATTTCAGCAATTGTACTATCAATACCTCTTTCATCCAAAGATTACCTTTCTCCAAGAATAAATATAGAAGCTATTTGCCATTATTTCCAATGGCGGTAGAGCAGTTCAACCTTACTGGGTATGACTTGGTCATATCCTCTTCTTATGCAGTTGCGAAGGGCGCTCTGACGAATTCAAATCAGCTCCACATTTGCTACTGCCACTCCCCTATTCGTTATGCCTGGGATCTTTATCATCAATACCTGGAGGAAGCAAACTTAAAGAAAGGTATCAAGGGGATAATTGCAAAATCTGTTCTCCATTATATAAGGTTATGGGATGCGTCAACTATTAACCGAGTAGACCATTTCATTGCTAACTCGAACTACATTGCAAGGCGGATTAAGAAAGTTTATAATAGGGAGGCTACTGTCATTTACCCTCCAGTTGACGTGGATAATTTCAGTCTTTGTGTAAACAAGGAAGATTTCTATATGACCGCTTCACGTATGGTATCATACAAGAGAATAGATCTGATAGTAGAAGCCTTCTCAAAAATGCCAGACAAGAAGCTGATTGTAATAGGTGAAGGTCCTGATTTTAATAAGATTAAAGCGAAAGCAGGCAATAATATTATAATGTTAGGTTACCAGCCTTACGATGTGCTTAAAGACCACATGCAACGTGCTAAAGCATTTGTCTTTGCAGCCGAAGAGGATTTTGGTATTACACCTGTCGAGGCACAAGCCTGTGGTACTCCGGTGATAGCCTTCGGAAAAGGTGGCACCTTGGAAACAGTTAAACTTGAGACAGGTGTGTTTTTCTATTCCCAAGAATGCGATAGTATCATAAAGGCTGTAGACGAGTTTGAATCCCGAGCTCACATTTTTGATAGTTATGTAATAAGGGCAAATGCGGAGAGGTTCAGCAGGCAAAACTTTGTTGCTAATTTCAAGTCCTTTATCAAGAGCAAGTACGATGAGTTTATACAACAGGATTAGTGGCGTAACACAAGGAGTGCGAGAAGACTACTTAGCACTACTAACTTATATTTACGCTCTCCTGTTACCACTACCAAATAATTTAAAATCTCCTGCTCTTATCTTATTAGCCATCATATGGCTTATACAAGGTATAAAAACGGGATTTAACTTAAAGGATATTTTGAGAAACAGAGTTTTCCAATTATTCCTGCTTTTATACTTCCTCTACTTTATCTCATTTTTACTTAGTCCTAACAAAGAGTCATTGGATCTTCTTATACTCCAAACCTCTATTCCACTACTACCACTCATCTTTTATCAAAAATTAGAGCGAAAGGAGATTCGATATGCAGTACTCTGCTTTGCGGTTAGTACCTTCTTTGTTTCAATTTGGGCATTGTATAAAACTTATACTGTCTACTTCAACTCATTTGATATCACTTATGAGAACCTGAAAACATTAAATTGGGCCTATTTCTCATTCACCTTACCTATTTCCATAAACTTTCATGCCCCCTATTTTGGCCTATATGTTGGTACCGCTTTTGTTGTAACCCTTCATACCGTGTATCAAAGTGAATTAGCACGACTGCGGTGGCCTCTTAAAGTATTAATGATAATTGGAATCATATATTTTCTGATTTTTCTGGCAGTACTTTCATCACGGACAGCATTATTTGCTACAATAGGTGTATCTTCTATAGTACTTACTGTTCACCTCATTCTCAAAAAAAAGATTTACCTAACTGTTGCTCTCGTTGTAATAGCTACACTCTTTTCTTTAACAGCATACAATACAATTCCTTATTTATTTGCCAAAATGAGTAGTTCTGCTGGCCATAGTGAAAGGCAGATTTTATGGACTACAGCACTCTCAGTGATAAAGGAAAACCCTGTATGGGGAGTGACAACAGGCGAAAGAACTAAAATACTGCAGAACAAATACGAAGAAATTAATTTTGAATCAGGTATAGAAAATAACCTGAATGCCCATAATCAGTATCTGGATATCGCAGTTTCATTGGGTATACCTGGCTTGGTCGTTCTTATTTTGTGCTATTCGGCTATCATACAATATGCTTCTTCACATCACAATGGGCTGCTACTGATGTTCATCTTAATCTTTTCGCTTTGCTCAGTTACAGAATCACTTCTTCATAGGCAATTCGGTGTAGTATTATTTTCGTTCTTCTGCGCTATATTTGTCTTTGCTGAAAAACCAAAGCCAAATTAATTTAAATGCCCGGCCTGTACTCCCGATATATCAAACCTATACATGCATTAGGCGATGCAGTAGCTATCTCTATTTCAGCTGCAGGTGCTTACTGGCTGGCGGAGGGGACTTTAGCTGGTTTTTTCACACAACCTTATGCTAATTTTCTGGCTTATGGTCTGATAGCCTGGTTTGTGTGTACGAGTTTACTCGGTATTTATAAGTTTTACCGGGTTACCCGTCTCCTCAAGATAGTGGTGAACGTACTGAAAGTGACGCTGCTCTATTTGATTCTGATAGAGGCAATCCTCAATATACTGGATACTTCAGAATTCTCCCGAAGCTTCTTACTACACCATTATTTAATGCTGGCCAGTCTGGTGATCCTTTGGCGTATTATCGTCATCACATCATTGAGAGTGTACAGAAAGAAGGGGTACAATTACCGAAAAGTAATCATTATCGGGTACACGGCACCAGGGAAAGAACTGCGTCGCTTCTTCAAAAACCACCCGGAGCATGGCTACCGTTTTATGGGCTTCTTTGATGACAAGCAAGTGCAGGAATCCGATGTGGTCGGTAAAATTGATGAAATCGAGGAGTTTGTGACGCAAAACGATGTCGATGAGATCTACTGTAGTCCCTTTGAGCTGCAGAAGCATCAAATCGTGCGACTGCTTAATTTTGTAGATAACAACCTGATCCGCCTGAAATTTCTGCCTGAGCCAGGCGGACTGCCCTACCAGAAGCTACAGGTAGATTTCTATGACATGCTGCCCGTGCTTATTTTCCGCTCGATTCCGCTTGACGATTCGATCAATAAGTTTCTGAAGCGTAGTTTCGATATCGTGTTCTCATCACTTGTCATTTTGTTCATCCTTTCGTGGCTGCTTCCTATTCTGGCTATCCTTATCAGGCTCGACTCTAAAGGTCCTATCTTTTTTAAGCAGGAGCGCTCCGGGTTGGACAACCAAAAGTTTAAGTGCTGGAAGCTCCGTACCATGTACGTGAACAACGAGGCCAACTCCAAACAGGCCCAGCGCGGGGATTCCCGCATCACACCGATCGGGGCCTTCCTTCGCAAAACCAGTTTGGATGAATTGCCGCAGTTCTTCAATGTACTGATGGGACAGATGTCGATTGTAGGTCCAAGACCGCACATGCTTAGCCATACCATGTACTACTCCACGCTGGTGGATAAGTTCATGGTGCGTCATTTCATCAAACCAGGTATTACGGGCTTGTCACAGGTGCGTGGCTTCCGAGGCGACACGAGTGAGATACACCAGATGCGCGGCCGTGTGAAACTTGATATTTTTTATCTCGAAAACTGGTCATTCATCCTCGATCTCAAAATTGTCTTCTACACGGTGTACAACATGCTGCGGGGCGAGGATAACGCATTTTAAAAATCAGCCCACGCATTTGCTCCTGTTTTAGTAACTTCGCCTGCAAAGTTGAAAACATGAGCAAGGAAAAACCATCTATACCGAAAGGAACACGTGACTTTGGCCCCGCTGTGGTGGTCAAGCGCAATTATATATTTGGCGTGATCAAACGCACCTTCGAGAAATTCGGCTACCTGCCGCTCGAAACCCCCGCCATGGAGCAGCTGTCTGTGCTGACTGGCAAGTACGGCGATGAAGGCGACCAGCTGATCTTCAAAATCCTCAATTCAGGTGATTTCCTATCCAAAACAACAGCCAATGATATTGAGCAGGGTTCGAAGCACCTGACCCGCAAGATTTCCGAGAAAGCACTTCGCTACGACCTGACGGTACCATTCGCCCGCTTCGTAGTAATGAACCGCAACGAGATTAGCTTCCCTTTTAAGCGCTACCAGATTCAACCGGTGTGGCGTGCCGATCGTCCGCAGCGTGGCCGCTATCGCGAGTTTTACCAGTGCGATGCTGATGTGGTGGGTACCAACTCCCTGCTTTGTGAAGCCGAGATCGTGCAGATGATCGACGAGGTGCTGGTTAGCTTGGGTATGACAGACTTCACGATCAAGATCAACCACCGGGGTATACTGGCAGGTATAGCAGAGGCCATCGGAGAGAAAGGTCGTGAGGGCGACATTTGCGTGGCCATTGACAAACTTGACAAGATCGGGGCGGAAGGCGTGCGCAAAGAGTTGCTGGAGCGAGGTATAGCCGAGGGTGCCGTGGATAGACTGGAGCCGCTTTACAACCTGAAAGGGTCTAACCAGGAAATATTAGACCAACTTCAAACACTGCTAGGTAATACAGAAGAAGGGCAGCGAGGCCTGAAAGACCTTCGGGAGGTATGGGAGTACCTGGAGAACCTGGGAAGTGATGCTCTTGTAACACAGAACCCATCCGGTCAGCCACGCCTGCAGCTGGATGTGACACTGGCCCGTGGCCTCTCCTACTACACCGGCTGCATCTTTGAAGTGAAGGTGAACAACGCCAATATGGGCAGCATCAGCGGCGGTGGCCGTTACGACAACCTGACAGGCATGTTTGGTATGCCAGGCGTTTCGGGTGTCGGCTTCTCATTTGGTGTAGACCGTATTTATGATGTGCTGGAAGAGCTGCAGCTGTTCCCGGCAAGCAGTGAGGTGGGTACTAAGGTGCTCCTCGTGCAGTTTGACAAGGAATCAGAGCGCTACGCCCTGCCCCTGCTGCAGAAACTGCGCAACGCAGGTATAGCTTCGGAGCTGTATCCAGAAAGTGCCAAGTTGAAAAAGCAGATGAGCTATGCTGACCAGAAGAAAATACCGTTTGTGCTGCTGGTAGGTTCCGAGGAAATGACATCCGGCAAGCTGAAGCTGCGTGACATGCAGTCCGGCGAGCAGGACGAGCTATACATCGACGACATCATCGCCCAGTTAAAATCTGAATCACTATAAACAAACAGCATGAGTGAAGTTCACCATATCTCCAGTCAGCACCTGAGCCTGGAGCGCATCGAGGAAATCATCAGCCGCAGGTATAGTCTGGCCCTATCGCAAGAGGCGGAAGAGCGTATTTTGCACTGCTACGACTACCTGCACCGCAAGATCGCCAGCTCCGACAAGAGCATTTACGGCATCAATACCGGCTTCGGGTCGCTTTATAAAAAGCAGATCTCGCACGACAACCTGGAGCAGCTGCAGCGCAACCTGATGATGTCGCATGCCTGCGGGATGGGCGACGAGGTGCCGGCTGAGGTAGTAAAACTGATGCTCCTGCTCAAGATTCAGTCGCTGGCCTATGGCAACAGCGGAGTGCAGTTGCAGACCGTGAAGCGCCTGATCGACTTTTATAACCGCGACATCTATCCAATCGTGTACCAGCAGGGTTCACTTGGGGCCAGTGGTGACCTGGCTCCGCTGGCGCACCTCTGCCTGCCGCTGATCGGATTGGGAGAGGTATACTACCAGGGCTACCGCTTGGAGAGCCGCCACGTGCTGGAGATGTTCAGCTGGGAACCGATTGCCCTACAGGCCAAAGAAGGACTTGCTTTGCTCAACGGTACCCAGTTTATGAGTGCCTATGGGGTGCATTGTTTGCTGCAGGGTCGCCGGTTGTCGCGCACGGCTGATGTGGTAGGAGCTCTGTCCCTGGATGCTTTCGACGGACGCATTGAGCCGTTTAACCACCTGATTCACCAGGCGCGTCCGCATAGGGGCCAGATTGAGACGGCTGCGAATTTCCGCCAGCTGCTACAGGGCAGTGATCTGATCAGCCAGTTCAAGCAACATGTGCAGGACCCCTACTCCTTCCGCTGCATTCCGCAGGTACACGGCGCATCGAAAGACGCCATACGCTATGCTGAGGGGGTGATCCTGACTGAGATCAATTCCGTAACCGACAATCCGAACATCTTCCCGGACGAAGACGAAATTATTTCGGGCGGTAACTTCCATGGGCAGCCGCTTGCCCTAGCACTGGATTTTCTGGCGATTGCATTGGCTGAGCTGGGCAGTATATCCGAGCGGCGTACGTACCAGCTGATCTCAGGCAGCCGCGGTTTACCTGATTTCCTGGTAGCGGAGCCCGGACTGAACTCTGGCTTTATGATCACGCAGTATACGGCGGCATCCATTGTAAGCCAAACCAAACAGCTTTGCACGCCTGCTTCCATTGACACGATCCCATCCTCCAACGGACAGGAAGACCATGTGAGCATGGGCTCTAATGCGGCCACGAAACTGTATAAAGTGGTGCAAAATGTGGAGCGGGTACTGGCTATTGAGCTGATGAATGCTGCGCAAGCGCTGGAATTCAGACGTCCGCTACGCAGCTCACCACTGCTGGAGCAGCTGTTTGCTGAATATCGTGAGCAGATCCCTTTTGTGAGTACCGACCGGGTGATGCATCCGGATATGGAACGAAGCGTAGACTTTATCAGGGCTTGCAGCTTACCTATTGTACAGTAGTAAGTGACGATACACAAAAAGAGAGATCCGCAACAGTTTTTGGTACTGTTGCGGATCTCTCTTTTTAATTGCCTGCGTTGATTTACACTTCCCAGTTAACAAAGACTTTTACTATACCTGAATTTTAGGTACAGGCTTTTCTCCTATCCCTTGCTTGACTATATTCGTAGCACACCCTATACCTATCGCTTGAGACTGCTGCTGTTCATATCGTTTCTTTTCGCTGCTATACCTGTTTTGGGACAGGAAGGCTGTTTTAGGGCTATACAAAATGAGCAGGAAGTGAAAGTGATCTGCGCAGGTATACCGGTATATTTTCAGGATTGCAGTTCCGACCAAAACCCATTGTATACCACATTCTATGATCCGGGACCAGAGGCATTTGATCCACAAAACTTCGATCAGAATGAACTGGTGAACCGCGGGGCCGACGGGCGGTTTCAATATACTTTCACGGAGCCCGGCAAATACATCATCACGCAGATCATCAATCGCGGAGGTGGCAACAGCACCACAATTGAGCCCCAGGAATTTGAAGTAGTCGCGACTCCTGCTCCCAGTTTCACGGTGCAGCCCTGCGCCAGCAGATCGGTTCAGGTCTCCATTGCGGACATCGGATACAACTCGTACGACATTGATTATGGGGACAACACCGTAGTACGAGGCGTGGCAGCCGGCGAACAACCGTTCTACACTTATCAGGGTACAGCTGCTTCTTTTACCATCGCGGTGCGTGGCAAGTACACGGGCAGCTCCTGTGAGAAAAGCGGTACCAACACTGTCACGCTACTGCCGACTCCTCCCACACCTCTGATCGCAAAGCTGGAAGTGCAGCGGGAGGCGGGAGATGGTGAGATCCTGTTCACGTTGGAGAATCTGCAACCGGGCTACCGCTATGTGCTGGAGCGACGCAGCACAGCAGCTGGCAATTTTGAACCAATCTTTACAAGTGCGCCAGCTACTCAAAACAGGTGGGTTGACTTCAGGATAGGCAATGTGGACACCCGGCAGCCCCTACAGTTCCGGATCCGACCTGCCGATAACTGCGGCAATCAGTTGCCTATCTTTTCAGCTCCCGTTAGCAGCCTGGTACTGGGTGTGCAGACGGGCAATGAACTGGCTAACCTCAGCTGGACAGGTATAGGAGACAATGTGCAGCGCTACCAGGTATACCGCGAGGGCAATCTGGTTGCAGAGCTGAACAGCAATACGCCCACTTATACCGACCTCAACCTGAGTTGCGGACAAAACTACTGCTACCAGGTAATCAGCACACTGAACAACGGACAAAGCCGCTCGATTTCAGCTTCCCGCTGCGTGCAGGCCACCTCAACAGCCACGCCGCCGGCCGGTTACCTGTACAGCACCTACGACTTTAACAATCAGGTACAAGTGGCACTCACGATTCCAGAAGGCCAGACAGCCCAGCAGATCCGTTTCCAGCGCAGCATCGACGGGGCTCCCTTTGCTGATCTGGCAACCGGCGCACAGACAGCGTACACAGACCCGCTGCAACCGCTGAGTCCGGCTTGCTACCGCGCCAGCTATACCAACCCCTGTGAGCGCAGCTCGGCTCTCAGCAATACCACCTGCCCGGTATACCTGATCGCGCTACCCCAGGAGAACGCCCCGGTTGTCTCGTTGGGCTGGACGGGCTATGTTGGTTTTCCGGATGGCGTGAGCCAGTATACGCTAGAGCTTCTGAATGCTGAAGGTCGGGTGGTCAGTAGTATGCCGGTTACGGGCAATACCTACACCGACCGCAACCTGAGTGAGGAACTGCAGGAACTGCGCTACCGTATCCGGGTGACTTCCGGTAACGGCACTGCCTCCTCTTATTCTAACACCGTGGTCATCCAGCAGCCTTTGCAGGTGCATATTCCCAATGCCTTTACGCCAAACGGTGATGGGCTCAATGATGTGCTCGAAGTGAAGGGGCGCTTCATCAGGTCCTTCAACATCAAGGTATACAACGGCATGGGGCAGGTCGTGTTTGCCTCTGACGACCGCAACAACAGCTGGGACGGCACCTACCAGGGCAAACCACAGCCAGCAGGAGCCTATGCCTACGAAATCAACATTGTGAGTAATAACGGGGAAGCAAAACGCCGCACCGGCACTGTCACGCTTCTGCGCTAGTCCAGGACCGGTACGGCGTAACTCACTATCTATCAACTACTATTTTCACAGTCTGCACCCCATCAGCACTGGTAATCCGAGCCAGATACATGCCTTTTTTCAAAGAGGAAACATCCAACTGCACTTCGGTGATTTCGCCTGCTTTCGCATGGCCTTGTCTTATCTGCTGCATCAGTGCCCCTTTCATATCAAACAGCTGCAGCTCGTAAGCACTTTCCACAGCCGGGGTAAAACGTATCGTCGTGCGTGCATCAGCTGGATTTGGATAGGCCAGCAGTTCGGCTGATGCCAGTCTCTGCATACCTTCCCCATTAGCAGCAAACAGGTCGCGGTTGTCTTTCCTTCCATTGATCACGATGTTGCCCCAACCGATGCGGGGACCGGTTTCAGATGACAGGTCGTAAATATCACCTCTGGACTCAAAGTTGTCGAACACAACTGCATTGCCACGGTTAAGGTCCCAGATGCGGATACGGAGCTGGTCGTTGGGGTCGTTCTTGCCTTTGCCACCCGCGTCGCGCACCGACACGATATACCCGAATCGACCTACGCCCTGCAGTTGTGCCGTCCCTTTCCAGATGGCCTGGTTGCCGGTGATCACCAGCCAGTCGAGTGCTCCGCTTTGGGAGAACTTCTGCTTGTTCACGGTCAGCTGCACTGTGCCTTGCGGTCTGGTGGCGTGCTTGTTCTGATACCGGACAGAGAACGAAAATTCAGCTTCGAGCTTTTGGCTACTACCACCCAACCCGAAATCGGCCAATGCGATACTGCCAGAGCCCTGCACATGGCCGGCTTCCGGATCATAAATGACATGCCACTGGTTATAGTCGCTGTTGGTCGCTTCGAGGCAGCTTTCGGAAAAGTCGAGCCCCACCTGGTAGATACCCGCCTGAGTATAGGTATGCTTGCCTGTTATGCGCGGAGTGCCAAAAGCGGTATAGGACATACTCGGCTCAGAGCCGTCTCCCCAGGTCCAGCGCAGACCGGTGTCTTCTGTGAGGATGTAGGGCGAAAAGTCAGCGGTAGTGCGTGCCTCCCAGCCTGCCCGAATAGCATAAGGCGCCAGGTATAGCTGCACATTTACAGGTATAGCACATGTTGGCTCTTCCGTGGTTTGACTGTATTTTACGATTAGGAGGTCAAAATTCATATCAGGCGAGTAGACTGTATTCACCAGAAATACATTTCTGTCTTTGTCCAGAGCCAAAAGTTGTTGCGTATGATTAGCCTGCCCTTCCTTGAACACATCCCATACCCTGGCCCCATCAGAGGTCTGGTATTTCACGATTTGCACACCATCAGTAGCCCTGTACGCTACATAGATACCTCCTGCCTCGTCGAGTTCAACAGCTGAAATGGCCCCCTGGAAGGGAGAGGTCCATATAACACCGGGCTCCTCTGTGCTCAACTTGATTAGCCTGTTGTTAAAACTTGTTACGTAGGCTCCGCCAGCATTGTCAAGTATCAGGTTTGACAAGCTGCCTGAATTTGTTACCTCATCAATGGTAGGCTGCCGCCATACAAATGCCCCACTAGCTGCCTCAAACTTAAGCAGGTAGGCCACTTGCTCACCAGTGTCCAGAATGTCGAGGGCAGCCAGGTATACGCCTGACGTGGTATCAACGGCTATACCCGTCACCTGGTGTTCAGTCTGTCGGTTGCTGCTGTTGTAAATTTCGTTCCACAGCACACTACCGTCGCCGCCCGCATACTTTGCCAGAGCCAGGTTGTTTACTACAGCGGGGGCACGTTCGGTGCCAGTCACATACACATCACCTACTTCGTCCAGGGTGAAGGCAACCAACTCATTCAGGTCACTGCCTGGGTCTTGACGCCCGTAACGCTTCGTCCAGAGCTCCTGACCTGTTTCAGTGTCAACTTTGATCAGAAAATCCTCTTGAGGAAGATCAAACTGAGGACCAACCGTGCCCATGATGTAGAGATTTCCCTGCTGGTCGAGTTGTATTTCCCTGCCCAGGTTGGCATCCGTAGGACCATGCTCTTGTTTCCAGGTAGTCTCGCCCGTAGCGCCGCTCAGTTTAAGCTGCCTGATTTGCGGACGCCCATCGCTTCCGTACACGCTTAGCATCATATACACAGCGCCATCTGCGTCTACTGCCAGATGTTTGGTCTGCCTGATATCACTGTTATAGAACTGCCTCTTCCAAAGCAACTCCCCGTCAGGCGAGTACTTGAGCAAAAAAGCATGCTGGTACGGACGTGAAGCATCCGGGTTCCCGCTGGTGGCCGTAACATACACATTACCATCAGCATCCGTCACCAAGTTGGCTGGCTGGTCTATACCTGGTAAAGTGTGGATGAAGGTAGTATTGAAAACAAGCGCACCTGTAGCTGTCTGGAGGCTCGCCGCAAAAAGGTGAGAATCAACACCACCGGAGGTTCCGGTCAGGTGCAAAGTGCCTGCTTCGGATACTTTCACCCCATTCAGTACATAGGAGCTGTCTTCCTGAGAAGTATATTCCCATACCTGCTCCCCATTGGTAGCGCTATACCTGCCAACCGCATAAGCAGCATCTGAGAGTATGACGCTCAGGTAAGCATGTCCCGCCTCGTCAGTATCAAAGGCGGCAAAAGTGCCCTGGTGCAGACTTGACCAGCGTAAACTGCCATCAGCAGCGCTATACCTTGCCAGTTGAGTGCCTCCCTGCACGGTGCTGACCAGGTAGAGCCCTCCTGCCTCATCAGCCACCATCTGCTCGGGTACACCTGCACTCTGTAGCGGCTCGTGCCACACCTGATTGCCATTGGCGGCGTCATACCTGATCAGGAAGCTTCCTTCGGGTTGATCAGGATCCGTTGTATACTGTAGCCCCCAGGTATAAATACCCCCAGTTTCGTCCAGGGTAAGTTGCATGGCACGGTTCTGCAGATTGGTATCGTGCTGCACTTGCCAAAGCAGAGAGCCATCAACCCCGCTGTACTTTGTCGTCAGCATTTGGCTGGCGTTATCTAAAATACCCGTGCTGCCTGCCAGGTAGATGTCTCCCTGACTGTCCAGGGCTATACCTGCCACATGCTGGTACACATTAGGGGGCACGGTTCCAGATACAGTTTGTACCCACATCTTTTCCCCATTAGCGGCATCATACTTAAACAATTGCGTAAAGTCACCAGGCATACTAAAATGGCCAGAGCCAACCATGACCACCCCTCCCCGATTATCTGCCAATAGCTCTATGCCTGTCATCGTACTGGAAGGCGACTCCGTATTTCTCCAAACCACCTGACCATCCGCTATAGCAAATTTCACCACGTAGACCATTGTTCTGGAGCCCATGTCAACCGTGGAGGCGGCTACGTAGAAGCCCGTTTCGTCCAGTGCGACATCGTTCACTTCATGAGGATATTGGAACAGAGGGAAATGGTGCTGCCAGAGCACTTCGCCCGTGGGACTAAACTTAGTCACCACAAAGGCATCATAATTGGTAGGAGAACCCAGGGTGTTGCTTCTGCTGTTGCCCACCACATAGGTGTTGCCAACTGCATCAACGGCGCTAATAGCACCTGACTGAAACGTGGGAAAATCGCTGCCATAGCGCTGCTCCCAGGCTTCTGTAACCTGCTGTGCCAAAACAGGCTGCATTAGAAGTGAAAGGAACAAAGAAACGACTAACAGGAATCCATAGCCCCGATTAGGAAAGCGTATAAAATCTGACATAGAAATGAAGTAAATTTATTGTACCATATATAGTTATAATCACACAGAGGCAGTATTACCCTGGTATAAGAAAGCACAAAAAGGGTGTAATTTGTGGAACAGGAGCAGGTAGACTACAACTGACAAAATAGTCAATCAAGCAAACAATTTATTATATGTATAATTATAATACGAAAGTTATGACTCTCTGGATAAATAAATTTCAAAGCATTAGTGCAAATAAATTGACTGATACAATTGGATCATTTTTTCAAAGAGGTATTGCCCACGCATCTCGCCGGCACCATTTCTCCCTTAATTCAAGATATGCTTGTATATTTGTATACCCCTGAGCATTGGGGCACGTTTATACCTGTACAGTACACCATAAAGAAGATAGACTATGTTTGATATGATGGGCATGATGGGCAAGATGAAAGAAGTCCAGGCCAAAATGAAAGAAGCGCAGGACAACCTGCAGCACATTACCGTTACCGCCGAGTCGGGCGCGGGCCTCGTGAAAGCGACCGTGAATGGCCAGCGCAAGCTCCTCAAGATTGAGATTGACGATTCCATCCTGAACACGAACGACCGTGACATGGTGAACGACCTGGTGGTAGCTGCCGTGAACAACGCTATGCTGACTGCGGGCGAACGCGCAGCTGAAGAAATGAAAAAGAGCACAGAAGGCCTTTTACCTAACATCCCCGGTTTAGATCTAGGAAACTTTGGACTCTAATCCCTGCCTCACGGCGATTGTAATACTTAACTGGAATGGACTCCGCTATCTGCAGGAGTTTTTGCCCTCGGTAGTGGCCAACAGCTCTGGCTGCGAGGTTGTCGTGGCCGACAATGCCTCTACCGATGGCTCTATTTCTTTCTTACAGGAGCACTTCCCGCAGGTGCGCATCATCCACAACGACGACAACTACGGTTTTTGCGAGGGGTATAACATCGCCCTGCGCCAGATCGATGCCAAGTACTATGTGCTGCTGAACTCTGACGTGGATGTGCCGCCGGGCTGGACAGAACCGATCATCCAATTAATGGAAGCCGACGAGAATATCGCCGTCTGCCAGCCCAAGATCGTTTCGCAGCAACACCCTGATTTTTTTGAGTACGCAGGTGCTGGCGGCGGTATGCTGGATACCCTGGGCTATCCTTTTTGCCGTGGGCGCCTGTTTGAAACGTTGGAAGAAGACCGCGGGCAGTACAATGATGTAGCGGAGGTATTCTGGGCAACAGGCGCCTGTATGTTCGTGCGAGCCAATGTATACCACGGTCTGGGGGGATTAGAGCCTGCTTTTTTTGCGCACATGGAGGAGATAGATTTCTGCTGGCGTGCCAAGAACGTGGGTTATAAGGTCATGTATAACGGCAACAGCCAGGTATACCACGTGGGAGGCGGTACGCTGCACAAGTCTAATCCGCGCAAAACTTACCTGAACTTTCGCAATGGCATGGCCTTGCTGTACAAGAACCTGCCGGCCGGGGAGCTGTTTTCAATAGTTGTTATCCGCATCCTGCTGGACTGGGTAGCTGCCCTTCGCATGCTGCTGGCAGGCCAGTCAGCCGACGCCAAAGCAGTGCTCCAGGCACACGCCGACCTGTTGCGCAAAAGCAGTTATTGGCGCCAGCGCAGAAAAGAACAGCAGCTGAAAGGTACTTTTCCGGCTATGACAGGCGTTTACAGAGGAAGTATTGTGTGGCAGTACTTTGTGCGCCAGCGACGCACGGTGCGGGACTTATAGATCCCAAACAGTGCTGCGTTCGCGGCGCAGGTGCTTGCTTACGTTCATCCAGAAGGCCATAATGAAATAGAGAATGATTGGCGAGCCCAGTGTGAAAAACGAAATGTAGATAAAGGACAGGCGAATGCTGCTAGAGGCTATGCCAAGCTTCTCACCCAACATGGCGCAGACACCAAAAGCCTGAGATTCGATAAAATATTGTAGCCTTTTCACTTTCGTTTGATTTAATTTTAAAAGTAGGAATTATACAGGTCACTGTCAAAAAAAATCGACAAACCCCATAAATACAACGCTATAACGCAGGTCGCTACCTATATCTTACGTTGTATACCTGATTCGGATATGAAACACAACAAAAAAAACGCTGCTTTGTTCCTGCCCCTGGCTGTTGTTATGCTCACGGCCAACACAGGCTGCACCCTGCAGCGCATGGTAAAACAAGCCCAAAAGCAGGAAATTGAAGTCACCCCGAATCCACTCGTCGCCAACGGCGAAGAAGTGGTGTTTGAGCTAAAGGCTACCCTTCCTGAGAAGATGCTGAAGAACAACCAGGACTACCGCTACAAGATCGATGTGGTATACGAAGCCGCCGGCCAGCAGCGGGAACACCTGGGTGCACTTAACTTTGATATCGGCAACTATCTCTACGAAAACCGTCGCCCTACCATCACGCAGGAGTTTGCCTTCCCCTACGCTCCACACAAAAACAAAGGCCGATTACTGGTGCAAGGCACAGCTATCGACAAGCGCAAGCGTGACCGGGTGGCCTATACCCAGGAAGAGCAAGTAGCAACTGGCCTCAACACCACGGCCCTGCTGATGGTGCGAAGCAATGACTATACCTACGTGCCGGATAATTACAAGACCATGGCCGAAGGTCCTGCCAGCATCATGTTTTACTTCGACGAAAACCAATTCGCCACCAAAAACTACTTGGGTGAAAACCTCCCCCTACTAGACCAGTACGCGATGGACACGGTGAAGCAGCAGACCATCAAGGTGATCGGAAGCCAGGCGCCAAACGAAAAAGGCACTGACCTGGCGCAGAAACGCGCCAAAGCACTTGCCGATTACTACCGCAGTAAGGTAAGTCTGCTCGACTACTCGGGCAAGAAGGTTGAGATCAGCACAGAAATAGAGCCGACCGACTGGGCAACCTTGTTGGAGCGGGTAAACAAGTCGGCTTTGCCGAAAGCCCAGAAGCAGGAGATAACTACAATACTGCAAGGCACTGGCTCCGACAAGCAGAAAGCAGATGCCCTGCAGCAGAGTGCAGCCTTCGACTACATACGCAAGTATGTCTACCCGACCATGCGCTTTGCCCGTGTGGAGGTGGACTACAACCGCGCCCGCAAATCTGACTACGAGCTATACCTGCTGGCCCGCCGCATCGCCGACGAGTCTGCCAGCGCTGATGTACTCACGGGCGACGAGTTGCAGTATGCCGCTACCCTGACTCCCCTGCTGGCTGAGCGCCGCAAGCTGTACGAAGCAGCCGTGAAGACCACCGATAAATGGCCTGCCTATTACAACCTGGGCGTGGTGTATACCGAGATGGCCCGCAAAGAGTACCGTACAAAGGCCAGAGAAGCGCTACTTGATAAGGCCATCCACAACCTGAACTTTGCCGGATTCCGCAATCCAACGGCCGAAGTAAACTACGCGCTGGCCAGCGCCTATCACCTGCGCGGCGAACGTGAGAAGGCCCTGCAGATCTACGATTACGCCATCCGGCTCGGGGGTGAACAGGAACTCCTGCACCGTATCTTTACCGACAAAGCCGCCCTCGAAATGGAAATGGGCCTTTACGACGAGGCCATCCGCAGCCTGACCTATTCCGGTGATGACTACCAGACCAACATGAACCTGGGGCTGAGTTACCTGCTGAAAGAAAACTACGAGGGAGCGCGAGACTATTATGAAAAAGCCCTGGAACTAAAGCAGGATGATCCGCTGGCGCATTACTCACTGGCCATCGTGGGTGCTCGCCAGCAGAACGAGGGCATGGTGCGCATCCATTTACGCCGGGCTATACAGAAGGACCGCAGCTACATGGAACGCGCATTCGACGATCCAGAATTTGCTGCCTATCACGGAAAACAGGCATTCCGGGAAGCGATGATACGATAAGTTACGCGCTATACATTGCAAATTGACAGACTTATCTTAATTTTACCAACTGAACCGAGATTTTAACATTAATATGCGAAGTATACAGTTTAGAGAAGCCCTTCGTGAAGCCATGTCAGAGGAAATGCGCCGTGACAAGAGCGTGTTCCTGATGGGTGAGGAAGTAGCCGAATACAATGGTGCTTACAAAGTGAGCCAGGGCATGTTGGACGAATTTGGTCCTGAGCGTGTGATTGACACTCCTATCGCCGAACTTGGCTTTGCCGGTATTGGCGTAGGTGCCTCTATGAACGGCCTGCGCCCTATCGTAGAGTTCATGACATTCAACTTCTCACTGGTAGCCATTGACCAGGTGATCAACTCTGCCGCCAAAATGATGTCTATGTCAGGTGGTCAGTACTCCTGCCCGATGGTGTTCCGCGGCCCGACTGGTAGCGCAGGTATGTTGTCTTCCCAGCACTCCCAGAACTTTGAAAACTGGTACGCTAACACCCCTGGCTTGAAAGTAGTGGTTCCTTCTAACCCTTACGATGCGAAGGGATTGTTGAAGTCTTCTATCCGCGACAACGATCCGGTGATCTTCATGGAATCAGAGCAGATGTACGGCGACAAAGGCGAGGTGCCTGAAGAAGAATACCTGATCCCGATCGGTGTAGCTGACATCAAGCGTGAAGGCTCTGATGTGACCATCGTGTCGTTTGGCAAGATGATGAAAGTAGTTCTGGCTGCTGCCGAGGAACTTGCAAAGGACGGCATCAATGCGGAAGTAATTGACCTGCGCACGGTGCGTCCAATCGATTACAAAACGCTGATCGAGTCTGTTAAGAAAACCAACCGTATGGTGGTGGTAGAAGAAGCATGGCCACTGGCCTCTATTTCTGCTGAGCTGGCTTACCATATCCAGAGCAACGCATTCGATTACATGGATGCGCCAGTGAAGCGTGTGACATGCCGCGACGTGCCACTTCCTTATGCCCCTACTCTGATCGAAGCCTCCCTTCCAAACGTGGAGCGTACGATTGAAGCAGTAAAGCAAGTAATGTATAAGAAAGCTTAACTAGCTTCCTGACATAAATTATAAAACGCCCCCTGGCTTCTGAGTCAGGGGGCGTTTTTATTTGACAGAAACTTTATTCCTAGGAGTAGTTGCTTTCAATGTGAAATCACAAGCATGGGAAGCAAAGTAAGCCCTCTAAAAGTCTTCAGGAATTTGGTTAAAAGTGATTGTCTGCTTCGAATGAGCAGATTGGCCCTCTTTTTTAATCTAGTATTCTCACAGCAATCGGGTTTAGGTGTTCGCCTTCATTCTCGACTTGTACCTCGACTCTACTGCCTTCTTTCAGTTGGTCGAATGTGACTGTTTCACCGTTTCTGGTCAGTCTAGTAGTTTCTCTGAAATAAAGCTCGAGTGTTTGATTATCGTCAGTTTCCACATAGATCTCCGTTCTTTCAGGTTCTACTTTTTTCACACTGCCTTGGTATGTGCCAGATGCTACGGAACTGGATTCGCCATGCTGTGATTCCATTTCATTTGAGCCATCATTGGGTGATTCCATGGTGGTTGTGGTGTTATCTGTGGTATCGGAACCACCATCCTGACAACCGTATAGAAACAGGGAGAGTAGCGCAAAGGCTGCGAATACTGATTTGAAGTTTTTCATAGGTTAGATTTTTGAATTTGTGCTATAGTTTCTCTTATTCCGTTTACAACTGCCTGTTTTATACGCTTCAGTCAAAAATTGTTTGTCTCCTGCCAGCTGTGTTCGCTTTAGTTTAACCCCGACTTCCGTTTTACCTCCACTTTGCCGGTTTCTTCATCTTCCTCCACTTCCTGCTTTTCTACTTTTACGGCGGTGTCAGAGGGTTTTATCCCCTGGTCATGTTCTTCGGAATATACCTGCGTGAATTCCGCGCCCAAAAGAAAGATGATCGAGGTATAGTATACCCAAACCAGAATCAGCACGAGTGAGCCGGCAGCCCCGTAGGTATCGGCCAGCGGGTCATGTTGAAAGTAAATGTTGAGGACGTACTTGCCCAGTGTAAACAGTATGGCTGTGACCGCAGCGCCTACCCATACATTCGGCCAGCGGATTTTGGCGTCGGGCAGTACTTTGAAGATAGCCGCAAAAATAACGGTGGCAATGGCAATGGATACCAGTATGTTACCAATCGTGACCAGGTATACCGCTATACCTGACAGCTCCTGCCGCAGGTAATCGTAGACCAGGCCCAGCACCACATCAATCGAGAGCGAGACGAGCAGCAGAAACCCGAAACTGACTACCAGCGCCAGCGACAGGATGCGCCCGAGTACCAGTTTCATAAGGCCTTTCTCTGTCTTTGCTTTCACCTTCCACATGGCATTGAGTGAGTCCTGCAGCGCTACAAACACAGTAGTCGCACTAAAGGCCATGACCAGCACGCCCACAATGGTCCCAATAGTACTTGACTCCGACTGGCTGGCATTTTCGATAATGCTCTGGATCTGGGATGCGCTGTTGCGCCCCATAATACCGCCGACCTGGTTCACGACCTCCCCACGCACTGCATCCTGCCCAAAAGCGGCGCCCGCAATCCGGATGGTGATGATCAGGACGGCTGGCAACGAGAAGATGGTATAAAAGCCGATGATCGCGGCGTAATCCAGCGGATTGTCGTCAAAGAACTTCTTAAAAGTCTGCTTGGTGAGTTCCCAGGTTGTTTTAAGCTTTTTCTGCATACCTGCTTTCTGTTTCCCTTAAGTAATCCCATACGGCAAAGCGTACTCCAGGATTTGGGAAAGGCAGGTAGAGCATGGTTAGGAAGGCTGAAGCACGAGTCGGGCCAGGTAGTTGCCATGCTCGCCCTCATAAAGCTGCCCGAAGGTATAGCCATGGTCAGTAGCGTAGTCTTCCAGGATAGCAGGATCGATGAAAAGCCACCTGAACTCTCCGGTCTGATGCTCCTTGTAGCGCATATTATAAAGCACCTCCCCATAGTAGCCCGCATTCAGATCAAGCAGCACAGAGCCATCCTCTTCTTCAAACATGTAGAGTATGTCAGACGACTCGAGCAGAATCTGCCCACCCGGATTAAGAAGCGTTTTGGCATGCTCCAGGAAGCGCTCCAGCCCCTCCAGATCACCGGCTATACCTATTCCGTTCATCAGCAGCAGCAGCGTGTCGTAGCGCTCGCCACTCAGTTTAAAAATATCCTGCTGCACTACCCGCTGTACACCTTGGGCCTGCATGGCCTGCACCGCTCCGGCTGACAAATCGAGCGCTGTTACATCAACCCCACGTTCCTGTAGTGCCAGGCTGTGGCAACCGGCCCCAGCGCCTACATCCAGTACACGTCCGTGGCAAGCCTCCAGCGCCAGCAGTTCGAGCTCCGGCATCCCATCGGGTGTGCGAAACAGGTAAGCTGCTTTTATCTCGTCATCTTCGGTCAGGTTGCTTTCCACCACAATGCTTGCTTCAAGGTTTCCGGCCATAAAGTCCTGTATAGCAGCCCCCACCGGGTCATTTTTCATCTCCATGCTGTCTGATTATTTTTTGCAAAGAAAAGAAATCTCTTTCTTTCTTTTCCTAAAGTTGAACTTATCCAATTATATATTTTACTCCATATTGAACCACCTGCCTAATTATCAGCCATTTAGAGATAAAAAAATAGCATACACCGTTGCATTAATCAGAAATTTATGTAGATTGGCAATCAATAATCGACCTAGACCTGCGTTTACCTATGAACACGACACTATTTAGCCACATTCAATTGATGAATCCCGTGCTTGAAAGCCGATACTTAAAACTGGAAGAGTCGCGCAACCGACTGATCGGTGAGCTCGAGGGCCTGGATGAAGAGCTCTTAAACCGGCCCGCCGCCACTGGTAAGTGGTCCATCAACCAGATTGTAGCTCACCTGATACAGGTAGAGCAACTGACCAATAGCTACATTCAGCGCAAAGTGCAAGAAGAAGAACTGGAGTCTGCCTCACTGGCGCATACACTCCGCTCACTCTTGCTTCGTGTTGCACTTCATTCGGGCATGAAATTCAAGGCACCTGCCGCCGTCGCGAAAGTACCAGCACACGCAAGCCTGAACTCACTGCGCATCCAGTGGGATGCTGCCCGCTATCAGCTCGAAGACACCCTGACGGAGCTTCCGCGTCCATTGTTGGATAAATGTGTTTTCCGTCACCCGTATGCAGGTATGCTCACGATCACCCAAACACTGGCTTTTCTGCAGGACCACTTCGATCACCATGCCCGCCAAATCTCCCGCCTGCGGCAGCAGTGGCTAAAGTAACCAGACCTAAAAGTCTCCTAACTCCATCTGCCTGATCACAAGTCCGTGCCCACCGGCACGCAAGCCTGTGATATGTCCCTCTCCGTCAAGCTGCAGCATCACCTCGATCTGGCTGGGTGACGGATGGCGCATGTGATAACCTTGGTGTATCAGAAAATTTGGTTTTTGTATCTGCAGATAATCGTGCAGGTAGCAGGCAAGCGGTCCTGCTGCCATACCGGTGGCAGACTCTTCAGGTATACCATAGCTTGGGGCAAACATACGGGTATTTGCGTCAGCAAGCGATGTAGCCGTAGTGAATGTGTAGAAGCCTACCAAACCCGCCTTGTCCGAGACTGAGCGAACAAGCTCCTGATCCGGTTGCAGATGATGCAGGGTGCCCTCGTCAGGTATAGGCACCAGCAAAAAAGGAACTCCTGTGCTTGCAATGACGGGTACTGACGGAAAAGCGAAACCCTCCGGAAGCCCAAGCGCTGCGGCAATCAGTTGGGGATTGATAGCCGCAGTTTCAATGGGCGTATACTGCGGCGGCAGTTGCGCCTGGTATACCTTGCCTCCTTCAAAACTGATCTGACGTGGGCCTTCTATAGATTCTTTCACTGCGCTGCCGTTGAGCAGCAGCCCTTTCTTCCATAGCAAACTGAAGGCAGCTACAGTCGCATGACCGCAATGCGGAATCTGCTTTATGGGCGTATAAAACTCGATTTTCACATCCCCTACATTGGAGGCTGATACAAAAGCTGTTTCTGAAAGCCCCAGCATGGCGGCTATCTTCTGGCGTCTTTCATGTGAAAGCTTGTCAGCAAAAAGTACGACACCAGCCGTGTTGCCTCCATTCGGCTGTTCTGTAAAAGCTTTGACAAGGTATAGCTCTGGTGTTAAGTTCTCTAGGTTGGCCATAGGGTGTTTGGAGTTATTAGCGTGTTACTCGTTGGCTGTTTCGCTTTCTTTCAAAGCGACAAATTCCATTTGAAGGGCTTTGATGCGCACTTCTGTTTCATCGGGCAATTCGTCGAAAGCCTCTTTGCGCTGGTTCAGTTCGTCCAGCACGGAGGCCGCCATGTTCCAGTCCTGCTGGTCCCAGGTTTTGTGTCGGGCCCGCACATTGCTCATAAAGTTTTTATAGGCTTCTTCTACATTATCGGCACTCAGGGAGGTGCCGTTGGCATACTGTCCCAGCAGGTCGCGCTCCCACTTTGTTAGCTGGGCCTGATCAACTGCCAGCTTGTCGCGCTCCCTTTCACGGGCTTTGAAGTCGGCTTTGATCTGCTGATAGTCGGCCTTTAACTTCTCCGAGAAGCTTTCCTGCTTACGATCAAGCTCTTCCGTGCGGCGCTTAAAGTCTTCTTTTGTTCTTTTCCAGTCTTCTTCCGTTCGCTCTTCCAGTTTATTTGTCTGGGTATTCACCCAGGACCGAAACTCGTTCACGTCTCCTTCTATCTCCTGTTCGCGTGTGGCGGTGCAGGCACCGAACATGGCAACAAAAAGTACAAAAGCACCCCACTTCAGCAGAGGGGTCTTAAATGAAGAAAACTGTAAAAAAGGCAAGCAAATATTTTTCATCATCCATTTGTTAATCATTTGATATCAGGTAGTTCCAATTGTCAGTATTTATCTCGAAAATATACTTACGTATTTAGACTGTTCAAAACTAATACCAAATATGGTTCGTATTTAGCAGTAGAAGATATTTATAATACAATTAAAAAACAATATACTAACATAAACAGATACTTAACAATTAAAATACCGGCTGCTTACTTATAAGTGAAGCAGCAACAGCTAGAATAGCTTGCACTACGAGTATGCGTTAAAAGGCACAAGTGTAGTGTAAGCTATTGCTTTTATATATACTTATCTGATAGAAATTCGGATAAGCTTCTCACAAACAATTCTGGCCACTTCCCCTCAGAAAATCAGGTATTAAAATACGCAGCTTTTTAACCAGACGCTAGTCTGATTACGTATGTTGCAGCGTGAAGCTAATCATATGACACAAGAACAGAAAAACTTTATGCGGGAAGCGATCAGGCTTTCTTTGGAGAAAATGGAAGCGGGTTTTGGCGGTCCTTTCGGGGCTGTCGTCGTGCGTGATGGGGAGATCATTGCCCGTGGGTACAACAATGTGCTGGCCACCAATGACCCGACTGCCCATGCCGAGGTAGATGCCATACGCAAAGCCTGCCAGGCACTTGGCAACTTTCAGTTAACTGATTGTGAGCTGTACACCAGTTGTGAGCCCTGTCCTATGTGCCTGGGCGCCATTTACTGGGCCCGCCCTCGTAAGGTATACTATGCAAACTCCAAAGCCGATGCGGCTGCAGTGGGCTTTGATGATCAGTTCATTTACGACGAAATAGACAAAGATGCGCCAGACCGTTCTATCCCGATGGAGCAGATGCTCCGGGAAGAAGCACAGGAGGCATTCAGACGCTGGGCCGTCAAAGAAAATAAGCAGGTATACTGAAAATGCACACAGATTGCTCCAAAAATAAAAAGGGCTGAGCTATTGAAAGCTCAGCCCTTTTACTGTATCTCCAGAATTGCTTAGCGACGTCCGCCCATCATCTTGGCAAGGTTAGCCATACCGCCTTTGGTACCGGCCATCTTGTTCATGGAGCGCATCATCTTACGCATGTCGTTGAACTGCTTCATCAGGTTGTTCACCTGTGTGATATCCGTTCCGGAGCCTTTCGCGATACGGGCACGGCGGCTGCCGCTGATCATGTCCGGGTTCTCACGCTCCTGCGGCGTCATTGATTTGATGATCGCTTCGATCGGCTTGAAAGCACCTTCGTCGATCTCTACATCTTTCAAGGCTTTGCCAACACCCGGGATCATGCCCACGAGGTCCTTGATATCACCCATCTTCTTGATTTGCTCGAGCTGGGTCAGGAAGTCATCGAAGTTGAACTGGTTCTTGCGGATCTTCTTGTTGATGCGCTTCGCTTCGTCCTCGTCGAAGGCCTGCTGCGCACGCTCTACGAGGGAGATTACGTCACCCATGCCGAGGATACGCTGGGCCATACGATCCGGGTAGAACAGGTCAAGCGCCTCCATCTTTTCACCCGTTGAGATGAACTTGATCGGCTTCTCTACTACCGCACGAATCGAAAGGGCAGCACCACCACGTGAGTCACCGTCGAGCTTGGTGAGCACTACGCCGTCGAAGTTGATACGCTCATTGAAGGTCTTGGCAGTGCTCACCGCATCCTGACCCGTCATGGAGTCTACCACGAACAGGGTTTCAGTTGGCTTCACGGCCGCCTTGATCTCAGCTATTTCTTTCATCATCGCCTCGTCCACGGCCAAACGACCGGCGGTGTCAATGATGACTACTTTCTTGTTTGTCTTCTTGGCGTGGGCAACGGCGTTGAGAGCAATCTGAACCGGATTCTTGTTTTCCAGTTCGGTATAGGCCTCTACTCCTACCTGCTCGGCCAATACCTGCAGCTGGTTGATCGCAGCCGGACGGTATACGTCACAGGCAGCCACCATCACACTACGGCCCTGCTTTTTGAGGTAGTTGGCCAGCTTGCCAGTAAAGGTAGTTTTACCAGAACCCTGCAGACCCGCGATCAGGATGATGGCTGGCTCGCCTTTCAGGTTGATGTCCTGCTTCTGGCCACCCATCAGTTCCGTCAGCTCCTCGTACACGATCTTCACCATCAACTGGCCCGGAGACACAGCGATGAGCACGTCGCGGCCCATAGCCTCGTCCTTGATCTTGTCGGTTACTGTTTTGGCTACTTTATAGTTCACGTCGGCGTCCACCAGGGCACGGCGTACCTCTTTGATGGTGGCAGCTACGTTGATTTCTGTGATGCTTCCCTGGCCTTTGAGGGTTTTAAAGGCGCGGTCTAGTTTGTTACTTAAATTATCAAACATCTCTCTAATTCTGGATTTACCTACAAAACTAAGGAATATCAGGAATAGTTGCTATAGTAATGATGAATGGGTAATGATTAATGGTGAATGAATAATGATTAATGAGTAATGACGAATAGATAGATAAAAGGAAAGATGGGTGCCGAATGGGATGACGAGCTGAGGACCGTTGTTTTTTTGCTTAGGCTGTAATCTGTAAGCGAACCTATTTCGTTGATTAGCCGAATACAGCCATATTGAATTACGTTGCATTAATGTTTACACATGGCCACAACTCATTATTCATTCGTCATTAATCATTAAGCATCATTCGTTATCTTTGGGAAAGAAGTTATTCTACTGATCGCTTTGGAAAAAACAGACCAGATCAATTTACTATACATCTCCTACTACTGGCCCCCTTCAGGCGGGCCGGGCGTGCAGCGTGGACTTAAGTTTTGCAAATACCTGCCACAGGCGGGTGTGCGGCCAAGTGTGTTAACCGTGGATGAGCGGCAGGCCTCTTACCCGGTGCTGGATCACACGTTTGCAAGAGAAGTGCCCGAAGGTACAGCCGTATATCGCACTGCTACCTCAGAGCCTTTTGAGTATTACAAAAAACTCTCGGGCAAGAAAGAAATACCTTATAGTGGCTTTGCCAACGAAGAAGCTAAAACTGGCTTCCTTGATAAGGTTTTCAAATTTGTGCGCGGCAACCTGTTTATACCGGATGCTCGTGTGGGTTGGAACAAGCATGCCCTCAAAAAGGCCGGAGAGCTGCTGCAGAACGACCAGTTTCAGGCGATCCTGACAACCAGCCCTCCTCACTCCACCCAGTTGATCGGATTGAAGCTGAAAGAAAAATATGGCCTGCCCTGGGTAGCGGACTTACGCGACCCCTGGACAAACATTCACTACTACGACCAGCTTTACCACACCCCGATCGCCAAGCGCATCGATAAGAAATACGAGTTGCAGGTGCTCGAGAAGGCCGATGCTGTGGTCGTGACCAGTGAGGACACGAAACGGCTTTTTCTGAATAAGCCGGTAAATATAAATCCGGACAAGATCCATGTAATCCCGAACGGGTACGACGAGGATGACTTTATATACCCTTCTACGCCGCCGCAGGACGAGTTTCTGATCACCTATACCGGCACGATCACAGAGAACTATAACATTGATGTGTTTCTAAAGGCGATTGCGCACCTGAGGTCCGTTAACACCGATATTAACTATAAACTGCGTTTTGTGGGTAAAGCGTCGGAGGGTGTGAAGCAGCGTATCCGGAAGGCCGGACTGGAAGGTATAACGGAGTTTGTGCCGCATGTGCCCCACAACGAAGCCATTAAGTACCTGATGGAAAGCACAATGTTGCTGATGGCTATAGCTGATGTGCCTGCTGTGTATTCCAATGTGCCGGGCAAGTTGTTTGAGTACCTGGCGTCGAACAAACCGATCGTTTGCCTCGGTCCTGTGCACTCCGACACCGACCGCATCATTGACGAATGCGGTGCCGGCCGCCTGTTCCATTATACGGCCTACGAGCTGATGCTTGACCACATGATGCTGATGAGCAAAGCCTGGTCCATCAACCCTAACCTTGACCTGCCCTACATCAACCATTCTCAGTTTTCGAGAAGGGCCCTGACGGAGAAGCTGGCCAAGGTGGTGAAACGGTTGGTAGTAAAGGCTGCTAAGGTTTAGTCAACTTACCAGTCTACCGTAACGGGTTTGAATTCATCTACTACATAAGAAATTAATACTTCTCTGTTATCAATAACCTTGATGACGTGGCGGGTCGTTCTTAAATTAAGAAAAACGGAGTCAGCAGCTGTGGGCATACCTAAAGCTGATTGTGAGAGGCTTGCAATCCTTTCTTTCGTTACAGTGAAAGATGTTTCGCCAGGTTTTACTAAATAGCCGATTTGTCGAGTCCGATTAATAGAGGGTGATGAAAGGACTTTACCTATGCCTTCTTTAGGGACAATTAACAGACCGACTATAATGCTGTCTTTTACAGAATTTCTTTCAAAATGAAATTTAATTTCGTCATCAAATGAAATACGCGAAGGCACTGCATGCCATTTAGCAGCTTTCGGAACATCAGTCATCTCCACCCTGTACCCCTTACTCTTATCACTATTTAAGTACTCCCATTTCAAATTTCTCACCTCATGCTGGTTCCCATATAAGTTCCAGGATGTAGAGGGTTTCGAAGAGTCACAGATACTATTAATATAGGTCTCGGTACACATGGGCTGCCCGTTTATTTTGCTGTTTCGAAGCTGGACATGGGGCCCATTGGTATCCTTCCCGAGATACGAGGCCATGAAGTACCCTTTATCGATCGTAAATTGAGAAGGTGGGCCAGATGTAAAGAAATGATTTTCCACGTATCTGAAAATCCCATCAACTTCATCATAGTTAGTAGATTTAACAGGCTTATCAGTGGTGTTGGCATCTATTACAACATAATCTACTTCTTCCTGAATAGGTATAGCTATATCGTCTTTGTCGGAATTGCAGCTAAAGAACATGAACGTAAAGCCAGCCAGGATCAGGGAGGATCTGTAAAGTTGCTTCATGATTTAAGTTTTTTAAAGATGGGACGTTAAATACAAGGTATTCATTATATTCTATACCAGCAATTACTATTCCATTAATCATTGGCAAAGTATAATTATTGAATAAACTTGTTCGTCACATCACGACTTACTAATCCAGGAAAAGCCTACCGCTATGTAGAAATAATTTATATGCTGCTCTCAAATGGATGTGCTAAATAGTGACACGATAATCCATCATATAGATATTTAACCTACAGGACAGGTATAGATCTTAATGGCTTCCCCCATTACATTATACCCATCGGCCAGGTATAGCCAGCCTTTGCGTTCATAGAAGTTCTCCAGGTCTGTGCTCAGGTATAGCGCCGGGTGACCAAGACGCTTGGCTTCGCTTAGGCCATGCTGTAGTAGTTGGCTGGCCATACCTTGGCCACGGTGCTCTTCATTTACATAGAGACAAGCCAGCCAAGGCATCAGGTCCTGACGGCTGATGATGTCGTTGGTGAGTAAGGCGTAGGAGCCGACGATATTCCCTTCGTGCCACAACACGTAAAACATCGGCAGCCGGGACTTGTCCTGAACAGCATGCAGGATGCAGTCTTCATAGAACTTAAAGTTAGACGAACTGCCCCAGCATGTCCAGAAATAATGGACAGCAGGTTGCATCAGGTCCGGACGGTCTGCGAGCGATAAGATTTCCATAGAACGATCTGTTTTATTTTAAAAATAGCTGGTGGCTTTTGCTCCCCCCTCCATAACCTACCACACCTGCCATCAATATACTATACCTGCTGCTGACAGTTCTGGAAAAAACGATTTTAGGTATGGCCACCTATGCTCATCCAGCTATATCAAATTAGCAACATTTCACGTGCTTTTCTCAGAGACGATCTTTAACTTAAATGTTCAAACATGAATAACGCAACCAGCTGTAAATACACAGCAATATTTGAGGAACGACTCCATGAACAGTACCCCTTCCTATAGCCATGGCGTAAGCACTACGCCCCTTCGCGGCGAAACCATTGGACAAAGCCTACGCAACACTGTTGAAAGATTTGGCGACCGCGAAGCGCTTGTGATGGTGACGCAGCATTACCGCGCTACTTACAGGCAGCTGTGGGAACAGGTGGAGCAGGTGGCTAAAAGTCTGATGGCTTATGGTATACAGAAAGGGGACCGGGTGGGCATTTGGTCACCAAATCGGGTGGAATGGGTGCTGGTGCAGTTTGCCACGGCCCGTGTAGGTGCGGTGCTTGTTAACATCAACCCGGCCTACAAAACCAATGACCTGAAGTATGCCCTGAAGCAAAGCCAGATTAGTCTGCTGATTGCTTCGCACTACTTCCGGCAAACAGACTATGTCGAGATGCTTAACCACATCCGTCCCGACTGCGATTACCCGACCCGTACCGTGATCATGGAGCGCGACTGGGAACGCTTTATCGCAGCAGGCCAGGCAGTGACTGAGCAGGAACTGGCTGAGCGGGAAGCGACCTTGCAGTTCGACGACCCGATCAACATACAGTATACCTCGGGCACCACGGGCTTGCCCAAAGGGGCTACCCTCTCCCATCACAATATACTAAACAATGGCTTCTTTATCGGGGAGACGCTGAAGTATACCGAGTATGATCGGGTGTGCATACCAGTGCCTTTTTACCATTGCTTCGGGATGGTGATCGGCAACCTGGCCTGTATCACACATGGGGCATGTATGGTCATTCCGGCCGAAACTTTTGACCCGGAACAGGTGATGCAGACCGTGCAGGCCGAAAAATGCACCTCACTGTATGGCGTGCCCACCATGTTCATTGCTGAGCTGGAGCACCCGAACTTCGCTCAATACGACTTCTCGACGCTGCGCACCGGCGTGATGGCCGGCTCCAATTGTCCCATTGAAACGATGAAACAGGTGCAGTCGCGGATGAACATGCGGGAAGTGACGGTATGCTACGGCATGACCGAAACCTCACCTGTCTCAACACAGAGTCAGCTGGACGATCCGCTGGAGAAACGTGTATCGACTGTTGGCAAGGTGCATCCGCACCTGGAAGTGAAGATTGTTGATCCGGATACAGGTCTGATCGTGCCGCGTGGCCAGAAAGGTGAGCTCTGCACCCGTGGCTATTCGGTGATGCTGGGCTACTGGGATATGCCGGAGGTAACAGAGCGGGTGCTACAAAACGGCTGGATGCATACCGGTGATCTGGCCGTAATGGACGAGGAAGGCTACGTGCAGGTGGTCGGCCGCATCAAAGACCTGATCATACGGGGTGGCGAAAACATTGCGCCACGTGAAATAGAAGAGTTTCTGCTCACCCACGAAGCTATATCGGACGTGCACGTGATCGGCGTACCCGACCATAAATACGGTGAAGAAGTCATGGCCTGGGTGAAGCTCCGAAAGGGTTTCTACGCTACTTCCGAGGACATAGCGGCCTACTGTAAAGGGCAGATCGCGACCTTTAAGATACCGAAGTACTGGAAGTTTGTAGAGGAATTTCCGATGACGGTAACAGGCAAGATCCGGAAAGTGGAAATGCGCGAAATCTCCGCCCAGGAACTGGGGTTGGTGGAAGAAGCTTAAATGCTAAAGCCAGTAGGTTATTGGTCACTTAATTTTTCACTCTGCTGCTGATCCTTGCTCCTTTTACCTATACTTTGGGTTGACTTAATTTATACCTGAATTACCTCACCAGATTGTAATTTACCCAACTATATCTGAACTTCCATACCTTCCAACCACTCCTCCACCTCCTGTACCAGCACTGTGTAGTTCTCCTTTGTATCCCCTGTTGTGCCCACCAAAGCGCTATACCTGAAGTCGAGGGCTTTGCAGAGCAGGAAGTAATGCGTCTTGATCTGGTTGGATGGGTGAAACTCCAGCACCTGGCATTGCTCCGAGAAAAGCAGATTGGTCAGGCCGGCGCCGTGCGGGGCAATGACGATCTCTGCTTCATAAAAGAGTTGCACCTGCTGCTGGTAGGTCATTTCCTCTGCCCGCACCACCTCGAAACCATACTTGTCGAGCAGCGGCAGGAGCTCCTGCTCGTTCAGCACGCGGCGGGTTTTGGCTTTCGCGCGACTGATGTAGATGCGCCTTTTACGGCTGTTCTGTTGCACGCCATACCCTTGCCATACCTTGTGGCGCAACCAGTCGGCCACCTCAAGGGGCAGGTAACCGCTTTGCGCATTGGCTACGAAAGAGGCTAATACAAATTCATCAACCTGCCATTTTTCATGCTTCCCAATGTAGACTACTTGGGCATGGGGATAGTTTCTCAGGACAAAGGCCAGCGTTTCGAACTGGTAAGGGGCCATGTCGCGGCGCATGATCACCTTGATCGGTTCCTTTGTAGACTCAAGCACCAGGTATAGGCGTGGCAGGCAGTCGAAGAACCAGTGGTAGTTATTATTGTCAGCCCAGGGCAGGTGCAGTACCGAGGTATAACGACCGCTCTGCTTTTTAGGCAACAGCAGCGATACTTCTTTAAAAGCGTCTGACTTGGCCAGCCGACTCACCTCTCCCACCGACTCCACCACGACTTTTCCGTCCAGCACCACAGCCCCGGAGTTACCCAACACTTCTACATCCTGCAACCGAATCAGGTACTGCTCTTTCTGCCGGTAGCCCAGGCTATAGTCGATGGCGTAGTTGAAGCTGCGGGCTGAATCTTCCAGGAATGCTCTCTCCGCTTCATTAAAATCGAGGACATAGCTGGGAGTAAGAACCTGTTTGCTTGGATGGTGCAACACCGAGGTATAGCGCGAATAATAGCCCAGCGTATGCAGCAACCCGAAAAAAGCTTTTTTCAACATGAAACAGTAGAGTTTGGGAATTCAGGAGTTTGAGAGTACAAGAAGACAGAAAGATTAAGAGTTTAGAAGTTAAAAGTTGAAATGTAGCGATGATACCTAGTCATAAGGTGGTGAACAACTATAAAACTAACATAACCTTGTAGGATCAGGACGTGACATGTCCAATCGTGGGCCGACAGTAATTTATTGATAGTCGTGCACGAAAAGCGATTAACCACTCCACCTTTCAACCATATAACCATCCAACAATAAGCAATTAACAATTTCCCAGTTCAACAACCAACAATTAAGAATCAACTATCAACAATTTAAGCAATCAACAATTAAATATTTAACTTGCAGCTTGGCGTGGGTTACAGTTTCTGAGCCCCGGTATAAAGTAAAAAATAAGCATGGCATTAGACCTAAATAATAAAGCTATACTCGTAACGGGCGGCACGGGCTCGTTTGGAAAGAAGTTCGTGGAGATGGTATACGCCCGTTTTCCGGATGTGAAGCGTGTGGTGATCTATTCCCGTGACGAGCTGAAGCAGTTCGAAATGTCGCAGGTTTTCCCGCACAGCAAGTACAATTCCGTTCGTTATTTTATCGGCGACGTGCGTGACGGCGATCGTTTCAAAAGAGCCTGCGAGGGTATTGATATTATTGTGCACGCCGCTGCCATGAAGCAGGTGCCTGCCGCTGAGTACAACCCGATGGAGTGCATCAAGACGAATGTACTGGGTGCCGAAAACATCATCAATGCCGCCCTCGACACCGGGGTGAAGCACGTAGTGGCACTCTCGACGGACAAAGCCGCTGCTCCGATCAACCTGTATGGCGCTACCAAACTTTGCTCTGACAAGCTTTTTGTAGCCGCCAACAACATGAAGGGCAAGCGCGACATCAAGTTCTCAGTGGTACGTTATGGCAACGTGATCGGCTCCCGCGGCTCTGTGGTACCTTTCTTCTTGAAAAAGCGTGAAGAAGGCGTACTGCCTATTACCCACCCGGATATGACCCGTTTCAACATTTCGCTGGAAGAAGGCGTGGAACTGGTTTTCCATGCGCTGGAGCATCATTGGGGAGGCGAGATCTTCGTGCCGAAGATTCCTTCTTATGTGATCACCGATCTGGCTGAGGCCATTGGTCCGAACTGCAAACAAGAGGTGGTAGGTATACGACCAGGCGAAAAGCTACACGAAGAGATGATCACAGAGACCGACTCTCTGAACACGGTGGAGCTGGATAAGTACTATGTAATTGTGCCTTCAACGCCGCTCTGGACGGTGGAGGATTTTATGAAAGCGCACAATGGCAAAATGGTGGAACTGGGCTTTAAGTACAACTCCGGCACCAACACCGACTGGCTTAGCGTAGAGCAGCTCCGCGAGCAAATCCGCCAGCATGTGGACCCTAGCTTTAGTGTATAATTAATAATGAGTAATGAATAATGATTTGCTCTTTGATGTAGCAGCCCACATTAATCATTACTCACTATTCATTCGTCATTACTCACTATTCATTATTAATTAAAAACATGAAGCCTATCCCTTACGGCCGCCAGCACATCACCGAGGCAGATATTGCCGCGGTTGTAGAGACACTGCAGTCAGACTTCCTGACGCAGGGGCCGAAAGTGGCGGAGTTTGAGCAGGCCTTCGCCAGTTATGTGGGGGCCAAGTACGCTGTAGCCGTAAGCAACGGCACGGCCGCGCTGCACCTCTGCGCGATGGCGCTGAACGTGAACGAGAACTCTCGTGTGATCACCACGCCCATCACCTTTGTGGCCTCGGCCAACTGCGTGCGTTACTGCGGTGGCACCGTCGAGTTTGCCGACATTGACCCGGCAACGGCCCTGATTGACATTGCGCAGGTACGCCAGATGGTGGAAGGCAAGCCCCAAGGCTACTACAGCGGCATCATTCCGGTGGACTTTGCCGGCAACCCGGTGAACCTGGAGGAGCTGCGCCAGCTGGCAGACAAGCACGGGCTGTGGATTATCGAGGATGCGGCCCACTCCCCGGGGGGCTTCTTTGTCGACAGCAAAGGCGAGCGGCAGTTCTGCGGCAACGGTAAATTTGCCGAGCTGGCCATCTTCTCCTTCCACCCCGTTAAGCACATCGCCACAAGCGAGGGCGGCATGGTGACCACCAACGACGAGAATCTGTACAAGAAACTGCTGCTTTACCGCACCCACGGCATCACCCGCGATGCGGACCTTTTGGAGGAAAACCACGGCGGCTGGTATATGGAGATGCAGGCGCTGGGCTACAACTATAGAATCCCCGACATGCTCTGCGCCCTGGGCATCTCTCAGCTGGCCAGAGCAGACGAGGGCATGGTCCGCAGAAGAGAGATTGCACAGGTATACGACGAGGCTTTCGCCGATGCGGCAGGTATAACGGTGCTCGGTACCAACCCGGCGGCGCTGACCAAGGCGGGTGAGACGGGCCACGCCTACCACCTGTACGTCATCCAGGTGGCTGACCGCAAGAGTCTCTATGACTACCTGCGGGAGCACAACATATTTGCGCAGGTGCACTACATCCCGGCCCACACCATGCCCTACTACCGCAGTCTGGGCTACAATAAAGGTGACTTCCCGAAGGCCGAGCGTTACTACGAAGCCTGCCTCAGTCTGCCGATGTACCCAAGCCTGACGGTCGAGGAGCAGCAATTCGTGATCGAGAAAGTAAAAGAATTTTGCAAGGATTGAGTTTGGATACCCCATCACCGGCACAGCGGCTGATCCTGGGTACGGCGCAGTTTGGTCTCCCCTACGGCATCAGCAACCAGCGCGGACAGGTGCCCGAAGCTGAGGTAGCCTTCATATTAGCCGAAGCGGCGAAAGCAGGTATAGACACACTGGATACGGCGGCGGCCTATGGCAACAGCGAGCAGTGTCTGGGCAGTGTCCTGCACAACTTGCCGGCACCTTACCGTATCATCAGCAAGTATCCGCCAAACCAGCCAGATAAAACCATCAGGCAGGCATTCCAGGAATCAATTGAGCGTCTGCGAGCAGACAAGCTTTACGGCTACCTGCTGCATAGCTATGCGAGTTACAGCGTTAAACCAAGTGTGCTGGACGAGCTGCAGGAGCTGAAATCATCTGGTCAGGTGGAGAAGGTGGGGCTCTCACTCTATCATCCGGCTGAGGCGGAGGAACTGCTGCGGCGGGAGGCGCCAATTGATCTCGTGCAGTTCCCCTATAGCATTTTCGACAGGCGATTTGAGGAGCTACTGCCAGAGCTGAGAAACCGGGGCATTGAAACGCATGTCCGCTCGGTATACCTACAAGGGCTCTACTTTATGCAGCCGGCCCAATTGGCGCCATACCTGCAGGAGACTGCCCCCAAACTAAAGCGGCTGCAGCAACTGGCCAACGCTTACCAGCTCCCGATCGGGGCGGTTTGTCTGGCTTTTGCGCTGGCAAATCCCTATATTTCCAGAGTGGTGATCGGTGTGGAGAGCCTAAAAACCCTGCAGGAGAACATCAGCTTCTGCAACACGACCTTACCTGAGGCACTGCACAATGAACTATTAGAATTGAAAGAAGAAAACGAAAATATACTCTTACCCTACATGTGGCCCGCACGATGAGCAGAAGTCTGACTAATATGTTTTCTTTAACGGGCAAAGTGGCCCTCGTGACGGGTGGCTACGGCCATTTGGGCACCGCCATCAGCCTGGCATTGGCCGAGGCTGGCGCTTCCGTTTATGTGTTGGGCCGAAGCGAGGCAAAATTCAAAGAGGCTTTCAGCGAACATACTGACCTTCACCTATCTTTTGTCTGCTGCGACATCTCCGATACCAAAACTGTTGCTGCCGCCTTTGAGCAGGTGCAGCAGGCAGAGGGCCGGATCGACGTACTGGTAAACAATGCCTTTTACTCCAAAGGCCAACAGCCCGAGCAGCTTACCGATGAGGAATGGGCCTACGGCATCGACGGCAACCTCAACAGCGTTTACCGCTGCATCCGGGAAGTGATTCCCTACCTGAAGCAGAACGGAGGCCGGATCATCAATGTGTCTTCCATGTACGGCATGGTCTCCCCCGATTTCAGCATCTACGACGAGAGTCCGGCTTTCCTGAATCCGCCGCATTACGGAGCTGCCAAGGCGGGCGTGCTACAACTCACGCGCTACTTTGCCTGCTACCTGGGTAAGTCTAACATTACGGTTAATGCAGTAACGCCGGGGCCTTTCCCGAGTGAGCAGGTGCAGCAGAACGAAAAGTTTGTGGAGCAGCTGAAAAAGAAGAACCCACTGGGCCGCATCGGTAAGCCCGACGACCTGAAAGGTGCTTTCGTATACCTGGCCTCAGACGCATCGGCCTATATGACAGGACAGAACATGGTGCTGGACGGAGGCTGGACGGCATGGTAAAGGTAGGCGCCATCATACAGGTGCGCCTGGGTTCGGAGCGACTTCCCGGCAAAGCATTGCTGCCGCTCCCCTTCGGCAGCAATACCAGCCTGCTGGAACATGTGGTGAACAATGCCCAGTCTGCAAGTTCTTTACAGCAAACGATTGTGGCTACCACCACCCGAAACGCTGATGACGCCATTGAAGCGTTTTGCCAGACAAAAGCCATACCCTACCTGCGTGGCTCAGCCGACGATGTGTTGGATCGCTTCCTACAGGCCGCACATACCTATGAACTGGATGTGATTGTGCGCCTGACGGGGGACAATCCTTTTGTGCTGCCAGTCACGATCGCCCAGGCAGTGAAAAAGCTGCTACAGACAGAATCAGACTATATCACCACCACCGGTCTGCCCCTAGGCACTAACGTGGAGGTGTTTACCCGTCAGGCCTTGGAAACGGCAGCCACCGAAGCATCCGAAGCCGCTGACCGTGAGCATGTAACGCCCTACATCAGGAGAAAGGCCAATCTCAATAGACAGACTTTGCCTTATACCTCCCCCATCGAAGCACTGCGCCTTACCGTAGACTACCCTACAGATTACGCATTGGCCTCCATGATCATGGACCGGCTATGGAAGCAGGGTCAGCCGGTGACGCACGAGCAGATCTGGGAGTTGCTGCAGAAACACCCTTGGCTGCAGGAGGTCAACGCCGCTAATTCGCAGCGGCAGGTCTTTGAGTCAGAGGAAGAGGAAATAGCTGCTGCCAAAAAAATGCTGCAGGCCGGAGGTTTTACAAAAGCATTGCGTAAGCTGTGAGAGCGCTCCTAAAACTTAAATAACATGATTCAGAAAACACGCATCATTTTCAGAGCAGACGGAAACAGCCGCATCGGGTTGGGCCACGTCACGCGCTCGCTGGCACTGGTGCATATGCTGCGCCGGGAGTTTGAGTGTGTTTTCGCCATTCAATCGCCTGACCAAGCCTTGCAGGAGCGCATCCGCGAAGTCTGCGATGGCATCATCGTGCTTCCTCCTGCCGATCCGGCTGCGGACCGCTTTATACACGAACTGGATGCTTATATCTCAGAAGAAGAGATCGTGGTGCTGGACGGCTATACCTTTGGTACAGCTTACCAGCAGAATATAAAATCACGCGGCGCAGCAGTGGTCTGCATCGACGATATCCATACCTATACCTTTGTGGCTGATGCGGTGATCAACCAGGCAGGTGGCGTTTCACCCGATAATTACCAAGCAGCACCCTATACCCGACTACTGCTCGGTCCGCACTATGCGCTGCTCCGTCCAGCCTTCCTGAGAGCCGCCAAAGCTACCCGTTCTATACCTGAAGGCGAGTTGCGTGTGCTGGTTTGCATGGGAGGTGCCGACCCGGACAATCAAACCTTACAAGCGCTGGAAGCACTTAAAGCTATACCTGCCGTCAAGCAAGTCGAAGTAGTGGTAGGCAGCGCCTATACCCGCTTACACGAGCTGAAACAATACCTAAAAGAACAGCCTCAAACCAAACTGCACCGCGATCTTTCCGCTGAGAGTCTTCGCCGCCTGATGTCCAAATGCCAGGCCGCCATTACCTCTGCCAGTGGCATCTCTTATGAATACGCCGCCGTGGGTGGAGTATTATTTGTGAAGCAAACCGCCGATAATCAGGCAGGTATGCACCAGTTCCTGACCTCAGCAGGTATAGCCCTGGACTACAGCAATCTTTCTAGTTTACTGAAGCAAGGTATAAGCGAAGAGCAATTTGCAGCCCAACTCACAATTCAACGACAGTTTTTCGATGGGAAGAGTCCGGAGCGGTTGCAGCAGCTTTTTAAAAGCCTCAGCCTGGCGACAAGCTTAAAACTCAGGAAAGTTAAAGCAGAGGATTTGCAGCTGCTCTTCAACTGGGCCAACGACCCGGAGGTGCGCCGGCACTCCTTCAACCAGGAGCCCATTCCGCTGGAGGATCATACCCGCTGGTTTAAGGGCAAACTTGACAACCCCAATGCCATGCTCTATCTTGCCGAAGCAGACGGAACCCCAGCCGCCCACATCCGCTTCGACATCAAAGGCAGCACAGCTACGATCAGCTACCTGATTGCGGCTGACTACCGGGGCAAAGGCCTGGGACACACTGTGCTGCTGAAAGGCACACAGCATCTGCTTCAGGAACGACCTGAGTTACAGTTGGTGGAGGGATTGGTGCAGCAGGATCACAAAGCCTCTGTGCGATCTTTTGAGAAAGCCGGTTTCACTTACGGTGAAGCTGACCCGGCTCACCCGAAAGCATTCCGTTTTGTTTGGCAGCCAAAGGCTAGCGCATAGTTTAGAAACAGAAATCATGATCAACGATATTAGTATTGCCGGCCGTCTGATCGGTCCTCCCCATAAGCCCTTTATCATTGCGGAGATGTCGGGTAACCACAACCAGTCGTTGGAGCGGGCACTGGCCATCGTGGACGCCGCCGCCGATGCGGGTGCGGATGCCATCAAACTGCAGACCTACACCGCCGACACCATGACCCTGCCGGGTGCCCTGACCATCGAAGACGAGGGTTCTCTGTGGAAAGGCCGTGAGCTGTACGACCTCTACAAAGAAGCCTACACCCCATGGGAGTGGCACCAGCCTATTTTCGAGCGGGCACGGGAGCGCGGCATTATCGCCTTCTCCTCTCCTTTCGACGAATCCGCAGTGGACTTTCTGGAGAGCCTGGACGCTCCCGCTTACAAGATTGCTTCATTTGAAAACACGGACCACCCGCTACTGCGCAAAGTAGCGGCCACCGGTAAGCCTGTGATCATGAGCACCGGCGCTGCCACCGTGCAGGAAGTGGCCGAAGCCGTGCAGGTACTGCGCGAGGAGGGCTGTCTGGAGCTGATCCTGCTCAAGTGCACCTCCACCTACCCGGCCACACCGGAGAACACGAACCTGCGCACCATCCCGCACCTGAGTGCACTCTACGACGTGCAGGTCGGCCTCTCGGACCATACCATGGGCGTGGGCGCGTCAGTAGCTGCTGTAGCCTTGGGTGCAACAGTTATCGAGAAGCACTTTACCCTCAGCCGCGCCGACGGTGGTGTGGATTCCGCCTTCTCGCTGGAGCCAGCCGAGCTGCATTTGCTGGTGGTAGAGTCAGAAAGAGCCTGGCTGGCGCTGGGGCAGGTGCAGTACGGCGTGCAACGGGCTGAGGAGAAAAGTCGCCTGTTTAAGCGCTCCATCTACGCTGCTCATGATATAAAAGCAGGTGAGGCATTTACCAAAGAAAACATCCGGGTGATCCGCCCGGGTCTGGGGCTTCCGCCGAAACACTATGAAAACCTACTGGGCAAAAGCGCTGCACAGGGCATCAAAGCAGGCACGCCGCTTAGCTGGGACATGGTATAACACATGAAAGACTGGTATAACCTGTACAGCAACATTCTATACCTGCACTTTTCCGAAGGTTTTTACAAGCTCCCCGAAAGTGCCAAGAACGCAGCATCGCCTGGCAATCCGGCGATGCGACTGCTGCGCATGGCCGGCTATACCCTGGTGCGGTTGATTGGCAATCTGTTTCGGACTGTGGAGCAGCCGGAACAACTGCAGGGCAAGGTATGGCTGTATGTGGTGAGTCAGAATAATTATGACAGCCTGAACTTCTTAGAGGCAGCTATACCTGAGGCGGTAATGGTAGCAGGCCAGAGGAAAGCGATTGGCAGGTATAACCAAAAGGTGGCGCGGCTCTCACTGCGCAAAAAATTACTCTCCTACTATAAGTTTCCATACCTGTTTTTTCAGTTTCTGCAGCATCGCAAGCACAACACCCTCCGCTTCGTAGATCTGCTCTACGATGCCATTGGTTTTTATGAAGTATACCTGCAGAAACTGAAACAGTACCGCCCGCAAGCCATCGTCTTTGCCAACGACCACAACGCCGATGCCCGTGCCATGCTGCTGGCGGCTAAGAAATTAGGTATACCTACCGTTTACGTGCAGCATTCCAGCGTTAGCAACTTATTTCCGCCGCTGTCATTTGATTTAAATTTACTCGAAGGCCAGGATTCGCTGGACAAGTACAGGCAGTGCGGACCGGTGCAGGGCCGAGTTGAGTTTATAGGCATGCCCAAAGCCGATAGGTTTGTGCCGCTCCGTAACGAGAGTCGTCAAGTGCAAACACTAGGTATAGCTTGCAACCTGATGGACCGGGTGGAGGAAGTGGAGCAGCTGATTCGCCAGATTAGCCGTGATTTCCCGCAGCTCAGGATTCTGCTGCGCCCTCACCCACGCGACAAACGCAGCTATACCTTTGTCACCGGCATCAGCCCGAACGTCAGCCTGACTAACGCCCGACAACAGTCCGTGTTTGAATACCTGCAAGGTATAGACATGCTGATCAGCGGCAACTCCGGCATCCACTTGGAAGCGGTGCTGCTCAATGTATGGTCGGTTTACTATAACTTCAACCCGACAGAGGAGCTGCATGATTATTATGGCTTTGTGAAACACAGTCTGGTGGAAGAAGCCACTTCCTACGATTCACTCAAGCCAATGCTCGCACAAGGGATAGCACACAAACCGCAGGTTTACCAGCGAGCCAGCTATTACCACGCGACTGTTGGAACAGCGTATGACGGCAGGAGCGGCGAACTGGCAGCTGACTTTATAAAAGCAATGTTGGCTACCACCAATCAATTATAAGAATCGGCTACCTTTGTGGCCTGAAAAAGAAACATGAGTAAACATCTCCAGCGAGAGGGTATTTGGAACACCGTGATCTCATATGCCGGCATCGCCATCGGCTATGTGAACACTATCCTGCTTTTCCCTAACTTTTTGGAGGAGGAGGAAGTGGGCCTAACGCGCCTGCTGATCCAGATTTCGGTGATGTTTGCGCAGTTCTCCGCCCTCGGCTTCGTGAACATGAGCGTGCGCTATTTCCCCTATTTCAGGGATAAGAGCAAAGAGCACCACGGCTTCCTGTTTCTGATGCTGGCTATACCTGTGCTGGGCTTTGGCGCCATTACTGGATTATTCCTGCTGTTCAAGCCAGTTGTGATCGACTATTATATCGAGAATTCTCCTCTCCTGCTCGATTACTATTACTTTGTAATTCCGCTGGCCTTTTTCACGCTGCTTTTCAATCTGCTAACAGCCTACCTGCGCTCCCTGTTCAAGACCATCATTTCGTCATTCGCCCAGGATTTCCTGCTGCGCATCCTCACGACGGCGCTGATTGGGCTCTATGCCTTTGACTGGATCGAATTCAGGCAATTCGTGCTGCTTTACATTGTCATCAATGCGGTGATCACACTCTCACTGGTGGTGTATGCGCTCTGGTTAAAGCAACTTTTTCTGAAGCCGCGCCTGGCTGCGCTCAGTATCGTACCCTTGCGTGAAATGCTTTATTTCGGCTTTTTTACCTTCCTGGGCAACATCTCGGTGACCATCATCACCACTGTCGATCAGATCATGATCAGCTCTTACAGCCTTGGCGACAACGGTATTTACACCACAGCCTTTTTTATCACCAGCGCAATCATGGTACCGGCACGATCCATTTTCAAGATCGCTTTTCCGCAGGTAGCCGAGTACTGGAAAGACAAGGACATGGCAGGTATGGAGCGGCTTTACAAGCAAATCACATTGATCAACCTGATTGTGGGTTTACTGTTATTCATAGGCATCTGGGCCAACATTGACAACCTCTTCTCTTTTATGCCGGAAACCTACCGGGCTGGTAAGTATGTAGTATTGTTCCTGTCCATGGCACGCATCATCGACCTGGCCACAGGTATAAACGGTATCATTCTGGCTACTTCTGAGAAGTACCGCTGGGACCTGCTTTTCAACGTGGTGCTGGCAGGACTTACGATTTGGACTAACTATGTGTTCATTCCGCTGTACGGGATAAACGGTGCGGCCCTTGCTTCCATGATTTCGTATGTCACTATCAACCTGCTGCGCCTTTTCTTTGTGCAGTACCTCTATAAAATGCAGCCCTTTGCATGGAATTCGCTGGGTGTGACAGCCATTGCCGCGGTGGCGCTGGGGGCTTCCTACCTACTCCCTTTCCTGGAGAATAAATATTTAGACATCTTGGGAAGATCACTTCTGATCACCACTATATACATGGGCCTGATGCTGGGCTTGCGGGTATACCCGGATATGAACCAATGGCTGGCTAACTCACTGAATAGGTTTAGAAACAATAAGTAAGCATACACTTGCCTGTTTCCGGCAGAAAGCGTGCTCCTGTAACTAACAGGTAGGCAGGTCGTTGTAAATATTAATAGTACTAAATAAGCAACAGACATGCAACGAACCATCTTATCTTTATTGTTAACGATCTTTCTATCTGGTGTCTCATGCGCAGATAAAGAGCAAAACCAATCTGATACAGGCAAGGAAAGCGCTTACCAGGAATACAGAGAGTTTGTATTAGCTACTGAGCAGCAAGCTAATTCGAATGACCAGTCAAGCCTGCAGGAATGGGATGGAGAGGTCAGAGAGCTTAAAGAATCATACCTCACCCATGAAAGTAGAATAATGCAATATTCCGATGCGTACGAACCAGAACGTAGGGAGGAAATTGAGGAACTGCGAAGAAGGTATGATGCAGCAATACAAAAATTACAGGAGCGGCACGAAGATGTAAGCAGACGTTACCAGCTCCGGCAGGAGATGCTGGGTATTGATGTGGAGTCGGATGATCTGAGTGAGATCACAACAGCTAATCTGGCAGCAACTTATCAGCATTTTGTCAACACCCTGGATCAAAATAAAGCGCAATACTCAGGACGCGACTGGGAAATGATAGAAGGTTGGTGGAACGCCCTTCAGAACAGAACGAAAGAACTGGCACAAAGTCTAAGCCCTGCTGACAGATCCGCCATTGCAGAGTCAGAGAAGCGCTATCTACAGATCAGACAATCAGTTTAGCCTGAGCTAACGCTTATACCTTAATAACCCGTCGTCAGGTTGAATGACTCTACCTTGGAGTCGAGCACTTTACCGTTTTCACACTTCAATACACGGTGTGGATATCTATTGATGATCTCGTAGTTGTGTGTGGCCATCAGGATGGCTGTACCACTATTATTGATCTCGTTGAAGAGCTGCATGATACCATCCGCCACGATTGGGTCAAGGTTACCGGTTGGTTCGTCAGCCAGCAAAATAACGGGCTCGTTGAGAAGAGCACGGGCTACCACAATGCGCTGCTGCTCACCCCCAGATAGTTGGTGCGGCAGTTTGTTCGCGGCCGCATCTAGCCCGACACGCATCAACACTTCTGTAATGCGCTGCTTGCGCTTCGACTTGTCTTTCCAGCCTGTAGCTTTCAGCACAAAAGCCAGGTTTTCAGCTACCGTACGATCAAAGAGTAACTGAAAGTCCTGAAACACGATACCAATCTTGCGGCGCAAAAAAGGTACTTGCTTACGCGGGAGCTTCGTGAGTTTAAAATCAGCGATAGTGCCAACTCCGGTTTGAAGCGGCAAATCACCGTAAAGGGTTTTGAGCAAAGAGCTTTTTCCGCTACCAGTGCGCCCCACCAGGTATACAAACTCCCCTTTGTCAATGTCGAAGTTGACACTGCTCAATACGGTGTTTACGTCCTGATAAATGGCCACGTCGCGTAGCGATACCACGGGTGTAGATGAAGAAAAGCTCATAAGAAAATTAAATGTCTAGTTGCTGCAGTTTACCGAACTCAAGGGACTCAATCAGCGCAGCCAAAGCCTCCTCTTTTCCTTCCAGGCCATAGCGGTCCAGGTTCTTGAGCGGCCGGTCTGCCCTAAAATAAGCGATCAGCACGAAATTATCGTCGCGCAGCTGAATATAATCCGGAATTTTGGCCTTGCCCTTTACTTTGATGATATACATCTTTTTTTAATGAATAATGAGTAGTGACTAATGAAGAATTGCCAGGTATAGAATGGATAATGATCAATGAAGTAAAATGTTTAAGATTTGCACCTTAGTCACTCTACCCCATTAATCATTACTCATTATTCATTAGTTATTACTTATTTCCTTTGGCGTGGTCAGCCAGGAATTTCTGCAGACCGATGTCAGTCAGTGGGTGGTTCAGAAGGCCTGTGATCACTGAAAGCGGACAAGTTACCACATCGGCACCCAACTCAGCGCACTGCACCAGGTGCATTACGTGACGTACCGAAGCAGCCAGTACCTGTGTCTGGTAACCGTAGTTGCCATAAATGTGCACGATCTGCTCGATCAGCTGCAAACCATCCGTTGATACGTCGTCCAGACGGCCTACGAAAGGAGACACATACGTAGCACCTGCCTTGGCAGCCAGAATCGCCTGACCAGCAGAGAATACCAGTGTACAGTTCGTTTTGATGCCACGCTCGCTGAAGTGACGGATTGCCTTCACGCCTTCACGTGTCATTGGCACTTTCACTACAATGTTCGGGTGCAGTTCGGCCAGCAGTTCGCCTTCGCGTACCATGCCGTCGAAGTCCGTTGCGATCACTTCGGCGCTGATGTCACCATCCACGATTTCGCAAATCTGCTTGTAGTGCGCCATCACATTGTCGTGTCCGAAGATACCTTCTTTGGCCATCAGCGATGGGTTGGTGGTAACACCGTCGAGCACACCGAGGTCGTGCGCTTCCTGAATTTCCTGCAGGTTTGCAGTATCAACAAAGAATTTCATAATGCTGGGGATGTAGATTTTCCTACAAATCTAACGCAATATGCCCTAAGTCAAAAGACATTGTATAAAAGATGCGGGACAATTGAGGTATAAGCCCTCAAAGGCAGGTTAACCTATTGTATGGCAGGGTATAGGGAGCAGCAGCAGAAGCAACTGAGCTTAAAACAAGAAGACCGGCAACGGGCCGGTCAGAAAAGTATGGGCAAAAAAAAGTGGCAAACCAACATCGCGCCGCTTCAACCATCTACCCTTGCTGCCTTCCGGCCCTGGGGGAGTTCGACGGGAGCTGGCCGTGCCGATTTGCCGTTACAAAAGTACGAAGATTATCCTGAAGTGCAAATTTATTCAGCAGAATAATGCAGTAATAGCGGCAATAAGGAGGTAGCACATTAAGCCTCAGTGTGATTACAAGAAAAATTATTTCGAGAAGCTTCAGAGCAAAGTTGATAGACTTTTTTTGTCTGAGTCTTAATGTAGGATCCCTTCCTACTACTGTACTAAACATGCTAAAAGGGTCTTAAAGCTTTAAAGCTAGATTCTGCCAATTAAAACTGTCCCCTTGAGGAAAAACGAGAACGAGAGTTCGAAGATTGTGACCGTAGGTAAAAGGGGTGTTTTATAGGCCAAAGACCATTCAGAGCAGAAATGAAATAGTAAAACAGCCGTCTTTTACACCCCTATGGTCCCCTCAAGGGGACAGTTTCGCTTCCTGTATTCAGCCTCAATAGCCAGAAAACAATTCTTTCACAGGTTTAAAACAGCGGTGTCCCCCACCCCAAAATACGTGGGGCAGTATGCACGATTAACCTGCCCCTCCCGTGAAGTAGGGCCTTTAAGTTCTAGCAAATTCTCCCCTTGAGGACAAGTGAGACGCGAGTCGAAACTTTCGAGCGAAGCTCACGGAGGGGCATTGAGGCTGCGGATGAATCGTGAATAATTACGCTACTGGCAATTTAGCACCGACTTTACACCCCTATAATCCCCTCAAGGGGATAATTACGGACAGAGCTGCCCTATCTCCCAAGAGGGGAATCTCTGCTACTGCCTTTTCACAGGTATAAGCATCGTAGTTTATGTTACACGCCACTGGCAGGTATAGCAAGACAAACTCGCACGCTCACAATGAAACAAGCAGCAGTGCCAAGTGCACTTAAATGACTACCCACTGTTTGAGCGTTCAGCGAGTTTGGGGAGTCTTGATTTTTTTGCTTACTTTTTTCATCAAGGAAAAAAGTAGGTGCCCGCCGCACAGGCGAAGCAATGAAACAACTCAGGTAGCTATACCTACAACAGCAGCAGCTAAATCCTATACTCAGGTCAGAGACCCCACCATAGTAAACACGAGCGAGGACGCTCGCGCCATAACAGCCCCCGCTGGAGAAGCAAAAAAACCTACTGACTAGTACTCCTCAAAACATATATCCCCTATTTTTGGCAAAAAAGCCTAATACACCTTACCTTTGCGCATGCCAGAAAAAATACTGATTCTCGACTTCGGCTCCCAGTACACCCAATTGATTGCAAGACGGGTGCGCGAGCTAAATGTGTATTGTGAGATTTACCCTTACAATAATGTTCCGGAACTCACGGAAGATGTCAAAGGCGTTATTCTATCGGGCAGCCCCTGCTCGGTGCGCGACCACGAACACCCTACCATCGATCTAAGCCAGTATATGGGCAAGCTACCCTTACTGGGCGTGTGCTACGGCGCACAACTGATCGCTTACGAGCACCAGGGCGAAGTAACCCCATCCACCATTCGCGAATACGGTCGTGCCAGACTTACAGAGCTGCACACCGCTAACCGTCTGATGAAAGAACTCACCCCGGGTTCGGTGGTATGGATGTCACATGGTGATACGATCAAAGAAATTCCAGACAATTTTGAAGTAATAGCCAGTACGGAAACGGTGCGTGTAGCTGCTTACAAGCTGCGTGACCAGGAGACCTACGGCATTCAGTTTCACCCGGAAGTAACCCACTCTGACGAAGGCAAGACTTTGCTCCGCAACTTCGTGGTGCATATCTGCGATTGCCAGCAGGACTGGACATCGGAGCAGTTTGTGGACGCCACAGTAGCTGAGTTGAAAGAGCAGCTGGGCAATGACAAGGTTGTACTTGGCCTGTCTGGCGGTGTTGATTCCAGTGTGGCTGCCATGCTGATCCACCAGGCAATCGGCAAAAATCTGTATTGTATCTTCGTAGACAACGGCCTGCTGCGCAAAGACGAGTTCGAGACTGTGCTTGATTCATATAAGCACATGGGCCTGAATGTGAAAGGCGTTGACGCCAAAGACCGCTTCTATGCAGCACTGGCTGGCATCTCTGACCCCGAAGGCAAGCGCAAGGCGATCGGCCGTGTGTTTATCGAGGTGTTCGACGACGAAGCGCATCAGATTGAAGACGTAAAATGGCTGGCACAAGGCACTATTTACCCGGACGTGATTGAATCGCTAAGCGTAAAAGGTCCTTCAGCTACGATCAAGTCGCACCACAACGTGGGCGGTCTGCCTGACTTCATGAACCTGAAAGTGGTTGAGCCACTCAAAACACTTTTCAAAGACGAGGTGCGTTTGGTAGGTAAGACACTTAAGATAGATGATGCTATCCTGGGTCGCCATCCTTTCCCTGGTCCTGGTTTGGCAATCCGTATTTTGGGTGACATCACACCGGAGAAGGTACATGTGCTGCAGCAGGTAGATCATATCTTCATCAGCAACCTGAAAAAATCAGGACTGTATGACGAGGTATGGCAGGCAGGCGCTATCCTGACACCTTTGCAATCAGTTGGTGTAATGGGCGACGAGCGTACTTACGAAAATGTGGTGGCCCTTCGTGCTGTGACATCCATTGACGGCATGACAGCAGACTGGAGCCGTTTGCCGTATGAGTTCCTGGCCGATGTATCAAATGAGATCATCAACAAGGTAAAAGGTGTAAACCGCGTCGTATACGATATCAGCTCGAAGCCACCAGCAACCATCGAGTGGGAATAGTATTAGTGAGTGAATTTTGAATGAGTGATTGCGTGAATAGTAATGAATCGAGTTGTTCTCTAAACAGTAAATGAGTTATTCAAATACTGTTCTTATCAGTTCGTTTATTCGCTAAATCACTCATTCACTCATTTAAAACCTCGCTCAATCAAAAATAAACAAGATGAAGAGAAGCTTATTGAAGCATGCAGCGGGTGTGCTGCTAATGGCTGCGCTTGCGCTACCGGCACAGGCCCAGCAGGATTATAGCACGACCTATAGCAATGGCAAGGTACTGATAGAGCAAGAGCGCTACGATAAGGTCATGGCCGAGCTGCTACCGATCACGCAGGCTGGTCCCAAAAATCAATATGCTCCCGAAGCTTCTTACCTGTATGCCGTAGCGGCACTCAAGGCAAACAAACTGCCGGAAGCCCGACGTATGCTACAGCAGCTACAGGGCCAGCATTCCAATTGGCCTAATCAACCTGAAGCAAGTTACCTACTGGCCAATGTGCTGTTTGAGCAGGGTGAGCACGAGCAGGCGCTGGCAGAGTTGAATAGCTTGCGTTCCGCTAAACTGCAAGCTGATGCCGAAAACCTGAAGCGTCACTACCTGATGCGCATTACCGACCGCGAAACTTTCGAGCAACTACTGCAGCGCTATCCGGATGATAAAGCTGTCGCACAGACCTATGCTGACAAGTTACTGGCTGGTTGGTATCGTCCTGAGGACAGAACTACGCTGGAAAGCATTGTTTCGAAGCACCGCCTGGACCGCAACCGCTACCTGAGTGCCAATGCCATGCGCAAGCAGGCTTATAATGTAGCAGCTCTGATGCCTTTTCAGCTGGACCAGGACCTGGGACAGGCAGCACGTAAGAATCAATTTGCCACCGACCTCTTTGCGGGCATGAAGATGGCGCAGGACTCCCTAAAGCGCCAGGGCATCAACATCAACCTGTATGCTTACGATGCAGGCACCGACACAACTGCTGTAAAGCGAATCCTGGAAACTTCGGAGCTCAAAAGCATGGATCTGGTTATCGGCCCAGTTTACAGGTCATCAGCCAAGATTGCGGCTCGTTTTGCTTCACAGAATAATGTGAATGTAGTCAACCCGCTTACCCAGGACCTGGAAGTAGCTGCCGATAATGCCAACATTTTTTTGTTTGAGTCTTCTGTAGCGACGCAGGCACGACAGGCTGCTACCTATGCTTACCATACTTTTGAGCCTAAAACGGCTGTCATCCTGTATGAAGACAACAAAGATGATGTCGCGTTTAGCCAGCATTACCGCGAGCAATTCCTGAAATTAGGAGGCAAAGTAGCAGCTTATAAAAAAATAAACTCTGCACAGAGCTCTGCCACCGCCACTGTTTTCAAAGACCTGAAACTGGAGAATGTTGGTCACCTGGCTGTTTTCTCAGATCAGATGACGGCTGCAGCAAACACAGTTAGCACCTTGCAGTCCAGAGCAGCCACGCTGCCTCTCGTAACATTTGAAAAGTGGCTGGGTATTGGGCAGCTGACTCTGCGCCAGTTAGATGATCTGGAGATCTATTTTGTAAATCCGAAATACATCGACCAGATGAGTTCCGCAGCTCGTCACTTCCGTAAGAGGTATGCGGCCAGGTATAACATGCCACCCTCACAGTATGCTTATGCCGGTTTTGAAATGATGTATTATTTCGGAACACTGCTCCAAAATTACGGCCCTCGTTTTAACCTGGCGCTTGGCTCAGAGGGACTCCGCCCGGGTGTTTTTTACAAAGGTATAGGCTATACCGATCGTGCAGCTCTTAATGAAGTGCGCCGCGACAACCAGTATATCCCAATTACCAAATTGGAAAACCTGCAACTAACTGTCGTAAATCCGATCTTTTAATGCTTTAGGCATTACCTATTAGGGTATAGCACCTTGCCCATATCATTGCTTTTAAATTCAAAGAAACCAGAATTATGAAAATAGCACCAATCAGCGAAGAACTTTTCCAGCGTGCACAGCACTCCATACCAGGTGGGGTAAACTCTCCTGTACGAGCCTTTAGAGCTGTGGGCGGAAATCCACGTTTTATGGTATCGGCCAAAGGTCCTTATATGTTCGACGAGGACGGCAACCGCTACATCGAGCTCATCAACTCCTGGGGGCCTATGATTTTGGGGCATGCTGCTGAAATTGTGCAGGAAGCTGTGCAGCAGGCTATACCTAATTCGCTTTCTTTTGGAGCGCCAACCCGCAAAGAAATTGAAATCGCGGAGCTGATCGTGGACATGGTACCTTCAATCGAGAAAGTACGCATGGTAAACTCCGGCACCGAAGCTACCATGTCGGCAGTGCGTGTGGCCAGAGGCTATACCGGCCGCAACAAAATGATCAAATTCGAAGGCTGCTACCATGGCCACGGCGACTCTTTCTTGATCGCTGCTGGTAGTGGCGCCATCACCCTTGGCGTACCAGATAGCCCAGGTGTCACGAAGGGAGTGGCGGCTGATACGCTTACGGCTCCTTTCAATGACCTGGAGGCTGTGAAGACACTGGTAGAGGCTAACAAAGATCAGGTAGCAGCTATCATATTAGAGCCAGTAGCTGGTAACATGGGCTTAGTGCTACCTCAGGCAGGTTTCCTGCAAGGCCTGCGTGACCTCTGCACCAAAGAAGGCATCGTGTTGATATTTGATGAAGTAATGACTGGTTTCCGTCTGTCACCAGGTGGAGCGCAGCAGTTGTTTGGCGTTACGCCAGATATGACTACGTTGGGCAAGATCATCGGTGGCGGCATGCCAGTGGGTGCATACGGTGGTAAGAAAGAGATCATGAACTTTGTAGCGCCAGCCGGCCCGGTGTACCAAGCGGGTACGCTCTCCGGTAACCCAATTGCGATGTCGGCAGGTATGGCCATGCTACAGTACCTGCAGAGCCACCCGGAGGTATATACGACATTGGAGCGCACTACCTCCAACATGGTAAGTGGCATGAAGCAGAACATGCAGGAACTGGGAATGAACTTCACCATCAACCATGTAGGCTCTATGTTCAGCATCTTCTTCACAGAGCAGCCTGTTACCGATTTTGAAAGTGCTAAGTCATCCGATACAGCCATGTTTGGTCGCTATTTCAATAGCATGCTGCAGCGCGGCGTATACCTGGCTCCATCCCAATATGAGTCGTTGTTCGTATCCACTGCCATCACTGATGAGTTGGTACAAGAGTACCTGCAGGCAAACCGGGAAGCGCTTCAGGAAGCGGTACAACAGTAACCTATACCTTAGAATAAAGAAAGAAACGGCAGCCCATACCAGGGCTGCCGTTATTATTGAAGGTATAGCCAGACCACTTTATGCAGGCAGGCATGGCTCCTAACGTCAGCACTTCTATCCCCCTCCCGTTAGCCTTTAAATTAATCAGCCATTTAACTATTCAGCTAATACACAATCAACAATTCGCCCATTTTGCTTACTTTTACGGTCATAACATTGCACCCCATGATTCTTACAGATAAGCAGATTTTAGAAGAGGTTGAGAAAGGCACTATTTTAATTGAGCCGTTCAGACGCTCCAGCCTTGGTACCAACTCTTACGACGTACACCTGGGCCGCTACCTGGCCACTTACCGCGACGAAGTACTCGACGCCCGTCAGCACAACCAGATTGATGTCTTTGAAATCCCGGAGGAGGGATTTGTCCTGCAGCCTAATACGCTATACCTGGGCGTAACTCTGGAGTATACCGAAACACATGCACACGTTCCTTTTCTGGAAGGCAAGTCAAGCGTAGGTCGCCTTGGCATCGACATCCATGCGACGGCAGGTAAAGGCGATGTAGGCTTCTGCAATACATGGACTCTGGAAATTTCGGTGACGCAGCAGGTGCGTGTGTATCACGGCATGCCGATCGGTCAATTGATTTACTTTGAAGTAAAAGGCGGCATTGAAAACTATTATAATAGTAAAGACAATGCCAAGTATAACAACCGCACTACCAAGCCTGTCGAATCGATGATGTGGCGCAACGAATGGTAATTTGCCTCTAAAAAAATATTAAAAAAAGGTCAAATATTAGCTTATTTGACCTTTTTTGGCATAATTCCTGCACTATATTACACGTATTCGACACTGAAAGGCAAGCAGGAAAATTTTTAAATGCCGGAATCATTTCACGGTAGCCTGCGTTTTAAAACTACAATGCCTCAGGAGAGAATGAAAAGCATTGAAAACACCAAAAACACTAAGATTATGAAAAAGCTACTGGTAATAACATTGATGGTATTCGGAACCGTATACGGCGCATTTGCTACAGGTAATAATGTAACAGTGATTGCTGAGAAGCGTGCCAACCACCTCACTGACCAGATGATTCGTGAGCTTCGTTTGAATAACTACCAGGCCAATAAGATTAGAGAGATTAACCTGGACGTAGCTGCCCAGATCACTGAGATCGAGCAGAAGCACGAAGGTAACGAGCAACTGATCACAGAGAAGTGCAAAGCAGTACTGGCCTCCCGTGACCTGGAGTTTGAAGACATCCTGAGCACTGTGCAGTATAACGATTACTTCGGTGACCGTAAAGTATACTCTAAAGTAGACCGTGAGTTTATGGCAAACCTGAACGAGCAAGGTTCTCAGAACCTGGCTACGAATGAAAAGGCTACTGAAAACACGACTGCCTCAAACGTAAACTAATTCGACATATTAAATAAAAGCATAAAAGCCACCTTTAAGGGTGGCTTTCATTGTTTATAGGACAAGGGCTAGTCTAGTTACTTTCCTTCTTACGTTCCTCATCTACGTGCTTCATCAAGTCCTCGCAAAGAGCACGCATTTTGTCGGCCATTACTTTGTCGCTGGTAGCCGTAGCGATGCTCTGGGCCATAGCACCAATGGTATCGATGTAGAAATACTTCATTTCATCAATAGGCATGTCCTTTGTCCACAAATCAATTTTCATGGTGCCAGCTTCATCACGGTCCCACAGGGAAATGTTGATAGCCTTCGCAAAATGGATTTTCTCACCTGCGTCGGTGGCTCTCCAGCTGATGGCTTCTGGTACACGCTGCTCGTCCAGCGCGATGCTAAAGTATATTTCTGACTTCTTCATTTTCGTTTCTGTTAAACTTTGTGCTATATATATCTCGTACTATGCTTGAATACTCAAACCAAGTACAAAGTTACGCGATGCGCTACGGAATAAAAACCTTCTTCTTTCTTTTTAGCCTGACCATCCTTTCAGGGTGTGCCAGCTTAACCTCCTCTACCAAAAAAACGAAACTCTATACTGTCGCTTTTTATAACACGGAGAAACTCTACGATACTAAGAATGACCCCAAAACTGATGATGACGGCTTCACGCCTGACGGCATCATGCAATGGGATGAGGACAGGTATAAGACCAAAATTCGCAATATTGCGAAAGTCATTGAGTCCATTGGGGGCAAAAACGGTGCTGACCTGCTAGGTGTCAGCGAAGTAGAAAACCGTCAGGTGTTAGAGGACCTGGTTGGCTCCTCTCCTCTTCGCAAACGCCGCTACAATATCATTCATTACGACTCCCCCGACCCAGAGGGACTGGATGTGGCCCTGCTCTACAATCCCAGAGTTTTCAAGCCAACGGCGCATACAAACCTACCTATTCAGTTTTCCGAAAAGGGCTTCAGCTCGCGGGGCATACTGCAGGTAAAAGGTACGCTGGCAGGAGAGCCTGTAACGGTTTATGTAACACACTGGCCGGAAGACCGTGGCAGTTCGACACTCGGCACCGCCCGCAGAAGAGACGCAGCAGCAGAGCTCAGACGGCAGTTGGATGCACAACAGAAAACGGACAGGGATGCCAAAATAATCGTGCTGGGTGATTTTACGGATGAACCGAAGTCTGCTAACATGGAAAAGGTGCTTAGAGCGACAGGACGCCCTGATCCGTCCTACAACGAAGAGCTGTTCAACACCTTTTATTTGTGGTACGTGCAGGGCCGCGGCAGTTTCCACACCCGCAACGACAACAAAATGCGTGATCAGATCCTGGTTTCCAAGTCGCTTCTGAATACCAGAGGTGGTCTGCACTACGCTCACGGCTCTGCCTTCATCCATGATCCGGAGTTTGCCAAGTTCACCTTCGGCAGGTATAAGGATACGCCCCGCCAGACTTGGTCAGGCACATTATACATCGGCGGGTATAGCGACCACTTCCCGGTATACATCAAGCTGCAAAAGTAGGCTATACACTTAAATAGGCGATGCTCTAAAAACAAGAAAGGCGAACCATAACGGTCCGCCTTTCTGCATTAGGAGAAATTATCTTCTTATACGTAATTGTTCAGCATTACAGGCATCACCAGCATCAGAACATTTTCATTATCTTCATTTGCAAGCGGCATCAACAGACCGGCACGGTTCGGTGTAGACAGTTCAAACGAGATTTCGTCGGCGTCGATGTTGTTGAGCATTTCGATCAAAAACTTCGCGTTGAAGCCAATTTCCATGTCCTCACCGTCATACTGGCAAGTCAGACGCTCGTTTGCTTCGTTTGAGAAATCCAGGTCTTCGGCAGAAACCTGCAGCTCAGAACCAGACAGTTTCAGACGAATCTGGTGCGTTGTTTTATTTGAGTAAATGGAGATACGACGCACAGAGCTCAACAAAGCAGAACGGTCGATCACCAGTTTATTCGGGTTCTGTACAGGTATAACGTTCTCGTAATCCGGGTAACGCTCGTCAATCAGACGGCAGATCATGCGGATATTGTCGAAGCTGAAGAAAGCGTTGGACTGGTTGAACTCCATACGCACGGCAGTCGCCTCAGATGGCAATGTAGACTTCAGCAGCGTGAAAGCCTTGCGTGGGATGATCAGGGAAGCTTCCTGGCTGGTAGCGATGTCGGTACGACGGAAACGCAGCAGGCGGTGACCGTCTGTTGCTACGAACGTTACATTATCAGGACGCAGCTGCACGTAGATGCCCGTCATGGCTGGACGAAGTTCGTCGTTACTAACCGCAAAGATGGTCTTGTTAATGGCACGGGCCAGCACGTTTGAAGGGATTTCGATGGCACTGCCACCTTTCACCACTGGTACACGCGGGAAGTCGGTTGCGTTCTCCCCGGAAAGCTTGTAGCGTCCGTTTGCAGAGCTGATCTCGATGGTATAGGTCTCTTCGTCGATCGTGAAAGTCACCGGCTGGTCTGGCAGGTTCTTCAGCGTCTCGATCAGGATCTTGGCAGGGGCAGCAATGCGGCCACTCTCCTTCGCCTCTACCTGCAGTTCGGTGATCATGGAAGTTTCCAGGTCACTGGCTGTGATGGTGAGGGTGCTGTCGTTGATCTCGAACAGGAAGTTCTCGAGGATAGGAACCACCGGGTTGTTGGTTACCACACCGTTTATGCTGGCTAACTGCTTCAAAAGAGCAGAGGAAGAGACGATAAATTTCATTATGTATAGCTATAATGTTATTTGGACAAAGTTAAAAATTTTTCGCATTTATGCTACCTGCCATGGCCCCGCTTTTTCACAATTTCTTTACATACAGGGCAAAAAAATCAGAAGCGCTCGTAGCGACGCTTGCGCAGGTAGTAGCGCAGCACCCCAAACAGGGCCAGCAGCACGATCGGTGCCACGATGTTGAGTAGTTGCCAGTAGGTACGCTCTTCCTTCACGCGCACCCTGTCCAGCGGCCTTAACTGTATTTCCTTACTTCGTACGTTGATCAGCCCTTCAGAGTCGAGCAGGTAGTGGATCGTATTCATGGCCAACTCACGGTTCGCGAATGTCACATTGTTATACCGGTCAAAACCCAGCTCGTAAGCCTGCCCCGTACGTGGATTCACATCGTTGCGCACCAGGTCACCATCCGAGAAAACTGCTATTTTGGTCGGTACGCCCGTCTCTTTCACCTGTTGATCAGCAGCCCCCTCCGGCGCTCTCCTGTTACGGAAGAGCGATGTAAAGGCACCTTCCAGCAAATACCCTACAGGCTGAGGTCCCGCCTGGTACTGCTCCGGTTTTACATCCATACGGGCTTCTTCCAGTGTAAGTGGCACCGGCGCCTGCATCACGCGGGAATAAACAGAGGTAAAGGCCAGTGGTGTTTTGCGTATACCATCAGCCCGTACCGTGTCCATCGTGCCGATGAACTTGGAATAGACCGCGTCGATGTTGCGGGTAATCGGGTGCTTGGCAAAGGTGTTGATCAGCGGATAGAAACGCCAGTTGATCATCTCCGTCTGTGGTCGCTCTCCGGTATAGCCTGTCACGATAGGTATAAAACCGGAATTCAGATCCATGATCATGGTCGGGTTCAGGCGCACACCGTAACGGAAGAACAGGTCATCGAGGTTGAGGTTATAAGGCATGGCGAACATACCGCCTGCCCCTACGCTATCCATGTTGGCATTGAGGGCATCTACAAAGAACACCGCCTTCCCCCCGTTCATGATGAACTGGTCGATCTTATACTTATCGGCTTCGCTGAAAGGCTCGGTTGGTTTGGCGATGATGATCAGGTCCAGGCCTTGCAGTGTAGGTATGTCGCGCAGTTCGCCGCGGGCTACGCGGTAGAACTCCTGCAGAGAGCCCAGCAAATCGGTTACATTTTGTGTTTCCAACTGCCCCTGTCCGCTGATGTAACCGATGGTTTTGCCGCCCTGGAAGGCCATTTTACGAATCGCCGTAGCCAGTTCGTACTCCACTCCCTCCACTGATTGGTTCAGGCGTTCGTCCGGGGAAGCGGCCAGGTTACCCTTCAGGAGCATTATGCCAGTTTCTTTGCCTTTGTACATTACACGCGCTCCCGGAAATACCAGGCGCTCTACCTGTTTGCCGCCTTCGTTGGCGCGAAGATTAGTCGGCTGTATACCTGCCTGCGCCAGTTTCTGAAAGAACTCCACCCGCTGCTTCTCGTCAGAAATATCATTTGGGTCAATGAACTCATACCGCACGTTGCCGCCTGAGTAGATGCGGAACTCGTCCAGCGTCTCCCGCACTGACTGCTGCAGCCGTTTGAATCCGGCCGGGAATTCCCCCTCCAGGTATACCTCTACAAACACCTGCTCCGGTAACTCTGCCAACATCTGCTTGGTGACAGGTGAGATAGTGTAACGCTTATCTTCCGTCAGGTCGAGCCTGAAAAAGAAGTTGGCCGCTAATATGTTGAGCAGCACAATAGCTGCTAAAGCGATCAGAAAGCGGGTCAGGTCGCGGCTGCGCTTGCTCTTATGTGTCGTTGCCTGCTCAGTTACCATTTTCTGCTGCTCAATACAAGTTTGGTGGAAAGAATCATGATGGCAATCACACTCAGGAAGTACAGCACGTCACGCGAGTCGATCAGCCCTTTGCTGATGGCCGTGTAGTGATATTCTATACCCAACTGGCTAATAAAGTAGCCGTATCCGCCCCAGACAGGTATAGAGGCGATCAGTTCAAAGCCAGCATAAATGATGTAGCACAGGAAAATTGCGATCACGAAAGAGATGATCTGGTTGTCCGAGACAGAAGAAGCAAATACGCCGATCGCTGCAAATACACCCGCCAGAAACACGAGACCCAGGTATGAGCCCACCACTGCAGCGGAATCTACGTTACCCTGCGGGTTGCCGAGTTCATACACGGTGTAGTAGTAGATCAAAGTAGGGATAAGTGCAAACAGCGCCAGCAGCAGCGCCGCAAAGTATTTGCCCAGGATCAATTGCAGATCTGAGATGGGTTTTGTCAGCAGCAGTTCAATCGTGCCTTCCCGCTTTTCCTCGGCAAAAGTACGCATGGTGATAGCCGGGATCAGGAACAGGAACAGCCAAGGCGCCATGTTGAACAGCGTCTGCATATCGGCAAAACCATAGTCGAGCACGTTGCTCTCGGGGAACACCCACATGAACATGCCGATGGCCACCAGGAATACCGTGATCACGATATAGGCGATCAGGGTGTTCAGGAAGCCGTTAAATTCTTTTTTAAGTATAGCGAGCATTAATATTAATGACTAATGACGAATTATTAATGATTAGTGGTGTATGAATTAAGGTGAAAGTGTAATCGCTAAAGCTGCATGGATAAGAATTATTAAGCAATCTGGTATCGAAGGTCTGATGTTTAATGAATCATAATATGCAAAACTAGTTATGAACAACTCATGCCTTGTGCCTGATTATAGATCTCCTAAATTGAATTAATTCTCTAACCATTATTCACTATTCATTAATCATTATTTCGTTAGTTGTTGGAAAATCTTTTCAAGGGAGTTCTCCTCGTGGCGCAGCCCTACCAGCGGCCAGTTGCGCTCGGCAGCCACCCGGAAAAGGGTAGCGCGGATATCGGTATCCTTGCGTGAAACTATGCGGTAGGTTGTACCCTCAGCCAATGTCACGCTCAGTACACCTGGCACCTGCTCCAAGGCCTCCACAGGTATAGGTTGCTCAAACTCCACCAGGGTTGTTTTTTCATTGCGGGAACCAGCCTGCAGACTAGCCACATCACTGTCCGCTACCAGTTTACCCCTGTTGATGATTATAACGCGGTCGCAAATAGCGGTTACTTCCTGCATAATGTGGGTCGAGAAGATTACGGTTTTGTCCTGCCCGATGCGTTTGATAAGTGACCGTATCTCCACAATCTGGTTCGGATCAAGGCCGGTAGTGGGTTCGTCCAGAATAAGTACCTGCGGATCGTGCACCAGCGCCTGCGCCAAACCAACTCGCTGTCGGTAGCCTTTAGAGAGAGCTCCGATCTTCTTGCCCTGCTCCAGGGTGAGCCCACATAGTTCCACCATCTCCTGCACCCGCTCCTTCGACCTGCGGCCCATCAGGCCATATACCGAAGCTACGAACTGCAGGTACTCGTGCACATACATGTCCAGGTATAGGGGGTTGTGCTCCGGCAGATAACCTACATGGCGGCGCACTGCAATGGGGTCCTGCAACACGTCATAGCCGGCCACCAGCACGGTACCCGCACTTGGTGGCAGGTAGCAGGTAGCAATCTTCATGGTAGTGGACTTACCGGCACCGTTTGGCCCCAGAAAGCCCAGTATCTGGCCCTGTGAGACCGAAAATGAAATATCATCGACAGCCCGCTGCGACCCGAATAGCTTGGTAAGATTTTTTACTTCAACTGACATGTTTGTAATGATTAATGAATAATGAATAATGACGCATCAGCATTGCCTTTCATTATTCATTCACCATTATTAATTATTCATTAATTAGGGTTTGCAAAGCTACAAAAGCTGTTCCACATTATGGCTATACCTGTTTCCGGCCTTTCGGCATCAGCGGACGCACCTCAATATCTACGTGGTGGTAGTTGGCGTGCGACTCCAGGCAATGTATGATGGTAGAGGCGATATCCTCCGGGCGCATCATGTTATCATTCACCGTCACGCTATCGATGTTGTCGAAGAAATTGGTTTGCACCGAACCAGGGTAGATGCAGGTAACCTTTACGCCATAGTCCCGCACCTCTTTGTAAAGCGAATGCGATATGCCACGCACCGCATGCTTGGTGGCGCAGTAAGCTGACATCTGCTCTATACCTGTCGTGCCTGCAATGGATGAGATATTGATGATGTGCCCCTCTCCCATTTCTTTCATACCCGGCACCACCAGACGGGAGCAATAGAAGAGACCGTGCACGTTCGTGTCGAACATCAGGTGCCATTCGTCCAGGTCCTGGTCTTCCAGCGTAGACGAGCGACCCAGGCCGGCGTTGTTCACCAGCACACTGATCTGGCCTCCAAAATGCTCTACGGTATGCTTATAGGCCATTTGCACCGAGTCGGCGCGGCGTACATCGCATTCTACAAACTCAAAGCGCTCGTGCTGCACCTCCGGGTTTGTTCTGCCCCAGCCTGCAACCTTCGCACCCTGCTCCAGCAGCGCATGCACGGCTGCCAGTCCTATACCTCTGCTCACGCCGGTTACCACGGCTATCTTATTTTCCAGTTTCATAGTGTTATTTTTTCGATGTAGTATCAATTATTTGTTCTATCCCTGCCTTACTCCTGCTAGAGCCGATACAGTAGTCCCAAACGGAATGTACGGGTATATAGCTTCATGTTGGCGCCATCCATATTAGCCTTGTAATTTTTGATGCCATGCGCATAGCTCAAAGAGAGGCCAAAGTGCCCATGATAACCAGTTACACCCAATCGCGGTCTGAAGTCCGTGATCGACTCGCTACGGTCTCTTCTTATTTTGAATTCGGTTCCGTCCTCCAATGTCGCTTCCGATCGCTCTTTCATTTGCTGATTAAATGCGATGTCAGTACCCAGGGTCAGGTCCAGATCAACCGGGCTTTGCTTTACCCGCCAGCCTATGTAGGGCTGCAGATTGATATAATCGGCTATGATGACAGCTTCTCCGTCTGCCGGATGGTTCATAGAAGAGCTGTGTGACCAGTAGCCATGGGCTCTATCGATCTTAGCCCGTGTGCGCAACTGCTCGTAACCTGCCTGTGTGCCAAGCAAAAAGCCATTCGAAGCGACGTATTGTGCCTGCAGGCTGGCTCCGAGGGCCAAATTATACCTGCTGCCATAAGGGTTGATCACCATTGGAGAACTGCCCCAGGTATCATTTATAACCATTGAAGTTGTGCTGCCAGCTGACTCGCCACCAAACCTGGAGAGTCCGGAATTAAGGTGCACACTGTACTCCATTTTCTGCCCGAACGACAGGGTGGCGCTACCTAGCGCAAGCAAAAGCAGGTATACTTTTTTCATATAGGTATAAGCTTGTTTCTGATTCAAATCAACCCTGCATACCCACTTCACTCTCCTGTGCTAAATATCGCCTAACTGTGGTCTGATCAGAATCTCCTCCACTACACTGTTGGGTGACATGGTATAGGCACCATAAATGGCCATGGCCACATCTTCAGCTCTCATAAAGCGCTCTGGCGGCAGGTCCACGCCTTCCCAGCTGGCAGTTAAAGTTGCACCGGGCAGAATGGCCGTTACACGCACGCCGTGCTCTTTCATCTCCTCACGCAATACTTTTGACATCCCGAGCAAGGCGTATTTAGAAATACAGTAAGAGCCACCATTGGTGTAGGGTGTGATGCTGGCTGTGGAGCACATATTGAAGACATGCCCGCTTCTGCGCTTTTTCATATCCAGCACAAAAGCCTTGGTGATGTAGTAGGCGCTGTAAAGGTTCGTGTTGATCATCATCGGAAGCGCCGCATCGTCCTCTTCGTGCACTTTGCCAGGTATAAACAGCCCACTGTTGTTGACAATCACCTCGATCTTGACCTCAAGGCCTTTTACATAGGAGATGAAGTTTTTGAGTGAGCCCATGTCGCTCAGATCAGCCTCCTGGTAGAACACTTTGGAAAAGGTATAGCGCTCCTCAATTTCCAGTTTCAGCTTTTTCAGGTCTTTCTCGTTTCTTGAACAAGTAATAATATGAAATCCTTCTTTTGCAAATTGTTCGATTACGGCCCTGCCAATGCCTTTTGTGCCACCTGTCACCAAAATATACTGCTGCATGTGCTCTATATAGATATTAGATAATACGTTTTCAAAATTTAACCGTAATATAGGCATTTAAACAGTATTTTTGTTTAGAAACACGTTTAATACCTTGTTTAACACGTAACGCCTGTATGCTACAATCCTTTGGGAAATACCTGCTGTTCATGCAAAGCCTCTTCACCCGTAAAGAATCCGCCAAGATTCTGTTCGGCCGCACCGTCGACGAGGCTATTTTGATCGGCATCAACTCTATATTCATCGTTGCCATCGTTTCCACCTTTATCGGTGCGGTTACCTGCGTGCAGGTTGCCTACAATCTCAACAATGCGTTCATCCCACGTTCCACCATCGGTTTCATGGTGCGCGAAATGACAATTCTGGAATTGGCTCCTACTATTACCTCTATTGTACTGGCTGGTAAAGTTGGCTCCAGCATCGCTGGCGGTCTGGGCACCATGCAGATCACCGAGCAGGTAGATGCCCTGGAAGTAATGGGTATCAACTCAGCCTCTTATCTTGTTCTACCGAAGGTAGTAGCGGCTATCCTAGTTTTCCCCATGCTGGTGATTCTGGCCATGTTCCTTTCCATACTGGGAGGCTACTTAGCCGGAACGCTTTCAGGTGAGCTAACGCCTCAGGAGTACATTACAGGTATACGCGACCAGTTTATCCCTTATAACATCACATTTGCGCTGATCAAGTCAGTGGTGTTTGCTTTTCTGATTTCGTCCATCTCCTCTTTCCGCGGTTACTATACCTCAGGCGGAGCCCTGGAAGTTGGGGCAGCCAGTACGGCTGCCGTAACGAACAGTGTGATTGCCATCCTGATTGGAGACTTTGTGCTGGCATACATCTTACTGTAGGGTTGCTGGCCATTAAAAAATTTACAGGAGTTCTTCGCGTCTTTGCCTTTAGCTCCCGAATACAAGAATCATCATGATTGAAATACACAACATACACAAAGCTTTTGACGGCAAGAAAGTGCTAGACGGTGTGAGCGGCGTCTTTGAGACGGGCAAAACCAATCTGCTGCTTGGTGCCAGTGGTACCGGCAAAAGCGTGCTGCTTAAGTGCATCGTGGGCCTGATTAAGCCAGACCTTGGGAGCGTGACCTTCGACGGGACCTACTTTACCAACAACAAACTTGACATCCGCCAGGAGATCCGCCGCAAGATCGGTATGCTCTTCCAGGGGTCTGCCCTGTTCGACTCCATGACGGTAGAGCAGAATGTGGAGTTTCCGCTTAAGATGCTGACCGACATGAACAAGGAGGAGCGTATGGACCGGGTAAATTTCTGTCTGAAACGTGTGGGATTGGAGGGTGCTAATAAGAAAATGCCCTCGGAGATAAGCGGTGGTATGAAAAAGCGTGTAGGTATAGCCCGCGCCATTGCACCACACTGTACCTACCTGTTTTGTGACGAGCCTAACTCTGGCCTCGATCCGCAAACTGCCATGAAGATCGATGAACTGATCAAGGAAATCACCGAGGAGTATAATATCACCACCATTATCGTAACACACGACATGAACTCTGTAATAGAGATCGGTGATAAGATCATGTTTCTCTACGAAGGCAAAAAGCTCTGGGAGGGCACCCGCGACGAGATCATGGACACAGACATTCATGAGCTCAACGAGTTCATCTTTGCTAACCGACTGATGCGCGATGCCAAGAAGGTAGAAGACGAAGAGCGCGAAGAGGAGGAAGAACGCCGGCACAATGGTCAGGTGGCTTCACAGGGCAAAGAGAAGACTCCTTCTGAAGAAACAGTGGATACACGGGACGAGCCGCAGCCTGAAAACCCCGATGGTCCTGCCGCTACTACCCAAACCGGAAACGACAAGGTATAAACTCAGATACCGGTATAAGCAAGGTATAGCTATACCTGTACAACCATAAAAAAGGCTCCCGCTTAGGTATAGCGGGAGCCTTTTTTGTAGATATAGTTTCTATTTTAGAAGTCTAGTCCAAACAGCATACCTGCCACAGTAGCGGTCATCATACAGGCCAGGGAGGCACCAAGCAAGGCGATGAAGCCAAGTTTGGAAAGCTGCCCCTGCTGATTGGGAGCCATGCTGCCAATACCACCGATCTGAATGGCAATGGAGCTGAAGTTAGAGAAGCCAGCCAGGGCATAAGTTGCCATCACCAAGGCTTTTGGACCCAATGTACCCGCTTCTTTCATGTTAGCCAGGTCGAGGTAAGCTACAAATTCGTTGATGGCGGTTTTCTGTCCGAGCAAGCTGCCCACCTGTAAGGTATCGGCCCATGGCACACCCATGATGAAAGCGAACACCCGGAAGATCTGACCCAGAATATATTGCAGCGAGAAGCCGTTGAACTGACCGTTTGTGCTGGCTACTACCATTTCATTCAGTCCGGTCCAAACACCGATCATGTCTGTCAGGATGTAGTTAACCAAAGCGATAACGGCAATGAAAGCAAGCAACATACCACCAACGTTAGCGGCTAGTCTCAGACCGTCCCCAGCTCCTCTTGAGAGGGCGTCGATCAGGTTCACACCCAGCTGCTCTTCGTTTACTTCGAGCTTGTTCGTGATTTCTTCGTGCTCTGTTTCAGGCACCAGGATTTTGGCGAGTACTATACCTGCAGGCGCGTTCATGATAGAGGCCGTGAGGAGGTGTGCCGCAAAGATGGCTTTCTGCGCCGGATCAGTTCCGCCGAGGAAAGAAACGTAAGCCGCCAGTACACCACCGGCCAGCGTCGCCATACCGCCTGTCATCAGGCACATCAGTTCGGAGCGCGTCATGCGGGCGATAAACGGACGAACAAGCAATGGTGCCTCTGTCTGTCCTAAAAAGATGTTGCCAGCGGCAGAAAGGCTCTCAGGACCTGACAGGCGCATCACCTTCGACATCACCCAGGCGATGCCGTACACGATCTTCTGGAGCACACCGAGGTAGTACAGGCCAGCTGATACCGTGGAAAAGAAAATGATGGTTGGAAGAACCGAGAAGGCGAAAATAAAGCCGAGTCCGCTATTCTTGGATGGGTCTGCCAGATTACCGAAAAGAAACTGCGCGCCCGCTTGCGAGAAATCCAGAAAGGTTACGAAGCCTTCACTCACGTAGGCAAAGCCTTTTGCCACGACGGGTACTTGGGTAACCAATACGCCAAACAGAATCTGGAGGCAAACGCCGTAGCCGACGAGTCTCCAATCTATATTTTTACGGCTTTTAGAGAACGCAAAGGCAATGGCAATAATGGCTAGGAGGCCAAGAAGCCCTCTGAAAATATCGAACATGCTGTGGGACAAAATTTGGCCAAAAGTAAGCCGAATATCTGTTAAAACAAAAAGTCCTGTGCCATATAGGCACAGGACTTTTAAAGTATAGCGTATGTTATGCTAGTTTCGCTTGTTCAACTCGTCACGGATCTTAGCGGCACGCTCGTAGTCCTCTTTTTCGAGGGCCTCGTTGAGCATCTTGTTCAAGTCATCAACCGACGTCTGGTTGAGCGGCTCCTTGGCACTCGGAGTCGATGAAGAGCTGCTCTTTACAGTCATTTCTTCGTTTTCGTCCTCTTCCTCTTCCAGATCGCTCAAAATAATGCCAGCTTCTGACAGCACACTTTCCACCGTGTAGATAGGCACCCCGAACCGCAAACCGATCGCAATGGCGTCGGACGGACGCGCATCCAATTCAAACTCCTTCTCGCCATCAGTGCACATGATCTTGGAATAGAACACGCCCTCTTTCAGGTCTGAGATCAGGATCTCGGTGATGTTCACGCTCATCTGCTCGGCAAAGGTCTTGAACAGATCGTGCGTGAGCGGACGGTTTGGGTTGATTTTCTCTATCTGTATAGCGATGGACTGCGCCTCAAACATACCGATGATGATCGGCAGCCTGCGGTTTCCATCACGCTCTCCCAGCACCAGTGCAAACGATCCCGTCTGTGACTGGCTGGAGGAGAGCCCGAGTATCTCTAGCTGTATTTTTTTCACAATTAAGCTCTTCTTGTTCTATTTGTCTAAAGCTTTTGCAGCTTCTATTAATTTAGGAAGTACCTCGAGCGCATCGCCAACTATGCCATAATCAGCGGCTTTGAAGAACGGCGCTTCCGGATCCTTATTAATAACGACAATCACTTTAGAAGAGTTAACCCCTGCCAGGTGCTGAATGGCACCAGAGATGCCCGCAGCGATGTACAGGTTAGGGCTTACAGTGATACCCGTCTGGCCAACGTGCTCATGGTGAGGGCGCCAGCCGATATCAGAAACAGGCTTGGAGCAAGCGGTTGCAGCACCCAGTTCTTTAGCAAGTTCCTCGATCAGGTGCCAGTTCTCAGGGCCTTTCATACCACGACCACCAGACACGACGATCTCAGCTTCCGGCAGCAACACGCCACCGCCTGTGTCCTGCATCACTGTCTCCTTTGGAGCGGCAGCAAAATCAGACTCCGCCAGGTCAGCTGAAAGCTTCTCTACTGTAGCAGTTGAGCCTCCGTTGCTGATAATGTCGGTGCTGTTTTTCTTAACGGCGATGATCTTCACATCAGATGTCAGGTTTACGTCCGCAAACGCCTTGCCTGAGAACACACCGCGTGTCACCGTGAAGTTGCCACCGTCAATCTTCGGAAGTTCAGTTACGTTGGTAGCCAGTGAGCCGTTCAGTCGAACAGCCAGCTTAGAGCCTACCGCCGCGCCAATGTTAGAGTTGGAGAACACCAGTACTTTGGCGCTTTCCTGCTGGGCCGCTGTCGCGATCACTTTTACGTAAGCGTCAGCTACAAACTGCTTCAGGCGGTCATCGGCGTCGTACAACACCTTGCTGATGCCCTGCTCGCCCAGTTTGGCCAGCGCCTCTTCGTGTACTTCACCAATGGCTACCGCTGTAGCGGTTGTGCCCATGGCCTGCGCTACCTGGCTGCCGTAGGATGCTGCCTCGAGTGAGGACTTCTTGATCTCTCCGTTCAGACCTTCTACAAATACTAATACAGACATATTACAGTACTTTAGCTTCGTTTCTCAATAGTTTAATCAATTCGCCGGCATTCTCCGGTTCAATCAGCTTCACGCCGCTCTTTTTCTCGGGCTTGCTGTAGTTCACGTACTCCGACTTGGCTTCACCACCTGCTGCTTCCACCACTTTGAGTGGTTTGGTGCGGGCTGTCATGATACCGCGCATGTTTGGGATGCGGGGCTCGCACATCGGCTGTTGAGCGCTGGCTACGAAAGGCAGTTTTACCTCCACCACTTCTTTACCACCTTCGATCTCACGCTCCAGACGTGCCGTGCTATCGTCTACCATGTCCAGTTTGAAGGCTGGCGTAACAGACGGAATGCCCATCATCTCGCCTACCATGTTGTGTACCTGGAAGCCGTTGTAGTCGATGGACTCCTTGCCCATCAGGATCATATCATAACCTCCCTCTTTGGCCACGGCAGTAATCTGCTGCGCCACGAAGAAAGCGTCTTTCGGGTGTGCGTTCACGCGGATGGCGTCGTCGGCGCCAATGGCTAGTGCCTTGCGAATGTTCGGCTCAGCGTCGGCTTCGCCCACGTTCAGCACGGTTACGCTGCCGCCTTTGGCCTCTTTCAGCTCAATGGCGCGGGTCAGGGCGTACTCATCCCAAGGGTTGATCACGTACTGTACCCCGTTCTTGTCGAACTCTTTGTTATCTCCAGTAAAGTTGATCTTGGATGTAGTATCCGGAACGTTACTGATGCAAACTAATATTTTCATGATTAGAAATGTTAGCTTATTTAAAATTAGATTTGTGCGAAGTTAGTTAAAATATAGCCAAATAGAAATGTCTCAAAATAGATTAGAACAGCTCTTCAAATTCTACGAAGAAGACCCGAACGATCCATTCACGATCTATGCAATAGCGACAGAGTTACGTGGATCCGAACCGCAAAAAGCGATGGAGTTTTACGAGAAACTGCTGTCTGAGCACGAGCGCTACGTAGGCACTTACTACCATGCGGCCAGCTTATACGCTGAGCTTGGACAACCTGAAAAAGCCGAGCAAACCTACAAAAAAGGAATGCTGATCAGCCGTCAGGAAGGCAACATGCACGCATTTGCCGAGTTGCAACAGGCGTATAACAAGTTTGCAGGCCTTGACTACGAAGACGAGTAGCACCTTTTGCGCTACAGATCAAAAATAGTATGCATGCAGCATATCTGCAAGTATAAATCAGGCTTTTATGCCGAAATGTTTTCTAATGGCTTCTGTAGCGTACTAGATATAGCGCCCGAAGGTTTACGATAGCAAAAAGAAAAGCCACCGCCTTTGCAGGTTTGGTGGCTTTTCCTGTTTATACTTTGGATGGCTACGATAAACTAACCACCAGATCGTCGGTGTTCACCAAAGAGCCTTCCGGCAAATGCAGATCGGCAATCTTGGTGGCTTCTGAAGCTGTGATGGTCGTTTCCATCTTCATAGCCTCGATCACAAACAGCGGCGTGTTTTTCTTCACCTCTTGGTCTTTCTCCACCAGAATCTTTGAAAGCAGCCCCTGCAGCGGTGCCCCGATGTGCTTCGGATTACCTTTGTCTACTTTCTGGTGCTGTACCCGCTCCACTTTCACGGACTTGTCACGCACTTCGATGTTTCGCGTCTGGCCGTTGAGCTTGAAGAACACCGTGCGCATACCGTCCTCGTCCACATGGCCCAGCGACTGGTATTTGATCACGATGGACTTGCCGCGGGCAATGTCGATAATGGCCTCTTCGCCCGGCTGCATGCCGTAGAAGAAAAGGCGCGTCGGGATCTTGGAAACGTTGCCGTACTGCTCTAAGTGTTTGTGATAGGCCTCGTATACCTTGGGATAAAGCTGGTACGAGAGGAAGTCGGTATACTTGGTATGCTCCCCAAACTTCTCCTGAAACTCCCTGAATTCCTGATCCAGATTGATCGGCGCAAGGTGCTCGTTCGGACGCCCGTCGTATGGCTGCTCGTCTTTCAGGACAATAGACTGCAGCTTTTTCGGGAAACCGCCCACCGGCTGGCCCAGATCACCGCGAAACAGTGACTGCACTGATTCCGGGAAGGAAATCTGCTCGCCACGCTCCAGCACATCCACTGTCGTCAGGCCGTTTGACACCAGGTATAGCGCCATGTCGCCTACTACTTTGGAACTTGGCGTTACCTTCACCAGATCCCCAAACAACTGGTTCACTTCCGCATAGGTCTCTTTGATCAGTTCCCACTTATCACCCAAGCCCAGCGCATTGGCCTGCGGACGCAGGTTAGAATACTGTCCGCCCGGAATTTCGTGGTGGTATACCTCGGCCGTTCCTGCTTTCAAGCCAGACTCAAAAGGATAATAGTACTCCCGCACCGTTTCCCAGTAGTTGGAGTGGCGGTTGAGGCTCTTCTGGTCGAACTCTCGGTGCCGCTCCTGAAAACGCATGGCCTCCACCATCGAGTTAAAGTTCGGCTGCGAGGTAAGGCCAGACATAGAACCCAAAGCCACGTCCACCACATCCACACCTGCTTCTATGGCTTTGAGGTACGTGGCTGACTGTATACCTGATGTGTCGTGTGTATGCAAGTGGATTGGCAGTTTCACGGTGTCACGCAGCGCCTCTACCAGCACCTGGGCGGCGTATGGCTTGAGCAAACCAGCCATGTCTTTGATAGCCAGAATGTGTGCCCCAGCTTCTTCGAGTTGTCTGCCCAGTTGCAGGTAGTACTCTAAATTATACTTGGTTTTCTTCGGATTGAGAATATCGCCGGTATAGCAAAGTGTACCCTCCGCCAGACCGCCTGTGCGCTTTCGCACGAAGTCGATGCAGGGCTCCATGCTCTTCATCCAGTTGAGCGAGTCGAAGATTCTGAAAATGTCCACGCCCGTCTCCCACGACTTCTCCACGAACGACTCGATCAGGTTGTCCGGATAGGCCTTATACCCTACCCCGTTCGAACCGCGGATCAGCATCTGGAGCAAAATGTTCGGCACAGCCTCCCGGATCTCAGCCAATCGGCGCCACGGATCCTCGTGCAGGAAGCGCAGGCACACGTCAAACGTGGCGCCGCCCCATACTTCCATGCTGAAAGTCTGCGGATGATCCTTGGCATAGGCTTCAGCTATCTTGAGCATATCAAAAGAGCGCATACGGGTCGCCAACAGCGACTGGTGCGCATCGCGGAAAGTGGTGTCGGTATAGTGGATCTGCTTGTCGTTGCGCAGCCACCTCGAGAACTCCTCGGGCCCAATCTCTGTCAGGAGGTCCTTCGTGCCGCGCTCGTAGTTTTTATTCAGGTTGAAACCCGTGAAATCCGGTTTGGAAAGCACTTTGTCCGGATCTGGTTTTTTTACGTCCGGGTGACCGTTTACGATCACATCAGCCAGGAAACTGAGGAGTTTGGTTGCGCGGTCCTTGCTCTTGCGGAACACAAAGAGCTCTGAGTGATTCTTCACAAAATCCACGGTCGCGTCACCGGAGATGAAGGTTGGGTGATTGATGATGTTCTGCAGGAATTGAATGTTCTGCTTCACGCCACGGATTCGGAACTCATCCAGCGTGCGCGACATCTTCATGGCGGCGTGGCGCAGGGTCGGTGCCTGTGCAGATACTTTTACCAGAAGCGAATCGAAGAACGGACTGATCTTGGCACCCTGGTACACGCTGCCCTGGTCCAAACGAATGCCAAAGCCACCGGCACTGCGGTAGGCGATGATGGTGCCGTAGTCCGGTTTGAAATCATTCTCTGGGTCTTCGGTCGTGATGCGGCACTGGATAGCCACGCCGTTTGCGCGCACGGTGTGCTGCGGACCAAGCAATACTTCCTCGTGATCCAGGGTATAGCCGTCGGCGATGAAGATCTGCGTTTTGATCAGGTCGATGCCGGTGATCATTTCTGTCACGGTGTGCTCCACCTGAATACGCGGATTCACTTCGATGAAGTAGATGTTATTGTTATGCGGCTCCACCAAAAACTCCACCGTGCCCACGTTGTTGTAGTTTACGGCTTTGCAGATGCGGATGGCGTAGTCGTAGAGTTGGTGGCGGGTTTCTTCGCTCAGGCTGATAGCTGGGGCCACTTCTACCACTTTCTGGAAGCGGCGCTGCACCGAGCAGTCGCGCTCGAACAGATGGGTGATGTTGCCAAAGTTATCGGCGACGATCTGCACCTCAATGTGCTTCGGATTCTCCACGTACTTCTCCAGGAAGAGCGTATCGTCGCCAAAGGCTTTCAGGGCTTCGTTCTTCGCTTCAAAAAAGCCTTTCTCCAATTGCTCGTCGTCCCGGATCACACGCATACCGCGACCGCCGCCACCGGCTGCAGCCTTGAGCATGAGCGGATAACCGATGCGGTGCGCCTCTTCCAAAGCGGTGTCATAGGTGTTCAGATCCAGGTCATTGCTCTGGATGATCGGCACATCGCAGCTCACTGCCACTTTCTTAGCCGACACCTTGTCGCCCAGTGCCCCCATCACCTCCGGCCGTGGACCAATGAAGATGATACCGTTCTCAGCACATTTGCGGGAGAAATGCTGGTTTTCGGAAAGGAATCCGTAGCCCGGGTGAATGGCGTCTACTCCATTTTCTTTGGCGATGGCGATGATGCCGTCGATGTCGAGGTAGGGCTGCAGCGGCTGGTTGTCTTTGCCGATCTGGTAAGCCTCGTCAGCTTTGTAGCGGTGCAGGGAGTAGCGGTCTTCATAGGTATAAATGGCCACCGTCTGGATATTAAGCTCCGTACAGGCTCTGAGCACACGGATGGCAATTTCGCCGCGGTTAGCGACAAGTACTTTTTTGATTTTCATATAAGGTGAGATGTAAGGTATAGCTGCACTATATTTTTATGGATAAAGGGCGAAAAGGGAAACACCGATGCGCCACAGGTATAAGCAACACTATAATAATCAGGTATAGACGAATGGCAGACTGGAAATGAAGCGACCTGCCGTTTTGAAAACATCCCTTAATACAGGCTTTTTCAGGATAAGGTTATATTGCAAATTCGAAGGATAAACAGCGTTATTTATACCTTCTTGACTACAGCCTCTGCAACATATTACAAAACACTAATATACCTACAGTTAGGCAGATAGCAAAAAATAGCGCCACCGTTAAACAGTGACGCTACCAAATAAACAACAACCTAAACTTTAATCTGATTAGAAAACCTCTTGCTATGCCTGTCTGGCCTTAGTGCTTTTTGTGCCCCGGCTCGTAAATCAGTCGGAAAAAGGTGCTCATGCGCTCCCGCTCTTTTGTAACCGGTATACCTGTCACAATACCGATCATTAGGCCCTCGTTGATCACCAATCGCATCTGCGGACGCAGCACCATGTCCATGTGTCCGCCCTGCATTTCCTTGTTTACCTCAAGGCCTACAAAGTTGCGGCTGTTCGGTATCATGTAGTGTGCACTGGTGTTGATTTCGTAACTGGTTTCAAGCCCGCTGTGGCCAAAGTGATTGAACACCCGCGGACCGGTATAGATCAGTGAGTGAAAATTGCTGCCCCACTTTTTGGCCGCCACTAGAAAGGGGTTAAACAGAAATCCCTGAAACACATCATCCCGGCGGATGCGATTGAGTTCCTTCAGTTCGAACTCAGTGATGGTACCCAAGGCCATGGACGTATTAAACCGCTTGTTCACCAGAAAGGTATACTGCGCCGCCAGCTTCAGCGACTCGATGCGGTCAGAGGGACGGTTCACCTCCGGGCGACGGTCTTTGCTGTTGGTTGTGTAAACCGACACCGGTACTTCAATCTCCAGTCCCAGCCTGTCGATCGGTGCCCATTCGTATTCCACCAGAAATTCATAGCGGTCGTAGCCGAGGTTGTCGGTCATGCCGGCACCGATGTTCCACTCCTTTTCCCCTTTGTGGGCGCCAAGATCCCGGATCAGGTCAATGTACAGAGGCTCTGCGTGGTTCAGTTTGAGTGGCTTTGGAGCCTGCTGCTGGCTTGTGTCAGGTATAGCTGTTTCCTGGGCGTAAGCTGTAAAAGAAAGTATGGTAATAAAAGCTGAAAGAAGTAAAGTCCGTTTCATAAAAGGTTTAAACCAAAATAAGGACGAAAGTATGGTGGCTCTATTAAAGGCATATTAAAAATAGATTAGAAATAGATTAAAGCAGCTGATCTGAGGTAAAGGGACAGGCTGATTTTGACAGGTATGTGTATATTTGCCACGCAATGTCGCGAAACCTGCTCCTTCTCTGGCTTTCATGTATGCTTCTGCTCCAACCCATGCAGGGCATGGCTGCTATACCTGACAGCACCAACGCAGCGCCAGACAAAGGACGTCTGCTGCTACTCGGCAGTGGCTTTACGGTCGGTTACACGGCCATGCTGGTTTCACTGAACAAGGCTTGGTATAGCGATCAGGAGCGCACAAGTTTCCACTTTTTCAATGACAACCGCCAATGGAAGCAGATGGACAAAGCCGGTCATTTCTGGGGTGCCTTTCACCAGAGCCGTGCAGGTATAGACCTGCTGCGCTGGGCTGGAGTACCCGATAAAAAAGCGATTTTGTACGGCGGTTTGACCGGTATCATCCTACAAACGCCTATTGAGATCTTCGACGGTTTTCAGTCTGACTACGGCGCCTCAGTGGGCGATGCGATTGCCAACACGGTAGGTTCGGCTGCGGTGGTGGCTCAGGAGCTAGCCTGGCGAGAGGTGCGCATCATGCCAAAGTTTTCTTTCCAGACCACCCGGTACGCCGAAGAGCGTCCCAATGTGCTGGGTAGTACCCTGCCGGAGCAGGTTCTGAAAGACTACAATGGGCAGACCTACTGGCTTTCCGTCAATGTAGGCAGCTTTCTGAAAGAAGAGAGCAGGTACCCCAAGTGGCTGAGCATAGCGGTTGGCTATGGTGCACAAGGTATGGTATACAATGATCCGGAGCTGAACAAGGCACGCGGTTTCAATGCCCGCCGCCAGTTCTACCTCAGCCCTGACCTCAACCTGATGCACTTCAAAGGCCGCAGCAAAGTGCTCAACACCACGCTATACGTGCTCAGCATCATCAAAATTCCTGCTCCCGCCCTGGAGTACAACCGCACAGACGGGCTGCGCTTCCATCCGGTATACTTCTAAATCGGCACGATTATTCCGCCGCACAAATCGTATCTTTGTGTAAAGTCAATTTGTACTTGTATAATAAGGTATAGCAAACAACGCTATACCTCAGCACAGGCTTTATGCTTGTGACTAATGAACAACCACTAACGATAACGAGCAACGAAAATATGAACGTAGGAGATCGCGTGCGCCTGATGTCAGGACGAGAGGAAGGCATCATCACCCGCATACTGGATAATAACATTGTAGAGGTCGCCATCGACAACGACTTCACTATACCTGTGTCACGTCGTGAGATTGTGTTGATTGCGCCGGAAGAAGCCAAGGCTTTCCGCAATACCGAGCCTGAGCCCTACGCAAAGCCGGCTACCCGCAAGGAACCGCCGGCCCCCGTGTTGGCCGAAAAAGGGATTTACCTGGCCATGGTGCACCAGTCAGATGAACTGTTGGCTGCCACAGTAGTAAATAACACAGACTACGATGTGCTCTTCGCAAGTGGCGAAGAGCGCAATAATCAGTACCGCGGTTTGCAGAACGACAAGTTGGCCCCGAAAGCCAGCCGTGTAGTGAGTCACTACCACATGAAAGACTTCGAAAAGTGGCCGACACTGATCGTGCAGTTTTTGCAGCATCGCAATGGCAGTCCGAGCTTGTTTGAGCCAGTTACGAAGAAGGTGCAGTTCCGTGCCAACTCTTTCTACAAGAGCAAAAAGACCGCTCCGGTACTCAACAAAGAGGCCTACCTCTTCCAGCTTGACAGCAAACCTGTTGCCGTAGACACTGACAAGATAAAAGAGCAACTCTCAGAGAAGCCTGCTGCACAGGAAAACGTGAAGGTACAGGCACCCGAGCACGAAGTAGATCTGCACATCGAAAAACTGGTGGAAGACCATACTGGTATGAGCAACAGCGCCATGCTGAGGCTACAACTGGATCGTTTTCAGGATGCACTGGACCGCGCCATGGCCGCCAACATGCACGAGATTGTGTTTATTCACGGCTCAGGCAACGGCGTGCTCCGCAAGGAGATTCAAAAGATACTGAGTCGCACCCCGGGCATCCGCTTCTTCGAAGACGCCAAAAAAGAGAAGTTCGGGTATGGCGCAACGTTAGTGAGACTTAGGTGATTGTTAAATTGCTGATGGTTAAAGTGTTGGTATTTTTCAACACGCATTTTGCTTCCCTCGATTTAAGTTCAGAGAGATTGCTCTGCCACAAAATGAATCAGCGTGATTGGAACGATAAGCTCATTTCAACAATTTAACAATTTAACCATCAACAATTAATCATACCTTTGCAGGTATAGAAAGCTTAACAGCAAGCCGTCTTATCGCTGCTCCCGCAAGGGAGGAGAGGAAAGTCCGGGCAACATAGAGCATCCTACTTCCTAACGGGAAGGGGCCTTCCGGGAGACGGGAAGGCTACAGCCAGTGCCACAGAAAATTACCGCCTCGGCTTCGGCCGCGGTAAGGGTGAAAAGGTGCGGTAAGAGCGCACCAGCGGCTGGGTGACCAGTCCGGCTGGGTAAACCTTAGGAGTTGAAAGACCAAATAGGCTGACAGCGTCTCGCTTCGGCGGGGCTAAGGGCTGCTCGTCCGATGTCAGTGGGTAGGTCGATGGAGCCTGTGCGCGAGTGCAGGCCTAGATAAATGATAAGACGTTGGGCTTCGGCCTGATGACAGAACCCGGCTTATAGGCTTGCTGTTAAACTTTTCTTTCCTTTCTTAGATCATTTCTTCTTTTTTCTAGCGTACAGTAGGTTGCAGGTATAGCAAGTTTGATGTTTCATTGCATGCCCTAGCCGGGCGGGCAGATTTTGCCCTGGCCGGGCGGGCCTTACTTTTTTCCTTGATGAAAAAAGTAAGCAAAAAAATCAAGACTCCCCAAACTCGCTGAACGCTCGAACAGTGGGTAGTCATTTTGCGCACCTGGCGCTGCTACTTGTTTCATAGCTACCGTGCGAGTTAGTTTTTCAATGCGTGTCAGCGAAATGTGTGGTCTTTATACTGAAACTATGATACTTATACCTTCGAACTGGCAGTTACTTTAGTCCCCCTCGAAGGTAAGGCCGTTAAGTTCTGTCTGAAATTATCCCCTTGAGGGGATTATAGGGGTGTAAATTCGGTGCTAAGTTGCCAGTAGCGAACTTATTTACAATTCATCCGCAGCCCTTCCCCCTTCTGAGAGCTTCGCTCGAAAGTTTCGACACGCGTCTCGCTTGTCCTCAAGGGGAGAATTTGCTGGAGCTTAACGGCTTTACCCTGCAAAGGGGGCAGCCGGACGACAATCGTGCACGAAAATCCTGTAAATCCATAAATCCTGTAAATCCTGATTCAGACAAGCTCTTCTTCGTATCTTTGCACCCTCAAATGACGCGATTATGACTGAGTTGAAATTATACGACCCGTTCCCGAACATGCAGTTTAGCGAGAAGCACTGCTTTTTGTGCGGGGCACATACCGAACCTGAGAACCGAACCCCAGTATTTGCTACCTGGCTGCAGGACAGGTATAACCTGCGCGATAAAGAGCTGCTCATGCTCGACAAGAGCGTCAGCACATACGGTGATCTCACCATCCCCTGCTGCGACCACTGCCATACCCATCATGTTATTCCGCTTGAGGAAGAAATAGCCAAAGCCACAGAAACAGGTTTGGACGGACTGCAGGCGCTGGAGCCAAAAAAACTATTCCAGTGGATTGGTAAGATGTATTATGGTACGCTGATCACGGAGCTGATCAAGGAGGCGGACCCGCTGATCATGCCGCAGAACCCGGTGAGTGAGAACCCAAAAATGCTGGGCAAATTCCGCGAATTCTTCAAGGTGCTGCAGTCTATGCGGGTGCCAATGGAGTTTTCCGATTTTCTACCCTGCTCCCTGTTTATGCTGGAAGTGAGCCCTACGGAAGATGAGCTGCCTTTTGAATACCAGGACGAGCTGACGACCATGGCCTTTAGCATCAAGCTGGGACCGGTCGTGCTTGTGTGCACGCTCCTCGACAATGGCATCATTGGCAGAGCCCTTGGCAAACTTTACCGCCTGACACAGGGCCAACAGCTGCATCCGGTACAGGTGGCTGAGTTTAAAGCACGTGTATTCTATGCGGCTTATATCTTTAATGTAGTGCCCGAATACTTTGAGCGACCACTCAAGCCGGAGGATACGCATATCACCCTTGACACCATTATCGATGATGTGACGAACGAGATTTTCAACCCCTGGGAGTTGACCGCTTATGCCCATATGTTAGAGGAAATGCTCAAACCTTGGGACATCCGCGAAAATGAGATACTCGCTGAACCTGGCAAACCACTAAGTTTTCTGCTGGATGATCAGCAAAACCTTAAACCAATGGAGCATTTTCAGAAATAAGCTGAATCCGTTTCGCTTTATACCTGCTCCAAACAAAGAAGAGCTCCCTGGTCTGTACCAGGGAGCTCTTCTTTGTTTAGTTACCTATTAAAGTCTACTGCTCTATCACAAAACTCACGTTAACATTAGAAGTCACCGTCACTTCCCCTCCTGCTATGGACGGACCGCCACTTTGTGCCATTTCCATATCCATCGACATTTTCGCATAGCCTATCCGCGGAGAGCCGTTAGAAGAATGTTCGTTGATGGAGTACACCTTACCCACTTTAGCACCTAGTTCAGCTGTCAGGGCATTGGCTTTTTGTTTGGCGTCGGCCACCGCTTTCTTGCGGGCTTCAGCACGGTGCTTCTCAATGTCTGAAACTCTGAAATAGATGTTATCGATGCGGTTCACCCCATTGTCGTACAAACCTGTAAGCAGTTCGTCAAACCTGTTGATTTTTCTGATAACAATGGTCATGGTTTTCTGGGCCATGTAAAATTCGGGCTGTGCTTTCCCAAATTCGTTACCTGAATAGATAGGCTGCAGGTTCACAAAAGAAGTCTGGATATCTTTGGCATCCACGCCCTGCTTGCGCAGGTAGGCAATAATGGCAGCGGCTTGCTTATCGGTTTGCTTCCGGGCCTGATCCAGGGTCTTCTCGCGTGTTTCCACTCCCAGGCTTATCACGACTTCATTTGGTTCAAGTTTCACCTCCCCTATTCCGTTCACACTGATAAGCGGAGGCATGATCTGTTGCTGGGCCATTGCCGGAAACATAGCTGCCAGCAAAAACACAAGGGCGATAAAAGATACTTTTTTCATAGTATTGAATAAAAAAGGTTAGAAACACTCTGGTAAATATAGCTACTTGCTATATAGAACCAATTACAAAGGCCGTACCAGAAATGGATTTGCACAAAAAAACCCTTCACGATTTAAGCGAAGGGTTTCTATTAGCATGAGTTGCTTACTAAGCCTCTAAATCAAAATCCTGGTCAGCTACATATTTGGCGACCAGCACAGCGCCCAGTGTCACAGCACCAGCCGTTAGGATAAGCTGTGTCGTGCTCATGCGGCGGGCACCTTGCAACACCAGTTTTCCAACATCGTGCAATAGCTCAGGCAGTTTATCGTGTTTGCCCTGGAACACATGCATAGCTGACTCCACTGTTTTGGACATATCATGTGGCTGTAGAAGTTTGAGAGCACTTTGTTCCTTCTTGCCCTGGCTTTGTCCGCCATTACCGGCATTCTGGTTGCTCTTGTTATCGTTTTCCATAGTTATACTCGGTTTCGTTTAGGTATTAAGTTCAAGTGATTTTCTTATACGGCATTATGCGCGACAGGATATAACCTACCCCTCTGCACGACCACCGTACTTGGTGATCATCTCGCTCATGCGCTGCATCAGACTGTCGGCGCTGATCATCATACTGGCCGGAAATCCTACTGACAGGTCACTAATCTCAAGCGACTTTGCCTCAGGATTATAGTTGAAGTTGGCATTGACACCCTTCTCGTTTATGCGTCCGCTGTTGCCCTGTAAGTTCATGCCATAGGTCTGAAGTTTGCTTTTCAGTTCATTGTAAGCCTCAGGCGTTACGCCGGTATATAGTGCTCTTTTCGACATAGTATTTATCTCTTTTATGGATGAAAGTATAACGGCACAAGATAAGACGAAGTTTACAAAAGTTACCGCTCGTTATCTGCAGGAATCACCTGCCAGGGCATCAAAAGCGGGAACGGTGCAGAACTTCCACTTTTTCGAAAAATAATTTTGCATACTAAAAATCAGCTTGTATATTTGCACCCGCAATACAGTAGAACGGTCCGTTCGTCTAGGGGTTAGGACTCCAGATTTTCATTCTGGCAACAGGGGTTCGATTCCCCTACGGACTACTAAAAAGCCGGTTCAGGTATACCTGAACCGGCTTTTTTTATGTTCTTAGGTTACTCTTCAGGATGTGTTTCCCATAAAAAGTAACGCACCACTGCGACAGGTTGCAATGGTGCGTTACAGAAAGCTTAAATCTGCTCCACGAAATCTAAAAATACCTTTTTATGCAGTTCAAGGTCCATGTCAGGAGATAATGCTACACGGGCAATATAGTCCTTATCGTCTTCTTTCGTTGTCCCTTGAGTAGATGTTGCAGGTATAGTCCAATAACATCCTTTCAGTTGCCCGTAGCTCACGCAGTATTTACTTTCGTGGGGAATTTCTTCGATCATTAAATTGATCAGTTTTAAATTCAACTCCCTTTTATAGGCTTCTCTTTCTGCATCGGTATCCCCCTTCGTAGGAAGATCCAGTGAAAACACGGATGGCGTAAATCCTTCCTGCGCCAGTTCTTCGGAAACGAAATTGATTTTAGCCGCTGGCAAAACCTCTTTGATAAAGTTTACATAGTCACGAGTGTTCTTATAAGCATCTGCAATTCGTTGATTCATGGAAGGCAGCTGCTCTGCCAGTATCTCCATCTGAAGATCAGTAGCCTCGTTGTCACAGAGTATCAGGTGCTTTTCTATCTTTTCGAGCAAAGCTTCGGCCTTTGTGTTTGCTACACAGTAGCCGGCAGTAACTTTCCCGCCACTCGGAAATTTCGATCCGCTCACATAGGAGATTGTCCTGACCGTGGAGAGTATACCCTCTTCACTTGCGAACTGCACATTCGGGCAAAATGTCTGATCCAGGATAAAGACCGGATCGATCGCAACTTCACCGGCTGCAGTCTTGCGCTCTTTACTTAGAACATCTCTTAGTTTTTGAAGATCCGGAACCTCGACCCTCGGGTTTGTTGGAATCTCAGCGATGATGTATGGGACAGCATCCTGGCTGGCAATCCTGTCCAGCACGGTATCAATACTTTGAACCATATCGTGCTCCCCATCAACAAGTAAGTCCACCACTTCAACATTATCCAAACAAGCAGCTACTCGTCTTGCCTGGTCGTTTGTTCCACCATAGCAATTGGGGGGAACAATAAATCGGATACCCTTGCCTTTATGTCTTTCCAGGGCCTCGTGTACCAGCCCCATCATGATGGCATACTGCATAGACAGGCCGGATGAAGCAGCGAGCGCTTTTGTATTAGTACCGTTAATCTTTCTGATTGACTCTACTACACGGGCTTTGTTCTTGGCAACATCACGCTGCTTATGATCAGAAGAAGGTTTTCCTGTAAGCTGCTGCAGGGCAGCAAAACTATTAGCCGGCGTCATGGCAATGGTTTCTCTTCTTCGCACATGCTGAATTTCAGAGATATAGCGCTCATTTTGTTCCCCGTTCACCAACAAGATACTTCCAAACTGAGAGTGAACCTGGACAAAGAAGTCAATCGTCGGGTTGAGGTCCACTTTCCCAATCTCATCTTCCTGCGAAATGAAAATGGTACTACCATCAAACTCAGAAACCTCTTCTATATTCTCAACCTGCTTTAAGTCAAATTTATAACCATAAACTTGCTTCAGTACTTCAGCATCGAATGCATCCGGCAACTCGCCGGTATAAAGGACCTGCGTATTCTTATGATCCAGTAAGTTTTTTCTGAGAACTGCTAAAACAGGAACCGTTCTGGAAGAAAAGCTGATAACATTCTCCGGTTTCAGATTATGCATCTTGGCAATACTCCATTCCAATATAGAAGATAAGGGATGTCCCAATCGAATGTAATCGAATGCAGTGGGCAATTCACTAAGCGCTGCTGTTTCAGAATCGCTGTCCTTGTACAGTTTTTCAAACTGCTCTAAGAATTGGGTTTTGGCTAATTGTTCATTGTAAATATCCAGTCGGTGGGTAGTAAGCTTCAACCAATCGGTTGGCATATTTTCTAATACACCTTGTATATAATGAAGCACTTTATTTCCTTTCATAATTTTTATCTTGAGATAAGCTATAAAATACAAAGTAGTAGAAAATATAACTTCCTGCCTAGTTTTAAACTGATTGAGAAGATGCTAAACTACTACTGTTGTTTATTAGAGGTCTTCAACACCAAAGGAGGCTACCGCATAACCTTCTGTAAAAGAAAGGGACAAGCTTAGTCTTTGGATGCAGGTAGCCGATCAATTTCATCGTCATTTTTAGATGCACTGCGTTTAGCTTTTTTCGCCGCAGCTTTAAGAGACTCCTGATGTTTTTTTCTTTCCAGAAACTCTTTTTGGCGCTGCTTCTTCTGTTGGTCTCTTGCTCTGGTACTCATAACCTGATTTATTTTTTACAGTATCTGATTTTCGAATCTTACTAAGCCCCAATTTCCATAATAATCTTATTGCATAGCTGAGCTTCCTTCAAATATTTACGCACAGCCGCTAAATCCATATGGATAGAGTCCGACAATTCATCCCTATGGGCTACCACAGCAGCACCCAGGTATACCTGAAACGATTACTATCAACCCATTTATTACAAGGGTATTTTCGGATAGTTTTGCACTTCTGTTTCCTTGCCGCTTTTTAAGATTTTCAGTCGGCTAGGCCTATTCTGCTGCGCTACTTCATGTGCCTTCTCCAAGGCCTGCTCTTCGCCTTCAAATGCCTGTACAAGCTCCCTGTCATGATCCAGCACGCACCACTGCTTTTTTTCCTGATTCCATTCCACCCGGTATGTTTTAAAATGCGCCTTGTTCCGAATCAGGTCAAGTATCACTTTACCGTCGCTCTCGTTGCCATCCGGGTAAGGCATGGGCAGCAGGGCAAAGAATACATAATAAAGCGAGAAGTACGTGAATTGGTAAGTGAGTATACCTGGCTCCAGTGTCTTGTTTTCGATGAGGTAAACTACCACGAGCGCTGCAAGTGTATTAAATAATGCTCCTCCCGAAAATATGAGGATGTTGGCAAACCGTTCGTTTCGCTTCAGGTTTTCAAAAGTGCAGAGACCATACCAAAAATAGTACTTACGAACTTCCACTATACCTATCCTAAAAAGCACTTTACCAGCGCCTATAGAAACTTTTATGTTCTTCCCTCCCATTAGCCAGGCGAAGAATACATGCCCAGCCTCGTGCACAAGAGAAATTATTGGTAACACAAGAAAGAAAGCCAGAAAAAACTTAGGGAGGTCATTAATTTCAAACATAGCTTCAAGTATACGTTTTACAGAAAGCTGGTTGCTGCCAGAAAAGCAAATAAGATTGCCATTACATGACCTCAGGTGTAACCAGGTTCCTTATACCTGACACAATCATGTCGATACCGATGGCACCCAGGAAAAAGCCATTGATACGCAGCAACAACTCCATGTTCTTGTCAAAAGCTACCTGCACTTTTTTGGAGTGCATACTCCGGCGTATATACTTCAGCCCCATGATAATGCCAAAGTTGATCAGCATGATACTGACTAGCGAAAGCACCCCTTGCCACAGCACCAGCTGCTCTGACATCAGTACGGTAAGCGATATGGTACCGGCGCCTACCATGAAGGGCAGAGCTATTTCTGAGGCCAGATCGTGAAGATCGCCTTTTATCTGGATGAAGGCTTTCTTGCCCTGCACGATAAACATATAGGCAAAGGAGAACAGCACAACGCCGCCGAATATCCGGAATGACTCAAAATTGATGCGGAACACTTTCTGAAACACCAGGTCACCCAACAGCAGAAAGACAAGGTAAATGCCAAAGGAAATACTGCTGGCTTTGATAAAGACAGATCGGAAATCTTCATCAGACAGGTCTTTCATGATGGGCTTTAAGTATAGGAAAAGCGCAAAAGGGTTAAGCATTACCAAAAAACTAACGATTGCTGTAATCATAAATATCAGGACTGGTTGAGGGTGCCTTTAACTACGCAGCACAGCACAGGTAGATATAAAAAAAGCATGTAAAGCTTTAACATAGCTTCACATGCTTTCATCGGGATCAGGTGAGTCATCAACCCACTTATAGTTGACAACCAATACCTAAGACCTGGTTGTTTGTTCAGAAAATATTATTCGGGAGAGAAGCCAGTATCTGTTAAATCGACTGATTTTCAAAAATGAATTCCATGGTATAGTTGTGGTACTCGGGCTGCGTGATACCAGCCACATACGGCAGGTTGTGCTCTTGTGTGTACTTCGCTTTGTAGGCTTCGTCTACCTGCAGGTTCAGGTTAGTGTCTCTTACCTGCTCTCCTCTTACGTTCAGCACATGTTGGCCGTATTGAATCTGTCCGACGCCTTCTTCCAAAAAAGCAGTGAACCAGCTTCTGTTACTTTTGATCCAGCTTCGGGCAAAGACCCTTCCTGCTACTTCGACCATCCATATGTTTAGAAAAGTCTCGCGTTCTACGCCGCCTTTAACCCCTACGAGTGTAGAGGAGGCCAGGTAGGCTATAAAATCAGTCGGGAAGGGTTGTTGCTTCATGATCTGTATCTGATGAAATTTAGCGTGCACTGGCTACCCGCGCCTGTTTCCTTGTATTTTTGGATTGGGCCGGGTACATAAAATTGCGCACATCCTTCATGTAGTTCAAGCTGCCATTGGTCAGGTTGCTGAGCACAATGATGGAACTGTGGTCTTTTGGGTTGCGCAGGAAATAAGTGTTGAAACCATGCCACAAGCCGCCATGGTAAATTACAGTGTCGCCACTCTCCACCTGCTTCAGACGAAAGCCGAAGCCGTAGGACTCTGCCCGCTTGTTGACCTTTCCGGTTGGCATAAAGGCCTCCTCCAGCGTTTCGCGCTTCACCAGTTTTTGGGTGTATAGCGCCTGGTCCCATTTGTAAAGGTCTTCTACGGTTGAGTACATTCCTTTATCACCCAAAACGGTGTCCTGGTAGTCGGGCAGGCGCTTGCGACGACCACCGATGTGCCCTGTTGCCACACGGCCGGTTTGGGTGACCAGTTCGTGGTTGAAGGTATAGGTGTCATGCATTTTAAGCGGCTCAAAAATATGCTCCCGCATGAACTCTGCAAAAGGCTGTCCGGAAGCCTTTTCTACCACGGAAGCCAGCAACGCATAGCCTGTGTTACTGTAGCTGAAGGTACGGTCAGGCTGGTAATAAATGTTGGGTTTGTGCACAGCCATCATGCTCAGCACATCATCATTGCTCAGGTCCACTTTACGGTCTGGCCAGAATTCTTCGCTGAAATAGGTATAGTTAGGCAAGCCGGAACGGTGCGTGAGTAGCTGACGCACTGTTATGCCTTTGTAAGGAAAATCGGGGATGTATACCTGCAGGCTGTCATCGTAATTAAGCTTACCCTGCTCTTTCAGCATCATTACGGCCATGGCCGTAAACTGCTTCGAAACGGAAGCTAGCTGAAAAACCGTCTGAGTGCTAAGGGTGTCTTTCGTCTTGAAATCAGCGTACCCGAAAGCGCCGCGGTAAATGATCTGGTCATACTTAGTCACGAGCACTGTCCCGTTAAAGCCCTTGCGCTTGTGCAAATGCGTGAAAAGGGAATCGACCTCTTTACCAAGTTTGGTCGCAGTGGTGGGAGTAAAGGTTTCAGGTACCTCTACGTGTAATTCACAGTCCTCCTCTACGATCAGCTCTTCGTTCTGAAAGCCGGAGCAGGCACTAAAAGATAGAAATAAAGCGCACGCCGCTACGCTCCGAATTAAAAGCGACTGAATGTTACTAAAAGCCATACCTGAAATATACCAACAAGGGAAATGAGCTTTAAATATAAAGGAAGTTTCTGATTAATCGGAAAGGAAATTCCATAAAACTTAAAAATCAGGCTATTAAAACCTCACTATTTAACGTACACAATTTGCTCTACTCCGCTAGTATTGAAAATGAATCCCATATGGCCTGACAGTTCTGTGAGTTGGCCTGTTCCCGCATAAGTTAAATGCTATTGCTTTTCATAATTGCACCGAAATTAAGCTTACTCCAGAGTTTTACATCTATTCTGCTACTTCATATCGATAGCTATCAGCTATTTACCTATCTGTATTCAACCTACAAACAGTGCAATACCCCCAATAAACTAACCCAAATAAATCACACTTACACTAAGTAATATGATACTTATACTCATTTTTTACCAAATATTAAGAAATATCAAAATTCATGTAAATAAAATTAATGCAATACCGTACAGGTAGTTATGGAATCCAAAAGACATCCATAATAGCATTGTTCTCAAGGTTTTTATACCCTGTAGCAGAATCGATATATAGGTTAAATAATATTTTTAGATTTTACACCTCAATCCAACTATGAAAAGAAATTTACTTCTCCAGTCAATCAGTTTCCACCTGCATTTCCCGAATCCAATTTAGGCAGCTGATTTCTAATTAGGCAAACCAAAACAAGGCACATACTTCCGCCATTTGAGCAGGACTTACCAAAGCCCTGCCTGGCACCGCCTTGCCTATACTTTATTATAAAAAAAGATTAACAATTACTTACACATTACTACTATGAAAAAAAATTACGCTTACTCAATTCTTACGAACCAAGTCTGCTACGGCTCCTCCCGGCTGTGGCAGCTATTTGCTTTTAGCCTCTTATGCTTGTTTCTGTATCCACTTACTAGTCTTCAGGCGAATTCAAAAAATAATGTTACCAAAGCAGAAGATGTTTTAACTGTATATATCGGCCTTGGAAGTGTGTTACAAATTGATTGCTATGGCACACCTATTCAAGCATACACGCATGTTTACCTGAATGGCGATGAGGTCACAGAGGGCGTCATTTATACATGGTCTGGCCCTAATGATTATTCTTCAGAAGAACGTGCGGCAACCGTTTCAGAGCCCGGTGATTATACAGTTGAGGTAACACACCTGGCTACTGGTTTAACGGCAACTGCGACTCATAGAATTTCGCAAAGACCCAGACCTGAGGGAAGTGCTGGACCTGATAAAGTGCTGACGCGTGACAACCCTACCGTTACGTTAGAGGGGTCGGTTGTAAATAACTCGGGGCAACCCATATGGCTAGCCAGCGACGGGGGCAATTTTGTTTCAGGTTACAGAACACTTAACCCGATTGTGGATGCCCCGGGCACCTATACCTTAAAGCTTCAGGATGGAAGAGGATGCTCGACAGAATACACGGTGAAAGTTACCCGTGAAGAAGAAAATACATTAGCTGCACGTATCGATTATGGCTCTGCAAAACAACTTGATTGTGATCGCAATGCTATTACATTAAATGCCTACGTTACACTGAATGGAGAGGAAATAACAGAAGGGATTATGTATAGTTGGACTGGCCCTAATAGCTACTATCCACAACTACAGGCAGTATCCGTTAATGAACCTGGGGAACATACGGTTGTGGCTACACACATTGCCACTGGAGCAACAGCAACCGCGACACTGACCGTTTCTCGAATGCCTTCTCCTGAAGGAAGTGCAGGCCCCGACAAAGTGCTGACGGCCGAAAACCCTACTGTTACACTCGAAGGGTCCTTAGTAGAAGGGTCAGTGGTAAGTGGTTTGTATGAAGTAAGATGGGATGCCATTGATGGAGGCGAAATTGTTTCGGGTCACTGGACATTCAACCCAGTCGTCGCTACTCCTGGTACTTATCGAATGTCAATTATGGACCGTATAAGCAAGTGCACATTCAGAGAAGATGTAATAGTTACCCGCGAGGGGGAAATTCCGCTTGTGGCTTTTATTACATCTTCAAATGGTTCTATGCTTGATTGTTCTCGTTCATACGCCATCAATATGACTGGCCACGTTCGATTAAATGACCAACCTGCATCAGGAAACTTATCGTACCAATGGGCCGGCCCTGATGGGTTTAGCTCAAACGATAAGGAGATTGCTGTTAAAGTGCCTGGTAATTATACTCTTACGGTAACAGACACCATCCGAAACCTTTCTACTACATCCGAGCCATTTAGAGTTGGCACCTATGATAATCCAAAGGGTAGTGCTGGTCCCGACAAAGTACTGACCAGCCAGAATAGCACTGTCACCCTGGAAGGTTCAGTTAGTAGTGGCTCCTCCCTACAATGGGTCGCAAGCGATGGTGGTAACATTGTCTCAGGCGAACGAACACTCAGACCAGTGGTGAATGCACCGGGAACTTACACATTGATAATCACTGATACTGGAGGATTATGCAAATTCGAAGATTCTGCAGTAGTTACCCGTGAGGAGGAAAATATATTAACTGCCGAAATTGGCTTTACAAATGTTCCAGAGCTTGATTGTGCTGGCTCTAATTCTGTAACAATGATTGGTTTCGCTTATCTCAATGAAGAACCCATACAAGAGGGAATTACCTACCAGTGGAGCGGACCAAATGGATACACTGCTGATAGCAAAACTGTTACAGTAACCGAACCAGGAGATTATACTTTAGTAGTAACTGAGACAATCGGAAATCTAACCGCAACGAGCAGTTATACTATTAACCCACCTGTATACCCTACGGGCAGCGCCGGACCTGACAAAAAACTGACTTGCCAAAATAGTACTGTTACACTCGAGGGGTCTGGTGATGGTGCTGTGATATGGTTGGCAAGCCACGGAGGCAACATCGTATCGGGCGAGCGTACGTTTAACCCGGTCGTGAACACCCCAGGCATTTACACCATGGTAGTTACCAATGTAAAAAGTGGCTGCAAAATTGAAAGTGAGGTAAAAGTTATCCGCGAAGAGGCACTTACAGTAAGCGCTATCGGCGGCCAGTTGGATTGCGCAACCGGCACCCTACAACTGACGGGCTCATCCTCCGCTGAAAACGCAAGATATACCTGGACCGGCCCGAATGGTTTTACATCTATGGAGCAAAACCCTATAGTGAAAGTAGCGGGGACCTATACCCTTAGCGTTTCCGACAAGGATAGTGACTGCTCCGGCTCTACCAGCGTTGTGGTGACCCCTGCCTCAACTGGTGTGGAAATCACGCAGCATACCATCGACTTTGATAGCCAGCCGAGGGGCCTGATTTCAAGCATTAACACCGAGGCCGGACCAGTGGCGATAACGGGCAGAAAACGTAACCCAGACGGCACATTTGCACCTGAGAACTACGCTGCCATTTTTGACTCCCAAGACCCGACCGGCGACGACACCAACCTCTACACCGTAGACTGGGGACAAGTGCTGATCATTAATCAATACCAGAATGATTACCCTGATGCGACCCAGTGGGGCGGCGAAATCATACTTGACTTCTCAGCCGTGGGGCCTGTAACTATGGAATCCTTTAGAGTAGTGGGCGTGGATAATTTTGAGGATATGTCATGGGTATACCTCTATGACGCGGATGGCAAGGAACTGAACAAGGTATACCTGAAGCCGCTTGGTATGAACAGCAAGCAACTTGTCAACCTGGGGAATACCAGAGGTGTTATGAAAATGAAAGTGGTGCTGGATGGCAGAGACGGGTCAGGTGATTTTGCTGGATCGGCAGCTATCGACAACATCAAGTTCCACAGGGAGACAGCTACCAACACTCCTTGTAATACAGAAGTCACGAACATTACACATGCCAAGGCCTACCCTACTTCTTTCAGTGAGCGGTCTAAAATTGAGTTCATCATGCGTGAAACTGATAACTACACTATCAGCCTTTATGACACGCAGGGCATGCTGATTAAGCAGCTACAAACAGGTACCGCCAGAGCAGGTGAGTTAACCACAGTAGAAGTGCTTGGCCACGAACTGAAAGAAGGTATGTACTTAGCCAGACTTGTGAGTGAGAAAGGCTCGCATACATTTAAGCTGGTGTTGAAGCGATAAGTCGTAACTCTGTCACATTTCTTTTAAAAAGCCCCGTCTCCGCTGGAGTCGGGGCTTTTTAATAAAATAGCTTGAGTCAACTTCTTCTTATATCATTAGTATATAAAAGAAGAGGTTTGATGAGACGGTTAGAGGTGTGATGGGATCTCCGATTAATATTATCATTTTCATAATACTGCTGTTAGCTCCCCTACAGGAAGACGCTTATAAAGCGCAGCGAGAGCGAATGGTCGAGCAGCAGATCAAACGACGCGGAATAAGTGACAAAGCCGTGCTGAATGCTATGCGCTCCGTGCAACGGCACCTCTTTGTACCTCCTTCCATCGCTGCCGAAGCCTACTCTGACGGCGCATTGCCCATAGGGCTCAAGCAAACTATTTCGCAGCCTTACATGGTGGCTTACATGACACAGGTGATCAGACCTAAACCAGATATGAAAGTGCTGGAAATCGGCACCGGCTCTGGCTATCAGGCTGCTGTGCTGGCTGAAATCGTCAAGCGGGTATACACCATTGAAATTGTACCGGAGCATGGGCGGGCGGCGACTGCACGACTAAAACAACTGGGTTATGGTAACGTGGAGGTCAAAATAGGCGATGGTTATGCTGGCTGGACGGAGCATGCGCCTTTCGACGCTATTGTCGTGACGGCCGGTGCCGAGTCTGTTCCCCCTCCCCTGTTTGAGCAACTCAAAGAAGGCGGCCGCATGGTTATACCTGTCGGTCCTGTGTATAGTACCCAAACCCTCAAGCTGATCGAAAAGAAAAAGGGCAAAGCTGTGACCCGCAACCTGATGCCTGTCGTATTTGTGCCTTTCACAAGAGATGGACAGCGGTAATCACCTTTCATCCCGAATTATTGAGAAAGAGATGAGGCAGCGGCATCTGAAAAAATATACCCATACCTGCAGAATTGCGTAAGCGCTATATATCAACAAGTAAGCATAGCTATAATTTCATACTTGCCTTGCTAATCATAACCCTTTATCCATACAAAGCTTACACATGCAGAAAATTCTACTCTCCTTCCTGACCATCCTTTTAACGGTAACTACAGCTTCGGCACAGGTAGAACCTGACACCACCTGGCGCAGAACTTTTTCGGCGGGCATCAACCTGAACCAGGCCGCCTTCAGCGACAACTGGAAAGCGGGTGGCATAAGCTCAATTGCTTTCAATTCGCACCTGGATGCACGCGCCGATTATAAGCTGGGTAAAACCTCCTGGGACAACGCCGTGCAAATGCAGTACGGTTTGCTTAAAAACAAGGGTGAGGAACAGCGCAAGAGTATCGACCGCATCTTCCTGGACTCCAAGTATGGCTATGCTATTTCTTCGGACTGGAACACTTTTGTGTCGGCTAACTTCCTGTCGCAATTCACCAGGGGCTATGAATATGACGTAGATGCCGACGGCAACGACCGGCTGATTTCAAACTTCCTGTCGCCGGGCTTCCTGACGTTTGCGCTGGGGGCTGAATATAAACCGAACCCTTATTTTTCACTTCGCCTGAGCCCCTTTGCACCCCGCTTTACTTTTCTGGCAGATGATGCCGTGGCAGCTAATGAGCGATACGGCGTGCCGGAGGGCAAAAGTGTACGCACGGAGTGGTTGGCGGCCATGGTGCAGGCCACTTATAACCGCGACATCTTCACCAATGTCAACCTCCGGCTGAATTACATGTCCTACATCAATTACAAGGAGCTGTCCGGGAAGCGCATTGACCACATGCTCAACTCCACACTCACGGCTAAGGTAAACCGCTACATCAACGTCAACCTGATGGCCAACTTCATCTACGACTACGACCAAGACAGCGACGTGCAGTATAACCAGTCACTCGGTTTGGGTATACTCTATACCATGCAGGGTTTTACTGTGCGCTAGTATGTTCAGCGTTACTAACGATGCAGCTTGTTGGGGATTTCACTACAGGGGCCTTCGTAGCGTACAAAAATGTGAATGTAGAGTGAGCGAGACCATCTGAAGATCACCGGCAACAAGCCAACCACCACAGCTGCCACCACCCCGATCATCATGGCCATCGTGATCTCCTCTACGAATTGGGAAAGGATGAAGAGACACACAATGAAGATGGCCACATTGAATGCGAAACTCACATACATAGCGCCATAATAAAAGCCGGGCTCCGGCTCAAACTCCTGCCCACAGCAGGGACAGTTGGTGTGCATATCAGAAAACCTGGTGGTATAGAGTCCACTCTTGAACATTTTGCCTTCACGGCAACGCGGGCATCTGTTGAAAATGATACTGTATAATACGGAGTTTCTGTTGCTCATGCTGTGTCTTTCTCTGATGTTAGGACATACTTCTCAAAGGTACGTTTTTTAAGAAATAAGGCACAGCAGCGACCGAAATTACAGTTCTAAAATTCTACAATAAACCCTAACGTAGGCACCAGATTGCCATCATTGTTTTTGAGGATGACAGGTATGGCATTGCTTCCATCGTTGCGCAGCGGATTGCCATCGGTGGTCGCGAAGCCAGTGTTGTCCTCGTTGCGCTGGAAGGTATAGCGGTCGAAGCCGGGTGTGTTGCTGGCCAGCACATTGGCAATGTCCAGAAACAGGTCAAGTGTGATGCGGTTGAAATTCCACTTTTTGTCGATGCGCACATCCAGCTGGCTGAGCGGCCGCAGACGCTCTGAGTTGAGTCGGGTATAGTCGAGTATACCTACTCCCAGCGAGGCATAGTTGCGCTGCGAGGCCTCCAGATCGAAAGGCGTAGCAGGTGCACCGCCTGCGAAACGGTACTTGGCTCCAAACTCCCAGTTGCGTGGCAGCTTCTTGCCAAGCAAGCCGGAGGCGAGGTGGCGGTAGTCCCATGCACTAGCCACGTAGCGACCATCGGTACCGGCAAACTCGCTGATCACATAGGTATAGGACAGCACACCGAACACCGTCCCCGTCAGCTTTTTCTGTACATAAAACTCCGCTCCGTAAGCCCTCCCCTTCCCGGTGGTGCTTACGGCTTCATTGCCAATCGAACCGAAATCACCTCCCTGGTTGGCCAGCGAAATACCATCGCGCAGCGACACAGGGTAGTTGTCATAGTCTTTATAGAAGCCCTCCACTGTGAAGCGCAGATCCTCGCGTGGCAGAAACTCCGTGCCCAGCACATAGTGGATGGACCGGATGTAATCAGCTGAGCGGTTCAGGAAGCGGTTATTCTCCTGATAACCTAGTACAGTATAGGTTGGTAGTTTATAATAAGTGCCCCAAGAGCCGTTGATCGTCCATTTATCTGTAAGCAGGTATGAGGCTGACAGGCGCGGCGAGAGCGTTTTCAGCGGATTGCGGCCTTCGTCTGTGAAGGTGTTCATGTCGGTGCGCAGGCCAAAAGACAGCCCGAGCCGGTTGTTTAGCACCGTACGTGACACCTGACCGAAAGCCCCATACCTGAAGAAGTCGAGGTTTGTGTCGTAGTCCACCGTTACGGCAGGCTGCACCAGGTTTCCGTTTTCATCTCGCACCTCGTTGCGGATCAGGCTGAAGATGTCGTTGGTGAACTGTACATACTGCCCCGACACTCCATAAGCATACTTGAAACCGTTCTGGTACTTATTCACGTCCAGGCGCAGCTTATTCTCGGTTTCACGTGAAGTTGATTTGAGGGTGAGCTGGGAATTACTTCCCTCCTGCGCCGCCTCCGTCTTTTCCAGATCAATGTTAAAGGCGTTTCGGCTTAAAGCCAGGTTCACGTAGCCATCTTTTACGAGCCTTTTCATGGCCACGCCAGTCGTGTAGTTCCATTGGTTGTTGGAAGGTATAGAGCGCAGAATGTACTCACTTTCAGGCGTACTGTTGCGCGGCACCCCAAAGGCAAACTCATCAATGGCCCCCACCCCGATGAACGAAAGCGATGTTTTGCTGTCGATCTTGTGGTCAACCTTATACTGGAAGTCCCAGTAATTAGGCCGGATAGGCAGATCGAGCAACTTGAACAGGAACTGCAAATAGCTGCGCCGCGCCGATACGAGGTAGGTTGTTTTCGAAGAAAGCGGTCCCTCTAGTGTTGTCGCAAACTCCGAGCCGCTCAGGCGCACGTTGCCCGAGAAACGCTCCGGGTTGCCATAGCGCTGCCGGAACTCAAAAACCGAAGCCAGGGCATTGTCGTACCGGGCGTCGAAGGCGGAAGAGCTCACCTTCAGGTCCTCGATAAAGGATACGTTCAGGATACCGGTTGCCCCGCCTGCACTGCCCTGCGTGGTAAAGTGATTGATCAACGGAATCTCGATGCCATCAAGGTAGTACACGTTTTCGCTCGGTGCACCACCCCGTATAATCAGGTCGTTGCGGCCGCCTCCGCCGCCTCCGTTGGTGGCTACGCCCGGTAGCACTTGTACCACTTTGGAGATGTCGAAATTACCGCCTGGGTTGCTGCGAATCTCCTCTGTGCTCAAGCTCTGAACCGATAGCGGCGTCACGATATCGGCTATGGCCGCGCTTTGCCGGCGGCGGGCCACCACTTCTACCTCCCCTAGCTGACTGGTAGCCGGCACCAACTCAAAGTTGATGATCTGGGCATTGCCTGAGGTTACGTTCACGTTGAATTTACTCAGTGGCTGGTAACCAATGTATGAGCTCTGTAGGGTATAGCTGCCGAGCGGAATGTTGTCGATCCGGTAGGAGCCGCTTTCGTTGGTGACCGTACCCAGCTGCGTGCCTACCACCTGCACCGATACTCCGATCAGGGCCTCCCTGGTGTTGGCGTCGCGCACAGTACCCGTAATCACACCAGACTGTGCAAAGCTAAGTGTTGGCAAAAGCAGTAAGAAAAAGAAGAATAAGCGCATGGTTGAAAGGCTAAATCATATCGCAGGTATTACACACTTCCAGCCGAAATGTTTTGAAAACACTATATATTTTTAGTGATTACATTTCCAGAGAGTTACCTCAGGATTTAATCCTTTGATGTTTAAACACTTAGAGACATCCCTTCCTAATATTGATTATAGCTCGCTCACTAATTCCCGCAGCCTGTCGGCATTGAGCACGGCATTGCCTACGATGGTGTTATTAAAGAATACCCATACCTCTTTGCCATCTTCCAGCCAATCTTTCACCATGTAGGCATAACGCTCCAGCTTTTCGTCGGAGTAGGACGAGGAGTACATTTTCTCGTCGCCGTGGAGCCGCAGGTAGGCTATATCAGTGGTCGTAACTTCAGTGCCCGGAAAGCGCTTGCCCGCATTGGCGTTGACGGTGGTGATATTGTGTTCGCGCATCAAGTCAAAAGACTCCTCTGTGAACCACGAGATGTGCCGGGCCTCCAGCGCAAAAGGCTGCCCTGGGTATAGCTCCCGCAAGGTATGGTAAAAATCACCGGCTATACCTTTGTCGAATCGGAAACTGCCAGCGATCTGCACCAGCACCGGTCCCAGCCGCTCTCCCATTAGCTGGTAGCGCGACATGAATTTCTGCAGCGGTTCTTCGATGTCCTGAAACTTGCGCTTGTGCGTAATCTCCTGGTGCAGCTTAGGTGCAAACTTAAAATGCGCCGGTGTCTGCGCCAGCCACTTCTCAATGGTTTTGGCCATAGTGAAGTGGTAGAAGCTGCTGTTGATCTCCGTACAGTTAAAGCGGGTAGCGTAGTGGCTTAGGAAGTCCGCCGACTTAAGCTCGGGCGGATACAGCACTTCCCGCCAGCGGTAGCTCCAGCCGGAAGTGCCGATGTATAGCCTATTTGAATCTGTGTCCGTCATAAGCCCTTACGCACCCAGCGGGAAGTTGAACACAAAGGCCGTACCGTCAGGCGTAATGCCGTCCAGCCGCACCATACCGCTGCGCGATGCTGCCAGTGATTTACTGATGTCAGCAAGACTGTTCACAGGGCGGCCATTCACGCGGGCGATCACGGTGCCCTCCGGTATACCTGCTGAGTCGAAGAAACCACCTGGCTGAATCTTGGTGACGTACACGCCCTCGCTCAAACCGTAGCGCTGCTTCATGCGGTCGTTGATCGGCGCAAAAGTAGCACCTAACCTTGCCTCTAAGCCTTTGGCAGCGCCCTCGGTAACCGTTTCCTCTTCTTCGCCCTGCAATGTGACCGTGGCTTTCCGCTGTTTGCCATCCCGCAAGATCGCCAGCTCTACCTTGTCGCCAGGGTAGTAGCGGGCAATGCGTTCTGAAAGCTCTGCTGATGTGTTCACTTCAATGCCGTCTATACCTTGTATAATGTCGCCTTCTTTCAAACCTGCTTTTTCGGCGCCGCTACCTGGCTGCACACCCATGATGTACACGCCACTCACTTCGCCCGGATCGATGCCCCGTGCCCGCAGCATCTGGTCCTCTACAGCCGGAACCGGGAAGTTCACACCCAAAAAGCCCCGCCGTACCTGCCCGTACTTCCGTATGTCGCCCACAACTTTCTGCATCAGGTTGACAGGTATAGCAAAGCCATAACCAGCATAGCTACCCGTTTGCGAGGCAATGGCTGTATTGATGCCGATCAGCTGCCCGGAAGTGTTCACCAGTGCACCCCCGCTGTTGCCGGGGTTAATGGCCGCGTCAGTTTGAATGAAAGACTCGATGGCGGTATTGGCTACCTGTGCTGGGTCCACGTAACCGCCCTGCCCTGGCCGGTTCAGGATGCCAATGCTACGGCCCTTGGCGCTGACGATACCGGCTGTTACGGTTGAGTTCAGCGAAAGCGGATAACCTACGGCCAGCACCCATTCTCCTACCTGCACTTTATCTGAATCACCTAGCGGCACCACCGGCAAATCACTTGCCTCCACTTTAAGCAAGGCCAGGTCCGTGCTTGGGTCAGTTCCGATCAGTTTGGCCTCGAAGGTACGGCGGTCAGGCAGTACTACTTCTATACCTGAGGCCCGGTCGATCACGTGGTTATTGGTTACGATATAGCCATCGCCTGATATGAGCACTCCTGAGCCCGAGCCACGTGCCGGGGTGGATTGCTGTGGCACACCGAACAATTCGTAGATCGGGTTGCGACTGGTTTGATTTACATTATAGAGCGTTTTGATGTGCACGACGGCTGGTGTCACATTGGCTGCGGCCGGCACAAAATCCGGGTTGCCAACCGACGAGACCACCGGTGTGGCATCAGTGTTATCGTTGTTGAAGTTGCCGTTTTGTTGCGAATTGCCTTCGAAGAGTTTGTACCCCACAATGGCAAGCACGGCAGAAAGGATGGCAATCAAAAAAGTGCCGACAGCTTTTCCCATAAATATTGATGTTTTACCACTTGCTTTACCGATTATCACACGACCGGGTTGGCTGACAGGCAGATTAGAGTTCATAACAGCTGTTTTTGAGAATGAAGTGAACGTTTTCTTCAAAGGCTATACCTGATTTGTCCCAACCAGTAAACCTTCCTATATACTACTTACTCTTTAAAAAAGCGCATGGTTTACAACTTAGATCCTGTTACACTCCGTAAACAGTGGGTCAGAGACGATGAAGCCTACACCTAGCAATAAAACTATGCCTAACCTGAACGAAGACTATCCTGCGGCAGACGCGACGCTCGCTTCAACCCAAACAGAAGTTTCAGCCGAAGAAAAACCCAAAGCAGAGCCCAGACCCGCCCTGAGCATGTTTGATGCCATCGCCGTGATTGTGGGCGTGGTGGTGGGCGCCGGCATATTTCGAACACCCTCGCTGGTGGCTGCCAATGTGGAGAGCGGCACCATGTTTCTCACCACCTGGGTATTGGGTGGGCTGGTTTCGTTGATCGGGGCACTCTGCTACGCTGAACTGACTACCACTTTCCCACATGCCGGGGGCGACTATCACTTCCTGACAAGGGCCTTCGGCAAACGGCTGGCTTTTCTTTTTGCATGGGCACGTATGAGCGTCATCCAGACTGGGTCTATTGCGTTACTTTCTTTTATCATCGGCGATTACATGGCCCAGATTTACAGTATCGGAGAGCTCTCCTCGGTCATCTATGCGGGATTGGTCGTGGTCTTGCTCACTACGATCAACATTGTGGGGGTTAGCTTTGGCACAGGCGTGCAGCGCTTTCTGATCATACTGGAGGTACTGGGTATCCTGATCGTGCTGGGAGCGGCCTTCCTGTTCACGCCTGATGAAGCAGTAGCGGCAGGGAATGCAGGTACAGGCAACGGCACTTCCATGGGCCTGGCCATGGTGTTTGTGCTGCTCACCTTCGGTGGCTGGAATGAAGCAGCCTATATTTCTGCAGAACTCAAGAGCGGACGCCGGGGTATGGCAACCGCCCTGATTGCCAGTATTGCCGTTATTACACTGATCTACCTGCTCATCAACCTGGCCTACCTGCATGTGCTGGGGCTGGAGGGGATGGCCGCATCTGACGCCATAGCAGCTGACCTTGTACGGGTTACGCTAGGTGACACGGGCATGGTGCTCATCGGTATCATTGTGACACTGGCTGCCCTCACCTCTGCCAATGCCACTATCCTGACTGGCGCCCGTACCAATTATGCACTAGGCCGCGACTTCCCGGTATTCAGTTACTTAGGAAAATGGAACACCAAAGCATCCTCTCCGGTAAATGCCTATGTAGTGCAGGGCGTGGTGTCGCTGGCTCTGGTTGGACTGGCACTCTTCACCCGCAACGGATTTGAGACGATGGTGGAGTACACGGCGCCGGTTTTCTGGTTCTTTCTGCTGCTGGTAGGTATCGCCTTGTTTGTGTTGCGCCGCAAAGAGCCAGAGCGTCCCAGGCCTTTCAAAGTACCGCTATACCCTGTACTGCCCCTTATCTTCTGCCTGACGAGTGGCTACCTGTTCTATTCCAGCCTAATGTACACGGGGTTGGGAGCTCTGGTAGGTATAGGCGTGCTGGTGGTGGGGGTGCTAGTGTTGCTGGCTATACCTCGCATCCAGAAACAGAAAGAACAGGCAGCGTGACAGCGCAGTCGCTTAAAGAAGTCCTACTAAAATATTCATAAAATGCCACAATTAAGAACTACTAATCCCGGCTGCACGTAAATACACCCTGTGCGCGTTTCTCTTCTCCGGATAAGACGCCATCACAAAACCGCTCACCTTATACCTGATATTTTCTTAAATGGATTACTAACTTAATGAAAACAAGATGAGAGCAATCAGAAATTCGCTTTGCACACTTGTGCTGACACTATTCGCTTCTGCGGCATTTGCCCAAACCACTGCTACACCTAAGCTTGACGTCCCCTATGTTCCAACTCCTCAGAAAGTGGTGGATGCCATGCTGAAACTGGCAAATGTGTCAGACGGTGATGTCGTGTATGACCTGGGCTGCGGCGATGGCCGTATCGTAATCACGGCTGCAAAGGAGCACGGTGCCACAGGTACTGGCTTTGACATCAACCCCGAGCGTATCAAAGAAGCCAACCAGAATGCCCGTGAGGCCGGCGTGACCAATAAGGTGAAATTTGTGGAGCAGGATCTGTTCAAAGTGGACTACCGACCAGCTTCTGTAGTGACGCTATACCTGTTGCCTAACGTGAACATGAAACTTCGTCCGGTGCTGCTCGAGCAGCTGAAGCCTGGCACCCGCATTGTGTCGCATGCCTTCGACATGGGTGACTGGGAGCCGGAAGAGACCCAGGTGATAGACGGATCTACCATTTATTTGTGGACTGTTCCTGAGAACAAGAAAATCGGCAAAAGTCGCTAATAACCACCGAAACTACTAAAAAGCCCCGTGCACTTTGTGTGTGCGGGGCTTTCTTATGTATGCTGTCTGCACATCTAAAATAGGGTTTCCGCATCTGAATTGATAATATAATCCCTATATTTACAGCTGACACTAACCACAATCTCTGAAATGTATACAGGATTACAACATCTACACTCATTCATGGCCTATCTGGTAATTCTAGGCCTTCTTGTAAGCATCATATTTGCCTTCATGGGCATGTCTGGCAATAAGCCTTTTACAGACAAAGACAGAAAAATGGGCTTGTTGGGCCTTATACCTGCACACTTGCAGTGGGTGATCGGTGTGATTCTCTACTTTATATCCCCACTTGGAATTGAACTTGCAAACGAAGGCTTCATGAAGGATTCTACTTCAAGACTTTACGTGCTGGAGCACCCGCTGACCATGATCATCGCTGTTGTATTGATCACCGTAGGTTATGCCCGTGCCAAGCGTCTGCAGGACAACAAGAAGCGTTTCAGCAGCATTGCTATTTTTTACACCATCGCTTTGATCCTGGTATTGGCTCGCATTCCGTGGGGTGCATGGCCTGGCAACTAAGCCACCAACAGGTATAGCGCCCCAACAGGGCAGAGCCTCCCCTTTCAGGTATAGCCCTGAAGCGGGAGGCATTTTTTATAGAGAGCATCTTAAAACGGTACGATGAATACGACATCTTCAAACAGCAACATACCAGCTGCCATTCAGGAATTGGGCCAGCAACTTTACCATAGCCACTATAAGTACAAAGAGTCTGCACTGCGGCACCGGCGCTTCCGACACCGCGACATTGTGCCCCTGATTGAGCAACTGCAGGAGCAGTCAGCCTTCGAGGTGCAGGTGGCAGGTCACTCGGTGCAAGGCCGTTCGATCTATTTGATCAAGGCGGGTACCGGCAAAACTAAAGTTATGCTTTGGTCGCAGATGCACGGCGACGAGCCCACCGCCACCATGGCTTTGTTTGACCTGCTGCACTTCCTCAACCAGTCGGACGAACTGGATGCCATACGCAAACACATCCTGGAGCACCTGACGCTTTATATTGTGCCGATGCTCAACCCGGATGGAGCCGAAATGTACACCCGACGCAACGCCTTAGGTATAGACATGAACCGCGATGCCCTGCGACTGCAGAGCCCGGAATCAGAATTGCTCAAACAATTGCGTGATCAGTTCGAGCCGGCCTTTGGCTTTAACCTGCATGATCAGAGTCGCTACTACACGGCCGGCTATACGGCGCGTCCGGCCACTATTTCGTTTCTGGCTCCGGCTTATGATCATGTCCGCAACATCAATACAGTGCGTGAAAGGGCCATGCGCACCATCGCGGGTATGGACCATGTGCTGCAGCAGTTTATACCTGGGCAAGTGGCCAAATTCAACGACGAGCACGAGCCCCGGGCTTTTGGCGACAACATACAGAAATGGGGTACTAGCGTGATCCTGGTGGAGTCAGGTGGACAGCATGGCGACCCGGAAAAGCAGCACATCCGCCAACTCAACTTTACGGCCATTCTATCAGGCTTATACCTGATTGCAGAGGATGCCTACAAAGCCTTTGAGCTGGAAGGCTATGACCGTATACCTGAAAACCAGCGTCACCTTTACGACCTGGTGCTGCGCCACGTCCGCTATACTGAAAATGGCCGCGACACGATCCTGGATATCGGCATTAACCGACTGGAGGTAGACGCTCCGAACCACCTCGGGTTTTACCATAGCAGTGCGGTTGAGGAAATTGGTGACATGAGCGTGTTCCATGGCTACGAAGAACTCGATGCGACTGGCCTCACCCTGGTACCCGGCAAGGTATACGAGCAGCCCATCGACAGTCTCGATGACCTGACCTCGGAACTTGGAGCCGAACTGCTCAGACAGGGCTATACCACCATCCGGGTAAAGCACCTGCCCGGTGTACTGCCTGACCCGACCTCGCTCCCACTCAACGTGACAGGTATAGCCAGCATCATCAACCACCAACTTGCGCTGGACGAGCCGGCCAACTTTATCCTGAAAGATGCGCAAGACCAAGCCAGATATGCTGTACTGAACGGATTTGTACATGACCTGCAGGGCGACCGGCCGGAGCTCTTTCATGGAATACTACATTAGGCAGCAATAGAATTTTGTCGCTTAAAATCCTTCCCATTTGGAATCAGTTTGTATCTTACAGACTGATTCCTGACCAACCTTTGCTTCATGGTATTAAACTATCTGTGGGCGGCCTTCTTTCTGATCGCCTTTGCTATTGCCTTGTTCCAACTCATCGTGTTTCGCGATGTAGAGATCTTTCAGAAACTCGTCACCAGCACCTTCGACAATGCCAAACTCGGCTTTGAGATTTCGCTCGGCCTGACCGGCGTGATGACGCTGTGGCTGGGGTTGATGAAAGTTGGTGAACGGGGTGGCATTATCGCCATTTTCTCCCGACTGGTGGCACCCTTTTTCAACCGGCTTTTCCCGGAGATACCGAAGAACCACCCCGTGTTCGGCTCTATCCTGATGAACTTCTCAGCGAACATGCTGGGACTTGATAATGCCGCTACACCGCTGGGCCTGAAAGCGATGAAAGAGATGCAGGAGCTCAATCCGATAAAGGATCGCGCATCGAATGCCCAGATCATGTTCCTGGTGCTCAACACCTCCGGACTCACTATTATCCCGATCAGTATTATGGTATTCCGGGCGCAGCTGGGCGCAGCTGATCCTTCTGATATTTTTATCCCTATTCTGCTGGCTACCTTCTTCTCTACTATGGTGGGCTTGATTGCCGTGGCCCTGTACCAGCGCATCAACTTGTTCAATCCCGTGATCATGGCTTATATAGGCACTTTGCTGCTGCTGATTGGCGGATTGATTTATTACTTCAGCACCATTTCGCAGGAACAGGTCAGCGTCATTTCACAAGTGGCCAGCAATGTGATCCTCTTCTCGATCATCATTTCGTTTGTTGGACTGGCGCTCATTCGTAAAGTGAACGTGTACGAAGCCTTTATTGAAGGCGCTAAGGAGGGTTTCACAGTAGCCATCACCATCATTCCCTACCTGGTAGCTATACTGGTGGCCATAGGCGTGTTCCGTACTTCAGGTGCTTTGGATATGATCGTGGATAGCATAGGCTATCTGATCGCTCTTACCGGTGTAAATACAGATTTTGTTCCTGCACTGCCAGTAGCCTTTATGAAGCCACTGAGCGGTAGCGGTGCCCGCGGTCTGATGGTGGAAGCCATGACCACATATGGTGTCGACTCATTCGTGGGTCGTATGGCCTCCGCTTTCCAAGGTTCTACTGAAACAACATTTTACATACTGGCGGTATATTTTGGCTCGGTAGGCATCAAGCGCTCCCGCTACGCCCTGACCTGCGGTTTGCTGGCCGACTTTGCAGGTGCTATTGCTGCCATCTTTATCGCTTACCTGTTCTTCCACTAAGCATCAGGTATACCCATAAAAAGAGCGACTGCCCATAGAGCAGCCGCTTTTTTTATTTTCAATTTTTAAACTTCTAATTTCGGGCAACAACCGGGTGTCCTTCCAGCTGCGCGTAGCTTAGTTTCCAGTTACCGTCGCTGGCCTTCTTCCAAAGCAGCATAAAGTTGCCTTCTCCAAGCCCACGTGGTTCGCCAGGGCTAACCGGCAGCACATCTACTGAAAACGTACCGGCCTCGTAGGCGATCTGAGTATCAGTGCCGGAGCTAACGGGGTAGGTTTTCAAGTCAGCAATGGTGCCCATGGTTTCGCGCACCCACTTGTCCGACACTTCAGACTTGCCTCTATAGATCACCTCGCCTTGCAGGAACTGCACATCCTCGGCCATCATCGAGATCACTTTGTCAGAGTCCCGTGCATTCCAGGCACTGATAAACTCCTGGTTCAGTTCACGAACATCCACTGACTCTCCTCCATCAGACTTCGCACACGAAGCCAGGAAGAAAAGGGCAAACAGGGTATAAAGTATATTTTTCATGATTTCTAAATTTTGGTGAGTAAACCACGACGCCATACGTGAAAACGGAATCGTTGGATTTATACCCTTTCCCGACTCAGCACCGGGAAAGGGATAAGGGTAAACATGTTACCAGCTCTTACGTCGAACCTCAGAAGTATAGTAAGGCTTGCTGCGGTCACCATAATCGAGGTTAGGCAGGAAGTTAGCATATACTACTTGTGGCGTTGGTCCATCTTCAGATGCATACATCATCGCCAGTGAATTGGCTGCTGCTGTTTCAGCTGGGGTGGCCATTGCCAGACTTGTCTGAGGAGTAGCTGCTTTTTTAGCTGGAGCTGGAGCTGGCGTGTTTTTCGCAACTGTCGCTCTGTTGGCTGCCGCCGAACGTTCTGCAGCTGCGGCACGCTGGGCTGCGGCTGCTCTTTCAGCTGCCGCTACACGGGCGGCTTCCGCCTCACGCTCCTTCTGCTTGTTGTCGATGACCTTGCCTACACCGTAACCTACAGCGCCACCGGCTACACCACCTACAACACCACCTACTACGCGGTTACGCTTATGTATAATAGCACCTGCTGCAGCACCTGTACCGGCACCGATCACAGCACCTTTTGCCTGAGGGCTCCAGCCTGTTCTTTTTTCCTGCGCCTCAGCCGATCCGCCAAAAGCTACTGATGCCATCAGTGCCAGGCTCATGATATAGCTTACCTTTTTCATAACAATTTCAGTTTAGTTAAAACAATTAAACTCTGTTGTATGGGTAGTTACAAGTTGCGTGCCAGTGCAATTAAAATAGCCTAAAATAAGTCGTTGCCATACCTAGAGATTCTTATGAATACCAAAGTCAAAAACACATTCATAGCATTGATTTACAATAAGTTGAACACACACCCAGCACTTGAAAAAAAATATAGAGTATGAAGAAAATTTTTTTTTATTATCGGGTATTATTCTTCAGGAAGGTGCAAACGGAGCAGGTATAATATTGCTTTTCATCGCTAATAAATTATCTTTAAGCATGGAAAAACTGTATCGTCACGCCGCCCTGCTTGTCAAGTTAGTAGTTGCATCACTCGTATTCTCATCCTGTCAGCAGGTTGCTACTGATCAAAACCGGTATGAACTACTGATCCGCAATGCCATGGTGGTAGACGGTACGGGGAGTGCTGCCTATGCAGCCCAGGTCCTGATAAACGGTGACTCTATTGCGCTGATCGATACGGATACCTCCAGAACTTACACGGCCGATCGCACCATTAATGCCGCTGGCCTATACCTTACGCCGGGCTTTATTGACACGCACGCACACGGCGATCCGCTTGAAACACCTGACTTTTCCAATTTCCTTTCGATGGGGATCACGACGATCTGCCTGGGCCAGGACGGCTTCAGTCCACAGCGCGAAAACCTGAAAGAATGGATGCGTGAAGTAGACGGGAAAGAGCTTGGCGTAAACGTGGCCATGTTTGCCGGTCATAATACCCTCCGAATGCTGTCGGGTATAGAGTATGATTCCATCCCATCAGAACAAGGTATGGCCAAACTGGAACAGCTCCTCACAGACGCCCTCGACGCAGGCTGCTTCGGTATGACCACCGGCTTAGAGTACAACCCTGGCTACTATGCCCGCCCAACTGAGCTGAACAGGCTCGCTGAAATTGTGGGTAATAAAGGAGGCATCATCATGAGCCACATGCGCAATGAGGATGATGCCTTTGTAGAAGCGTCGATCAGAGAACTCCTGGAACAGGGCAAGTACTGCCCTGTACATGTGTCGCATATCAAGGTAGTATATGGCAAAGGCGAAGAACGCGCCAACCGCGTGTTGCAAGTGCTGGACTCTGCACGTCAGCAAGGAATACAGGTAACAGCAGACTTTTACCCTTACATCGCCAGCTATACCGGCATCGCCATCCTCTTCCCGGACTGGGCCAAAAAACCGCATGATTACCAGGAAGTACTAAAGACCCGCCGTCAGGAGCTTGCTACTTTTCTGCGCAACAAGATCATACAGCGTAACGGACCAGAAGCGACCCTGATAGGCTCTGGGCCCTACAAAAGTAAAACGCTGCAACAGGTGGCAGAGGAACTGAACAAACCCTTTGAGTTGGCACTGATGGAAGATATCGGACCCTACGGTGCCGACGGTGCCTACTTCATCATGGACGAAACCCTGCAGGAGACCTTTCTGAAGGACCCGCACGTGATGGTCTGCACGGATGGCAGCCCCACCATGCGCCACCCCCGCAGTTTCGGAGCCTTCGCCCGTATACTGGAGACTTATGTGGTGCAGAAAAAACTACTATCATTGGAGGAAGCTGTGCACAAAATGACGGGATTGTCCGCTAAGACCATTGGACTGCCTAATCGTGGCTTAGTTAAGCAGGGATATAAAGCTGACTTACTCCTTTTTAATCCTGAAGAGATCCGGGAAAACGCTACTTACGAAAATCCGCACCAAGAGGCTAGTGGGTTTAGGTATATACTGGTGAATGGGAAGGTTGTGAGAGAAGAAGATCAGCAAATTATAGTTAGAACAGGACGTGTTTTGAAAAAACATTCTAACTAAGTTGAACTACACCAAGCCATCTGAAGCAACTAACTTTCTTTTAAAGCTGACACTAGGTTAAAAGACACCAATTTGTATTAACCTAGTGCCAGCTTTAAAAAAGAAAGTTAATACAGCCTCTTCGCGTTTATACTTCTTCAGTTAACCCGCCTGAAATCAAATAATATAGCCATTTCCTATTAAATAAATAGCATTAAAACACCCCTTTATTCAACTGCAGGTTTATATATCATTGAAAAATTATTCACCATTTAATTTTATATAAAAACTTACTTCAGTCCATAACGTATTGTATAAAAAACTATAAAACTTTGACTTTTAAGCCCAAGTTTTATAGTTTTTATATGTTCTATCAAGATTCCGAACCTGTCCAAAACCCTTATGTATATGAATCTACGTCGACTGATTTGCTTACTTTCATACGCTACACTACTAATCCCTTTGCTCTCCGCCTGTGTGAGTACTAAAGACGCTGTATATTTCAATAACATTGGTAATAGCGAGATAAAGGGTAGTACTGAAAGTTTAGAACCCGTCATACAACCTAATGACCTCTTAAGCATTACAATCAGTAGCTTGAACCCTGCGGCTTCTGAGGTTTTTAATGTATCATCTAATTCGAGTATGAGGATGAACAATGCAACTGCTCAAAGCACAGTAGCCCCTGTTATTGGCTATTTGGTTGATCAGGAAGGCAATGTGCAACTACCATTACTCGGGAAGACAAAAGCTGCGGGTATAACAAAAAAAGATTTTCAAGAAGGTATAAGAAATCAGTTAATTCAGAAAAAGCTTTTAGTTGAACCTGTAGTCGATATACGATACCTCAATTATAAAATTTCTGTGTTAGGTGAAGTAGCACGCCCCTCTGTACTAACTGTGCCTAATGAAAAGATAACACTATTGGAAGCGCTTGGCTTAGCTGGGGACCTTACTATATATGCTAGCCGGAATAATGTGCTTTTGATTCGTGAGGAAAATGGCGTTAAAAAACTTACTCGGTTAGATCTTACTTCGAAAGAACTCTTTGCCTCCCCATACTACTACCTGAAGTCAAACGACATCATCTATGTCGAGCCAAACAAAACCAAGATTCAGAGTGCAAGTAACGTGCGTCAATGGCTTCCAGTAGTATTCAGTGGATTAACCATTGTGATAATTGCCCTAGACAGATTAACAAGATAATTTAAACAGTAAACTTATGTCGAATAATAATCCTAATGCAGAAGATAACTTCTTCGTTTCATTAGCTTATAAGTATCTCCCTTATTGGCCTCTCTTCATAATATTGCTCGTTTTATCTATAACAGGTGGTTGGGTTTATCAAAACTTTTTGGCTATACCTTCATATGAGGTTACTGCCTCCATGATTATCAAAGATGAAAACAAGGGCGTAAGTGAGTCACGCATAACAGAGTCGATGGATAACTTTACAACCAACAAAGTTGTAGAGAACGAAATCAACATTATACATTCTCGCTCGCTTTTGAGCAAAGTTGTAAATGATCTGCACCTCTATGCCCCCATCCAGGAGGAAATGCAGTTTAAGTCTGTTTCTGCCTACACCTCTTCTCCCATAATCATTGAACTAAAAAATCCTGCTGAAGCCACAGAAGTTCTTAAAACTTATTTTACTGTGGATAATGGAACAGTTACGATCGATAATAAAAGCTACCCTATTAACAAATGGGTCAGGTCACCCTATGGTATTGTCAGGTTTGCCAAAAACCCCAATATGACAACAGCTGCTACAGGGCCTCTTTATTTTACAATTACGAATCCTGCTAATGTGACAGATGAATTGATGGCAAAAATAAGGATACAAGCCTTGAGTAAAGTGTCAGCGGTGATTAACCTCTATCTGAAAGATTCAGTTCCTCAACGTGGTGAAGACATTCTGAACATGCTGATCGCTTCTTACAAAGAACTTGCAGTAAGAGAACGTAGTAAGTTGGCTGCCAATACGCTAGCCTTTATAGAGGAACGCATTAAAATGGCAACTGAAGAGTTAGAGGCTTTAGAAAATAAGGTCGTTCAGTTTAAGTCTACACAGGGCGGTGTAAATCTCAGCGAGCAGGGCAAACTATACCTGGAAAATGTACGTGATAATGACCGTAAAATTTCCGAGATCAACACGCAGTTGGCTGTGCTGAGTAAAGTAGAGCGTTATGTCCAGTCTGAAAATACATCGGGCAGTTTTGTTCCTTCCACACTCGGTGTAAACGACCCCTCACTCAATCAACTTCTTCAAAAACTATACGATTCAGAAATACAGTATCAGAAATTGCGAAACACGACAGCTGAGAATAACCCAATCTTAGTTTCGATCACAAATGAGATAGAGAACATACGTCCGCGAATTATTGAGAATATCCGTAACCAGCGGGTGAACCTACAGGCGAGCCGTAACAATCTGTCTTCTACAAACAGTGGTTACAACAACTCCTTACAATCTATACCGCACAAAGAGCGAGAACTAATGGAGTTGACTCGTCAGCAAATGGTAAAGAATAACGCCTATAATTTCTTGCTTCAAAAGCGGGAAGAAACAGTTCTTTCCTATGCTCCTACTGCTGAAGACAGCAAAGTAATCGATATGGCAGGCACATCCCCTATTCCTGTAAGTCCAAAACCGCTTTACACATACCTGGTCTCAGTGATCATAGCCTGTGTTTTGGGCCTGGTGTTAATTGCAGGCAAGGAACTCCTAAATTCAAAGATCCTTTTCCGCTCTGAAATAGCCTTATATACATCTGCGCCTATCGTAGCAGAGCTTTCTTTCAATAAGAACCATAAGAAAGGTGTATTTAAAGCCCCAAGTGAAGTAGCAGTGGTCGAACAGTTCAGGCAGCTTAGAGTTACGCTTGGGCTCTATGGCAGGACCTTCACGAAAAAGAAGATCATGGTAACATCCAGCATACCTGGTGAGGGCAAAAGCTATGTGAGCACCAATCTGGCACTCAGCTTAGCCTCCTCCGGCAAAAAAGTTGCCCTGCTCGATCTGGACTTACGTAACCCGAATACTTCGATGCAATTCAACCTCTACAAAACTAGGGGGATTATTGAATACCTATCAGAAGGTAACATCACTCCACCCGAGATCATAAACGAAACAGAGTTCACTAACTTGTCTGTACTACCTGCAGGAACCAATGTAGGTGATCATACCGAATTACTGCTCAACCCCAAACTGGAAGATCTGATCTCTTACCTGGAACTAACCTACGATTATTTGATCATTGACACGCCACCGGTCGATTTGGTTTCTGATGCCTATCTGCTATCAGAGTACTGCGATATATCACTGCTAGTGATGCGCCATGCTTATACTCCAAAACCACTTGTACAACGCCTGGCACACGACAATAAGATTAAATCTTTGAACAATGTTGCTATTGTCTTCAATGGCGTGAAACCACGAGGTTTTGTGAAAGGGCAATACGGCTATGGGTACGGATATGGCTTTGAACACAAGTATACTGATAAGACTTACAGAGGTCGTGGCGCTGCAGCAAACGCTTAATCAATTATAATTCGCATAAAATATTTCAGTCTCATAATGTAAAATCGACCCTAGCCATGAAAATTTTAGTTACTGGAACAGCAGGATTTGTAGGTTTCCACCTGGCGGAAAAACTACTTCAAAGAGGAAATCAAGTGGTCGGTGTTGATAATATTAACGACTACTATGACACTAAACTAAAATTTGCCCGATTGGCTGAAAGCGGTATATGTGAAGAACTCGTAGATTGGGATACAGAAGTGAAAAGCTTTAAGTACCCTAACTACAGCTTTTACAGAATGAACCTCGAGAATAAGGAGGCGCTGATGGCTTTATGCGAGAGGGAAAAATTTGATGTGATCATGCATTTGGCTGCACAGGCCGGCGTACGTTATTCTATTACAAACCCAGATGTATATGCGCAGTCAAATCTAATCAGTTTTCTGAATATACTGGAAGCAAGTCGTCATTTCAAAGTTCAACACCTGGTATACGCTAGTTCATCGAGCGTGTACGGGCTGAATGGTGTGATGCCTTTTTCAGTGAAACACAACGTAGACCACCCTGTGTCGCTGTATGCAGCCAGTAAAAAGGCCAATGAGTTGATGGCTCATACCTACAGCCACCTGTACAATATCCCAACTTCCGGGCTGCGCTTCTTTACCGTTTATGGGCCATGGGGCCGTCCGGATATGGCTTACTTCTTGTTTGCTGACGCTATTCTCAACAACAAGCCGATACAAGTTTTTAATAATGGCGAGATGAAGCGAGACTTTACATACATCGACGATGTAGTAGCGGGCATTGTAAATGTGATGGATAAACCGGCTGAGCCTTACAAAGAATGGGATAGCGAAAATCCGGATCCTTCCCGCTCAACGGCCCCCTATCGTATCTATAATATTGGAAACAATAAGCCAGTGCAGCTTATGGCATTTATAAGTGAGATTGAAAGATGCATGGGCAAAAAGGCGATCCTTGAGATGCGGGGCAACCAACCGGGTGATGTCACTGCCACATGGGCCAATGTAGATGACTTGATAGAGAACTTCAATTATAAACCTGATACAACAATAGCTTATGGATTGAAGAAATTCACTGATTGGTATACTAAGTTTTATTCTATTAAAAAGCAGCAAGAAATACAGCCGGAAGCACTGAATATAACCTGATTTGTAAACTCTTAAACCAGCCAATCCTTCTCAAATCCTATTCAGGGATACAGTATGCACTATCTCAATAGTTGCTTTATATTCTATCTATACTAAGTGCCTTGCTCTAACTGATTTTACATTCTAAAACACCCTTCTCTTGAAGACTAAGTTGACAGCGCCACTTGCTCCAAAGCCTAAAGAAAATTTAAGACAGCGTGCTTACCTCAATTCTATTACTAGTATAATTGACTATGCCGGTGTTCAAATTGTGGGCTTTATTGTGAGTCCGTATATAGTAGCTGGCCTTGGAGGATCGATGTATGGTATCTGGCAAATGCTTCTCCAGATGACTGGATTCGCCAATGTTGCTGATACCCGCGCTACACAGGTCCTGAAGTGGTCTATAGCTCAGAAAAGAGACCTCGCTTCGGATCAAGAGCTAAGAAGTGATCTTACTACTGCACTTATTGTCACTGTTTTTATCCTGCCGATCATCTTAGTGATTGGTGCTATAATTGTCTGGTACGCTCCAGTTATTACACATGCCGGGCCTGAGTATCACACCATCATTCGTATTACCTGTTCGCTGCTTATTTTGACATTGGTCACCAACAAACTGTTCGATCTGTTTGAGTCGGTACTGCGCGGTATGAACATGGGGTATAAGCGCATGGGCTTTAGGGCAGTCATCATAGTTTTTGGCGGGGCACTCAAAATATTTGTTATAACGCAGGGCTATGGTCTTATTGGTTTATCGGCAGTAGGAGTTGCCGTTGCCCTAGCGACAGGTATTACGTTTTACTTTATAGTAAAAAAGCATGTCCCCTGGTTTGGCTTCGCCAAAACTACTAAAGCCAAGGTGCTTTCCTACAGCAAATTGAGCGGCTGGTTTATGGGCTTTACCGTCTCCAAAATGTTCTTGTTTAGCAGTGACAAAATTATTCTGGGTTACCTGGCAGGGCCTATTTATGTGACACAGTATGCCATAACTCTTTTCACATCTTTTGCTTTAGAGGGATTTATCAATGCAGTTGTAAATGGCGTGATACCAGGTATAGGTAGCTTATATGGCAAGAAAGAGTATGACAAGGTGCAGCAGGCCCGCAGCTTAGTTATCACACTAAATTGGATGTTAGTGGCTTCACTGGGCGCTGTCATTCTGCTCTATAACAAGTCCTTCATTTACCTATGGGTGGGGGCCGAACATTATGCAGGCAATACAGAAAATCTTCTGATCCTTTTGATATCGGTGCAGGCCATATTCTTCCAGATCGACAGCAACATTATTAACGTCAGCCTGAACCTGAAGATGAAAGTATACCTGGCAATTATAGCTTCTGCCCTTACCATTGCCTTGTCCTTTTTCCTGATCGAAAATTTCCACATTATCGGGCTTTGCCTTAGTATACTGATAGGTCGCCTGGTACTCTCGGTTGGCTACCCCCTACTCCTCAGTAAGCTTATGCACATGCAGTTCAACTATATGGGTTTGAAACAGATTCGGCCTATCCTCATAACGTCTGCATTGTTCGCCCTGGCAATTTTTATAGGTCAGACTATCACGATCACAGACTGGGTATCACTTACCTTGATCGGGGCGCTTACCATACCTGTTATTGGCATTGTATTCTGGTTCATCGGTTTAGGCCGTGCGGAAAAGGAAGCTGTATTGGAGCTTGCTTCAAGGATTAAACTATTTAAACGTGATGATAACTAATACTACCACGACTACATATGTTGTGACCCAGGAATCGGAAAGGCTTCTTCAAAAGCTCTTAGCGCATGAAATTCGCTTTGCACATTGGAAGAGCAACGGGCACCTCCTAAAATCCCTGGCAGGCAAAACTGATCTCGATTTGCTTGTGCACCCTGATGATTGTGCCAAGTATGAGGCTTGTATGACTCAACTAGGCTATAAGAAAATAATTAGCCAGGCATGGAGCTCCTATCCACTAGTTGAAGATTGGCTAGGCTTTGATGAAGCAACGGGTAACCTCCTGCACTTGCATACCCACTATGCATTGGTTACAGGTATACAACACGTGAAACACTTATACCTGCCTTGGTTAGAGCAATTTTTCGAACACGTAATTTATGATGTGGCCACAGGCTGGCCTATACCTACGCCCGCACTAGAGGCAATCATTCTGTTCATCAGAATGTGGGCCAAAATGCCTCCATCCGAGCGTTTAAAAAGCAACCCGACTATACCTGTTTATTTAAAAGAAGAGCTGGCATACCTGCTATCCAAAACAAATTCTGAAGAGCTCAGCCAGCTGTGCAAGGAATTGCAACTCCGGGTGCCCCCTGATTTTGGTGCCACTGTCCACAGTATTATGGCCAATCAAAAGTCGGCAAGTATACTGGGTGTGTCGATCTATTTTTATGAACAGCTAAAGTCATATTACCGAACACCTTGGTCGGTTTCGGTTTTGAAATCTCACCTGCATAAACTCCGCATCAGGTCTTCAAGGGCATCATCCAAGTTGTCCGGCCCATTTAAGTTCGGAAAAACCTTGGTTAAGGGTGGCAAAGTAATCGCTTTTGTGGGAAGCGACGGATCCGGCAAAAGCACCCTTACCCGGGATGTCTTAAACTGGCTGACGTACAAGATCGATGCCCACTATTTTTATTTCGGAAAGAACCCTTTCATATTCAGTTACAACAAGCAGATTATCTCCAAGACCGATCTGTTGTTTAAGCGGGATAGATTTTCTCAGATACTCAGAAAACTGATCGGCAACACCTACTACCCTCTTTTAATTAACCGAAAGATAGAAATGCTGGAGCATGCAAAAAAGATGAGCCGTACTGGTAGTGTGGTGATTTGCGACCGCTTCCCTCAACTAGATGTAAAGGGCATGAACGACGGCCCACACTTGCTGCCAAAGGACTGGTGCGCGGACCTGGAAATGAAGAAATTTAGACAAGTGCGCGACTATGACGCTGACCTTGTCTTTAGATTATTGGTGAGCCCAGAGGTAGCATGCGCCCGTAAGCCCGAACACAATACAGACATGATTAAATTGAAATGTGAAAACATCTCTAAAATATCCTTTGGTAGCTCTCAAGTGATTGATATAGATGCTGACCAGCCTTACGAGCAGGTGCTGCTGCGTGTGAAACAGGTAATCTGGGAAAATTTGTAATATAATCAACCCAATGAATTCGAAAGTAATAGAAGTTATAGGTCCCCCTGGCATAGGCAAATCGGCCATTTACCAAGACTTATGCGCGTCTTGGACACCTGCCGCAAGTTGGATACATGAGTATGAACTACAGGCATTGCCTAAGCCCTCTATTAGCCAAGTATTTGACTGGGTCGAGTATAACTTAAGAAGAGTATTGAAAAAACCGAAGGAAAATAGCATACCCTTGAACTTCGGACTCCGGTTTTCGGACGGTAACAGTGATTTGGTTAACTTCTGCTGGAATCTTCTGGCTTGCTCTGACACGCCCTCGAACCAAGAGGTTGGCAACCGCTTTAGGTCATCCTTCCTTTTGTTCTACGACTTTTGCCGGTACCAAGTCATACACGAAAAATCTAACGGAGCTCCCTGCTTAATGGAAGAGGGGTTTCTGCAAAAATCCTTTCTGCTTCATGATGACTACCAGACTGTTAAAAAGACACTAGATACTTACTTGGCGCTAATACCTAAACCCTATGCTGTACTGTTTATTGATACACCGGATATAAGCCTCATCACGCAGCGGCTGGCCCAACGTACCAAAGTGATAGCATCCCACCTTAACGCAGATCAGGATACATTGGAAAATGAAACAAAAAAATGGCGCCAGTTGCTAAACATTGCCGTGGCGGCGCTGGAGCAAAATGGCGTTAAGGTTTGTCGATTAGAGGCCAGCAGACCCATACAGGAAAATGTGGCCTTTGCCCGTCAATTTTTAGACAACCTAAAGTAACAAAGGTATGATAGAGCTTTTCTTCCTAGCCACTGAGATTTTCATTATCGTATTTACGCTATACTTGTTTGTGTATAAGAAAGAGTTGGCTATCATTTACATACCTACTCTCATATTTGCCCAAACTGTCATTACGCCGGTGCTACCCGCAATGACATACTACATCATCTTCACACTTTTCATTTTATACTTTATTTACAACAACATTTCCTTTTTGCGCGAAAACCCATTCACACTGGCTCTGTTGCTCTATTATGCCGTATTGCTGACGCAGTCACCTGACATCGAGAGTATTCGGGCTCCATTGTTTTCAGTGGCTTGGCTTTTATTCGCTATCCCTTTAATAATCTCCATTTATCGAAAATTTGAGCGTGAGATACTTTTAAAAGAATTATCGCAGGCGGCATTTATCATCCTACTGATTTTTGTAGTGAATGTGGCGATCTCTACCTTTGTAGGCTATGCGCCTAACGCCATGTATGGTATTACTACAGGCATTTTATATGGCAACTTATTCGCTACTGATTTTAATGTGCTCTCTCTCGCCATTTTTGTAGTTCTGATTAGAGCGGTGAATCAAAAAAGCATTATCTATTTTTTGCTGTTCGTTATTTCATTTTCTTTTGTAACACTATCTCTACGAAGGTCGGTTATGGGACTTGCTGCGATAGGTATAGCCGTTGCAGTGCTGCTGCTGTTAACGCAGCGAAGTCTCCTTAAAGTTGTAGCTTTTAGCGGTATAGTGGCTATACTGGGTTTTGCAATCATAGCAAATACTAGTTTCATGACCGTTCTCATCGAACGTTACGAGCATCGCAACTTGGCTGAGCGTGAATTGGAAGAAGAAAAACGCTTCCTAGAGTATGAGGTGCTCTATGAAGATATGTTTATTTATGAGGATTATAGTCCCTGGTTTGGGTATGGCCTGTTCGATAGCGCTGGCAACTATGGAAAAGGGATTTTTGAAGAGCGTACATTGCACTCAGACCTAACAAATATGGCACATTCCACAGGTATACTTGGGGTTGTGCTGTACCTGCTCATGATTTTCACCATCTTTTGGAAAAGTTATAAGGCATCCACAACCCGGACAGACAGACTTATCTTTTTTTATTGTGTAGTTGTATTTATGGTATACACCACTACAGGGCGTTATACAACAATCGAAAATATCTGGTTTATAGTGCTTTTACTCATGCTACCTGTTGCCAAGCAGAGAGAAACTGAGAATCACACCTTTTCACTAAAAAAAGATAAACCTGCACTAAAAAAAGACGTAAACCTACATAAATTACCTGCTTAAATTTAGCATCGATTGCTCAACTATTCCTTCTTGGGTTGCCTAATTTACATTTCAGGCAGCTCAAATTATACTATTACGTTTTATCGCATTCTATCAACACTTACTATGCTATCTAATGGCTAAGTTTTTATTTTACGATGACCAGATTATTAATATTCTTCTTAAAGAGGAAAAGCCATCTGGTGGTGCGGCAGTGCAGGCATATGGCTGGATACAGGGCCTGCTTGCGCTTGGGCATGAGGTATACATCATAACCGACATGAGTCGCACAGGAACACTTAAAGAAGAATGCAAAGCTATTAAGTTTATTCCTGGTTATGACTCGACTAAAGGTATTCGCTGGTTTAGATGGATTTACTATCGTATACCTTACCTGTATCGCGAACTCAAGAAAGCAAAACCGGACTACCTCTACAAAGGCATTCCAAGCTGGCACTCTTTCGTGATAGGTCTAGTTTGCCAGCGGTTAAACATAAAATTTATACAACGCATCTCAAATGACTTTTTGGTTGATAAACGGTTTTTGAAAAACCACTCCAAAGCCAATTGGGCTTTTCAGAATATGGGTATGCGGTTGTCTAATTACATTCTGTGCCAGAACGAGTATCAGTTTGACAAAATCCAAAAACAGTTTCCCCTAAAGCCTGTCAAAAAAATATCTAACCCTATATACCTTTCGAATAACCTGGTAGAAAACAGAAGTGATTACCGCAACTATATTGCTTGGCTGGGACTTTTCCAATACCAGAAAAATTTGAAGCTGCTTTACGAAATTGCCAGTAAGCTACCTCAACAGAAGTTCCTGATAGCAGGTAAGGAGTCGATCAATATTGATGCTGATACATTGTATTATCTCGATAAGTTGAAGGAGCTACCGAATGTAAGTTTCTATGGATTCATAAAACGAGATCAGGTACTCCCCTTTTTGGCAAAAGCGAAATTTCTGCTAAATACATCGCACTATGAAGGCTTCAGCAACACCTTCTTAGAAGCTATGGTAATTGGAACTCCTATTCTCACAAGTGTCAATGTAAACCCTGACAGTATTATATCTGATTTCAACTTAGGTATAGTTTACGAAAATGCTAATGATTTACTGGCTAAGCTCTCAGTTGTATCTCCGGAAGGTTATAAGCAAATGTCTGACAATGTATTGGAATACGTTGCTGCAAAACATGATTACCGGCCCCTGACAAAAGAGCTGGTAGGTTTTCTTAATGACAATTAGATTAATCTTTTAAGCTAACTGAATGCTACAATACTTTATGAATTCATATTATGAAAGTCACCCAAAGTAAGATCCGTATCGTTTTTTTTATCGGTAGCTTAAGAACCGGGGGAAAAGAGAGACGTTTATTAGAGCTTTTGACCTACCTGAAAAGTAAAGGCTGTTACGAGATGCTAGTACTGCTTACTTCTGATTTAATTCATTATCCTAAATTTCAAACCCTGGATATTCCGTACCAAATCTTACCCAAGGTATGGCGGCGGAAAGATCCTACAGTGGTCTATCAGTTTTATAAGTACTGCAAAAAGTTTAACCCCGATTTGATTCATTCCTGGGGACAGATGCAATCTTTTTATACCTTACCAACTGTGGCACTGGAGTCAATCCCGCTCATCAACAGCCAGATTACTTCAGCGCCTCCGACTACGAGCAAGTTTTCTCTTTCCTATGCTTTAGATCGCCTCATTTTCAGCATGTCTGCTGTTATTCTTTCTAACTCGAAGGCTGGTTTAACAACGTTTCAACCTCCAAAACATAAGAGCAGGGTGATTTATAATGGATTGAATCTAGAACGCTTTGAGAATCTGCAGAATGCTTGGGATATAAAAAAGATTTATGGCATTAATACACGGTATGCTGTAGTCATGGTTGCATCCGTCTCTCCGAATAAAGATTATAACATGTTTGTTGAAGTTGGTCGCATTGTCACTGCTTTGCGCGACGATATTACTTTTATTGGCGTGGGAGGATATCTTGAACATGACCCTACTTACCAACATGTGCTAGAAGCGACTAATAAAAACCCTAGAATGCTTTTTAAAGGCGCCATAAACGAAGTGGAGAGTCTTGTTAATGCATGCGATATCGGCATGCTTCTTTCTCCCAACGGAGAAGGCATATCAAATGCCATATTGGAGTATATGACATTGGGCAAACCAGTAATCGCTAGTAATAAAGGGGGAACTCCAGAAATTATTAGGCATGATGTAAACGGCTATCTTTTAGAAGATCATGATACAGCAGAAGATATTGCAGCCTATGTTATGGAGTTGGTTAATGATGAACAAAAGCGGACGGCATTTGGCGAAGTAAGTCGTAAAACGATTTACGAAAATTTCACTGTTGAGAAAATGGGTAGATCATTTGAACAGGTATACCAGTTAGCGATCCTCAAAAAACCTGCTGTGTTACGCACTATACCTGTCAGCAAAATAGACAATAAGGTCTTAGAGCTGTGAAAACATAAGCTTTGAGCAGTCCTTATACGAATAAGATCTTTCCTTTAAGAATAGATGCCTACTCCGCAGCGTTGCAATCACTAGCTAACAATGAATCTTGAAAGAATAGTCAAATCAATAGAAGTTTGACAAAGGTATCATCGCTGGAAGCTATTTCATATTTATCACTGCTTTTTTGTTAGCCTATGAGAGTCCTAATCGATATAAACCATCCCGCACACGTTCATTATTTTAGAAACTTCTCTAAAATAATGATCAGCAGAGGACATGAAATACTATTTGTGTCCAGGGATAAAGAGATGGCACATCGTCTGCTTAATCTCTATGGTATACCTTACATCGACAGAGGTAAAGGGAAGGATGGGAAAATTGGCAAGTTCATCTACCTACTGTATGCTGACTTGAAACTACTCCGCCTGTCTCAAGAGCTTGAGCCAGATCTATACCTTAATTTTCTGCATCCATATCCCTCGCATGTGGCCAAGCTGCTTGGCAAGCCCTCGCTAGTGTTCAGTGATACTGAGCATGCCACCTTACACCACAAGCTCACTGTTCCTTTTGCTACCAGGGTTTTTACGCCAGCCTGCTATCGTCTTGATCTGGGCAGCAAGCACGTGCGGTTCAATAGCTTTATGGAACTGGCTTACTTACATCCTAATTACTTTAAACCTGACCCAGATATACTTGATATATTAGGTGTGAATGAAAACGAAAAGTATGTCATCGTTAGGTTCGTATCTTGGGCGGCCGCGCACGATTTTGGGCATACAGGTATGTCGCTTGTCAACAAGATTAAAGCTGTGCAGCAGCTCGCAAAGCATGCCAGAGTATTTATTACGTCAGAGGGTGAACTGCCACAGGAACTGGAACAATACAGAATTAAAATTCCTTTCGACAAGATGCACGACGCTATTTATTACAGCTCATTGCTTTTTGGCGAAAGCGCTACAATGGCATCAGAAGCTGCAGTACTCGGCACACCAGCTATTTTTCTAGACAACGATGGCAGAGGTTATACCGATGAGGAAGAGCGTAAGTATGGCATTGTGTTCAATTTCACAGAAAGCTTGGAAGACCAGGAACGGGCTATAGCAAAAGCAGAAGAACTTATAATGGATGATCAAAGCTTCGAAAAGTTTAGGAAGATTCGGGAGAAGCTTTTATCCGAATGTATCGATACTACTCAATTTATGGTGCATGAAGTATTGAAATACGACATGACTAATACAACACCTACCTTTATTCGGCCCTTGCAGCAACTTACTACACCTCCCTTTTCTACTGCCATATAATTAAGGCAGGCCTTCTTTAATAATGCAATCTTTTTTAAACTGAAAAACCTGTGATCAGACGTGCTTATCACAGGTTTACTTTTTATAATTCGGAACCATAGAAAACTGTTAGAAAGCGCTTAGATGAGTCTTTTTGTCAAAAACAGTCATATACACTATTTTAAGATCAAGCGATAGCGTCCAGTTTTCGACATACCACAAATCGTGTTGTGTGCGCTGGCTTTTCTGTTCTTTGGTTTCAGTAGGGCCTCTCCATCCATTAACCTGAGCCCATCCGGTTATGCCCGGTTTGCAATAATGACGGATCATGTACTTTTCTTCACTGGCTTGGAACTGTTGGTTCAGGTAGCTCCTATGTGGCCTAGGTCCCACGACACTCATATCTCCGAGAAGTACATTTAGGAATTGTGGCAATTCATCCAAACTATATTTTCTCAGGATACGGCCTAGCCTTGTGATACGCTCGTCTCCTGCTTTTGTTGATAAACTTCCTCCTACTGCCTTATCGCATACCTTCATGCTTCTAAACTTGAAGAGTCTAAATGGCTTGCCTCCTTTTCCTATCCGGACTGGGCAATAAAAGATAGGTCCATCTGAATCTAGTTTAATAAGAATTGCAATAATAGCAAAGACAGGCATCAGGAAAAGAAGTGCAAAGAAAGAGAATAGTACATCAAATACATATTTGGAGATGGATGCACTTTTTTTATCGAGTGGTACCTGTCTTACATTAATAACATCCATGTTTCCATAACGGCATAGCTTATATGACTTACCCAAAACACCTTGAAAATCGGGAATATACTTAACCCTAATGCCATGATAATCGGCAGCATCAATTACACGCTTTACTTTTTTGGAAACTTTAATAGGTAATGCGATAACAATCTCATCAACCTTATTTGACATAAGATATTGGTTCATGGCATCTAAGTCACCAACTATCCTATCTTGCTCAACCTGGCACTCTTCCTCTTTACATTTAATAAAACCTTTAATATTGTGAGTGGCTAATTGGCTGCTTTGAAGTTGCTTGTAAGCATGGTTAGCAGAATCACCTATACCTGCTATTAGCGTATGTTTCGTCTGGTTAACTGCTATCTTTTCTACAAAGCGATTAAGAAGATAGTTTAAAGGTATGCCAATTAATGGGATGCCTAATGAAAACGCAATAAGTACGTTACGATTAGGTGCTAGTAATCCAAATACCTCAAAAAAGACAAATGCGAAGCCAACTAGCATTATGTAAGTCTGAGCATACTTATAAACCTTCGAACCTTTCCTCACAGAGTTGTCACTATACAGGTTTTTCCAGTAACCTAACAAAAACCAGGAGAAAAACATACTTAAAAATAATGCCCATTCAGCCCCCATATACTCTCTGTCACTAAAAAGATATAATGAAAACAGGAATGAAATAAATAACACGAATATGTCTCTACCAAAATACACAGAATTTACTATCTGCTTTGATTTAATCATAACCTTCTCCATATTATTTACAATATTATCATGAACAGAGTGGCCTTATCTTTACACCTTTATTACCTTGATTTTGTTTGTATTAGGATAGGGTAAAGTCTAGAGCATATAATCTAAATTAAAAGTAAAATTCAATTTATAACACAAGACAATTATTCGATTAAATCACATTAAATTTTATTATTCAGGTTTAATAATTAAACTTAACATAAATTAACTATAACTATATTGTGTATTATAGTAACGTATTTATTATAAATTGGATTTGAAAAATTGATTTTTTAAATAATTATTTTAACATCAAAAAGGTTTAATATTTAAAAACATAAAACGCTTGCTTTTTCAACGTGTTCCTCAAAGCTACATGTTCGGTTATGGGTCATATAGGTAATCTGAAGCAAATCTCTTCTATATAGAATTATAAACTGACTTGAAATTGGGTATAAGCAGAATGAAATCAGTCTAGATTTAGCTCATTCTAAAGGTCTAATTCTTATGAAATTATATTTTTTATGGGGAAATGTATCTTTTTACTAAAATATCGTATAGTGTTTATACTTATATCATGTTAAATATCACAGTACAGATCCTTTAATTATATCTTATATTGATAAAATATTAGCGTAAAGAGTTTGAATTATTAATAGCCAGCAGGAACAATAAGTGACATATAGAGCTAAGCATAGTTTTAACTAACCTGCTGATAAGCCTCGATACTTTGTCTTCATTATCAAAAACCCCGAAAGGAAGGCAGAACACTGTAAATGATTAACAATATTGAAATCGACATGGTTAAACCTCTATCTTGATTCATATGATGCAAGAGCAAATCAATGCCTCACCCGTTATACCTGCAATGACGACACCCTTAACTGATAAATTGAAAATTGTAGTAGGGGAAGCGGCACTTGGACTGATACATGAACAAGCCTTTATAGATGAATGGGATACATTGTATAATGCCTGTCCTTGGGCAACTATATTTCAAGAAAAAAAGTTTGCGGCAGCATGGTACCAGCTCTATAATAGTGAGTTCACACCAATCATTGTCAGTAACTGGCAAAATGGCAACCTCACTGGCTTACTATTATTAGCACAAAATAGGAAAGATAAGAAAATCCAAGGTGCTGGTGGTGATTACGCTTACTATAAAACTTGGCTTTCTACTGAATCAGACAATGACTTTATCAAAGCATCACTTCGAAAATTAATAAAATATTTTCCTGGGCATATCATTTCTTTATCCCAGCTTCCTCCGAACACCCCTATAAGCTGGATAGAGGAGGACCCCTATTTTAGAAAGAGGAGTATATTAAGAACAATATCTCGCCCTCTAGTGAATCTAAAGAACCCGGAGGCTGAAAAGCTGGTTAACAAAAAAGAATTCAAATCTAATTGTAATCGTCTAAAACGCTCGGGAGAATTAAGCTACGAACGAGTAATTGATTTTGACGAATTTTATAGTGTTCTAGACGAGCTCATTTATCAGTATGACTTTAGGCAGGGGGCTATAAGAAATCTGACACCATTCCGCAATTCTCCCGCTAGAAAACAGTTGTTAATAGAAATGTTCAATCAAGATATGCTACATGTAACATTGCTTAAGCTAAACAATGACATAGTAGCATCATTAGTTACCACAAAAGAAAGGAACAACTGGATGCATGGTGTAGGTATTAACAGCTACTCCCCTATTTATGCCAACTACTCTCCTGGATTTATATGTTTTGTAAAATTTGTGCAGCTGCTTATTCATGAAGGATATGACACCTTAAACATGGCCACAGGTAATCAGCACTACAAAGGAAGATTGGCAAATAGTTATGATCAAGTATATGAACTTACTGTAACAAATAAATCTACCTATGTTGCTAAAGAATACTTAAAAGCGAGCATACGCAAGCATGTCAAACCAAATTTTATAAGACTGCTAAAACAGTACAGTGCTTATCTATTTCATACTAAACAAAAATTTGGGGTTATCAAAAACCAAGGCTTAGTTTCATATTATTCGCATTATCAAAAGAATAAGAAATTAGTATTATGTGATTTTAGAACAGATCAAGAGCCTAACAATTTGGTGGATGCTATACAAATAAAGCGAAACAGTCTTCAGGACCTTCTATGCTTCGATGAGACTAAGGCCTTTGTGGGTCGGCAAGAGTTTCTAAGTGATGCCATGAAGAGGTTTGAGCTAGGAGAGCAGTCATTCACATGGGTAGAAGATGGGAAACTAATCGCTTGCGCTTGGCTTCTTGGTCCAGAAAGATCGAGAAAAGACAATCGCGCAATTGTATTACCTGAAGGCTGTGCCATCATACACGGTATTTCTCATCATACCATAGTTGGAGATCAACTGGGTAGATTCCTCCATATTGTAAAAGTGGAAGCGACTAGGCTCCTTGATGCAGTAAGAATTCTTGCTATTGTATCTGAAGCAGATGCTAAGCGAAGCAAAATACTTGCCAGGTCAGCCCTAGTTTAACACTCCAGTTGAAGCTTTAGTCTAAGACTTTTAATCTCAGGTCTTATCAATTTCGATTATCCACTTAGTTAGCCTCATTCAAAAAGCTAAAGTTTGTAAACCCTCAAAGCTTAGAAACTGATTAAATCACAAATAATTTAAAAAGGGTGTCATTTCGAACATCTACTTAATAAATACTTCCCAGCTACTTAAACAGGTATAACTTTTCGATAATATGATTGATATTAACCAAAACATACTGGAAAGAAGAGTTGAGACTTTAGATTTGTTAATTGGTGATGATGCATTATCACTTATTTATGATGACTGGTTCATAGCTGAATGGGACAGTTTGTATGAGCGCTGTCCATGGGCCACTGTTTTTCAAAAAAGGGAGTTTGTAACCTCATGGTATACTGTCTATTTAGAAAAGCATATTCCCATTATTGTTTTAGCAAAAGATAATGGGAAGCTCACAGGCCTACTAACTTTAGCAAAGACCAATGAAAAGTATATAACTGGTGCAGGTGGGAACCAGGCCGAATACCAGGTCTGGTTAGCTGAAGAGGTTAATAGCTCGGTCTTTATTAAAAAGACGCTAGAACTGCTCCGAAAGCATTTTCCTAAAGCTACTATTCAATTGAATTACATCCCTTATGCGACTCCTATTAGCTGGATAAAGACTGATGCATATTGGAGTAGACAATGCAAGATACAGTCTTTTAAACAGCCACTACTTATCGTAGATGAGGACAGTATTACTAAAGAATTAAGGAAGAAGAATAAAAGAGAGAAAATAAATCGTTTGAAAAGACTTGGTGAGTTGAAGTTCGAGCGAATAACAGAAGTTGGAGAGTTTACTTCTATCATCGATGAACTTGCAATTCAGTTTGATTTCAGAAAAGGAGCTACAGTAAATATTAGCCCGTTCAAAGATGACAAGCTGAAGAAAAAATTCATACTAGCCTTATTTGATCAAAATGTAATACATGCTACTATTCTTAAGTTAAATGATGAAATTATTGCTTCTAATATAGGAGCTACAGGAAAGAACTGGATTCATTTACAAGGGCTCAATACCCATTCTCCCTTCTACGCAAAACATTCTCCAGGTATATTACATTTCCTGATGTTAGGAAAGCAGATGGTAGATGAGAACTTAGAAGTTTTTGATTTAACGCCTGGTGAAAATTCTTATAAAGATGGTCTTGCAAACCATTATATACAGGCATTCAGTCTTACCTTTAGTAGCCCTCGTCATATTTTAATCCAAAAGATACAGTACATACTGACTAATTATATAAAGGCGCTTATGCTGAAAGCAGGAGCAAAAAAAACTGCTTTCAAAGACTTTAAAAAAACTGCTTGGATAGTATCTAAAAAAGTCAGACAAAATCTAAACCCAACAATTATTGATCGTGTTAATTTTATAAAGCTAACCAATAAGGATATTATTTACAGTGCTGACTTATATTCAATTAAGGCACTAAACACAGCAATACAAGTTAATAGCATGAGCCTGGAAGATCTACTAAATTATAACGATCAAGGTGAATGGCTTACTCGCTGGGAGTTTCTAGAGGATGCTATGAAGCGTTTTGAAGGCGGGCAGCGCTGCTATACTTGGGCAAAGGACGGTCTTCTGCTAGCATGCGCCTGGTTAGGGCCTTGGACAATAAATGTCGTCACACCAAAAGAGGCTGACTTGATATTACAGGGGCTGTACGGTCACCGGGAAAGTATTGGACATTTAGCAAGTTTCTTAGCTTCTGTTGCAGTTAAGTCCTCAGATGATCGGGTAGTGTATGCTATGACAAAGGAACGACACATAAGCAGGGCTTTAGAAGAGGCAGGCTTTAAGTCTACTTTATTTTAAATTTTGCATAAAGGAAGTCATTCTTATTACAGATTATTTTGTAATGCTATGAAGTCAATACTAAATAGCACTACAACTAATTCCTCTCATTAAACTTAATGCTTTACAGACGTCATCCTTAATTAAAGTATTATGTTTAGGCAATTCAAATTGCAGCTACATTTAATAGTAGACAAAGTTGGAGTTCGCGTGTACAACTTAAATTACACCGTCAGCTTTTCAGTTATAGCACATCAATTCACTGCTTAATAATTCATATTTTTTATTAAAATAAAAACAACACTATATATAAAGCGTATAAGTATTGCATGGTTTATTATAAACCAATTTAAAAAAACTTAGACTTAACCAATCCAGTGTATTATAGGAACGTTTAATATAATAGAATATGCTATTCAATTCTTTCTCGTTCCTGCTATTTTTCCCTAGCATTTGCTTGCTGTATTTCGCCCTACCAGCCAGGTATAGGTGGGTGCTGCTGCTGGCAGGAAGCTATTACTTTTACATGAACTGGATTCCGGTTTATGCTTTGCTTCTATTCCTCTCCACCATTATAACCTACTTCTGTGCACTTCTGATCCATAAGACACATCACGCTAGTAAAAAGAAAGCATTCCTACTCTTCAGTTTAGTTTCCAACTTCAGCATTCTGTTCTTCTTCAAGTATTTCAATTTTATAAACGAGTCTGTTTTCGAGTTGCTGTCTCAGTTCAATATGCGCTGGGAAGTTCCTAATCTACATATTCTGCTTCCAGTTGGCATATCTTTCTATACCTTTCAAGCAGTAGGTTATTCTATTGACGTATACCGGGGCAACTTAAAGCCTGAAAAGCACCTGGGTATTTACGCCCTGTTTGTTTCCTTTTTTCCGCAGTTAGTCGCAGGTCCTATTGAACGTGCAGCCAATCTGCTGCCGCAGTTTCACCAAAAGTTTGACTTTAACTACCACCGCGCCGTGCAAGGCCTCAAACTTATGCTCTGGGGCTTTTTCATGAAACTGGTTGTGGCCGACAGGTTGTCGATTTATGTTGATGCCGTGTACAACAACGCCGACAAGCACGACGGCACCACATTGCTTCTTGCCACGCTTTTCTTTACTGTCCAAATTTACGGGGACTTTGCAGGTTACTCCTACATCGCCATTGGGAGCGCCCGTGTGATGGGTTTTAACCTGATGATGAACTTCAACCAACCATATTTTGCAAAGTCAATCGCGGAGTTTTGGAGTCGCTGGCACATCTCACTCTCTACCTGGTTCAGAGACTATGTATACATTTCTATGGGTGGCAACAGGGTTCCATTCCACCGTTGGCAGTTTAACCTCCTTGTTACGTTTTTGGTAAGCGGCATCTGGCACGGAGCTAACTGGACTTTTGTGCTCTGGGGCACAATGCACGGTGTGTTTCTGATTATGAGCAATATCAGCAAAAAATATATTTTCAGGCAAAGCATTTGGAACAGGCTGGCAACAAACAGCAGCGTTTATCAAAGCCTTCAGATTATCACAACCATCATGCTGGTTGCCTTCACCTGGATATTATTTAGGGCCAATACCTTATCAGATGCTTTTCTGATTATCAGCAAGATTTTTACAACGGCTAACGTGCCTTTTATTGGAGATAGCAGGTCATATATGGTATACTCTGTTATGGCAATTGCGCTACTCTTTATTGTAGAATATGTGCGGGAGTACTATCCTAACATTGAGCTCTTCGAAAACAGAAAAGTGCAGGTACGCTACTTCTCCTATACCGCTATGGCTGTGATCATTCTTTTGTTCGGTGTATTCGATGGTGGTCAGTTCATTTATTTTCAATTCTAAAGGTATAGGGCGATATGAAACATCAACTGAACAAATTCCTTAAGAAACTCGCACTAATGCTATCGCTTGTTTTTGCTACTGACTTTGGTATTGGAAATTTGCTAGAACACTTCTACTTCCGGATGGGCCCATCTGCGCCGGAATACAACACTACCTATGCGCTTAACAAGGCAGAGGAAGACATTCTTGTATTTGGATCTTCGCGAGCACAGCACCACTACGACCCGACCCCATTTGAGGAAAACTTAAATAAAACCTTTTACAACACCGGCCAGGATGGACAGGGCATTCTGTACTCGTATGTGGTGCTGAAGAGTATACTGCAGCGTTCCCAAAAGCCCCGGATTATTCTACTAGACTTGAACCCGAATGAATTTCATGCCCACCAGGATGATTACGACCGATTGTCAGAACTGCTCCCCTACTACCACTCCAATAAAGCGGTGAAAGAGGTGGTAGACCTTAAAAGCAACTTTGAGTATCTTAAGGCACAGTCTTATTTATACCGCTACAACTCGCTTCCCCTTACTATCATTATGCATAACTTGTCTTTAGAAGAGGACAATACAGAGAAGGGCTTTGAGCCTATACCTGATCAGGTATGGACAGAAGAACTGCAAACGTATACGGAAGAAGAGCAGATAGACAGTACAGAAGTCAGGCTTTTTAAAAACTTTCTGGAAGCTGCCCAAAAAGCCAATTGCGAGGTATATGTCATTATATCGCCCTCTTACCGCAAGTATAGCCAGGAAACCCTGAGCATCCAGCTCGCAGAAGAGATTTGCGAAGATTTGGGTGTAAACATGCTCGACTATAATCAGGATGCTCATTTTCTGAAAAACAGATCGCTTTTCGTAGACCCAACACACCTTAATGAAGATGGCGCCGAGATATACTCTAAAATAATTGCCTCCAAACTAACAGCAGCCAACATAAAACTAATAACTGGCTTACACTAATTGCCGATCCAAAATCTATAGTTATACCCCTTATATATTTAAACCGATGTGTGGAATAGCAGGAATAATTCAGTTTGAAAACAAAACACCCCAAGAAACAGCTTTGCGAAACATGATGCAGCGAATGAAGCATCGTGGTCCGGATGATAACGGGGTCTTTATAGAAGATAAGGTAGGTTTAGGTTTTGTAAGGTTAAGCATTATTGATTTGTCACCGGACGGGCACCAACCTATGGTGTCGGATGACGGCAGGTATGTGCTTGTCTTTAATGGGGAGATTTTTAACTATGTCGAGCTCAGAGAAGAGCTCTCTCAAAAAGGGGTAAAATTCAAGACCAAGACAGACACAGAGGTCCTTCTCAATTCCTACATCTATTGGGGAGAGCAATGCATGCATCACTTTAATGGCATGTGGGCCTTCGCTATTTATGACCGGGTAAATAAGTCTGTGTTCGCGTCGAGAGACCGTTTCGGTATCAAACCCTTTTATTACCTGCAAACTGACTCCTCTTTTGCTTTCTGCTCTGAAATCCCGCCATTACTCACCTTGCTGGAAAACAGACCGACACCGAACCAGCAAAGCATATTCGACTACCTGGCTTTCAGCAGAACAGACCAAAATGAAAACACATTTTTCAACGAAGTTAAAAAGCTGCAGCATGGCTGTAAACTCTCTGTAACAGATGGGCATGTAACAATAGACAAGTGGTATCACTTAAAAGAAAGAGTGGCTGACACAGAAGCATTTAATAACCCCGAAGAATACCGGGAATTACTCGCTTCGTCCATCAAACTCAGGCTTAGGAGCGATGTGCCCGTTGGTGTTTGCCTGAGCGGAGGGCTGGACTCATCCAGCATTGTTTCTGTATTGCTGAAGGACTTTAATAAAACAGATCTGAACACCTTTTCAGCAGTATATGAAGATGGGCAGTTTGGCGATGAAAAGCGATTTATACACGAGTATAAGGCCACTCTGCAAAATATGCACTATACCTCACCCAGTGCTTATACTTTACAAAACGACCTGCACGACTTTGTAAGAGCACACGCAGAGCCGCTCCCATCCACTTCCCCCTACGCCCAGTACAAGGTAATGGAACTGGCTAAAGGCAATGTTGTAGTAACATTAGACGGGCAGGGCGCTGATGAGAAGCTGGCTGGCTACCACTACTTCTTTGGTTTCTACTTTAAAGATTTGCTTCGATCGGCCAGGCTTGGCAGGTTGAGCGGTGAGGTATACCATTATATGGCCAGACACAGGAGTTTGTATGGCTTAAAGGCTTTCATCTACTTCATGCTCCCAGAAAACTCCAGAACCTCGCTGCGGGTAGATGAAAAAGGATACATGGAAACTGCTTTTGTGGACAGGTATAGCAAATCAAACGCTATTGCAGGGCAGTTGTACGGCTCCAACACTTTAAAAGACTCGCTGCTCGATCACTTCGAAAACAAACTGGAGCATTTGCTTAAATGGGAAGACATCAACTCCATGCATTATTCACTGGAGGCCCGAGTGCCGTTCCTTGATTACCGGTTAGTAGAGAAAACGCTGGCAAGTTCCGATAACTGGTCTATACGCAACGGCATCACCAAGTATATTCTAAGGGAAGCTATGAGAGGCACGCTTCCGGAAAAAATACGCCTGCGCCAGGATAAAATGGGCTTTGGTACACCGCAGGATGAGTGGTTCAGAGAGCCTGCTTGGCAAAAAACAATCACAGATTTACTACAGAGCGATTCCTTTAAAGCACGAGGCATTATTAACCCAAGTATAGCACTGAGGAAGTATAATGAGCATTTGGACGGCAAAACCAATATTGCAAAAGAGATTTGGAAATGGATACACCTTGAGCTGTGGTTCCGTGAGTTCATTGATTAGACAGATATAGTCAATGCATTGTTATAATCAGATTTATTCATTAAAAATAATACAGGAGACCTCGCTTTGGAAAAGAAGATGAAAGTACTGTTTGTGTCGTCAGGCAACTCTAAAGCCTTTGATATTGCACCCTTCATAAAAGTTCAGGGAGAATCATTGAGGGAAAAGCAAATTGATATAGAATACTTTAAAATTACTGGAAAAGGGTTCTCTGGCTACCTTTCGAATGTTAAATTACTGAAGGAACAATTGAAATCGAACGAGTTCGACGTGATACATGCCCATTTTACACTTTCGGCTTGGGTAGTGGTGCTAGCTATGCCCCGAGTTCCGGTGGTGCTGTCTCTTATGGGAGATGACGCCCGCGGAAGAGTAAGGAAGCTTGTTAAAAACAGGGTGTATATTAATTTTTTTACTTTTTCGACGCTATTGATTCAACCATTTGTAAAGAAAATCATCTCAAAATCTCCCAATCTCGAAAAATTCGTTTGGCAGAAAAAAAAGTCGTACTTATTGCCAAATGGCGTTGATGTGCAAAAGTTTTGCCCAACAGAGCAGGATTTTCGAGAAGAATTAGGCTTGATCAAAGATAAAAAATATGTTTTATTTCTTGGGAATACCCAAGACCCGACAAAAAACTTTCAGTTATTAAACGCGACGAGAGAAAAACTGGCGCTGCATGGTATTGAGATTGTCTCGCCCTATCCAATTCCCCATCAGCAGGTTTTCAAGTATTTAAATTCTGTTGATGTACTTGTGATGTGCTCTCTCGACGAAGGCTCTCCTAATGTAGTTAAAGAAGGTATGGCCTGCAATTGCAAAGGTGTTTTTACTGATGTTGGGGATGTACGTTATCTGGTTAACAACACACCAGGCTATGCTATTACGGATTTTGATGCTGACGATCTTACACAAAAGATACTGGAGGTGATGGAAATGGACACTTGCAAAGGCAGACAGAGGCTTTTGGATCTTAAGTTAGACTTACCTACAGTAGCCGATAAACTGAAAAGAATATATCAGGAAGCGCAAGCTTGATCATCCAGTGCTTATCTACATCTATCACTAACATTCCATTGAACACATGGCCAATTAAAGCTTTTAGCTAATTGATTTTATCTGGTAAAGGCGTTTAGGAAGAGATCATATCAGTCAGTTTAGTGCCTGCCCTTCCCACCTGTATGTTATCGAAGTATAGTACGCGTTTATCGGTAGTGGTCTTTTCCTTAGCCCAATCTGACTTATATATACCCAGTTTCAACTTTGGCATTCCCCCTTCGTTGTACATGTTCCCTCCCTTTCGCGAGAGTAACTTTTTGCCATCTATCCAAACCTCAGTGAGGCCGTCAGAGTCATAAGAATGCACCATATGTACCACAATACTGATCCACTTGTTCTTTTTTATTGGGCCTAGGTCCACCTTATCCTTCTCCTCCTGTTCATTGCGGACTGTTATCCTAAGGCGACCGTTTTTTGTACGGATGGAGGCCGACGGGCTGCCCATTCCGCTCTGATGCCATTGCGTGATACACTCGTCATCCTTCTCGTCCACAAAGCCGTCCGAAGGAAAGTAAACTTCATAAGCGTACCACATTTCTCTTTCTAAATTACCTTTGACCACCGTCACCTCTGCACGGCGACTACCCTTTACGTCAGGATCGCTCTGGCGGAGCTCAAAACGTGCTGCTTTGCCATTACCCTTTGGCCTTTTTACTATATTTAGAGAGTGGGGGGCGCCCAGTTCAAGGCTGTAGAAAGAAGAGAGCGGGTTACTACCCTCGAAGCTTTGGCTGAAGACAAGGGAAGCCGTGGTCAGGCTCGTAGATTCAACTCCATTCGATGTCTCAAGCTTTTCAAAATACTGTTGTACGTTTAACAGTAACAGGAGACATATCACACAAAATACGAGAATTTTATTAAAGTTTGGCATCATAATAGTCTGGATTAGCAGTCGTATAAATGTTCCAGAAATGGCAATTCTTCTACTATGACATTTTAACATGCACATTACTAGCCGTAGGGTACACTGGTTCTCTTATGCTATCCTTACTACTTTTAAAAATTTTCTTTAAGCTGCGTACCGTTGGGTGCCACACACCAACCATTCGACAGATATTCTCGGCTAATGAAGCGCCTTCTAGCAAACCAATTCGTGGAATCTCGTATTTGTGAGTCAGTTGAGATTTGGTTAAATAGGTAGGCACATTCGAAAAGGCCAATCTATATCCCTGCTCTTTTAGTGCCCTAACCTCACGCTGACCATAATCTCCATTAGGATATGCGAAATAAGAAACTTCCTTGTTAATCCATTTCTCAAGTTTCTTCTTAGAGAAACTAATTTCATGGTATAACTCTGCATCCTCGCAATTTACAAGAATGGGATGCGAGTGGGTATGGCCACCAATTGTAACTACTGACGATCTGGAGATTCGTTTTATTTGCTCAACCGTCATTGCCTCTCTTGGAATATTAGCGTATTTTTTAAGTTTTTCTACAATTGCAAGTCGTTCTACATTAGGCAGTTGTTTTAATGTTGCTACCCTGTTCTTAGAATTATTTTTAATACTCTTGTTTACATAGGACCACCAATAAGCTCCTTCTTCCACTGCCTGAGTCGATACAAATATGGTTACAGGGACTTCATACTTAGCTGCTATTTCTACAATATTCTGTTCATTTGGCTGCCAACCATCATCCACAGTCAACAGCACACTGCTCTTTGGAAATTGCATTTCGTTATTAACAATCCTTTCTAGATCGTTAATAGTTAAAAAATTAAACTTCTGTTTAATCAGCCATTTTATACAAGCTTCAAACTCTCGCTTTGTGGGGTTATGAGAATAAATCGAAAGTATATAATCACCATTCAAAGCTCTCATTTTCGCCTTCTTTACAAAGCCAAAATTGATAAGTGCTTTTGCCAGAAACCAGGCACAGAGATTTCTGAAATTAAAGTCCATAGGTAGTATTATAAGTAAACGTTTGCTGAAAAAAGTATTTAAAAAATAAATCTGTTGTACTAACTTTCTTCCATCTCGTTGCTGTCCGGTAATCTTGTTTATCACCAGAGCTCTACACGATAATATCTACAAGAGAATTACAGTACTTCAGTATGGAGTTATAGTTATGCACCTTAATTGGCTCCTTTCTGCCCCTTCTTTGGACTGAATCCAGTGGCAGCAAACCAATCTTAAACTTTGCACCTTCAAAATAGACTAGAACCTTTGAACTTTACCTCAAAAAAAATAGTGTATAAGTTTCTCATCCATAATGCATCTTAAATATTTAAACTAAACTCTTCGTGATTCACTCCTAATGTCACATCCTGGTTGAATCTTAAAACCTAAAGAGCAATTAGCAGGGCTAATATAGATTCTACTTGAAAACTCAGAGAATTTGATAAATTTTGCCTTTAATGTTTAGACTTGATAATTTATTTCTACAGAAGCCATTTGATCTTTTATACCCCCTAAATATCATTACTAAATTTATAAAATTTTGTTTTATTTTATTATTCTATTTGTATTACTTTTAGTGTCTCTGCTAGCTTTCATGGTATTACTCGTCAATAATATGTACGTATCATAATTATTTCTAATAGCATACATGTGGATTACACATTTATGTTATTATATGTAGGAACATTTATTAAACTCTTCTAAATAAAAAAAGCAGCTATATATAGCTGCTTTTTTTATTTAGATCAAGATTACCAACCAGTCAAGGTCTAATCCGATTTTAAGACAATAAGATTCTATAATTGTCGAATTTATAAATGCTTATTTCGTGATTGTGAAGGTATACGTTACCGGCGTTCCAGCTGATCCTGACCCTTTTGCCTGTGTGTAAGGAGTAGCTGTTAGGGTGTAGGTACCGGCTGGCAAGGTAGTATTGCCGTAGTAGTAATTACCTTTTCCATCATCACCGAACAGTGCATGGGGAGCTGCATTATCAATATAAGTATGCGACTTAGCACCTCTTAGTTCGAATTTAACGCTACCTACAGACGAGCCTAGGTTGGCACGGAAGTTTACTTTCTGGCTTCCCATCTGATGGAAGCTGATCTTGCTACCATTTGTCAGGGTAGCAACGTCTCTCTCTGTCTGGGCATTTACAACAGTCAGGCTAGTTATTTGATTGCCCGTACCAGGCTGCACTGGTGCTGGCGTAGGAGCCGGTGCTGGCGTAGGAGCCGGCGCTGGCGTAGGAGCCGGCGCTGGCGTAGGAGCCGGTGCTGGCGTAGGAGTCGGTGCAGGAGCCGTAGATGACGAAGAAGAAGTCATGTCAGACAATTTGGTACCTGCTTTACCTACTTTGATGTTATCGAAGTATAGCACGCGCTTATCAGTAGTGGTTTTCTGATCAGCCCAAGTAGACTTGTACACACCCAGTTTCAACTTAGGAAGTCCACCTTTGCTATAAAGGTTACCGCCCTTGCGGGAAAGTACTTGTTTGCCATCGATCCAAACCTCACTCAGGCCATCTGATCCGTGAGAGTGTACCATGTGCACAACAATGTTAAGCCACTTATTTTTAGTTATCGGACCTAAGTCCACTTTTTCTTTTTTACTCTGCTCATTACGTACCGTCATTATAATACGGCCGTTCGCTGTGCGGATGGAGGCAGATGGGCTGCCCATGTCGCTCTGGTGAAACTGCGTGATACACTCGTCGTCTTTTTCGTCTACGAAACCGTCAGCAGGGAAATAAACGTCATAAGCGTACCACATCTCCTTCTGTATTTCGTTCGATTCAACTACTGTTACCTCGGCGCGGCGGCTGCCTTTTACCTCAGGGTCATTCTGGCGCAGCTCGAAGCGGGCTGCCTTGCCACCACCACCAATACGGTCAACTACATTAAGAGAGTGGGATGAACCCAGCTCAAGGCCATGAAAGGTGTTTAGCGGCTTGCTGCCTTCAAAGTTCTCACTGAAGAGCATACTAGCAGTCGCATGGGCCACTGACTCAACTCCCATCGATGGGCTAATTTCTTCTAATTCTTTCTGCTCACAAGACACTGTTATTGCAGCTAAAAGTACTGGTGTTAGTAAATAACGAAACTTGAAATTCATTTTGGTTTGGCTAAAGTTGTTAATAATTTAATTGTACTATTATTATAAAATATCTTTTTCAACAAAGTTAAAATCGATTATGGAATTCATTCTGTAGATTGTTAGCAACTAGGACTTTTATAAAAGTTCACTCTTTAAAAGTTTAATCATAGGCTTACATAGACAGCTAAAATTCAACATATAAACATCCATCATTAGAGAACTGAAAAGCAATTAACAATTGTACATTTCATCCATATGACTGTCACAAATGTAAAGGATCAATAAGTTAATTTCAAAATGCATAATGCCTAAAAGGGCTTAAATTATTGTTATTTCATATTTTATATTAAAAAAGTTAATTTAAAATCAGATTTATGCCGAAACTTTTATGAAACGGATTCGTTAGACAATTTTTAGTGTTTGTATTATTTTTATCTGTTTTATAAGATGAATTTAAGATTACTTAACCCATAAATGTCTTATGATCAAAAGTATACAATCGCAATTAACTATAAAAATTTTCAATTATTTATATTAATAAATATACAAGCCATAAATAGAATCAAAATAAACTTTTAGCCAATTGGACAAATATCAGCCAAAGTCATTTTACATACATGATGGCTTCCATCAAACCATAAATCTGTTATTGTATATAAATTTTGTTATATATAAAACTCGATTTAGAGGCTAGGAACTATTTATAAAAAAATTTAGAACAATATTAAGAAATAGCTATATAGTTAAGGCGCATCATACGTCTTGTTTTTTAGCTTCATTTTTCCCCTTGATGGGATAAAAGGTAAGAAACTGGCTGGATCCAACACAATTGATAACAATTCTCCTGTGTTTATTCCAATAAGGAGTTACCAGTTTGGTTAAAATCTATCTAAATTTTGTTAATCTCAATTTCTAGTTAAGCTTTATCCCTTCACATTTCTTTTAACAGTATCCTTGGTTTCTCAACTAGAACGATTTGCAAGTATGATTGAAATTAAAGGTATAATCTAGGTCAGGATAATTCAGAAAACATGCAACGAAGCAGGTTTTCTAAAAAAATTCTATAATTATTGTAACTTTTTTTTAAAATAATAATATAAGGGTTATAACCAAAATTATGGAATCGGCTGATAAGTAAGCACATACAAAAGGCCCTATATCCTAAGCTGCTAAAGGCAAAAAACTTGATCTTATTATCACTCTTTTATAATAGTTCTTTACAACTATATCGCAACTCCAAAAAATACTTATGCAAGAAATTTAACTCTAAGAATATGTCCAGACTTTTTTTACTCCTGCTCGTTTATTTATTTTCTTCTATCACGGCATCGGCTCAGTTTTCGTCTCTCCAGCAAATAGAGCCGTTACCGATAACATCCAACACTCAGGATAAAACACAATCAAAGTTATTTGCGCACGACGGTAAGCACTGGGCAGTGCTACCAAATGCAACAGGCACACATTTGTGGAGGTTAGACGGAGATTCATGGACTCACATACTCAGATTGAGTACCAAGACCGGGTCGAGAGCCGATTGCAAGGTAGTAGGCAATCTAGTGCATATATTCATGTATCAAGGTACAAACTCTCAATTAGTGTCACTTGAATACATACCAGGTTCATCCACATACAAACTGTGGACAGCGCAAAATTCATTGGTTAGCATTTCAATAAATTCTGGAGTTGAAACGGCTATGATTGAGGTAGACGACACAGGTAGAATGTGGCTGGCCTACGACGGATCAAGCACCGTTAATGTTAGATGGAGTGATGCTCCCTATACTCAGTGGAGTTCGCCTATTACGTTAGCTTCAGGCATTGCTTCGAATGATAAGTGTGCCATCATTGCTATGCCTGGCAAAATTGGAGTGTTCTGGTCTAACCAAAATACTAAAAGATGGGGTTTCAAGACGCATACTGATGGAGATTCCCCTACAAACTGGTCTGTTGATGAAGTACCTGCTTCACAGTCTGCATTAAACGTAGGGTACGGGATGGCTGATGACCACATGAACCTGAAAGTAGCTAGTGATGGCACCCTATACTGCGCCATCAAGACAGGATATAATGATGAATCATATCCCCTGATAGGGCTTTTAGTACGCAGAGCAAACGGTACTTGGGATAACTTATATGATGTTTCTCGCTTAGGAACAACCCCTATTGTCGTTCTAAATGAAGATGCTGGAAAATTAAGAATAGTTTACTCTTCAAGAACGTACGGAGGGGATATTCTCTATAACGAATCCCCAATATCCAACATCTCCATTGGACCACAAATGACCTTAAAGGAAGGAGCTAGATTTCGTGATCCTACTAGCAGCAAACAGAATTTCAACCCAGACGGGCTCATACTTATAACAAACGTAGATGCAGGTGTTGCAGTTGGAGTATTAGCAAGTGATGACGGCTCTTCACCTGATCCTACAGATAAGTTTCATTTAACTATTAACACTATAGGCGACGGCACTGTTGCCAAGACCCCCAGCCAGGAAACCTACGACGCCGGCAGCGCCGTGAGCCTGACGGCAACGCCGGCCGCCGGCTACCGGTTCGCCGGCTGGGGCGGCGACGCCTCCGGCACGGCCAACCCCCTGACTGTGACGATGGACGGCGACAAGGCCGTCACGGCCACCTTCGAGGCAATCCCTGCCAGTGAGTACAGCCTGGCTGTGAGCACGACGGGCGGCGGCGCGGTGTCAAAGAGCCCAGACCGCGCGACCTATACGGCCGGCAGCGCCGTGAGCCTGACGGCAACGCCGGCCACCGGCTACCAGTTCGCCGGCTGGGGCGGCGACGCCTCCGGCACGGCCAACCCCCTGACTGTGACGATGGACGGCGACAAGGCCGTCACGGCCACCTTCACCGCCGTCACCGCGGGCCCGTCACAGGTGACAGGGTTTACCTTGGTGGACGCCCAGACGGAGCAGGACGTGCAGCCCCTTGAGGATGGGGCCACCATCAGCCTCTCATCGCTGAGCAACTCCAAGCTCAACATCCGGGCTAACACTTCGCCGACCTCGGTGGGCAGCGTGCTCTTCGAGCTGAGCGGAACGCAGAGCAGGACCTACTCCGACAACGCCGCCCCTTACGCCCTGCACGGCGACAACGGCAGCGGCAACTACTACTACGGCAACTGGAACCCGCCGGCGGTGGGCACCTACACCCTCAAGGCAACCCCCTACTCGGGCAGCAAGGCCACCGGAGCAGCCGGCACCCCGCTCACCATACGCTTCACTGTAGTGGAGCAGGTAGTTACTCCTACAGATAAGTTTCATTTAACCATTAACACTATAGGCGACGGCACTGTTGCCAAGACCCCCAGCCAGGAAACCTACGACGCCGGCAGCGCCGTGAGCCTGACGGCAACGCCGGCCACCGGCTACCAGTTCGCCGGCTGGGGCGGCGACGCCTCCGGCACGGCCAACCCCCTGACTGTGACGATGGACGGCGACAAGGCCGTCACGGCCACCTTCACCGCCGTCACCGCGGGCCCGTCACAGGTGACAGGGTTTACCTTGGTGGACGCCCAGACGGAGCAGGACGTGCAGCCCCTTGAGGATGGGGCCACCATCAGCCTCTCATCGCTGAGCAACTCCAAGCTCAACATCCGGGCTAACACCTCGCCGACCTCGGTGGGCAGCGTGCTCTTCGAGCTGAGCGGAACGCAGAGCAGGACCTACTCCGACAACGCCGCCCCTTACGCCCTGCACGGCGACAACGGCAGCGGCAACTACTACTACGGCAACTGGAACCCGCCGGCGGTGGGCACCTACACCCTCAAGGCAACCCCCTACTCGGGCAGCAAGGCCACCGGAGCAGCCGGCACCCCGCTCACCATACGCTTCACTGTAGTGGAAAGCAATCTGACAACTCAATCTGAAAAAAGCTTATTTGTAAATCAGCCCAGACTTGAAAAATTGAGTGCCCATCCTAATCCTTTTTCAGACAAGGCCAGGGTTAGGTTTACAGTATCAGAAGGTCAAGATTATACTCTCTCACTTTACGATAGCAAAGGAAGTCTAATCAAAACCCTACACCAAGGCAAAACCGTGTCAGGACAGTTACACCAGATTGATATTGATGGTACTGATTTAGGGAAGGGACTCTATATACTCAGGCTACAGACAAAAAGCAAAAACGAAACGTTTAGGCTAATGCTAGATCGCTAACAGTTTCAAATCGAATCTGAAGAGTAATTTTATAAAAACCTCATCCTTGCCCTCCCTCATAATTAATTATGAGGGAGGGCAAGGATGAGGTTTTTATATTATTCAATTACAAGGTTGGTATTTTAGATAATATTAAAATGAATATCAAATAACACCTTAATACTAGCACTAATATAAAAAAACGAGACTACAAGCTGATTTTTACTTCTCTGACATACTCTTCCGAATTCACACTTCTTAAGCATAATATGCCTAAGGTTTTTCAGGAACTGCTATATCAAATAGCTCCTTCTTCTGCCTGGTCTTAAAATAGTGCATTGAGTATAACTATCAATTGGAAGCATATCAAATCATACAACTTTAAAGTGAGTATAGTTGATATAAAATTACAAACAAATCAAAATATTTAGATTTATATCATGCTATTATATTCTATCTATTTTATACGTTCAAATGAATCTATTTATTATTCTAAACGTAAATTCATATATATTATATTAAGTAGTTTGAATAATTTTTAATTTAAACTGGACAGCTCTTCAGTTATTAAACCTAGTTAAACTGTGCATTTGTCTTCCTGAATTATTAATTCTGCGTGTTTAAAGGCCATTTGTATGAGAAATACATTTACGTTATTCCTAATTTGCACCCTTGCTTTTTCATTTGAATTAGCAGCACAATTTACTAGTGTAAGTGATTTAAACCCACTAAAGACAGCTGCCTTTGCAACCAGAGAGAAACCACAGGCTAAAGTCCTCTTACTCGATGGAAAATATTGGGCTGTTTTAGCCAATACCACGGGGACGCATTTGTGGCGACTGGAAAACAATGATTGGAAACATGAACTAGAACTAAGTACAAAGAACTCATTGGCAGACTATGTTATGATTGAAAACAAGGTCCATATTCTGCTTTATTCTGGATCTCAATCACAGTTTGTTTCACTGGAATATGATAAAAGCCAGAAGAAGTTTATGGCATGGAAACAAAATAAATCAACCGTCAAAATTGATCTTGAAGAGAAAGTTGAAGTTGCCTCGATAACTGCAGATAATGCCGGGACGCTGTGGATTGCTTCATCAGGAGGTGATGGCAATGTTAATGTCCGCTGGAGTACTGCCCCCTATACGGAATGGAGTTCGCCCCTCACAATAGCACAGGGTTTAAACCCAGATGATATATGTGCTGTTATATCACTTCCAAAAACAAATCAAATCGGGGTAATGTGGTCAAATCAGAAGACTAAAAGATGGGGATTTAAGACACATACTTTAGGTGATGAATCTACCAAATGGTCAAAGGATGAAGTCCCTGCATCTCAGTCTGCCCTTAGTCAAGGAACTGGCATGTCAGATGATCATATCAATATGAAGGTAGCATCTGATGGTACACTGTATGTAGCTATTAAAACCGGATATAATGCGATAGGCTACCCGCTTATCTCTTTATTGGTTAGACGGCCTTCAGGTGTTTGGGATGACCTTTATGAAGTTTCTCAAACTGGTACATTGCCTATTGTGATTTTGAATGAAGAACAAAACCTATTGAAAGTTGTGTATACCTCTGCAACATATGGCGGGGATATACTTTACAAAGAAACATCGCTTAGCAATATCAGTTTTTGTACGCCACATGTTCTTCTGAAAGGGAAATACAATTATGCCACTAGCACAAAAGATGGTTACAGTTCAGAAACAGTAATACTAGCCTCTAACGAAACACATGTGGTAGGTGTGGTAGCAACAGATAACCTTGACCTAAGATCTCCTTTAGTTGCTGATTGTGATAATGGAGAAATAGAACCAAGTTTTAATGCATATCCTAACCCCTTTCTTAATGAAACTATAATAAATTTCAGGTTACCAAAAGATCAAAACTATTCCCTGACTTTGTATAATAGTAATGGAGGTAAGGTTTCACAGCTTCATAGTTCAACAGCAGTTGCCAGTAAACTAAATAGCTTTACACTGGACGCTTCCAAACTAGCCAGAGGCTTGTATATACTTAAGCTTGAAACCTCTGATAAAGTAGAAGCGATTAAGCTTATACACGAACGATAAGCGCATACTATTACCCATTTCATCACCTTAATCCCTCATTCCCGTATTACCCCATGTGAATACAGGGGTTTTATGAGCATACCGGAAACGAACGGCATATTTGCGTCACATTATTTATTAAAGGAACAGCTTAGTTCAGGAAGGGTTGAAGAAGTCTGGAAAGCAGAAGACTGGACTGCGGAAGGGGCTCCTGTCACGCTGAGGCTGTATGCGCCCCATATCCGGCTCGATCACCACAGCCTGGAACAGCTGCAACGGGAGCAGGAACAACGGGCACAGCTACAGCACCCTCACCTGCTTACACCTACCCATTTTGGCGTGCACGAAGGTATACCTTTTGAAGTAGCTCCGCTCCACTTGCAGCAAACCGTGGCACAGGCCGCACCGCTTCCGGAAAACCAGATAGCCCGACTGATCGCCCAGGTAGGTAGCGCTTTGGAGTATCTGCACACACAGCAACCTCCTGTGTTGCATCGCCAAATCAACCCGGACAATATCATACTGGATGCACAGGGCAATTACCTCCTGGCCGTACCTGCATTAAGCAGTCAACTGCGCACGCTCCTGCACCGGGCTACCGGCACCCCGTTGGCCCAGGGCACAGCTTATGCTGCTCCTGAGCTGTTCGGTCCTCATCCTATGCACTCGGGAGCTAGCGATGTGTTTGCACTGGGGGTGAGTCTGTATGAGCTGTGCATGGGAGAAACTCCGTGGCTCGGCAATGGGGGGCTGAGCCTGAGCCAAGGGGCAGAGATTCCGATCATTGCAGCTCCTTATTCCCGTATATTGAGCAATCTCGTGCGTGCCTGCCTGCACCCCGACCCTGAAAGAAGACCTTCGGCACAAGTACTGGTTGAAGAAGCTACTTATTACCTCGAGTATGGGAATTGGAAATCCTATGGTGCTTTTGGTAATGTTACGGCAGAGTCGATCGTGTATAGGAAGAGATCGCGCCTATGGCCGGTGCTGCTCATACTGCTACTGGCAGGGGCGCTGGCTGCCGCCTACTATTTTTTTGTATGGAAAGCACCCCATGAGGAGTTGGCTGCCGATGTTGCTGTGACCGCCGCTGATACAACGACTGCCCAGCCAGCCATCACGGACACCTCGGTTGCGGCCCGCACACCGGAGGAGGCTAAGCCAGACACTCCAGTCAAAAGGCAGGCTGCCGTCCAAAAGCCGCAAGCCCGTACCAGAACACAGCAAACCCCGACTACTACCAAGCCTGCCCCATCACGTCCGGTGCAACCGGCCTACCCACAGCCCACCAGCCTGGAAGGTTACCTCAATGGTTTACTCAACGAGGAGATCCCCCTGCAGGTGCGAGACCGGTGGCGGACACAAATCCTGAAATACTTCTCTCCGGACGCTATCATTTACGCCCGCATGCATGACGCCCCCTTAGGCAGCTTTGGCGTAGGAGAATTTATCGATATTCTGTTAAGTACGGAGGAAGGCAATAGTATTGTGATTGATAAAGTGATCTATGACCCTGAGGAGGAAGATGCCATTGACGAAATCAATGTGAGCATCATCGCTGCCCAATAATTTTAAGGCATGTAGCGCATTTAGTTTGGCATTCTGAGCATATTTTATAATATTTAGTAAGTCATATATTTTTGCACAGTTATGCTCGGAACACTCCTTAGTCTGCAATGGAAGCAGAGCCGTCGATCGCCAGCTTATCAGAAAAGCCTGGTGGTAAAGATCATACTCGGCTTTTTCATCGTCTACTTTGCGCTCATCTTTATTGCGCTTGGCTTTTTTAGTCATAAACTGCTTACCGAGATTTATCCGGATCAAAGCCCCATTGTCTCGTTCAACAGCTTCCTGCTCTTTTACTTTCTGATAGACCTGGTTTCGCGCTTCATGCTGCAGGACTTACCGGTACTGGCCATTCAGCCTTTCCTGCACCTGCCTTTGAAGCGGAACAAGCTTGTGCACTTCGTGCTGCTGCGTTCCATACCCAGCGTGTTTAATCTGCTTATGTTGCTGGTATTCGTGCCATTTATGCTTCGTGCGGTGGTGCCGGTGCATGGTACAGGTATAGCGCTGGTGTGGCTGGCTGCTCTCCTGCTGCTCACATTTATCAATAATTTCATCCTCATTTATTTTAAGCGTCAGCTTACCTCTAATCCCAAGCTTACGCTCATACTCGCTCTGGTGGTCGGTGGCCTCATTCTATTGGACTACCTGCAGCTGCTGTCTCTGCGTCAGGCTTCGGTAGCCGCATTTGGCGCCTTGCTACAGCAACCCTGGCTCCTGTTTGTGCCTGTGCTTGGCCTCGTGGGGACATACCTGCTCAACTATCGGTTCCTGATGCAACATCTATACCCGGAGGAAATCTTCATTAAAAAAGTAGCTACAGTAGAAGGCAACGACATGGCTTTCCTGAACAGGTTTGGTGATACCGGAAAGTTGATCGCCCTGGAGTTAAAACTGATCTGGCGTCATAAGCGACCGAAATCGATGGTGATGATCTCAGCTTTTCTGCTGTTTTATGGCCTTATCTTCTACACCAACAAGGTATACTTGGAAGGTTGGGGCATGCTTATTTTCGTAGGCATATTTGTCACGGGCTCTCCGATGTTCAACTATGGTCAGTTTGTGCCAGCCTGGCAAAGCGCGCATTACGATGCTCTGCTCACCAGACCCATTACCACGTACCAGTATGTGAAAGCCAAATACCTGATGTTTGTGCCTTCTATTCTTCTTGTAACAGTCCTGACACTCCCTTATGCGCTGTTCGGCTCCAAAGTACTCCTGATTAACCTGGCCAGTTGCCTCTTTAATATTGGGGTGAACAGCATTGTGGTGCTTTACTTTGCGGCACTCAACAAAGACCGGCTCGACCTGAGCAATGGTTCTGCCTTTAACTGGCAGGGCGTAGGCGCCTCCAGATTTGTGATGATGCTACCCATGGTGCTCGGGCCGATTGCGATCTTCCTGCCTTTCTCGTTCATGGACATCCCGCAATGGGGCATTTTCGCCATCGCACTGAGCGGTGTACTCGGCATCGTTTTCCATCGCCAGCTGCTCAGCATGATGGCCAAACGACTTCAAGAGCGGAAGTATACTTTGGCTGCTGGGTTCAGACAACACTAAGCGCCACCCCTACCTGAAGAAGAAAACATCAGCTATACCTGAAAAGAAATGAATATGATTGAAGTAAGAGATCTCGTAAAGTCCTACAGCAGTGCTACAGTCGTGAACATACCTGCGCTGTACATTGCGCCCGGCGAAACCATTGGTCTGGTGGGGAACAACGGTGCAGGCAAAACTACACTGTTCCGGATGCTGCTGGACCTGGTGCGCCCTACAGACGGCGTGGTTACCTCCAAAGGTATACCTGTGGCGCACACCGACGCCTGGAAATACTATACCGGTTCACACCTCGATGAGGGTTTCCTGATCGACTACCTGACGCCGGAAGAATACTTTAAGTTTATCGGTGACCTGCATGGCCTATCCACCGGCGACATACAGGAGCGGCTGCTGCCATTTACTGATTTGTTCAACGGGGAAGTACTGAAGCAGCGCAAGTATATCCGCGACTTTTCGAAAGGCAACCAGAAAAAGGTAGGTATAGCGGCGGCGGCTCTGTCCCACCCTGAACTCCTGATCCTGGATGAGCCATTCGCCAACCTCGACCCTAGCTCCCAGATCAGGCTGAAGAACCTGTTGCGCAGCCTGCACGAACAGCACGGCATGACCATGCTCATCTCCAGCCACGACCTTAACCACGTGACGGAGGTATGCAAGCGCATTGTCATATTGGAGAAAGGGCAGATCGTACAAGATATGCAGACTACCGAAAATACCCTGCAGGCTTTGGAGGCTTACTTCACAGTTTAACTTAAGTATCATAGCAAACACCAAAAGCCACCTATCCCGGATCAGGTGGCTTTTGCTTTCCAGCGAAGGCTGCTTCGAATACACATCGACTTAATAGCTTGTTTTACGTTTAAGCATACAGACAATATAAATCAGCCAACTTTGACTTTAACAAAACAAATATAACCTTTATCATATTTCATCATGAAGGCATACTTTCTACTTCTTATTCTGATTGTCAGCTTATACCCGGCTCTGGCTCAGCAGCCTATTAACTCCCGCGATCGGGAGGTGGTGTTTCGGGGAGTCAGCCTGATACCGATGGACAAAGAGCAGGTGATCGAAAACCAGACGGTAGTGGTGAAAGACGGGAAAATAACTGCCATCGGTAGCGCCGCAAAAGTGAAGCATAGCAAAAATGCGCTGATCGTAGACGGCAAAGGGAAATACCTGATGCCGGGATTGGCTGAGATGCATGCTCACGTCCCCCCTGTCGATGACCTGGAGCCGATGAAAGAGGTGTTGCAGTTGTTTACCCTCCATGGCATCACCACCATTCGGGGAATGCTGGGTCACCCGCGCCACCTGGAGCTGCGCAGTAAGTTGCAGTCCGGCGAACTGCTTGGGCCAAGGTTCTATACCTCCGGGCCCTCCCTAAATGGCAACAGCGTCAAAACGCCGGAAGCCGGTGCTGAGATGGTGCGACAGCAAAAGCAGGCTGGATACGATTTCCTAAAGCTTCATCCCGGGCTTAACAACGAAACCTTTGGTGCAATTGCCAGCACGGCCAACCAGATCGGGATGCCTTTTGCCGGCCACGTATCCTATGATGTTGGTGTTTGGCGAGCCATTGAGGCGGGCTATGCTTCGATCGACCACATGGATGGTTTTGTCGAGAGTCTGGTCCCCGGGCTGGAGGCTATACCTGAGCAGGAGGCCGGACTCTTTGCTATGTACATCGCAGACCAGGCAGATACGACGCGTATACCTAAACTAATGACTGCATTGCGCGAGAAGAACATCTGGGTAGTGCCCACGCAGGCCCTCGCCGAACGCTGGATGTCACCTACAGAGTCACCTGAAACGTTGGGCAACAAGCCTGAGATGAAGTACATGAATCCTAAAACAGTACAGAACTGGGTGGCTACTAAACAGAAACTGATGGCTGACCCGCGTTACGATGCAGAAGCTATCAACAGGTATGTGGACCTCCGCCGGAAACTGATCAAAGCCTGCAACGACAACCAGGTGGGCTTGTTGCTTGGCTGCGATGCGCCGCAGGTATTTAACGTGCCGGGCATCTCTACGCACCAGGAACTCGAATACCTGGTAGCCGCAGGGCTCAGTCCATACGAAGCGCTTCGTACGGGCACGGTCAATGTCGGCAGGTATTTCAATCGCAACGATATAGGTGTGCTGAAAGTAGGAGCCACTGCTGACATGCTCCTGCTCCATGGCAACCCGCTCAACGATATCTCCCAAACCCAACGTATAGCAGGTATAGTAATTGGCCATACCTATCTGCCCGAAACTTATATCAAACAGGAACTGAAGAAGATGGAAAAGACAAGGTGAACAAGAGGATGTAACCAAATACCCTTTGGCTTGTTAGCAATCGGATAATGAAAGAAATATGATCATCTAAAAGCTAAGACTATGAAATTAAAATTGACTTTGCTCCTCACAGGCATGCTACTGTTTGTGGCAGCATATGCACAGCAAGCAGAAACAACAGACCAGATCGAAACCGAGAAAGGCCCGCTTACCATCCAGCCCATTTTGCATGGCACGCTGGTTTTCACCTGGGATGGCAAAACGATTTATGTTGATCCGTACGGGGGTGGAGAGGCGTTCAAAGGTATAGCAGCCCCAGACCTGATCCTGATAACCGACATCCACGGCGACCACCTCGATATGAAAACCCTGGAGGCTATCAACACTGACAAAGCTACTTTTGTAGTGCCGCAGGCGGTGGCCGACAAACTGCCCGAAAACTTTAAAAAGCGTGCTGTTGTACTGAGTAACAATGAACACATACAGCAACTCGGTATTGCCATTGCGGCGCTGCCGATGTATAATCTGCCTGAAAGCGAGGACTCCCGCCACACCAAAGGCCGTGGCAATGGCTATGTGTTGGAGTTCGCAGACAAGACCGTATACCTGTCAGGTGACACCGAAGACATACCTGAGATGCGCGCCCTGCGCAACATCGATGTCGCCTTTGTATGCATGAACCTGCCGTATACCATGGACATTGATCAGGCTGCCTCTGCTGTGCTCGAGTTCAAGCCTGCTATCGTATACCCTTACCACTACCGGGGTCAGGATGGCCTGAGTGATGTGGAAGCCTTCAAAAGAAAAGTGAACGAAGGTGACCAGAATATTGAAGTGCGTTTGCGTAACTGGTACCCGGAACAAGCTAAAAACTAAATAAAACGACTCTCCTCATACATGCACGAATCCAGGCTGTACATTGAATATGTTGCCCGTGTTATAGAAGCGATTGGCGTCCTGATCATTGCGAGCGGGGCGGCCATTGCGCTTTTTCGCTTCATTTTTCCGCTAAGACACAACTCCCGCCGTTCTTACAAAGTGCTGCGGCACGAGCTGGGCAAAGCCATTCTGCTAGGGCTTGAGATACTGGTGGCCGCCGACATCATCGCAACTGTAGTCACGGAGCCTTCCATGGATCGGGTGGTCACGCTTGGTCTGATCGTACTGATCAGGACATTCCTGAGTCTTTCCCTGCAGGTAGAACTCGAGGGTCGTTTCCCCTGGCAAGCCAGAAGGCCTGAAGCAGAGCATCCCCTTTAGCATTCCGCCGCCAAACTACGTATAAAAGCATACTCCCCGGATCGTGGCCCACGCCATGCCATACCTGCTGTTATACCTGTACCGGTTCTCTTATTGCTGTGCATGCGCACAAAGGTCCTATCTCCCAAACAAACAATCGTGCTGCTGGCAGGCGTCTTGTTAGTCCTGTATATCATCTTCCGACAATTTACAAGCTTTGACCGCCTGCGTGGTCACTATACGATCGGAGTGATTCTCAACACGATCGAACTCACGCCCGGTGATATGGATGTTGTCAAACTGATCATCAGCAAAAAACTGGAGCAGATAAACAGACAGGGAGGCGTGCAGGGACGGGAATTGCGTGTAAAGTACCTGGATGACAAAGGAAGTTCCGAAAAAGCCCGTGAAATAGTGCGGGAAACGATGGACGACAAGCGCCTGATCGGCTATGTGGGCTGCTGGAGTTCTACCCGCTCCAAAGCCATCTCCGAGTTGGTGGGACCGGCCCGTATACCTTTTGTCGGTGGCTATGCCCTTACCCCTCTCTTCACTGATTACACTACCATGTACACAGCCGAGCGAAGTATTGTGGACCTTGCCTCAGTTTTCAGTGAATTGCTTGCAGCTTACCGCCGTCCGGCTTTTGTGGGTAAGGCAGAGGACCTGTACTCGATTGCCATTTTCAGAAAAATGCAGGAAACAGCGGACCGAAGCCCAGGGATGAAGCTTGTTCATGAAAAGTGGTTTGCAGGAGAACACCGCTATACCCCTAACGACATCGATTCCCTGAGCCAGGCGCTGCGTTCCAATGAGGTAGACTTTCTGGTGCTCTCTTTTGAGAGTGGTATCACCTCATACCTTGTCCGGGAGCTCCGGAAGGCCGGCCTGAACATGCCCATCTACACAGCCCTGGGCGACCTGGGCTTTGTAGCATCACAGGCTGACGGAAAGGAAGCCGGCGAGTTATTCGACTTGAACGTGGTAGGTATACCGGGCACCTTCAATCTGCGCCTACAGGAGCAGGTACCGGCTTTCAAGAAGGAGATCAGGTATGGGCAAACACTGGAGCTACAGTTGAGCTTCGGCGCTCGCCTTGCGGATAGTATCGGCATACTGGCGGAGGCGGCACGGACTTCAGGCACGGCAGACAGCGTCGATCTGCCCATCAGAGAACGTATCAACCAGGGCATGCAGCAGTATATTGGGGCAGGTCGCATTTACAGGGGCTGGTTCAACGACTGGTACTTTACTCCTGAAAGAGCCATTGCCGGAGATGTACTGCTTGCCTGGAAACCGCCTAACACGTCGCAGCATATACTGGCCCCGCGGCAGTACATGCACCTGGATGATACCCTGCGCAGCGTGCCAGTGCTCTATACCCACATGGACCTGGTGCAGATTAACAGGGTAAGCGATACAGATGGAAGCTTTTATGCTACATTTTACCTGGAGGTGACATCGGCGGGGCGCTTCATGGTAGAGCAACTCGATTTTACGAATGCCGCCCGCAGTGAAATCAGTCATAATTACCTGCTGGATATTAAACTGGTGCGACAGCGCCAACTTGAGGGCGTCACACCCTTGTATAACTACCTCTACAAAATTTCCGGCAAGTTCATCTTTGAGCCTGACCTGCGCCAGTATCCCTTTGACACCCAGCGTTTCCCCATTTCATTTCAGCCAGCCAGCGCTTTGAGGCCTTTTCTGGTACAGCCCTCCCACCCTGCCTCCCGCGATACGGTGTTTGAGGTGAAAGGCTGGAACTACAACAGTCACTATGTTGGCTTCGATCACGACATCATCAGTTCAGTGAATACCTTTGAGTCCTCGCGCCATACTATACCTTTCTATAAGTTCAACTATACCTTTGTGCTTGCCAGGGCGCGCATCGATTTCTTTCTGAAAGTGTTTACCCCGCTCCTTGTTATCCTGACCATCACGTATTTTTCGGTTTTCATCCCGCTGCACCGCTTCGAAACACTGGAGGCTATACAGGTCACATCATTGCTCGCGTCCATTGCGCTCTACTTCTCAGCATACAAGCCGGAGATGGAGTACGCTACTGTATCAGACAAAATCTTCATCTTCACTTATGTGATGATCACCTCCCTGATCGGTACTTCCATTTTGCAGTTTGTTAAGCGCAAGAAATATAACACTGAAAGCCGCCTGGCACGCATTTACCAGCATTATATCTTTCCGGCCATCGTGCTGGTGTTTACCCTGGCGGTAGTGTGGTAGAGTCCCAATCGATTAATTGCCGCTAATAATCAGAACTTTACCGGAACGGCAAGTGTTAAGCGGGAATGTAAAGGCGGTGCGTCTGCTGAATTAGCAAGACGACACGGCCTATCTTTTTGAGTCAGTTTTGGCAATAAAAAATAAACTTTTAAAGTTAGTGTAAAAAGGTTTTTGGATTTGAAGCACAAAATCAAGCATTCGACTTTCTCAAAAAAATATTATTTTTATATTTACCGCAATTCAACTTTTACCATTATTCAAAACAACATGAAAGCATTCTTTCTTTCCTTATTGATCGTGCTGACCACAGCGGCACAAGCAGTGCAGGCGCAGGGAACGGCTAAAGATGAGAACAAGTCAGCCACTGCCTTGACAGGGCAGTTCAACGATCTCAAGAGCAAGTCCAATTCCTACATGGAAGGCAACAGGGAGTACAAAGTGGTGAACGTAGGCCTCCTTAACTCATTCTGGCAAAGTGTGCAGTCCACCATCAAGGAAGTGGAGCAGAAGCAGATGAAAGATCTGAACGCAACCCGCCAGGACTTGGAGACAGCACAGGCGCGCATTACCGAACAGGAAAAAGAAATTGAAGCCCTGAAACTGGACAATGCTCAAAAGGAGGCTGCCGTGCAGCAGAGCGAAGATGCAGTAAACAACCTGCATGTACTTGGCATTCCCATCCACAAGCAGGTATACGTGGTTATCAACACAGCTATTATTGCCTTGCTCCTGATTGCGCTAGGTGTAGTGTATACGCAGTTCAAGAGCAGCAGAAAGGTGACAGACCAGAAGAAGAAAGAGTTTGACGATATCGACCGTGAGTTTGCAGATTTCAAGAAGAATGCCCGTGAACGTGAGATCAAAATCAAGCGTGAGCTGCAGACAGAGATGAACCTCGTTGCAGAACTAAACGAGCAGATTGCCGTGCTACAGAAGAAAGTACACGTGTAAGCATCTTTCTATCAAGCCACTAAGCAGAACAGGCTGTCCTACTTCAAGGGCAGCCTGTTTTTTTATGGCCAGAAGTGATCGTAAAACTTCTTTTTGCGTTTTTTCTTTCTGTCCCTGCCATACATGTAATACACGAAGTAACCAACGGCATAAAGGGCGAGTACCGACATGATGATGATGATCTCCATGCCCTTCTATACGTAAAAACCGCACAAAAGGCATTCTGCCTTAAACTCCCTCATTTTACAAGGTTAGTACCCCCAATAAGCAAACTACTTACAACTATCTCTCAGATTATTCCATCTTACCTTTTGTGTCCTCCTGAAAGGATCTTGGTGAAGAGGCCCCCTACCCCCGCTAGTAGTACAGGCTTATCACTTCTTTGACCAAGTTTCCCTGAAGCAAGTTCGGGATGTGCCACTTAACAGGATGACAGTGAGTTTGGAGCTTGTCTCTCTAGAATGAACCAGCCCAGTCTTTATTATACCTAAGATCTGGCCAACTCTACTCCCAATTGCCAAACTGTAATGGAAAAGAAACCAATCTTGCATGTAGCAGCATATTTTCTTGCTTTTGTATTCATCTTTCTGCGTATTCAACGTATAAAAGACAACTTTTTTATATTTAAATCATATAACATACATTATCTGCTCGTGTGACATGGCTTTGCTTAAACAGCTACAGCTACTGGTAGCAACATCAGGTAAACGCCGCAATACGGTAGGCAGCCAGGCTTATGAAAAATGACACACATGTTATCATGCACTCCCCGATATGCTGAATAATTGAATAGAAACGCGCTTTAAAATAATTACATGATGCAATAAATGAGAATATTATGAAGAACACCTTTACACTCATTTTATTAATGCTGTTTGTACTTGGCACCACAGATGCCTGGGCACAGCAGCGGCAAGTCAGCGGCCGTGTGACCGCCGCCGACACAGGCCAGGGCATGCCGGGGGTAAGTGTGGCCGTCAAAGGCACCACTACCGGTGTAGCAACAGACTCCGAAGGCAGCTACCAAATCCAGGTGCCAGATAACAATGCGGTACTCGTCTTCCGCTTTCTGGGCTACCAGACAAGAGAAATTACAGTAGGCAGTCAGACGACGATCAATGTAACCCTCAACACCGATGCGCAGCAGCTCGGCGAGGTAATGGTGACGGCGCTGGGCATTACCCGGGAGACAAAGGCCCTTGGCTATGCCGCTCAGTCCGTGCAATCGGAAGAGTTGACACAGCACCGCCAGCCCAACGTACTCAATGCCCTGCAGGGAAAAGTAGCCGGCGCTACTATTTCGAGCACAGGCGGCGCACCGGGGCAGGGCACCAATATTCAGATCAGGGGCATCAACTCAATTGACGTGGGCCGTAACAACCAACCGCTTTTTGTGATTGATGGCGTCCTGATGGACAACTCCACCTCCACTGTAGGGGCCGGCGCCGAACTCAGGGGCATGAGTAACCGCCTCGCTGACATCAACCCGGATGACATTGAGAGTATCAACGTGCTGCGTGGTGGCGCCGCAACAGCGCTGTATGGCTTGCGCGGTGCTAACGGTGTCGTGGTAATAACTACCAAACGGGGCGAGCAGGGCTCTCTACGTGTGAATTTTACCAGCACGGCAGGTATAGAAGAGGTAAACAAATTCCCGGATATGCAGAGCACCTACAGCCAGGGAACCCGGGGCGTATATGACGCAACAAACTTCTTCCCGTCGTGGGGTCCCCGTGTAGAACAAGCCCGTCAGCTAGATCCGACACACCCCGAAAGACTCTATAATCATTTTGAAGACGCGTACGAGATGGGACACCAGTTCCGCAACTCACTTTCCTTTTCGGGCGGTACCGAGGCCATCACCTTCCTTTCCTCTATCTCCCACCTCACACATGAAGGGGTGCTGCCATTCACGGATTTCAGCAATACCTCGGCTCGGCTGAACGCCGAAGTAAAGATTAGCGATAAATTTAGAACAGGCGCCAACTTTAACTATGTAAACTCGGGAGGAGCCCGCTACAACGCTGACCGATTTAATGAGAGTCTGAGCTACTGGTCACCACGCTGGGATGTGACAGATTTCCGGAAGCCGGATGGCACCATGAACACTTACGGCAACAACAACCCGATATACGGAGCCGCTACCAACCGCCTGGAAGATGATGTAAACAGATTTATAGGCGGCCTGAGCTTTGGCTATACCCCTACCAGTTGGCTTGACCTGACCTACCGAATCGGTTTGGACACCTACAACGATGACCGCACCCGCACGGCTCCGGGACCATTGGGTGTGGCGGGCGAACGCGTGTACGAAGACAACGGACAAGGTTTTGTGGGGGAATACACCACCAAGTTCCGGGCTATCAACTCCACTTTCCTGGCATCCATGAACAGGAGTTTCGGAGAAGACTTTAACGCCACCCTGCGCCTGGGGCACGAGCTGTACGACAGAAGAGTCAAAAGCTTCGGGGTGTTCGGGAATGAGTTGACGGTGCACGACTGGTTCTTCCTGCCAAACGCACGTTTGCTCACCTCTACCCAAGACTTAAGGGAATACCGCCTGATGGGCTTGTTTGCAGAGGCCTCTGTGGACTACCGGGATTTCCTATTCCTGACACTCACCGGCCGCAATGACATCACCTCTACCCTCCGAAAACCAAACAACTCGTTCTTCTACCCTTCTGCCAGCTTGAGCTATGTGTTCTCTGAGCATATGGAGCTGCCTTCTTTCATCAACCAGACCAAGTTAAGGTTATCGTATGCGCAGATAGGCAAGGATGCCGAGGAGTATGCCACTTCATCCGGTTTTGCTTCCTACACAGGTCTGCCAACCGGAAACACGGGTTTTACACGTGCTGCGCTGCTGGGCAACGTGGATCTTCGTCCCGAATTCACCGACACCTACGAGGCTGGTCTGGAGATGTCTTTCCTGAACAACCGCCTGGGTTTTGATTTCACTTATTATTACTCACTCAGCAAAGACCAGATCATCAACATTGCCGTGGCCTCCACAACGGGTTATGTGCGGGCTGCCGTGAACTCCGGCGAAATGCGCAACAAGGGTGTAGAGATCGTTCTGAATGCCGTGCCTGTTCAAACGCAGGATTTCACCTGGGACTCCAAACTGATTTTCTCGGCTAACCGCAATAAGATCCTGAGTATACGGGAAGGACTGGAAGAGATTACCTACGCCTCCCAGTTCGGCTATGTAGGCTCCACTGTTACCATGAAGTTGATACCTGGTCAGCCATACGGTAACATCTATGGCTCACACTGGCAGCGCTACTACGGTGGGGCTGAGGAAGACCCACTGTTCATCGACAAAGACAGGCCAATTGTGATTGGTGAGAATGGCTTCCCGGTACGTGCACCGCTTACCAGCCAGAAGATCCTGGGCAATTCCATGCCTGACTGGATTGGTGGTTTTACGAACACCTTCAGTTACAAAGGCCTAAGCCTGACAAGCTTGTTTGACGCGCAGTGGGGACACGAGAAATACAACCAGATGGGCAACTTCTTCTCTGCGTTTGGTATAGCAGATTATACAGAGGACAGAGAAGATTTCAGGGTTTTTGAAGGCGTGTTGGCAGACGGAACACCTAACACGCAACAGGTATGGCTCGGACAAGGCGTTGGACCTGATGGCGTAGATTACGGTGACGGTTTTTACCGCCGCTTCCACCGTGGCGTATCCGAAAACTTTGTGGAAGACGCCTCCTGGATCAGGTTACGCTCCCTGACCCTCAGCTACTCCCTGCCAAGCAGGCTCTTTGAAAACATATTTATCCGAAACAGTTCAGTGGCACTCACAGGTAACAACCTGTGGCTCTGGACCAGATATTCCGGCTTTGACCCTGAGAACAGCTCCACACCAAGCGGTAGCAACGTCACTGGTTTTGCCGGTTTCACTTATCCGGCCGTGAGGAGCTACCTGATTACGCTGAATATAGGATTCTAAAAAGAGGAACGAACATGAGAAAGATACATAGATTTGCGCTTGCCTTCACACTGATAGGGGCATCGCTGAGCCTGCAAAGCTGCGAGGATTACTTCGACCTGCATGAAAATCCAAACCTGGTGTCGAACCCGCCGCTGAATGCCATGCTTTCCACCACCACTCACAAGACCGGGCTTAACAGCCAACGGATCGCCGCCACTACTGCCTTTTACGTTCAGTACCTGGCCAGTCCGGTTGCCGGCAACGCCACAGATACCTACCAGGAGGTGGACCTCACCGGCACCTGGGATGCGATCTATCTGGCCATGGCTGACATCCAGGACATGAAGGAGAAAGGAATGGAAGAAGGCGCCACCGACTATGTGGGAGTGGCCAACATCATGATGGCCTACCACCTCAACCTGATAGTTGACCATTGGGGCGATGCCCCATACACGCAGGCTTTCGACAACACAACCCTCACACCTCGGTTTGATTCATCGCAGGACCTCTATGCTGAAGCGCTGCGCCTGCTCGATGAAGGTATAGTCGAATTGAATAAAACAGATTCTCGCATCCCGCTAAGAGCAGCGGATGACCTGATACACGGGGGCAACAAGCCCCAATGGATTCGTACGGCTAATGCCTTTAAGGCACGTATGCTCAATAAAGTGAGCAAGCTTCCCAGCTATGACCCTACCGCCGTACTGACTGCCGTCGACAACTCTTACCAGTCCAATGCCGATGATGCGGAGATGGAGGTGTTTGAAGTGCGTAACCCATGGGCCCAGGTAGCAATTAGCAACACGCAGCTGATATTAGGCGGCTGGTTATCGGAGCAATTCGTAGACCACCTCAACGGCACGACCTACGGCATAGTGGACCCACGCCTGACACGCATTACCGAGCCAACCGTGACCGGAACCTTTGTGGGCACACCAAATGGCGTAGGCAATGTGGGAACCGCCAGCAATACCTTTCGCGATGAGGTATATATCTCCATCACTTCCCCTTTGACAGGAGAAACCTCTCCCGTTGTGATCGCTTCGTATGCTGAGATGAAATTTATAGAGGCAGAAGCCGCTTTCAGAGCCGGCAACCGTGATCGCGCCTACGCTGCTTACTTAGCAGGCATAACAGCGCATATGAATAAGCTGGGTGTGCCGGAGGGCGAGCGTAACGCCTACATCAACAACCCTGCAGTAAGTGTAGGCGCTGCCAACCTGACGCTGGATCTCATCTTTAAGGAGAAGTATGTAGTTACCTACCTTAGTTCGGAAGCCTGGACGGATGCCCGGCGCTACGATTACCAGTACGCTGACTTCGATTTGCCAGCCAATGCCGAATTGACAACCTTTATCCGCAGGGTGGCTTATCCGCAGGGCGAATCCAGCAAGAACCCGAATACACCAAACACTCCTGCCTTGTCAGAACCACTTTGGTGGGATCAATAGACTTTAGGAGTTAGAGCGTATAGGAGTTTAAGAGTGATCTGAATAATTGGGTCACACACAAAAAACCGGCAGCGGATCTAAGTGGATCAGCTGCCGGTTTTTTTCTGTATTAAGTGGTAATCTAGTATCAGTTTGGATAGGCCAAAGTCAGGTTTTGTCCTGCCTGATCATCTTATCTCTGCTAAGCTTTTTGTATTGTGTCAATAACCCTTGTGTCATCATACTTGTCACAAATGACCAGGTATAGCGATTAGTATTGCAGCCTGAATTTGTCGAGGTTGGGGAGGTGCTGTTTTTTGCGCTTCACTTCGTGCTCGTAGAAGGCACGGCCCAAGTTCTGCATAAAAGGATAGCCTACAGTTTCGTATTCATACTTGCCATCGTTGAAGATCTCGTCTTCATTTACCAGAATTACCGCTGTTAACATAAACTCTACCTGCTTGTCGAAATCCACGATATAGGCATTGTCAATCAGGAAGCCGTAGGCATTGCCGATCTTGTTGAAAATGCGGATGTTTTGAGGTATACGCTCTTTCGAGTTACCGTACATCAGGAATTTCACGTAGCCATCCGGATACTCTTTTGAATCATAACTTGGGTAGTCGCTCTCGCGGGGCAACATGGACATGTACTTGTAAAGGAAGGTATAGTCTTTGTCAGTCAGGTTGAAACGCTGCTCAGCTGGCACCGCCTCCGGAAACAGCACAGTCTTGAGTATACCTTGCAGGGCTTCTAATGAGATGTAGTTCTTGACCGTGAAGTCCATGGGCCCGTCCATGAGCTTGTCGCCGACTATGTGCCCCTTGCCCAGCATACCTTCAAACTTTGCCTGGGTGAAAGGAGTTGGGTTGCTGACCAGCGGCTGCTCGTAGATTACCTGCCCGTCTTTGTAAAACCGGAACGGATTGGTGTGGCGGTTTTCGTCAGGGCTTAGAAAGATGCTCAAACGATGCACAAGCTGCACATCATTAAACCCTTTCTGGTGCAAGGACTGGTTCAACCGCTGCTGCCCCACAAACTCGTAGAGGCGATTGTAGGCATCGTTGTCGCTCACCAGGAACAGCTTTTTGATGTAATGCGCAATAGTAGCCTGTCCGTCAGCAGAGGTACTGTCGCCCTGTACCGGGCTTTGGCCTGCGTAGGCGCTGTCAACCTGCAGTGGCGAGTACTTGCCCAGTCCGTCTATACCTAATTCGTTTAGCTTCTCCAGCGCCACCACCGCACCTAGCAGCTTTACGGTGCTGGCTGGGTAAAAGTACTCCTGCGGATTGACCCGATAGGTATAGGATGTGAATTGCGGCTGATTCTGTTCATCGCGGTCGATCTGGGTATAGAGGATCTGCACCCTGTACTGGTCCGGGTTGTCAAGTATGGACTTGAACCGCTCAGGTTTGGATTTGAGAATTTTTTCGATCATGTTGGTATGTGTGCTCGCCGCTTGCCTGTTGCCTGTGCAGGAAGCCAGAATTATACTTCCAACCAGACTCAGGTATAGCCCCAGTTTGCGCATTGGAGTAACAGTTGTTCTTTTCATGTCAGGCAGTATAGCTATCTGGATTTAAAATAAGCAGCATTTCTTGGTTTGTCCTACAGTTCAAGTATAAATTAAGCCTAGTTCTCAGAAACGGAGTTTTGGTCCGCGCTTTTTTAATACAGGACAACAAATACATAGAGAATTACTATATTGTATCTCTATACCTCTTCATTCAAACCCCAAGGTGTAGCAGCAACTGAAACATACCTTCACCTTAAAACCTCACTCATGAACAGATACGGCCTGCATGGAAAGCTACAGGTAACAGCTGGTAACGGACCGCAACTTGCTCAGATTCTATTAGAAGCCTCCAGGCTGGTTTCGACCGCAAAAGGCTGCCGGCTATACCTGGTAAGCCAGGAAGACACAAGCCCTGATGAGGTATGGGTAACGGAGGTATGGGATAGCAAGGAAGACCACGACAACTCCCTCCAGGTACCGGGTGTCAAAGAACTGATCAGTCAGGCGATGCCCCTGCTGGCGGGCAGACCAGAGAAGGGTCAGGAGCTGACAGTGCTTGGCGGAGCCGGCCTCTCTAACTTGTAACCCATAGTACGCTCAAATCATGAAACTATTTTTACTGACATTCATCAGCTTTTTTGTAATAACCGGTTTTTGCGCTGCGCAAAAGAGAGAGGCCACTTACACTGGCGTCGGTCTGAAAGGCGGCTCCAGTTCCTCCTCGTTCAACTTCGATCCTTCTCAAAACCAAGGCTGGGCAACTGGTTACACAGCAGGATTTGTACTGAAGCATGCCGTGCGGGTAAACGAAAATGAGCCTATGATGGGAATACAGGCTGAGCTAAACTGGGTACAACGCGGCTGGTCTGACAGGATCGACTCTACTACTACTCATACCCGAACGCTCAATTACATCGAACTGCCTTTTATGACACATGTCATATGGGGACGCAATAAAACAAAATATATAGCCAACCTCGGTCCGTCCATCAGCTACCTTGTCTCTAACCGCGACAGTATACAGGCGATCACAGATAATGAACACTTTGGCTATTATCAAAAGGAGATTGAAAGCCCCTGGCTCCTGGGTCTCACCTTAGGTGTCGGGGTGCAGTACTCTACAGCTTTTGGCACCTTTCAATTGGAAGCCAGGGCCACACAGAGCTTTAACAGCATTATGGGTAAAAGGCAGGATGTTGTCTCCGCCACCAATACCAACGTCACACTTACGGCTGCTTACTTGTTCGAACTCCGACCGAAAAACCGGAAGGAGTAGGTTTATAACATCAAATAATTCTGTGGATTTCCATCAGTATTCTGTATTGGCTGCCACGTAACCACATTCCAGCTATGCCGATTCAGATCAGACAAGAACAACCTGCTGACTACCCCGCTGTATTTGCCCTGGTGGAGCAGGCTTTCAGAGAATTGGAGATTAGCGACCATAATGAGCAATTTCTGGTGGAGCGGCTCCGCCAGTCGGACGCATTTATACCTGAGCTTTCGCTGGTGGCTGCCGACAGCGGCAAAATAGTAGGCCATATCCTGCTCACAAAGTTGAAAATACGAAGCAGAGATCAGGAGTTTAGATCACTGTCACTGGCCCCTGTGGCGGTACTACCTGCGTATCAGCGCCAAGGTATAGGCGGTATGCTGATTCAGCATGCCCATCAGGTCGCCAGACAACTAGGCTATACCTCTGTTATATTGGTGGGGCACGAAAACTACTATCCCCGCTTTGGCTACAAACGAGCCTCCACATTTGGCATCACTTTTCCTTTCGAAGTGCCCGATGCAAACGCCATGGCAGTGGAGCTTGTCACCAATGGGCTGCAGGGTGTAAGTGGGGAAGTAGTGTACCCAAAAGAATTCTTTTAAAAAGCTTATACTTGGCATTTCATAAAGCCTTGTGGTTCAGCAGCAAGGGGCAACTCCTCACATTGTTTTGCAAAGATTGCCACAGTGCTTGCAACCTATGTTATAAATATGGAATCTTCTTGATAGTAACTATACCTATACCTGGTATGGCTTCACCCAAACTATCAAAAGATTCAAGCTATGCCTAAGAACAAACTAAGCCGTCTGCTCATTACTTTCTTTTTCCTTTTCATGGCCAGTATCTCTTATGGCCAGGGTTTACAAATAAAAGGAACCGTCAAAAACGCCGCGCAGCAAGAGGCTATACCTTACGTGAACATCGGCATTAAAAAGAAGAACCTGGGCACCGCCAGCAGACCGGATGGTAGCTTTACGCTCAAGCTCCAGGCAGAAAACCAGAACGACACGCTCACCTTTTCAGCCATTGGTTACAACGAGCTTTCCCTACCCATTTCAACCATCCTCTCCGGCGGCCTGACTACTTTTGAGCTATCCGAAAAAACCACAGCGCTCCGGGAGGTTGTCATCAGCAACAAGGCTCCGAAGATCAAGAAATTTGGCACCACTTCGCGCAACCCTCTCCTGTACGGCTCAGCTGAAACAATGCACTCAGAAGATATTTCGGAGCTGGGCAAATACATTAACCTGAACAAAAAAACGTCTGAGATCCTATCGGCTACGGTATACCTGCGCAGCATCAAGCGTGACTCCGCTTCGTTTCGCATCAACCTGTACAAAAACGAAAATGGTATGCCGGGTGAGCGCCTGATCGAGAAAAGCATCATCAGGCGGTTGCCGCTGACAAAAGGCTGGGTCACTGTTCCACTCGAGCAGTATGGCCTGGTGGTAGACGAGGATTTCTTTTTAGGTATAGAGTACCTGCCTGAATACAGCAATCACGAGAAGTATATTTTCATTTACGGCTGTGCACTGGGAGGCAGCTTCTACTCCAGAAAAGCCAGTCTGGCGGACTGGGAAAAAGGTGTTGGAGGCCGGCTGGCAGCTTACGTGACGGTAAGACAATAAGCATCGGGCTCAACCACGCAGTATGAAAAAGCTAGCCGGTCGTGTTCTCTTTCTGACAGCACTTTGCTGGATGCAGTTCTTTGCGGCAGAGGCACAGTCGCGCTTTGTAACAGACAAGCAAATTCTGCAATTCTCGGGTCGGGTGGTGGCAGGAGATAGCTTGATGGAACTGGAAGGGGTGGCTGTATATGTACCGGGCACTACCCGGGGCACGCATACCCGAAAAAACGGTTACTTCTCGATGCCTGTGGTGGCAGGAGACACGGTAGTATTTGCGGCGCTGGGCTTCGAAAAGCTATACATGACCATACCTGCTAACATCAAAGAGAGTAGTCTTACCTTGAACATCATGCTGGAAGAAAGGCGCAATACCCTGCCCACTGTGGATGTGATGCCCTGGGCAACGGAGTATGACCTGAAGCAGGCAGTTCTAAGAACGAAGCTTCCGGCAGATCCCTCCGAGCAAATCCCTGTAATCCCTCCTCCGGTCGTGTATAAATCAATCACGGATATGCCTGCTATGGATGCTGATGCGAACTTCAGGTATGGCCAGCAACAGCATCAGGGCCAACGGGAAGCACGCTTTAGAGTACCAGATATTCTGAAGGTATTTTCAATCCCGATTAAGTATTACTAGTACTGCTTCAATTGAAGCCATAAAAACAAAAACTCTCCCACAGGGGAGAGTTTGGATGCGTGTATTGACTTTACAAGGTATGGCCTAGGCCTCCTGCTTCTCCAGGTTAAAGAGGGCGCTCAGGCCTTCAAGCAATGCCTCAGACTCACCGCGCTGGCAAGCTGCTTTCAACTCCAGGGCTGGCAGCTTCACGATCTTGTTAAGTATGTTTTTAGTGATAGCTTCTACCAATTCTTTCTGATCATCACCCAGCTTCTTGGTATAGCGGGCCAGCTCCTGCTGACGAATCTCCTCCAGTCGGCTCTTGAACTGCTGCAAAGCAGGTGACATGGCCATTTCGCGGGTCCAGGAATTGAATTCAGTCATTGCTTCTGCTATGATCTCCTTCACCTGAGGTATAGCAGCCATGCGCATGGTCAGCGCCTCGGTGGCACGGTTACGGATATTGTCTACGTTGTATACCTTCGCATTTGGCAAAGCTTCAATGCCAGCATCGATGCTGCGTGGCATGGACAAGTCTACAAAGAACTGAGGTGCGTTTTCACCTAGCTGCGCAATATCAGCCTGTCCGATAAAGAAGCAGTCGCCCGGTACAGACGAGATCACCACATCGGCCTGCGCCATTTCTTCCCACACGTTCTCCCAGTAAATAGCACGGGCGTTGGTTTTCTGAGCCAGTTCCAGCGCCTTGTGGTGTGTGCGGTTAGCGATGGTGATGTTGCTGATTTTCGACTTACCGAAGTTGTCGTACACATTGGCACCGATCTCCCCTACCCCGATCATCAGTACACGCGGGTCAGCCATACCTTTGGTCAGCTCCTCTACCAGCTCCACTGTGGCGTAAGACACCGAGGCGGCACCGTCAAAAAAGGAGGTCTGGTTAAAAACCTGCTTGTTCGTAAAGAAAATAGTATGCATCAGCCTGTGCAGGAACGGTCCGGCCATGTTGGCATCAGCCGCCCACTGGTAGGCTTTTTTCACCTGGTTGAGTATCTGCATATCGCCCACCACCTGCGACTCCAGCCCCAGCGACACATAAAATAAGTGCTGCACCGCCTGCTGGTGATCCGTGATGTTCTGGAAATAAGCGGAGATCTCTTTTGTTGCAATGAAGCCTTTCTCAATCGCGATCAGCTTGATGATCTCGCGGGACAAGTCTTGCGCCGCTGAGTAGTATACCTCGGTACGGTTGCAGGTAGAAAGCACCATGACATCCTGTGCGTCGGTAAACTCGCATATTTTATCAAGCAAATTGCGGCAGCCAATCTCGTTCAACGACACGGCTTCGCGCACGGCAATAGGAGCTTGCTTGTAAGATAATGTAAGGGCTTTAAACTGATTTTGCATGTCTTTCTCTCAGATACAATACAAAGGTCTCAAAACCTTGAGTCGGAAAGTATGACTTTTGTCACTTTCGTGTAGGAGAAATGTCAATGTTTGGAAACGCAGTAAATGAGTTGTGCGGAGATTAGCCTTGTTAATCTCCGCAAATTTGCGGAGATTAGAGCCATTATTCTCCGCATTCACCAACAGATGAGCTACTACATATACCACCACCCTGATTGGCCTGCCTTTACATGGGACGCTGAAGCACTTACGGCCAGGTTAGCCGAAGTGCGTTATTTGCAAGGGCTAATGGCTGGACGCATGGAGGCCTTAGGCTTTTCAGCTCGTTCAGAAGCGGTACTGCAAACGCTCACACAAGACGTTACCAAATCTACCGAAATAGAAGGAGAAACTCTTGATACAGAACAGGTACGCTCTTCGATTGCCCGCCGCTTAGGTATAGATATAGGTGGCCTGGTGCCATCCGACAGGCATGTGGAAGGTATAGTGGAGATGATGCTGGATGCTACACAGCATTTTGAACAACCGTTAACTGCAGAGCGTCTAAAGGCATGGCAGGCCTGCCTCTTTCCGACAGGCAGGAGCGGTATGCACCAAATTATAGTTGGTGACTGGCGAGACAATACAAAGGGGCCTATGCAGGTCGTATCCGGGCCGCTCGGTCGCGAAAGAGTTCATTTTCAAGCACCTGATGCTGACAATTTACCTCATGAAATGAACCTCTTTATAGATTGGTTTAATAAGCAAAACGACTGCGATTCCGTTTTGAAGGCAGGTATAGCTCACCTTTGGTTTGTTACGCTACATCCCTTCGATGATGGCAATGGGCGCATTGCACGTGCTATTACAGACATGCAATTGGCAAGAGCTGAACATAGTGCGCAGCGCTATTACAGCATGTCAGCCCAAATAAGGCTGGAGCGGAATGCTTACTATAGCATACTAGAGAAAACACAGAAGGGGCCGCTTGATATTACATCCTGGCTACGTTGGTTTCTGGATTGCCTGCACAATGCGCTGAAAGTTTCGCATGAAAAACTTGGGACCGTGCTACTGCGTGTCAGATTTTGGGATGTGCACGCCGAGACACCATTAAATGAGCGGCAGCGCCTTCTCATTAATAAACTTCAGGAAGGATTTGAAGGAAAGCTAACATCTTCTAAATGGGCCAAAATAGCTAAGTGCTCCCAAGACACCGCCAGCCGTGATATTCAGGATTTAGTAGCAAAGGATATCCTGAAAAAAGAAGCGGCAGGCGGTAGAAGCACGAGCTATACGCTTCTTCAGCCTGCCGCAGAATAAAGTTGTCTTAATTCCGCATCCGCTCCAGCTTCTGCGAGTTCAGGATCGTGATCTTGCTGCCACGGGTGTCGATGAGGTTTTCGTCTTTGAAATCGGCCAAGGTGCGGATCACGGTTTCTTTGGAAGCACCTACAATGCTGGCCAGGTCCTCGCGGGTGATGGACACTTCGGATTTGTAATTCGGATCTTCCTTGTACTGCTTTTCAACAAACAGCAGCGCCTCTGCCACACGCTTGCGCACGGAGTTGTAGGCCAGCTTCAGCAGGCGTTCTTCGCGGTCAGCCAGGTTATCAGACAGTATCTTGATGAACTTGCCGGCTACGTCGCGGTTCTGGTAAAGCAAGGTATAGAAGTCCTCCCGCGGGATGATGTATACCTCCGAGTCCTCCAGCGCCATGGCTGACTCGCGGTAGGTCTTCTCCTCCAGTAGATCGAGGTAGCCTATGAAATCCCCGTCCTTGTACAGGCTGGTGATATACTCACGACCCTCTTCATTCGACTTGTATGTTTTGATCTTGCCTTTGTTCAGGAAATAGAGGTTGCTTGGGTAATTGCCTTCCGAGAACAAATGCTGCTTCTTGCGGAACACCGTCACACGGCGATTTTCAGAGATCAGCTTGTTTAGCTCCTCATAGCCTTTTGCCTCCTGTATAAAGTTGTCGATGCCCTGTACATCACGCTGAAATTCAGCTTTCAGTATCTCGTTTTTCTTCAGACGCATTTCTACCACGTCAAGCAGCTCCACGTCATCAAAAGGCTTGGTCAGGTAGTCATCAGCACCCAGGTTCATGCCTTTGCGGAAGTCGTCCTTCTCCGACTTGGCCGTCAGGAAAACAAAGGGGATGCTGGCCGTTTCCGGATTTTTGCTGAGCATGTGCAGCACCCCGTAGCCATCGAGCTGTGGCATCATGATGTCGCAGATGATCAGGTCGGGGTGCTCCTTCTTGGCCAGGTCCACGCCTATCTTTCCGTTAGGTGCTTCAATGACCTGGTAGTTGGCCAGCGACAGGATCTCGGCGGTATTCTCGCGGATCTCCTGGTTGTCTTCAATCAGTAATATTTTTCTCATACTTATGCGGTAGTGTATGGCAATGTGATCGTGAAAGTGGTGCCGCGGCCCAGTTCGCTTTCGTAGTGCAGCTCGCCGCCCATTATTTCCACATATTTCTTTACAATATTAAGGCCCAGACCCGTTCCTTGTATATTGGTGACGTTCTGCGCTCTGAAAAACGGCGTAAACAGGTGTGCTTTGTCCTCGTCAGGTATACCGATCCCCTCGTCACGCACTACCAGCCTTATTGCGTCTCCCTTGATGTCAGTCGTAAACCAGATTGTGCTGTCCTCTCCTGAGTATTTACTGCCGTTTGAGAGCAGGTTGATCATGACGTTGCGCATGAGCTGCTTATCCAGGTATACGGTAATTTGTTCACTCTCGTGCCGGTAATCAATGCGCTGCCCCTCTTTCAGGAAGCCCTGCATTTCGTCGACTACCTCTGCTGCGAAACTCTGCAGGTCAAACGTGCTCGGCACATTGTGAATCTTCCCTTCCTCCATCCTGCTGATCGACAGAAAATCGTTCAGGATATTGGTCAGGTTGTGAACAGCGGACTTAATACGGCCTACGTGCTTCAGGCGTTTTTCATCGTCTTCGGCAGACTTGTATTTGGTGATCAGCGAGGCCGATGAAAGCACCGTGCTGAGCGGTGTCCGGAACTCGTGTGAGGCGATGGTCACGAAGCGCGACTTCAGCTCATGCAGTTCCTTCTCCTTCTGTAGTGCTTTGTAAATCTCCTGCTGCGCTTTTTTAAGTGTCTTATTGGCCTTCTCCAGGTTCTGTATGGCAGCGGCAAGCTCCTGCGTGCGGTCCTCTACCCGTTGTTCCAGCTCCGTGTTCAGCTTCTGGATTTCGGCCAGGCTCTTGGCGTGCTCTATGCTATACCTGATGGAGCGCTCCAGGTCGTATGGATTGAAAGTACCCTTCACCAGGTAGTCCTGCGCTCCGGCCCGCATGGCTTTCTCGTCAGTTTCGCGGTCGCTCTGACCGGTTAGCAAAATGAACGGTGCTGTTATACCTTCGTTCACAGCCTGCGTGATCAGTTCCAGTCCGTCATGCGCCCCCAGCCTGAAATCAACCAGGTATACATGGTGTCGCTGCTCCCTGATTATGCTGATAGCCTCGTTGAAGGACGGCGCCCAATCGAGCACATAATTGCGCCCGGGTATATCGTCCATGATATCACGCGCAATGATGAAATCATCTTCATCATCATCAACCAGCAAAACACGAATTCTGTCAGGCATATTTGAGTTTGAGAGTTTAGGAGTTGGTAAGCGTTTTGAGTTTTAGCTGGTTTGTCATTTCAACTACTCTTGAGGCGTGAGCCAAAGAGAGCCAGCGTAGTGTGGCTATGAGCACTCGATGTGAGAAATCTGAGCCATTGCGATTCATATTCCAGATTTCTCACTTGCGTACGAAATGACAAGCAAGTTTAAACGCATAAATTTAACTCTTAACTAAACTACGGTTTCGGCAGTTCTACTATTTCAAACCAGTACTTACTCAGGGTTTTCATTACGTCTACCAGGGCTGTGAAAGTAACTGGCTTGGTAATGAAGGAGCTCACGCCCAGATCGTAGGTGCGCAGGATGTCCTCTTCGGCTTTGGAAGTAGTCAGCACCACCACCGGTAGCACGCGCAGGTGATCGTCAGCTTTGATCTCTTTCAGCGCCTCACGGCCATCTTTTTTGGGCATGTTGAGGTCCAGCAGGATCAGGCCGGGTGTCTGGTACTTGTCTTTGTCAGCGAACTTTCCGCGGTTGTGCAGGTAGTCCATCAGTTCCTCGCCGTTCTCCACAAACTGAATCGCATTACTCAGCCGGTTCTCGTCAAGCGCTTCTTTTATGAGCATGCGGTCCTCAGCGTCGTCGTCAGCTATCAGTATCACGATTGGTCTATTCGATTTCATAGGCGTTTATTCCTTCAGGTGAGTTTTTGCTAAGGTAACAATAAAATGCGTTCCTTCCCCCGGTTTGCTTTTGGCTGTGATATCACCTCCGTGGCGGATCGCAATCTTACGGCAAATGGCCAGTCCAATGCCGGAGCCTTCATATTTCTGGCCTTCCAGTCGCTGGAAAATGTTGAAGATCCGGTCCAGGTACTTTTCTTCAAAGCCGATGCCGTTGTCCTCGATGTGCAGTTCCACCAGCTCGTCGCCAGGCGTGGCTGTCATGTGGGCTTTCAACTGCAGCTCCTTCGCGTATACCTTCACGACCGGGTCTACCTCGTCTCTGCGGAACTTGATGGCATTGCTGATCAGGTTCTGCAGCAGTTGGCGCATCTGCGTCGGCTCTGCCTGGATAGTGGGTAGTGCCCCTATCTCTACTTTGGCATGATTGCGCTCAATGGCAATTTCTAAATCTGAAACGACCTCCCTTGCAATTTGATTCAGGTCTGTTTTAGAGAAAGGCTTCGCCTGGGACGTCACCCTGGAGAACGTGAGCAGGTCATTGATCAGGTTCTGCATGCGGTTGGCGGCATTGAGCATCCGGTCCACATAGTCCTTGCCCTGCTCGCTCAGGTTTTCGTACTCCTTCATCTTGAGTCGGTCGCCGAAGGCCTGTATCTTGCGCAGCGGCTCCTGCAAATCGTGCGACGAAACGTAGGCGAAGTCCTGCAATTCCCGGTTGCTTCGCTCCAGTTCGGCAGCGTAGCGGCGCAGGCGCTCTTCTGTTACTTTTTGTCTTGTGATGTCGTGGATGAAGCCGGTGTATACCTTGCGGTCTGACAGCTGCACCTCACTGATGCTCAGGTATAGCGGGAAGATGGTACCGTCTTTTTTCAGGCCAGATACCTCACGTCCTATACCGATAATGCGTTTCTCACCCGTTTCGTGGTAGTGATGCATGTAGTTGTCGTGCAGGCTCTTGTCCGGCTCCGGCATCAGCATATTGATCTTCCTGCCCAGTACTTCTGAAGCGTCGTAGCCAAATAGCCTGCAGGCAGAGGGATTAACCATTTCGATGACACCACGCGTGTCGATGGTGATGATGCCGTCTACTGCAGTCTGGATGATGGAGTTGATGCGGCTCTCACTTTCACGCAGGGCAGCCTCCGTTTTTTTGAGTTCTGAAATGTCGTGGATCACACCTGTGAAGATCTGCTTGTCGTGCAGGTTCACTTCGCTGATACTGAGCAGAAACGGGAAAACCTTACCGTTCTTCCTCTTGCCCAGTACCTCGCGCCCCTTGCCGATGATCTGCCCTACCCCTGTGCGGTGATAGTTTTCAAGATAGGTATCGTGCAGGCTATGATCGGGTTCCGGCATCAGTACGCTTACGTTCTGTCCGATGATTTCTTCAGGCTGATAGCCAAAAATGTGGGCCGCCGCCGGATTTACGGTTTCAATGACACCTCGCCGGTCAATGGTAATAATGCCGTCAATAGCCGTTTCAATGATGGCCTTTAAGCGTGACTCGCTGTCTATTTGGTGATTATCGGAATGGTCTTGTTCTTTCACGCGTATTTCTTTTGCTAAATATACGCACTACGGCCTTAATGTCAAAGGAAGCGCAGAGTCCCAGTTTTTGCCAAAGTTCATTTGGTTCTGGTCTTATACAGCGCATAATTCTGATAAGTTTTCCTTTACGAAATGCCCACCCACATTTTCCCGCCTACGCAAGGCAGCATCTGTGATCAGCCCGGCCACCGTGATCAGGTTTTGAAGCTCCAGCACCTCCTGCTGTACACCTGTCAGTTCCCGTATACCTTTGGCCTTTCGCTGTAGCGCCTCAATTTCGGATTGGCAGCGCAGCAGGCCTTTGACTGAACGGACAATACCGGCCTGTTCCCAAAGCAACTTTTGTAGTTTCGCACGGCTGCGTGCTACCTCGGCCCGCATACCTAACCATAAGGCACCTACATACTCTTTTTCTGCAGCGCTATCAGGTATAGCCCCTTCCTGATACGCGACTATGCCCGTTACATGCTCCGCTGCACTCCGGGCAAACACTACCCCCTCCAGCAGCGAGTTGCTGGCCAGTCGGTTTGCCCCGTGCACACCTGTGCAGGCCACCTCTCCTATCGCATACAGCCGGTCAATGGAAGTACGTCCGCTCAGGTCTGCTTTCACGCCGCCGCACTGGTAATGCGCTGCCGGCACGATGGGTATCAGGTGCTTTTCGACATCAATGCCAATAGTGGCACATTTATGATAAATTGAAGGAAAGCTCTGTCGTACCTTTCCGATTGGAAGATGGCGCACATCCAGGTATAGACAAGGACTGTTGTGCCGCTGCATTTCGGTGAGCACGGCGCGGGCCACGATATCGCGGGGAGCCAGCGAACCCATGGCGTGATATAGGTGCATAAAGTGGCTGCCGTCGGGCAGGACCAGCTCCGCCCCCGCTCCACGTAAGGCCTCGCTGATCAGGAAGACCTCCCCGTTTGGTTGGTAGAGCGCTGTCGGGTGAAACTGGAAGAACTCCATGTTCTGGATCTCGGCTCCTGCACGGGCAGCCATGGCTAGCCCGTCGCCGGTGGCTATACCTGGGTTGGTGGTATACTGGTATACCTGCCCGGAGCCCCCAGTGGCCAGCACCACCGCTTGCGCTTGTATAGACCGAACCTCGTTGGTGTGCAGATCCAGCACCTGTACGCCATAGCAAAACGTACCTGTGTCGCTGGTATCCGTGAGTAGTTCTATACCCATCTGATGTTCCTGCACCGAGATGTTCGGATGTCGCCGCACCGCCTCCTCCAGGGCTTGCTGTATGCTGCGTCCCGTATGGTCTTTTACATGCACAATACGGTGATGGCTGTGGCCGCCTTCCAGCCCGAGGGCCATATCGCCAGATCCGTCCTTGTCGAAGCCCACGGCCATACCTTGCAGCCAGCGTATAGCGGCAGGCGCCTCCTGTACCATAAAGCGCACAGCCATTTCCCGGCACAGTCCTGCGCCCGCCTCGAGCGTGTCCTGCACGTGCTGTTCAAAGGTGTCGGTAGGGTCGAGCACGGCGGCTATACCTCCCTGCGCATAGGCCGTATTGGTTTCGGAAAGGCTAGCTTTGCAAAGCACCAGTACGCGGGAATGGGCAGCGGACTGCAGAGCAAACGTAAGCCCTGCAATGCCACTGCCCAACACCACGAAATCAAAATCTGGCACTTTCATTTTTGATAGGAAAAAAGACTTGTGGCAAGGGACAAAGACTTTCTGATCGTTTAGCTTATGTCTTTCCCCATACCTTATTTTATTAGATTCTATTTTTATGAAAAGACCAGCATGCGTTCTATCGGCAGCAAGGCTCTTTGACGAATGTCCTCTGCCAGGTCGACGGTATACATACGCTCCGCTTCCGTGCCGATGGCCCGCAATGCCTGCAGCGTACGCTGTATCGTAATCTGCTTCATGTGCGGACACTTAATGCAAGGCACGATAAACTCTTTCTCCGGATACATGCCGCGCAAGGTCGCACCCAGGTCGCACTCCGAACCCAGGATGAACTGCCGTGATTTGCTCTCGCCTACAAAGCGTAGAATATCCGATGTGCTGCCCACCACGCCGCCGGCACCTGTCAGGGCATCGGCTACGGTGTCGTCGGGCACTTCCCAGTGCACCAGCACCTGCGCCTCGGGGTACATCAACTTGAGCCCGTTGATGCGCTGCGGCGTGAACTGTTCGTGCACCTCGCACTTACCTTCCCAGAGAATCAGTTCCTTGCCTGTCTCGGCTTTGATGCGGGTCTGCAGGTTGCGGCCCATAAACAAGTCCGGCAGGAAAATCAGTCGGTCGGAGTCGAAAGAGCGGGCAATGTCCAAGGCATTGCGGGAGGTGCAGCAGATGTCGGCTTCGGCTTTGGTCTCGGCGTAGGTGTTGATGTAAGCTACCACCGGCACACCCGGGTACTGCGCCTTGAGTTTGCGCACATCGGCACCTGTAATGCTTTCGGCCAGCGAACAACCGGCCTCAAAACTCGGCAGCAATACCTGCTTAGCCGGGTTGAGTATTTTGGCGGTTTCAGCCATGAACTTCACACCGCAGAAAATGATGTTATCAGCCTCCACACTTTTGGCGGCCACACTCAGTCCGAGGGAGTCGCCTACAAAGTCGGCTATACCCCCATCAACGTGCTGCACCTGCAGTTCGGGCGACATGTAGAAGTGGGACAGGATCACCGCGTTCTTCTCACGCTTCAGTTCCCGGATCTCTTCCACCGCCTCCTGCAGGGCGGCAATCTCTTCGGTTTGGGCAAAAGGGTGCATGGCTCTGAATTTTTCAGAGAAGGCACCCTGTGTCAGGGTCGCTATCATGTTATGTGTTAGAATTGTTTGAGCTGTGCCTCAGGTCAGCTTGAGCTTAGCCGTTCAGCACTGGTTCGGGTTGGTTTTTGATGAAATATTTTCCGGTTTTCACGTCGTCTACCAAACTCTGTATGGTCTTGTCGCGGAACACCTGCAAGAGGTGATCGCGGTAAACTTTGATCTCATCGTGGAGTGGACAAGGGTGCTTGTCAGAGCATTGCTTCATGCCCATACCGCATTTTTTGAAAGCTTCGAGCCCATCGATCAGGCGCACCACTTCCAGAATGCTGATTTCATTGGCGGGACGGTGCAGGAAAAATCCACCGTGGGGACCTTTGATGGACGCGATCACACCTTTGCGCACCATGTCCTGCAGGATCTTACCCATAAAATGGGCCGGCAGTTCCAGTTCGTTCGCTATTTCCTTTATACCTACCCGCTTGCCTTCATCGTCGGCCATCGCGATGTATACAATGGACCGCAGGGCGTATTCTGTTGTTTTTGAAAGCATAACCTTGTCTTTATATCCTGTGCTCGGATCGCAAATTTATCAGGTATTTCCCAGTAATCGCATTCCTTCCTCACTTATCATCTCGGGCGTCCACGGTGGGAGCCATACCAACTCCACCTTTATCTCCAGATTTGGAAAACGCTTGTGCAGCATTTGCTCGGCTGCCGTGGTAATGGTGCCACTCATGGGGCAACCCGGCGTTGTCAGTGTCAACTCCACCCGCAGTGTCTCCTTGTCTTCGTCGACCACTACTTTATATACCAGGCCGAGGTCGACAATGTTTATACCTATTTCAGGGTCGATGATGTATTTGAGCGCTTCATACGCTTCGTTGACGAGCTCCTGTTCCAGCGTTTTCATATCCAAATGGTTTTAAATCTTTCACCTTGTGCAGCAGCACCTTAAACACATTGCCCGCGTACAAAACTGCCGCTATGCTCAGCAGCATCGCCCCCAGCAGGATCACTGTTTGCTCTGCTAGCAACACCCCTCCCAGCAAACCCACCAGCCCGACAATATAGGCGATGTTCTGCCAGCGCAGCAGCGTTACGCTATACAAGTCCTTCGGCATGGGCGTTTTGAAGCGGCCGACATAGTCTTCGTAGCTGTGCATCCAGACGATGAACGGCAGCGTCTTGAAGGTCTGCCCCAGAATCAGCGCCGACACAAAGCCGAAGAAGATGGACAGCCCATACACCAGGTATAGCGAAGACAGCAGGTGCTGCGGTAAGCCAAACTGCAATGTCACCACAAAGACCAGCACAATAGGCAGGATCAGCAGCGTCAACGCCACGAAAGTCTGTTTCATCCCCAGGTCCAGGTCAGGCCGTTTAGCGAGACACTTGGCCTGGTACAGAAAGTAGAGGAAGCAGCCTATACCGGACACCACCATGGCCGCATACAGCGCATAGTAGCCTGTGTGTACAAACAAGTGATCTGCCGCAAAGAGGACCAATCCACCGTTGATCAGATAATAGCTCCAGTTCAGGCTTCGGGTATCTTCAGGATGTGAAAGCAGGAACATCGGCATCAGTTTGGAACCTACGCCCACGATCAGAAGCAGGAACCAGCCCGCCATACCCAAGTGCGCATGCAGTTTCAAATAGTGCACGTGGTCCTGTGGCAAAAACGGATACTGAAAGTTGAAGACCATCAATACGCCCACTAGTCCCGTAGCTACCAGCCATACGACTGACGTGACCATAAAATCAGCCTCTACCCCCCACTTCTTTACTTGCCGGGCGGTTTGCACCACATTATAGGCAAAAAGCGAAAAGGAGATAAAGAGCAGGCAGGCCGCAATGTGCATGATGGTGCCCACCCAGAAATTCCAGAAGGCTATTGAAAGCAGTATCGTACCTGTTGACAGCATCGCAAATGCTACCATACCTAGTTTATCACTGTAGAGCCGCACTTCCAGCACCACCGGCAGCAATTGGTAAACGGAACCGAAGATGATCATAGTAGCCCAGCCCAATGCTGCCACATGTGTGAGCGTGAGCAGCTTCGGGTGGAAGTAATGTCCGCCAAAGGCATCGGTAGAGAAAACCAACAGCAGACACAACACCACAAAGGACACCGCCGCGAAGGCGTAGTGCGGTAGCACAAGCCATTTAGATGGTGAATTGGTTATCGTTGCGGCGCTCATGGTTTTAGTCGTTGTTGTTTGCTCTAACTTGTTTTATTTCTTCCATTGTCATCTCGAATGAAATGAGAGATCTGGAATATTTTATAACAGTAGTAAAATTCCAGATTTCTCCTGACGGTCGAAATGACAAAAGTCACTTGAAAAGACAGCATTGGTCCAAAATAAAGTCAATGAATATCTCCACCCTCGCTCGCGTCTCGCGAGCGAGGGCCTTTACTTATATATCAACAAATACACTTCATTCGGCCCTACCTCTTTTATACTCACTGTAAAGCCCCGCTCTATCAGTTGGGGCAGTAGAAACTGCGGTACTTTGCGGTGATGCACATATAGCGCCTCATTTTCAGGCAGTGTTTCCAATGCACTGAGTATAGACACCATGGGCTGGGGCATTTCCATTTGTCGCACATCGATGTGCTGCAACCTGCCGCTATACCTGGCCATAACAGTCTCGAAATTCTCTTCAGTTTTGGTATCAACGACCTCTAGCTTCTCTCCTACACGCTGCCTTTTGAAATAAGTCTTCACCAGATTCGGACCCAGCGTTTCGGTATAGTAGTCAAAGCCTTTCGGGCGGACAATGGCGATCAGCGGAATCGGTTCGAAGGTGTTCACAATGCAGAGCACCTGCTTGGGATTCAGCTTATTCACCGCGTCCATGATCTGCAGAAAGGGGTCGTCGCCTTTGGCGATGGTATCGCGCACGTCCAGCACGAGGGTGTCTGTTGCCTTCAGATTTGTCATGAAGGCGGGTCTTTCCAAAACATCGGTTTCCATGGGTATTGCCCTTTTGTTGTGAGTTGGTGTTGACGCGATGCTGAAGCCCAGCGGCTGCAGCTTTTCATAAAAATCCTCCACCCTGCACTTGCCTATGCGGGCAGCGTCGGCGATGGTGACCCGCGACGCCAGCACTTTGCGCAGCACGGGGTTCCGCAGCTTCTCAAAGTGCTTGTTGATCGACACGATGGCCTCTATCGCCGCAGGGTTTTCCCGCAGAATAGTCGAGATGCGTGTGGTGGCAGAAAGCTCCATGGTTAGGCTACCTTTTTGTTTTCCCAGAAAGCGGGCTCAAACTCGTCTTTCGGCTCCTGCAGGTCATGCTCTAGCAACCGTCCCACATCAGCCAGTTCCTCGGGGTCGGCCATGGTTTGAAGGTATGGGAACAGCTCGCGTTCTTCCCAACGGATGTGATCGGTCAGGTCCTGCTGCAGCGTGGCTACGAGCGAAGTGTTCACCGTCTTTTGTTTGTTGATCAGCCCGATGATGGCTTCAATCAGTTGGTGCTCTTCGTGCAGCCTGACAGAGTTCACATCGTCTTTTGGTAAGAGTCTTTTCAGGATCATCTCCTCTTCGCGGCAGTGCGCTTTCAGGATGTTCTTCCAGAAGTACTGTATGTACTGGCGCATGATCTCCAGCGAAGTGCCGTTGGCTAAGCCTTGCTTCAGCTTCCAGCAAAACAGCAGCCCAAAATGGTGCTCCCGTGAGAGCGGTACCAGGCTTTTGTCACGTTTCAGTGGTTTGGTTGCAGTTGCAGTTTTCATGGTTGTGGTCACCCCTCCCCAACCCTCCCCTAAAAACAGGGGAGGGAGTTGAGTGGATTGTTTAATTTATTGCTCTTTTACATCAGAAGTGTTTGCTCACTGATGGAACACACCCCTGCCCCTCTCAAGAGGGGAATTTTCTGTTGCTACCTTTCTTCAGGTATAAGCGCTGTAGCTAACTTTATACCTGTGCACGATTGTCATTCACCTGTCCCTTTCTTTGTCGAGGGCCCCTAACCCCAAGTAAGACAGCTAATAGATGATTTCCCCAGTTGTAGGGACAGGTCGCGACCTGTCCGAATCATTCCCTGAAATCCCCTTCTTGAGAGGGGCAGGGATGTGTTAATCATTCTCAAACTCTCCTCCTGTTTTTAGGAGGGGGCTGGGGGAGGTGAAAGCGGGGTTACTTCAACACCTCTTTCTCCAGCTCAACCGCTTTCGGGAACAACACGTTGTTCTCGAGGTGGATGTGGCGGTGCAGGTCTTCTTCGAACTCCTGCAGCTTCGAGAACATCACGCGGTAAGTTGCGCAGGCATCGGCTGGCAGGGTGTAGTTGTCGGTCAGGGTGCGGATCGCGGCCAGTTCATCGCCAGCGGCTTCGTGCTCCATTTCCATCATGTTAATCGGGTTCTGGATGCTGCCGAATGCAGGGCGGTCGAGTTTCACGCCGTTCTTCTTAGCTTCCTCCAGTTGCTTGATGAACGGGAACAGCACGCGCTCTTCTTTCGGCATGTGGGCCTCCAGTTCGTTGGCGATGTTCACAAAATGCTTGGCTACTTCCACCACTTCAGGGTGACGACCGCCGTGTACGCGGGCTACTTTAGTAGTGTATTCATAAAGTGTAGGTATAGCTTCGCGCACATAGCTGTGGTGCATGTTCACGATGTAATCGCCGAGGAAGCTCAGGCTCCATTTTTCGTACTCGTTGCCGCGGGTGGTGGCGCTGCCTGTTTCAGGTATAGCGTTCAGCTCGTTTTCTACCACTTCGGGGCTAATGCCTTTTTCTTCGCACACTTGCTTCAGCGATTTCTTGCCGCCGCAGCAAAAGTCGATGCCGTATTTTTTGAACACCTGCGCTTTGCGGTAGTCTTTGGCCACAAGCTCGCCTACGGTTTCCCCCTCCTCTGGTGTCAGTTTAGAAATTTTCACTTCCCAGATTTCAGGGCCCTGCAGCAGGTACTCCCACTTAAAGGTATTGCCGCGCTCGCCGAGCAACTGGTAGTACAGCGGCTTCGGGTCGTGGTCGTTGTGAATCACGAATGCTTCGCCGCCATTCAGGTTGTCGAACCAGTTAAAAATGGTCGGGTGCTTCATGCGTGGCTCCAGTACCGTTACGTCTAATTTTTCTATGGTTTCCATGGTGTTGTTTTAAATGAATAATGGGTTGTAAATGATTGCCGATGTAAAAGTATGTACGAAAATAATTAAATAAAAGATAAAAAGGTCTTTTTTTCTTAATTATTTAATTTCTACATTTACTCCATGCTATATAGACATTAACAATATTACATAAAACACTTAAAATCAATACATAACATCAAAAACAAGCCTTATGAAAAAAGGAAGTCCTCGAGCCAGCGGTCTGGCTGTTTCCCGCTTCTTCACCCAAAAAGGTGGGAGCCCGTATGCCTTGTTCGACTACGAAACACGGTCCTCCACCATCCGCGACCCCACAGGCGGTGTCGTTGCCGAGATCAAGGATGTGGAAGTGCCTAAAAACTGGTCTCAAATCGCCACCGACATCCTTGCACAGAAGTACCTGCGCAAGGCGGGGGTGCCACAGCCCGACGGCAGTATCGGCGCCGAGAAATCGGTGAAACAGGTAGCCCACCGCCTGGCCGATTGCTGGCGCTCGTGGGGTGAAAAATATGGTTACTTTAAAAGCACCGAAGATGCGCAGGCGTTCTATGACGAGCTAGTATACATGCTCCTTGGCCAGTATGCTGCACCCAACTCCCCGCAGTGGTTCAACACGGGTCTCTACAACTCCTATAAGTTAAAGGGCAAGGCACAGGGGCACTTTTATGTAGACCCCGAAACGGGCAAGCTGCGCGAGTCGACTTCCGCTTACGAGCGTCCGCAGCCGCATGCCTGTTTTATACTGGCCGTGGACGATGATCTCGTGAACAAAGGCGGTATTATGGACCTGTGGGTGCAGGAGGCGCGCATCTTCAAGTATGGCTCGGGCGTGGGCACCAATTTCTCCAACATTCGGGGAAAGGATGAGCCCCTGGCGGGCGGCGGCAGCTCTTCGGGGCTGATGTCGTTTCTGAAGATTGGCGACCGTGCGGCGGGGGCGATTAAGTCGGGTGGCACGACGCGAAGGGCTGCCAAAATGGTGTGCCTCGACCTCGACCACCCCGAGATAGTGGACTTCATCAACTGGAAAAAGGAAGAAGAGAAAAAAGTGGCGGCCCTGATTGCGGCGGGCTACTCCTCCGACTACAACGGCGAAGCCTACCAGACCGTGTCAGGTCAGAACTCGAACAACTCAGTACGGGTGCCGAATGCCTTTTTTAAGGCGCTGCAAAACGACGAGCCGTGGCACCTGCGCGCCCGCTCTACCGGCAAGGTGATGCAGTCTATACCTGCGCGCGAACTGTGGGAACAGATAGCCGACGCGGCCTGGTCCTGCGCCGACCCGGGTCTGCAGTTCGACACGACCATCAACGAGTGGCATACCTCTCCCGCCGAAGGTCCGATCCGCGCTTCCAACCCCTGTTCGGAGTACATGTTCCTCGACAACACGGCCTGCAACCTGGCCTCGCTCAACCTGATTCGCTTTTTCGATGAAGCCACGCAGACATTTGATGTGGAGGCCTACCGCCACGCCTGCCGCCTGTGGACGGTGGTGCTGGAGATTTCGGTGCTGATGGCGCAGTTCCCCTCCGAAGAAGTGGCGCAGCGCTCCTATGATTACCGCACCATTGGCCTCGGCTATGCCAACCTCGGCGCTTTGCTGATGGTGCAGGGCCTCGCCTACGACAGCGACCAAGCCCGCACGGTAGCCGCCGCGCTCACCGCGATTATGACGGGCACTTCCTATGCGACTTCCGCCGAGATGGCCGCCGAACTAGGCGCTTTTCCGAAGTATAAACTCAACGAGGAAGCCATGCTGCGGGTCATCCGCAACCACCGCGCCGCCGCCTACAACCAACCCGAAGCCTACGACCAACTCGCTATACCTGCCCAGCCCCTCGACCCTGCCCTCTGCCCCGACTACCTATACCTGGCTGCCTGCCAGGCCTGGGACGAGGCCCTGAAACTGGGCGAAAAGCACGGCTACCGCAACGCGCAAGCCACGGTCATCGCCCCAACGGGCACCATTGGTTTGCTGATGGACTGCGACACCACGGGCGTGGAGCCTGACTTTGCGCTGGTGAAGTACAAGAAGCTGGCGGGTGGCGGTTATTTCAAAATCATCAACCAGTCTATACCTGCCGCGCTCCGCAAACTGGGCTATTCCGAAGCAGAGATCCAGGCCATCGTGAACTACGCCAAAGGCCATGCGACCTTTAAGGGCGCCCCGCACATCAACGAAAAATCCTTGCTCGAAAAAGGCTTTACCAAGGCAGAGATACAGAAACTGGAAGCGGCCCTGCCGACGGCTTATGATGTGGCCTCGCTCTTCAGTGCCTATACCTTGGGCGACGCCACCCTGCAGCGACTCGGCTTTAAATCGGAACAGTACTACAAGCCGGACTTCAATCTGTTAAAGGCGCTCGGCTATACCTATACCCAGCAAGAAGAAGCCAGCGACTACATCTGCGGCACCATGACAACCGAGGGCGCGCCCTACCTGCGCCCCGAGCATTACCCTGTGTTTGACTGCGCCAACAAGTGCGGGCACAAAGGCAAGCGTTTCATCAAGCCCGAGGGCCACATACAGATGATGGCGGCGGTGCAGCCGTTTATTTCGGGGGCCATCTCCAAGACCATCAACCTGCCCAACGAAACCACCCGCGAAGAAGTGGCCCGTTGCTACCACCTGTCGTGGGAACTGGGCCTGAAAGCCTGTTCGATTTACCGCGACGGCAGCAAGCTGTCGCAGCCGCTCTCGTCTAGTAGCAAGAAAGCAGAAACCGACGAAGCACCTGACGCGGAAGCGCCGCAGACCGACAACAGCATAAGTGCCGAACAGGTGTTGCAGGCGGCCAAAGCCATTCTGGAAGACGCCGCCAACGAGCCTTTCCGCAAGCAACTGGCCCACATGGTGGAGCGCCGCAAACTGCCCGACAAGCGCAGCGGTTTCACCCAGAAAGCCAAGATTGACGGCCACACCGTGTACATCCGCACGGGCGAATACCCGAACGGCGAGCTCGGCGAAGTGTTCATCGACATGTACAAGGAGGGCGCCTCGTTCCGCTCCATCCTCAACTGTTTCGCCATTTCGGTGTCGTTGGGCCTGCAGTATGGCGTGCCGCTGGAAGAGTTCGTGAACCGCTTCACCTTTACCCGTTTCGAGCCAGCGGGCCGCGTGGAGCACCCCAACATCAAGTCGGCTACCTCGGTTTTCGACTACCTCTTCCGCCTCCTCGGCTACGAGTACCTGCAGCGCGAAGACCTGGTGCATGTGCCGAACGAGAAAACGGAAACCCCCGCTCCGCCCCTTGCCACGGCTATACCTGCCGTAACAAAGCCAGTGGTCCAGCCAGAGCCTGCCACCGACGTGAAAGCCAATGGCTATACCCTGGTGTCGCAGAGCCGCACCGTGCTACTGGAACAGACCCAACAGGTGCTGGCCAACATGATGGGCGATGCCCCCATCTGCAACGTCTGCGGCCACATTACCATACGCTCCGGCACGTGCTACAAATGCCTGAACTGTGGGAATAGTTTGGGTTGTAGTTGAGGGAGTTTAGTGGAAATGAAGCAGGAGCGTCTAGGTATAGGCGCTCCTGCTTTTTTTGATTATGTATATTCAGTTGACTGATTATAGAAAAAAGGTCTATATCAGATTTTAATATATTCAGTGGTAGGTTCTTAGAAATTGAGCAAGAAACAACAGTTTTAAAACTGTAAATTTTAATTAATCTTGGTCAATACTTTCTCATATGCTTTTCTTGGACTTCCTCTAAAATAAACTTCTCCGCAGTATACGTATCCGTTTTTCTCAAAAAGACTCATCATCGCAAGATTGTCAAAGTTTGTATCTGCTTTGATGCTGAAAATATTTTTACTACGTGCGAAGTCCTCTATAGACGCTAAAATCTTTTTCGCCAAGCCTTTTCCCAAATGCTGCTCTGATATGGCGACACGATGAAACACAACAAAGTCTTCGTTCGTCAGCCATTTCCCTTCAATTTTCTCATATTCCGGCTCGTCATTTATCAAGACTGCGGTATACCCAACAATGGTCTCTCCTTCAGTCAGGACAAAACCAACCCCTTGTTCAATGTCTTGTCGTATGACTTCCGGATTAGGATAGCCGTCCTGCCATTGGTTGCTACCATCTTCTTTTCTGCGAACGATGGCTTGCTGCAAAATATCCCATATTTGAGCTTGCTCTGTCAAATTTGCTTTTCTGAAATTATGTTCCATTTTGATTATGCTTAAGTAATAAATTAAAGGTAGTGAACAGCTATGAGCTGTATTAAGTGACCAGATTTATCTTCAGTTCTTTTGTAGCGTATTCTTTCTGTTGCGCTATTTCCTGGCGTATGATAAAGCACAGGATGATATTGACAAGGGCCAATAAACAGAAGGTATAGATGAACACCGAAACGCTAAATTGTTGTATTAGGAAACCACATATAAAAGGCGTTATAGCTTGCGCCAATAAAGGAAAACGGGCCAGCTTTCCTATCACAACAGCATAGCTTTCCTGTCCGAAAACGGCTAAGGGCAATGTTCCTCTTAAAATAGAACGTAAACCATTTCCCATTCCAAAAAGGATGACTCCCAGATAAGCAACATTTGGGTCGAACAGGAATAACAATATGCCTATGAGTGTCGCGAAAGCAGCAATGATGGCTGTTCTCACGGGTGCATTTTTAGAAAAAACTAACTCTATTACCCGAACGACTGCCTGACTTGGCCCGAGAAAAGCAACGATACTTATTATAGTAGCCATCGTTATTCCTTTGGCTAACAGGATGTCGATGAGATGCACGACAATGCCGGTTGTCAGAACTGCACCAATCGTAAAACTACTCAGCAGTAAATAGAATAGTTTAGAATGAAAGATGTCCGCTGGGACTGTTCCTTTACTTACTGGATGCGGCGTTCGGGTAACGCTGTTTGCTGCTGCAGGAAAGGCAAACCGGTGAATTGGGTATACTGTAACCAACAACAAGATGGCATATATAAAGCAGGTGTTACGCCAGCCATAGTTGCTCAGTAAAAGTGACACGATAGACCACGAAATGGTAGGTGCCAGACTGGCAATAAGCGTTACCTGCACAATTACTTTACTTGTGGCCTTCCCGTAATTTTTTCCAAGGGATGCAAAGAGCGCGTCATACAAACCCATCCCCATAGCAACACCAATGACTACCCAACCTGACAAGAACAATAGGAAATGTTCTGACAAGCCCAGTATAACAAGCCCCCCCGCCATCACAAAACCCGCATAAGGAAGAATAAGGTTTTTCTCCTTTTCATTGATGATACTCCCGATTTTGGGCAACAGCAAGCCAGATATCAATAGCGCTATAGATAGCGAGCCATATACCATAGCATATGACCAGCCTGTATCTTTCATGATCGGGTCAGCCAAAACTGACAAAATAAAATACGAGCCGCCCCACAGTATAATTTGAGCAATACCCAGCGCCACATTTTTTGATATGGACGGTTTTGGGGTTTCTATATGCATAACTACTTCTTCCAATCTTCTTGCCGTAAAGTTCGAAAGAATTCATAGATTCGTAAAACGTTATTTTTCGATAACATTAATCGATAAAACCGATTTACGATATGGAACTAAGACAACTGCGCTACTTCCTTAAAGCTAAGGAACTGCTGAATTTCACAGCGGCGGCGCACAGCTTGCATATAAGCCAGAGCACACTGTCTCAGCAAATAAAACAACTGGAAGAAGAGCTGGGAATTAGTTTGTTTAACCGAATTGGAAAACGGATAACACTCACTGAAGCAGGTGAATTATTTGCGACGTATGCCTCTCAAAGTGTAAAGAATGCAAACGATGGCTTGATGCTGCTAAACGATCTGAATGACTTAAATACAGGTACAATTTATATTGGAGTCACTTACGGGTTGCAGCATATGCTAACGCAAGCATTAATGCGGTTTGCGAGTGCATTTCCTAAGATTAATGTTCAAGTACTTTTTGGTACTTCAGAAGATTTAATCGAGAAGTTATACCACCTTGAATTCGACTTAATCTTAGTATTCAATGAGTCAACGCAAGAGCCCGCCTTCAAATATCACCCCCTCTTCGATTCTCCCGTAACATTGGTTACTTCCAAAACGTCTCCACTTTCCGACCGAACCTCTATCACACTAGAAGAGATAGCCCAACTTCCGTTGGCGATAACAACTAAAGGAAATGGGCTAAACCATTTTATCATGAAAGCATTTAAGGAAAGTGGTTTAAAATCAAATATCGGTATTGAAGTAAATGACATCCCGACGATACTAGAACTTGTTAAAACCGGGCAATGGCACACCATCTTAGTACAGACGAGTGTAAACCATAAAGAATTAGTTACCATCCCCATTAAAGGGGAAAAAATGGTGCGTACGGCAATGCTTATTTCGCTAAAAGATGCTTATGAAAAGAAAGCCGTAACAAAATTTTATGAACAACTGATGAAAATATAAAATCAACTAGCACGCATGGGCTTTGAGCTACAATATGATACATACTCTACAAGGCCAAAAAAAATAGGAAGGACTGGTAAAGCCCCAGGTATCTTTCATTCTTCCCATACAAAGCCCGTCAAGTTATTCTTGATTTCATAGTGCTGGATGTATACTTCTTAACTGCTAAGTGACAGCATCCAGATAAATATGGATAAGCTTAGGTATAGCTCAGCAGATGATAGCTAAATTAGAATAAGTTCATGTGAAGATTGGTTAGACTTTAGTAAAAGCTCGCCCTCACCCCCCGCTGCCCCAAAAACAATAACCCCAACCCCAGCGGCATGGGCACACTCACCCAGAACATCAGCCAGTTGAAACTCGGCAAAGCCGTCAGCCCGAGCCAGAGCAAGGTGCCCTGCCCGAACAGCATTAATTCCGTAGCGAAGAAACCCGTCAGGAAAAGAGCCAGTCCAATACCGCCATACCTGCCGATTCGGTAAAGGCCTTGCTGCAAGAGGAAGCCGAGCACGAAGAGCGACACAAAACCGAGTAGCGACAGGTGCAGGTAGCCGATGACAAAGTAGCGTAGTTTATAGGCCAGATCGGCCATGTACGGAAAAGCGGATGCGGTTTGCAGGGCCAGTTTCAGCACAAAAAAGAACAGCGCCATACCTACCAGCGCCCGCACCCAGGGCTTGAGCAACAGCACCGTTTCTGTCCATACCTGCCGCACTACTTTTGCCAGGTATAGCAAGCCCGCCAGTTGCATGGCTACCGACACATAGCCTATGGCGTATACCCAGTCCGCAGGTTGGGTCCAGAGCACCGACAGCGCATAGGCGGGCAGACAGGCCAGCGCCAACAGCCAGAAAGCCCGCATGGCCCAGCGGCGGTTGAACGTGATGTGGTGGCGCTCCAGAAACCAGAACAGCAAGCCGAGCACGGCAAAGGTAAACCAGCCGTTGTACTGGAAGTGCAGGTAAAAATAGATGGCCGAGTAGTAGAGTTCGCCGCCAATGGTGCCTTTCGCCATAATCGGCCCCATGGCCCAGGGACCGATGGAAGACACCACCATAAACAGCAAGGCCGCCCCGATGTATTTCAGGGAAGTGGCGTGTGTGCTGGTAGTAACATGCAGCTGCACATGGCGCCAGTAGCTGCGGGCAAACCAGTAACTAAGCAAAATGTGCAGGGTTGAGAAAATGATGGAGAAGAGCGCATAGCCCTGCACGGGGAATGTGAACAGCATGCCCAGCACCGAGACCTGCGTCAGGAAAAACTGCCGTCGGAATGAGCGGCGGTCGGCGGAGGTAGTGGCGGGGAAAATGTAGAGCAAAGCGGCAAAAAAGGCGCAGTAGAGCCAGCCCAGCAAAGCCACATGCGAGTGCGCGTGCAGGAAGTTTTTGTAGTTCACCCCCACCACAGGCGACACCATGAGCCAGCGCAGGAAAAGGCCCAGCAGCGCCACTACTACAAAATACCCGAGCGCAAGCCGTGCCCGCACCAGGGTATCCTGTTCTGTTCGTATGTTCTGCCGCAGCCTTTCCTTAACCTCTGTCATTGTTTACTCAAAGTACTGGTTATATTCCTTCAGCCGTGCACTCACCCGTGCCAGCGCCTGTTCGGACTGGTGCTCGTCTTTTTCGGCCAGCACGTTCACGTCTTCCACCAACGGTACCAGGTATACGTGCAGCATGTCGTGGGCGGGGCCTTTCATGCGGCAGTCCTTAAAAAGCTGCTGCATTTCAGCTTTCATCGAAATCCCCAGGTCGTTGTAGGCCTCTGCCGAATTGTTCTCCGACTGCAGCTTGAATTCCTGCAGCATACCTTGCAACTGGGCGATGTGGCGGTTGGTTGGCTCGTCTGCTTTCCAGCGCTCGGTGCCGTTTAGAGCCAGTGCTTGCTCTTCATGGATCACTTCAGTATGCTCTGTTTCCAGATCACGCTCGTGTCCGCACATGGAAGTGAGGCTGGCCAGAAAAATAGCGATAATGATCAGCTTCATAATACACCCCCTTCCGCTTCTTCCGCCACAGGTATAGCGCTCAGCACCAGGCGCAGCAAATCCTGCTGCAGCGACTGACTGCGGTCTTTCGCATAGAGCATATGCACCAGTGTACCTATCTCCTCTTTCGTCGCATTCGGGTTTTCCTCCTTGAAGTGCAGCACTTGCTCGAGTATCGCCAACGGCCGCGGCCCCCAGGTGAACAGGCGCTCGTTTGTCTCTGCATTCAGGCAGATCAGCTTAGGTATAGCACGGCTGCCATTGGTGAGGCAGGTGTCCATCCAGGCCGGGTTTTCGTCGCGCAAAATAATGGTCAGTTCGATAGTTGGCACGGCGTCAGCGATAGCTGCAAGAGCAGGCAGTTGCTGCGCTCCGTCGCCGCACCACGACTCCACCAGCACCACCCAATGCCACTCAGGGCGCGGCTGCTGCAGGGCTGCGAGCAAGTTGGGGTTGATGGAGAATTGCTTCTCGACGCGCTTCATGCGTTGCTGGTTCAGCCTGGTATAGCCAATGCGCTCTTCGGTTTGCTCAGGGCCTGTGGTTTGGTTGTTGGCTACGAGTTCATCTATCAATTTCTTGAAGCTCTGGTAGGTCAGCGGGTTGATGAGTTCGGGGGTCAATATATCGGGGGTATTCATGAGACGTTTGGGTTAAATTATACTGCAAGTCTACCCATCTATACCTGCTTATAAAATGACTTAAGTCACTCACATACAATAATTAACAAACCTCTAACCGAATGTAAAAATAAATACATAGAAAATGACCTATGTCATTATTTTGACTAACGATACTCATTTCTGAGGGCTTGAAATTAGCCTACCTTGTCATGCCATCTATCCTGTTAAGACGGCATCTATCCTATCAAATTACACACATGGGCGTCACTACCATACAACCAACCACATTATTCGATCCGGACGATCTTAAAATCGCTTTCAGTAATAAAACGGATGAAGAACTTAAACTTGCCCACTTCCTATTCAGGATGATGGGTAAGCCCACGCTAGTCAAACTGGGCGGCATCGCCACAGTCTGGGCGCTTAAGCTTGGGCTGCCGATCAAAGGACTGGTAAAGAATACAATCTACCGTCACTTTTGCGGGGGAGAAACAGCGCAGCAGGCACAACGAGCCATCCGTCGCATGGCCAATGCCAAGGTATACACGGTGCTCGATTATGCCGCTGAAGCGAAGGAAGACGAAGCCGGTTTTGACTACGTACTCGATGAGATCATGCGCAACATCCGGCTGGCAAAAGTCACTGGGGAAATTCCTTATATCAGTGTGAAGCTGACAGGTATAGGCTCCCGTGAAATTTTTCAGAAACTGCAGGAAGGCGAGTTACTTACAGCCGAGGAAACAGCGGCCTTTCAGCGCACAGAAAACAGGCTTGACCTGATCTGCAAAGCCGCCTACGAAGCCAACATTACGGTATACATCGACGCAGAGGAAAGCTGGCTGCAGCAAGCCATGGACGAGCTGGCCGAAAAGATGATGCTGCGCTATAACGAGCACCGTGCCGTGGTGTTCAACACCCTGCAAATGTACCGCACGGACCGCATCGCTTACCTCACCGATCTGCTCAAAAGAAGCGAGGGCTATGATGTGGTGCTGGGTATAAAAATCGTGCGGGGCGCCTACATCGAGAAAGAGCAGGAACGAGCCACAGAGTATGGGTATCCGAGCCCGGTATTTAGCATCAAAGCCGATACCGATCACAGCTTTGACAAAGCCATCGACATCTGTCTGCAAAATCTACATAGAGTAGAACTCTGCGCCGCGACGCACAACGAAGCCAGCACCCGCTACCTTGTCAACCAGATCAACCGCCGGGGTATAGCTGACCACCGCAAGTGTATTTACTTCTCGCAGCTCTACGGCATGAGCGACAACCTGACCTACAACCTGGCCAGCGCCGGCTTCAACGCCTCCAAATACCTGCCTTACGGCGATGTAGCCACGACCCTGCCTTACATGATCAGGCGGGCAGAAGAGAACACTTCAATCGCCGGGCAGATGGGCAGAGAATTGAGTTTGCTGGAGGCAGAGATGAAGCGGCGGGGGTTGTAGCACCCCAATCAACTAAATGCCCTCGCTCGCGTCCCGCGAGTGTAAGCTATCTGGCGGACTCTGGCCGCTAGTTTGTGCCTGTCGGCACAGGTGGCGGGACGCCACTGGATAGCTCACACTCGCCAGAGGCGAGCGAGGGAAGAACAATGAACAGAAAACGAAAAATAAATAAAACCCCCTCACCTCCCCTTCCTTTTTTGGGGGCTGGGGGGAGGTAAAAACCATTTCATTCATGATCAAAAACACACCGCACACCTTCCACATCCCGGTTATGGGACTGGCCTTTTCCATCGACTCGCCCATGAAAGTGGCGCAGTACGGCATTTCATCGGTTGTCTCGCTGAGCGACGATACCCTGATTGAACAAATGCGCCAGCATTACAGTCAGGTATACCAGGAACGCTTCACGCCCATTACCCCTAAAGAAGAGGATTACCGCGCCCGTCGCATCACAGAGTACCTCAACCTGGCCGACCGTATTGTGAAGCAGCAAGTGGAGAGCCTGAAACAGGAGTCGTTTGATGCGGAGTCGCGCCTGAGCAAGTACTTTTTGCTGCTGCCTGACCAGGCGCCGCTAAAGGTCCTTTATCAGAAGATGGTGCAGACCAACAATCCGGAGCTGAAAAAGATCATGCAGGATGAGCTGCGCCAGGCTGTGGTACCGGGAAGCATTGATGTGAACATAATGACCAAGCTCGACAAAACCAATTACGACAAAGACGGCAATCCGCTGCCATCGGAGTACTCCGACGCACTGGCCGCGCTGCGAGGTTTTGCAAAGAGTACCGTACATGCTTCGGTGATCTTCTCGGCAGGTATGAACATGCGCCTCTACAGTTACCTGGAGCAGTTCCCTTGCTTCTTCCCTGACGAAAACGGCTATTTGCAAAAGCAGGTGGTTATCAAGGTGAGTGATTACCGCTCGGCATTTGTGCAGGGTAAGATTCTGGCCAAGAAAGGTATCTGGGTATCGGAGTTCCGCATCGAGTCGGGACTGAACTGCGGCGGGCACGCTTTTGCCACAGACGGTTACCTGATCGGCCCGATTCTGGAGGAGTTCAAGCAAAACCGACAGGCCATGCAGGAGGAGCTCTATACCTTGTTCAGCAATGCCCTCACGGCCAAAGGCTATACCGTGCCAGCCACTGCGCCAACCATGCACATTACAATGCAGGGCGGTATTGGCACAGCCGAGGAGCACAATTTCCTGCTGGAGCACTACGGCATGGATGCTGCTGGTTGGGGTACACCGTTTTTGCTTGTACCCGAAGCCACAACGGTAGACGTAGAAACAATGGAGAAGCTGGCCCGCGCCAAAAAAGAAGACCTTTACCTGAGCCCGATCTCCCCGCTTGGTGTACCCTTCAACTCGCTGCGCGGTACCAGCTCCGAAGCGCTCACCTTGGCTCGCATTGAAAAAGGAAAACCAGGTAGTCCGTGCGAGAAGAAGCACCTTGTCTCTAACTCAGACTTTACCAAAGAACCTATCTGCACCGCCTCCCGCAAGTACCAGCGCAACAAACTCGTGCAGCTGCAGGGATTAGGTTTGCCAGAAGGGGAATACAAAGCGCAGGAAGCCAAAGTACTGGAGAAAGAGTGCCTCTGTGAAGGTCTGGCCAACACAGCCCTCGTAAAACTAGGTATAGCACGCAAAGCCGTTGCATCCAGACCGGTGGCCATTTGCCCGGGACCGAACCTGGCCTACTTCTCCAACATCTTCAAGCTGCAGGAAATGGTGGACCACATTTACGGCCGCATGAACGTGCTAAACAACACCTACCGTCCGCACGTGTTCGTCAACGAGCTGCGGATGTATGTGGACTACTGGAAGAACAAGAAGGCAGAGTTGCAGGAGAGCATGACCGACAAACAGGAGAAATACCTGCAGAACTTCTGGCAGAACCTGCAGCAAGGTATAAGCTATTACAAAGAGCAGCTGCCTGTTCTGTTCAAGGACCAGCTGGAGAAGCGCGTGCTGATGCTGGATGAATTACTGGATGCTGAAGACCAGTTACAATTGGCCAATCAGAAGGTATAGACAGCTATGAGCAGAATACGATTAACCCGCCTGTTTACGTTTGAAGCGGCCCATGCCCTGCAAAACTACAAAGGTGGCTGCCGCAACATACACGGGCATTCTTACAAACTGGAAGTGACCATCATCGGCACGCCCATCGTGAGCGAAACGCATCCGAATGACGGCATGGTGATGGACTTTAAAGAGCTGAAGAAGCTGGTGCAGGAAACGATCATTGAGCCGATCGACCATGCGCTCTTGCTGCGGCAGGACGCTCCGCAGGAACTGATTCTGGCGCTGCGGCATTTTCACCACAAGCTGGTGCTTACCCCCTATCAGCCTACCTGCGAGAATATGCTGATCGACTTTAAGCAGCGCATCCGCCACTTGCTCCCGCCTTATGTGGAGCTGCACAGCCTCAAGCTTTGGGAAACCGAGAAGTCCTTTGCAGAATGGTATGCTTCGGATAACCTGTAAGTAAGTCTTACCTCCAGCTAAACCACCCTGTTCGTTAGGCCAAAAGTAACGGACAGGGTGGTTTTTTTTATATGTTTCAGAATAGTATTACCTGATTCCCAATGCCATACCTTGAAACGAAGCCGCCTGATATCCGTTGTAAAGTCTGTTACCAATGAACACGATTATGAAAAAGGCATTTATAATTTTTATCGGCATTTTCTTCTTCTCCTGCACCTCAGACAATACCACGCATGATACCGCTACTGATACACGCGGTACCGAAAGCATGGATGAAAGTGTAGAGATTGGTTCTGGCGAAGAGATCAACCCACAACTGGAAATGCAGGACGACACAGCCGCATTTGAAGTCGATACGGTGACGACTCCAAGACGGAATAATCAGTAAAATCCGGTTTGCTTTCGCTGCACGTTTGCTGGCAAGGTAGCGACTTTGTACAAGGAGAGAGTGCTCAAGCTTGTGCCAGCTATACCAGGTCTTGTTGCCTTTGTATAGTTGCGGCAGGTATAGCAACCTGACTTACATATCCCTCCGCTTGAATATCCTCCTGGAGGCCAGCACCGGCACCAGCACCCAGAGCACCATCACCGCAAAGGCCAGGCCTATTCCCCACAGGCTGCCGAAGATGCTCTTGTACAAGGCGCCGGTGTAGCCCATCATGGCCGACACGTCCAGGTTGAGCAGCACCATCACGCGCCCCAGGTCCACCGGGTTGAGCGCAGTAAGTACAAGTGTGGCATACTCCAGCGGGTAGTCGCCGAAGGAGTAGAGGATGAAGAGCACGATGCCGTCGTAGATCAATGCAAAGTAGAACCAGAGCAGCAGCGCTATACCTATACCTTTAGCCTTGTCGCGGGTGATGACCGAGGCCAGGAAGGCGAGTGCCACGAAGATGAAAGTGATGAACACGCCCGTCAGCACCAGGTACAGTCCCGTGGCGCCGGGCGCGAACAGTAGCACCGGTATACCTACGCCGATCATAAAAGCGGCAGACAGTGAGAGGGACACGCCCAGGTACTCGCTCATGAAGATCTTGCTGCGCCGGATCGGCTGCGATACCAGCAGCTCCATGAACTCGTAGGAGTTGTAGAAGTGCGTGGTGCCGAAGGCGATGCTGATCAGCGGTACGGTGAGCAGCACCAGGTTGAGCAGGCTCAGGAGGCCCTTGTCCGGGCTGCCGCCCAGGTTGAATAAACCGATCGAGAGCAGCAACAGAAACAAGGTATAGGCCACAATGATCTTGTTGCGGACAATGTCGTAGAGTACGTATTTGATGATCTTGTTCATGGTTTGTATCCTTCGTTCATGATTTTGGCAACGGCACGGCTCAATCTCGTTTCCTGTGTTTGCTCTTTTAAGTCAGAAATCGTTTCATAGAACATCACACTGCCATCCACCAGGCACAGCACCTCGTCAGCTACTTCTTCAATCTCGCTCATCACATGCGAAGTGATCAGAATCAGTTTCCCTTTCTTTTTCTCTTTCAGGATTTTGCCTTTCAGAATTTCAGCTGCAAAAGGATCCAGACCAGCGGTTGGCTCATCCAGGATCAGTACCTGCGGGTCGAACAGGAAGGCAAGTGCCGCGCTCACTTTCTGCTTCGTACCACCTGACAGCGCTCCCATCCGCTTTTCATACATCTCTTCCAGCCGGTACAAACCAATCAGTTCATCATCAACGGCAGTATCTTTTCGGATGTCACGGATCATCTCGATCACCTGCCGGATCTTCATGTTCTCCGGGTACTTTCCGATTTGGGGCATATACCCAATCTGGCTGCGGTAGGCGTACTTCTTCAGCACACTCTCGCCATTGAATTTGATATCTCCCTTGTCGGGTAGCACCATGCCCAGTATGCACTTGCTCATGGTGGTTTTGCCCGAGCCGTTCGGCCCGATAATGGATATGACTTTGCCCTTGTCCAGCTCAACGCTCACATTACGGAGCACTTGCAGCTTTCCGTAGGACTTGTACAAATTCTCTATTGTTATCATGATTCACTTTCTTCATCAAGGGGCGCTCGTCCACCAGGTTTTGAGGAATGATACTTGGCAGCACTCTTTCCATGTTATCGAGCAGGTCTACCATAAAGCTGCGCATCAGCATGACGGAGGGCGGCACCCGCTCAATCAGCATGGAGTACAGACTCACTGGCCGATAAGGCACATCGCCCACCCCGTCTTTGTCCAGGTCGTAGCCGCTATACTTCTCCCAGTAGTTGTGCTCAAAGTAGTTGTGCTGCGCGTTTCCGTTGGTACTGATGTCAAAGGAGTTTCCAGTGAAGTTATTGAGCCGGAAGGTGTCCTGTATGCAGGTAGTCATCAGTTTAATGGCCCAGCCGTTGCGCTCAAAATCGTTGTTTTTAAAATCGAGGCGGCTCGAGCTTTCCATGTGTATACCTGTGGTGTTGCGCCGGAATGTGTTGTTGTAAATAACGCTGTTGTTTATTTCTTTCAGAAGCAGACCGTACGAAGCTGCGCCCCAGTTATCTTCAAACACGTTGTGCTCCATCCGGACGTTGGTGGTATACATCACCGCCACACCGGCCCCGTTTTTCCGGAAGATGTTATGGGTATAGGCATTCCCGTCCGAGAACATAAAGTGCAGGCCGTAGCGGCTGTTCTGGTGGCTGAGGTTACGCTCCACGGTGCTGTTCTTCACCGTCTCCAGGTAGATGCCGTCCCGGTGGCCTTGCACCTCGTTCCCTATTATCTGCACCTCGTCTGTGTAGTACACATGAATGGCATTGCCCAGCGAGGACTCGGTTCTGCCCACGTTCTCCCCTTTCACCACATTGCCTTTCACAACAATGCCGTCCGAATACTGCAGGTATATCCCGTAATAGGTTTTCAGGATGGTATTGTCGAGGATCTGGATGTTATTTTGCTGCCTGACCCGGATGGCAGCGTCGTCGCGGGTATAGCTGGTGGCCACGTTCTGCAGCGTGAAACCCTGAATCGTGACATTGTCAGAGGACACCGTGATGATCTGACCGCTGTTGTTACTGTCAATCACCGGGTTGTTCTGCCCGATCAGGCGGATGGGTTGGGTGATCTCTATACCTGACTCCAGGTATACGCCGCCGTCCACCAGCACCACGTCGCCGGCCTTCGCCTGGCTCACGGCCTGTTTCACGGAGGTATAGGCACAGTTGGTGCATACCTTTAGTGTGCCGCCAACCGCCTGCAGGCTCGTTAGCAGCAACACTAAAGCGCATGCTGTCCAAACTACTATATTTTTACTCGGGTTTCTCATTATTCCTAACGGCATCTTTCGCCCCCTCCCAGTTCAGCAGGCGGCCTCCATACTCCTGTTGCAGTCTGCTGGCTGTGGCCTCGTCAGCCACGGCTGTCAGGTACATGCCCATGGGGCTGGGCAGCTCCCGGCTTTGCAGAAAGTGTGCTTTGTCTACCTCAACCAGGTTATCAGGATTGGTAAAGTCCGTTACCAGCAGGTAAGCTGCAGCATCGCTCAGTTCCGGCTGCTCCAGTGCGTAAGCGGCCAGGCACTCCGCCGAATCAAAGAAAAAAGCCTTGCCCTTGTCGTTTACCAGCTCAGCGCCATACCGGTTGTCAGACACGGTCATCTGGCAATGGACGCAGTTCGCCTCACCATAGGGCACAGGTTTTGGCTCCACCGAGCAACCCGCAGCTCCTATTAGCAGGAGTAAGAGGCTCAGTGTGTAAAGGGTGGTTTTGTGTAGCATGTCAATGATTTTCAGTTTAAGTTGAATAAGTTTTGCGCCTGCTTAACAGGTATACGAGTCCGCCTATGACGATAGCCAGGAAGATGCCCAGACTCCCCCAGGCGGGCAGCGAAAGCGCATTGAAGTTGAGCAGCGCCTTGTGGCCGAGCAGCGGCGGGATATAGGTCATGCCCGGCACTTTGATGGGAGCAGTCGGGTCAAGGTTGGTGCCGAACTTATGCAGCCAGAGGTAAAAGTCTGCAATGCCAGCTGCACCCGCTATGGCCAGCAGAATCACCCAGAACAGCACCAGTTTTCTTTTCCCGATAATCCCTGCCAGCACGCCCGTCACCATAAAGAAGATGACGATGTAGGGCATGTACTTGAGCTCGGCAAAAGAGTCCGGATGAATGGCCTCCATGCCGATGTAGTGATTCAGGATGTTGAAATTCTGCAGCACGTGGTCAGAGCTGCCGCCCAGCTTGTTTATCCAGATGTGCAGCTCCAGCCCTTCGGGGTACTGCGGCGCTTCCAGGTAGATCTTCCACATGGGGAAGAAAAACAGTGTGCCCAGCGACAAAGCGGCTATTACCATCAGAATTCTCAGGTATGTGTGCATACTTTCCTGTTTAAGTTGGAGGTATAAAAAGACAGCGAAGCCTGGTTTTAACAAACTCCGCTGTCTTACACAATCAGCTAATCTTAATTCACGCTTGCCTGAACCGGAGGAACCGGTTTCTTTTCTCCTGTTGAGAACTTGATAGGGACATTGGATCCCCTTGGCGATACCCGTACATAGCCTTGCATTTCCTGGTGCAGGGCCGAGCAGAAGTCTGTGCAGTAGAACGGGTAAACGCCCTCCTGCTTCGGTACCCACCTCAGCGACTGCGTAGCGCCTGGCATGATCAGCGTCTCGGCGTTGTTGGCACCCATGATCGCAAAGCCATGCGGCACGTCCCAGTCCTGCTCGAGGTTGGTCACATGGAAGATAACCGTATCGCCTACCTGCACGCCTTCAATGTTATCCGGTGTGAAGTGGCTTCGGATCGAGGTCATGTTCACTTTAACAGTCCTGCCTTGCCGCGTCACACGCACGTCAGACTCTTTCTTCACAGCCTCCGGATGAGAGTTCTCGTCCAGCTTGAAGAACTTCACGCTGTTCGGCGCCACCTTGTCTGCCTGTATGGCCTGTGCGTAGTGCGGTTCAGCCAGGGTTGGGAAGTCGAGAAGCATGCGCATTTTGTCACCACTGATGTCAATCAACTGCGCAGAGTGCAACAGTTCAGGTCCGGTTGGGAGATAGCGGTCTTTGGTGATCTTGTTCATCACGACCAGGTACTTGCCATCCGGCTCTCTTGTGTCGCCGCCTGGAATCATCAGGTGGCCCGGGGAGTAGTAAACCGGCATTCTGTCCAGTACCTGCAGGTCTTTCACATTCCACTTCACTACTTCCGACGACACAAACATGGTAGAGTAAGCATTGCCTTTGCCATCAAACTCCGTGTGCAACGGCCCTAAGCCAGGCTCCTGTACTTCGCCGTAAAGCACCGATTCATATTTGAATACCGGTATACCATTCACCTCGCCATCAAAGTCCTTGTTCTCGATGGCCTGCTGCATTTTAGAGAAAGAGAATACAGGAAGCGTGGCGGCCAGTTTTCCGTTCACCACCATGTACTCCCCTGTCGGGTCCACGTCGATACCATGCGGCGACTTAGGAGCCGGGATCAGGTACATCATACCCGGGCACTCTTCCGGCAGGAGGTAACGCACTGATTTCTTCACGTTAGATGTGGCGATGTGGGAATTGTGGTCCATCGTGTTGTGGTAATAGTTGGCCGGCATCTCGTGTGCCTTCCCTTCAGCAGCGTACTTGGCTGCCAGTTTCCAGTTGATGGCCGCCAGGTAGTCGCGGTCGTTCTGAGAAGCTCCCAGCTCTTTCAATGTGGAAGACTTCTCGGTGTTATAAGTTGTAAAGAACACCCAGTCATTAGAAGGGCCTTTACCACCGTTCGCCAGGTCATAATCAAAGCCGGGCACCAGGATCTGGAAGTCCAGCTCCATGTGGCCATCGTCTTCATTTGTTTTGATGAAAGAAATAGAACCGCGGAACTTTTCCTTGTACTCCGACAGGCTGGCATCTCCCATCCCGGCTTTATCTGTGTCTATCGGCACACTGAAACGGGTACCCGCCAGTATGTACTCGTTGTTGTTGGTGGGGTATGGCGAACAGTGGTTACCGGCAGAGTTCGGAATTTCCATGATCTCCACTGTCTCGAAGGTAGTCAGGTCCACCTTGGCCACACGCGGCGTGTTGTTGCCGTTCACGTACAGGTACTTGCCATCGGCCATTCCGTCACTACGCGAGAGTTTGGGATGGTGCAGGTCATCCCAAGGCACGAAGCCATGTGAGGTCATCAGCATGGGCTTTGTCTCTTCGTTGTAGCCGTAGCCGTTTTCGGCAAATTGCGTGAAAACAGGTATAACTTTCAGCAGCCTGCCCGAAGGAAGCCCGTATACTGAAACCTGTCCGTTGAAACCTCCTGACAGGAAAGAGTAGTACTCATCGTGCTGCCCTGGCGGAACATAAACCGCTGCGGCGGCATCTGAATCAACTGTACCGGATTTCTGATTTCCTTCTCCTCCTCCACATCCCTGCAACATCGCACCTGCCATTAGCATCGGTATAAAGCCTAGCTTGGGTGCTATCCTTTTTAAATTCTGCTTCAATACTTCCATTATACTAGCGGTTTAGTTTACTTTCCTTGTGCTTGTAGGTCGTTAAGGCGCATAAACTCAAGCAGTGCGCGGGCATCCGACTCGTTGATATTCTGGTTTGTCATCTGCGTTAAGTGCTCTGCGAGTAGCTTCTTGGCGGTTGGGTCTTTCTTGGTCATCTCTTCCGGGTTGATCACCATGTTCATGATCCACTCCGGCTTGCGCTTTTCGGTTACACCCAGCAGGCCTGGACCCACTACTTTTTCGTCTGTAAGGGTATGGCAGGCAGAACATTTGCTTTCATAAATTGACTTACCCTCTGCTGCCAGGGCATCATCAATGTTCTCGCTTACCTCAATGGAAGAAACAGGTCCTATCCCTTTGCCATCATCCTCTACAGGAGCCTGCTCCTGCTGGTGAGCCAATCCGGTTTGCTCTTGTGACTCAGCAGCGTTGTTTTCGCTATCACCTGATGAACAGCTAAAAAGTAAGGAGCCACAGAACAGGACTACTACGCTATACCTGATAGACTTTGGCAGAAGACTATATAGTGTTTTGTTTAGTGAAGAGAGCTGATTTGTCATAGTTTTGGATAGTTAAGGTGAGTAATGGTTAAACATGATTGGCCTTTGTTTACGAAGACCTTTCGTTTCGGTTCAATTTGGGTAAGTATATACCGCAATCAGCAGCGTTTTATACCTTTTCCCCTTTTTCCTCAATACGGATAACAAATGCAGGCTACCAAAATCAAAAGAGCGCAGACCTCAGGGCCTGCGCTCTTTTGATTAAGAAGACTGTCTGATCAGCTAACCAGGCAGCGGGTGTTTCACATTATTTACAGATCTCTCCTGGTAAAAGCTCTTCTGGAGGCCAGCACCGGCACCAGCACCCAGAGCACCATCACCGCAAAGGCTAGTCCTATGCCCCACAGGCTGCCAAAGATGCTCTTGTACAAAGCCCCGGTATAGCCCATCATGGCCGACACGTCCAGGTTGAGCAGCACCAGCACACGCCCCAGGTCTACCGGGTTAAGCGCAGTAAGTACCAGTGTGGCGTATTCCAGCGGGTAGTCACCGAAAGAGTAGAGGATGAAGAGCACGATGCCGTCGTAGATCAGCGCGAAGTAGAACCAGAGCAAGAGCGCGATGCCTATCCCCTTGGCTTTGTCGCGGGTGATGACCGAGGCCAGGAAGGCGAGTGCTACGAAGATAAAGGTGATGAAAACACCCGTCAGCACCAGGTACAGTCCCGTAGCGCCCGGCGCGAACAACAGCACTGGTATGCCCACCCCGATCATAAAAGCGGCAGACAGTGAGAGGGACACGCCCAGGTACTCGCTCATGAAGATCTTGCTGCGCCGGATGGGCTGGGAGACCAGCAGCTCCATGAACTCGTAGGAGTTGTAGAAGTGCGTGGTGCCGAAGACGATGCTGATCAGCGGCACAGTGAGCAGCACCAGGTTGAGCAGGCTCAGGAGGCCCTTGTCCGGGCTGCCGCCCAGGTTGAACAATCCGATCGAGAGCAGCAGCAGGAACAAGGTATAGGCCACGATGATCTTGTTTCTGACAATGTCGTAGAGTACGTATTTGATGATCTTGTTCATGGTTTAGTCCTCCTCGTTCATAATTTTGGCAATAGCGCGGCTCAGGCGCTCTTCGTTGGTGTGCTGCTTGATACTGGTGATCGTCTCGTGGAATTTGAGCGTACCGTCCACCAGACACATCACCTCGTCGGCCACTTCCTCTACTTCGCTCATGATGTGCGATGTAATCAGGATCAGCTTACCTTTTTTCTTTTCCTTCAGAATCTTACACTTCAGGATCTCCGCAGAAATCGGGTCGAGTCCGGCGGTTGGTTCATCGAGAATAAGCACCTGCGGGTCGAACATGAAGGCAAGTGCCGCACTCACTTTCTGCTTCGTGCCGCCCGACAGGGAGCCCATTCTTTTATCATACATATTTTGTAAGCCATACAGGCCAATTAGTTCCTCGTCGATCACGGCGGCGTCTTTGCGGATGTCGCGGATCATCTCAATTACCTGCCGGATCTTCATGTTCTCGGGGTACTTGCCTATCTGAGGCATATACCCGATCTGGCTACGGTAAGCGTACTGTTTCAGCACACTCTCGCCATTGTATTTGATATCGCCGCTGTCAGGCAGCACCATGCCCAGTATGCACTTGCTCATGGTGGTTTTGCCCGAGCCGTTCGGCCCGATAATGGACACCACACGGCCACCACTAAAGCGTACCGTCAGGTCTTTGAGCACGGTTAAATTACCGTAGGTTTTGGACAAGTTTTCTATCGCTATCATGATTCACTTTCTTCATTAAAGGCCGTTCATCGACCAGACTCTCAGGTATAAAACTCGGCAGCACCCGCTCGATGCTGTCCATCAGATCGACCATAAAACTTCGCATGAACATCACCGAAGGCGGCACCCGCTCCACCAGCATGGAGTACAGGCTCACCGGGCGGTAAGGCACGTCCCCTACCCTGTTCTTGTTCAGGTCGTAACCATTGTATTTGTCCCAGTAGTTATGCTCAAACAGGTTCATGGTCGGGCTGCCATTGGTGCTCACATCAAAGGAGTTGCCGGTGAAGTTGTTGAGCCGAAAGGTATCCTGGATGCAGCTCGCCAGCAGACGGATTGCCCAGCCATTGCGGTCAAAATCGTTGTTTTCTATGTACAACCGGCTGGAGCTCTCCATGTAAATGCCGGTGGTGTTTCTTCGGAATGTGTTGTTGAGAATGACACTTTGCGAAATATCTTTCAGGAGCAATCCATAAGCAGCAGACCCCCAGTTATCTTCAAAGGTATTGTGTTCCATCCGGATGTTTCGGGTATACATCACGGCTACGCCAGCTCCGTTTTTCCGGAAGATGTTGCGGGTATACACGTTGCCGTCCGAGAACATAAAGTGCAGACCGTAGCGGTTATTACGCTCACTGATGTTCTCGTGGATCAGGCTATTGGTCACATATTCAAAATAGATTCCATCGCGGTGACCTTCCACTTTGTTGCCGCTTACTTCAGCACCGTCGGTGCGCCACACATGTATGGCATTGCCCAGCGCCGATTCTATCTTGCCTGTGTTGACGCCCTTCACCACATTGCCTTTCACGATGCTGTTGTCGGCGTTCTGCAGGTATATACCAAAGTAGGTGTTTAGGACGGTATTGTTCAGTATCTGTATGTTTTCACGGTCAGCTACCCGTATGGCAGCGTCGTCGCGCATGTAGCTTACGGCCACGTTCTGCACCGTAAAGCCTTCCACTTTCACGTTGGATGAGGTAATGGTGATAATCTGGCCGCTGTTCTGGCCGTCTATCACCGGGTTGTTGCGCCCGATCAGGCTGATGGGTTTGGTGATCTCTATACCTGACTCCAGGTATACACCGCCGTCCACCAGCACCACATCGCCGGCTTTCGCCTTGCTTACGGCTTCTTTCACGGAGTGATACTCGCAGGTGTTGCATACCTTTAGTGTGTCGCCGAGAGCCGCTGGGCTACCCAGCATCCACACCAAAGCGCATGCTGTCCAAACTACAATATATTTACTCAGGTTTTTCATTGTTCTTTACGGCTATCATGGCCTGATCCCAGTTCAGCAGACGACCGCCTACTTCCTGATGCATTTTAGTGGCAGTTCCCTCATCTGACAAAGCGGTCAGGTACATACCCATCGGGCTTGGGAGCTCCTTACTCTGTATAAAACTGGCGCTACGGGCGTCAATCAATTGATTAGGTCGGGTAAAGTCGGTCACCAGCAGATAGGCAGCCTTCTCTTGCTGCTCCGGGTTATCCTGCAGGTATGCTGCCAGGCACTCCGCTGAGTCGAAATAGTAGGGCTTGCCTTTGTCATTGACCAGCTCAGCACCATATCGGCTGTCAGAAACAGTCATCTGGCAGTGGGCGCAGTTCACCTCCCCATAAGCGATGGGCTTAGGCTCCACCTGGCACCCTGCCAGCAGCAGGATCACCAGCAGCACCAGGCAGCTCATGTATAGGTTTAGTGATTTCATGCCATTACTTTTTTTGTTGTTTTCACATGCACTGTGCTGCGGCTGAAGAAGTATACCAAACCTGCCAGCAGTATGGCCAGCCCTATTCCTAAACTACCCATGGCAGGCAGCGACAAGGCATCGAAGTTGAGCAGCGTCTTGCTTCCGAGTAGCGGTGGCACATACGTCATACCCGGTACTTTGATGGGGGCGCTTGGGTCTAAGTTGGTGCCGAACTTGTTGAGCCACATGTAGAAGTCGGCTATACCTACGGCACCGCTTATCATCAGCAGCACAACCCAGGAAAGAACCAGTTTTCTTTTGCCCAACAGCGCTACCAGTATACCTGCCACCATAAAGAAGATGACGATATAAGGCATGATCTTGAGTTCAGCGAATGAGTCGGCGTGGATAGGCTCCATGCCAATGTAGTGGTTGAGGATGTTAAAATTCTGGAGCGATCCTTCAGTGTCACCTGAAATCTTGTTCACCCAGATGTGCATCTCCAGTCCTTCCGGATACTGTGGAGCCTGCAGGTAAATCTTCCACATCGGGAAGAGGAACAACAAACCGAGAGACAGCGAGGCTATCATCATCAGCACTTTGTGGTAAGCTTTCATCCTTGTGAGTTTTAAGGTGAAAATTTAAAAAATAAGCGGAGGCTGCCCCGGGCAACCTCCGCTTGTGTTATGCCCGGCTTATACCTGTTGGTTAAGCGGCAGGCTTCTTCTTGCCTGTAGAGAATGTAATCGGTACGTTTGATCCCTTAGGAGATACGCGGATGTAACCTTGCATTTCCTGGTGCAGCGCAGAGCAGAAGTCTGTGCAGTAGAATGGGAACACACCGGCTTTCTTCGGTACCCAGCGCAGTGTTTGTGTTGCGCCCGGCATGATCAGCGTCTCGGCATTGTTAGCGCCCATCACTGCGAAGCCGTGCGGTACGTCCCAGTCCTGCTCGAGGTTCGTCACGTGGAAAAGTACGGTGTCACCTACCTGCACACCTTCAATGTTGTCCGGTGTCATGTGGCTTCGGATGGCCGTCATTTTCACACGCACCACGTTTCCTTCGCGGGTTACGCTGGCGTCAGACTCTTTCTTCACCGCATGTGGGTGGGTGTTCTTGGCCAGGTCGTAGAATTTCACACTGTTCGGCGCTACTCTTTCAGCTTTGATAGCCTGTGCGTAGTGCGGTTCAGCTACGGTTGGGAAGTCAAGGAGCATGCGCATTTTCTCGCCGCTGATGTCGATCAACTGAGCAGAGTGCGCCAGTTCAGGACCAGTTGGCAGGTAGCGGTCTTTGGTGATCTTGTTCATCGCTACCAGGTATTTGCCGTCAGGAGTGTGCGTATCGCCACCAGGGATCATCAAGTGACCAACTGAGTAGTAAACCGGCATTCTGTCCACTACTGTGAAGTCGCTCAATTTCCATTTCACGATCTCAGAAGACACGAACATAGAGGTATAGGCGTTGCCTTTGCCGTCGAACTCGGTGTGCAATGGACCAAGACCTGGCTCTGGCACTTCAGCTTTCAGCACAGACTCGTACTTGAACACTGGGATACCGTTGATCTCGCCGTCAAACGCTTTGTCTTTAATTGCCTGCTGCATTTTAGAGAAGGAGAATACAGGTATAGTTGCAGCCAGTTTGCCGCTCACAACCATGTGCTCGCCGCTTGGGTCCACGTCGATACCGTGCGGAGACTTAGGAGCCGGGATCAGGTACATCATACCTGGGCAGTCCTCAGGAAGCAGGTAGCGAACAGACTTCTTTATAGTAGACTTCGCCATGTGCGAGTCTTTGTCCATTTTGTTATGGTAGTAGTAAGCTGGCATTTCCTTCGCCTTGCCTTCAGCAGCATACTTGGCAGCCAGTTTCCAGTTCACAGCAGCCAGGTAGTCGCGGTCATTCTGGGAAGCACCCAGTTCTTTAAGCGTACCAGAGCGCTCTGTGTTATAGGTAGTGAAGAATACCCAGTCAGAAGACGGGCCTTTGCCACCGTTAGCCAGGTCGTAGTCGAAGCCTGGTACCAGGATCTGGAAGTCAAGTTCCATGTCGCCTTTATCCTGGTCAACTTTGATGAAGGAGATAGAGCCGCGGAACTTGTCAGCATATTCGTTCATGCTCACGTCAGCCGTACCGCCTTTCATGTCAAGTGGCACAGAGAAACGCGTACCTGCGATCACATACTCGTTGTTATCAGTTGGATAAGGCGAGCAGTGGTTACCGGCAGAGTTAGGTATCTCCATGATCTCCACGGTCTCGAAGGTAGTCAGGTCGACACGGGCGACACGCGGGGTGTTGTTACCGTTGGCGAACAACCAGCGACCGTCTGTCATACCGTTAGTGCGTGACAGTTTCGGGTGGTGCAAGTCATCCCAGGGCACGAAGCCGTGTGATGTCATCAGCATTGCCTTAGACTCTTCGCTGTAGCCGTAGCCGTTCTCACCGTGCTGTGTGAACACAGGGATGATTTTCAGCAGTCGACCAGAAGGCAGACCATACACGGACATCTGTCCGTTGAAACCACCTGACAGGAAAGAGTAGTACTCGTCGTGCTTGCCAGGAGCTACATACACTGCCTGAGCAGCATCAGAGGAGACGCCTGCAGCAGTGGCGCTTCCTTCGCCCGGGCCGCTGCTGCAGCCCTGCAGCACGGCACCACCGCCTACCGCCATGATAAAGGCGGCTGCAGGAGCGACATTTTTGAATTTATTGAATAAAGATTTCATGATGATTATGATTTTCGTGTTGTTTCAGATTAAGAATTCTTGTCATTCTGACGCAGGAACTCCAGCAGGGCTCTGGCGTCAGTTTCGTTGATGTTCTGGTTAGTCATCTGCGTTAAGTGCTCAGCCAGCAGCTTTTTAGCAGTCGGGTCTTTTTTGGTCATCTCCTCCGGGTTGATGATCATGTTCATCACCCACTCCGGCTTGCGGCGCTCCGTTACGCCCGCCATACCCGGGCCTACTACTTTCTGGTCTGACAACTGGTGGCAGGCAGAGCATTTGCCTTCGAAAATAGACTGACCTTCAGAAGCCAATGCCTGGTCTATGTCTGCACCCACTTCAACTGACTTAACTGGTCCTATACCTTTTCCGTCATCTTCTACCGGTGCAGCAGGCGCCTGATGGGCGAGGCCCGACTCCTGTTTGGTTTCAGTAGTTGTGGTGTTGTCAGAAGAGCAGCTGTAGAATACCATAGCGGCCAGAAAAAGGAAAGCAACGGATTTAATAGATTTCATGATGGTTGGTTTTTGTTTTTTGAAATTCATGATGTTTACCTGTTTAACTATGAGGTGATCAGGTTCCGTTGTTGTCTTGTGTTTGCAGACTTTCACTTTCAGGTTTTGACCCCCTCTGTAATCAGTACTGTTTGGCTTTCATTTACAATACAAAGGTATTCTCAGAGTGTCTCGAAATAAAAGACCTTTATCTCTTTTAATAGTGACCTTTGTCATCTTTTTGAAGTGAGCGGTGAAACAGTCAGCAGGAAAGCTGCTTCTTCGAGTGCCTCCACGCTGTGTCGCACATGCTCTTGCAGCGTCAGTAGCTGTCCTTTGGTCAGCACCACAGTTTCCGTTTCGGTGTTGAACCGGATACTTCCTTCTATCACCTGCACACTGATGGGACCCGGTGCCTGGTGCGGCTTTATCTCAGAGCCCGCCTGCATCACATTCAGCAGGATGCGCATCGTCTCAGACTTGTAGATCGTCCTGGACCCTCGACCGGTCTTCTGCCAGTTCTCCTCCCCTTTCAGCTCAAGTGCCAGGGCAGGAAGATCAGTAGTGATCAAAGCCTTGTCGCTATCCCTGGGAAGGGAGTTGCCGGATTGCTGTGAGTTTTCTGTTTCTTTCATGGCTCTATTATTATATAAGAGTAGGCGGGGTATTCCTTACCGCCTTGACCTTGCACAAAAGTATCCCAGCCCGGCCTGACAATAGAAGACCTCAATCTCTTTTATTAGTGATCTATGTCATTTTTCTCCTTCCCTGCCTGTATGACCTTTGCAACAGTTCAAAACCATTGAAGAGAAGATGCCATGAAACGGCTTGCTATTATAATGTGTGTGATCTGTGTGCTGGTGCAGCCCTTGAGCAAGCAGGGTATCTTGTTGGTATACCAACTGAATAAGGCCTACATCGCCAGTGAACTGTGCGAAAACAGGTTTATACCTGGCTCCGAATGCAATGGAAAATGCCACCTCCGCAAAGAGCTGAAAAAAGAGAGTGAGCGTGAGCAGCAATCGCAGCGTCAGCAGCACAGCGTGATCGACCTGATTGCTTTTAATGCAGAGCTGCTTCCTGCGGCGCCTGCCATAGCACCAGAAAAAACCAGCGGACACTCCCTATACCGGGCAGGTGTCTATGCATCACCCGATTTTTCCATCTTTCACCCTCCGCGATTCATCGCTTAGTCTCTGATCCCGGTGCCACTCCGGCACCCTCCTGTTTATTTTAAAAATTCAAAGAGTACTAAGTCATGAAAAAGATATTATTAATCGTCATCGCCCTATTATCAATCAACATCAGCAGCCAGGCCTGCGACAAAGGCTGCACCATGGGCGGCAGCTACATGGGCATATTGCCTCAATTCCATAAAAACTTTGTGGGTTTGCGCTATACCACACGCTCCTACACCACTACTGCCACACACGGCCACCATGTGCAGGTAACTGACGAGCGCTTTGCCACAGCCGAGCTGTGGGGCCGTTTTGTGCCGGTCAAGAACGTGCAGATTTTCGCCTTTGTGCCCTACATGCTCAATGAACAGAGCGGTGGTCACCATGCCATCAAGAGCAGAGGCTTTGGGGATGTGACCCTGATGGCCAACTATTCGCTTATCAACACCGGTGACAGAATGGACAAGAACCTGAAGCACACGCTGCAGGTAGGTGGCGGCGTAAAACTTGCCACAGGTGCCTACCGCAACCAGGAGCATGGTGAGCAGCTGGCACCAAACATGCAACCCGGCACAGGCAGCACCGATTACATGGCAAATGGTATCTATACCGTCCGCTACAAGCAACTGGGCCTGAGCAATGATGTGACCTACCGTTTCAACAGCGAGAACAGCAACGGCTACCGTTTCGGCAACCGTGTCAGCGCTTCTTCTAACCTGTTTTACTGGCAGAATGTGAAAGGTATCTCCCTGCTGCCTAGTGCGGGCGTGTACTACGAGCATGCCGAAGGCGACCAATACGAAGGGGCTCCTAACCTGCAAAAAGGCGGCGACTCTTTCTTCACTAACCTGGGCATGAGCGTGTATGTGAAAAACATCGCGGTGGGCGGTACAATACAGTTACCTGTGAGCAGCACCGAGGCGCACCACCATACCGAAGGCAACCGTCGCACCATGGTTAACCTAACCTACATGTTCTAAGGCTCATGGCCTGAACCTCAGCTACTGATTTTCAACTCAAATTCAACTATAACCACTCAAACCTTTACCTTTTATGAAATACAGAAACCTATGGCTGGGGTTCATTGCCGTGATCGTCGGCTCCTTCGCCGTTCTCGGATACTATGGTATCGAGATTTACAGAGAAGCACCACCTATACCGAACAAGGTGGTCACCACATCCGGAAAAGTGCTTTTTACCGGGGATGACATCAAAGACGGACAGAACGTTTGGCAGTCCACGGGCGGCCAGCAGCTGGGCTCAGTGTGGGGCCACGGTGCTTATATAGCACCTGACTGGAGTGCCGACTGGCTGCACAAAGAGGCCATGTACTTCCTCGACTACTGGGCACAGCAGGAAAAAGGCGTGCTGTATGACGACCTGGACGAAGAGACAAAAGCGATGCTGGAGGCCCGTCTGCAAAAGCAGATCCGTGCGAACACTTACGACCCGGAGACAGGTATACTGACTGTATCGGATCTGCGTGCTGAGGCGATAGCAGAAGTGGGCAAGCACTATACTGGCCTGTTTATGAACGACCCGGCGTTGGCCAAGCACCGCGATGCCTATGCCATGAAAGACAACACTGTGGAAGATCCGGTGCGCATGGAGAAGCTCAACACCTTCTTCTTCTGGACTTCGTGGGCCTGCGTGACCGAGCGTCCGGGCAAGAAAATCACCTATACCAACAACTGGCCTGCAGAGAAACTGGTGGCTAACGAGCCTAGCTCTGACCTGATCATTTGGACCGGCTTCTCTGTGATCATTCTGATTGCGGGTGTGGGCATGCTGGCTTATTACTATGCCTCTAACCGTGAAGAGGAGATCGACCATTCCAAGCTGCCGAAGCAAGATCCATTGCTGGGCTTAACGGCTACTCCTTCCATGAAGGCGACCTTGAAGTACTTCTGGATTGTGACAGCTCTGATTCTCGTCCAAGTCACGCTCGGGGTTGTCTCGGCGCACTATGGTGTGGAAGGACAGGCCTTGTATGGCTTCCCGCTAGCCGAGTACCTCCCTTACTCCATTACCCGTACCTGGCACGTGCAGCTGGCCATCTTCTGGATCGCGACATCCTGGCTGGCAACAGGTTTATACATCGCTCCTGCCGTGTCGGGTCATGAACCTAAATTCCAGAAATTAGGCGTTAACTTCCTCTTCGTTTGCTTGCTCATCATTGTGGCTGGTTCACTGGCTGGTCAGTGGTACGGCATCATGCAGAAGCTAGGCTACACCGAAAACTTCTGGTTTGGTCACCAGGGCTACGAGTATGTGGACCTGGGTCGCTTCTGGCAGATCTTCCTGCTGGTGGGCTTGTTCCTGTGGCTGGGGCTAATGGTACGTGCCATTCTGCCTGCCTTTAAGAAGGATGTGGATGGACGCCACTTATTAGGTATGTTCCTGATCTCATCGGCAGCTATCGCCATCTTCTACGCCTCTGGCCTGATGTGGGGTCAGCATACCAACCTGGCCATTGCCGAGTACTGGCGCTGGTGGGTAGTGCACCTGTGGGTAGAAGGCTTCTTCGAAGTATTCGCCACCGTGGTAATCGCTTTCCTGTTCGTACGCATGGGGCTGCTAGATACCAAAATGGCAACGGCAACGGTGCTCTTCTCGACCATCATCTTTCTGTTCGGCGGTATCATCGGTACGTTCCACCACCTTTATTTCAGTGGTACGCCTACAGCCGTAATGGCCCTGGGAGCGACCTTCAGTGCGCTGGAAGTAGTGCCATTGGTGCTGATCGGTTTCGAGGCCTACCACAACCTGCAGATCAGTAAGCTCACCCAGTGGATCAAAGCTTATAAGTGGCCGATCTACTCTTTCGTGGCTGTTGCTTTCTGGAACCTGGTGGGTGCCGGTGTGTTCGGTTTCGTGATTAACCCGCCGATTGCGCTCTACTACATGCAGGGACTTAATACGACACCAGTGCACGCCCATACGGCCCTGTTCGGGGTATACGGTATGCTGGGTATCGGTCTGATGCTGTTCGTGCTGAAAGGTTTGTCTGCCCGCCGTCGCTGGAAAGACGGGGTGATCAGCTTCGCCTTCTGGTCTATCAACATCGGCCTGATCCTGATGGTGCTAATCAGCGTGCTGCCAATCGGTCTGATGCAAACCTGGGCGAGTGTGGAGCACGGTCTGTGGTATGCCCGCTCTATGGAGTTCATGCAAACAGACACCATGAACATCCTGCGCTGGCTGCGCGTGATCGGTGACACGATCTTTGCGGGTGGCGTGCTGGCCCTGGCATGGTTCATTATCGGCCTCAAAACAGGCTGGTCGCTGGAAGAGGACGAGGACGTAGCACCGCTAATCGAAGAAGAAGCCCCTGCAAAACAGGTTCGTTCTTAAGGTATAGCTATACCTGAAATTGATCTTCGAGCGTTACGCTCACTATACATAAACCCTTTACTTAACAAGCCCTTCTGCCTTTGGCGGGAGGGCTTGTTTTTTGTGTCTATACCTGTGGCTTCAGGTATAGCAGCGAAACTGGTGCAGGTATACCTTATACTTCCTACCCTTTTGTGCGTATGGTATAGGCTGACTGAGGTAGAGCGTTTGGGTTTTATCAACCCCGAAATAAACAGTGGGTGTTTTTTAATCCCCGTATACCTATATGGGAGCATGTGGGTCAGGAGACCTGCAACAGCATCCAATCATCCAACAATAGAATAAAAGTTATGGGCATCAAGAAAGTAGTAGATAAGGTAAAAGAAGAAGTAAAAGTGCTGAAGGGTGAAGAGTCCAAAGACAAAGTCTACCAGAACGAGCAGAACTACCCGGATATGACCACTGCGAGGACAGCTTTTGAAGAATCAAAGAAGAAGCTTTTCAATGTAAATCTCTGGTCTAACCTGGAGGGGATCAATTCCACATTCGAGCTGCATGATGACCGGGGGCGGAAAACGACGGCAGAAATTCCGGAGATTGGCTATTTTGTGAAGATTACGCTGCCTGCTTCCAATGTAGAGAACTGGGTGAATATATCCAGCATCCGCATCGAGGATAACCTGGCTGAGTTTACGGTACATCCCAGCGAGAAACCCAATCCGCCGGCAGACGAGGAGGAGGTAACAGAGCACTTTTTCACCAAAGAGGCCAGCAGTACGTTTCGGGTAGAATTGCAGGGCACCACACTCATTGCCTCCGAGATAGGCAAAAACGAATACATCAACAACCAGGGTGAAGAATCCGGTGACCGCTCCGTGCTGAACACCCTGATCGCAGAAGGCGGCTGGGCCGGTTTTCAGGGGCTGCAATGGGACAAGCTCACCAGCTACCTGGTGCACCAGGAGGAGAGAAAAGACGAGTAGGCAACTGTGTATACCTCATCCGACAGTTGCATAAGGTATGAAAATCCTGAGTCTAATTCTGTTTCTGATGTTCCTGACTGCGCTGACCTTCATTTTGAGAAAGATCGAGCGCCGTAAAAACCGCAGAGACTAGCGCTATACCTGTCCTCCTATACCTTTCGGGCAGGTATAGCATAGGCGCTGTGCTGCATTTCCCTTATATTTGGTGAAACAACCAATCTGATCTGAATGAAACGCTTTCTGTTCCTGGCCCTTTCCTGTGGCCTTCTGCTACAAGGAAGTGCCTCCGCCCAGTCGCTGGCACTTGAAAAACCTGTCGAGAAATCGCTCAAAAGAGTAAAACCAAACGATATAAAAGCCCACATCAAGTACCTGGCCGATGACCGCCTGCTGGGTCGCAAGCCCGGCACTGAAGGCTACCAGATGGCTGTGGACTATGTAGTGGAACATTACCAGAAGGCAGGTATAGAGCCCGGTGGTGAGAACGGCACCTACCTGCAGCTGGTGCGTTTGCGCCAGTCTTTCCCCGGCAAAGAGGCCAGCATGGTGATTGCCGATTCAATGGGATCCGCAATGCAGCTGACTTACAACAAGGACTTTTCAGTATACCCACATGCCGAAGAGCCGGAAGTAAGCATCGAGGCTCCGCTGGTGTTTGCTGGCTACGGCATCAGCGCTCCTGACCTGGGCTACGACGACTACGCAGGTATAGACGTAGCAGGCAAGATCGTGGTGGTGCTGCGCGGTGCTCCAACCAACTTCCCTTCTACGGTGTCGGCCTACAGCCGCGACATGATGACGGTACTGAAGATCGCTGCCGAGAAAGGCGCCGTGGGCGTGATCGTAGCCAATACGAATCCGAAAGCCGGTGTGCCTAACCTGCAGGGCGGCACGTACAGCGTGATGGACCCGAATGGCAAAGTGGCCGTTTCCCGCAACTATGTATCGGATAAGATCCGGGTGCTGGCCAGCATCAACAGCAGCACCTTCGAGCAGCTTCTTAAAGGCACAGGTATAGAGATGGCAAAACTTGGCGAGCAACTGCAACAGGGCAAGCCGGCCTCTACCCCACTGGCCCATACCCTGCGCACCAGCTATACCTCTACCTACAAGGATTTTGAAAGCCACAATGTGATCGGTAAGATCACAGGCGCCGATCCGCAACTGCAGAATGAATACGTGGTGCACAGCGCCCACCTCGACCACGTAGGTGTAGGTCGCGCCGTGAACGGTGACTCCATCTACAACGGCGCCCACGACAATGCCTCCGGTGTGGCCAGTGTGCTCGAGATCGGGAAAATCTATTCCAGGCTGCCTGAAAAACCGAAGCGCTCTGTGCTGTTTGTGATGGTAACTGCTGAGGAAATGGGTCTGCTGGGTTCCGCATACTTCGCCCGCTTCCCGACAGTGCCGGTGGAGCAAATCGTGGCTAACATCAATACCGACATGCCGACCATTATTGCGCCGCTATTGTCAGTTGTAGGTCTGGGTGCAAACCACTCCTCGCTTGAAAACGAAGTAGCCGCCGCAGCAAACCACCTGGGCCTGACGGTAGAGGAAGATCCGGAGCCGGAGCAGATGCGCTTTATCCGCAGCGACCAGTACAGCTTTGTGATGCAAGGTATACCTGCGCTGCACATCAAGTATGGCAACAAGACTAAAGACGGACTCAATAACCTGAACAAGCAGGTGGAGCAATGGCGTGCCATCCACTACCACAAGCCACAGGATAACTTCAACGATACCTTCGACTACAAAGCCGGGAAAAAGTACGTGCAGCTGAACTTCCTGATCAGTTACCAGGTGGCAAATGCAACGCAGCGGCCAAGCTGGAAAGCAGGTGATTTCTTCGGAAGTCGCTTCGGGAAAGGAAGTAATTAATGAATAATGACGAATGAGTAATAAGTAATAGCGAATAAGTAGCTACTAAAAGGCGAAGGGAAATGGATATTGATTATCTATTTCCCTTCGCCTTTTAGTCATCAATCACTCAACTCCTCCTGAATTATTCATTCATCATTACTCATTACACAAAGCATTAATACATTTGCTCATAGTACTGATGCGCCATGCGGTCTGAGTCGAAGAAAGGAATCACATCGCGCATGCTCTGCTTGACAATGCCCATCCATTTTCCGCGATCCTTGTAATAAGTCGGGATCACTTCATTTTCCAGGATGTTCATCAGGTTCTTATGGTCGATCTCATCCTGCATGGAATCGGGCAGGTTGCTGTCTACTACCGGCAGCACAAAGCTGTTCTCGCCGTGGCGGGCAAACTCTGGCAGCCATCCATCCAGCACCGACAGGTTCACGGCTCCGTTCATGGCAGCGGTCATACCGCTGGTGCCCGAGGCTTCGCGGGGTCTTCGCGGTGTGTTCAACCACACATCTGCTCCCTGCTTTAGTTTGCGCGACAAGCCGATTTCGTAGCCTGTCAGCACCGCAAAGTTCTTGCGCTGGTACGATAGATTCACCAGGCTGTTGAACACACTCACGGCTCCCTCATCAAAGGGGTAAGGCTTACCGGCCCAGATCACCTGCACGGGCTGGTCTTTCTGGGTAAGCATGTCAAAAAACCTCTCGATGTCATGCACCAGCAAGTCAGCACGCTTGTAGGCAGCAAATCGACGGGCCCATACCACCGTGAGTACATCCTTCCGGAAGAGCTTACCTGTCTGGTCGGCCACGATCTCGAACAGTTCCTGCTTCATCTCTCCCTTGCGTTGTATCAGGGCCTGGTTATCGTCCCGCTCCAAAGCCTGCCGCATGGTGCTGTCCATCCAGAAGCGGGCATTTTGGGCATTTGTGATCGCCTTGATCTCGCACACGTTATCATTCTCGTACCACATGTCGCGGGCTACCTGCCCGTGCAGTTGCGACACCCCATTGGCCACTTTCGCGATTCGCAGGGCAGCCAGGGTATAGTCAAAGAAATTGCCATGCATGCCCGTCATGCGCCGTGCCTCTTCCAGTGAGGTTTTGTTAAAGAAAGACATGTTGTTGAGCAGGTGAATGTCGTGCACCTCGTTACCTGCTTTTTCAGGCGTATGGGTCGTAAAAGCAATGCGCTTTCGCATGTCTTCCGTATTCCCGAATTTCTCGTGCAGATAGAACGCCAAAGGTAAGGCGTGACCTTCGTTCATGTGGTAAATGTCCGCGCCTCCCAGTTCTTCCACTACTTTGGCACCCGCTATACCCAGCACAATGCTCTGTGCGATGCGGGTGGACGGCTCTTTGTCGTACAGGTGATAAGTAATCGTGCGGGCCAGGTGGTCGTTTTCAGGAATGTTGGTGGTCAGGAAGTACATAGGCACCGTACCGAACACTTCAGGACGCAGTACCAGGGCTTTCACTTTTACAGGATGGCCGTTTACGTTCACCGTCACCATAATGCCGGTGTCCTCCAGGTAGGTATAGTATTTTTTCTGAAACTGTACCCGCATGGTCTGGTCGTCGTTGCGCACCTGATCATAGTAACCATACTTCCAAAGTATGCCTATCCCGATCATGTTCTGCCGCAGATCGTGGGCGCTGCGCATGTGCGAACCCGCCAGAAAACCCAGACCGCCTGAGTAAGTTTTGAGCGCCTGGTGTATACCGAACTCCATGCTGAAATAGGCCACACGTTTCTGATACTTCTCATTGATTTCGTACGGATGATACCACTTACTATATGCTTTCATAAGTTAAATGTTCATGTTTTTAAGGTGTCCTGAGACCCGGCTGAAAATTAAAATGAAAGCAGCGAAAGGCGAAATGCAACAAACGCTGAAGACATCACCTGTTCAACTGCTTTTATGCCCTTCTGAACGTAAGTCACTGTGGTAGTATACCGCTAAAAGGATAACACCTGGTCTCACGCTCGAAAAAGCTTAAGTACAATATACTTATAACCTTACCAAAGTGATTCAGTTTATTTCAGGGGAACATTTCCGTTCCCAACAAAAAAGGCCCTCCCAAAAGGGAGAGCCTTTTTTAACTCTATTTCGGCTGAGCCTTTATTTTGCCAGCAGCAACTTATTGGAGTATACCTTGTTGCCAGCCTCTACTTTGTAGATATAAGTACCGGCTGGCAGGCTACCGGCTCTGAAGTCAACACGGTGCTCACCGGCTGATTTTTTTTCTGATACCAGCGTGCGCACTTTCTTGCCCAGTATATCATACACTACAACCGTTACAGGTCCGTCCTGCTCCAGGGCGTAGCGAATGGTGGTCACTTCAGAGAACGGATTCGGATAGCTGACAAGCTTGCCTTCTTCCGAAATAGCCAGATTGGAGGTGCTCTCTGCTGCCAGCGGCTGCTCACCACTGTTCCACAGCCCGTGGGTACGCGTCACGATCACCGCGAAATCAGCGCGTGTCACATCCTGCAATGGCTTAAAACTGGCATGCAGCACCGGCTCCAGATCATAAGGTCCCTGGGTGGCGGTAAAGTAGGCGTTGATCATATTCAGCTCCAGGGCCACACTCACGTAGCCTTCCAGTCCGGCAGGTATAGCGGCGGCGTCCTCAATCGGATAGCTTTTGCCATTGTACTCCACGGTTGGTGTTTTGCCATTGCGCTGCAGGGCGTATTCCTGCAACCCCAATGCCTGCACAAGCGAGTAGGCTACTTCCGCACGATTGACTTTGCCATTCGGAGAGAATTTTCCTGGAGCCGCAGGCAGCATAATACCGTTTTGAGCATGTTTCTGATCACGCAAGGCGGCACCTGCAGCGGTTACCGATTCAGCGATCAGGTTGCGCTCTTTCACATCAGTCAGGGTATAAGCACCGCTCACCGGCAATTGCTGCCGTATACCTTCTCCCATCATCAGGTAGTCGGCCATGTCAATGCGCTTCAGCAGTTCGTCGGGCTTAAAGCCACCGCCACTCAGGCCATCAGCCAAACGGGCGCTTACTGCCAGCATGATCGACGACTCGGCAGGGTGACCCGCTATATCATTGAGACCGGAAGTGCCGGCTGCGGTCATCATGTTCACGGTTCCGCTGATCTGCTCCGGAAAGGCTGCTCCATTCAAACCAGAGATGCGCACTGTCCAGGTACCCGGCTCAGGTGAGGCCACTGCCACACCACGGTCGTAGCTCAGCGCAAACAGTACCGGTATACCGGAGCGGGTTTCGGCACCGGATGGGGAGATCAGCGACAGGTTCACCGGATTGCCGGTTTCCCCCAGTACACCAGTGGTCCTGATCTTCGCTTCGATGGCGGTAGTACCTTCTGCCACATTAAAGGTATAGTCATTCATGGCGGTGGTCGCAGGGTTATAATCTATGGTGAAATTCTCATTCACATTGTTTGCGTTCACACTGCTGCGGAACGTGCGCGTCATATTGAGCGTGGAGCCATAAGGTGCCGAGGCGCGGTAGGCTCTGTCTACGGCAGCATAGGCATTTACATAGCCTGCACCTACCTCCCATTTTTCTCTGTTCGGTATGTTGGTGGCGGTTTGCTGCAGGATTTCCTTCACCTGGTAAGGCGTCAACGTCGGGTTAGCTTCCAGTAGTAGGGCCACTATACCTGCCACATGTGGGGCAGCCATGGAAGTACCGCTCATGTGGGTATAATAAGGTACATGCGCCGGGTCCAGCTCCTGCACGTCCTTGTCAGCGGAAAGCGAAGAGACAGGTGCGATCACACGCGCTGCGATGATGTCAACTCCCGGTGAAGTCACCGTCGGACGATCTTCCCAGGTATAGGTCTTGCCGTCGAGCGAGAAAGAGCCTCCTTTGTTTTTGATGCCGCGTGAAGAGAAGTCCGCCAGTCGGCCCGACTTGTCCCCAGCCGCCACTGCGATCACCCATGGCGCTTTCTTATACTGCCCGGTAATGGTGCCCGATCCCGGACCGGAGTTACCGGCTGAGAATACCACCACGATGTTGCGGTCCACGCAGCGCTTGGTAGCCAGGGTGATTGGGTCAGCAGGGTTCACCTCCGTGCCGGTGTCACTGGTGGTGCCAAAAGAGTTGGTGATCACCCGGATGTTGTAACGAGCCTGGTTCGTGATCGCATAGTCAAAGCCGGAAAGTACGTCGAGCAGCAAGAGGGCCGCGCCAGAACCGTAACCGATCAGGTCAGCGCCCGGTGCCACGCCTTCGTATAAACCCTGCGAAGCCTGACCGGTTCCACCCACTATACCTGCCACGTGTGTACCATGACCGCCTGTGGCATCGGTGTTCGGCACATTCTCCAATATTAGATAAGGCAATAGCGACGAAACAGCGTTGAGGTTAGTGGCGGCTGTCACGTTCTGCTTCAGGTTGCGGCCGAACTGCAGGTCAGGGTGCGTGCCATCTACGCCACTATCGTTCACCACAATGCCAATGCCCTTGCCGGTTAGCGGCAAACCGCCGTTACGGCTCATAAAAACCGGTTCGGTGCGTAGCTTATCTACCCCGGTCAGGGCGGTGCCTGAATTGTTTTCATATTGAAGCGATTCGTTCAGGTAGAGAGAGAGCACGCGGGAGCTTTTGGAGAGGAGTTCTACTTGCAGACCAGTTGCCAGCACGCCGGCAATAGGCAGCGACTTGAGTGTGAGGCCTTTTGTAATACCCGCCTGGGTTAGCACAGACAGGTCAAGCAAAGTGGGTGCACTTTCACCTTTGAAAGTTACAACCACCTGCACCAACCTGGTCTTATCACTGATGGCAGCACGGAGCTTGCTGTCCATGTAGGCCTGTGCAAAAACGTTGCTTACTGCCAACAGGCTGAGCGCAACAACTGCTAAGAGTTTTCTCATAAAATAGGGATTAGTTAAACGTGTTACATAAAGTGTTTTAAGGTAAACAGACTGCCATACCCTCCAGGGATGGCAGTAGGGTGAAGAAAGAATCCGGGTGAATTAAGGTGTCGTTATAAGAAGTGTAATACGGAGGGTTATCACAGAAAAATAACATTATAAAAACAAGGTATAGCACCTAAAACAGAAAATATCAATCAAATAAGCTTTTCAAATCCTGTGTTACACCTTCAAATAATCATATCACGAATCGTGTCATAACACTAGTTCATTGGTTCATCCATCCCCCTCCCATGGGTATGTTCACTGTCCAAGATTGTTGTAGTCTTTCTAAAAAAATTACTCCCGAGGGTAAGGACCTTTGTGCCCTGATTTGTCAAATTTGCTAATTTGCAGTCGCTGCAAAACGCAGTTCATACCTTATACCTTTCATGATACAGTTTATACCCTACCCCGCACTTACGCCCGACTTGCTGCGGACATTAAATGAATGCATAACTGTGGAGTTTGGCCATGTACCCTTTGTGCAGCAGCGCAGTTGGGCCACACCGGATTGGGTGGTGCTATGGGAAGCAGATGGCGAAGTTGCCACTTTCTGTAACATTGTGGAGCGGGAAATTCTGGTAGATGGTCAGCGCCGGAAGGCAGCAGGAATCAATAATGTGATCACCCCCGCGGCGCACCGGGGCAAAGGCTACGCCAGCCAGGTACTGCGCGAAGCAAACGCCTTTCTGTTCCGGAAACTGCAGGCCGATATGGGTCTCCTGCTCTGCGCTGATGCCCTGGTGCCTTTCTATGAGCGATTAGGATGGTACACTGTAGAGTGCCAATTAGTATATGATCAGCCGGCCGGCCAGGAGGAGTATGACTCGAATGTAATGCTGCTCAGCCCAGCGCATACCAACCGACAGGCTCCTGCGCACATTGACCTGCAGGGCCTGCCCTGGTAAGCTGCTGTTATCGATATTTACTCGATCAGTATTCCCATTTTACCCATCTGGTAGTCACGCATGGCCTGCATCACCTCGGTCTGGTTGTTCATCACAAAAGGTCCGTGCATGGCCAATGGTTCTTCCAGTGGCTTTCCTGCTAATAGCAGCAGGCGGGTGTCCTGGCGGGCAGTGATGGTACAGGCCTCACCATCCTTGTTCAGGAGCGCCAGGTGCAGCCCATCCACCAGGCCATAGCCTTCGAGCATCACCTGGCCGTCGAGCAGGTAAAGCATGGCATTGAAATCAGCAGGTATAGGTATAGTGCATTGCCCACCGGCCTGCAGGGTGAGACGCAGCGCCATTACGGGGCTGGGGGTCTGTACGGGGCCTGTTGTGCCTTTGTAATCTCCTGCTACCACGGCTATTTGCACACGCTCTTCACTGATCACTGGGGTGTCATCAGCTTGCAAGGCATAGTAAGCAGGCTGTTCCATTTTGAGGGCTGCCGGAGTGTTCACCCACAGCTGCACAATCTCCTGCACGCCACCCTGCTCCTGCATTTCACGGGGAGGGCGCTCACTGTGCACTATACCCAGGCCGGCATTCATCCACTGGGTGCCGCCGGCATACACCACGCTGTCGTTGCCACGGGAGTCGCGGTGATGCACGCCGCCCTGGTACACAAAGGTAACCGGCGAAAAACCACGATGCGGGTGCGGGTCCACGCCTAGCTTATAGGGGTAGTCTGACTGCGGAATAACTGTGGTGTGATGATGCAGTAGCAGAAATGGGTCGTGCTGCTCTACCTGATTGGTGGGCAGTGGCTGCCGGAGCGGCAGCCCACCCATGTCAGTTTCCTCTGCATAAAGAAGTCGTGCGACGCTTCGGTTCTGATACATTGGCGCTGTCGGGCTATGGTTTCATCTCAAGATACGAAAATACCTGAGCCAGGGAGCCCTACCGCACTCAAAACATTCTGTTCCGGCTATTTTACCTGTTTGCAGAGGCGCTACTTTGTAGCTGGTCAGGAGATCAGGCCGCGCTGCAGGGCGTACTTAATAAGTGCAGCTGTGTTTCGGGCTTTGGTTTTCTCAAGCAGGTTTTGGCGATGGGTTTCGACGGTGCGCTTGCTCGTAAAAAGCCTTTCTGATATCTCGGCATTGGTATAGCCCTCGCCTATCAATGCCAGCACTTCCAATTCCCGCTTGGACAGTTCACGATGCGACTCTCCGTTCCCGCTCGTATGTTGTAGCTCATTCGGCAACTGCTTCACTTTACGCAGTAGTTCCAGCGTCACATCCGGGCTAATGTAGCGACAGCCTTGTGCGACAAGCTGCAGGGCACAATAAAGCTCATCTTTACCGGCATTTTTAAGGATGTAGCCAGAAGCACCAAGCTCCAACATACGGTTCACATATTTCTCGTGACTGAGCATGGAGAGTACCACCACCTTCAGCCCGGGATAGTTTTTAAAAATATGAGCGGCCGTTTCAAAACCGTCCATATCTGGCATACTGATGTCCATCAGGACAATATCTGCGTCAACTTTAGGCAATAACTCCATCAACTCACTGCCGCTGGCGGCTTCCCCTACCACTTGTACCGCCGTGTGGTCCTGCAGCAATGCTTTCAGGCCGTCACGCACTATTTTGTGGTCATCGGTGATTATAAGGTTTATCATTTTATAATTTTAAATGAGAGGCTAACATCTACCTCATGGTCCGGCATATTCAGAGCCCAGGATCGGAGCACAAAAAGTCAGAAGTGATGTAAAGAAGAAAAATGGATTGCGTCCGGTCCTAAGGCGATTTAATCTGACATACCTGCTTGCAGACAATTTTCACAATAAATAACTGAATGTACAATCGTACCTCTCGAACATTTAACTTAAATTTGAAGCATTAGTAAAAAATCATTATTTCCAGCATCATGGTATACGTATTTACAACGGAACTAACCGAAATTGAGGAGTAGATATACTTCCGATCATTACGCATACCATAGCAGGGGTATTTTGATTCGCGTTTCATGAGCTGTTGGCTACTGCAGTCGGACAGCCCAGGAAACGTTTTTGCGTATGAGAGCCAATAACACTAACCAATCACCTTATTGCGGGAGGACATGTGCCCGAAATGGTGGAGATTGGTCAACCAAAGGAAAACAACGATAGATGAAAACTTTTAGCGTTACGACAGATGCGATTGGTAAGGGAGTATTGCTTCGGTTTAAGGGAGAGCTTGACGCCAGTTCATCTGTTTACGCCGACAACGCCCTGGAGGAGACAATTGCTGCTTCGTCAGGTTTTGTGCTGATCGATTGCAGCGAACTGACCTACATCTCTTCTGCCGGCCTGGGCGTTTTGCTGGCCGCTTTTCAGGCTTGTAACCTGAAGGAGATGGACATGGTCATGGTGAACATGCAGCCTAAGATCCGCAACGTGTTCGAGATTCTGGGGCTCGACCGCCTGATCAAGTCAGCCGAAACTGTGGAAGAAGCACGACAGATGATTGCCAAGTAAATAAAAAAGGGACCGCTTTATACGGTCCCTTTTCTTTTGAACATTTCCTGGTTATCTGTCCCAGTCACTGCCGAAGTTTTGGTCAGACTGGCCCCGACGGCGCTGCTCGCGGCGGGAGTAATCGTAGTCAGAACGGCTGTAGCCCTCTGAGCTGCCGTATCCGCCTGTGCTTCCCATGGAGCTGTTTCTGCCCTGGAAGCCCTGGCCGGAGTCGCGCTGCGATCCGCTGCGCGATCTGTAGCCCGCGTTGCCGGTGTCACCGTACGGGCCACCGCTCCACGGCCCTGCCCCACTGCCGAAATAGCCGCCGCCCATAGAGCCGGAGCTGCCACTGCCGTAGTCTGAGCCGCGCGGGAAGCCCATGGAGCTACGCCCGTAGCCTCCTGAAGATTCGCCGTAACCTGAAGAGCTGCCGTAGTCACGCTGTGAGCTGCCATAACCTGTGTGCTCTGAAGCGCCGTACTCCCCTCCGCTGGAGCCGGCTCCGTATGGAGAGCCAGTGCGGCCGTAGCTGCTGCCCTGCGATGAAGATCCGTAATCAGACATGCGGCCACTGTAGCCACTACTGCTTTCGCTCTGGCCCGAGCGGTAAGAGCTGCCTTGTGAGTGCTGTGGGCTATACCTGCCCATTTGGGACTGACCGTAGCGCTGGCCCTGGCTTCCTGAAGTGCCCGAACCATACCCTGATGAGCGGTACCCGCCGCGGTCAAATTCTCCTGAATAAGGATGATGCGTACTGCCTCGCTGCTGTCTCTCTCCGCGATCGTCCTCATCTCCGGCTATACGCTCCCAGGCATGGCTGATCTTTTCTCCAATCCGGTTGAAAAAGCCTCCTTCCTCGTGTTGAGAGCGGTCGCGGTCATGAGAGCGATAGCTTCCCCTGCCATAATCATCCTGATAATCTCTTGCCATAACTGTATATTTTATTTAATTATAGAACTTATTGAATATGCATTTAGACAAAACGCGCACTTATTAAACGTTTAAGGTGGGGCGGGGTTTTACATTAACGGACTCAAAACAGCCATTTACCCAAAAGACGTACAAATACGGAAAACGAGCTGGTACAAAACACTTTCTGCTACACTACAGCTGTTTTAACTACTCATTTTTAGAAAAATCAGGCTTCATTTGAAGCCCCGGCGTTCTCCCAAAGTTCTCCTAATCCGTACTAATCTTAGGCATTGCCCTTGCGGCCCGCTACCTGTTGACACAGGCTCAAACCTGATGTGTGAAAGCAAATGAAAATACTTGAACTGAGGATCATGCGTGGACCTAACTACTGGTCTATCAAACATCCCAAAATAATTGTCCTGAAACTTGACCTGGAAGGTCTACAGGATGTGCTTACAAACGAGGTCCCACAATTTCCGGAGCGGTTGGAAAAGCTATTCCCGGGCATGTATGAGCATCGCTCGTCCAAGGGTACACCCGGCGGTTTTTTCAGGCTCGTGCGCGAAGGCACCACGTTCAGCAAGGTGGTGCAGCATATTGCCCTCGAGCTGCAGACCCTGGCCGGCATGAACAGTGGCTATGGCCGCCGCTACGCCGGCCCCGGTCCCGGAGTGGACTATGTCATCTTCTCTTACCAGCAGGAGCGTGCCGGGGAATATGCGGCACATGCCGCGGTGCGCATCACCGAACTTATGGCCAAAGGCAAAAAGCCCAGCATTGTGCAGGACATTGCCCGGTTGCACCAGATACGGGAAGACGAGTACTTTGGCCCAAGCACGGAGGCTATTGTGTCGGAGGCGGTAAGCCGCGGTATACCTTATATCAACAACCAGCGAAGCGGGCTTATACAACTCGGGTACGGCATACACCAGAAGCACATACAGGCTGCCATGACCTCCCGCACCTCCTGCTTCGGGGTGGAAAGTGCCGGTAACAAAAACGCTACCAAACTGATCCTGGAAGATGCAGGTATACCGGTGCCCCGGGGCCATATCGTGCATGATGCCGATGAACTGGAAGAGGCGGTGCAGGAACTAGGCTACCCTGTGGTGGTGAAACCGCTGGACGGCAACCAGGGAAAGGGCGCTACCATCAACATCCATACCTGGAAGGAAGCGCAACGTGCCCTGACGGAAGCACAGCGCTACTCCAAGAAGGTGATGGTAGAGCAGTTCATCACAGGCGACGACTACCGCCTGCTGGTGATCAACGGCAAGTTCACAGCCGCCGCCAAACGCACACCGGCCATGGTCACCGGCAACGGCATCTCGACCATACAGCAACTGGTGAAAGAAGTCAACAAGGATCCCCGACGAGGTATAGGACATGAAAAGGCGCTCACGCACATCAAAATAGACAAGCATACGCGCAGTCTGCTCAAAGAGAAAGGGCTGACGCTGCAGGCAGTCTTGCCGGAGGGCGAAGTGCTATACCTGAAAAGCACAGCCAACCTCAGTACCGGCGGCACAGCCACCGATGTAACGGACCTGGTGCATCCTTATAATGTGCTCATGGCAGAGCGCATTGCGGGCATCATCGGGCTCGATGTGTGTGGCATCGATGTGATGACGACCGACATTGCCATCCCGCTGCCTGAAACAAAGGGCGCTGTGATCGAAGTGAACGCCGCTCCCGGACTGCGCATGCACATCTCCCCTACTGATGGCCTGCCCCGCAACGTGGCAGAACCGATCATCAACATGCTTTTTCCGCACGGTACGCCGACGCGAATACCTATTGTGGCCATCACAGGCACCAACGGCAAAACCACCACTACCCGCCTCGTGGCCCACATGCTCAAGTTCAAAGGATACCAGGTCGGCTATACCACCACCGACGGCATCTACATACAAGACAACAAGATTATCAAAGGCGATACCACCGGATCCTACAGCAGTGAGTTTGTGCTCAAAGACCCCACCGTGAACTACGCTGTACTGGAGTGTGCCCGGGGCGGTATGCTCCGCTCTGGCCTGGCTTTCCGGCAGTGCGACATCGGCATCGTCACCAACGTGTCGGCTGACCATCTGGGGCTGGGTGATATTAATACCGTAGAGGAAATGGCCGAAGTAAAAGCCGTGATCCCCCGCACCGTATGCCAGAACGGCTATGCCGTGCTCAATGCGGATGATGACCTTGTTTTTGAAATGGCAACGGGACTCTCCTGCAAAGTGGCTTTCTTTAGCCTCGACGAAAACAACCCGCGCATCCTGCAGCACATCAGCAAAGGCGGACTGGCAGCTGTGCTTGAAAACGGGTACATCTCTATCTTCAAGAATACTTACAAGATCCGGGTAGACCGGGTGGCTGACATTCCGCTGACCTTCGGGGGCCGCGCCCGCTTTAACATCCATAATGTGCTGGCGGCAACCCTGACCGGGTATATCAACCACTTTGAGATTGCAGAGATCAGAACGGCCCTGCGCACTTTTATTCCTTCCGCAGAAACCACACCGGGCCGCATGAACCTGTTCAAACTCCCGCGCTATGAAGTACTCATCGACTATGCCCACAACATTGCCAGCATGGAAGCCATCGCCGACTTTATCGACAATGTGCAGGCCACTTACAAGATCGGCATTGTGGCAGGTATAGGCGACCGCCAGGAAGAAGACACCATCGAGATTGGCCGCATTGCGGCCGAAACCTTTGACGAGATCATCATCCGGCAGGACAAGGACCTGCGTGGCAAATCCGGAAAGGAGATCAACAGCCTGATCAAGCAAGGCATTATGGCCGTTAAACCCAACATGAAGCTCACAGAGATCAACCAGGAAACCCGTGCTCTGGCCCATGCCATGGAATATGCCCCTGAAGGTTCCTTTATTACTCTGTTCTCAGAGGATATACCGGAGTCGATCAAGCTGGTGGAGAGTTTCCGGATCATCGATCACCGGCGCATTTCCTCTCTGGAGCAGGACTCATTTTAATGCAGGGTATCTCCTACGGCGGCTGTCCCTGAACCAGGTGGCAGCCGCTGCATTTTGGGCTATACCTTGTCATAACCAGGAATAGTTCATCCCGTACTATCAGGTGCTTAATTAAACGGAAACAAACAATAATGAAAAAATTTGCGATTGCGATACACGGAGGTGCAGAATCTGTAGATCCCGGTGAGTTGGATAAGGAAAAAGAGGAAGCATACAGACAAGGGCTGGCAGAAGCGCTGAAAGAAGGGTATGAAGTGCTGGAGAAAGGCGGAAGTGCCCTGGATGCTGTAGAGGCTGCTGTCAACAGCATGGAGCGTAACGTTGTGTTTAATGCAGGACGGGGCGCTAGCCTGACACAGCGGGGAGAGAATGAATTTGACGCAGCCATTATGGACGGTAATACGCTTCGGGTGGGCGCTGTGGGCGGTGTGCGCTATGTGCAGCACCCCATTAGCCTGGCAAAGGTAATTCTGCAGAAGTGCGAACACTGCCTGCTGGTGGGTACCGGCGCCGAGGAGTTTGCCCTGGCCAATAACCTGCCACTCAAAGGCCCGGAGTATTTTATTACCCCTGAAAAAAGAGAGACCTGGCTTGACAAGCAGCAGGAAAAAGCTGAGAGGAAAGGGATGCCCGGCTCCATGACAGATACAGTGGGCGCTGTTGCCCTGGACATAAACGGTAACCTGGCCGCTGCGACTTCTACCGGTGGCCTGACACACCAGTTGAAAGGACGTGTCGGGGATACCCCCATCATCGGAGGGGGCACGCTAGCCAACAACGAGGTATGCGCTGTGAGTTGTACCGGCGAAGGCGAAGTGATCATGCGTGGTGTGCTGGCGCATGAGGTCTACGCGCTAATGAAGTATGCCGGCAACTCCTTACAGTCGGCCACTGACAAAGCCGTTCAGTTGCATGACGACAAACTTAAGGGTGACAGGGGCATCCTGGCAATGGACACTGCCGGCAAAGTAGCCTTTGGCTTTAACACCGGCTTTATGAAGCGGGGATACCATGCAGCAGACGAAGAACCTTATATAGCTTTGTGGGAATCCGAAAAGCTAAAGAAGCCTGCCAAACAAAAGGAAATGGAAAAATAGCCTCAGGCCAGGAAACAACTATACCTGTCCCGAAATAAAAAGGCATTTGTAAAACTGGTTCGGATATAGCTATCCGAAATTAAATTGTAGCAGGTCTCCAGACCCGCGCGAACCGCTTAGTAGTTCACGGGGATTATGAAATCCCCTACAGTTTACTTCGGGGTTTAAAAATCCTGAAAAGCATTAAGTGCCATTTGCTTGTATTAGCAGCCAGTCTTTCTAAAATCTGTATACCCTGGACCAGGTTGAGGGTTGAGGGCTGATCCCATACACTTCCTAAATTCTTAAAAAATTATTTAGCCCCTGCGCTTGACTTTACGTAAACCTCTATTAACTTTGAAACTCAAAGTACTTTATAATGAATCAGCAGCAAGACCAGTTAGAAGCCCTGCACGAGATCCGCAACATCATGGATCGCTCTTCCCGCTTTATCTCCCTGAGCGGATTGTCCGGCGTTTTTGCAGGCTTGTCGGCGCTTGCCGGTGCGGCTGTGGTTAAGTGGTATTTAACGCAGCACAACATCAATTACGTTAGCGACCTGGCTGGCAACTTCAGCCGCGACAACACCCTGTTTGTGTTGGCAGTAGCGGCTGCTGTGCTCATACTTGCCTTCGGTACCGCCACCTACTTTACGGCGCGCAATGCCCGCAAGAAAAACCAGCGCACCTGGGACAACCAGTCGAAGCGACTGCTGGTGAACCTGGCTATACCTTTGGCTGCCGGTGGTGTGTTTTGTGCCGTGCTGCTTTACCATGGCATACTATACCTGGTAGCGCCTGCCATGCTGGTTTTTTATGGCCTGGCCCTGCTCAATGGCAGCAAGTATACCTTGGGCGATATTCGCTACCTGGGCATCATCGAGATCATCATGGGCCTGGTGGCCTGTGTGTTTGTAAGCTATGGCCTGATGCTCTGGACGCTGGGCTTCGGTATACTGCACATTGTATATGGTGCGCTGGTGTACTTTAAATACGAACGCTAGCAGACCTGTGAAAGAGTATCTTGAAAATATAAACAAAGCCTTCGAAAGCAGGGCGCGGCTGGGCATTATGTCGGTGCTGATGGTGGACGACAAGGTGGACTTTAACACCCTGAAGGAAACCCTGCAACTGACCGATGGCAACCTGGCCAGTCACCTGCGGGCGCTGGAAGAAGCCCAATACCTGCGTGTGGAAAAGCAGTTTGTGGGCCGCAAACCCAATACGACTTACCATGCGACGGATGCGGGCCGTGAGGCTTTCAAAAGTCACCTGGATGCGCTGGAACAACTGATTTTGAACAACAGGCAGAGCGACTAAATTTTTTTTGCGGCTTTACTTTGAAACTCAAAGTACTTTAATGACACAGAAATAATTCATAACCTTAACTCAGATTAAAATGGTACAGCAACATGATTATCAAAACCAGCACTGGCAACCTGCTGCGGCAGCCAGGCGGGCACTGACAGGCGCCTCGATCGGATTAGCCTTGATCACAATTTTCTTGATAGGTGTTAAATCGCCTGACCCGGCTTGGGGCGATTTATGGATGCTTCGGCCACTGCTCATCGTTCCCATGGCTGGCGCACTCGGAGGCCTGATCAACTATATCCTGCTGCAGTATCATCACCGGTTCGGGATACACAAAGCCATCGCGGTGGTGCTCAGTGTTCTGATTTTTGTGGTAGGTCTGTGGCTTGGCTTTGTGCTGGGTCTGGCAGGCACGCTGTGGCACTAGGCGGCGGCAGCTATCAGGTATAGATCATCTTGAAAAATTAACCAATAGATTCATGAAAGCGCAAATACTATCGCACCTGAACGACCCCAACAAGTTGGAGAAGCTGTATAGGTCAGATAAAGCAGGCTTTAAGCAGGAGTTCAGCGGCTTATACCCACAGCTCAGCGGCACTGCGCTGGCTGACTTCTGGCACGCAAGACTGCACTACGAAGCAGAGGATGTTTTCTGGCGCTTCAACCGGGAGTTTCTGTTTGTGGTGATCGCCGCATTGGTGGCAGGTATACTGGTCAAGCTGCCTGCCATCTTCCCGATCAGCGAGGACTTCTACTACCCGCGCAACCTCAGCTTCTTTGTGCTACCGCCCTTGATGGCCTACTTCGCCTGGAAAAATCAACTGCCTGCATACAGTGTAGGTATCTTAACCGGGATCACGGCTATCTGTCTGATTTACATCAACGTACTGCCGGACAACCAGAGTGACACCCTGGTTCTGGCCTGCATACACCTGCCTTTGCTGCTGTGGGTACTGCTGGGCGTGTCCTATGCTGGCAACGAGCTTCACCTGGCTGACAAGCGACTCAGCTTCCTGCGCTTCAACGGCGACCTGGCCGTAATGTCGGCGCTGCTGGTCATAGCGGGCGGTATGATGACAGGTATAACAATCGGCTTGTTCGCGCTGATCGGGCTTCGGATCGAGGAGTTTTACTTTGAGTACATCGTCGCCTTCGGTTTGCCGGCTGTACCGATCGTGGCCGCTTACCTGACGCAAAACAACCCGCAGCTTGTCAACAAGGTGTCGCCGGTTATTGCCCGGATCTTCAGTCCGCTGGTACTGGTGATGCTGGTGATCTACCTCGGGGCTATTATCTATTCCGGTAAGGACCCTTACAACGACCGGGAGTTTCTGCTGCTCTTCAATGTGCTCCTGATCGGGGTGATGGCGCTGATCTTCTTCTCGGTTGCGGAGAGCACGAATCGGTCGAGCACTTTGTCAGCCGTGTGGGTGCTGCTCATGCTTTCGGTTATGACAGTGGTTGTGAATGGCATTGCGCTGTCGGCTATTTCGTTCCGCATCTCGGAGTGGGGCATCACACCCAACAGAGTGGCTGTGCTGGGCGGCAACGTGCTCATGCTGGTGCACCTGCTCATCGTCACGGTCATGCTCTTTAAAGCAGCTACCCGCAAGGCAGCCATCACCGAAGTTGGTCGCTCCATTGTGCTCTACATTCCGGTCTACTTTGCCTGGACCATCATCGTCGTTTTCCTTTTTCCGATTATGTTCGGGTTTAAGTAAGCCGCAGAAACATTCACTTCATCATCAAATCAAAAACACATCATGGAAAAAACTTTGCAAATCGGGAGTGTGGTCAGCTGGCTGTTTGGCTTCCTCTTTCTGGCAATCGGATTCATCAACACGTTTTGGGGCAACGACGCCGGCTATGGCCTGTTTATCATTATCCTATCACTCGTTTACTTCCCTCCCATGACCGCTATTCTGCGAGAGACAACGGGCTTATCTGTTCCATTGGCAGTCAAGATCATCCTGGGCCTCTTCATCCTGTGGTCTGCTCTGGGTGTGGCCGAGCTGCCTGAAAAGATCGACCTGATGCTGATGGACTTTTAGGACATCTGGAATTCGAAATACAAATCATTCTCATCATAAAAAAAAAACAGATATGGTAACGCAAAACAAAAGATTGATCGGCATTGTGCTCGGCGTGGCACTGCTGTTGTGCATCCCGCTAATTGCGATGCAATTCACAAGCGAAGTAGACTGGGATCTGCGTGACTTTGTGATCATGGGCATCCTGCTGCTCAGCACCGGACTTGCGGCAGAGTTTGTCATCCGAAAAGTGAGAAATAACGAATCTCGGCTCGTTATCATCGGAATCATTCTGCTGGTTTTCTTCCTCATTTGGGCTGAGCTGGCTGTTGGCATCTTTGGAAGTCCATTTGCGGGAAGCTAAACAGTAACCTTATGAAAGCGCATAACCTGACATTTCCCCTGCTCGGATGGTTTTTCGGCAGTGTGGTAGCTGTAGTAGGTATACTGAACCTGGTGCTGGTGCACCCTGTGCCGGGCATCGCCTACCTGCTCCTTTCGCTTGTTTATTTTCCGCCAGCCAATGTATACCTGAAGCGACATTTGGGCCTCTCCATTCCGGTAGTGCTCAAAGTGGTGCTGGCCATTGTGCTGTTCATGTTCACGCTGGGCGTGAGTGACCTGGGCGACATGATCGACAAATTGTAATCAGATCATAAAACTTGTGAAATGGGGGTGGTTTGCAGCACGTGCTGTTGATCACCCCCATTTTATAGCAGAAATTACTATGGATGCTTGACACATGGCCGTATCTTTACGGTAGAAAATTGATTGATCAAAAAACAATTTTACATGGACAGAATAACAACTGATATATGCATTGTGGGTGCAGGTCCGGTGGGCCTGTTTGCTGTGTTTGAAGCCGGCTTGCTCAAAATGCGCTGCCACGTGGTGGACGCCCTGCCCGTGGTAGGTGGCCAGCTGGCCGAGATATACCCCAAAAAACCGATCTACGATATACCTGGTTTCCCGTCTATACTGGCCGGTGAGCTGGTAGACAACCTAATGAAGCAAATCGAGCCCTTCCACCCGACCTTTACCCTGGGTGAGCGTGTGGAGGAGCTGGACAAGCAGGAAGACGGCTCGTTCATTGTGCGCACTTCCGAAGGCACTGAGATTGCCTGCAAGGTAGTGGCCATCGCAGGCGGACTGGGTTCGTTTGAGCCGCGCAAGCCGGCCATAGAAAGCCTGGAGAGCTTTGAAGGCAAAGGCGTGACCTACATGGTGCGTGACCCGGAGCTGTTCCGCAGCAAGAAAGTGGTGCTGGCCGGCGGCGGCGACTCTGCCCTGGACTGGGCGATATACCTGGCCGGTGTAGCCGAAGAATTGACGCTGGTACACCGTGGCTCTACCTTCAGGGGAGCGCCGGAGTCGGCTGAGAAAGTACTGACCCTGGCCGAAGAAGGGCAGATCAAACTTCTGCTCAAGTCGAACGTGACAGACGTGCAGGGCAACGGCAAAGTAGACGCTGTGACTGTGCTGATCGACAATAAGGACGAGCACAAGATCGAGACCGACTACTTCATTCCGCTCTTCGGGCTGGTACCAAAACTGGGGCCGCTTGAGAACTGGGGGCTGGAACTGGAGAAAGGTGCCATTGTAGTGAATACCTTCGACTACTCCACCAACATACCGGGCGTATACGCTATCGGCGACATCAACACCTACCCGGGCAAGCTTAAGCTGATCTTGTGCGGCTTCCACGAGTCCGCTTTGATGGCCCAGAGCGCTTACAACGTCATCTACCCTGACAAGAAGTTTGTGCTGAAGTACACGACCGTAAACGGCATACAGGAGCTGAGCTAATGGAGGAGCTGATCAACATACACGTGGAGCTACCCGACGGTAGCCGCGTGACGCTGGAGGCTCCGACTGACATGGGCCTGTCGGTGATGGAAGTGATGAAAGCCAACGAGCTGGACGTGCCGGCCATTTGCGGCGGTATGGCCATTTGCGCCACCTGCCACGTGGAGGTGCTCGAAAGCGGTGAGTTGCCAGAGCCTGGAGATGACGAAGCCTACATGCTCGAAACCCTGCCACATGCCACTGCGACCAGCCGTCTTTCGTGCCAGCTGCGCGTGAACCCTGACCTTGATGGGCTGGTGGTGCGCCTGATGCCGGAAGCGTAGTAAGCTATACCTTATCACTGGAAATTTGGAAAGCCATACCTGCACAGGGTATGGCTTTTTGTTGCGCTATACGGACGCACGCTACCTGGACAGGCCTAAGCGGCTTCGGCCCGCCGAGGGTGCGACCATACTGGCTTCCGGGCACGCCTCTGACCCACTGCCGCGCGTGACGGCCCTGCCTGTAGTGCGCCTGCAACCTCTTCAACACGAGGAAAAGACGCTTATTCAGCTCTCTTTCCAGTACAGCAAGGAGATCTATACCTGCCTCTGGCGCTTCAGCGGCTGTACCTGGATCAAGGAACTCAAGTGCTTTGCCATGCCCAGTCAGAGCCACCACATCCATGAGTTGCTGGACGCGTTGGAGGGCACGGCGCAGGTATGGCTGGCCCAGACAATGCAGCTACGGGACCTGGCTTTGCAGGTGAGGCTCTGGGAGCAGGGTTACGTGCAGGGGCCTGCCTATTTAACCTGTCCACTTCCCTTTGTAGAGAAGCTTTTCCTGCTCAACTACTCCATGAATACGATCCGCACCTACCACGCGCTGCTGCTGCGCTTCCTCAACGGGCACAGCACACTGGGGCTGGGGCAGATAGACGCTTTCTCTGCAGAGGAGATCAACCGCTACCACCGGGGCATGGTGCAGAGCCAAAGGTATTCCCACTCCACCGTGAGCCAGTCGATCAACGCCGTCAAGTTCTACTACCAGCGGGTGCTGGGCCGCCACAGCGTGCGGCTCGAGGAGGTGGAGCGGCCCGAGAAGCCGAGTCGCCTGCCTCAGGTGCTCAGCAAGCAGGAGGTGCAGCGCATCCTCGCCGCCACGGAGAACCTGAAGCACCGCTGCCTGCTGCAGCTGCTTTATGCGGGCGGGCTCCGCATCGGAGAGGTGATCAATCTGAGGATCAGTGACGTGCAGTCGGACCGCAACCTGCTCTTCATCAGGGGTGGCAAAGGCAAAAAGGACCGCACCACGCTGCTGTCGCAGAAGCTACTCGAGAGCCTCAGGGCTTACTACAAGGTATACAGGCCCAAGGTGTGGCTCTTTGAGGGGCAGACGGGGGGGCAGTACACGGTAGAGAGCATCCGCAGCGTGTTTCGTGCAGCCAAGGACAAAGCCGGGGTGAAGACGAAGGCCACGCCCCACACGCTCCGGCACTCCTTTGCCACGCACCTGCTGGAACAGGGCACCGACCTGCGTTACATCCAAACCCTGCTCGGGCACCGCTCCAGTAGAACAACAGAGATCTACACCCACGTGACGAGCTATGCGCTCGATAAAATCACGAGCCCGCTGGATTGTCTGTAGGATTATTGTATATTAGCTAAAGAAAATATAAAACGATGAAAGAAGGGAAAAACGGTCAAAATGGTGCTTTCAAGATGCCGATAAAGGCGAATTCCTCCTTCGCACATAGTGCCAATAACCGTATGTTCACGCTTTCGAGGTAGTTGTGCATAATGCAAAGTAGAATAGGTGGCAATAAGAACTTAACTAATTGAATAGATAGTGATTTGGATTAAACATTCTATACTTGTTACCTTTTGTTTTCTCTTAATGAGCTGCAATGGTCAAAATAGTCAAAACACTGAGTATTTCGAAGGAACAAGAGCATACGAACTTGCAAAAGCAGTAGAAAGGGGAGACACATCTATAATCAGAGAACTGGTAGAGAAGGATTCAACCTTGTTAAAGGTGCATGATCCTGTAACTGGCTCCAACTGTCTTTCTTTAGCTATTGATTTAGAACAATTCGGTTCCTTTAAGAAGCTGCTTGAATTAGGAACAAACCCTAATGCTATTAACCCATTGACTCAATACAGTGTTCTGATGGAAGCATTTCAACCTTTCGGGAATCAGTTTGAGTGGAGAAGGGAGCATAAATATGCAAAACTACTGCTTGAGCATGGAGCCAATCCTAACTATGCAGTGGAGAGAGATTTTATCAATGAGAAAGGACATCACATTAGCGCTACATCCCCTCTAATGGAAGCCTCTGAATATGACTTGGACGCTGTTAAACTGTTATTGAAATATGGTGCTAACCCGCATAAAAAGCTTCAAGAAGACCAATCCACTCCTTTCTCAAGAGCTGTCAGAAGAGGAAAAATTGATATTGTCAATTTTTATATAGACTCGGTTAGGGTAGATGTGCATCAGCCAATGGCAACAGTTATCAGGAAACCTAAAAATGAAAGAGTCACCTTTTATATTCAGGACTATGTTGTAAATAAATTTACTAAGGCAAGATTAACAGGAAACACTGATGAAGTTGAAAGGCTAAAAAGAGAAAATCCAGATATTGAAAAAGCTAATGAAGATTTATGGCAGTTAATCCAAAAACTAAAGGGGTTGGGCGTAAATTTCAAAGATTATAACTATAAACTAATCTGAAAAGCACAATCGCACAACCCAGTGCATACTCAACCTTTCGCTGGCGCTTAAGGCTTTGTATGCACCAAACGTTAGCGGTCAGGCTAAGACCGCACTATTATAATTAAATTTTAAAATATTTATAATATGGCAAAATACATAGCAAAATCTACAAACTCACTATCCTTTTACCTGACTTCTGACGATGAAAAAATTGGAAAACTAATCTATGAAAAGTGGTATGCTTCCAATGCCGAAATAAAAACATCTAATGGTGCTAATTTTCATCTTAAGCCAAAAGGAATATGGAATTCCAAAATTGAATTAAAGGACGGAGAAAAAACTCTATTAGAATTTAAACTTGGTTGGAATGGAATACTAATAAAAACCTCTTTTCAGGATTCAGAAAAGAGCTATTCATTTCGCACAAAGGGATTTTCAAGCAACAAATTTATACTGACTGACTCCGAAAAGAAAGAGTTATTAGTTGCCGAAATGGATACCAAATTAGATAATCTTAATTATAAGTACTCAATTAGAACAACTGAAATATTTGAGAGTTTCAGAAATAAAGATATTTTGGTTTTAGCATTATTACATTGTATTAATTACTACATCTATATAACAACCATAGTTTCAGTAAAATAAAGCCCGAACCGCTAACAAGGCATATAAAAATTAGGCGAATTACTGCTAAATTTAAAGCTTTTGGATCGTATCAGACTATGTGCTTAATCGAAAGTGTCATGCTTCGTAATCGCCTACTTTTCATATACTAACCGTTAGGGGTAAGTAGTAATTATTAGAAAAACTTAAAACATCAATGGGGATTCTAGACCTTTTATCAGAGTTGCCGATCTTTCTTTCATCATTTGACGATAGAGCTAGGAAAAAGAAAAAGAGCATACTTAAAACTTTCTCTGTTTTACTATGTATAGTCGGGGCTTTCTGGTTGATTATTGAACTACAGACTATTAAAGAGTTAGTAAACCCGTTATTGTTTCTCATCTTAAGTGGAATGGTCAGTTTAGTAATAGCTTTACTTTTGGTTCTAGTGTTATATATAATCAGGGTACTGAACTCTATAACACCAACCGACTTTGTGCTTATAGTATTGGCTCTTTCACTTAATCTGGTCTGCATAACAAGTTACCTTAATAGGAAGAGTGACTATAAACTTATGGAAAGAGTGTCGGCAGTAGTAGGAGAAGAATACCTAACCCCTAACAAGGTATAGCACAAAGGCTTGCTGACGCTGCGCCACTTGCTATACGAACACCGTTATGCTTAATGTAAATCAAGAATGAAAAAAGCTGTATTGCTTACTCAACTTTATCTACTGCTTACGCTTGTTCTGTTCTCGTGTGAATCAAAAGACGACGCAGAAGTAGGAGTGCCTTCTACAGAAGTTGAGAAAAAGCAATTAGCTGCAAGTGCCGATACATCAGAAACACATGTATGCCCTATTGAAATACCTTGCTATCAACTAACGGACGACAGTGTAAATCCACTCAGTCTTCAAAAAGATTATCATGGCTTAGTTGTTCTGAAAGCAGAGTATGATAGGGAAAGCCTAAAGTTCAACAAGTATGAAATCATGGTAGCTAAGCTCCGCTTTAAGGATAACGAAGAGCCTTTAACCTTGACTGAAAAAGAATTATCTCAACTGCTGCCAGTATTGATTAAGCACGTTGAGTACATTCAGTTGAGAAGAAACAGTCAAGAAGGGTGTACAGAACCTTCACTGTTCTATTTGCCAGTCAGGATAGAATAAAAAACAAATAGCATAACAAAGTACATAAGCCAAGCCGCGGCTACGCCTTGCTCGCTTTATGTACCAACCGTTCTCAGTAATTTTAAGTATGAAATTTTACTTCACTACAGTTGTCTTAATTCTTTCAATGGCTTTGGCTTGTAAAGCACAAGTGTACACAGTAGAAAATCTAAAAAAGAGAGTAATTGCTAAATATAACACACAACCTGACTCATTAAATTTCTGTGATTTTGTAGTAATTGATGGAGTGCCTTACTCTTTTTCAGATATTGAGAATGGGAAAAAAGAATTAACAGCTGAAGAGCTTAGAGTTTTCTTATTTGTAAAGGCACAGCAATTATCACCACATATGAAATGTGACTGGCTGTTGATATTAGGTTCTGGGGAATATCAGAAAAAGAAAGCAAAAAAGGAGCTACTCAGTAAGTTGAAAGAGAACTTAAACTCATGCGCTTCTGGACTGACAATCTATGATAAGTTTGACAGTTGTATGGCTGTTGTTGTGGGTGGTAAGGCTCTGAACGAAGCCGAGAGTATTCAATTAGTAAAAAAATTAAAGGCTGGAAGAATCGCTTATATAGCTTTATACCAAAATGCTAATCCTGACTACTATGGATATAGAGCGAGAAACGGCATAGTGGAGATATTTCTAAAAGAATAACTGCTGAGAACAAGGTACAGGCTCCATACTCGGCTACGCCTTGCTCACAGCCTGTACTAAACGTTATGTGTAATCATGAAAGATGAAAATCTCGCAATACCATTAATATTGACAGCCTTTTTGCTGGTGTCGTCTTTTGTGCCTGTAATTCAAATTTTGCTGATTTATCTGAATACTGCACTTGTGTATCCAATAACAAGAATAGCTGGAACAGATAGTATGGCTGTGCATTTTATTACAGATGGACTTCTTGCCATAGTTACCTTGTTTAGCTTCTATTACTCCAAGAAAACAATCTGGAAAATTATTTCAGCCATTGGTTTTACACTCTTTGTTTTGCCAATGTTGGTTTATGCAACAGAAGGGGTATTTAACGAAGAAGACAAATACTATCTGAGATTCATGTTGTTCGGAATAATAGTAGGTATACCATTGATACTGGTAGGGCTATTGAAAATGAAGAAAGAACGTCTTCACATAACAACTAAGGCTTCGTTGGGTACGGAGTGCCGACAATGAAGCCGCGGTTGCACTAACCGTGCGACGCGCTATGGG
>NZ_CANNAI010000006.1:0-353895 GCF_947502515.1 uncultured Pontibacter sp. | reverse complement strand
CTGCCGGAGTCCCTTTTTCCCGACCCGTTGTACCGTGTGGGGAGTGCAAAGGTCAGAAAAAATCCCGTACATGCAAGAGGTGTGTTATAACATTAGCTAGTGTTTCGGAATGGTTTCGCTTAACTATCTGAGTTGCACCATCAAAATTTTCAAAATATTTTAAAAGCTTCTCCATTATGCGCTAGGCAACTTTCTATTGTGTTGATTCCCGCCATTTGCAGCCTTTCTTTGGGCCTTCCTACTTTCTAATAAAAGCAAATAAGGTATAACCTTTTATCAAGGCTATACCTTATTTGTATCTCTACTATTATAATGTACTCCTATACTGCAGTCGCTTCGGCATACTCCTGCAGGTACTTATACCTTTCGGTTAGTTCTCCTTCTTTGGCTATAGTCGCTCTTTCCAGCATACCGCCTGCATCGTTATTAAAGAACTGCGGGAACACATTATCTATAAGGTGTCGTCCGAAGTCGCGGGAGGCGTTGCGGGGTAGTTCGCAAGGCAGGTTGTCGACAGCCATTATGGTGATGTTATCTTTTCTATTATAAGGAGGTTCGAGCTTGCCCGTCTCTGGATTGTAGTCGTAAGCAGGTTCCGTAATTGTAGTAGCACGTTTGGTGGTAGGTATAGAGCCGTCCACATCGCAGGTGATGTCGGCAATGGTGTCGATTTTGAAGTCAGGCTGGCGAGTGTCTTCTTCAGAGAACAGTTTTGGTGCACGTGGGTCCCAGTAGGCGCAGGCCATCAGCAAGTCGGTTACTTTAGTGAATTTGCGGAACGTGGACTGGTATAGCTCCGGGTGTGCATAGAAGTCAGGCGAGTCCCATACCTCCACGTCGGGGCGGTTGTTGTAATCGCCTGAATGCAGTTGGGCGTACACAGGTTCTTTGAACTGCTTATATAAGTAGTCAAACACACTCACCTTTTTGATGCCCATCTTGTCGAGCACTTCCATGGCACCGCCTGCCACACGCCCTCCCCCTGTCACGGCTATTTTTATTGGCGGCAGTTTCACCTTGAAGTACTCCTCCTGCATGTCCTCCATCTCGTGGCAGAGGTAAGCGGGCTTCAGGTCGAAGAGCTTCCATTTTTTGCCATAGGTGAGGATGCCGTTGTAAGCACCTACTATACCGGCATACCTGCCGAAGGCTACCACCCGCTGCCCCTGTGCATTCGTCAGGAGTTCGTAGTCTATTAAAGTTATGTTCTTGTCGAGCACGCACCGGAGGAGCTTGGCATTGTGCGGCTGCTTTTTAATAGTGTGTGAAAAGAAGAAGTAAGTCTTGTTCGGGATCAGTTGGTCTACGGGCACCTCCTTTACACCCATCAGCACGTCGCAATCGCTCAGATCCGGCTGCAGGTCTATACCTAATTCCGCATACTCTTCATCGGTAAAACAGCGTACGTCACTCGGTTGCACCACCACCTTGGCGTCTGGAAACGCTTGCATGGCTTCAACGCATTTTTTAGGGGTAAGCGGCACGCGTTTGTCTACTGGTATTTTGCCTTCCTTAATGATCCCGATCTTAACTTTTTCCATAGGTGCTTCTTTCTGAATTGTTATGCAGAAAATTATGTTTCAAAATCTGAGTGTGTCGGCGCCTTGCCAAATCACTTTTGCCCTGTCTGCCTGTTTTATCTTATATTATATAGCAGGAGCGGCAGTAGTGTTAAGCTACCACATTCAGAACTATTTAGCTTTCATGCTTCAATATAATAAACAATTACTATTACTTTTGCAGAAATAAAGAAAGAGGGCCTTTGGCTTGTCTTCCACTGGAAAAGAAAATCCCAAAATTCCCAATCAATACTTCATCATTATGATACTTAAAACAAAACCTGCTGACACTTTCAAGGAGCGCCACAACGGTCCGGACAAAGAGCAAATGCAGGACATGCTTAAAACCATCGGGGTAGACTCGTTGGATCAACTGATTGAGGAGACCGTACCGGCCGCCATTAGACTTAAGAAGCCGCTGAACCTGCCAAAGGCTCTTTCTGAGACTAACTTCCTGAAGCAATTCGGTGAGATCGCCAGAAAGAACAAGGTATACAAGTCGTATATCGGTCTGGGTTACAACGACACCATCATGCCTCCTGTGATCCTCCGTAACATCATGGAGAACCCAGGTTGGTATACCGCTTATACCCCTTACCAGGCTGAGATCGCGCAGGGCCGTTTGGAGGCGCTGATCAACTACCAGACCATGGTAATGGACCTGACCGGTATGGAGATTGCCAACGCCTCTTTGCTGGATGAAGGTACTGCCGCTGCTGAGGCCATGGGTATGTTCTATGCACAGCGCAAAGGTGCACGCAAGAATGCAAACCGCTTCTTTGTGTCAAACCAGGTGCTGCCACAGACGATTGACATCCTGACTTCTCGCGCTATACCGATCGGCATTGAACTGGTAATCGGTGACCACCGCGAAGTGGATTTCACTGACGAGACATTGTTTGGTGCCCTGGTGCAGTACCCTGCTGCCGACGGTGCCATTTTTGATTATACTGACTTCATCAGCAAGGCACACGAGCAGGAAATGCTGGTAGCAGTGGCTGCTGATATTCTTTCTTTGACACTCCTGACACCTCCGGGTGAGATGGGTGCTGATGCCGTGGTAGGTACTACACAGCGTTTTGGTGTGCCAATGGGCTTCGGTGGTCCTCACGCAGGTTACTTTGCTACAAAAGATGCTTTCAAGCGTGTAATCCCAGGCCGTATTATCGGTATCTCGGTTGATGCTGCTGGTGACAGAGCTTACCGCATGGCCTTGCAGACGCGCGAGCAGCACATCCGTCGCGAGAAAGCAACTTCTAACATCTGTACCGCGCAGGTACTGCTGGCTGTAATTGCCGGTATGTATGCTGTGTACCATGGCCCACGTCGCCTGAAGTACATCGGCTTAAACGCGCACTCTTTAGCACAGCAACTTGAGAAAGGTCTGAAAGCCCTTGGCTTCGAGCAGCTGAACGAACAGTATTTCGACACGCTGAAAATTGCGGTGGAAAGTGCTGACATGAAGAACGCCATCCGTACTGAAGCGGAGGCAGCGGGTATCAACTTCCGTTACTTCGAAGAGAACTTCATCGGTATTTCCCTGCACCAGAACACAGAGCTGGAAGATGTGAAAGCGATTCTGGCCGTATTCGCGAAAGTAGCTGGCAAGTCGGCTGACGTGCTAGGTATAGACGAGTTGCCGGAAGAGACTGAAATCACTTGGTCTGACAAACTGATCCGCACGAGCGAGTACCTCACGCATGAGGTGTTTAACAAGCATCACTCAGAGCATGAGATCCTGCGTTACATGAAACACCTGGAGAACAAAGACATTTCATTGGTTCACTCCATGATCTCTTTGGGCTCTTGCACCATGAAACTGAACGCTACGGCCGAGATGATTCCGGTGACCTGGCCAGAGATCGGTCAACTGCACCCATTCGCACCTGCCGACCAGACGCAAGGGTATGCTGAGATCTTCAAAAACCTGGAAGCCTGGCTTTGTGAGATCACCCGTTTCGACGCCATGTCGCTGCAGCCTAACTCAGGTGCACAGGGCGAGTACGCCGGTCTGATGGTGATTCGTGCTTACCATGAGTCACGCGGTGATCATCACCGTACGGTTGCGCTTATTCCTTCTTCTGCACACGGCACGAACCCAGCCTCTGCTGTAATGGCCGGCATGAAAGTAGTGATTGTGAAGTGCGACGAGAAAGGCAATATTGATGTAGCGGACCTGCGTGCGAAAGCAGAGCAATATAAGAATGAGCTGTCTTGCCTCATGGTGACTTATCCATCTACACACGGTGTATATGAGGAGTCTATCATTGAGATCTGCCAGGTTATCCACGATAACGGCGGCCGTGTATACATGGACGGTGCCAACATGAACGCTCAGGTAGGCCTTACTTCGCCAGCCCACATCGGTGCTGACGTGTGTCACCTGAACCTGCACAAGACGTTCTGCATCCCTCACGGTGGCGGTGGTCCTGGCATGGGCCCAATCGGTGTAGTGAAAGATCTGGCTCCGTTCCTGCCTGGTCACGCTGTGGTTGACTTAGGTCGCCCGGAAGCAATCAACGCTATTTCAGCTGCTCCTTGGGGTTCTGCTTCTATCCTGCCAATCTCTTATGCTTACATCGCGATGATGGGCGGCGAAGGTTTGACAGAAGCGACGAAGGTGGCTATCCTGAACGCAAACTATATCAAGGCGCGTCTGGAGAAACACTACCCAGTATTGTATGTAGGCAAAAACGGTCGTTGCGCACACGAGATGATCCTTGATTGCCGCGAGTTCAAGAAGTTCGGCGTGGAGGTAGAGGATATTGCGAAGCGTCTGATGGACTACGGTTTCCATGCGCCAACCGTATCGTTCCCGGTAGCAGGTACTTTGATGGTGGAGCCAACTGAGTCCGAAGCACAGGAAGAGCTGGACAGATTCTGCGAGGTGATGATTTCGATCCGTGAGGAAATCCGTGAGATTGAAGCAGGCAAGGCTGACCAGAAAAACAACGTGTTGAAGAACGCACCACATACCCTGAAAGTAGCGATGGTAGAGAATTGGGAGCGTCCTTACTCACGTGAGAAGGCAGTATTCCCGATGTCCTTCCTGCGCGACAACAAGGTATGGCCAACGGTAAGCCGCATCGACAGTGCTTACGGCGACCGTAACCTGGTATGCTCATGCGCTCCGATCGAAGCCTATAACGAGAATGAAAATGAGATGGTAGCTATCGGCTAACCTATCCCATACTTATACCTGAAAAGCCTGGCCTTGTGGTCAGGCTTTTTTGTTTTAGACGCACTGGCCCTGACTGCTGTATCTGTTTATACCTACTGCCTGCCTCGCACCGTATACCTGTTTTAGAAATGATCCTATACCTAAAACGATAGTGCTATGCGATACGCTATACCCAACCTGAAGCATTTACTACACCTTATACCTGCCTTTCTGATTGGTTTGAGCGGCTGTATACCTTCTATTGTGGCTGACAGCACCTACGACCGCAGCGTAGACTTTCAGATATACCGCACATTTGCCCTGCTGGAACCCGAAATGGCTAATACCTCCGCAGACCCCAACCTATACGAGCCGCTTCTGGACAGGCGGATGCGCGATGCCATCGCAGCTGAGTTGGTTAAGAAAGGTATGCTGCTTGACGTCGAAAATCCAGACCTGCTGGTTGCTTATGATGTGTCAGTAGCACAGGATGCTGCTACTGCCTCTCCTGATTTTGGATACGCTTACTGGTTTGGCTATCGTTTCAATTATAACTCTGCCGATTTTCCGGGCTACAGACCAGTTGCGCAATATATACCGGGAACTATGCTTATTGACCTGATATCGGCCAGTACCAACGAGTTAGTGTGGCGCGGCGTGGCAGAAGGCGATATTAATGTGACACAGACAGACGAGAGCAGGATCAGAAGATCCATTATCAGCATTCTGTCGCAATACCCACCTAACAGACCCGCATCCAGCAGGCCAACTTCACGATAACTTATAGGCGATAAGACAGACTGAAGCCGCCGTAATAGTTGCGCGGTGATGCCGGTTGAAAGTAGCGCCCGCCAAATGCGTTGAGGTCATTGCCCAAACTATACTTCAGATCCGTCAGGTTTTCAGAGCCTGCAAATATGTCCAGCGCAAACTGTCTCCCCAATTCCCTTCTCAATCCTAAGCGAGCACCTGCAACGAAGTAAGCATCGGCGTACACTGTGTTTTCATCCGTAAGCGGAATCTCGTCTACATAGTTGGCTGTCAGGTGCAGGTATAGGCCAAAGCGGGTAGCCAGGTCGAGGCCAGCAGTCAAGGTATGCGGGGCGACGCCGGTGAGCTTGTTACCGCTCAGGTCGGTGTCATCTTTTTGGTAATCACGGAAACGGAAGTGGCTATAGGTATAGCTGCCCCATACCTTGAGCAAACTTAGGGGTTGCGTGGCATCTTCTAGCAAGGTATAGCCCAAGGCTGTCTCAAGTCCGCTTTGGGAAGTAGCGCCCACATTCCGGAATACGGCGATGCTCGACAAATCCTGCCGACTCGCTATCGTCTCACGTAGGCGGAAGTGAAATGCCACCACATCAAAGCTCAGTTTTCTGCCTAAGGTATAGCCGCGTATACCTGCTTCGTAGTTGATGCCTTTCTCTGCTTCCAGTTCCTGGTTGAGCGCACCGTCAGAGGTCAGCAACTCTTCCTCAGAAGGCGGCGAGAAGCCCGAACTTACGCTGCCATGCACCGACACCTGCTCCGTCAGCCGTTTAAGCAATGCTACTCGCGGCGAAAGCACGGCACTGAAATCACGAGTATATTGGTATGGGCCACTACCTGGGGCCTGGTGCAGGCGGGTGATCTCATAGCGGGTGTCGTTCAGACTGAGTGCACCCGTTACAATCCAGTTGCCGGGCAGCTCAAACTCTGCTTGGGTAAAGAGTAAGCCGGTCTTGGCCAATACTTCATCGTCGGTACGTAACGAGTCTGTACGTCCCCGATTATTGTCGTAGGTGCGGGCTGCTTCAAAACCGCGCTGGTATTCGCCGCCGAAGGTGATTGTAGCAGCTGCGGCGCCGAGCTGGGTATTGTAAACAAAACGGCTTCGGCCTCCATACTCCTGGTTGGTGTTACGCTCGTAGTCGGTGTTGAAAGGATGATCCCTATACCTGAACAGGCCATACAGGGCGGTCGTGTTTTTCCAACTGTCGCTGAAGCGGTACTCCTGCGACAGACCGATGTTTATACCTTGCTGGTTCATCGAAGCATTCTGCATCACACTCCCGAACATCCCACCCCGTGCCTGCCGCGGATCCTGCTCATACTGCTCCTGCGTCAGCCCGCCAGGCAGCTGGTAAAACAGGTCGGAGTAGATCAGGTTGGCCTGGATCGTGCTTTTGTCAGATGGATTGAAGGTGGAGGTCAGCATAAGCGTTTCGCGGTCCATACCGGATTGTTCCCGGTAGCCGTCGAGTCGCTGGCGGGAATACTGCAGGTATAGGCTCTGCTTCTCACTGCCCACACTGGCACTGGCTGTATAGCGCTGTAAGCCAAACGAGCCAAAGGTAGTGCCCACCTGAAACAGCTTCTCTCCGGGAGCTGCTCTGCGGGGTTCCAACAAAACCGTTCCGCCTGTACCTGCTCCGTAAATACTGCCTGCCGGACCTTTCAGTATTTCCATACTGTTGAAGTTGGAAGCATCATACAGGTTCAGGTTGGTGATGCCATTTGACTCGGTAAGGGGAATTTCGCCCATGTATAGCTTCACGTTGCGTATACCATAGGGAGAGCGCAAACTGCTACCCCTGATCGAAAGGCGGTAACTTGCTGTGGCCCGCTCCTCCATCCGCACCCCCGGTACCGTATTCACGGCGCGCACCAATGAACTCTCATCAAAGCGCTGTATTACTTCCCGGCCTACTACACTCAAGGCTCCCGCTGTTTCCAGCAAAGGCCGGTTGCTTTCATAGCCCGTCACCACTACCTCTGAAAGACTCGCTGTCAGTGGCTGCAGGTACACCCGAAGGGCCGTACCTGGCTGGATGCGCTGTAAGAAAACAGTATCTGACTTGTACCCAATGTGCGAGATCAGCAGGAAAGTCGCACGGTCTGCAAAGGAAAAATCAAAGCCTCCGGAAGTATTGGTAATCGCCTGTTCGCCTGTATTGGCTGTCACCGTCACACCTTCCAGCGCCTGGCGGGTCTTGGTGTGCAGTACCTGGCCGTTGACCTGTTGCTGAGCGTAACTCAGAAAAGGCAGAAGCATGAGGGCAGTCAGAAAAAGGGATCGGAGCAGGAGTAATAGTTGATTCATGTATGCAAGTTAACTGCTAACAAAACGGGTTATACCTTTTGAGGTTTAGATTTATGCAGGAATTGCTATGTTCTGCCCGTTTGTAACAATCAGAGCTGGCATTCGGTTAAATCAAAATACAAACCATACCTGTGAAATTAAACCTAACCATAACTATGAAAAAACTACTTACGACTACTGCTTCACTGGCTTTGGCATTGACGCTTATTGGTGCGCCAGCCTTTGCGCAGGGAGGTGAAAAACCAGTGAGTGCTTCCGTGGAAGGCCACATCTTTAAACCTGCCCGGGTTGATGCCAACGACGCCCGTGTGAAGCAGCTAAAAGTTCCAGCCGGTTTCCAGATCACGAAGTTTGCCGAAAACCTCAACAAGCCCCGCATGATTGCCGTGAGCAACGACGGTGTGGTGTATGTGACTGACCGCGACAAGGGCACCGTGACCATGATACGTGACACGAACAAAGACGGGAAGGCTGACGAGCAGAAAGTAGTGGCCACCAAAGAGCACATGCACGGCATTGTAATAAAAGACAATCAAGTGTGGCTGGCTACTATAAAGGAATTGTATACCGCTAACATCAACAAAGATGGGTCGCTATCTGAACTACAAATGCTCCTGGATGACCTGCCCGATGGCGGTCAGCACCCGAACCGTACGCTGCGCATCGGCCGCGACAACAAGCTTTACATTTCTATCGGTAGTACCTGCAACTCCTGCGATGAGCCAAACAAGGAGCACGCCACTATTCTGCAAGCTGACCTTGACGGCAAAAACCGCAAGGTATACGCCAAGGGCCTCCGCAACACACTCGGCTTTGACTGGCACCCACAAACCGGCGAATTGTTCGGCATGGACCACGGCATCGACTGGCTGGGTGATGACGAGCAGCGCGAAGAGCTGAACAAGATCGAGGAAGGCGCTGACTATGGCTGGCCCTACATATACGGTGAAGGAAAAGAAAACCCCGGTGACCAACCCGAGGACATGAGCTATGAAGAGTATAAAAAGAAAACCAAGTATCCACTGCTCACCTATACCGCCCACGCCTCGGGCCTTGATATGATTTTTTATAAAGGCACCCAGTTTCCGAAAGAATATACCGGCGATGCGTTTGTAGCTTTTCACGGATCCTGGAACCGCTCTAAACCAGCCGGCTACAAAGTGTCTCGTATTCGCTTTAAGAATGGTCAGCCGAAAGAATTCGTGGACTTCGTGACGGGCTTTCTGGTAGATGACAACAAGTCGCAGTTTGGCCGTGTGGTAGGTGTCGCCACGCACACTGATGGCTCACTACTGGTAACTGATGACTCAAATGGAGTAGTGTACCGCATTGCCTACACCGGCGGTAAACAGCAACAAAACCAGCGCAACAAAAAATAATGCCCTTAGCTGAAAAATGAAAAAAGGCTCCGCAGAATCTGCGGAGCCTTTCCAAACTATGAAAGCTAATGAAATTTTAATTCTTCTAAAGTGAGCTCCTATTTGATTCGGAACTCGGTTCTTCTGTTCTGCTGGTGCATTTCCTCCGGACAAGACACCCCATCAGTACACTTGTTCACCAACCTTGTCTTACCATAGCCTTTGGCAGTCAGCCTGTCTTTGGCTATACCTTTCTCGATCAGGTAATCCACGGCGGCTTGGGCTCTGCGTTCTGAAAGCACCTGGTTGTACTTCAGACTTTCACGGCTATCGGTGTGCGAACTCAGTTCAATCTTAATCGTCGGGTTCGCCTCCAATACCTCGGCCAGTTTGTCCAATTCTTTGGCAGCATCCGAACGGATATCCCACTTATCAAGGTCATAGTAGATGTTCTCCAGTACAATAGCTACGTTCTTCTCGTCTCTGTCAAACACCATGGCTACCTGCAGGGTATCCGGAGCTGTTTTTGGCACTACTACCAGCGAGTGCTGATTCAGGTAACCTTGCTTCGAGCCCTGCATGACATAGGAGTTTCCTTTGCGGCCATCCATAAAGTACTGCCCCTTCGTGTTTGTCAAGACTGTACTGCTGTCATTCGGGTTCTGTTGCGCGATCACGAGTTGCACCTGCGGCAGTGGGAGCTGCACGTTTTTCTTCTGCTCGTTCTGCTTGCGCTCCAGCGTGGTCACAGCTATCACGACAGGCTTTTGTAGTACTTTGAAGCTGTAGATATCATCAGTGCCGTTGCTGCTTTCGCGATTAGAAGAGAGCAAACCGGTTTCTTCATCTTCGTTGAACATGATACCATAGTCATGCTTCGACGAGTTGATCGGATGGCCCATGTTGTTTACAGCCGTCCAGGCAGCGTGCTTGCCCTCGGCTGCAAAAATATCCAGCCCGCCCATTCCCATATGTCCGTCAGACGAGAAGTATAGTTTTCCATTCTGATCCACATAAGGGAAGCTCTCACGACCCGATGTGTTGATCAGGATACCGGCATTAACAGGTTCTCCCCAGCTACCATCAGGCTGACGCAGGGTATAGTAGATGTCTGTCTCGCCCATACCTCCCGGCATATCTGACACGAAGTACATGATCTTACCGTCAGGTGACAAGGCCGGATGACCAACGGAGTATTCTGCTACATTGTTAAAAGCAAACGGCTTTATCTCTGTCCAGGTAGTGCCGCGTCTTTGTGAAGAGTAAATCTCCAATCGGTTGATGTATTCGTTCACTTGCGACTTGTCTACCCAACTAGTCGGGTCAGCATTGCCAGACTTACGCTGCTGCACCAGTTGCGTGCGGGTGAAGTAAAGTGTCTGCCCATCTTCGGTAGCCGAGGCTGTGGCATTGTGGTATTGATCGTTGATCATTTCGTGCAGCGCAGTGGGTTTGCCCCAGTTGCCGTTGCCATCGCGGCTGGCCATAAAGAGCTGCAGGTACGGGCGACCGGTCCAGCCATAGGTGCCGGCTGATTTTCCTTCCTGATCTACACCACGGTCTGATGTGAAGATGATCGCGTCTTTGCCATAGTTCATCGGGCTGAAGTCAGAGAAACCCTGAACGTTCAGTCCGCTCAGGCGCTGTACCTCGGCCAATGGCATTTTCTGGTTGGTCCAGCTTATTGCCTTGTCGCAAGACGCCATCAGGTGCTGGGCACGCTCATCCATTTGTGGTACTTCCTCCGCCCACTGCATGTACTGTTGCTTGGCTTCCTCGTACTTGCCGTTGCTGCGCAGCGCTTCAGCATAGTGGTAAATGTTCTGCGGGTCACGACCTGGCATGGCCACTACCTGTGCATACCAACGCTCTGCCTCCACGGTCTGACGTGTCAGGCGGTAAGAGTCGGCAATGCGCTCGGCTGTTTTGACATCCGGTTTACGCTTCTCCGACGCTTTTTTGTACTGCTCCAGCGCCAGCGCAAACTCAAACTTTTCGTAGTGCTTGTTTGCTTTGCGAAGCTCCTGCTGCGCTTCGGCCACAGGGGCTGCACCCAGCATCAGGGCAGCAGTAAGGTATAAGGGTATATGTCTGAAATTCATATGCGGTAAGAGCTAATATTAAAAGTATTGCGGAGTCAGCATTTTCGTGTCCTGCTTCTTGAAGAAGTAGTAACCTACTGAAATCTCGTGCGATTGAAAACCGCTCAGGTCGTTGAGCATGCGGTCGTATGAGTAACCCAGGCGTAAAGCGTTGGTTACCTGCAGTTCGGCAATCAGGGCCAGGGCGGTACGCTTCGTCACGGGATCCGCTTCCGGGTTTTTGTTGAATAGGTTCATGCTGGTGCGGTATGAGCTACCCAGCCACAGACGGTCACCCAACAGTACGAAACCATTTAGGTCCACATTGGCAGGTGCGTTGAAGTCTTCCTTGATCAGCACACTTGGCTTCAGTTTTACAAAGCTGCTCACATCAAACACATAACCTGTTGTGAAGTAATAATGGCGAACCGGCTCGATCTGGAAAACGTCTTTGAACTGGATCAGGTCAGATGCAGAAAGGCCAGCGTAGAAGCGTGATGTATTGTAATAGACACCCAGCTTCACATCAGGTCTGTAAAATACATCTCTGCCTGAAGGAATATTTGGATCATCCGGCACACCCAGTTCCGAACCGTCTAATATGCTCTGCACAACACCCGCCGCTATACCTAAGCTCAGCGTACCACGTGCGCTTACAGATACACGCGCCGCCGCGTTGGCATAAGCCGAGGTGGTAGAGTAGGCACCGATCTTATCGCGGGTGAAGTTCAGGCCCAGGCCCAATCGCTCGTGGCTGGTCAGGCCGTCTACGCTCAGCGCCTGTGTAGTAGGCGCTCCGTCTATACCTGTCCACTGCGAACGGTGGAAGGCGTTGATGTTGAGTACACCTTTGGTACCGGTATAGGCCGGGTTGATGGCCATACTGTTGAAGATGTACTGCGAGTACTGCGGGTTTTGCTGGGCATTAGCTGCAAAGGTGAAGAGCAGCGCCAGCAGGGTATAAAGTATTCTCATGGTAATAAAATTTTCAAATGAATGCACTCGCTTATCGGAAGATGGTCACGTAGCCGCTGTAGTCCTGGTACTTGCCATCGCATAGCTTCACCCTTACCTTGTAGAAGTAAGTACCTTGTTCCAGCCCTTTGGCGGCCCAATCGTTTTTGTAGTTCTTCTGCTTGAATACCTCAGATCCCCAGCGATTAAACATCACCATTTCATTGTCCGGGAATTTCTCCAGGTTCTTCACCAGCCAGGTATCGTTCTTGCCGTCACCGTTCGGGCTAAAGGCTTTCGGGAACTCCAGCTGACCGTCAGCCACTTTTGCGTCCATATCGATGCTGTACTCAGCAGAACCTCGGCAGCTGCCGTTGTAAGCAATCACACTTACACGTCCCATGGCGGTCGGGCTGTTGGCCTTTACCTTGATGGTAGTAGTACCTTGCCCTGACTCGATTGTGAAGCCTTCCGTTACCGTCCAGGTATAAGAGGTTGCCCCTTCTACCGGATCAGCAGTGTAAATCAGGCCTTCGCAGACGCTGCTATTGTCCGTGATGCGGGTGACAGGAGCAGGAGGCATGGTGATATCGATTTGCAACACAGACCATTCGCTGTTACCGCAACCGTTAACGGCGCGTACACGCACAACTCCACCTGTTTCAGCAGCAGCCACTGTGATGCTCGTGCCGTTGCTGGCTCCTTCGATCGTCAGGCCTCCGGTTGTTTCCCACTCGTAGGAGGTAGCGCCAGGCACCGCCTCGATGCTGAAGGAGTTACCCGTGCTGTTGAGGCACACATTCATGTTACTGCTGATCGCTCCTGGAGTCACTGGCTTCAGAGATGGCGAAACAGCTACTTTGGATACAGCACCCGCACCGCAGTCTTTCACAGTGTTGGTAGCATATACCTCAATGTCACCGCTTGTCTCACCTACTGTTACCTCGATGCTGGTTCCGGTTAGTGTGTTAGCGCTCCAGCCTTGCGGCACTGCCCAGGTATAAGTCATGCCTGCTTCCGGAGATTGTATGCTGAACGTAAGCGTAGACCCGATACATCCTGTCGTAGCTGTGCTGGCTATGGATGGCGCCGTCGGTTTGTTCGTCACTTTTACTTCCCGGCTGAAGGCGGCGCTTGCGTTACAATCGTTGCCGGCTTTCACGCTGATCTGACCTCCTGTTTTGCCAACTTTCACTCGGATGGTTCTGCCATTTTCCTGCTCACTTACGACAGTCCAGTCAGCGGCCGGGAAGGTCCAGGTATAGCTGTTGGCTCCTGCCACTACCGGTGTGCTGAAGGTTGTTTCCTCTTCCTCGCATAGGTCCACGTTGCCGATGATGGCAGTTGGCACCGCCGGAGTAGGTGTCACGATAATAGTTGCTTCGGTTGTAGTGCTGAATCCGCAGGCGTTGGTCACCGTCAGGTATACCTTGCCACCCGCCAGGCTTTGGCCCTTAGGTCGAACACTTACACTTGTGCCGGCATCGTTTGTGCCTTCCACAAATTCAAGGTTGCTACCCAGCGTCCACTTGTAAGTAAGTCCTTCTAGCGAAGCGGCGCTCAGAGCTATACCTGTATTGCTGTTGAAACACACGGCACCGGCTCCGGTTATAGCTACTCCAGTTGGCTCGCCAATCACATTTACAGTGGTTTCAGCCGTCTTGTTAACATCCTTACACTGTGTGTTCACAGTCACTTTAACTACCTGGTTGCCTAATGCGGTGCCAGCCTGTACCGTTATAGTGCTGCCGTCTTCTGATTTGCTTACTGTTCTCCAGCCGCTTGGCAGCGTCCAGGTATAAGTGCCACCAATCACATCCGATGTTACTTTGAAAGTAAGTTCACCTTCACGGCAAACTGAAGTTGGCGCCTCTACAATTGATAGCTCAATATTCGGGTTACACTTCACATCTGGAATCACTACAACGTCCTCGTCATTGTCTGGATCAGAATCTTTGTGATCGCCTGGATCTCCCGGATTGTTCGGATCGCCTGGGTTATTTGGGTCACCTGGATTGTTCGGATCGGTCGGATCAGTAGGGTCTGTTGGATCAGTAGGGTCTGTTGGATCAGTCGTATCTCTGCTGATGATGCGAGCGATGTTGCGTACAAGACCTGCTTTCACAAGCTGAGCATTGATAACAAGCTCAGCAGTAGCCTTTGCTTCCAGTGTAGGGATTCTGAATTCTCCGGTAGCCGGATCGTAGGAAGCACCATTGCTTACAGTGAAGTCTACCAACAAAAGACTTTCTGGCAGTTTCTCACCTACTACAATGTTCTTTTCTGATGCTGCCCCATGGTTTGTTACAACAATGCGGTATTGCACCATCTCACCGACCATGTATTCAGCCTTGGCATTCACCAGTTCTTTTGTTACACCTAAGTCTGGCAGCAGAATTACTACTTCTTCCTCGTTGTTATCCGGATCCTTATCATTGTCCGGCGTACGGTCAATGATTGTGGCTACGTTACGGATAGCACCCGTACGCACGATCTTCGCATACACGATCAGTGTAGCAGAAGTATTTCCTGCCAATGTAGGGATGTTGAATATACCTGTCGAAGCGTCGTAAGTCGTTCCCGCGGTAGCAGTATGACGCACATACTCCAACTCCTGTGGCAACTGCTCGCGTACATTTATATTTGTCTGAGGCGTAGAGGCGTTGTTTGAAACCTTGATTTCATAGGCTACCACATCATTTATCTTGTATTCCTCTTTCGGATCAACGATTTTCTTGGTTATACCCAGGTCAGGCAGGATGATCTCCACCTCTTCTTCGTTGTCATCCGGGTCTTTGTCATCAGGACGGTCGATGATCGTGGCCACATTGCGGATGTTCCCCGTGCTCACAATCTCGGCATATACGATTAACGTAGCAGACGCATTACCTGCAAGTGTCGGAATGTTGTAGATACCTGTAGTTGGGTTGTATGTGGTGCCTGGGGTTTCCTCGTGACGCACATACTTCAGTCCACTCGCCAGCTGCTCACTAACATTGATGTTCTTTTCCTCTTTTGAAGATGTATTTATGATCTTGATTTCATAGGCAATCACATCGCCCAGATTATAGCTTGCTTTTGCATCAACTATGCGTTTTGTCAAGCTCAGGTTTGGAAGTACAACTTCTTCATCGTCTTCCTCATCACCCGGTTTCGGATCTGGGTTATCACCAATAATAATGACTTCGTTTCGGATGTTACCTGTACCAATCACTTCAAATACCAGGCGAATGCTCTGTGTTTCATACACATCCATATCGCCAATTACCCATTCGTTTTTCTCCTGGTCGTAGCTTCCCTTTGTAGCGGGCTTCACTTCTACCAGCTTCAATCCGGTTGGGATACGCTCTATTACAGCCACGTTGCGGGCAATACCCGGACCGTTATTCTTGGCAGTAATGGTATAGGTCACGCGCGAACCCAGCGATACGTCTTTGTTATCTACATTTTTCTCTACTGTCAGGTCGGCATTCGTCACGTTCTGAAGTACAGTAGGGTTGTTTTCGAAATAAATAGTGCCCCCTGTGGAGACGGCTCTGCCGTACAGGGATACACCTTTCCCGAACGTAATATCACCTGTAGCGACGATATTGCCATAAAGACTACTAGGAGCCAGGATTTCTACGTCACCGTCCACTACCCAGTAGATATTCTTAGTCTCTACACCTACACCGGACAAGCTAAGCGCTCCCGGATTCACTCTCAGGTTACCGTCGATTTTGAAAACAAAAACTGGTGAATTGCCACCCTGGGACACGAGTAGCGAGATACCACTGATCGTGGCATCGCCCGTGATGCTATATACTCCAGGATAGATTTCACGCCCATTACCTAAATTGGGATTTAGGTTTTCTACTTCCTGAAGGGCCATTAGTTCCTGGTACAGCCTGTTTGCATCGACCATTGCCTCTGCAGCCAGCTCTGTCCCTTTCTCCTTCTTGCCTGTTACTTCAAGAAATTCCTCTCCGATAATTACTTTGCCAGGGCTGATGCCGATGTCACCGCGGATCCATGTTTTGTCAGGGCCTTTAACGACGATCTGCTCATTGGCTAAAGCAATGAACCTGTTCACGCGGCCCAGGTTGATTTCAGTCTGCCCAAAACTAAGGGAGGTGGTGGCAGTCAGAAAAAGGGTGAGAAGCAGTAAAATTCTACTCATAGGGAATATGTAAAAAAGCGTAATAAATTAGGCATAAATATAAATGTATTTTCATAATTTTTTATTATATCTTGATACTTATATATTCAAGATAAGTTTAATACAATATAAACAATACAATATATATCTTTAAATAAAATGTTATAACAGCAATTTTGTAAGACTATTCTAATATGATTCTTGTGAATATTTTTTTCAAGAATCTACCTTTCCAGTGCAGTGTTTAGAATATGGACCTATATAAGTGTATAAGTAGCTAAATATTCGAATATACTAATTCAACAACCTTTAAGTTGCCAAAATGCTGCATTTATACACCTTTTGTTATATAGGCGGACAAAGGAAATGAAAATTTTTTAAATAGAATAGGGAAATTTAGGGAAGGAAAGTAGTGCAATAAAAAAGTGCCCTATCAGGATTTGATTCCCGAAAGGGCACTTTTTAAATTAAATCAAACTTTCTAAAAAATCTTTGAAAGTTAATAACTTAACAGAGCCTATACATGCACGTGACGCTCAGCATGGTAGGAAGAGCGTACCAGCGGACCGGACTCCACATATTTGATTCCACGCTTCAGTCCTTCTTCTCTGTAATGATCAAATAAATCCGGGTGAATGAACTCAGCCACCTCAATATGGAGCTTGGTTGGCTGCAGATACTGGCCCAGTGTCAGAATGTCGCAACCATTGGCAGCAAGGTCGTCCATGGCCTGGTATACCTGCTCGCGGGTTTCGCCCAGCCCCAGCATGATACCGGTTTTGGTGCGCTTGCCATACTCTTTGGTGCGGCGAATCTGTTCCAGGCTGCGGTCATACTTAGCTTGTGGTCGCACACGGCGGTACAGCTCTTTCACTGTCTCCATGTTGTGCGATACCACTTCCTGGCCCGGCGAGATCATTGTGATCAGGGCATCCCAGCTGGCCTTCACATCAGGGATAAGAGTTTCAATAGTAGTGGCAGGAGAAAGCTCTTTTACCATCCGCACGGTTTCATGCCAGATAGCGGCACCGCGGTCTTTGAGTTCGTCGCGGTTCACAGAAGTAATTACAGCGTGCTTCACGCCCATTAGCTGAATCGCTTCAGCCACACGGCGCGGCTCGTCTTGGTCGTATTCGTTAGGGCGGCCCGTAGCCACGGCACAGAAAGAGCAGCTGCGTGTACACACATTGCCCAGAATCATGAAAGTAGCTGTACCGGCTCCCCAGCACTCACCCATGTTAGGGCAGTTGCCACTCTCACAGATGGTATGCAGCTTATATTCGTCTACGATGTTTCTTACCTTCGCATACTCTTTCCCTACCGGCAGCTTTACGCGCAGCCAGTTTGGCTTGCGTGGCTGACCCAAAGCATTGAGCCCCTCGGGCTTCGCGTTGGGTTGTATTACCGGAAGTGTCATCATTTCATCCATGCTGCAAAGATAGGTATAATGCGTTAAGACTTCAGCAAAAGCATCCGGAAATTAAGGCTATGCCGCCCATCATCAGTTGCTTTCCTCTCAACAAGCAATTGCAGGAAATTGTTCTCAGCCCCTCTTACTTGCGGCGGCCGTAGTAGATGTTCAGGTACACGGAGGTAAACAGGCTGTAGTTCTCTGTCTGCGGGATCATGACCATGTCTTTGAAGAACTTCTCGACCATAAAGCCTACTTCCACTCCTGTAATGCTCTCACGGTAGCGGCCGTACTCAAAGCTCAGGCCTGCTTTAGCGTGCACACCCAGATTGATGTTAGTCTCGCCCAGGCCAGTGAGCACGTTCGCATTGCCCAGCGTGTTTTCGAAGCTCAGGTGCTTATTCGGGTCATAGGCCTCAGTGCGGATGTCACTGCCAAGGCCGCCGGCATAGTCGTAGCGGATGTAGTAAGGTATGAGCAGTCCCAGTGAAGGGCCTATTGCGCCCAGTGCATTCACCTGCACGCCGCTTTCGGCAGCTTTACGGAACAACACATGCTCCAGCCCATAGTGCGGGCGCACTGAGAAGAAATGGTTTTGCTTGCCTGCTATGAAATGATCACCTGACCCTGGGTTGTAAAGCCTGTTTTCTTTCGGATGTTTGATCTCCACGATCTCGAGGCCACCAAAACGGTAGAGGCGCTCTTTCATGAACCAGGAGCTACGCACAAATACGCCACCCAGCAGGCCGCCGTTCGAATTCAGGTTGATGCCGTAGCTGAGTTCATTGCTAAAGTCATCGTCAGACTGAGCTGTAGCCGGCAAAACCAGCACCAGTGTCATAGCAATTGTGAGTAACAGGTTTCTTGCCACCTTTATACAATTTGGGTTAGGTATGTTCTATCCAAAGGCCGGAACCAAAAGCAGGCGGTATCAGGCATTCGAAGCCATACAGCCCAGCTTATAACTCCGGTCAGGATGGCTACTATCAAGGAATACAGGTTATCGATGGGGCCGGATTAACGGCTCTGAATTATCAGGCCACCAAGCTCTTCTTCATCGAGTCAATGCTGATGCTCAAATGTGAGGCATCATATGCGCACATACCATCCTGGATAAGCAGCAGTTGGGGCGACTGGTGCTGTACCTGAAACACTTCCGCTATTTCATTCGAAACCGGTCGGTAACGTAACAGGTCAAGATAGTAAGGCTTAATATGGTCTACACCGGCACCATCCCACTGGCGCTCCAGTCTGCTTTTGGCAGTAGAGCTGATAGAACATGATGTACTATGCTTAAATATCACCACCGGGGTGTGCTTCGACTCTTCAATTATGGTATCTAATTGCTCTACGCTTGTAAGCGGATGCCAATTCATAGCTATCTGGTTAGGTTTACTTTTCCTTCTTCCGGAAAAGCCTGAATTTCTTTTTCTCACGGACAGCCGGGTCACGCTGCACGGCCTCCTTCGTGCCATCTTGCTGTGGTTTGAACAACCCCAGCATCGGGCGCTGTCTCAATTTGCCAGACTCGCCCTTTTTTAAGGTATAGGCGTCCATGTTCAGGTGGGTTTCCTTATAGGTGGTTGCCTCTACCTGGTTGGCTTCCCGCAGCGACTGACGCAGCAAGCGACCGTGCTTATCTGTCATGGTATAGCTGATCTGACCAAATGCAGGCCATGCCGCTAGAAACAGCATACCTGTCATTACCATCAAACGTTTCGTTTGCTTTTCAAATCCCAACTTTTCCATAACAGCTTTCCATCTACAGTTGTTATACTGAATTCGGGAATAGGAGTTGCTCCCCTAAAAAATTCCCATTCGCTTCTTCTTCACACGGCCGTTTTTGTCCATGTCCACTCGTACGGCTTCCAGTCCGGAGGCGTTTTTACCGGACACTTTACTCGTCTTGCCAGGCTTCGGGCAAGGTATAATCCCCTTGCGCTGACAGCCCGACCCGAACAGCAGTGCCATGCACAGCAGGCCTAACACCCAATATCTACTTTTCTGCATCACAAGCAATATACGTTTATTTCCTCTATTTTCCGCTAAAATGCCATAATGCTCTCCACCTTCTCGCGCAGGCGCTGCTTTGGCAGGAACTCCTGCTCCAACGGCGGCGCAAACGGCACGGCTGTATCCAGACTGGCAACCCGCGTTACCGGTCCGTCGAGCAGCTCGAAGCAGTTCTCTCCGATCCAGGCCGCTATCTCGCCGCCTATACCACCCGTCATGGTGTCTTCGTGCAGAATGATCACGCGGCCGGTGCGGGCTACGGTATCATGCACGGCTTCTTTGTCCCAGGGCAGCAGCGAGCGCAGGTCGAGTATGTCGAAGCTAATGTCGGTCATCTCCTGCTGCAACTGCTTCGCCCAGTGCACCCCCATACCGTAGGTGATGATGGAGATATCAGAACCTTCGGCCACCAACTTGGCCTTGCCAATCTCCACAGTATAGTAATCATCCGGAATCTCCTGGGAAATAGAGCGGTAGAGCAGCTTGTGCTCAAAGTACATCACCGGGTTCGGATCCTCTATGGCTGCGTTCAGCAAACCTTTGGCATCATAAGGCGAAGACGGGTATACGATCTTGAGTCCCGGGGTGTGGAAGAACCACGCTTCATTGCTCTGCGAGTGGAACGGACCAGCAGCCGCTCCCGCGCCAGTTGGCATCCGCACCACCACATCGGCATTTTGCCCCCAGCGGTAGTGGCTCTTGGCCAGGTTGTTCACGATCTGGCTAAAGCCAGCGCTCACGAAATCTGCGAACTGCATTTCGACCATGCTCTTCTTGCCCTTCACGGACATACCCAAGCCTATACCTAGTATAGCCGATTCGCAAAGCGGGGTGTTGCGCACGCGGTCCTTGCCAAACTGGTCGACAAAGCCTTCTGTAATCTTGAACACACCGCCGTACTCAGCAATATCCTGCCCCATCAATACCAGTTCCGGATAGCGCTCCATGCTCTGGCGCAGGCCATCAGAAATGGCATCTACATAGCGTCTCTCAGTTTTGGCATCCGAAGTAGGGGCAATCACCTCTTGCTCGAAAGGACGGTACATGTCCTCTATTTCTTCTTCACGATTTACTTCTGGCATTGGCGTCGCAAAGGCAGTCTGCAAACCATCTTCTATCTCGGCCTTGATCTCCTCGCGAATGCTGTCGATGGCTTTCTGCGTCAGGATCACCTCACCGAGCAGGTATTTCTCAAAGTTTTCCACCGGATCCTTTTTCGACCACTTCTCGAACAGTTCCTGCGGCACATACTTGGTGCCGCTGGCCTCTTCGTGGCCACGCATCCGGAAAGTAATGGCCTCGATCAGCATTGGGCGCGGATTCTTGCGCATGCTGTAGGCAGCCTGCCGCACCGTGTCGTATACCTCTACAATGTTGTTGCCGTCGATCTGCAAGGCGTCTATCCCGTAAGCCGGGCCTTTGTCGATGAAGTGCTTAAACTTAAACTGTTCGTTGCTCGGTGTGGAAAGTCCGTAGCCGTTGTTCTCGATCATGAAAATAACCGGCAGGTTCCAGACAGCCGCCACGTTAAGCGCCTCGTGGAAGTCGCCCTCACTAGCTCCGCCGTCGCCGCTGAACACCAGCGCCACTTTCTCCTTGTTATCGAGTAAGTCAGCCAAGGCTATACCGTCGGCTACCGCCAACTGCGGCCCTAAATGTGAGATCATGCCCACGATGTGGTGCTCGTTGGAGCCAAAGTGGAAAGAGCGGTCGCGGCCCTTTGTGAAGCCGGTCTTCTTGCCCTGAAACTGTGCAAAGAGTCTGTCCAAAGGCACTTCGCGGCTTGTGAACACGCCCAAGTTGCGGTGAAGCGGCAGAATGTACTCGTCCGACTCCAGCGCCATGGCCGAGCCCACCGAGATAGCTTCCTGCCCTATACCCGAGAACCACTTGCTCACTTTGCCTTGGCGCAGCAGCACCAGCATGCGCTCCTCGATCATGCGGGGCTTCAAGATACCTTTATATAAGGCGATCAGTTCGTCGTCAGAGTATTCTTTGCGGTTATAATTCATCTTATGATGCGGAAAATTCGTTGTGATATGGCAGCATAACGTTTGCTTTGGCCGCCGATTATGGTGCTAATTTATAAATTTGTTCGGTACTTCGTGCCTTACCGACCCCGGCATACGCAACAAGCGGCGTCCGAAAGTCCGTAAAGAAAGCAAAAGCTACAGAAAACCTGACAGGCCTGCAAGTATTTGCGGGTTTTGATTGAACAGGGCACAAGGTATACCTGTTGAAAAAGAATTGACAGGAAAGAAATCAGGGAAAGGTAACATCGGTTGCCGCCCTTTAAAGAGAAGAAGATTATGATACAGTTTCAGGAATTTACGCTGGATAACGGACTGCGTGTGATCGTGCACGAAGACCACACCTCCCCGATGGCCGTGCTAAACGTACTGTACGACGTGGGCTCCCGCGATGAGGAAGAGCAGCACACCGGCTTTGCGCACCTGTTTGAGCACTTGATGTTCAGCGGCTCCAAACACATCCCGGTATACGACGAGCCTTTGCAGCGCGTGGGCGGCGAAAACAATGCCTTCACCAGCCCCGACATCACCAATTATTACCTTTCGCTGCCAGCCCAGAACATCGAAACCGGTTTCTGGCTGGAGTCGGACCGCATGCTGGACCTCGCTTTCAGCGATCACGGACTGGAAGTACAACGTAAGGTCGTAGTAGAGGAGTTCAAGCAGAACTACCTGAACCAGCCTTATGGCGATGTGTGGCTGAAGCTGCGCCCGCTGGCTTACGAGCAGCACCCATACAAGTGGGCGACCATCGGCAAAGAGATCGCGCACATCGAAGACGCCACCATGGACATCGTGAAAGCGTTCCACAGGAAACATTACTCCCCGAGCAACGCCATACTGGTCGTGGCCGGCAACGTGACTTTCGAGACGGCGAAGGAGCTCACCGAAAAATGGTTTGGCCCTATACCTGCCGGGAACAAATACGAGCGTGCTATACCCAACGAGCCAAAGCAGCAGGGCCCGCGCGTGCTCGAAGCAAGTTCCGACGTACCCTTGAGCGCCATCTATAAGGCCTACCACATGCCGCACCGCAATCACGAAGACTACTACGCCGTCGACCTGATCAGCGACATACTGGGCCGTGGCAAATCCTCGCGCCTGTACGAGCAGCTGGTGAAAGAGCAAAAGCTGTTCAACTCCATCTCGGCTTCGGTAACCGGCTCCATCGAACCGGGCTTGCTCATCATCCAAGGCAAACTCAACGAAGGCGTGGACCTGCAGGAGGCCAATGCCGCCATCGAGGCCATTAATAAAGAGCTGATGGAAAAACTCGTGGACGAAGAAGAGCTGAACAAGGTGAAGAACCAGGCGGAGACCTCCATTGTATTCTCAGAGATTGAGTTGCTGAACCGAGCCATGAACCTGGCCTATGGCAAGCTACTCGGCGATGCGAACTTCGTGAACACCGAGGGCGAGAAGATACAGGCCGTGACGCCGCAGGACATCCTGCGCTGCGCCAAGCAGGTGCTTGATCCGAACAATTGCTCTACCTTACTTTATAAGGCCGAGAAAAAAGCCCAGCCAGTGGAGCAGGAGGCATAGACAAGGTATAGCTTATATAAATAGGAGCGGCTGTGGTGAAAACTGCAGCCGCTTTTTCTTTTTCAAAATATACCTCTCTTCTTCAGAATTCCTCCAAAATCGGTCCGTAACATGCTATACAACCGATTTGTAAAACCTAAATTGAAGAAAATGAAAAAGACTGCATTTGCTATGCTTTTTATGGCAAGCACCCTATTTGCTTGTGACAATAACTCAGATGACGTAAATCCTGACGACGTACCTGCCGCCGTAAAAGAAACATTGCTCAGTAGTTTCCCCGATGCCGCCGACATTGATTGGGAGCAGAAAGGAGATGATTACGAAGCAGATTTTGATGTAAACAAAGTAGATTATAGTGCACTGTTTAATGCCTCGGGGAGCCTGATAAAGCACAAGCAGGATATACCTGAGTCTGAATTACCGGACGCTGTGCGGGCAGCCATCAACACAGACTATGCTGCCTATCGTTTGGATGACATCGAGCGACTGGAGGAAGGCCAGACCATGCTGTACCAGGTTGAACTGGACAACAATACCAAAGACGAAAAGCTGGTTTACTCCGCCGATGGCCAGCAGGCACAGCAGGTATACTGGGATTAACGAATGCCAAAACTCATTTAATCAGAAGCCTGGGGTTCTTTACCTCAGGCTTTTAAATTCCATGTAAGGCCGCCCAACCAGCAAGCAGCCTTCCCTGGCCCCTCCCGACAAATAGTATTCCCTCCGCTTTTGTACTGGAGTGATCATTAATAACCTATTCTACAAAGTTTCTTCAGATTTGCATGCTAAGCTTAGGACCAAATCATCAGGTTACCTTTCATTACATAATCATGAAGCTACGATTCGCCACCATTACACTTTTTGCAGGACTTCTGGTTTCCTGTGACGATGATGTGTTGCCAGAAAAAGTGCCGCTGGAGGTACGGCAAAACCTACTGAACACATTTCCACTTGCCTTTGATATTGAGTGGGAAAGGAGCGGTAAAGATTACGAGGCTGACTTCAATATGCATGCGGCAGCACATAGCGCACTTTTTCGACACTCAGGTGAGCTTATGCAGTACAAGCGAAACTTACACTCCTCAGAATTACCAGAAGCTGTCGCCAACTCCATCGCTCAAAACTACCCCAACTACAAGACCGAAGAGGCCGAAGTTGTTATAAAAGGCGACATTACCACCTATCAGGTAGTGCTTAAGGGCAAATCAGGAGAACTTGAGCTAGCCTTCTCGGCAGAAGGCCGGCAGCTTTCACAGGCCTACTGGGACTGATCCTGCTTAAGTTTCGCTTCAGTCTGCTATATGTATAGCGTGCAACTTTTTGGGCATAACATTTGTATATACAAACAACAACATTACCTTTGTACCCATATTCAGCCTATGCGCATAGAAGACGAAATACAGCAGAAAGACTTCAAGGACAATCATCGTCGGATGATAGTTAACCTGTTGTTTACAAACAATTGGCTGAATCAGCAGTTTATACCTTTCTTTAAGCAATTTGGACTTACGCTTCAGCAGCACAATGTACTGAGCATCGTGCGCGGTCAGCAACCAAAGCCCGTTTGCTTTGGAGAAGTGCAGGAGCGCATGGTGGATCGCAACTCCAACGTGACTCGCCTGGTTGATAAGCTGATTGAGAAAGGCTATGTTACCCGTGATATTTGCCAGGCAAACCGTCGCATGATTGAGCTAAGGCTTACTCCGAAAGGCACGGAACTACTTAGTCAGATAGACGAGCAGATGCCCACCTTTTTCCAGCGTTTCCATAACCTGACGCAGGAGGAGGCAATTTTAGTGAGCAAATTACTCGACAAGCTCAGAGGCTAAGCTATTTTTTTATACCAATATTTGTATACACAAATAAGGTACAAACTGAAATATATTTTATGAAGCATATACAGATAAAAGACGCATCTATACCTGCCCTTGGTTTGGGTACTTTTCAATTGTCAGATGATCAGGCACGTGAAATCACAGCCGCTGCTATCTCTGAAGGTTACCGCCACATCGACACCGCGCAAATCTATCAGAATGAGGCGGGTGTGGGATCGGCCATCAAAAACGCAGGTATAGCACGCGACAAGATTTTTCTAACCACGAAGGTTTTCAGGGAGAGTCTATACAAGAAAGACTTTATGCCCTCGGTAGAGGAAAGTTTGCGCAAGCTCAAAACCGACTATGTGGACCTCTTGCTGATTCACTGGCCTAACCGCAATGTACCTGTGGCTGAGTACATGGACCAGCTGATGGAAGCACAGCAAAAAGGCTATGCCAAGTACATTGGCGTAAGCAACCACCCCACTGCCCTGCTCGATGAGGTATTGGCAACCGGCGCGGATATCATCACCAATCAGGTAGAGTACCACCCGCTGATCAACCAGACCAAGCTGTATACCTACCTGCGTGAGCACGGCATTTCGCTGACGGCCTATAGTCCGATCGCGCAAGGCAAAGTGCTCGGCAATCCGGTTCTGAAAGGTATAGGCGAAAAGTACGGAAAGAACGAAGTGCAGGTATCGCTACGCTGGCTGGTGCAGCAAGACGGTGTGATGGCTATACCTAGAACATCCAAAGTAGAGCGCCTGAAAGATAACATCGATATCTTCGACTTTGAGCTGTCAGCAGAAGACGTCGCCCAGATCGACCAACTCAAAAAAGACAACCAGAGAGTAGTCAACCCACCTTTCGCACCGGATTGGGACTAGGGAGTTTAGATCCCTCGCTCGCGTCTCGCGAGTGTGAGGCATTTGGTGGTGTCCCGCCACCTGTGCCTAGTGGCACAAAAATAGCGGCCGGAGTCCGCCGTATAGCTCACACTCGCGAGACGCGAGCGAGGGCACAACTAGGGACAGGTTGCGATCTGTCCGAATCGTGCACGAAAAATCAACGAATAACGATCAACCCAACCCGTGCACAAAAAAACAACAATTTAACAATCAGCAATTTAACAATTGAAATATATGTCACAACCACTTTTAAGACCGATAAAACTACAAGATTTAGAACTGAACAACCGCGTGATCATGGCACCCATGACGCGCAGCCGCGCCGCTAACGAAGGCAATGTGGCCAACGACCTGATGGCGACTTATTATGCTCAACGCGCAAGTGCCGGCCTGATCATTTCGGAAGGAACACAGATCTCGGAGCAAGCCGTGGGTTATGTCAACACGCCAGGCATTTACAGCCAGGAGCAAGTCGCTGGGTGGAAAAAAGTAACTGATGCTGTACACGCTAAAGGCGGAAAGATTTTCGCGCAGCTGTGGCATGTGGGGCGTATGTCACACCCTGACTTTCACAATGGCGAGTACCCGGTGGCTCCTTCCGCCATCAACCCAAATGCACAGGCTTACACTCCTGAGGGCTTCAAAAACACTGTTACTCCACGTGAGTTGACTATACCTGAGATCAAGCAGATCGTGCAGGACTACAAGGCTGCTGCCAAAAATGCAATAGATGCTGGCTTTGACGGCGTAGAGATTCACGCATCTAACGGCTACCTCTTGCACCAGTTCTTCAATGGCACGTCTAACATCCGCACCGACGAGTATGGCGGTTCCAAGGAAAACAGAGCCCGTATTCTGTTTGAAGTGATTGAGGCGATTCAGGAAGTCATGCCAGTAGAGCGTGTGGGTGTTCGTCTGAACCCAAGCCTGCACGGTATTTTCGGAATGACGCTGGACGAGGAGACCATCCCGACCTTCGACTACATCATCGAAAAGCTGAACAACTACAACCTATCCTACCTGCACCTGTCAGAGCCTTTCAACGATGTGAGCGCGATTCCACATGCTGAGCAAAATATTGCTAAGCGCTATCGCCCGATCTACAAAGGCAACCTGATCATCAATGCGGGCTTTACGCAGGAAAAAGGCAACGCCGTGATTGAAGCTGGCGAGGCAGATATGGTAGCCTTTGGGGTGCCGTTCATCTCTAACCCGGACCTACCGGAGCGTTTCCGCCAAAATGAAGAATTGCAGGAAGCCGACAAGAATACATTTTACTCTCCTGGTGCCGAAGGCTACATCGATTACCCTTCCCTTGCGGAAGCAAAGGCCTAAGCCAAAGGCGCTTTTTCATATATAGTCTGATAAGAGCCAGCTGCCCTAACCGGTGGCTGGCTTTTGCTTTTAAACCTTTCTGTCTGTTTTGAGTCTATACCCTTAAAAATGCACCTGCTGCATCATGACAAAAGGGTAAAAGCACTATATTTACTTTTTATACCTGCCGTATAAGGCATTGCTATACCTTCAACACGCACTATGAAATTAAAAATAAGAACCGGTTTCGGCTACGACGTGCACCAACTGCAGGAAGGGCTGGACTTCTGGCTGGGCGGCATCAAGATTCCGCACACACACGGCGCACTAGGCCACTCCGACGCCGACGTGCTGATACACGTGATTTGCGACGCTCTGCTGGGTGCCGCCAACATGCGCGACATCGGCTTCCATTTCTCTGACAAAGACCCGCAGTACAAGGGCATCGACAGCAAGATTCTGCTTAAAGAAGTGGTGCATCTGCTTTCCCGCGAAGGCTACGAGATCGGCAACATCGACTCAACCATCTGCCTGCAGGAGCCAAAGGTGAATCCACATATTCCGGAGATGAAAGCCTGCCTGGCCAAAGTGATGGGCATACCGGAGCATGATCTTTCTATTAAAGCCACCACCACGGAGCACCTGGGCTTTGTGGGCAAGAAAGAAGGCGTGGCTGCTTTTGCAACCGTCTTGATCTATAAACAATAACAATCCATAACCTTACCTTCACCTTACACAGACATGAAGTATAACAAGTTTTATGTGTATGCGCTGGCTGCCTTCCTGACCACAGGTTGCGCCACCACGCCTACTACCACCAGCACCACTGCTGAAACCACCGCCACGGAAGCTGAGCGACTGCGCGAAGCCGCTCCGAAGTATGCCTCCACCATCACGGCTGCTGACCTGTCCAAGCACCTCCACATACTCGCTTCGGATGAGTACGAGGGCCGCGACACAGGTTCTAAAGGCCTGCAGATGGCTGCCGAGTATATCTCCCGCGAGTTTAAGGAAGATGGATTGGTTGGACCAGTGAAGAACAATGCCAACCCATACTACCAGCCTGTAGCGCTGGAGCGCAGCCAGTGGGGCGACGGCTACATCATGGTTGGCAAGCAGAAATTCATGATGGGGCAGGACTTCTTCGTGCTGGGCGCCTCTCCATACCAGACCGAACAAACTGCTGAAGTAGTATTCGCCGGATACGGTATTGACGCTGACAACTACTCTGACTACGCCAACCTCGACGTGACCGGCAAAATGGTCGTGGTGCTGGGTGGTGAGCCAAAAGGCGCCGACGGCAAGTTCCTTTTGAGCGGTACTGACAAAGCTTCTGACTGGGGCAATGACTTCCGTACTAAGCGCAATGCCGCCACTAAGCGTGGTGCTAAGAGCGTACTGATCGTGACAGGTGCCAATGCAGGTGAATTTGGCACGATGACACAGCGCTACCGCAACTTCCTGACGCGTCCGTCTATCGGCCTGAAGGGCAATGGTGCGCAAGGCGGAGCTACTGCAGCCATGATGGTATCGCCACAGGTAGGCGCCTCTCTGCTGGGCACAACACCAGAGAAGATGCTGGCCTACGCCAACGCCGTTGCGAAAGCAGGCAAGCCTACACCAGGTACTTTCACAGCTGTGAAAGATGTAAAGGTGAAGACAGAGCGTAAGAGCGAAGCACTTCCATCTGACAACGTACTGGGATACATCGAAGGTACTGACAAGAAAGATGAAGTGATCGTGGTAACTGCGCATTATGACCACGTAGGTATAGAAGACGGCGAAATCTTCAATGGTGCTAATGATGACGGCTCTGGTACAGTAGCTGTCGTTGAACTGGCAGAGGCTTTTGCACAGGCCAAGAAAGACGGCATGGGTCCACGTCGTAGCATCCTGTTCATGCTCGTAACGGCTGAAGAAAAAGGCCTGTTGGGTTCTGAGTATTATGCCAACAATCCTGTTTTCCCGCTGGAGAACACGGTAGCCAACATCAACATCGACATGATCGGCCGCATGGACTTCGACGCTGAGAAGACAAACGACCAGAACTATATTTATGTGATCGGTGCTGATAAACTTTCTTCGGAACTGCACCAGATCAACGAAGAGGTAAACCAGAAGCACGTAGGTCTTCGTCTGGACTATAAGTTCAACGACGAGAACGATCCAAACCGTTTCTACTACCGCTCTGACCACTACAACTTCGCTAAGCACGGTATTCCGATCGTGTTCTACTTCAACGGTGTACACGCCGATTACCATAAGGCAACTGACACGGTAGACAAGATTATCTTCGAGAAAGCTGAGAAAGCCGCCCGTCTGGCGTTCCACGTGACATGGGAGCTGGCCAACCGTGACAACCGCATCGTAGTAGATAGCAACAAAAAGTAGTACACTAAACTTGCACGAACAGCCGTTTAACATAAAAACGAGCTGCATTTATTAGCTTTGAGGAAAACACCCTAACTTTAAGGGTGTTTTTCTTTTTAATAGCACTTCCTGATTACTAGCCGTTTCAGGAAAACCGCAGGGTTTATTTATATGAGTAGACTAAAACAGTTTCTGCAGGACGCGGAAACGAAATCATTTGACCTGGGCCACCGCTCGACCATCAAGTTCAACATCGGCAAGTATAACGCCGCTGTGCAGCGTGGCCTTACCCAATACAGCGACCACGAACTCGCCCGCGAGCGAGCTTCTTTTATAAAAACGAACACCATCAATAACCTTGATAAGTACCTGATGGAGTTCGAGTCTAACTTCACGGCCCGCGGCGGCAAAGTGATCTGGGCCCGCAATGCCGAGGAGGCACTCAAGGAAATCGGTCAGATCATGAAGCGCAAGCGTGCCCGCTCGGTAGTAAAGTCCAAGTCGATGACGACGGAGGAGATTCACCTGAACAACTTCCTGGAGAAGAACGGAGTGGAGACAGTGGAGACCGACTTGGGTGAGTACATTGTGCAGTTGGCTGAGCAACGGCCTTACCACATCGTGACGCCGGCCATGCACATGTCTAAAAAGGACATTGCGGACCTCTTTGTAAAGAAGCTAAAGATTGCCCCGACCGATAGCGCCGAAGAGCTGGTAGCCACTGCCCGCCGTTTGCTCCGCGCCAAGTATACCGAGGCCGAGATAGGTATAACCGGCGGTAACTTCCTGCTCGCCGATATCGGGGGTGTAGCTGTAACGGAAAACGAAGGTAACGGTCGCCTGTCCACTGCTTTCCCAAAGACGCACATTGCCATTGTAGGTATAGAGAAGATCCTGCCATCGGTGATGGACCTCGACCTGTTCTGGCCTTTGCTAAGCACCAGCGGTACCGGGCAGCAAGTGACTATTTACAATACCATCTTTACAGGACCACGCCAGCCAAACGAAAAGGACGGTCCGGAAGAGATGTATGTGGTATTGCTCGACAATGGACGCACGGAGTTACTAGCATTGCCTGAGAAGCGCGAAGCATTAAACTGCATCCGTTGCGGCGCTTGCCTGAACGTGTGCCCTGTGTACAAGAACATCGGCGGCCATACCTACGAGAGTACCTACAGTGGCCCGATCGGCTCGGTGATCACGCCGCACTACAACGGCATGGCCGAGAACAAGCACCTGAGTTTTGCCAGTTCGCTTTGCGGTGCCTGTACCTCAGTGTGCCCTGTCAAAATCAATATCCACAACCTGCTGCTGCTCAACCGCCGCCAAAGTGTGGAACAAGGCTTCACGGAGAAGAGCGAGCGCACCACTTTCAAGCTGTGGCTGAAAGCCATGAAGAGCCGCAAGCTGTTGAATATGGCACCTGCAGGCGTGAAGAACTTTGTGCTGAAGCAAGTGCTGAAAGATACGTGGAGCAAGCGCAGAGAACCGCTACAAGTTGCGCCAAAGTCGTTTAACCAGCTTTGGAAAGAGCGGGAAGGGAAGTAGGGTCTGGCGCGAGTTGAAGATGCCGGACTGGATTCGGGACGTCCTACAGTTATGGTGCGAGCGTTCACGTTCGTGACTTAATATGGAGGGGCCTCTGGCCCAGTTATCAAGTTAACCCGTTGAAGCTTCAGAGGCCAGAGGCCCCACGATAATAAACACTCGCGTTGACGCTCGCGCTATACACCTATTATAAAAGTAAAAAGGCCTGCAAACTCAAATTGCAGGCCTTTTATGTTCTATTGTGTGCTTGGTCTCCCAAGCTACTATTATTACCGTCGTCCATACGCTATACCTTTAAAAAATGGCCGGCGTGCATGGCTTGCGCGAAAACACAGTTACTTCGTCCACATCCTTCAGTCGGCAGATGAAACGCGTCATACGCTCCACACCGAATCCGGCTCCGGCAGTTTTAGGCAATAAACCTGATTTGGCAACCTCCAAATAATGCTTAAAAGTCTCTTGGCTGGTGCCGACCTCGTCCATACGCTTCAGTATCTGCTGGTGCTCATGCTCACGCTCAGCGCCTGACAATCCTTCGCCAAATCCTTCTGGCCAAATCACATCGTAGTTTAAATAGGTGCCGCGGTGAGTCGGATCTTCTTTATCATAGAATTCACGCTTGTGGTTCACCAGCCAAAACGGCTCCGCTGCCTCTTCTGACTTAATCTTTTCATAGTCCGGGCCAAGGGCGGCTTCTAGCTTTTCGGTGCGGAAAACCGACCATTTTTCGTACTGTGGCAGCAACTCACCGCGCAACTCGATCAGGAGCTCAGGGATTTCCTTGTTTAGGCGGGCGAAAATGTAGTTGACCAGTTCTTCCATAAACTCCATCACAAAGAAGCGATCTTTGCTGCGAAACTCGAAGTCTACCTGCGTGAACTCGAACAAGTGACGGCCTGTATCAGCGCGGTCTGAGAACTCGAGCCGCACGTTGGGCGACACAATGTATAGGCTCTCTAGCTCAGGGTTTACTAAAGCCAGCTGTTTGTGAAAGATCATCGACTTGGTCAAGCTCCAGCGTTGGTCGGCATAACCGATGGAGGCGTCTACTACTCCATGGTTGAGCGGGTCGGTGATGGGCGATAGCATGAGCGGCATCAGCTGCGTCAGGCCTTTTTTGAACATGAAGTCGTGTGTGGCACGGATAATCCCCTGCTGTACCTTGAGTACCTTCGGCAGAGAAGTGCGGCTCAGGTGCTTCATGGTAGTTTCCAGCACCGTGGGCTCTGCGAGTGTTTGCAATTCCATATTTTCTTTTTTTTAGTGAATTGATGTATTACAAACATAATTACCAGAAATATATATTGAAAATTATTTAACATTTAAATACATTCGTTAAAAATTAAATAATATATAGTTTATATTTTTGACAAATAACCAAAACACAGGATAGATATCGGGAATGGATTTAAAAATTGATAAACTTGATCGTCAGATTCTGCACTTGCTGATGCAGAATGTCAACCGTGCATACACGGATATTGCCAGAGAACTCGGTGTTTCGGGGGGTACCATACATGTGCGCCTGAAGAAAATGACCGAGATGGGCATCGTGCAGGGAGCACAGTTACTGATCAATCCGGCTGCTATCGGTTACGACATCTGTGCCTTTATCGGTGTCTTTTTGGAGAAGGGTTCGGCTTATAAAGAGGTGGTAGAGAAGATGCGCGACATCCCTGAAATTGTAGAGCTTCATTACACCACGGGCTCCTACAGTATGTTCGTCAAGATCATCTGTCGCGACACGAAGCACCTGCGCGAGGTACTCAATGAGAAAATGCAAGGTATAGCAGGTGTGCACCGCACCGAAACGTTCATCTCGCTGGAGGAAAGTATAAGCCGACAGATATCAGTAGGGGTTGAATAAGATATAACAGCAAAGCCGCCTCAAATTGATTGAAGGCGGCTTTGCTGTTACATAGGTTCAATAAATGGAGTGCCTTGCGGCATTATCTTACTTCAACTTTCGCAGCGCTTCCCTCAACCTACCCAGTGAGTCTTTGATGCTCTCTAGAGAGGCACCTCCTACAGACAATCGGAACCAGCCCAAATCTGGCGCAGAACCGAAGGCGGAGAAAGGCACCACGGCTAATTTAGCTTCTTCGAGAATGTAGAAGCTGATGTCTTTGCTGGTTTGCAGCACTTGGCCTGATGGCGTGGTTTTACCAGCTAAGTCGAGCTTGGCGGAGAGGTAGATGGCGCCCATCGGTTCAATGGCATCCACGTTGTACCCTTCTTTTTTCAGGTCTTTGAAGGCGTGGTAGAGCAGATCCAGACTCTCGCGCACATTGTGCTTGAACTCGTCCAGGAACACATCTACCGCATCTGTCTGGTGCAGGAATCGGGCTGTGGCTATTTGCTCAGCTTTTGGCGCCCAGGCACCTACGTGTCCAAGAATTGCCTTCATCTTATCAATCACCACTGTTGGGCCAAATGCATAGCCTACACGCACACCTGTGGCGGCAAAGCACTTGGAAGTACCGTCGATGTAAATGGTATAGTCGCGTAGCTCAGGGCGGAGGTTAACCGGGTCGTAATGCTGGTGCGCCCCGAAGGTCAGCATCCAGTAGATCTGGTCGTAAAGAATGTAAAGCGGCTTTCCTCCTGCTCCACGGCTCTTGTTTTCGGCAATCACCAGGTCGCAGATGTCTTCCAGGTCTTTTTTGGAGAACATTGTGCCAGTCGGGTTGAGCGGAGAGCAGAGGGCTAACATGGTTGCTCCTTTCAGACTGGCAGCCACGTCGTTGGCCGTTGGCATAAAGTTGTTGTCCGGACTTGTTTCCACCATTACAGGCGTGGCACTGGAAAGATGGCAGTAGTGGTTGTTGTTCCACGATGGCGTCGGGAAAACCACTTTGTCACCCGGGTCTACAAGGGCCAGGTAGGTCGCGTAAATCAGCGGTCGTGAGCCGCCGGCTACCAGAATATCGTTCTCAGAGTAAGTCAGGCCTAACCGGTCGCGGGTGAAGTCGGCTACGGCTTTGCGCAGCACGGCCACCCCATTGGCCGGCGGGTAATTCGTATGTCCTTCGGCGTAGGCCTCGGCAATGCCAGCCCGCAGTTCGCCAGGTATAGGAAAAATCTTTGGGTCGAAGTCGCCGATGGTAAGGTTGCAGATTTGCTCCCCTTTCGCAATCATTGCGTTCACTTCACCGGCCAGCTTGATGATCTCAGAGCCGATGAGGTTTTGGGCCATTCTTGAAACGGTCATGCGCCTGTGTGTTAGTACGCAACAAGATACTAACTTCTGGAAAAAGTACGTCGCTTGCGGAACACAAAAAAGCTTACCACTTATAATAGCTGCTCTCCTCGCCATCATTCAGGATGTCGGCGGCGGTGTTTGGGCTGCGGCTGATATCGGCCAGTTTGCGTTCGCGCCATACAGCTGCTGATTCGCGGACTACATCCAGATGTGCATCAGACTTTATCCGCTCTTCTTCGCGCTTGGCTTCGATCTCAAACTCCTGACGGGCTGCAAACTTTGCTTCAGCTACAGCCTGGCGGGTGTCGTACTGTTTCTGACGCTCTTGTACCCGATGCATTTCCTGCGTCGTGCGCTCGTGCTCCAGTCCTTTCAGGATGTCATCATAAGGTCCTTTGCTGGTGATCAGTTTCGTAAAAATAGGCGCCGTTTCCAGGCATATGAACAGCAGCGTAATAAAAAATACCGGCAGCCATGGCAACTGGTTCAGGGCATCGATTCTGGCCATCAGGCCATCGTAGTTTGAGAAGCTTTCCTGTCCTTCCGACACGGTACTGTCATACTGCTTCATCAGGTCGGCAATGCGCTGCTCTTTCACCAGAATCCTATTGGCGGCACTGGCCTGCAGCAGCTTAAGCTCTTCGTCTACTTTGTCATACTGTTGCTTTTTCTCTTCATAGATGGGCCCCCTGCCTATTTTACCTGTACCGCCAGTACCATCGGCCTCCGCTGCTACCATTTCGTAGAGCTTGTTCCGCTCCTGCACTTTGGCTTCCACTTCGGCTCGTATACCTGCAATCTCCGACTTCACAGAGTCCACCTCGGCAAACTGCTTGTTCACCAAGGCTTTGTGCTGAATCGCCAACTCTGCCTGCTTTTCTTTCAGGACGGCCTGTATCTCCTTGTCGAAGATCTTCAACTCCAGTGGTTTGGAAATAACCACGGCCAGTACCAGGGCCAGCAGGATACGCGGCGTCACCATCAGCAGTTCTCGCCAGAACTTGCCTTCTTTGCGGATGGTGGAAACGATAAAGCGGTCGAGGTTGAATATAACGGCACCCCAAAGCAAACCAAAGGCCACGGCCATAGGCACAGCATCGAACACCGTATAGAGGGCATAGCCACCCGATATACTGGCCAGCACACCTGTAAATAAAACGGTGGCACCGACACCAGCATATTTTATGTGCTCCGACTTAGAGCACTTCTCAAGAATCGTATCGTCGGCACCGGCGCACCACCAAAAGAATTTCTTCATGTAAACTTCCTGTACAGGTTAAAGCTGAGGCAAAGGCAGCTTGCAATACTAACGTGCAACTTACTGACTTCTATACATTTGCCATTCAAAATGTGACGAAACACCTTCAAAATGTGATGAACTGTATCGTTACTGCGGCAACAACAGCCCGAGCTGCTTAAGTTCAACTGCTTTCGGCTACTCCAGGCCTCTGTTAGGCACTTAAAGCAGGTATAGCAAATGGTCAGCCTGTTGGCTTAAGTGAGTAGCTATGCAGCAGGGCTAGCAGTACCAAAATGCAGGTATAGCAACGAAAAAGGCAGCGACCTCACCAATCACTGCCTTTTTCTATTGATCGCGCTACAAAAGAGCTCCCTCTATAACTCTTAAACTCCTTCGCTGTTTTCGTCTTCATCCGGCAGAATCTCCACATCCTGCACCAACACGAACTTCTCTATTTCACGTGCTCTTGGGGTGTTAGCCAAACCGCCGAGGGCTGTTTCTTTATACTTGCGCTCCATGCTTTCGCCTACTTCGCCGAGGGCCGCCACGCACTGGTCAACCGGGATAACAGCACTCACACCGGCAATGGCTAACTGTGAAGAAGAGTAGGCGATAGCGGCCGCACTGGCGTTGCGCACAATGCAGGGTACTTCCACCAGGCCTGCCACCGGGTCGCATACCAGCCCCAGCATACACTGTATGGTAATGGCCACTGCCGTGAATACCTGCTCCACATTGCCGCCCAGGCAGTACACAATGGCACCTGCCGCCATGGCTGCCGCACTACCCGTCTCGGCCTGGCAACCGCCTACGGCTCCAGCCAGTGAGGCGTTCTGCTCGATGATGAGGGCTATACCTGCTGCCACCAACAGGCCTTCGTGAATCTTGCGGTCTTCGAGTCCGTGTAGTTCCTGCAGGGTAGTCAATGTGCCTGGCAGTATACCAGAGGCACCGGCAGTCGGAGCGGCTACCACACGTCCCATGCACGAGTTCACCTCTTTGGCGCCTAGTGCACGCGACACCAGCATCTGAAACTCCGGCGACAGCACTGTTACCGGCGACTTGGCTACTTTCTTGGCGCTGTTGTTCACCATGCCTGAGCGGGAAGTCATGTCTTCGGTGAGGCCGGTTTGCACGGCATCCTTCATCACCTCGTATGCCTTGGCGATGTTCTCCCAGATAAACTCCTCGGTGCGGCCTTTCTGTTCTACTTCGTACTCCAGCACAGGCTGGTATAGTGGTTCTCCGGTCTCAGCGCAATGCTTTTCCCAGCTCTTAAAATCATTGAATAGTAATGACATATCGTATGGCTTAAATCTGCCCTGCGGCTTACCGCGAGGGGGCGTTAAAGATACTCTAAATTTCAGGAATCAGCTAAAACTCCTGCTCCATTTGATAACACGGCTTCCGGGGTTAATCGTTCTGTTTCGACTGCTACACCTGCTTACCTCAACCTATACCTGTCGCCTCCGTTTTTCTGAGTGAACAAGCGATATCTATACCTGATGGAAAACAAAGACAAGAAGCGTGTGGCCATGCGCATACATGGCCGGGTACAAGGCGTATTTTTCAGAGCCAGCACCCAGGGCAAAGCATTGGAGCTAGGCCTGTACGGCTTTGTGCAGAACGAACCCGACGGCACCGTATACCTGGAGGCGGAGGGAAAGCCTGAAGCACTGAAACAACTGGAGGAATGGGCGCACCAAGGCCCGGACCGCGCACGAGTAGAGAAAGTGGAGGTAGAGGAGAAGGAGGGGCTGAAGGGGTTTGATCGGTTTGAGCAGAGGAGGTAAAAAACACCGATTTTACATTAAAATCTATATATTATTGTATACTTTCACATTAGACAATAATTTTAGATATGGCATACTTTGTAAATCTATTCTCACCTGATACGCTTGAAGCTTTTAATAAATCTGACCAGACCATATCAGGTTTTAGAGAAGGCCAAAGATCCGCTGCCTCTAAAATTAAGGTTGGGGATAGGTTTATTTGTTATGTAACAAGGCTATCAAGATGGATTGGCATACTTGAGGTTACAGATAAGTTTTTTGTAGATGACTCTCCAATCTTTCTAACCGAGGATGACCCATTCATACTGAGATTCAAAGTGAAGCCTCTAGTATGGTTACCCTTGAATTTAGCTGTCCCAATCTATGAAGACATTTGCTGGGAAAATCTCACATTCACTGCTGATCAAGAAAAAACAAGTAGTAAATGGACGAGCATGGTCCGAGGCAGCTTGAGAAAATTCGATGATACTGACGGACAGTTTTTAGAACAGTTGCTTTATAAACAGACTCAAAAGCCTACTAGTTTTCCTTTAAGCGATAGCGATAAAAAGAAGTCGAAAGGACCTACTGTAAAAACACAGCATAATAAGAAAGTTACTGTATCTATTCCTGAAAATGACGAGGCGCCTGTTTCTACAGAACAACCTTCACAATCTCGCGATTCTATAAAAATTCAAGGCTTACTTGCTGGTATTGGTGAGCGTATGAATTATAAAATCTGGATTCCCAAGAACGATAGAAGTAGAGTTCTTGAGGTTTGGAGCCCAATTAAACAAAACTCTGTATTACAGGATCTTCCGCTTAACTATGATAGCGCCACTTTAAAGACTATTGAGAATATTGATATACTTTGGATTAAAGGACGATCTATAATCAGAGCATTTGAAGTGGAGCATACTACTTCGATTTACTCCGGTATCTTAAGAATGGCCGATTTAATGGCTCTTCAACCCAACCTGAAAATCCAGGCACATATTGTAGCTCCAAATGAGAGAAAAGAAAAGGTTCTGCAGGAAATTACCCGCCCTGTTTTTACTTTTTTAGAAAGCGGACCGTTATCAGAGTCTTGTACATTTATTTCTTATGATTCAGTCGAAGAACTTGCTGAAGAGAAAAGATTAGAATATATGACAGACGCTGTTTTAGAAGAATTTTCTGAGGTGGCAGAAGACTCATATTTTTAAATTCCCCATGCCCCTCTCCCTCCTCAACCAAATCCCCTACCTCAGCCCTGACGATATCGCTGCGTTTCTGCCACTGTGGAAGAAGAAGGTGCAGCTCAACAGGTATGATTTTCTGATACGGCAGGGGCAGGTAGAACAGGGGCTATACCTTGTCGCGAGTGGGGCGCTGCGCATTTACTACCCGCTGCCTGACGAGGAAATTTGCGTGGGCTTCGGCTACCCCCATACCTTGCTGGTGTCATTCCCGTCTTTTGTCGATGGCAAACCCTCTGACTACTACATACAGGCCCTCAAAAAAAGTAAACTGCTAGGTATAAGCAAGGCCGATCTGGTGCAGTTGATAGAGCAGCGGCCGAACATCAGGCGCTTCTGGTACGAGCAGCTTGAAAAGGCACTGGTGGGCAAGATAGAGCGGGAAGTGGACCTGTTGTTGCCGGAGCCAGAGCAGCGCCTGCAGCGTGTCATGCAGCGGAGCCCTCACCTGTTCCAACACATCCCCAAAAAGTACATCGCCTCATACCTGCGCATGTCCCCCGAAACACTGAGCCGGATCAGGTAGCCGCTTCGTAAATCTTGACGCTCATCAAGGATTGGGTTTAAGCCGTGCTGTACCTTTGATGCGTACAATATAAAACGATGAATGCTATGAATGCCTTAGACCAAATCTCCCGCACTGTCGAAAATCAGAAGCACACTGTTGTTGCTGCTTTTTTGCCCCTGGAGCTTTCCCTCCTCAACTACAAACCCGCTCCCGACAGCTGGAGCGTACTTGAGTGCCTGGAGCACCTGAACCGCTACAGTCGCTACTACAACCCGGCACTGGCAAAGGCCATTGCGGCAAATTCTGATGACAAGCCTGAGCAGACAATCAGCTACAGCTGGCTCGGCAAGAAGTCGCTGGATATGGTGCGGCCGGACAACGTCAAGAAAAGCAAGACCGTGCGCCACATGAACCCTAACAACAGCCAACTGGGTCGCCAGACGCTGGAGGAGTTTCTGGATCACCAAACCGAACTGCTACAACTCCTCAACAAAGCCAAAAACACCAACCTGAATAAAAAGGCTATACCTGTTGAGTTCTTCAAACTGATGAAGCTGCGCATTGGGGAGACGCTGGAGTTTGTGGCCCTGCACCAGGAGCGGCATCTGCAGCAAGCCCTGAATGTAAAAAAGCAGCTACCCGTCAACCAGGCAGCTGCTTAAATATCTTTAACAAGCTTTACGAAAGCCTACAGCGAGTTGTAGTAGGCAACCAGTTTGGCCATGTCGCTGTCGTCGCGCAGGTTTAGCGCATTTGATTTGATGTAAGTCTCCAGGTAATCTTTTTTGTCAGGTATGGCAGAGAGCAGGGAGTTTTTCGACTTCTTCACTTTTACTGCCCTGTCGCCCACTGCGATGTAATAGTCTTCGCTTGCCTGCACTTCTCTGTCAATAGTGGCCGAGCTGTAGTGCTTGCGATCAAATATTTTTTTGGATGTGCGCTTCAAAAGCGACACTTGTCCATCGGCGAGTACTTCCATGAAAGCATTGGCCGACACCCCGTCGCCGCTATACCCTGAGCGGAAAGTACGCTCTACAGGCTGGTTGTTTTCGATATACCCTATCTTAAACTCCTGCACTGGCTCCAGCAGCTCCTTCACGTCGCCATTCTTCGCCTTGAAGATGATGGCGTCCTTCACCTGGTCATACATCAGGTCGATGCCCTGGTAAACCGTGCCGTTCTTGAGCGTCAGGGTGCCTTTCGCCCATTCTTTGTGCAGGTACGGCGAGCCTATCATGGTGATGGTGTTGTACTCGTGCACCGGACGGGCCTCCATGTCGTTGGTATGCGTGAATTGCGCGTGCGCCTGCAGGCTAAAGCAACAGCCGATCAGCATCACTAAACCGAATCGTAAGAAGACAGCTTTCATAGGGCGTTTGTTTTTAAGTTAAAATTAAGATTCCAGATTATTATAGTAAGCTACAAGCTTGGCCATGTCCTGCTCCTGCCTCAGGTCCAGGCGATTGGCTTTTACATACGCTTCAAGTTCAGACTGCCTGTTGCCTATGGCCTTGATCAGCGACTTCTTGTCCTTTTTCAGCTTCGTCAGCTTTCCCTCTCTGTTGGCCAGGTAGTAACTTTCCTGCGCCACGATGGACTTCACTTTTGTCGCAGAGCTATAAGGTACCTCTTCATACACCCGTTTGGTTGTTCGCTTCAAAAGCTGTGTGGGGCCATCGGCCAGTACTTCATAAAAAGCATCTAAAGGCGTAGCATCAATGGATTCATATCCTCTCATGAACAAGCGCTTCATCAGTTCAAATTCCACGACAGGCTGCATAAACAACTGCGCCTCTCCTTTCTTGTTACTGAACATAAGCTCATCTGCAACCTGGTCATACTTCAGCCGAACGCCGATGTACTCTTTCCCGTCTTCCAGCTTCACCCAGCCCTCCTGCCATTCGTCATCCAGATAAGGCGAGCCCTTCACATCCAGGTACTGCTTTGCCATAATGGGGCGGCCCATGTAGTCGACTATCTCAGTTTGAGCAAATGCTCCGGAACCAAGCAGCAAACAAAAACAACAAGTATACGCCCACCTCAACATCATAATTGCTCTATCAACTTATTAATAAGACTTTTCAGTCTTTGAATATAATACTTATTTGTTAAATCTGGTAATCACCCACTACAATATGTATTTGGCTCCCTGCCCTCGTTCTTATTGCGGCCAAAATTAACTTTCTTGCGCTTAATTTTGTTCTAACCCGGCTCCTGCTACAAACAGAGCCACCAGATTATGCGCGAAAAAGTAGTTAGTTATAGTTTTTTCTTTTTTGGATTGCTGCTGTTCGGCTTTGCCAATGCCATTGCCGTGAAGGTGAAGTACCTGGGCCTGCACCCCTGGGAGGTGCTCAATGTGGCGCTGTTTCAACAAATCGGCTTTACGATCGGTACCTGGAGCGTAATTGTGGGGTTATTCTTTGTGGCTATTTCGTGGTTCATCAACCGCAAATATATTAACGTGGGCACCTTCCTCAACGCGCTTCTTGTAGGGCCGTTCATGGACATGTTCCTTTGGCTCGACATCCTGCCATCGGCCACCAATACGCCACTCGACTACCTGAACCTGGCCGTATCAGTGGTGATAGCAGGTATAGCCGGTGGAATGTATGTTGCAGGTGGTGTGGGCGCAGGTCCGCGCGATGGGTTCATGCTGGCTTTGTCGGAGCGGGTCAACATGTCTGTCAGCCGCACCCGCATCATGGTAGAGTGCCTGATCCTGGGTATAGGCTATGTGCTGGGCGGCCCGATCTTTATAGCTACTTTCTTATATACCTTTATCATGAGCCCAATCTTCCAGGTGACGCTCCGCTTCTTCCAGAAAATGCGCAACAACCTGATCGAGGCGAAAGTGACGGTATAGGTATAACTACCCATGCACGATTCGGACAGGATTGCTGGTGCATGATTCGGACAGGTCGCGACCAGTCCCTACGGAAACTGCCCTGCTGCGTAGCAATACGACGTTACGGTGTAACGTCGCTACAAGCACAACTTTTCTGACTTTCTAACTTCCAGACTTTCTACCTTATTCTGATTTCTTCTTTTGCTCCTGTGTTCAGGTCGATCTGGTAGAGTTGATGGCTGTTGGTGCTGGTGACCCAAAGATGGCCATTCAGGTATAGCAGGTCATTGGGTTCGTGCAAGCCGTCCGTCAGGGTGCGGACGCGGTGCCGTTCCATGTCGAGCACTTTGATCTTGCCATTGTAGGTGTCAGCGATGTACACGTCGCTGTCAATCACCTCGAGACCTACGCAGTGCTGCAACAGGGCATCGTCCACGTCGCCATCCACATCCCCAAAATCAAACAGCCCACGGCCAAGCGGGGTGAGCACCATGCCGGTCTTGAGGTTGACGGTGCGGATGGCACTGGCTTCGGCATCGGCCACATAGAGCACCTCGCCCCGAATAGAGAGTCCGCTGGGCTGGTTGAAGGCAGCTTCGTCCAGCAGGCCGTCGGTGAGGGCTTCGCGGCCACTTCCGGCAAAGCGGTATACCTGCTCGGTTTCCAGGTCCATGCGCAGGATCTGGTGATTGCCGGCATTGGCAATGAACATGCTGCGCCCGTGTATGAGCAGGTCCCAGGGGCTATTGGGGTTCACAGGCTCCTGCCGCTTGTCGTCATGAAAGTAGTACTCCAGTTCACCGGTGCCGGCGGCGGTGCTGACCATGCGGTGCTGCAGGTCCACTTTGCGGATGGCGTTGTTCTTGGCATCGGCTACATAAAGCACATCGCCCTGCAAAGCCAAACCATGTGGTTCGTTGAAGGTTGCATCTGCGTAGCCACCATTAAGAAAACCTCTTTCTCCACTGCCGATCACTTCGAGCACCTGTCCCTGCTGGCTCAGCTTCAAAATGCGGTTGTGCCCGCTGTCAGACAGGTATAGGTTACCCTCTGCGTCGCTGATCAGTTTGGAGGGAAAGGAGAGTATACCGGAGTCGGGAGCCTCAGGCTGCACAGGTATAGGCGTTTGGTTGAGCTCATCTATAAACTCCTCTTTCATGCGCTGGATGTAAGGCCGCACGGTATCGTACACACCCTCTCCGGCATGCTGCCCTACCACCTTGCCATTCGGGTCGATGAGCACCGTAGTAGGCCATGCCCGCACACCGTACTGGTTCCAGATGGCAAAATCGGCGTCGTTTACCACTGGGTGCTCTACCCCGAATTTCTGGATAGCCTGCCGGATGGTTTCGGTCTGCTTTTCAGCATCGAACTTAGCGGAGTGTATACCGATCACTACCAGCACATCGGCAAACTCATCTTCCAGCCGTTTCAGGTCCGGCACGATGTGCTGACAGTTGATGCAGCCAAAGGTCCAGAAGTCCAGCAACACGATCTTGCCTCTGAAGTCCTTGATAGACCAGCTCCGGTCGGTGTTGAGCCAGCCGTGCGGCGTATTGATCTCTGGTGCATTGACGCGTCCGGTTAACATAGCGCAATTTGGTTTAGGTATAGTGGATTATCTGGTACAGGCATAGGTCAGGAAAGGTTGTTTGTATAACGTCGGCAGGCGGCATTTGTATATGTATGCTGAAGATGACTTGTTATGCCTGAATCCGGGCTTTGCCTGTAGCCAGAACAGCGCTTATGCCAAGAAGTTATTTTATCGTAAATTTGTGTAAAACTGCTGCGGCGCTATGGAGGAAACCTACCTGTCTGATTTCGGAACGATCCTGCTTTTCCTGATTGGGGGAGCAATCTTTGTGGTGATCGGTCTGTTTACCGCTAGGCTTATCCGCCCCAACAGACCTAACCCCGAAAAGCTGACGACTTATGAATCAGGTGAGGAGCCGATCGGCAACTCATGGGTGCAGTTCAACCCGCGGTTTTATGTGGTGGCGCTTATCTTTATCATTTTCGATGTGGAGCTAGCTTTCCTGTTTCCCTGGGCTACAGTGTTTGGTCGCCGCGATCTGATCGAGGCCACTGACGGTGTATGGGGCTGGTTTGCCCTGATTGAGATGTTTATATTTATCGGTGTACTGGCGCTTGGTCTGGCCTATGCCTGGGTGAAAGGCCACCTCGACTGGATCAGACCCAAGCCGGTGGTGCCGCAAAGCCGCTCCCGTATACCGAAGGAGGTATACCAGCGCTTAAACGAGCAGCGAAAAGCCAACAGCTAAAACAGAAAACCATCGTTAGCAAGCACAGATTTATTCATTACTCATTAGTTATTAATCATTAACCATTGAACATTCCACAGGACAAGACGGGAGAAGGCGGTGTGATCATCACCAAACTGGACGACCTGCTCAACTGGGCGCGACTGACCTCGCTGTTCCCGATGGGTTTTGGTCTGGCCTGTTGCGCCATCGAGATGATGGGGGCCTACGCCTCCGGCTACGATCTTGATCGCTTCGGCATCATACCGCGGGCCTCGCCTCGTCAGTCGGATGTGATGATCGTGGCTGGCACTGTCACCTTTAAAATGGCCGACCGTGTCCGCCGCCTTTACGAGCAGATGCCGGAGCCGCGCTATGTGATCTCGATGGGCAGCTGCTCCAACTGCGGCGGCCCCTATTGGGAGCACGGTTACCATGTGGTGAAGGGCGTGGACCGCATTATACCTGTGGATGTCTATGTACCCGGCTGCCCTCCAAGACCGGAAGCACTGATCGGTGGCTTCCTGCGCCTGCAGGAGATCATCCGCCAGGAAACCATCCGCGAGCCTCGTGCCGTGCAGCAGATCATGGCAAAACGAATTGAAAAAGTAATGAGTAATGAAGAATTAATAATGACTAATGAGGAGCCAAGAATGACTAATGAAGAATTAGGAATGAGTAATGATCCATCAAAGCCGGATGATCAGCAAAACCCGATCGTTTAAAACGACTCCTCATTAATCATCACTTATTAAAGAGTCATTAGTCACTAATCATTACTCATTAATAATTACTCATTAAAAACCCATGCACTTCGGAGAGATAAAGGACTTTGTAGCAGCGCAGTTTGGTGCGGAGGTGATCGTATCGGAGCATGCCAATAACCTGCAGCCCTTCCTGGTGCTCCAAACGGAGCGACTGGCAGAGGTATGCCTGGAATTGCACGACAACGAAGCAACTTATTTCGACTTTCTCTCCAGCGTGACAGGTATAGACAACGGCCCCGAGGCCGGCACCATGGAAGTGGTGTATAATCTTTACTCTATACCTTACGACCACCACCTGATGCTCAAAGTGATCGTGCCTCGCAACAACACTTCGGAGCAGCCTATACCTACTGTGCCGACCGTGAGCCACATCTGGCGCACCGCCGACTGGCAGGAGCGGGAGATCTTCGACCTAGTGGGCATTCTGTTTAAAGACCACCCAGACATGCGCCGCATCCTCTGTGCCGCCGACTGGGAAGGTCACCCGCTCCGCAAAGATTACAAGCTACAGGACTACTACCACGGCATCAAAGTGCCTTACGACAACCATAACGAGTACAGCGGTTTCCGGGGTGAGCCAGTACAGCTGATTTCTTCAGAAGATCCGTTCGGTGATAAGCGGGAGAAGCCGGAGGCGTAGCAGGACAAAACTTAGATCACCATCTTCTCAAAGCACACACTATTCTCTACCCCGGCATACTGCCCGTAATTGGGGAATAGCTGATAGCCGTTCTTTTTGTAGAGGCTGATGGCTTCCGGCTGCTTCAGGCCGGTTTCTAGAATGCAGCGGGTATAGGAAAGCTCCCGTGCCCACCCCTCCAATTCGGCCAATACCTGGCCGGCTATACCTCTGCCTCTGCTGGCTGGCAGCACATACATGCGCTTCACTTCCATGGTACCCGGCTCGTATGCTTTGATGGCGCCACATCCCAGGGCTTTCCCATCTTCATAAGCCAGCACGACATACTTTATCTTGTCGATCTTGTTGTACTGTGCATAAAAGGCGTGCTCTTCTCCATCCCGAATAGCCAGGTCTGCATCGAGCAATCTGACGAGCGCTACAAAGTCGGGATCATCTGAATCGGTTCTTTTCAGGTATAGCATGGGTTTGTTGAGGGGTTTACTGTGAGTGAAGATCGGCAGCTTGCTATCACAGTTCAAATTTGCATAATGTTTTCACATATTCCTTCCGCTGATACCAGTCATTGTATACTAACTCGATTGTGTTGACTATGGATGTGCCAAAGGAATGATCCCTGTGGTTCTCTACTACCCTTAAAAATTCGTCCTTATTTCTGAGTTTTTCCTTAAATCTGACTACTGTCGAGTGAGCTGTTTGTATGCTGTAACGTTTGTCAATGGACTGCTCTAAACCTGAATCCCGGAAGTTACTTCTCAGGTTATCACGAAGCTGGCTAAGCGTATTATCCGCTAAAAATCCCTGCACCATCAGACAGGACGGAGAAGCAGTAAGCCCCTTGAATTCTACCTCAAAGGGACCCAACCCATGTATGCTTTTTCTGACAGTCTTTACGTAATCTTCCACCCGAATCTGCCCCAAGTCGAAGCCATTATAACATGAAATGATCGACATCACGGTTACATGCAGATCCGAATCCCGGTAAAAATACTGATTTGGTTCGATCAGTTTAAGCTTGGAGAGTAGCTTTTGAATCTCTTCTTTTACAACATCATCTGGCCGCAGTAAAAGGGTGATCCCGAATCTGTTATCACTGGTAGCATCAATTAACTCGTCGATCTGATAAGCATCTGCCTGTATGCAGCGAATCGAATCCTGATACAGTTTATGATAATGCTCCTGTAAATTCATGCAGCTATTTTTAGATTAACTGGGAGGGGTATTGATTCATCCTTGCAAGGGACTAGTGTAGTTGATTAGCGATGCTCCGCAAGGGTTAAGGCTGAGCTGGATTAACTTGCTTTATTTCTTTTTGTTAAGCAAGTTAAAATAATCATTCGCTTCTTTCAGCAACGTTTTTTCCGGGTCTATGGAGTCGTCTTCAAATCGGTTATGCCCAGTAGTTACATAATCAATAAGTTTCTGGTTATTAAAGTAGTAGCGTCCTTCAAAAGTTCTCTCTGTTTTGGATTGATCAAACTGTTCTTTCTTGCTGTCATACACAAAGGCGTTGAACTTTTCATAAACAAATATCAGACTTCCATTTTGAAAATAGTACTCCTTTATTTCAATCCCATTCGAAAGCCCAACCCACTGATGTATCTTTCTAATTATCCCTGTTTCGTAGTATCCGGTCAGTATACCACCACCATCTGTCATACTGCCTAAGAACTCTTCGTTCTCTAACTTCACCTTTTTAAGTGTAGTTGTATTGTTGATATTCGTAAACTCCTGCCTAATAGCTTTAATTTGTTCACTCTTCGATTGTCCAAACAATGCTGTATTAATAGAAAATAGCAGCAGGAACAAAGCTATAATTTTGAGTAATTTCATGATGTTGATGTAACGTTTCGTATATGCAAAGCCGAAGCCTAAACTATGCACAAAACGTTACCTGCTTTTTTTCTTATTCTTTAAGTATATTTCAACCAATCCATTCTTAGCATTACTTCCGTAGACTTCAGGATTAGGAGTGTCATACATTGCAATATTCTGTATGTCTTCTTTTTTTATGTCATTGACTAATTGCCTTGCTTGGTATACCCGTATAGGCATACCATCTACAACTACCTGCATGCAATCTTGGCATACATAGTCACGTATGACAAGCTTTGGAAGGTTATCATTTAAGTTAGCTCTGACTTTAGAAAGAATCCTTTCCTTCTCTTCTTCGGTCTGATTACTACCCGTACTAAGAACAGTGACATATTTGCAATCACGGTTAAAGAATGTTGTCTTTGATAAGTCAACAAGCTCAGTAAAAATAATCTGCTGCTTTTTATAATTTCTTAGAGCACTGTTGATGCTTTTTTCATCATACACTTCTCCTTCAAGAATGTAGATGTCGCATAAGTCTACAGAATCCAGACTTACTCTATACCTTGCTTCAATCAAGCCCTTCATTGATTCAATACTCGCTTTTTGCGCAACCACAACATTTAGCTGAAAAGCAATGATCAGAACTATAAGTAGAGCTTTTTTCATAAATAGAAATTGCAAGTAACGGCTTATGTAAACAGCGTGTTGGCCGAAGTATGTTGTTTAAACCATATTAGCCAATGCTTTTCTACTAAATGGCTTAAATGCCAGCACAAAAGCCAAAACAATTGCTATAACCCCAATTTGAGCTACGAAATACCCAAAGTCGGAGTGGTTGAAGCTAAATATGCTCAACAGGAATAATATTACAATAGCCTTCTCAATTCTATTTAAGTCTTTCCATTGGAGTATTCCACAAGTTATGGCAGCAATCCAAAAGCCCCAAGCTATCAATCCAGCTGAAGCAACCGGCCGATTTAATCCATTGCCATAGTTGATTAAAGTAAAAAATAATCCTCCTACTAAAGCCGAAATCAAAATTATGATAACCAGAGTATTGTTATGGGTTCTTTTCTCAATGATATATCCTGCTGGAAAAATTATTAAAGCTATTCTTAACCAACCAAATAAGCCATTACTGTCAAGAGGATAAGTCAAAAATCTATACCATTGCAGAGGTTGAGATAAACTACTAGGGAATAGTATTAGATATTCACTTATTTCCTTTTCAAAGAGCATTCCTATTGTCCTGATTAGAATTGTGCTCACCAGAAGCATAATCAAGAACTTTATTGTAAAAGTTGGTTTCTCTTTTATCAAATTCATCTTTTAAGTTTTGGCTAACTACTGTATAAACGGAATCCACATCCTGTTTTTGTCATTTTCCACAGATAACCCGAACCGGATTACCGAATATACTATATACTCAGTAAACTATACTTTTCTTTCCCATTGTCTTCCGCAAAACTCCCTCTCCATAATTCACCCATTTTTCCGAACTTTGCTTAACTCATAACCTTAAACTAAATCTCCTCTTGTCTACCACGCACAAAGAATACCTGCTGCAGTCGGAGCCGAACAAGTTCAGCCTGGATAATCTGCGGGCGGGCGAAATGATCGTGAACATGGGGCCGCAGCACCCGAGCACGCACGGTGTCCTGCGCCTCGAGGTGGTTACAGACGGGGAGATCATTACCAATGTAGCGCCACACATCGGCTACCTGCATCGCTGCTTTGAGAAGCACGCCGAGAGCATGGCCTACAACCAGACCATCCCTTACGTGGATCGCATGGATTACCTGGCGGCCATGAACTCGGAGCATGTGTGGTGCATGGGCGTGGAGAAGTTATTGGGTATAACCGATCAGATTCCGAAGCGGGTAGAATATATCCGGGTGCTGGTAGCAGAGCTCAATCGCCTAGCCTCACACTTTCTGGCGATCGGTACTTACGCCATTGACATTGGAGCTTTCACACCGTTTTTGTGGCTGCTGCGCGATCGGGAACACATCCAGCGCCTGCTCGAGTGGACCTCCGGAGCCCGCATGCTCTATAACTACATTTGGGTGGGTGGTCTGTACTATGACCTGCCTATCGGCTTTGAAGAGCGCTGCCGTGAGTTTATCAACTACCTGCAACCCAAGCTCGACGAACTCGATACTATCCTGCTCACTAATAAGATTTTCATTGACCGCACTGCTAACGTTGGCGTGCTGCCGCTGGATGTAGCCATTAACTACGGCTGTTCCGGCCCGATGCTGCGTGGCTCCGGCCTGCGCCACGACTTGCGCCGCGTCGATGGGTATAGCGTATACCCTGAGCTGGAATTTGAAGTGCCAATCGGCGAAGGCATCATGGGCAGCACCGGCGACTGCTGGGACCGCAACTATGTGCGGGCGCTCGAGTGCCGCGAGTCAGTTAAGATCATCAGCCAATGCCTTGATGTGCTGCTCGGCGAGCACAAGCGCACCCCAGACTTTGATCCGCAGGCGGCCTGCCCCAAGAAAATGCGCATGACCGGCACACAGGAGCTTTACTTCCGGGGCGAAACGCCTCGTGGCGAGTTGGGCTACTTCTTCCGCACTACCGACCGCAGCGACGTGCCTTTCCGCTGCCATGGCCGTGCCCCAAGCTTTGTGAACCTATCTGTACTGCCCGAAATAAGCCGCGGCTGCATGGTAGCCGACCTGATCGCTATTGTTGGCTCCGTGGATATCGTGCTGGGCGAAGTGGACAGGTAAACTACTTGCTGCTTCGGGCAAAAGTACATGTTACGGCATGCTATGTGGCCCCCTCTTAAAACTCATGCTACTCTTAATCGTTAAAAATTAGGGAGGTGTTGATTGATGCACTTCAGAATACCAGATGTATTTCCTATAGCAAGTATATGAGACTAAACCAGCTATTCACTGTACACTTACTTTGGCTCACAATCCTGCTAGGTCCTACCGTGGCAACTGCCCAGGTAAAACCTTCCAAAAAGCCCGGTCCTGACACGCTCCGGTCTATCTCCGTAGACCCACGTTTCTTCGTACCCCCTGGCGACACGGTACTCCCCGGTCAGAAAAAGCCTTTCACAGAATCACAGCGACTGGAGGGTGACAACAAGCGTTACCTCAAGCGAGCCGTTATACCTGCCGTCGCACTGATCGGTGCCGGTATCTATACCATGGGAGGAGATGGTATCCTGAACAGCGATGATGTCTTTAACTACCGGCACAGAGTATTCCCTAAGTTTGCAACCAACGCCGATGATTTTGCCATGCTGGCCCCTTTGGTAGGTCTCTATGGCTTCAACATTATTTCGTCTCAGAACAGGCACGAACTCGGGCGCCAAACGTTGCTACTCCTTTCTTCCGGAGCATTGGCTTCGGCTATCGTATGGCCCACCAAGAAACTTACAGACAGAGACAGACCTAACGGCAAGCCCTATGCCTTCCCCTCCGGTCACACGGCCTACGCCTTCACGATCGCCACTTTCATGGACAAGGAGTTCCGGCACAAGAGCCCTTGGGTAAGTGTGGTGAGCTATGGTATAGCTGGTGGCACTGGTGTGCTGCGTGTGCTGAACGATGCCCATTGGTTATCTGATGTGCTGGCTGGTGCAGGTGTAGGCATTATATCCGTGAATACTGTCTACTGGGTACAGGCCAAACTCACCAAGGGCGGCGGTCTGAACACAGCCATGTACCCTACTGTGCTGCCAAACGGGCAGATGGGCATGGCCATGTCGGTGACTTTCTAAACATTCATCCTGTACATCAGGTATAGTTTGGCGTCTCTCTGTCTATGGGGAGGCGCCAATTCTTTTTATATTTACTGCATGCCAACACTCCGACTGCTCTTGCTACTGCAACTTCTGCTCTGTACCGCCACCTCCCTGGCGCAGGTATACAATATGCAGGGCACAGTGCGCGATGCCAACACCCGGGAACGGCTACCTTTTGTGAGCATCGTGGTCAATGGAGGCGAGACAGGCACCACCTCTAACCTGGATGGCCAGTACCAGCTCCACCACAACCGCCCGATCACTAGTCTGCGTTTCAGCTACGTGGGCTATACTCCACAAACGGTTCCGGTTGATTCACTTTCTCAACTCGACATTACCTTGCGACCATCGGCAGCCCAGCTGCAGGAAGTCGTGATCCGGTCAGGTATAAACCCGGCGCACCGCATTATCCAGCTGGCCAACCAAAACCGTGACCGCCACCGCCTCGAAAACATTCCGGCTTATACCTACCGCACTTACAACAAGTTTATCCTGACTGCCAACGCACCGGATGATCTCGACTTGCATGATACGCTGCGCCTGGCAGAGCAGGACTCTTCTTTTTTGCGCATGCGCAACCTACTGACCAGACAGCACCTCTTCCTGATGGAGAGCATCACAGACTATGCACAGCTGGGTAAGAATCTTTCAAAGGAAACCATCCTGGCAACACGGGTGTCCGGGCTGCAGCAACCCAGTTTTGGCGTAGTAGCAGCTGAGGCGCGGGAGTTTTCAGTGTATGATGACATGCCGGTGTTCTTCGGGAAGCGCTACCTGAGTCCTCTGAGCAATGGCAGCATCAGGCGCTATGACTTCGTACTACAGGAAACGGCTGTGGTCGGAGCTGACACGGTCTTCATCATCTCCTATGCCCCTCAACCCGGCAAGAATTTCAATGGCCTGAGAGGATTGCTCTACATCAACAGCGATGGCTGGGCCGTGCAGAACGTGCTGGCCGAGTCGCACGCTGATGACAAAAGGGGCCTGAAACTGCAGCAGCAATTTGTGAAAGTAGCCAACCGGCAGTGGTTCCCTGCTGAGTTGGATGTGGAGATAACCGTGCAGCAGATCTACATGCGAGGGCACCAGCCGTACGGACACATTCGCACCTACATCACCAACGTAAACCTGGACCCGCCCCTGCGCCGCAGCGATTTTGGCGTGATCGCCCTGGAGCAGCGCCCCGATGCCTGGCGACAGCCGGAACTACTCTGGCAGCAGTATCGCCCCGACTCTCTTTCAGCAAAAGAGCAAACTACTTACCAGCGCCTCGACAGTGTAGGACAGGCGCAAAAGCTGGACCGCACCATCCGAACGATGGAGTACCTCATGGCGAAGCAGCTTCCTATCGGCCCCATCAGTCTGGACCTGAACCGCTTGCTTAAGGTAAGTCGGTTTGAAGGCCTTCGGCTAGGTATAGGCGCCCATACCAACAGCCTGCTTTCGGAGCGCTTTACGGTTGGTGGCTACTGGGGCTACGGCCTGCGCGACAAGGAACACAAATATGGTGCTGATGCCACCGTCAAGCTGCACAAACCTTCTGAACTCACGCTTTCGGTCGCTTATGCTGAAGATGTAGAAGAACCGGGTGGCCGTCGGTTGCCTTTCAGGGAGCGTAGTTTGGTCAGCGAACTGCGACCTGCTTTGTTACCCAACCTGGACTATACCACCCAGCGAAGTACCGGCCTGAGTGGGCGCATGCTGCGTTATGTGCAGTGGCAGGCAGGTATACGGCAGGAACAGCGTCGGCCTACCTTACCGCTTTTCGCCCCTGAGTCAGGTATAGCAATGCCGGAATTCAACCTGGCTGAAGCGACAGCAGGTATACGCTTTGCCTATGGAGAACAGTATATGCAGCTATTCAACCGCACGATGCCCATGCCAAGCCGTTACCCAGTGCTGTGGTTGCAGTACACGCAAGGCATAGACGCTTTGGAGAGTGACGGCTATACCTACAACAAGCTCGACTTGCGTGCTGAAGGGGCTTTCCGGCAGCGCAGCTTAGGAGAGACCAGTTTTGTGCTGGCAAGCGGCTGGGTACAGGGCGATGCGCCTTTTGTAAGCTTATACAATGGCTACGGCAGCTATAGCTCTAACTACAACGTGTATGCAGGTGAAGGATTTGAGACGATGCGCCCATACGAGTTTTTTTCTGATCGCTACGTAGCCTTGTTCCTACGCCAGGACCTGGGCAAGCGCCTGCTGAACACCAAACTCTTCAAGCCTGACCTGGTACTCGTGCAGAACATGGGCATCGGCGATCTACGTCAGTCTATACCTGATTTAGAGCCGCTCGAGTACAGCAACATGCGCAAAGGCTTTTTCGAATCCGGCCTGATGCTCAACAACATCATCAGTTCCGCCTTCTCCGGTGTTGGAGTAGGCGCATTTTACCGCTACGGGCCATACGCGCTACCACAGGCTAAAGATAACCTGAAGTTCAAACTGACGGCAACACTGGCTTTTTAGGTATGGGCTCAATTAGAGCAAGATAGATCATGGTCTTAACATGGCGGCTTACGCTTATATACCTTGTAGTAGCGAACTAATAAATGTGGGTTTACAAAATGCGTATAACTATCTTCAGGTTCAGAAGTATAAAAATAACGTATGAAAATCCTATCCGCCCAACAAACCCGTGAAGCTGATGCCCAGACCATCAGCGAGGAAGGTATTGCTTCAGAAGAATTGATGGAACGGGCGGCGCGTGCCTTTACGGGCTGGCTGGAAAACAAATTTACACCGGAACACCCTGTGTACATTTTCTGCGGCCCCGGAAACAATGGCGGCGATGGACTGGTGGCAGCCCGGCTCCTGCACCAGCGCCTCTACGATGTAAAGCTCTACTTGGTAAACGACGGCGGCCAGACGTCCACGGATTTTCAGATCAACCTGGAGCGACTGCCACATGAAGTGCCCCCACACCAGATCAGCAGCAAAGATGACCTGCCTGCTATACCTGACAAAGCCTGTGTTATCGATGCCTTATTCGGCACCGGTCTTTCCAGACCTGTCACCGGGCTCTATGCCGATGCGATCAACTGGCTAAATAAGCATAGCAACTGTACCGTCGCGATTGATGTACCTTCAGGTCTGTACACCGATAAGCAAACGCCAGCAGAAGGAGCGATTGTGCAGGCAGATCATACGGTAAGTTTCGAGTTGCCGAAGCTCGCTTTTTTTCTGCCACAGCATGAGCAGTACGTAGGAGAATGGCACATCGTCAGTATTGGCCTGAGTCCGACATACCTGGCGGAGGCGGAGTCGAACTTCCATTATGTGACCCAAAAAGAGATTCAGCAGCTGCTAAAGCCTCGCACCAAATTCTCACACAAAGGTACCCACGGACATGCCCTGCTGCTTTGCGGAGGCTATGGCAAAATAGGAGCGGCAGTGCTGGCGGCCAGGGCCTGCCTGCGTAGCGGAGTAGGCTTGCTCACTGTACAGGCTCCCGCCATTGGCTATGACGTGCTGCAAACGGCTGTGCCGGAGGCCATGCTTTTACCTGACAGCAACCGCAGGCATTTATCCGGGCTGCCGGAGACTATAGAAAAATTTGATGCTATCGGTATTGGCCCGGGAATAGGCACTGAGCGTGTCACCAAAACCATGCTGGGCCAATTGTTGGCTACCTCTGAGCTGCCCCTGGTCATCGACGCAGACGCGATCAACCTGATTGCCAGCAGCGACAAACTCAAGGTGCAGCTTCCAAAAGAGAAGGTCATCTTTACGCCGCACCCCAAAGAGTTTGAACGGCTGGTCTGCAAAAGCAATAATGAATATGAAAGGCTGGAGGAATTGCGTGAATTTTGCAGAGTCTACCAATGCTACATGGTACTCAAAGGAAGTCATTCAGCCATCGCTACACCGGAAGGAGACATTTACTTCAACACTTCAGGCAATGCAGGTATGGCCACAGGCGGGACAGGTGATGTGCTGACCGGTATTCTGACAGCCCTGGTAGCGCAGGGCTATACCTTAAAAGAGGCTTGTCTACTGGGCGTATACTTGCACGGGCTGGCCGGTGATCTGGCCAAGGGGACGGTAGGAGAGATCGCTATGATCGCGTCGGACGTAATACAACATTTGCCACAGGCATTTCAGCACTTGAGCCGCTCTTAGCTCACAGCCAGGTATACGAAAGCAAAATGCACCAGCATGGCGCCATCGGCTAATAAGGCATAATAGATTCGGGGCTTTTCTTCGGAGGCATTCCACACGATCAGTCCAGCTACCAGAGCAGCACTCATTAAGCTGATCAAGATTGCTCCTTGCTCCGTCAACAGTACCAGCAGCAGGTATAGCAGGAGGAGCCCGAGGGACAAAAACCGTGTATAGTGCTCGCCTAGCAAACCGGGAAAGGTGAGGGTGCGGGTGCGGCGGTCGTAGGTATAGTCGCGGATGTCGAATAGCAGGGCCAGTGCCAGTATAAACAGGAAGCGCCGCACCCAGATCAGTATTACCTGACTGTCTAACTGCACTGCTGCATCAATCAAAGGAAACAGCACCGTCACGGCAGACCAGACTAAAGCGATCAAAAACACCTTCAGCAGCGGCACACTCCTGAAAGGCTTCATCCGGTTGCTCCCCAGTGGCACGGTATAACCAACTGAGATTAGCGCCAGCGCCAGCACAAACCACAGGTTGATCCGGAGTTCGTACAGGAAGAAGAGGACTACCGCCCCTGCCAAACTAAGCAATGCCAGCACGGTCAACTCCCGCTGGTGCCGTATGCTCCAGGATTGCCCCGCTATACTTGTACCCCACCCGCGCCAGGTGCGCTGCAGGCTGCTGGTGTTGTAGGTAAAGAGTGTTGCCAGAAACACAAAGCCTGCCATTGGGAGGGATACTTCATTGCCCGTCAGCAGATAGGTCTCCACTGTCAACCCGAAAGCGCAGAGCGAAATGAACACACTGCTGTAGAGAAAGGCTTCTATACCTGCTCTAAGCCAACTTGCCAGTGGCTGTTGGCGCCTTATCCCGCTGTGTTCTTTTTCTGGCATTCTTCTCTGCAAGTTCGCAATTCAGGTACGGCTTTCAAATGCTGAACGGCTGTAAATAAAAAAGCCTGACATAGGTTTTACCCCACATCAGGCTTTACAGGAAAAGTAAAAGTCTAGATTGTGCTCTTTGGTGCAGCTTCACCGAAGGTAGCGTCATACAGTCTGATGCTCTCTTTGATGATCTCGTAAGCTGGCTCACGACCCAGGAACTGCTCTACAATCACTTCTTTGTGCTCCAGCTTCTTGTAGTCTTCGAAGAAACGGCGCATCTCCAGCAGGGTGTGTGGAGGAAGCTCAGAAATATCGTTGATGTGACGTACCGACATGTCGTTGTTTGCCACAGCGATGATCTTGTCGTCTTCTTCGTTGTTATCGATCATACGCATCACACCGATCACCTTCGCATCGATCAGGCACATGGGCACCACGTCAAGCGAACAGATCACCAGGATATCCAACGGGTCTTTGTCGTCGCAGTAAGTTTTAGGTATAAAGCCGTAGTTGGCTGGGTAGTTCACTGAAGAGAAAAGTACGCGGTCCAGTTTCAGCATGCCACTCTCTTTGTCCAGCTCGTACTTTGCTTTCGAACCTTTCGGGATTTCAATAATAGCAGTAACGACTGCCGGGGCCTCTTCACCATAGCTCACACTATGCCATGGGTTATTTTTTTCTAAATTCTCCATCATATATTCTTTCTTAAAAGCTGTCGTCTACTTAGTCCCGACAGGTATTGTTACTTCATTAATTCTTGTAAGGGGCGCCCCACACTTCCATTCGGTTCCTGTATGTACAACCATGAGGCAATTGTAGGGGCGATATCTGCCACCGCTGTTTCAATGGAGCTTTCACCCGGCTTTACTTTCCATCCGTACCATACCAGCGGTACGTGAGTGTCATAGTTACCGTAAGAGCCATGTGTCGTGCCTTTCTGAGGTCCGCTGCCATAGCCTTCGAACCAACCTGGCTGCAGTACAACGATCACATCGCCGGAGCGCTGTGCATTGTAGCCGCTCTCCAGGCGCGACATCATACCGCCAGCCCAGCCAGCACGCTGTATAGCTTCGCCTGTTATGGCTCTCGCCACACCATCAAAACGCATCACATAGTTGGCGGCCGCTTCCTGTACTTCTATTCTCGTTAGCTTCTTGCCTTCTATTGTCTTACGGTCCAGGTATACCTGCTGGTTGGTGTAACGTTCCACCCAGCGGCCTTTGCCAAACCGTTTGCTCAAGTGCTGCTCCAGTGAGTCGCGCATGATGCCGGAGGTAGCTATACCTGCCGGGATGTTAAGCGACTCCATGTAAGCCGGCACATGGGCTGCTCCGTGGTCTGCTGTCAGGAAAATCAGGACGTTATCTTTCCCGATCTCTTTTTCAAGCAGATTGATCAGCTCTTCGATCTCACGGTCAAGGCGTAGGTATATATCCTGAGCCTCTATTGAATTCGGCCCAAATGAGTGTCCGACATAGTCTGGTGTGGAGTAGCTCAGCGCCAGGAAATCGGTGAAACTGCCTTTTCCTAAGTTCTCGCCACGTAAGGCTGCCTTGGCAAACTCCGTTGTCAATGTGTTGCCTGCAGGTATAGAACGAATCAGCTCGTAATCTTTCCCACGAATGGCCGGGATGTTATGCGGGAACACCGGTCTTTCTTCACCTGGCAATGCACGCTCCCAGTCCATATCATCTGCTGTGCTCTCGGTATACTGCTCAATTGGCAGCAGCGTATTCCATACCTCATTTAGGAGCTTATCCGGATGCTTTTGATTATTAAACTCCTGTACCCAGTTTGGTAAGGTGTTCGCATAAAACGTGCTCGTGATCCAGTTGCCTGAAGGAGAGTCAAACCAGTAAGCTCCATTTGCGGTATGTCCAGCCGGCAGAATAGACCCTCTGTCTTTCAGCGCTACACCAATAACTTTTGATTGCATGTTATTAGATAGTCGCAATTCGTCGGTGATGGTGGTGGTCAACAGATTTCGAGGTGACATCAGACCCGCATCTGAAGTACTCCCTACAGTTTTGACGCTGGTATCCTCCACGCAGTACATGGATTTACCTGTTTTTCTATCATACCATGAGTTACCAACAATACCATTCAAGGCGGGTACACTACCGGTATACACCGAAGCATGGCCTGGCCCCGTGTAAGTGGGCACATAACTGTACTGGTTGTTCTTGAAGTTAAAGCCCTGTCTTACCAGTCTTTTAAAGCCGCCTTCGCTGTACTTGTCCCAGTAGCGGTACAGAAAATCGTAACGCATCTGATCCACCACAATACCAACGATCAGTTTTGGACGGCCTTCGACGCCTATCACAGGCTGGTTTCCCTGTTCCCTTGCTACGCTTGGGCTGTTAGTTGTCGTGCAAGCCTGCACAGCAATTAAAAGTACTGCTGCTACTATTGTCTGTATGCCGGATCTAAAACCGCTTAACTTCATGTGTATGTTGTTGAGTTTCTCAAATATAGGGAACACTTTCCAACTAATCGGCTAGCATACATTCCTGTATTCGATGTTTTAACAAAAATATAACACACTGTATTATATCCCCAAAAAAAGAACGCCCACCTGGTGTGATGGGCGTTGCTTCAATATTTGGTATTTGCTTTTATTTTGCTGCAAGCGCCTCTGCACCACCCACAATCTCGAGAATCTCTTTGGTGATGGCCGCCTGACGCGTCCTGTTGTAGGTCAGCTTCAGCTCTTTCAGCAGTTCGCCTGCGTTTTCCGTCGCTTTATCCATGGCAGTCATACGGGCACCGTGCTCGGAGGCGTTAGACTCCAGCACCGCTTTATATACCTGAATCTTGAGTGACTTAGGGATAAGCTCCTCAATGATCTGCTCTTTAGATGGCTCAAAGGTATAGTCAGATACCATGCTGCTGGCGGTTTCCTCTACTGGCTTGTCTTCAATCGGCAGAAATTGCTCGTTGCGCACGATTTGTGTCGCCACGTTTTTGAATTCGTTGTAGATGATATCCACCTGATCAAACTCACGGGCAACAAAACCATCCATGGCACGTTCCGCAGCAAGGCGTACCGTGTCAAAGGATAGGTTAGCGAAAGTGCCTGTGAAGTCACCAATCACTTTGTAACCACGCTTGCTCAGTGCTTCAGCACCCTTACGGCCAATCGTCAGGAAAGTAAGGTTACCGGACTCCAGCTGGCTACGGTATTTGCCTTGGGCCAGTGTATTGGCTGCCTTGATAATGTTCGAGTTAAAAGCGCCAGCCAAACCACGGTCAGATGTTACCACGATTACAAGTACTCTGTTCGCTTCACGCTTTTCAGAATAAATGTTCGATACAGAACCTTCTGTCAGCTGAGAAAGATTGGTCAGGATACCGCTCAAACGCTGCGCATAAGGGCGCATACGCAGGATGTTGTCCTGAGCACGTCTCAACTTGGCAGCCGCCACCATTTTCATGGCCTTGGTGATCTGCTGTGTTGACTGTACCGATGTGATGCGGCTTCTAACCTCTTTTAAACTTGCCATGTTATGTATGTTATGAGCATAAAGTTAGAGACCGCTTTCGTCAGCAGTCTCTAACTCATAACTTAAATATTACTTTTTGTAACGGGCAGAAAGCTCTCTGGCTACCTGCTTGATAACACCTGTTGTCTCGTCGTCCAGCTTTCCAGCCAACAGCGCATTCAGTGTGTCCTGGTGCTGAGCACGCATTGTGCGCAGGAAGTCTTTCTCGAAAGTTCTAACTTCGTTTACAGGCACGTTGTCCAACAGACCGTTTGTAGCGCAGTAGATAATAGCTACCTGCTCAGAAACTGATACTGGAGAGAACTGTGGCTGCTTCAGGATCTCGAGGTTACGACGACCACGCTCAATTGTCAGCTTAGTCGCAGCATCCAGGTCAGAACCGAATTTCGCAAACGCTTCCAGTTCACGGAACTGCGCCTGATCCAGCTTCAACGTACCAGATACTTTCTTCATCGCCTTGATCTGAGCGTTACCACCCACACGCGATACAGAGATACCTACGTTGATCGCAGGACGGATACCTGAGTTGAACAGGTTGGTCTCGAGGAAGATCTGACCGTCAGTGATCGAAATTACGTTCGTCGGGATATAAGCAGAAACGTCACCAGCCTGCGTCTCGATGATTGGAAGGGCAGTCAAAGAACCACCACCTTTTACCAAGTGCTTGATAGACTCTGGCAAGTCGTTCATGTTACGAGCAATCTCGTCAGATGCGTTTACCTTAGCGGCACGCTCCAGAAGGCGCGAGTGCAGGTAGAATACGTCACCAGGATATGCTTCACGCCCTGGAGGACGACGCAGCAGCAGAGACACTTCACGGTAAGCAACTGCCTGCTTAGAAAGGTCATCATAAACAACCAGTGCAGGACGGCCGGTATCACGGAAGAACTCACCGATAGCGGCACCAGTAAATGGCGCAAAGAACTGCATTGGAGCTGGATCAGAAGCAGAAGCCGAAACAACTACTGTGTAATCCATCGCACCACCTTCAGTCAAAGACTTCACTACCTGTGCTACAGTAGAGGCTTTCTGACCTACGGCCACATATATACAGAATACAGGCTGTCCTTTTTCGAAGAACTCGCGCTGATTCAGGATAGTGTCAATCGCAACGGCAGACTTACCTGTCTGACGGTCACCGATGATCAGCTCACGCTGGCCACGGCCGATTGGAATCATGGAGTCAATCGCCTTGATACCAGTCTGCATTGGCTCGTTTACCGGCTGACGGAATACCACACCTGGTGCTTTACGCTCCAGTGGCATTTCGTACAGGTCACCAGCAATTGGACCTCTACCGTCGATTGGCTGACCCAGTGTATTTACCACACGGCCAATGATGCCATCACCTACTTTTACAGAGGCGATACGGTTGGTTCTTCTTACAGTGGCGCCCTCTTTGATTTCGCTGTAGTCGCCAAGCATTACGGCACCTACGTTGTCTTCTTCCAGGTTCAGAACAAGCGCCTGAAGTCCGTTCTCAAACTCTAATAGCTCACCAGACTGTGCTTTGGAAAGGCCATAGATACGAGCGACACCGTCACCCACTTGCAGTACTGTACCTACTTCTTCCAATTCTGCCTCAGAACGGAAGCCAGATAGCTGCTCTCTTAGTATGGCTGATACTTCGTCAGGTCTTACTTCTGCCATGATTATAATTTATTGATATAGGGGTTGTCTTTAAATTTATTTCTCAGCTTGTTCAGGTTATACTTCACAGAGCTGTCAATCTGCTGATCGCCAACACGCAGTACGAAACCACCGATGAGTGACGGATCAATTTTTTCTTCTAGTTCTACGCGTTGGCCTGTCTGGGCTACCAGACGCTGACCTAGTTCGTTGCGAAGTTCTTCTGACAATGGTACCGCTGTCGTTACGCTGGCAGTGGTGATACCTTTGTACAGGTTGTACTGGCTAACAAACTCCGGCGCAATAAACTCCAGCACTGACTCACGGCCTTTGCGGGCTACAATGCTGAAGAAAGCCAGGGTCAGGTCATTTACCTTGCCTTTGAACAGTGCGTTGATCACTGCCAGCTTCTTGTCTGATTTCACAACCGGGTTGCGCATCAGGAGTCTCAGATCTCTGCTTTGGTCAAGCACTTTGGCGAACATATCCATGTCCTCCTTCACTTGCTCCAGAACACCTTTCTCCTGTGCCAGTTCAATCAGTGACTTTGCGTATCTCGAAGCAACTCTTATTTCTGACATATTGCTTTATTATGGCCTTTACACGTAAACGGTGGCAGGCTATGTGATACGATTAGTTAAGCGTTACTTCGTTGATATAATCTTTAGCCAGCTCTTGCTGTGCCTGTGGGTTGCTCAGTTCCTTGCGCAGGATACGCTCAGCGATGTCCACTGAAAGAGCTGCAGCCATGTTCTTCACTTCTGTGATAGCAGCGCGCTTCTCATTCTCGATAGACTCACGTGCTTGTGCGATCATGCGAGAACCTTCTTCGTTAGCCTTCTGTCTTGCAGTTTCTACTAGGGCGTTACCAGCATCAGAAGCTTCTTTCAGGATCTTGTCACGCTCCATACGGGCTTCGGCCAACAGCTTTTCGTTCTCTGCTTTCAGACCCTGCATCTCCAGCTTTGCTTTTTCAGCAGCGCTCAGTGCATTTTCAATAGAAGTCTCACGCTCGTGCAGGGCGTTCATGATCGGCTTCCAGGCGAACTTGGAAAGCAGGAACAGCACGATGATGAACGTCACCGTCTGCCAGAAAATTAAACCTATACCTGGGGTTACTAATTCCATTGTGTATGAATTTGAATAATTAGGTTCTAATCAGTTCACCGGCTCTTCACCGGCATTACTTTTAACTATTTAACTATTTTGGATCTCTCCGTCCGGACCATGCGTCCGGACGAGAGACCAATTACAAAGGATATTAGCCTTTGAAAGAGATTAGCAAGCAAACTACCACACCGAACAGTGCAACACCTTCGATAAGGGCAGCCGCGATAATCATAGCAGTCTGGATCTTACCACCAGCTTCTGGCTGACGCGCGATAGACTCCATGGCTGAACCACCGATTCTACCGATACCCAAACCAGCGCCAAGGGCAACCAGACCAGCACCGATACCGGCACCCATGATAGCCAAACCGAAATCGGTTGTAGCTGCTACTGCTTGAAGCAAAATTGCTAACATAATTATAGTTATATATAGTTAAAAAAATAAAAAACAGATTAATGATGCTCGTCACCGTGATGCTCTTCTACCGCACCACCGAAGTACATCGCTGAAAGCAGGGTGAAGATATAAGCCTGAAGCAGGGCCACAAACAACTCTAAGAAGTTCATGAAAGTAGCAAACGCCACGCTCAAAGGACCTACTGCAATGCTCTGGAAAATAAAGATCAAACTAAACAGGGACAGGATGATAATGTGACCTGCTGTGATGTTGGCAAAAAGACGAACCATCAGGGAGAATGGCTTGGTAATGATACCAATCAATTCAACCGGGATCATGATCGGAGCTAGCCACACCGGAACACCTGGCGTAGCGAAGATGTGCTTCCAGTAGTTTTTGTTGCCGCTAAATACGGTGATCAAAAGTGTCAGTGTAGCCAGTACCAGTGTAACCGCGATGTTACCAGTCAGGTTAGCGCCACCTGGCATCAAACCAAGCAGGTTGTTGAACCAGATAAAGAAGAACACTGTCAGCAGGTATGGCATGTAGCGCTCATACTTCGGCCCTATGTTCGCCTTGGCAATTTCGTCACGGATAAAGATAATGATCGGCTCAAAGAAAGACTGAATGCCTCTTGGCGCTTTGCCGTTATTTTTCTTATAACTTCCAGCAATTGTGAAGAACACTGCAAAAAGCAGGGCCACACTAAGGAAAAGAGAAGCAACGTTCTTTGTAATAGATATGTCAATCAGAGAAGACTGGTCAGCAGCCGGCTGTCCGTTGGCATCAGCACGATAGATGTGACCGTGGCTCACCATGTAACCTTCGTAAGGCACCAACTCGTGATTCTCGTCATAGAAGTTACTTGATGAAAACACCTTTGGAGTACCGTTATCGATCAGGATAACAGGCAGGTATAGCGTTACGCCATCGGCAAAATGCCAGTTGTAATCATCCGCGATGTGATGGGTGATCATATCGCCTGGCTTGAACTCGCCGCCTTCAACCGGAGCCTCTGCAGAAGCAGTGATCGTCAGGAAGGAAAACAGTAAAATAAATAACTTCTTCATTAAGAGAGATTTAGAAGCAAATTTAAAATCCGCAAATGCTATTCTTAGTTTTGCTTTTTCAATTGCGGTGCGAAGTTAGTTATTAAGCTGTAGATTTCAAACCCGGTAAATAGAAAATATAAGGCAAAGAAGTTGAAAACGAACTGTAGCTCATTTTCAGAGTACATGAACACATAAATAAAAATGACGGCAATGCTGAGGATCATCCGGAAACCCATCGAGCCAAAGTAGTACAACTGGAAGTTATCGGGGTCGTAGCCTACTCCCAGTCGCGACACATAAAAGGCCAGTGCCGTGACCACCACCATAAAGCCTAAAATATACCAGATCAGTGGGTGTAGTAGCGCTGTGCCGGTATAAAAGGAGAGTAAGCCAATACCGATGCTCACGACACCTGTGAAAATGAGGAGGTTTTTGAAGAATTTCACTGCTTTACTTTTTACTTAATGAGATAATTACCAATACCATAGAGGCTACCACGGCCACTACCAGCAGCACAATCGTCATCCAGGGGTTCTCGTTGCCCATATAGTCGTCCAGCTTGGAGCCTGCCCAGGCGGCCAGCACCATCGCCCCGATCATCTGAAAGGCCAGCCCTGAGTACTTCAGGTACGACTTAAACGATTCCTCGCCTTTTGGCTTTTGATCATCTGCCTGTGACATGCGCTGCTTTGTTTTTCAAGGATTTGCAAAATTACGCTTTTTTCATGGGCTTCTCTGCAAATCAGTTTTATTTCGCCAGCTTTTTAAGGTGCCTCAAATGCCTTCTGAGGGCTGAAACCATTTCTTATTTTCTATAGTTCAATACCGGGCTTCAGGCTTTATCCACAGCCCCTTACATAATTGGCATATTATTGTATTTTTGTAGATGGCTTGAGGCTTGCGCCTTATCCAGGCCCGGATACTTTCAGGTATAGCCGGGCCGTTATAATGAAATAGGTGGCCCGACCGCCTTATATATGCTGCACACGATCGATACTTTGAGCAAAAACCCATCATATATTCTCTTCTTGCTGTCCTGCCTTATACTGGCTGGCTGTTCGGCTGAGCGCAACAATCCGCTAAGCAAGGCTTATCATAACACGACAGCTCGCTACAATGGCTATTTTCTGGCGAAAGAGAAGCTTGATGCAATCGAAAAGAGCATACAGGACCAGACGGTTTATGACTACAACCGTCCACTGCCTATTTTCCCGCCCATTGACTCTGCGACATTTAAAGCACACGCAGCCGATTTGGAGGATGTCATCAAAAAGGCATCTTTCCCGATTCAGTACCACCCAAACAGCAAGTGGATCGACGACAGCTACCTGGTCATCGGCAAAGTGCGATTTTACGAACTTAATTTCCCGGAGGCTGCCCAGACTTTCCGGTATGTGAACTCCACAGGCAAGGACCGCCATGTGAAACACGAAGCGCTGGTATGGCTGATGCGTTCTTTCCTGAAGCTTGGCGAGACAGACAATGCCTGGCAGGTGTCGGAGTTTTTGCGCAAAGAGCGCCTTAACCGCGACAATGCCCGCGAGCTATACCTGGCCCGCGCCCAATACCACCTGATGCAGGGCGATACTGCCGCCGTGATCGAAAACCTGGACCTGTCGCTGCCTAACTTTACGGATCGGGATGACCAGTCTCGGGTGCGTTTCTCACTGGCCCGGCTATACCAGGATCGTGGCCAAAGCAAGGAAGCCTATCAGCAGTACAGCCGCATCCTGCGCCGCAACCCGCCTTACGACCTGGGCTTTTTCAGCCGACTATACTTGGGCCAGGTATCGGAACTGGACGATGCGCAGGACCTGAACCGCATTGCGGGTTATTACCAGAAGATGCTGCGCGACGAGAAAAACACCGAGTACCGCGACAAGATCTATTATGAGATGGCCGTGTTTGAGCGTCGCCAGCAGCACTATGACAAAGCGCTGCAGAACATTGAGCAATCTCTGAAAACTCCGGGCTCTATACCTAACCAGAAAGCCTATACCTACCTGCTGGCCGGTGAGATCTATTTTGAGAACCTGAACAAATATGACCTGGCTCAGGCTTACTACGATAGTGCCGTTCAGGTATACCCGCAGCAGGCGATAGAATATGAGCAAGTGCTCGAGCGCCGCAATGTGCTGGCAGATTTCACGAAGCAGTATAACACAATACAATTACAGGACAGCTTGCAGCAGCTAGCCGCTATGAGCGAAGGCGAGCGCCTGGCCTTTGTGCAAAACATAGTGCAGCAGGAAGAGGAAATGCGACAGCAGGAGCAGGCTCGCCAGTTGGAACAGGATAAGCAACGCAAAGCCCGACGCGCACAGGAGCAGCAGGCAGCCGTAACAGTCGGAGGTCGCAATAATCCGAACGCAGCCTTAGGCGCCGGCAATACAGGCGGTGTATTCTATTTCGACAACCCGGCGGCAATGGCCACTGCCCGCTCTGAATTCGTGAGGCGCTGGGGCGATCGTCCGTTGCAGGACAATTGGCGACTCCTGAGCCGTGGAGAAACCGTGGGGGGCCAGGAAGAAGCTGTAGCGATGGAGCAACCTGCTGAAGCTGCAGAAGTTGAAACAGAAGAAAACCGCTCTGCCCGCTTGCAGACGCAGGTGGAAACATACCTGCAAAATATCCCGACCACGACACTGGCCATACAGCAGTCAGAGAAACTGCTGGAGGACGCTATGTTCCGCCTGGCCAACATCTATGCTCAAAAGCTTAATTCTCCGGAACAGGCCACTGCTACATACGAGAAGTTCTTGCAGCGTTTCCCGCAATCCGAATATGCAGCCGAGGCGCACTACAGCCTATACCTGATCTACAGCCGAGCAGGCAGTGAACAGAAAGACACCTATTACGCTAAGATCAAGCAGCAGTTCCCAAACACGATCTATGCGAAGCTGGTAGATGACCCGAATTACATGAGCCAGAATGCCCTGGATAACATCAAGGCACATGCGCTCTATGACTCTGCTTATGCACAGTATGAGCGAGCCGAATACCAGCAAGCGACTGCTTTGCTCAAGGAATTGAGCCAGGTATACCCGCTTAATGACATTCCTGACAAAGTGGCCTTCCTGCATGTGATGATCACTGCCCGCTCTGAAAAACCCGAATTGCTTCAACAGCAACTGCTGGCCTTTAAGCAGCAGCACCCATCTAGTCCGCTAACCCCGCGTGCAGACGAGTTGCTCAAGCGCTACCAGGACCTGGAGAGCAAGCAACAGCTCCGTCAGGAAGCTCCCGCTCCCCCTACAGCACAGCTAACCGACGAGCGAACACCGGAGCAGCGGGTCAACAACAATATCGCACTGGCATCTGCACGAGAGCGCAATGCTGCCCTGCAACAGCAGCGTTCTGCCAAGGCGCTTCCTATACCTGATACCACGGCTACCGATCGCTCTGACACGACGGCCACTGCTCAGGTTGGCACGCCTTTGGATGTACCAGCGGTGGCTCTGGATACAGCGACGGCAATGGCACCTGAGGTACAGCCTCCTGCCGCTGATCCGCTGGCTTATACCAGCGCTCCGGATTCGGCTTATTATTTTGTGATGCTATACCCAACAGAGCATGCTGCTTTTAAAGATATTGAGGCAAAGTATGAGAAGTATAACAACACCTATTTCCGCAACCAAAAGCTAACCTTGGCTCAGCAGCCATTCGACGGCAACAGAGGGGTGCTGCTGCTGCGCGCTTTCCCTAACATGAAAGAGGCACAGGCTTATAACATCAAACAAAAAGCACCTCAATCCCCGATTGGCAGAATTAGGGGCGTAGAATTCATTACCTTTGCAATATCATCCGACAACTGGCAGAAGTTGCTTCAGAAGAAGGATGTAGAAGAATATCTGAATTACTTCAGAACGAATAATTAACATGGCAACAACTACCCGCCCAAAACCAAAAACGGTATTCCCTAAGGTCATTTCCACACTGTGGCTTCTCTTCCTGAGTGGCCTGGCTGTGTTCATCCTGTATATTTATGCGGTCAGCGTCAATTTCCTGAACCTGTTCGGTGACCTGCCTAACATGCGTACGCTCGAGAACCCGAAGAGCGCCCTTTCCTCTGTGCTTTACTCAGCTGACAACAAGGAATTGGGTAAGTACTTCCGTGAAAACCGCACCCCGATCGAGTATGCTGACCTGCCCGAAAACTTTGTGCATGCCTTGATGGCAACAGAGGACATCCGGTTTGAGGAACACTCAGGTATAGACCCTGAGGCCATGGCCCGTGTAGCCGGAGGTATACTGATAGGCAGCTCCAAGGGTGGAGGCAGTACTCTGACACAGCAGCTCGCCAAAAACCTGTTCCGTACCCGTGGCGAAGAGCTAAACAACGGTTACCTGAATGACAAGCCAGGCTTCCGTACGCTCATTCACAAAACAAAAGAGTGGATCATGTCGGTGAAGCTGGAGCAGTCCTATACCAAGCAGGAAATCATGATCATGTACCTGAACATTTTTGAGTTCGGGAGTAATGCCTTCGGCTTGCAGTCTGCCGCCAAGACCTTCTTTGGCAAAGATGCGAAGGACCTGGAAGTACAAGAGTCAGCGGTGCTGGTTGGCTTGTTTAAAAACCCGAACCACTATAGCCCGAAGTTTAATCCGGACAATTCGAAACATCGCCGCAACGTGGTGCTGTCGCAGATGGTGAAGTACGGCTACATGACACAGGCCGAGTACGACAGCCTGAAAGAAACTGATATCAAGCTTAAATACCGTGTCGAGAACCAAAACATCGGTCTTGCTCCCTATTTCCGTACCGAAGCCAGTAAGTTCTTACTGAAATGGTGCCGCGAGAATGGCTACGACCTGTATGCCGACGGTCTGAAGATCTACACCACTATTGACTCCCGCATGCAGACTTATGCAGAGCAGGCAGTAGAGGAGCATATGAAAGATCGCCAGAAAGAGTTCTTTGCACACTGGAAAGGACGCAACCCCTGGATTGACCGCCAGGGTAAGGAAATTCCGAATTACCTGGAGAATGCCATTAAGCGTACCGATCGTTACCGCAACCTGAACAGACGCTTCGATGGCAACCAGGATTCTATTAACTACTACCTGAACAAGAAAATCCCGATGACCATCTTTACTTATGATGGAGAGAAGGAAGTTCAGATGAGTCCGCTTGACTCGCTCAAGCATTACAAGCATTACCTCCAAACTGGTTTTATGGCTATGGAGCCACAAACGGGTCATATTAAGGCTTGGGTAGGCGGTATCAATTACAAGCACTTCAAGTATGACCACGTGAAGCAGGGTGCCCGCCAGCCTGGTTCTACGTTCAAACCGTTCCTGTACACTGCCGCTATCGAGAATGGCTATTATCCTTGCTACGAGGTGCTCGATACGCAGGTGTGTATACCGCTGGGTGACGGCACGATGTGGTGCCCTAATAATGCCGACAACAAGTTCTCTGGTGAGAAGTTCACGCTGCGCAAAGCGATGGCGCAGTCTGTTAACTCTATCTCTGCCTTCCTTGTAAACAAACTTGGAGCCGAAACACTGGTTAAGACCGCTAAGCGTATGGGCATCTCAACACCGCTAGAGGCTAATCCATCGTTGGCGCTTGGTGTAAATGACGTGACACTTTACGACATGGTGGGTGCGTATGGCACCTTCGTGAACAGTGGAACCTGGGTGGAGCCAAACTTCATCACTCGCATTGAGGACAAGCATGGCAATGTGCTGCACGAATTTGTGCCTAAGACGGTAGACGCCCTGAGTGAAGAAACTGCTTACATGATGGTGCACATGCTCAAGGCTGCGGCAGAGCCGGGCGGCACTGCTTACTATGGCCTGCGTCATCGCAACGGACTTAAGAACGAGATTGGCGGTAAGACTGGTACAACCCAAAACTACTCTGATGCCTGGTTCATGGGTATAACGCCTGACCTGGTAGCAGGTGCCTGGGTTGGTGGTGACGACCGTTCTATTCACTTCCGTACCATTGCGCTGGGTCAGGGTAATAAACTCGCCATGCCGATCTACGGAAACTTCCTCCAGAAGGTATACGCCGACAAGACCTTAGAAGCTACAAGAGATCCTTTCCCTAAACCTTCTACGCCTTTATCGGTAGAATTAGATTGTTCTAAGTATAACAACGGCATGTCAGTAGACTCCGTTCAGCAGGATCAGTTCTATCAAACACCTGCCCCGATCGACTTAGATGCTTTCTAATGAAATTTGAGCATGGCTGCAAACGAGAAGTTGCGGGAGAAGATTTCCCATTTACCACATAAACCGGGCATTTATAAGTTCTTTGATGATGAAGGCATCATCTATGTAGGCAAAGCGATTGATATCAGGAAGCGTGTCAGCTCCTATTTCAATCGCTCTGCCCAGCATAACAAAAAGACGCTGAAGCTGATCTCCAAGATCAAGGACATCGAGTTCACGATTGTGGATACGGAAGCTGATGCCTTTCTGCTCGAGAACAACCTAATCAAGCAGTACCAGCCCAAGTACAACATCCTGCTGAAAGACGGTAAGACTTACCCGTACATCTGCATTGTAAATGAGCGGTTCCCCAGAGTAATCAGCACCCGCAACAAGATCAATGACGGTTCCCGTTATTTTGGTCCTTATCCGAGCGGCACTACTATGCACATCGTGCTCGATCTGATCCGTACCTTATACCCCCTGCGTACCTGCACTTACAACCTGTCGCCCGAAAATATTGCGGCTGGCAAGTTCAAGGTATGTCTGGAGTATCATATCGGTAACTGTAAGGGCCCGTGCGAAGATCTTATAGATGAAACTACCTATAACCAGTACATTGCTCAGATCAAGAATATACTTTCAGGCAACCTCTCGATAGCAAAGAATTTTTTTAAGGAGCGGATGGCGATTGCAGCGGCTGACTATCAGTATGAGCAGGCACATCGTTACAAGCAAAAGCTTGATCTGCTGGAAGATTATCAGGCTAAGTCTACTGTTGTAAGCAACACACTATCCAACATCGATGTCTTTTCGATTACATCAAACGAGAAGTGTGCTTTTGTGAATTACCTGAAAGTAATGAATGGCTCAATTATACAGACACAGTCGCTGGAGCTACACAAAAAACTGGATGAGTCAGATGAAGAGCTGCTGGCTTCTGTGATTGTACAACTGCGCCATGAGTTTGAAAGCACTTCCCGGGAGATCATCACCAATATTGAGCTTTCCCTACCGCTGGATAACATCACCATCACGCAGCCACAGATAGGCGATAAGCGCAAGCTGCTGAACCTTTCGATGAAGAATGCCATGTACCTTCGCAAAGAGCGTGAAGGTCGCCAGGAGCAGAATAAGAGCATTGGCGAGCAACGTGAAATGCGTGTGCTGGAAACCTTGAAAAAAGACCTCCGGTTAACTGAGCTTCCCCGCCAGATCGAGTGTTTCGACAACTCCAACTTTCAGGGTGATAATCCGGTTGCGTCGATGGTCTGTTTTAAAAATGGCAAGCCAAGTAAAAAAGATTACCGCCACTTCCATATCAAATCTGTTGTTGGTCCGAATGACTTCGAGTCAATGTATGAAGTGGTGACACGTCGTTATCGCCGTCTAATTGAAGAGAAGCAGCCTCTGCCGCAGCTAATTATCATCGATGGTGGCAAAGGCCAGCTTAGTTTTGCTGTGCAGGCTTTGAAAGACCTAAATCTGTGGGGTCAAATTGCAATTGTAGGTATAGCTAAGCGGCTAGAGGAGATTTTCTACCCTGGCGATAAGCTTCCGCTTTACATTGATAAGAAGTCAGAGTCCTTAAAGCTTATTCAACGTTTACGTAACGAGGCACACCGCTTTGCGATTACCTTTCACCGCTCCCGTCGTGATGCTGGCACCTTGAAGACCGAATTGACGGATGTGAAAGGTATAGGCCCTACCACGGCTGATGCACTACTTCAAAAATTCAGGTCAGTTAAGAAACTTAAAGAACTTACTTTGACTGAATTAACTGCTGAGGTCGGTCAGCGTAAGGCTCAGATACTTTACGATTACTTTCATAATGCTAAAGGTACTTCTTCTTAATCAGGTTTTTCGACCTTATTATCACTACTCTATTAATCTCTCAGTTATACTGTACTGTATTCTTTAGATAGGAAGTGCGTACTGCTCCTGTAAGATAATTTTGCTATTGGGACCAAGTTCTGTCAGCTATACCTGTTCTTTCATCATCCATCAAGTTTTCTAAATAAAAAAAGGGGAGATCTTTCAGATCTCCCCTTTTTATGATTGTCTTACAATTAGTAGCTCCACAGGCTGTATTCGTACTCGATCAACGCTTCAAGCGCTTCCTGAGCAGCTAACAGTCCTTTCTTACCACCACCATAGATATCACCCAGCGCTCTGTCGTTCGGGTTAGATATCTTCGTGATATAAGAGCTGAATAGCCACAGATCAAAAGCATCAGCCAGGTTCTTGTGCTGTGCATCGTTCTGTGCGTTGTACCAGATAGCAGTTTCAGGATTGTTTCTGAAAACCTTTACCAGATCGCTCATTTTAAAGCTACCTACTGTCTGCTCAAAACCAAGTGGGTTAAGCGTAGATGGCACTTTAATGCTGATCGTCTGAATATCGTGGTACATACGAGAACGCTTCTTGTCAAACACTACGTTCTCTTTCAGCTCCAGTAGGTATAGCTGCTTAGCAAAGTACTCGTTGCTTACAGGACCAGTCTCTTGGGTAGCAGTTGTGCCCAAGGCAGCTCCCCATGCGTCATCGTCTTCCTCTTCCTGACCGAAACCAGCTGCGATTTCTTCCTCTGTTAACCCACCGCCCATATCTTTGGCAGTCATGTTAGCCAGGAATTCCTCTCTGGTTAGTGGTACATTTACAGAGTCTGTCTTGTAGGCCACCAACTCTCCGCTTTTTACAGCCTCGATCAAAACTTTGGTGATCTCTCTGTTTTCAGAAAACAATGGTCTGTTTTGTTTTTCGCGCAAGTCGATCTTACGCCAAACCGTTTTCTTAAACAATACATCAGACTCCGGAATAGGTCTTGCTGATGGATTACTGGACTGCGTGGTAGACACTTGCTGTGCTACTGCTCCGTAAGAGAGCATCATACCAGCTGCTACACCTATTACTTTGATAAGTTTCATACTCCTTGTAAGCTTCTAATCTTAATTAGTTAAGTGGGATAGTGAAGATACCGTCGCCTGTTGGTTTCGCGTCTACCGGATTGCCCTGATAGTTCAGACGCTTCACTTCCATTACTTCGATCGTAACACGGTCGCCTTTGGCAGCTTTAGAGGCAAAACGGCTCAGGTCACCTGTTGGGCTAGAAAACTCAGCCTGATCAACTGGGTTAGAACCTCTTACCAGGAACGCTCTCCACTTCGTTACTCTATAACGTGCTTCCTGTGGCAAAAATTGCTTAAAGCCTTCGTCAGCGATCGCCTGTATTTCTACTGCTCTGATGCCTTGTGCTGGCAAACCTCTCTTCTGGTCTACTGGTCTTCCGTTTACTACAGTTTGTAGTGATGGTCTTGGCACTGGACGAACTTTGAAAGTTTCTGTACCAATGGCGTTACCACCGCTGCTCACGTTAAGCTTCACTTCAGTAGTAGTTGGGATTACGGTTACCTGACCTTTCTTAGCACCTTTGATGGCAGAGCCACCAGCAGCAGAGAAACTTGGATCGTAAACCGCACCAAGTGCTGGTACCTGTACGTTCAGTTCGTTAGCACAACCAAGGTATAAGGCCTGCACTGCTGCAGATTGTACCTGAATTACTGGCTTCGCTACGATGTACTCTTCTGTTACGTCCAGTACTTCTTGCTCACCATTCTTGTCAATGATAACCTGACCTTTCCAAGTCTGCTTTGAGTTACCATCAGCATCGTAGTTAGAGGCAGCGGCCGTAAATTCAATCTGACCTTTACCGTCTACAACATTGATCGGCTTACCCTGGAACGTCATCTTTGGCGTGATCGCATCAGAAGAAGCGGCGATAAACATGTCTGCTTTGTACTTTGTACCGGCAGCTACTGTCTTAGACTCAGCACGAGCCATCGCAAAGATTTTCTCGAACTTGATGATGTCAGCACCTACTTTTTGAGCAAGGTTCTGCAGGGCATCCGCCTCGTACTTCAGAATTTCTGCTTCTTTCTGAGAAAGTGTTGCAAGCGCAGCTACCAGTGGAGTAGCCTCGAAGTTCAACTGAGCAAAGTCTTTGTTGCGCTGGCTACGGTCTTTTGCAGCCATTGGGTCAGTTTTGCCGTCACGTGCCAGGATGTCCGGCATGCTTGGGTTGTACTGCTTCATGAACTTTGCATAGTTGTTCAAACGCTGCTCCAGCTCGTAAGCGGCACCGTTCTTAGCACTTGCAGGTCCAATCATAGTCATAGCAACCTGATCTTCTGCACTAGGGTTTGAATATCCGGTTTTCTCCTCGTTCTCACCACCTGTTCTTTCGATCAGAGTCGCGCGGAGACCACGGATATACTCTACCAGTTCACCTGTTTCTTTTCTAACAGCATTGGCGCTCTCGAGTACAGTTTTGTCTTTGTCTCGGTTACCACCTTCGCTGACCTTGGATTTAATATTCGTTACAACTCCGCTATTGTCAGTCTGCGTTTTATTGTTGACGTCCATAAGACTCTCATCAATAAACTGAAACTTTAACAGGATAGCAGAGTTCACTTGCAGGGCGAGAAGTGCGGTCAGTACCAGGTACATCATACCGATCATCTTCTGCCGTGGTGTCTCTTTTCCTCCAGCCATTTTCTACTTAGTTACTGTTGTTTTCTTGTTGATTTAGGAAATGATGCGCAATTAGCCTTTCATAGCTGTCAGCATGTTACCGTACACTGTGTTCAGTGAGTGTAGGTTGTGCGTCAGTTTAGAAACCTCTTGCTTGAACTGCTCAGTGTCTTTGCTGGCATCAGTCAGGTTTTCCATGGCCATGCTCAGGTTACCGTAGAACTTGTTCATTGCTTTCAGGTGGTTGTTAGCATCCTGAAGCTCCATTTCGTAAACAGCATTTAAAGCACCTAAGTTTCTTGTCATGCTCTGTACTTGCGTATGATACTCCTGCGCATCGTTGGTAGCAACAGCCATTTTAGACAGTGCATCCGCTGTTGTAGCATAAGCTTCAGTAATGCGGCCCAGTTGGTCACCAGCAGCTTTCACGCGTACACCGTACTCGTTAGTAGCAGCAGTAGCCTGGCTTAGGTCAGCCATTTGAGCAGCTGTTTCACTCAGTCTGTTCAGACCAAGACCCAGTGAGTTGATTGTAGCAGGCGTAATGTCTGCTTCACGCATCATTTTGTCAAGCTCCTTTGTTGCAGAAGGACCGTTGTTTGAAGCTGTGGTTGGGATAAGCGCCTCACCAGCATAATCATCAGCCAGTTGTGGGTATACTCTTGCCCAGTCTGGATCGTGTGGCTGTGGTTGGAATGCACTCAGGGCAAAGATTACGGCCTCTGTACCAAGACCTACAATCAGCATGATGTCGGCACCTGGCCAGTGCTGAATTTTAAACAATGCTCCGATAATTACGACTGCGGCACCAAGACCATACACTTTGGGCATCAACACGTCGTACAAGAAACTGCGACCTCTAGCTTTGCTCATTTTGTTTTCAAAAATTAAATGTGAACGATTGGGTATTAAATTGTTTAGTTTTTAACTGTAAAGAACACTTCTATTGACTATCTGAACTCTCTTCCTGAAGAACGTCCCAGGTAGATCATCGCGTTACGGAAACCGATATACGATCTGGCTGAGTCCTGATATTCGAAGTTACGGGTGCCAGTTTCAAGGAAGTATGCAATATCTTTCCAAGAGCCGCCTCTTACGACTTTGCGAGGCTCGTTATCATCATAGTAAACCGGGTTCAAGTCCCAGGTAATCGGAACAGTAGCATCAGCGTAGGCATCTTCGCACCACTCCGCTACGTTACCGGCCATGTCATACAGACCAAAGTCGTTCGGGAAGAACTGAGCCACTGGAGCTGTATAGGTAAAGCCATCACTGTAATAATCACCACGACCTGGCTTAAAGTTAGCTAGCAAACAGCCTTTGGCATTGCGCAGGTATGGGCCACCCCAAGGGTAAGTTGCCATATCGCGGCCGCCTCTGGCAGCGTATTCCCACTCAGCCTCAGATGGCAAACGGAACTTCGGCATTGGAGCCATTCCGTTGTCAGCATTGGCCTGGTTCTTATGCTTCGTTCTCCAGTCAGAGAAGTACTTGGCAGCGAACCAGTTCACACCTACCACCGGATATTCATCAAATGCAGGGTGAGAAAAATAGTATTCCATCAAGGGGTCACCCATGTGGTAAGTAAAGTCACGCACCCAAACAGTTGTGTCTGGATACAGGCTTGTCATCACAAAGTCTTCGCCCAGAATATCGATCGAGTCATTGACCATTACTTCAATGAACTGACGGTATTCGTTGTTCGTAATCTCGGTTTCGTCCATATAGAAGCCGCCTATTGTTACCTGCTTGTTCAGGTTCGCCATAGTTGCCGCTATATCCTGATCAGCCTGGCCCATATGGAAGGTTCCGCCCGGGCAGGCAACCATGCCGTAAGGTACAGCTTGTGGATTGTAGTCTGGTCGATCCTCTGCGCCTACTAGGTCGCCTTGCGGTCCTCTTCTTAACCCACAACTCGCAAGCAGTACCACCGCCAAAGCGAAGGAAGACAGCTTTAATAGTTTGTTCATGATGACTTTGGAAAAAGTAAATTTTTTAGCAATTATTTATGCACACTATTTCTGGTGTAGCAAATATATTGAGAATTAGAAATAAAACAAAAACAATTAAATTTCTCACTATTAATAATTTTTTAACGGTACTATATCAAGATTTATTGTACCATATTAAAATTATTTAACTGTATTTTTTCAAGAATACAGCTTTTCAGTGATAAATACAATATCATGAAAATTTATTTAGTGAAATTATAGCGAGGGGTTCGCACTGGCGGCCTGAACCGAACAACAGGCTCAGGTAATCGATAGGAAACCATCACTTCATGTGATGTTGGGGCTTTGGCCACTTTATTAAATGTTGTGAGATCTAATGCATATCCTACCCGCAGCGCGTTCTCCTGTAACATCGCTATACCCACAAGCGCACTAACAGCTTCCTGATGCCGAAAATTCAATCCGCCCCAATATTTTTCATCAAATGTTATGCGGGCGCCTGCATCAAACGAAAATGTCTCTGTATCATGCTTTAAGAGGGCTGTAGGAGTAAGTACCAGCTGGTTGGTAAGCGGCAAATGGTAGCCACCTGTCAGGTAAATGTGGTTTTCGCCTACTACGCGGCCGCCTCCTGTGTTATCAACGTCCATAAACTGGTAGCTGGAGCGCAGCAGATTGGTGACGCCAGCGCCTGCGTAGAAGCGCTCTGACTCATACCAAAGGCCGCCTCCCATGTCAAATTTGGAATCGGAGCTGTTGAATGGGATGTTCGGGTCGCCTTCGTCAATAAACCGGTAGCTGCCTTTTCTTATATTATTTATATTACCCTGCACACCTATACCTAACTTGCCTTCGCCCACATTCAGGTGGAAGGAGTAGGAGATGGCGGCTTGCTGGATGCGGGTGTTTGCGATCTGATCCTGAATGAGTGTAATACCTACACCGCCCTTTAAAAGCCGCACCGGAGTATGGGCGGTCAAGAGCAATGTGCGCGGCGAACCGCCATCATCGAAGGAGGCGTCGTAGTTTAGCCACTGGTAGCGGTAGATCGATTGTATTTCAGGGCGATTGGTTATACCTGCGTAAGCCGGGCTGATATACATGCCGTTGAATCCGTAATGGGTAAACTGAGGCTGCTGCTGCGCCCAGGAGTTTAGGTGGCAGATAAACAGCAACAAAACGGCAGGTATAATCTTTTTCATAGAATGTTGCAGCTAAGCATGCGTTAACTGGACGTTAAAGAGCCAGAGTTGAACCAAATATATATATTAAACAGTAAAACGCAAAAGCAAGCAGATGGTTGATTCTACTTGCTTTTGCGTTTTACTGTTTTAATCCTGCCTTTTTAAAAGCCTGATTTATTTCTTTTGATTCTGGATGTACACCTCTATCGCTCCCGTCATGGATGGTGCGTTCGGCATTGGTGCCTCAATGTCAAGCTCCAGACCGGCATCACGCACTGCCTTGGCCGTGGTTGGCCCAAAAGCTGCTATGCGGGTATTGTTTTGCTTAAAGTCAGGGAAGTTGATAAACAGCGAGCTGATGCCTGAAGGACTGAAGAAGGCGATGCAATCATAGGTCACATCGTCCAGATCCGACAGGTCGGCTGCTACTGTCTTGTAGATAACCGCCTCTGTGTGCTTGATCTTATTTGTTTTCAGGAAGCCCGGGATATCGTCTTTGCGGATGTTAGAGCAAGGGTACAGGAACTTCTCGTTCTTGTGCTTCTTGATCACCTCAAAGAGATCCTTGGCCGTTTTCTCGCCTACAAACAACTTACGCTTGCGCAAGGTTATGTATTTCTGCAGGTAGTAGGCCGTCTGGTCAGAGATACAGAAGTACTTCATATCTGCCGGCATTTCGATCTTGCTCTCCTGGCAAATTCTGAAAAAGTGGTCCACTGCGTTGCGGCTAGTGAAAATTACAGCCGTGTGCGACAGAATGTCCACCTTATCCTTGCGAAACTCTTTGTAGGAAACAGGCTCAACCTCAATAAACGCCCTGAAATCAACCTTGATGCCGTACTTTTCTGCTATCGAGAGATAAGGAGAGTTGTCGGTGGTAGGCTGTGGTTGCGTTACGAGTATACTCTTGATCGGAATACTGTGTCTTTCAGGATTTGCCCAAGCCTTTTCTTTACTTTCAGCCATAGAGTATGGAAGTCTGTTTTTATAATTTAAGCCGTACACTGAAGCCCTCAATTTGTGTTTTTAAAAGTTAAACACGATAAACTTCAGCATGATGGCCAACGGAATCACTTCTGTGGCGCAAAGGTAAGAAAATAAATGCAAATTTATCACAGAAGTCTGCTTATTTACTGTCACAAACACACGAATAATCGTGATTACCAGCAACAAGAGCACCGCCATACTCGAAACCGTAAGCACGGTGTCAGGAGCCACTTGGTTAAGCGAAAGGTACAGCAGCATGACCACCGGTAGAAAAAGGCCCAAAAACAACAGAGAACGCAGAAACTCACTGAATTGAACCTGCACAATCTGCTCTAACCCAAAAATATAACCCATCACTTTCAGGAAAAGGTACTTTAGCAGGATGACAGCAAAAATCAGGAAGGTATAGAACAGGATCTTGGTCGTAATATCGGACTCAGACACCGGAAAAAGACGGTTAAAGATGCGCACATGCTGCACATTGGTATGAATAGCCGCTATTAGCAACGCCATGGACATCGAAAAAGCAACAATAAACAACACACCTGACCAGGTACCAAGCGGCTTGGTCAGAATCCCTTCATCCAGAGACCTTGTGCGCCAGAAGGATTGCACCCCGAATACGGCCTGGAAGTCAGAAGGGAAAGTAGTTTTAAGGCTACCGTACAGCAAGCCGATCAGGAGCATGAAAATGATAAAAGCATTCTGATTGACATACTCCCGCAGCCGCACTGAGAAGCTCCCCTGCATTGTTTCGTTATCGTTTCGCTCTGCCTGTACCCGGTTGCGGAAAGACCCGACATTGGGATGCTGCGACGGATGCCACACTGACAAAAGATAGCGGCCGTTCACGGGTTTGACCCGCTTGTTCCACGTGGCCAGGTCAAAGGTATAGTTAGAAGTAGAATCCGCCGTGAAAATCAACTGGTTGTTCAAAAACAGGCATAGGTCCTTCTGGGCTGTAAATTCTATCACAAATGGCTTAGAGGGCGCCATAGTCACCCACTGGTGCACCGCACTGTATCCGCCATGCAGGGTGGTGGCATAGGGCACCAGGTCACTGGATCCGGCATCGTATACCTGCCAGTTCCCGTTCAGGGTGTTCTTCTGCTCCAGCGGCAACACCTGTGCCTGAAGTGAACAGGTCAGCGCCATTAACAGCAGCACAAGCCCGAAGCTATACCTTATGCGGTTTGTGAAATACACGGTCTGGGTGAAAAAATTGGGGAAGCTATACCTTAAGAATGCAGCACACCCTGCATTTGTAGCATGCTGATGTCAATCAGATGCTCATCAGTGATGGAATCGGGCACGAACACAAAGCGCTTGTCATAGATCTTGCCGTCGATGTAGTAGCTTACCCAATACTCGTTATTGAGCTTGAACACGGACGGGTCAATCACCTCCACTTGCACAAAGCTCTTGGCCTCTACACGCTCAAACATGTGTCGCAGCACGGAAGTCTTTACTTCTTCGTCTTCTATAATGCCATAGCCTTTGGATGTGACAAACACATTTTCGAGCGCCACGCTGTTGTTGTTGATCAGGTATACGTTCCAGGTGCGCTCTTCTGGCAACTCGCCTGTGAAAGCAATGGCCACAGCCACACCCTGAACCGGAGTGAAATCAATATCTTTCTTCATTTAATCTTTTGTAATGCCTGCCTCAAACAGAGTCGCCAGATGACCTAGTAGCTTTTCCTCTACCTCTGCCATCGGCAATTCGTGGCCCAACTCTTTTGCCAGCGACGTCACCTGCTTGTCAGTAATGCCGCAAGGTACGATGTTATTAAAATAATCTAAATCAGTGTTGATGTTAAAAGCGAAACCGTGCATGGTTACCCATCGGCTGCACTTCACACCCATGGCGCAGATCTTGCGCGGATTTTTCTGCTCCACATGGTCCAGCCACACGCCTGTGAGGCCAGGTATACGACCCGCTTCTATCCCGTAATCTTTCAAAGTCAGGATAATCGCCTCTTCCAAGAAGCGCAGATATTTGTGAATATCTGTAAAGAAGTTGTCGAGGTCCAGAATAGGATAGCCCACGATCTGTCCCGGGCCATGGTAAGTAATATCGCCACCACGGTTGATCTTATAGAAAGTAGCACCTTTCGCCTTCAGCCCTTCTTCGTTGATCAGCAAATTGGACTCGTGCCCGCTCTTGCCCAATGTATAGACATGCGGATGTGAGCAGAACAGCAGATAGTTAGGCGTTACCTCCTGCGCTTCGGGAGCGGCCGTGCGGTTACGGGATTTCATTTCCAGTATACCTGTAAAGAGCTTATCCTGGTAGTCCCAAGCCTCTTTGTAATCAATCAGTCCCAGGTGCTCAAATTGTATGGTCTTGTTCTGTGACACGTTTATCTCCCTTCTTTCAAGGTATAGCTCAAAGCCAAATATGATGCTGGCGAGTACGCTATACCTCTAGTTTTAGACAAAGATACGGCCGTCTGGGGGTATACGCAAACGTCAACTCGGGCAGCACCCGTAAAACTACCTGCCGCTATTATAAGTTTAAAGCTCTTATGACGACACCGCAAGCACCACATCTCTCTACCGGGGCCAACGGCGAAGACCTGGCCTGTGACCTGCTGCACCAGAAAGGCTATCGCATCCTGCAGCGCAACCTGCGTATGGGCAAAGCTGAGATTGACATCATTGCCCGTCAAAACGACACATTGGTGTTTGTAGAAGTAAAAACGCGAACGAATGATGATTTTGGTTATCCGGAGGAGTTTGTGAACCGGCGAAAGCAGCGGATGATCCTCAACGCAGCTGACTCTTACATCTTAAAGACAGGCTGGCAGGAAGACATTCGCTTCGATATCATTGCCATCACGATGAGCAACCCACCGGAGCTGTTCCACATTGAAGATGCCTTTCACTAACGCGCTGAAGCCCGCTTGTCCAGCTTATCTTTCTCAAAAATAAGTGTGCCATGGCGATCGTATTGCTTGACCAGGTATGGCTCTGACTGCGGTTCATAAGGGGTTTTGGGGTACTGGTACTCATATTGGCGGCGGGCTCTAAAATCGAAGTGCTTCACCCAGAGGCCGACTTTGCGCCCCTTTTGGTACTGCCCCATCCATTCCAACTGACCATTTTCGTAGAAGCGGTAATAAGTCCCCTGTACCTCACCATAGGCATAAGGAATCACTTCTTTTATCTTCTTGGTCCCCTCGTAGTATTTCACCACGGCATCACGCAGGAAGCCTTTCTCAAAGTGCTCTTTTGCTAATAATATACCGTCACGGTTGTAGCGCTCCCAGCGCAAGTGCTTGGTACCTGCATAAAAGTAGCCCTCTTCCACGACTTCACCGCCTTGCTCTTTTTTGTAAGGTCCATGGAGTACTTTGTGCTGCTCAGGATTCAGTTCGCCGCGTGTCTTGTATAGTTTGCGTCGCTTGGTATCGTAGTAGTATTTTTCGGGTGCATAAGGGTCTGGCTGCTGAAATTCAACCAAGTAACTGAAAGATTCGATCACCTCCCGGTCGCCACGTCCGCCTGACTTCACAAAGCCACGAGCTACTCTGTCGCCCATGAAATAGCGTTTGTCAGCTTTTCTCTTGCGCTTTTTGGGTTGCTTTTCCTCTTCGTTTGCTAGGGAATCGCCTATCTGCACAGAAGGCTTGGCGGTATCGGCCAGAGCGATGGCTTCGGCTTTGGCACTCTGCTTCAGGGCGGCACGGCTCAGGTTATAGTCGCTGTTATAGGCCTTTGGCTTACAGCCTGCAAGTCCCACAACCAGCAAAAAACCAAGCCAGACAAGATGAAGAAGGTGCTTCATGGTATAAGTTTGAATCAAAGCGCTTTGAATGGTGAGTTGGCAGTACCTTATCTAAGCAACGTAAATATGCTTAAAAATCATATACCGGCCAACACGCCAATGAGTTTAGCCCCTATAACTTTTCGTCGAGCGGCTTAGTTCACAAATTAAGCTACTACAAAACAAAAGCGGCGCCCAGTTGGGTGCCGCTTTTATACTGTTAAGTGTAATTATGAAAAGGTAATCTTACTCTTTGTCGATCAGGTCCACACTGCGTTTCACAAAGGCAGTCAGGGCCGAGCCGGACAGCATGTTCTGAGACAGCAGGGCCAGGTCAAAGGCCTGACGGGCAATGCGCTCCTTATTATCGTCCTTCGCCTTCAGGATGCGCTGGTTGATGCTGTGGTTCGCGTTGATGGTCACGTTGTAGGTGTCCGGCATGTTGCCCATGAACATCATACCGCCCCCGCCGCTCTTGCTCATGTCCTTCATGCGGCGCATGAACTCTGGCAAGGTAATGATCACCGGCGCATCGTCCGTAGCCATCGGTGCTACTTCTACCTGCATGTTCTGGTTGTTGATAGCCGTTTCGTAGATCTTCTTCAGGTCTTCCTTCTCGGTATCGCTTAGCACGCTATCATTCGCTTCGTCTTTCTCGATCAGCTTGCCGATCGTCTCAGAGTCTACACGCTTGAGCGAGGTTTTCTCCAGCTTTTGCTCTAGCATACCGATAAAGTGACTGTCGATGATAGAGTCCAGCTTGAGTACGTCGTAGCTGCGGTTCTGAGCGGCTTCTACAAAGGCGTGCTGCTTGTCGGCATCGGTAGTATAGAGCATCACCAGCTGACCGTTCTTGTCGGTCTGGTTTGCCTGCGTAAGGGCCTTATACTCTTCCAGGGTATAGTACTTGCCTTCGGTGTTCTGGAGCAGCACAAAGTCTTTGGCTTTCTCATAGAACTTATCGTCGCTCAGCATGCCGTATTTCACAAACACGTTGATGTCGTCCCAGTTCTTCTCAAAGGTCTCGCGATCTTTCTTGAAGATCTCGTTCAGCTTGTCGGCTACCTTCTTCGTGATGTAAGTGTTGATTTTCTTCACGTTGGAGTCAGCCTGCAGGAAGGAGCGGCTCACGTTCAGCGGAATGTCCGGCGAGTCGATCACACCGTGCAGCAGCATCAGAAACTCCGGCACAACGTCTTTTACCTCGTCAGTAATGAACACCTGCTTGGAGTAAAGCTGAATCTTGTTGCGCTGAATCTCAAAGTCGTTCTTCAGTTTCGGGAAGTAAAGAATACCGGTCAGGTTAAACGGATAGTCCACGTTCAGATGGATCCAGAACAGTGGCGCCTCCGAGAATGGGTATAGCTCCTTGTAGAAGTTCTTGTAATCCTCGTCTGTCAGTTCCGATGGCTGTTTCGTCCAGATCGGGTTCGGGTTGTTGATGATCTCACCCTCAAACTCCACTGGTACTGGCAGGAACTTGCAGTATTTATCGAGAATGGTACGGATGCGGGCCGTCTCCAAAAATTCTTCTGAATCTGAAGCCACATTGAGGATCACATTTGTACCGCGGTCTTCTTTGTGTGCAGGAGCAATGGCAAACTCGGTACTGCCGTCGCAAGTCCAGTGTGCTGACTCGGTTTCGTCTTTGTATGATTTGGTAACGATTTCTACACGGTCGGCCACCATAAAGGCGGAGTAGAAGCCCAGACCGAACTGACCAATGATCTGGTTCTGCTCGCCGGCGTCTTTGTAGCGCTCCACAAACTCCGTGGCACCCGAGAAGGCAATCTGGTTGATGTACTTCTTGATCTCCTCTGCCGTCATACCGATACCCTTGTCGGATATAGTGATGGTGCGGGCGTCTTTGTCCACTTTCACGACTACTTTCAGCTCGCCCAGGTCGCCTTTGTACTCGCCGATGGCGGACAGGCGCTTCATTTTTTGGGTGGCGTCCACAGCATTACTCACCAGCTCACGCAGAAATATCTCGTGGTCGGAGTAAAGGAACTTCTTGATGATCGGGAAAATGTTTTCGGTGTGAATCGAAATATTACCTCTTTCTTCCATGTGCTATACTTTTAAAATCTATATTTTAATAAGTGATGTCTTCTGAATCGATGCCTTTGAAAAAGGAAACCGGTGTTTCTGCTCAAGCGCTTTCAAATCCTGTTCCACAGAAAACTTCGCCGCTCAATTGTGACATGATGGCAGAAAACTGGCTCTGTGCGACTGTTTCGGGTATAGCCTTGGGCTGTTTTGGCATATTTTTAGTGATAGCCCAGGCATAACTTAACTAGCAGCGCATTTGTGCGTACATGCAACATTGGCAAAAAAGTCCTATCTTTGTTTTAAAGCCATGCTTTAGGTGTACCGTTTCACAACATATATCGCCCTCTTTCTGTTGCTGCTGTTCACGCGCGCCATGGTGCCGGATCAGTTGCTGCTTAGCCTGCACAGCCATGCCCACACCGAGCATGCGCATCCAGGCGACCAGAAAAATGCGCATGTTGAGAAAAAGCACAGCCATTGTCCGGTAGAAGATCTGTTTGGGGCGCCTTACCAGAGCGCTGCCATCGTCTATACCTTCAGGGCTCCTGTTATGCTGCCGGAGTATACAGCTCGGTATACCCACCATTCGGCTTTTGATTCTTTTGCCCGCCTAAAACTCCGCGGCCCGCCCGCACTCGGCTAAACCTTCCGCCCCCTTTCCAGTCTTACGGCATGTCGCCTCTCCCGACATCTGTTTTCAGACTGGCTTATCAGTATAGCATACCTGCTGTTTTCTTATCGGCATCAGGTACTGTCTTCTGGTATTCCTGTTATTTATTTTTCTGGCATTATGGCTGTACCTATACCTGTGGCTGCTTTTCAGTTGGCGGGTAAGCGGCAGGCTGTAGTAGCCAACACCTTATACCTAAACTTTACACAAACTGTGTATAGATCCAAATTCATAATCGTGCTCTTGTGGCAGCTACTACTCATGGTTCCTATGGCGGTGGCGCAGGGGCAACTATACCTGGACGGCGACACCCCGGAGCAGGACTGCGGCCTTACCCTCTCAGGCAAGGTGCTGGACCATGACACCCGGGAGCCACTAATTGGCGCTACTATTTATATAGAAGAGCTGCAGCGTGGCACTTTGTCGGACGAATACGGCAATTACCATTTTCATCACCTGTGCCGGGGTAGCTATACCCTCAAGGTCACTTATATCGGCTATGTGATGGAGCGGCCTACGCTCCGCATGACCACCTCTACGGTACGCAACCTCACACTGCACATCGATGCGCGGCAGCTCAATCAAGTGTTGATCACGGGAGAGCGCCTGACCGAGGAGGCACAGTCTACGGGAACGCTTTCCGGGCGGGAACTGGAGACGACACGCGGCCTTTCGTTGGCGGAGTCGTTGCAAAACCTCTCGGGAGTGTCTACTATGCAGACCGGCCCAACCATCTCAAAGCCTGTTATCCACGGCTTGCACAGCAACCGCATTCTGATGCTCAACAATGGCGTACGCCACGAAGGACAGCAATGGGGGGCTGAGCATGCACCGGAGATAGACCCTTTTGTGGCCTCTGAGCTGAAGGTGGTGAAAGGAGCTGCCGGCGTACGCTACGGTGCCGACGCCATTGGCGGAGTGGTGCTCGTGGAGCCAAAGGCGCTGCCTGACACGGCTGGCGTGAGTGGTGAGCTAAACCTACTGGGGTCCACCAACAACCGCCAGGGAGCTGTTTCGGCTACTGTAGAAGGCAAGCCTGCCAGTATACCTGCTTTGAGCTGGCGCCTGCAGGGTACGGCAAAGCGTGCCGGCAATGCCCGCACAGCCGACTATTACATGCAGAACACAGGCTTTCAGGAACTGAATTTTTCGGGAGCACTTGGGTATAAGAAGGAAAACTATGGAGCGGAGGTTTATTACAGCCAGTTCAACACGAAGCTGGGCATTCTCAAGGCATCGCACATCGGCAACCTGACTGACCTGGAGAACGCTATCGGGCGGGAGCGGCCCGAGCAGACCAGTTACGACTTTACCTATACCATCGATCGCCCATACCAGGACGTGAGTCACCATTTGCTCAAAACCAAAGCCTACTGGGATACAGGCAATGCGGGCAGACTGGAGTTTGTGTACGGCTTGCAGCGTAACGTCCGCCAGGAGTACGACCTGCACCGTGCATCGAGCGCCGACCCGGAGCTGACACTGGATATTACCACGCATACCACCGAAGCGGTTTGGGAGCACGCGCCGGTAGGCAACTTTACAGGTGCTATGGGCATTAATACGATTTACCAGAACAATACCTACAAGGGGCGCTACTTCATTCCTTTCTTCCGCAATTTCACGGCGGGAGCTTTTGTAACGGAGAAGTGGCGCAAAGACAGGTTGCAACTCGAAGGCGGGCTGCGTTACGATTACAAGAAACTCAATATCACGAAGCGGGAGCGAAACTCTGACATTATCCGGCCGGAGTACCAGTTCCACAACATTTCGGGTACTTTAGGTGCTTTGTATGACGTGGGCTACCACCTCACATTCGGCTTGAGCGCTACCTCAGCCTGGCGGGCGCCGGGGGCGAACGAGCTGTTCAGTGACGGGGTACACCATGGCTCTGCCAGTTACGAGCGCGGCAACCGCGACCTGAACTCCGAGCAGGCTTACAACTTTGAGGCTTCGGTGACCTACTATGGCAACCAGCGCCTGAACGGCAAGCTGAGCGTGTACAACAACTTCATCAACGACTATATCTACCTGGCACCAGTGCAGCCGCCGACACTCACCATTCGCGGGGCCTTCCCGACGTTTGAGTACAAGCAGGCGGATGCCATCTTCAGAGGTATAGATCTGGATCTTGAGTATCGCTTCACACCGCAGCTATACCTGGAGTCGCGCACTTCTATAGTACGTGCCCGCAACCTGGACCTGAACGACCACCTGGTGGGTGTACCAGCGGACAGGTATAACAACATGCTGCGCTTCGACACGGATCGCCTGGCAGGTATAGGCAATACCAGCGATACTTATTTTGCGCTGGGTGGCACCTATGTAGCTGAGCAAAGCCGCGTGCCTACTGTGGCTGAGCAAGACTACATGGCCCCGCCAGCGGGCTATTTCCTGCTCAACCTAGAGGCAGGCACTACGGTACACTTCGGGCGACAGCCTGTGGAGCTGGGTATTACGGGCAGCAACCTGCTCAATACTGCTTACCGCGACTACCTGAACCGCTTCAGGTACTTTACTGACGATATGGGACGCATGCTGCTGTTCCGCGTGAAACTTCCGCTCAACTTCAGCGGCCGCTAGCCTATTTCGGCTTTATCGTTCAACTTTTCATTTCAAACCAAAAAAGACTTTTTATCATGAACAAAATATTCAGACCATACCTGACACTAGCACTTTTCGGATCACTCTTAGCTTTTACCTCTTGCGACGACCATGATCATGAACCGCATGACCATGAGGAAGAGCTGATCACGACTGTGATGCTCACTATGACACCGCAGGATGGCGGCCAGGCCGTAACAGCCACTTACCGTGACCTGGATGGTGACGGTGGACAAGATCCTGTGTATACTCCGGAAAACGTAGTGTTACAGGCAGGCAAGGTATATAACACTACCATTAAACTGATGGATGAGTCGCACCACGAAGAAGATCTGACAGCAGAGATCAGGGAGAAGGGTAGCGAACACCAGTTCTTCTTTGAGCCATCACCAGCCACACTGCTTACCGTGACGACTACAGACCGCGACAGCAACGGCCGCCCAATTGGCCTGGAGAACACTATCCAGACATCTTCAAATCCGCAAGCAGGTAAACTGCGGGTAGTGCTCAAGCACCAACCGGGCGGCTTAAAGACGGATAACAGCAACATCAGCACAGGTGGCACTGATGCGGATGTGCAATTCAACATTACACTACAGTAAGAAGAATCCATTTAGAACAGGCATTCAGATGGGTGCCTGTTCTAATTTACTCTTGATTCGCCACGAATTTTTGCCATAAGTGCATAGGCAATAACAAGCTGAGCTGAATTGGCGTAATCGGGATATTAGGCATAGACCAACAAGTCTATTCTTACAAAACTGTCGTATATTTGGCCAAAAGGCTATATATTTAAGTTCTAATTTATATCTATTACAACGAAATTCATTACTTATGAACAAGCTATTGAGGCCGTATATGGCTTTTCTGTTAATGGGAACCTTATTGTTTACCACTTCATGCAAAGACGATGACCAACCAGGTCCGGATGAAGAAGAAGAGGTAATCACTGCTGTCACGATCTCGCTCACGCCAACAGGTAAAGGCCAGGATGCAGAAGCTACTATCAGCACGATAACAGGTACCCAGGTTCAGAATGCTCCCCTCACGCTAAGACCGGGAACAGAGTATACTGCTGTGGTAACATTAGCCGATGAAAGCAAGACGCCAGTAGCTGATATGACTGCCGAAATCCGCAATGAGCGTGACGAGCACTTACTTGTATATACCTTTACGCCTGATGCAGGCAGCAATGTTACTGTGAACGTAGCCATCACAGACATGGACCAGAACAACCGTCCTGTAGGGCTGGAGTCGACTGTGACAACCGGCGCAGGTACTGGCAACGGCAAACTGAAAGTGGTGCTGAAGCACCAGCCGGGCGGCTTGAAGACAGGCACTAACACCACTGCTGGCAGCACAGACATTGATGTTGATTTTAATGTGATCGTGGCAAACTAAGTTGCTGCGATAAAAAGCATAAAAAAGACCGCAACAGGTATAGCCTGTTGCGGTCTTTTGTTTTCTGACTCTTTTTAGGCTACGCATGCAATCCGCAGCAAGGCTCCGCATTGTTGTGCACAGGACCGCTATACCTGCTTTAACGGCCGAGCAGTTGTTGTCCCATCAGCATCTGAATGGTTTTGCCGATACGGTTGGCTCTTGTCTCGGGGCGCTTGGCTTCCTGTATGGCCAGCACATGCTCCTTGCGGTGCGTAAAGGCCAGCTTTTCGAAAGTCTCCAGCAACCCGGCTGACTCCAGTGCCTCACGCAGGTCCTGCGGAACTTCCACTGTTCTGCTCTTGCGGTCTATACCTGGGGCATCTACTCCAAATTTAGAAGGAGCACTTCGCTCCGACTCGTGCTTAAAACGCAGCGAAGACCAGGTATCGTCCACCGCCACTTGCCGGACAGGAGCGTAGCCCAGTCCTGACACTGACTCCCAGCCATTGTCTCGGTTCAGGTCCGACTTTACTCCCGATGATTTCTTTGGATAAGCTACCCACAGCATGCCATTGTGCTTGAGCGACGGCACAGCCAAAGGTATATAGTAGCTTAGCTCCTTGCTATTAGTGGCAAACACCTGCACCGCATCGTACTCCACACCTTTTTCGGGAGAAGTATGGGTGGTTATGCCCTGGCTCTGCAGTGCTTCAACTATACCTGCCTGCGCATTGAGCACCAGCACCTGCCATCCTGCTTTTAAATTTAATTTCCTGGCTATATCCTGCATGCTAGTTTCTGATTAGATCGAACACACTAATCTAAGGGAAATCGTCAAAAGATTATACCTCCACGGCCAGGTCTTTCACAATTATCAGCAAAACGCTATATTTAAAGCTGTCATAACCTGAACCTTATGCCCACCCTGCAATCATCACCTCAAAAGCACTACCTTTTCAACACGGCTGTTATTGTAGCGGCCCTAGGCTACTTTGTCGACATATACGACCTCGTGCTTTTCAGCATTGTGCGTATTCCCAGCCTGCAGTCACTGGGTGTAACGGACTCTACCGCCCTACTGGAAGACGGCGTGATGCTACTGAACATGCAAATGGCCGGTATGCTGCTGGGCGGTATAGCCTGGGGTGTGCTGGGTGACAAGAAGGGAAGGCTATCGGTGCTTTTCGGCTCAATTTTTCTCTATTCCATCGCCAATATCCTCAACGGCTTTGTGACCACTATACCCATGTATGCAGTGCTGCGCTTTGTAGCGGGCGTGGGCCTGGCCGGAGAGTTGGGCGCAGGTATTACGCTGGTATCAGAGGTATTGCCTAAAGAAAAACGCGGCTATGGCACCATGGTAGTAGCCACCATCGGGATATCAGGAGCCATACTGGCAGGTATAGTCGGAGAGTACTTTGGCTGGCGCACGGCTTATTTCATCGGTGGCGGACTAGGCATGTTGCTGCTTCTGCTGCGGGTTGGGGTATACGAGTCGGGCATGTTCAACAACCTGAAGCAGGCCAATGTGACACGCGGCAATTTTCTGTCGCTCTTTACCAATGTCAAACGTTTCTGGAAGTACCTCAAGTGTATCCTGATCGGGGTGCCGATCTGGTATGTGGTCGGCATCCTCATTACCTTCTCGCCTGAGTTTGGGGTAGCCTTGGGGGTGAAAGACACAGTGTCGGCGGCGCGGGCTGTTTCCTTCTGCTACCTCGGCCTGGTCTTCGGCGATTTTGCCAGTGGTTTCCTGAGCCAGCGCTTCCAGAGCCGACGAAACATTGTGCTGGCATTCCTGCTGCTCACCAGCATTTTCATCAGCGTGTACCTGCTGGGCAGGGAGTTCAGCCTGACAGCCTTTTATACCTTGTGTGTGGCGTTAGGCTTTGCCGGGGGATATTGGGCCGTGTTTGTGACCATAGCAGCAGAGCAGTTCGGCACTAATATCCGGGCTACGGTAACTACCACGGTGCCTAACTTTGTGCGGGGGGCAGTCGTGCCACTCACCATTGCCTTTACTTATCTCAAAGACGGTGTCGGGCTGGTACCGGGCGCCATACTACTGGCCGTGCTCTGCCTGGCCATTGCCATCTACTCTATCCTGACGCTGGATGAAACCTATGGCAAAGACCTGAATTACATGGAGCCGCTGTAATCGCTGGCAGTATCAAGCATTAAGCTGAAGAGCATTTGAGGCTGCAGGTATACCTTGCCACATGCGTTACTGTCTGCCTATTGCTGCCCTCACAGGTTAAGCATTTCAGCAAATTTTCAGTGCTATACCTTACAAAAAGCTGCCAAAATCGTAATTTTGAGTATGATTATATACAACGTAACTATCAACATCGACAACAGTGTGGCCGAAGAGTGGCTGGACTGGATGAAGAGCACGCACATACCGGAAGTAATGGCAACAGGCTATTTTCTGAACAATCAAATTGCCCGCCTGCTGCACGAGGAAGACAATGGCGGCACTACCTACGCCGTACAGTACACCTGCCGCAACCTGGAAGACCTGGAGCAGTACCAGCGCGATCATGCCCCGGGGTTGCAAGCCAAGGTGCTGAACCGCTATCCGGAAAAATTTGTGGCTTTCCGCTCTTTGCTGGAGATTGTAGGCCAGGATGTGGAAAAAGATCAGTAAACCAGTCCATCTTATCAGCAAACAGGCCCGTGCTATACCTGAGCACGGGCCTGTTCTTATTTAGCTGAATTAGTAAGTGTTCGCGCAGGGCATAGTCATTGTCGGCTTTGCTGCATTTATGCTTTTGCAGGCCACCTGAGTCACGCCATACCTTAGTCCGCGGTGTAAGCTTTGATCTGTTCTTCGGTCATGTTGCAGTTTATCCACTCGCCATCAAGGTTGGCACCTATTTTTCTATAGAAAGCGATTGCTGGTTCGTTCCAGTCCAGCACCTGCCACTTCATGCGCTTGGCACCTATCTCCTTCGCCTCGCGGGCAACGGCGTTGAACAACATTTTGCCAATGCCACTGCGGCGCTGGCGTTCGGTCACAATCAGGTCTTCCAGAAACAGCATCTTTCCTTTCCACGTGGAATAGGCAATGTAGTAAAGCGCTATACCTACGATGCCCTCTTCAGTTTCAGCCACAAAGAATTTAAAGATCGGATTCTCCCCAAAGCCATCCCAATGCATATCCTCCAGTGTATTGGTCACTTCGTCTGGCGCTTTTTCATATACCGCCAGCTCTTTAATTAAATTGTGTACCTGTGGCAGGTCATCTATGGTTCCTTTTCTGATGTTTAGCATTTGTCTGAATCAGGATTTTGAGGATTAGTGAAGATTTTCAGGGTTAATCATGCTGTAGTTAAGTGCTGACCTCACAGTGTCTTTCAGACCTGTGAGTGTCTTGTTGCTACGAAGCGCTTCCGTTCGAAACAAGTATACCAGACTGCCATACCTGGGCAGCACAAGACATAAACCCAGGTATAGCGCTGCAGTTAGCACAGATGCTCACAGGTTTGGGAAACAATGTGAGGTCTTTTGCGCAACGACTGCTGCAATTTAGTCGAAATTTTAACTTTATACCTCCTCAACTCCCAAACTTGGTTCTCGCCTGAACCAGTTCTTTGCCTGAATCGATGCTCGTGAGTTTGTGCAGAAACGTATCGGCCTCCTCCGCTGGTCCTGCTGTGGCGAGCACAGTATCGCCGAGCGTACTTTCCGCTTTGAAGATAATGTCTATTTCCTGTAGCTGCTGCGTTGTGAGTATTTCAGTTGATAAGGTTTCCAGCACCCATTGCAGGTAGCGGGTGTTGGTGACGTGGCGGTTCAGGTCGATGTCATGCCAGCGGACAGGCATTTGCTCCTCATACCTGATCTGATCAAGCTGCGGCAGTTTCCCTTTGGCAAAAGGCAATGGCTCCTCACCGGGCACTACTTCCACAGCTGTTATGAAATCGGGCACAGACACCATTTGGCGCTTCACCACATCCATCACCAGCCACACACTCGTCGCCTGCCCCAGCAGCTCGCGGTCGGCGCTGTATACCCTGAAGTCGCGGTGCAGAAACACGCGCTCCCGGCCAGAGGCCCAGGTTTCGACCGTAATCTTTTCACGGTGCCGGGGGTAGCGGAACATCTCGACGCGCATGCGCTGCAGCACCCAGGTCAGGCCTTGTTCCAGCAGCTCGTACATGGAGATGCCCATGGTGGCTGTGTTGTCCCAAGCAGCTTCCTGCATGTACCCGACCAGCGCTGGTAAGGTCGCCTGTCCGTTTTGATCGGTTTCGGTGGAGCGCACGGTAAACTCGCTTTGCCCGGTTACTGATTTCATAGCGTGTAGGATAGTTCGTGTTGCAAGGTACGCAAGAATCAGGGAGGGGGCCAGGAGGTAGCGGTATAAAAAAAGCACATCGGAGGGATGTGCTTTTCTGTTTTAGCATAAAGGCTAATTTAGATGGAAGAGCCAATAGCGACACCAAAGAACATGGCCAGCAGCGCCAGCGCATAAAATCCAAGGAAGACGATTGTAAGAACGCCCATAAATTTAAAGAGGGACTTTAAATTCTTGAATGACGCTGCAATTGTCTCTTCGTCCTCAGTCATAAGGCCAGTCTGCATGTTGCTCGAAAACCTGTACAGGTACAAAACCGGCAACAAATAAAGCGCAGCAAACAGAAGATAGAACAGGCTCAGGAAGGTGCCACTAATGGCTCCACCGCCAAGGCTGGCTCCCATAGTTAAGGCTATAACCCCGAACAGGACCATGATGCCAACGCCTACAAAACCAACTATAGCTAAGAACTTGCCCCACCTCGCCGTGTTCTGCAAGAAATCTCTTGACGCTAAATTAATGCTTAACCCTTGAGGCTGCTCATTGTAAAATTCTGTGTCCATTCAATTATTGTTTAAGGTTGGTTGATTATCTAAATATAAGAATACAGCTATAGAAATCAAATGGAACTGAGGTGGTGCAGAAAACAAAAAAGCCAGCACCACATTTCTGCAGCACTGGCTTTTTGTGATTCAGTTATCAGCTATACCTGTTATGGCTGCTGCTGCTTCGCGTATGGGTTCACACCCATGTTCTTATACAGGAAGGCCCACGTATCCGCCCACTCCTGGATAACGAGTGAAGTCGGCTTACCGGCACCGTGACCTGCACGCACATCGATGCGAATCAGGTATGGGTTGCCCGGAGCGCCCTTGTCCTGCAATTCGGAGATGAACTTGAAGGAGTGCGCTGGCACTACACGGTCGTCATGGTCAGCGGTTTTCACCAGCGTGGCTGGGTACTTTACGCCTTCTTTGAGGTTGTGCAGCGGCGAGAAGGTATACAGGTTTTTGAACTGTGCCTCGTCTTCTGATGAGCCGTATTCCGGTACCCAAGCCCAACCGATGGTGAACTTGTGGAAACGCAGCATATCCATTACACCCACAGCAGGAACAGCCACTTTGGCCAGTTCGGGGCGTTGCGTCATAAAGGCACCTACCAGCAGACCACCATTCGAGCCACCGCCCACAGCCAGTTTCTCGCTGGAAGTATACTTGTTGTCGATCAGGTATTCGGCTGCGGCAATGAAGTCGTCAAATACGTTCTGCTTGTTCGGCGTCATACCTGCCTTGTGCCAGTCTTCGCCGTACTCACCGCCACCACGCAGGTTCGGCATGGCGTATACGCCACCGTTCTCGAGCCACAGCATGTTGGCAATGCTAAAGCTTGGGGTCAGGGAGATGTTGAAGCCACCGTATGCGTACAGGTAGGTCGGGTTGTTGCCATCCAGCTTTAGACCTTTTTTGTGCACGATAAACATCGGCACTTTAGTACCGTCCTTTGAGGTATAAAACACCTGCTTCGTTTCATAGGCTTCAGTATCCACGTCTACTTCGGTTTTGCGGAACAGCGTTACTTTGTTGCTGGCCACTTCGTAACGGAAGATGGTTGGCGGGTACGTGAATGAAGTGAAAGTAAAGAAGGTTTCTTTGTCGTCTTTCTCGCCGCTGAAGCCACCTACTGTACCAATGGCTGGCAGTTCTACTCTGTTCATTTGCTTGCCGTTGGTGTCGTATACCACCACTTCGCTGGCAGCATCTTTCATATAAGAAGCAATGATGCGACCGCCTACTAATGACACGCCTGTCATCACGTTCTCGTTCTGCGGTACTACAACTTTCCAGTTCTGCTCCTGCGGCTTTTTCGGATCAATCAGCACCAGGCGGTAGCGTGGGGCATTCTTGTTGGTGCGCACCAACAGCTTGTCGCCTACGTTGTCCACCACGTTGTATTCCGACTCAAAGCTATCTACAATCGGTTTGATAGTAGACTTTGCATCTGTCAGGTCACGGTAGTACAGGGCGTTGGCGCCAGCGGCACCTTCCGACACGTTCAGGATCAGGAAGCGCTCGTCGTCGGTGGTCTGACCATAGTAGTTGCGGAGCGGCTTGGTTTTGTCTTCATACACCAGTTGGTCCTGGCTCTGTGGCGTACCTATTTTGTGGTAATATACCTTGTGGTACTCGTTCTTGTTGGCCAGTTTGTTGCCTTCAGTCGGGGCGTCGTAGCGGCTGTAGAAGAAGCCGTCTTTGTGCCAGCTTGGGCCCGAGAACTTCACCCACTCTACTTTGTCGTCGAGCTTCTTGCCTGTGGCCACCTCCATCACTTCGTAGGTATTCCAGTCAGAACCGCCGCTTGACGTACCGTAAGCCACATACTTGGCATCTTTGTCAAAAGATAATGCCGTAAGGGCTACTGTACCGTCGTTAGAGAATTTGTTCGGATCGAGGAACACTTTCGGTTCGCTCTCCAGGGAATTCTGCACGTAGAGCACGCTTTGGTTCTGCAGACCGTCGTTCTTATAGAAGTAGTATTTGCCGCCTTTCTTGAATGGTGCGCCATACTTCGGATAGTTCCAGATCTTGGTCAGACGTTCTTTGATCTGGTCACGGAACTCGATGCCGTCGAGGTAATCAAAGGTCACTTTGTTTTGCGCCTCTACCCACTGGTCCACTTCTTCATTGTGGGTTTCGAGCCAGCGATACGGGTCGGCTACCTTCGTGCCGAAATAATCGTCTGCATGGTCTACTTTCTTGGTTTCAGGGTAATTGAGTTGCGTTGCAGCCGGTGCAGGGGCTGTAGTCGTGGTTTCGGTATTCATGCCAGTGGCGGTATTCTCGGTTTGGGTGGATTTGCAGGCCGAGACAGCGGTCAGGCCGCCTGCCAGCAATAGAACAGTTGATTTTTTCATTGTTTAGTACCGTCGATTTTAAGGTTGAGTTACGGAAAAGCTAAGATAGGCAATTAACCTGAATCAGGCTATACCTGTCGTTTAACAGCGCTTATACCTATAAAGTTGCCTTAGTAGACGTAGCAGCTTTTGAGTTTCGGATCAGTACCACATCTGACAGGCCTGTGTTATGGTTAGGTTCGCAGCGTCGGGCGCTACACCCTGATCTTGCATGGATGCTGCCACAAGTAGCTGCCAAAAGGCTGAAACAGCACCAGTATAAAAGCGATTATGCCTCCTGAAAACAATGCCTGCGCCACAGCGAAGGGGCACTTTCCTTTTTGCTTTATTCTCAGCCGGTTCCAGCCAAAAAATCTTTGTGGGCACCGTATACAAGCGATGTCGCTGCGCATTACATTTGCTGGCTTTTTATACAAAGGTTTTTATTCAGATTTAGATGATAGAAGAAGTAGAAGAGGAGAAGTTGTTACAGAAGTTCGAACAGATAGCCGATCGCTTGTCTGACAAGGGATATGCGATCATTGACAATTTTCTGGAGCCCGAAGAGGTACGCAATCTGCTGGAGGTACTGCAACACCATCAGGAGCAGGGCACTTTCAAAAAAGCAGGTATAGGCACCGCCGATCAGTTTACGGTGGACAAGCAGGTACGCGGCGACTTTATCCGCTGGATAGAACCATCGCAGGCGCTGCCGCCAACACAGGTATTTCTGGACCGCATGCACGAGGTGATGCGCTACATCAACCGCACCTGCTTTCTGGGACTAAAGGATTTTGAGTTTCACTTCACAGTGTACCCGCCGGGCACTGTATACCAACGTCACCTTGACCAGTTCCAGACCAATGACCACCGGCGTCTGTCGTTTATCTGCTACCTGAACGAAGATTGGCAACCTGAGAACGGCGGTAATCTGCGCTTATACCTGCCTAAAGAAGATGGCTCGGAAGAAGAAGTGAATGTGCTGCCCATTGCCGGTCGTCTGGCCTGTTTTCGTGCTGACATCATCCCGCACGAGGTACTCGCCGCTAACCGTCACCGCTACAGCCTGACTGGCTGGATGCTGGACCAGTTGAACGAACTGACGTTTTTGTAGGATCGGGATTTTAAGGCAGACAAAGGCCAGTCAGCGAAGGACAAAGTATGATTGAAAGCTTTTTGTCCTTTGCTACACGGTCTTTTATGAGGCAGCGCGACTACTGCGCAAAGTTAATTTCTGTACTGTCCCCAATGTTGAGGCTATGGCTTAGCCCTTTAAAACTGGCGTCGGAACCAATGATGGAGTCGTGCATCACGGCGTTTTGCAGTTCGGAGTAAGCCCCAATGATAGAGTTGCTCAGTGAGGAGCGGGAGATTGTGGTATTGTCGCCGATCGCTACATTAGGTCCGATGATGGAATGTGTGATGTTGCAGTTGGAACCGATACTCACGGGCGGAATGATGATATTGCCGGGATACTCGCCTGAGTAATCCAGCTCCCGGAAGCGGGGGTGCCGCAGCAGTTTGGCGTTGGCTTCCAGCAGCGTCTCCTTGCGGCCGCAGTCAAACCAGTTGTCCACGTTCCAGGTCACCATTCTCTCCCCCTGCCGGATCATGTGCATAAGCGCATCGGTGAGGTGATATTCGTTGTGGGTGCGTATGTTTTCGGTGATGATGTGCTCGAGCGAGCGCACCAGTTTTTCAGGCTGCATGATCTTGTAGAGCCCCACCAGCGCAAAATTTGACTTCGGAATCTTCGGCTTTTCAACCACCTTCACGATATACTCGTCCATACCCACTTCTGTCACTCCAAACAGCGAGGGCTTAGCCACTTTCTTGACACCGAGCACTGACTTAGGAGAAGCAATAATGGCGGGCAGATCCGCCTCTACAATGTTGTCGCCCAGCATGATGAGCACACTGTCTTCGTGGCGATACGTTTCACGGGCGATCCAAAGCGCATGCCCCAAACCCTCACGCGGCTCCTGCACCACAAACTCTGCCCTGATCTGAGGATACTTCTGACGCACGTAGTTTTCGACCTTGTCGCCGAGGTAGCCGATGATGAAAACATAGTCCTGCACACCCGCCTGTATCAGTCGCTCCACGATGTGCCCCAGTATCGTATTGTCCGCCACCGGCACCAGCGATTTAGGCTGTGTGTGCGTGTGCGGACGGAGTTTAGAACCAACACCAGCAACAGGAATAACGACTTTCATATACTACACTTTTTCAGCAATATAGTAATTTTTGATTAGAGTTTTGAGGATTAAGGGGAGTAGTATAGTGTTTTAGCAATTTCACAACGTCATACTATGTTTTCCGTAATCATATCGCTTAGCTTTGTACTTATATCGTATACAAACTATACCCTTCCATAGACATGAAAAAAATATTCTTTTACCTGATCGGCTTTATTATTCTGGCCTCTCAATCTTCTTGCGGTTACAACACCATGGTGCAGAAAGATGAGACCGTAGAAACTGCATGGGCTAACGTGCAGAACGCCTACCAGCGCCGTGCTGACCTGATACCAAACCTGGTGAATACTGTAAAGGGTGCTGCCAATTTTGAGCGCGAAACCCTCGAGAGCGTGATCAATGCCCGCGCCAAAGCAACCAGCGTACAGCTCAGCGCCGACGACCTGACGCCAGAGAACCTGCAGCGTTTCCAGGCTGCCCAGAACGAACTGGGTGGTGCCCTGAGCCGCTTGCTCGTGTCTGTGGAGCGCTATCCGGAACTGAAGGCAAACCAGAACTTCCTGGAGCTGCAGGCGCAGCTGGAAGGCACCGAAAACCGCATTTCGGTGGAGAGGCGCAAGTTCAACGAGGCAGTACAGGACTACAATACCACAGTGCGTTCCTTCCCTAACAACCTGATGGCAGGCATTTTCGGCTTTGAGCGCAAAGGTCACTTCCAGGCCGACCCTGGTGCTGAACGAGCTCCTACGGTGCAGTTCTAAAGTATAAATTGCTACATGGTTAAATTGTTAAATGGTTGACTCTATCGCGATTTTAACAATTTAACCATGCAACCATCTAGCCATCAATAATATGCCTAAAGATACCATAACCGAAGCGGACGAAAAGGTCATCATGGAGGCCATTCAGGAGGCGGAGCGTAATACGTCCGGTGAAATCCGTGTGCACATAGAGAACAACTGCGAAGGCGATGTGCTCGACCGTGCCACAGAAGTGTTTGCCCAGCTCCACATGCACCTGACCAAGCAGCGCAATGGCGTACTGTTTTATGTGGCCATCAAAGACCATCAGTTTGCCGTATTGGGCGATGCAGGCATCAATGCCATCGTACCCGACCACTTCTGGGAAGACATTACCGCCGAAGTGATCTCCCACTTCAAAAAGCAGGAATATGCCGCCGGTCTTGCCAAAGGCGTTATCATGGCGGGTGAGCAACTCAAATCACACTTCCCGTACGACGACAAAGGCGACCTAAACGAACTGAGCGACGACATATCGTTCGGAAAATAACGCACCATGAAACGATCCATTCTGTTCCTATACCTTACTTTGTTGAGTACCCTGGCGGTAGCCCAAAGCGATGATTTCCCGCCAAGGCCCACCCCACCTCGATTGGTAAACGACCTGGCCGGTATCCTGAGCCAGGGCGAAATACAATCACTGGAACAGAAACTGGTCAACTACAACGACACCACCTCTACCCAAATCGCGATTGTCACTATCAAATCCATAGGCGACTATGACGCAAACCAGTACGCGGCCGAATTGGGTGAGCGGTGGGGCGTGGGCGGCAGCAAAAACGACAATGGCTTAGTTATACTTGTAGCTCTCAATGAGCGCAAAGTAGCCATTCAGACAGGCTATGGCATGGAGCACATCATACCTGACGCCATTGCCAAACGCATTACCGAGCGCACGCTCAAACCCAATTTTCAGCAGGGAGAGTTTTACAAAGGATTGAATGAAGCGACGAACCTGATCATTAGCCTGGCCAGCGGTGAGTACCAGGCTGATCCGCAGGCCAGCCAGGGCGAAGGCGAAGGGCCGTCGCTGATAGCCATTATCCTGATCGTGATTGTGCTGGTATTCGTTATGTCGCGCTTTAAAGGTGGCGGCGGCAGAGGAGGTCGCGGTGTACGCACACTCGGAGGACCTATCCTGGGGCCAGGCTCCTTTGGCACTTTCCGTACTGGTGGCGGCATGTTTGGCGGAGGAGGCGGATTTGGCGGCGGAGGCGGTGGCTTCGGCGGTTTCGGTGGCGGCTCTTTCGGCGGAGGCGGTGCCAGCAGCAGCTGGTAAGCCGCTATACCCGCAGGCTTCCGTCAGGGTATTACCCCAACACTGCCCGCAGCGTACTCGTACAAGCGGTGTTGCCACGAACATATGATTCTGGCTTTCTTATCGTTACAGAAAGTATTGCTCCCCAAAAATTAGTACCTTTGCAATTGGAGGGGCATCTGCGCGTATGAAAATAAACAACGGAAACATAAAATCGAAGGTGGTTATCGGCTTTACGCTGGCGCTTTCGGTGGTGGTTTTTGCCATATACCTTACATATAACAGCTTCACCCAGCTGCTCAGCTCCGTCAATGTGCTGGCGGAGCCAAATGCCAAACTAGCCAAGCTACAGCACACCCTCGCTGACATTGCCACGGCAGAAAGTGCCATCCGGGCTTATACCCTCACCACCGAAGACAAGCATTTCCGGGAGTACCTCGACAACCTGGGCAACATCAACAGCCAACTCGACTCGCTCTGCTCGCTCATGCAGGACAATCCTGCCGAACTGGCTCAAATCGACTCGGTGTCTGCGCTGCTGCTGGCTCAGAGAAAGAGCCTGGAGGAGCACGTGAACAACAAAAAACAGCAGCGTGGCAACAACGCCTATACCGATAAAGCGCTGAAACAGATTGCCTCAGCGGCTTCCCGGCAGCCCGCCACTACCACGATCAACCAGCGCACCAAAACAATCATATCGGACAGGCTGACCTACAACACAGACTCCATCATCAGCAGACCCGCCCAGAGCGAGAGTAAAAAAGGTATTTTACATAAGCTTTTTGGCAAACGCAACGAATCCAAACAACAGGAACCACCACAGCCTGTCGTGGTCCCACAACTGAATGTAAAGCAGGAGTACACCGCCGACACCAGCAAAGCAGTCCCAACCAACATGGCGTCCATAGCTAAAGTGCGCGTTGTACTCAAGGATGTGGAGCGTGAGCTACAGCAGCAGCAGGATGCCATGGTAGCCAAAGAGCTGGCACTCCTGCAGCAGGATAAGCAGATCATGGATCAGGTTCGCCGCATGGTATATGACCTGGAACGCTACGAGCTGCAGCAGGCTCGCCTTAATGCAGCACAGGCACAGGAAGTTGCCAAAGAAACATCGCTCGTGCTCTTGCTCGTCGGGATATTCGGTTTGGCGAGCGGCATTGCCTTTATCCTCATCATCCTGCGTGATCTGACCCGAAGCAGCAAGTATAAAGCTGAACTGAAACGCTCCCGCAAAGAGGCTATTCAACTGGCACGTGCCAAAGAGGCCTTCGTGGCCAACATCAGTCATGAGATCCGTACGCCGCTCAACGTAGTGCTCGGTTTCTCGGAACAACTGGGCCATACACAGTTGCAGGAGCAGCAACAGGATCACCTGCAGGCCATACACGGCGCAGGGCAACACCTGCTGCACATCGTAAACGACGTGCTGGACCTCTCCAAACTAGAAGCCGGCAAGCTGCACCTGCACATGGCACCTTTCGAGATGAAACAGCTCCTGACTGAGGTGGAGCGCACATTCCGACTCAAGGCCAGCACCAAAGGTATAGGATTCACCTGCACCATAGATAACCAGCTGAGCGGCCACCTGCTGGGCGACTCGCTGCGACTGCGGCAAGTGCTTTTCAACTTAGTGGACAATGCCATTAAGTTTACCCACGACGGCGAGGTACAGGTGCGCTGCAGGCTTAAATCACAGCGTCGTAACCGTGTTGTGGTGCTGATCGAAGTAAGCGATACAGGTATTGGTATACCGATGGAACAGACCGCGCATGTGTTCGGGGAGTTCAACCAGGCCGATGACTCGATCATCCGGAAGTATGGCGGCACCGGACTGGGACTGTCTATCAGCAAAAAGCTGGTGGAGATGCAGGAAGGCTCACTTACCCTCCGTAGCGTACCAAACGAAGGCACCACGTTCAGCATTGTACTGCCAATGCAGCGGGTAGCTGCCCCTGAACTCGAGGCTATACCTGAGCCTCAGCTCTCTGCCACCAATGTACTGGCTGGCAAAGCCGTGCTGGTGATAGACGATGACGCCTACAGCCGTACCCTCTGCCAGCTGATACTGGGTCGCAAAGGTATGCACGTCACGCTGGCCAACGATGGCCAGGAGGCGCTACAGCTGATCAAGGAGAAGAGCTTTGACATTGTATTGACCGACATCCAGCTACCGGGCATGAGCGGGAAGGCCGTGGCCAGAGCGATCCGAAAAGAGAACGCTACTATACCTATTATGGCGCTCACAGCCAACATCATGAGCAGTAACAAGCGATTCTTTGCCAAAACAGGTATATCAGAACACTTGCTCAAGCCTTTCACGGAACAGGACCTATACCTGAAACTCAGCAAAGCCCTGTCTGCTCAGGCTATACCTGAGGCAACGCCTGCACACACGACCTCAATAGGGAATGAAGAAAAAGAAGAGACAGCAGGTTTATCAGATGCTCAGGTTATACCTACACCCTCAGGTATAACTGAGACGCAAAGCACAGCTGCTGGAGTTGAACCAGAGGTTGAAGCCGAAACTCAACAGGCAAACGAAGCTATACCTGCTGCCTATACCCTGGATGAGCTGCGGGCTTTTGTGGGAGATGATCAGGAGGCGCTGTGGGATATTGTAGAGGTACTGGTAGCGGATAACCGCCGCTCGCTGGCACAGCTAGAAATCGCAGCGGCCATTGCGGACTGGCAACAGGCAGGTGAGCTGGCGCATAAGATGAAAACAGCTTTCCGCCATCTGCAGGCACATAGCGTGCTACCGTCTATTGATACGCTTGAGCAAGTGCTGCATCAGCCGGGCTTGCCAACCGACAACTTGCCTGACACAGCTGCAATATTGAAATCCGAGGCTATTCTTGTACTCTCTGCGCTCGAAACCGAACTTAGCAAGCATAAAAAGCCCGCAGGAGCTGCTGCTTAGGCCTCAATGTTGTACTGCCGCATTTTGTTGTAAAGCGTCTTGCGGTCGATGTTGAGCAAACGGGCTGCTTTGGATTTGTTGTACTTCACGCGCTCCAGCATTTCGAGGATCAGTTCCTTCTCGCTGCGTTCGGTTGCTGTGCGCAGATCGGTCACAGGCATGGCTACTTGCGTGGCGTCCGGCTGCGCCACGATGCTGGCCGGCTCCGGAATGTGGTAGGCGATCTCGGGTGGCAGGTCGTCGAGGCTGATTTCGCTGCCCTTGGCTAACAACACGGCCCGCTTCACCACATTTTTCAACTCCCGCAAGTTTCCCGGCCAGCTATACCTTTCCAAAGCCATGGCTACGGCCGCGTCAAAACCTGTTATGTTACGCTCCAGTTCATGATTCGCCACCTGCAAAAAGTGATCGGCAAACTGCATGATATCAGCCGTGCGGTCGCGGAGCGGAGAGATGTTGATCTTGAACTCGTTGAGGCGGTGATACAGATCTTCCCGGAACTCACCCCGGCTCACAGCCTGCACCAGGTCTTCGTTGGTGGCCACAATAATGCGCACATCCACATCGAGGTCGGTGTTGCTGCCGATCTTGCGCACTTTGCGCTCCTGTATGGCCCGCAACAGTTTCACCTGTATTTCATAGGATAGGTTGCCGATCTCATCCAGAAAGAGCGTGCCGCCATTGGCTGCTTCAAACTGGCCTTCCTTGTCGCCCATGGCGCCTGTAAACGAGCCTTTCACATGCCCAAACAACTCACTTCCAGCCAATTCTTTTGACAGAGCACCGCAGTCGATAGCCACAAAAGGTTTGTCGTGCCGCTTGCTGCGCTGGTGTATCTTGCGGGCCACATACTCTTTGCCCGTGCCGCTCTCGCCTTCTATGATCACCGACATGCTGGTAGGGGCTATCAACGCAATGTACTCTTCTAACTGCGTCGACTGCGGACTGGCACCTTTCACAAAGGTAAAACCGCCCTGCGCAGGTATAACTGGCTTCGTCGCAACATTGCCTTCGCGCCCGTAAGTCAGGGCCTTCCGGATGGTCAATAAGGTTTCGTCTGGATTGATAGGCTTGGCCAGATACTCAAAAGCACCCATTTTGATGGCTCTCACAGCTGTGCGTATGTCTGCATAGTGTGTCATCAGGATGACAGGCACCTGGGTGTCAAGCACGCGGATTTGCTCCAGCAGTTCCAGTCCATTTTTGTCGGGCAGCCTGAAGTCGGTCAGTATCAGATCAAAGGAATCGGCTTTGAGCTGACTGAGGCCTTCACCTGCGGTATAGGCAGTTTTGACCTCATACTGCTGACGTTTCAGGAACGTGCTCAGCATCAGGCAAAAGGTAGGATCGTCGTCGATTAAGAGTATTCTGGGCATAATCTTTAGCAATATACACAACCGTGGGGCAGTGGGGAAATTTTGCCCTGAAATTCGTACTCCGGCGTGCATTCCGACTGTTTACCGAAAAGCAGCTGCTAAGGTTGGCATAAAACAGAAAAGCCCCCGCTGGGCGGAGGCTCGTTCCATGATATTAGGGTCGCTAATATCTAATCTATGTGGCTTATTTTTGGTCGCGGATAATGTTACCTTGTTCATCAATGCGAACTTTAGCGCTCTGCTGCTGCTCGTTGGTGAAGAAGATCTCATACATTGTTTTGGCACCCTGGCCCTGCGCATTTGCCTGTGCATTGGTATTCTGCGCATTTTGAGTCGCCTGCTCAGCACGGTTTTCCATACCCTGTGCGTTAGCACCAGCGGCATTTCCGTTAGGTGTTACGCGGAACACCTCTACAATCTGCCAGCTACTGAAAGCCTCAGCCGTCAGAGTTTGCTTTACGGGCTCTGGAAGCTCTTCCTGCGTGATTGCTTCACGCTTTACATTTTCTTCCTGTGTTGCAGTCTGAGTTTGGGTCTGCGTCTGTGTTTCAGTTGTTACCTGTGTCTCAGTCTGTACTTGCTCTTCATAGTTTACCTGATTTCCAGTTTCGGCCTGCGCTTCAGTTTCTGTCTCAGTAGTTTGTTCTACTTGCTGCTTCTTCTTCGACTTCTTTTTGTTCTTGTCAGTCTGTGCGTTAGCGTCAAGTGAGGCAAAGCCAAAGAAAGCAATGGCGGCTGCCAGGTAGGTTATTTTTTTCATAGTTTTATTCTGTCGCTCAAGTTTAATTTTTCCTAAAGCCTATTAGTCAAAACTGTGCCAAAACCATATATTTAATTCAAGTTGTTTAAAATCAACATATTACATATTAAAACAAAAATCCCCAACCTGTGGAATTCGCCTTAAGGTGTAGCGAAAATTCCACAGGTTGGGGAGTACAAACTGGGTAATCAGGTATAGATGGGGCTTATGCGCCTAACATAAGAGCCAACGCAATCAGTGAGCCAAAGCCTATTCCGAAACCAGTTGCGGCCTTGCCTACTTTACGCTTATGGGCCTGCTTCTTAAAAGCCTCCCGATAAACCGGCTCTTTCATCAACTGATAGTTCGGGTGAAACAGGTTGTCGACATTAGGTGGTACTGCCGCCGTTACAATACCAGTAACTAAACCGACAGGAGGAAGCAGGAAGGTCGCTCCGGCCGTGCCCCAAAGTGGTCCTTGCCCTTTGTAGTACATCAGTGCATCATGACGGCCCTGGTACATCAGTTCTTCAGGGGTATAGTTACGTGACGCTCCGGTACCTGTTGGTATGGCGGAAGCGGTAGCATATTCGTCGTTGCTCTGCGGCAACTGGTTTAGCTGTCGCTGCGAGGGTTGAGTAGCAAACTGCATAGAGGACACATCGTTTCGGAGTACAAACCGCAGTGGGCCTTTCTCTTCGCTTACCATGCGATAATGGATGGTGTCTTCCCCCACTTTCACAATTTTTCCTACTACTTCCTCGCCGTTCTTCTTAACGATCAGATCCTGGCTGTGGCCAAGCATGGCGGTTAGTACGAAACATACACTTAGTACCGCTCTTTTCCATGTCATGAGGTGCATCATCCTGCTTTTCTAATTTTAATTTTGTTTATTTTCAGTCTTGGATTAGGAAGATACAAAGACTATTCCATTTATTGTTTAATCTCTATATTTTATTTCTGCAGCAAAAATTAATTTCCTGACATGTTGTAACAATGTGGCGTATAAAGCCCCAATGGTACAAACTTAATACCCTGACGCTACCAGAAATTTGCAAAGCAAGCCGTCAGCCTATACCTTTATAACATGAGCGAACCACGTAAAAAATTATTCCTGCTTGATGCAATGGCCCTGATTTACCGGGCGCACTTTGCCTTCAGCAAAAACCCGCGCATTAACTCCAAGGGCATGAATACGGGCGCTGTGCTCGGCTTCACCAACACCCTGGTAGAGGTACTACAGAAAGAAAGACCCACTCATATTGGTGTAGCTTTTGACTCAGCGGCCAAGACTTTCCGCCACGACAATTTCGCTGCGTACAAGGCTAACCGACAAGCCATGCCCGAGGATATTTCACTGGCTATACCTTACTGCAAGAAGATTGTAGAGGCCTTTAACATTCCGGTGCTCATCATGGACGGCTACGAGGCCGACGACATCATTGGCACCCTGGCCTGCCGCGCCGAAAAAGATGATTTTGACGTGTACATGATGACGCCCGACAAGGACTATTGCCAGCTGGTGACGGAGCATGTCTTCCTCTATAAACCAGCTTTCCTGGGTAATGCTGTAGAGGTATGGGATGTGGCGCGGGTACTGGAGAAGTTTGAAATTGAACGGGTAGAGCAGGTGATCGATATACTCGGCCTGCAAGGCGACGCCGTGGATAACATACCAGGTATACCGGGTATCGGTGAGAAAACTGCCAAGTCTTTGATCCAGCGTTTTGGCTCCGTAGAAAACCTGATTGCTAATGCCGACCAGCTAAAAGGCAAGCAGAAAGAAAACGTGGTAAACTTTGCCGACCAGGGCATGATGTCCAAAGAGTTGGCCACCATCCACTGTGATGTGCCAGTGCCGTTCAGCGCGGAGGCATTGCATTATGACGGTCCTAACGAAGAGCAACTGGCTGAGCTGTTTGCCGAGCTGGAGTTCCGTCAGCTGATGCAGCGTGTGCTGGGTATCTCCATGGCCGAAGCATCGCCCGCCAAAGTCGCGACCCGACGCGGCAAGCCCGCTAACCAGCAGCAAACCTCTTTATTTGACTCGGCGGCTCCTGCAGCTGTAGCCAACGATGAAGCAGAAATGGCAACTGAACATGTTCCGTTTGAGCGGTTCAGCAACACTGTACAGGACTACCACCTGATCGACACGCCGGCTCTGCGCCAAAGCCTGATCCGCTACCTGCAGAAGCAGCAGGAGTTTTCCTTTGATACCGAGACCAGCAGCATCGATCCGATTACGGCCAAGCTGGTAGGTATGTCGTTCAGCTACCTCCCGGGTGAAGCTTATTATGTGCCGGTACCACCTAATGAAGAAGAGGCTATGCGCCTCGCCGCTGAGTTTAAAGACGTGCTCGAGAACCCTAACATCGCTAAGATCGGACAGAACATCAAGTACGATATCCTGGTGATGAAGAATTATGGCGTTGAGGTGAGTGGACCAATCTTTGATACCATGCTGGCGCACTACCTGCTGGAGCCTGAAATGCGCCACAACATGGATGTACTGGCTGAGACCTACCTCAACTACAGCCCTATACCTATCACCGACCTGATCGGGCCAAAAGGCAAGAATCAGATCACGATGGCTGACCTGAAACCGGAAGAGGTGAAGGACTATGCCTGTGAGGATGCCGATATCACGCTGCGCCTGAAGCACTACTTTGAGCCACTGCTGCAGGAGCAGGGCCTGATGAAGTTGTTCAATGAAGTCGAAAACCCGCTGGTACAGGTGCTGGCAGGTATAGAGAGAGAAGGTATATCGATCGACGCCAATGCGCTGGCCGACATTTCGCTGCTGCTGGAGCAAGAGATTAAAGGTATAGAGACCCGTATCTTCGAACTGGCCGACACAGAGTTTAACATCGGTTCACCAAAACAACTTGGCGAAGTGCTCTTCGACAAAATGGGGCTGCACGGCAAAGCAAAGATCAAAAAAACGAAGACAGGCCAATATGCCACCGGTGAGGAGATCCTCTCCAAACTGGCTGGCGAGCACGAAATCGTGCGCCTGATCCTGGACCACCGCGAACTTGCCAAACTCAAGTCGACCTACGTGGATGCCTTGCCGCAGCTCGTGTGCGAACTGGATAACCGCGTGCATACCTCGTTTAATCAAGCCGTGACGGCAACCGGGCGCCTGAGCTCTACGAATCCAAATCTGCAGAACATTCCAATCCGCACCGAACGGGGTCGCGAGATCCGCAAGGCCTTTGTACCCCGCGACAGCAAGCACCTGATCATTTCGGCGGACTACTCCCAGATTGAGCTACGCATCATGGCTGATTTCAGCGGTGACCCAACCATGAAGGAAGCCTTTAAAAAAGGGCTTGACATCCACGCTTCCACGGCCAGCAAAGTATTCCATGTGCCGCTCGACCAAGTGGACAGCGAAATGCGACGTAAAGCCAAGACGATCAACTTCGGCATCATTTACGGCATTTCAGCCTTTGGTCTGTCGGAGCGACTCGGTATACCACGCCGCGAAGCTGCTGACATCATTGAGGCTTATTTTGAGGAGTTCCCGGCCGTGAAGGAGTACATGGACAGCGCCATCGAGAAGGCCCGCGAACATGAATATGTAGAAACTGTGCTGGGCCGCCGCCGCTACCTGCGCGATATCAACTCCCGCAACGCCACCGTACGTGGGTTTGCCGAGCGTAACGCCGTCAATGCCCCGATACAAGGCACTGCTGCCGACATCATCAAGATTGCGATGATCAACATACACGAGTACCTGCGTCACGAAAACCTGAAGACCCGTATGATTCTGCAGGTGCATGACGAACTCCTCTTCGACGCTCCAAAAGAGGAAGTAGACATCGTGACGCCAAAAATCGTAGAACTAATGACCAACGCCCTGCCGCTAAGCGTGCCGATGGAGGTTGGTCTGGGTGTGGGTAAGAACTGGCTGGAAGCACACTAAGGTATATAAGCTTATACGGCTGCTTATACCTGCTGCTATACCTGATAAAAAGAGAAAGGCGCCTCCTTTGCGGGAGGCGCCTTTCTTGTTACGGAGATACCGTGTATTACTGCACAGGGAATTCTACTGTGCGGTACTGCGTTTCGTCAGCAAATGGCACATTAGCGTTATACTTCGCATTGATTACTTTAATCATTTCATTTGCAAGTATTGCATAGCCTCGAGGCGTTGGATGTACACCATCAAGAGAGAAAAGATTACCAGTTATATAAGCTGGGGAATATGGTACACCATTTTTTGCAAACCCGCTTTGAATGGAGTTGAAGAAAGCATGTGCATCAAACAATGCCAGGTCTCTGGCTTCAGCCTGCGCTTTGATAATATTGTTATAGCCTGTAGTAGCATTCTTGATGTTCTGCTGCTCAGTTGCGTCCAGCACCAATGCACTTGGGAGTGGGTTACCGGCAGATAGACCAAACATAGCAGTTGTGTCAATTTGGTAGTTCAATAGCATCATAGCCAGAGTACCTCTTATCACCAATGGATCTTGACTTGGGCTTGCCTGGCGAGCAAGATCTCTCCAGTACTTACCAGTAGGCTGACCAACAAATGGCGCATATGCCGCCGCTGTAAGTGGAAAATAAATACCATTCTGAGCCGCGTTGATTTGAGCTGCCGCAAACTGCATACGCTGGCTGCCAGCACCTGTAAGTGCTACCATACCAGGGATGTTATTGGCAGCAAGAAGCTGTTTTACAGATGGGCCTACAGTAGTGAAGAAAGGTATAGCTGTAACGTCAGGTACAGTCACGAGAATACCTTTTTTTCCATTAGCTGCTAATACATTAAGCAGATCTGTATAGTTCTTGTCAAAATCAGCTACTGGCGTGATATTTCTATCAGCAAAAGCACCTCCTGATGTAGCGTAGCCTAGCACGTCGTTCTCAGCCATCCATAAGCTGAAGAAAGTATGGTCAGCTGCTTGTGCCTGTGCCTGCACATATTGCAAATAGCTAAGTCCAGGATTATCAGTCAGCCTTTCAAAATAAGGATTGCCCTGCGTGCTGCCATAACCAACTGTATTTACATCAGCAGTTCTGATTCCAGGTATAGCAAGGTTATTAACATTCTCGGTATACTTTGTGAAAAGAACAGGGTTCTGGCTGCGCAGAGCCAAGTCTGTAGTTACAGTTTGAGTGATCGGAGATCCCTGAGCAGTAAAACCAACCAACCTCATGTAACCACTACCATTCTTCTGAGCTTCTGTAAACAGGGGTTGCTCAAATTCACCTCCACCTACTTTCTTGAATTGTTCTGCAAGTATAGCAGGCGTTGAGGCCATCTGACCTGCACGCGTTAAACCATTATCAGCATATCCTGCACTAAGAGAGTTACCTACAGCAATGTAGGAAGTAAAGTCAGCCTGTCCCGAGCTCGAAGAAGGTGTGTCGATGTCTGGATCGCAGCTTGTTAAGAATACACCCGCCATCAAGGCAAGCGCACTCGATTTAAAGAAAAACTTTTTCATATACTTAAATGAAGAAAATTAGAATTTGAAGTTAAGACCAATGCCAGGAATGTAGGCCACAGCCTTGAAAGTGCCTGGTACACCACCAGACAGGTTAGCGGCATCAGTTCTCTCTTTTCTGTTAATATAAAGGAAAGAAGCGTCGATGCTGAAGTTTTCAGAAACGGAATAGCCTATACCTGCAGAAAGACCGCGTGAGTCTGAATCCGGCGTTTCTGGTGTCAGGTAGCCGTCCTGTACAGGCGTCTTGTCAAGGTAAGCACCGGCACGAAGGGCCAGGGCGTCATTCACCATGTACTCACCACCAATGCGATAGATGAAAGCGTTCTCGTAATTACGGCCGGCCTCTGAGAAAGGACTGCCACCCACGTTCTGGCTAAAGTCGAAGCGCAGCTTCTCGTAAGCATCCCAGCCTACATGGCTCACATCAGCAGCTAATGTCAGGCGCTCGTTCGGCTTGAAACCTATACCCACTGAAAGTGTTGAAGGCATTGGAAGCTCCGCGTTGAAAGTCGTGCCATCAGGGAAGTTGCCGCGTGCAGCCGCTGGAATGTTACTGAACATCACATCGCCACCTTCTACACTCAGGTCTACTTTGGAGCGGTAGTTCACACCGATAGAGAGTTTCTCAGTTGGCTGGAAGAAGATACCTGCGTTGAAGCCAAACGCTGATTCAGCGCTGCCATCCAGTTCAATACCGCCTTCAGTGCCGTCCTGGCTCTGCACAGGCAGCGAACGCTGTAGGTTTACACTTCCAATTACATACGAAAGACCTACACCTATACCCAGCTTGTCTGTGATAGCATAGCTAATAGTCGGTTGCACATAAATAGCCTGCAGTTTCAGCTGGTTCAATCCATAACGGCCGCTCCACTGATCGCCCCAGTTCACGGTGCTGCCAAAGGGAGTGTATACACCAAGGCCGGCAGAGAATTTCTCATTTATGTTGTACACGCCATATACCTGGAAGGGAGTACCCAGTGGGTTATCTGTACGAGCCGTAACACCTCCAGACTCAGGAGCAGAATAAGCGATTCTGGAGACAAGCGCACTGCCGCCTATCGTCACGCCACTGTAGCCGATGTGGCTCATGGCTCCAGGGTTAAAGAAGATGCTGGACGTACCTGTCAGAAGGCCTGTACCCGTGTGGCCCATACCGATCTGGCGCTGGCTTGCCAGGTTTACCTGGTATCCGCCAGCCATGGCCGTACCTGTGAGCAGGGCGCTACCTAATAAGGCTAAGATTTTGCTTTTCATAAAATGCGACTTGTTTAAATATAGGGTGTTAATAAGGTAAAACAAATATATAAAACATTCATACTTCCTAAAGCACATACACCACCTTTTTTCAAATAAAATCAGTTTTTGGTCGAAAAATTTTCTGTTCCCTCCGGACTGCTTTGAACAAAGCTTCCCAAAAGCAGTTTTTTTGATGCGAAGGCTATCCCAGAGAGGGATTCTGCGTTTATAGAGTCTCAACTTAAAACCCAAATGAAGGAACAATACGACGTGATTATAATTGGAGGAGGGCCTGCTGGTCTGAATGCTGCCATGATACTGGGACGTTCGCGCCGCAAGGTGCTCTTGTTTGACAGTGGCAAGCCCCGCAACCGCTGGGCCACCAGCATGAATGGCTTTTTGTCCAGTGACGGGGTGAACCCGCGTGATTTTATAAAGAAGGGGCGGGAAGAACTAGTAAAATACGGCGTGCAGATAATAGACCGTGCCGTGAAAACAGCCACCTATAGCAAAGGCCAGTATGTAGTAGACGACGAGGACAAAAATGTATACCACTCACGCAAGATGCTGCTGGCTACCGGCCTTAGAGATGCTCTGCCTGAAGTGGAAGGTATAGAAGAACTTTATGGTAAAAGTGTGCACCACTGCCCATACTGCGACGGCTGGGAAAATCGTGACAAAGCCATAGCTGTGTACGGAAAAGACCGCAGCGGCATAGGCCAGGCCCTGGCCATGAAAAACTGGAGTGACGATGTGACCTTGTATACCGACGGCACCCAGAAACTCAACAACAAAGACATGGAATTGCTTAACCTAAACGGGGTTAAGGTATGCACGGAAGCCATTGTCCGTCTGGAGGGCGATGACGGCATGCTACAGCGGATTGTTTTGCAGAGCGGCGAGTCGAAGCAACAGGGCGCGCTCTTCTTTTCGGGCGAAACCAGTCAGCAGTCGGATATCGGCCGGCAGTTGGGCTGTGAATTTACCGGCAAAGGCGTTATCAAGACACGTCGTCTCCAGCAAGCCAATATTCCGGGCCTTTATGTGGCCGGTGATGCGGCCCGTGATATGCAACTGGTAATTGTGGCGGCGGCCGAAGGCGCCAAAGCCGGGGTGGCCATCAACATGGAGTTGCAGCAGGAAGACAGAGTAAAACCTTAGGCCATGCTGGCAGTAGCATCGCTGGCCTCCTGGGCGGGGCTTGGCAGATGCTGCTCCACAGGCTGAAAAAGGTGCTCCTTCAGACAATAGCGGTATCCTTCTACCAGCATGTGCATGATCAGGTGCTCTACGGCAATGGGCTGGTTTTCTGATACCTGCCTTGTGTTGGTGAACCGGATCTTGCTGGCGTCAATGATTGTCACGACTCCCGTGCCGAACACTTCTATTTTGTTCCCTTCTTTGATAATAATGCCCGTTTCCTCGCTCAACCCCACGCCAACATACGCCGGATCGTGCGCCACAGCATGGGCTAGTCGCCCGAAACGGCCACGCTCCACAAAGTGCGTGTCGATGTACACATGGCTGATAAACCCGAAGCCGATCGTAGTTTTCATCTCTCCTTTGATAAGCGAGTAATGACCGTAGCCATCGTAGATCATACGATCTGACATGATGGCGGCTCCTGCGCTGGTGCCGGCTATGATGATGGGCTCCTGGTGATAACGGCGACGCATGATCTCGAGCAGCTGTGTTCCGTTCAGAAACTCAATTAAACGAACCTGGTCCCCTCCCGTAAAGAAGATAACGTCAGCCTGCTGGATGCGGCTGATATACTCTGGCTGGTCAGCGGCGTGGTTTTCGTCGATGAGCATGAACTGTACGCAGTCACAGCCTAGCTCTTCAAAGGCTTCTTTATACGCCTTACCAGACTCTTCTGGATCACTGGTAGCAGTTGCTATTACTTCGATACGGGAATGTATCGGGCATATCTCAGACCTGATCAACTTAATTAAGTCATCATCATACCCACCTCCGAGCGCTATTAAAGTGCCTTTATACATAAGTGCTCCTGTTTGCTTGATTATTCACGTTCTCTTCACGATAAACGCCTGTATACTTTACAATTGAGTGCCCAAAAAGATCTGAACAGCACGACAGTCTGTTAAAATCCTGTTCGTTTTCGAACAAACACCTGTACGCTATTGGACGATTTAAGTAGACAAACCATTAATCTAAATTCATAAACTGCTTATTATCAGCGTTTTATCCGATTGGCACATAAAATGTAATATGCTAATCAGAAATAAAAAAAATTTAGGAACACCAAGCAACCTTTTACCTAACTCCTCTATCTATTAAGTACTTACAACATGAAACGAAAAACCTTTTAAATATCAACTATTATGAAAATCATCATCTTATTATTCGCCATAGTACTCGGCTTCGGAGCCACCTGCAAAAAGACAGCAGACGACATCAGAGTAACAGCCGCTAAGTACAAACTGCAGCAAGAGCAAAAAGAGCTACGCAGCTACCCTAACCTGTTGCCAGAAGTGCTGATCGTAGCACCAAAGGCCTAACACCCTGACTGATCTCAACCCAATACACACCATCATCTTAACCTGAATTACTATGAAAATCCTAATTCTTTTGTTTGGACTTACAGCCGCCTTCGGCGCTGCTGGCAAAAAAACTACCAGCGACTTGAAAGAAATGAAGCACCGCCAGGAACTAAAGGAGCTGGAGCGTTATCCTAACCTGCTTCCTGAGGTAGTGATTACCATTTCGCGTGACTCTCTGATAAAGTAGCGTACCTGATTATACCTGTTTCCTAACTCCGCCATTAGTACTAAATAAAACCATGAAAATCATCATTCTTTTGTTAGCCCTGGTAGCCGCCTTTGGCTTCGCCTTGAAAAAAACCGTTGACGAGCGTGTGCTGCTGGCTGATCGCTTGCAACAGGAGCGCCTCACATTGCTTTACAGCACTGAAGCTCCTGCTTCTCAGCCCGTGGCCATGCTGTAGTACCGCACCTTTTTCAGGGCCTTTGCCAAACCGTATAACAAAGCTTATACCTAGGCCCAGCATTTACAAAGCCTTTTCCTGCATTACCGTTACGCTCTTGCACAGACAGGGCGAACAGAAAGACATTGCCCTTATAAAACAGCAATCGCCCGACCTGAATGGGGTCGGGCGATTGTTGCTAATTTTCCTTTTTCTTGAATATCTTGTTCAGGTCTATGCGCTTCTCGGGAGCAGGCTCCTCTTTCTTTCCAAATGGCCATACCTTCTTTTTAGGCGGCTCCGGCTCTTTCTTCTTGCCAAAAGGCCAACCTGATTTCTCCTCTTCCACCTCTTGCTTGCCAAAAGGCCAAATCTTCTTTTTCTCTTTCTTCTCCGGCACGATCACATATCGGATCGAGATGCCTGTGGCCAGGTTTACCCAGTCTTCGTGGTTGAAGTGCAGGGCTGGTTTTACGTCGGCTGAGAGCAGTATGGGCAAGCCATTTATCTTGTACTCCACCCCCACAATGGCATCCAAACCAGTGAATACGCCCTGGTCTTTCAGATTTCCGATGTGGCCGCCGCCGCCCAAGTAATAGTTGAAGCGCTTGCCCAGCATGGGCCAGTGCCGCTGATAAAGCAAGGTGCCGCTATACTCCCGCGACCCTACCAGCGCTATACCTTCCAGTGTGGTTTTCTCTGCAATGCGCTGCTGTACGGTAGCACCAAACTGATCGCCACCGAGTCGTATACCTGCTGCTGTTCTGTATTTCTGCGCCTGGCTGGCCGTAGCCGCACCCGCCACCAATAGTATCGTAATAAAAATCTTCTTCATGGAATTGTATTCGGAGTCTGACTCTTGCCGCTGCAAATATCTTACCTATTCTGCACAAGTAAGGCAGTGCAATGCCATCTCGCCGATGTTTTTTTGAAAAGAGCCCTGACTATAGTAGCGTAGCACTAATGGAGCTGAATTATGGAAACGGTCGCATTGGCCGGACTCGTATACCTGAGCAGGAAAATTGACCTTCGCTATACCTTAGTAGTTGCCTTTGAACCCGCCGCGACTGGCTTTTTTGTCGGATTGGCGGCGCTTCCCTTCCAGGCGTTTGCGTACGGATGCGCGTGTAGGCTTGGTGGCTTTCCGCTTTTTCTGTCGGGTAAGTGCCTGCCGGATCAGCTCATAGAAGCGCTCGATGCACTGTTCCTTGTTCTGCAGCTGACTGCGCTCTGCCTGGCACACCACCTGCAGCACGCCCTCACTGTTGATGCGGCTGCCCAGTTTCTCCTGTATCAGTGCCTTCTCCTCGTCCGTCAGCAATTCCGAGTCGCCCACATGGAAGCGCAGTTCTACTTTACTGGCTACCTTATTCACGTTTTGCCCGCCGGCTCCCCCACTGCGCGAAGCCTGAAAGCTCAGCTCCCGCTCAAAGTCACGTTCTTTAATATCTGTCATACTGATGCTATACCTTCCAAATCAATCTTGTAGCCAGCTCTTTATACCTGTTCACCAATAATATGCCGCAAATATGCGTCTTTTCATCTTTTTGAGCGTCTTTTGTGAAATTTTTGATCTCCTAATACGGCTTCATGATAAAGTTACGCTTTGTTTGCCTGCTACTCACACTCTTGGTGCTTCCGCAAATCACGCAGGCAGTCAGCAAGTCATTTTACTTCACTACCTCAGACGGTGTGCAGCTATACGTACGCATGGCAGGCGAGGGCAAGCCCTGCCTCTTTATCCACGGCGGCCCCGGCTCCTGGACTAAGTATTTCTATGCCTTGGGCGGCGATGTGGTGGAACAGGACATGACCATGATCTACGTGGACCAGCGTGGCTGCGGCCGTTCCTCCAGCTCTGAAAACAAAGACTACTCACTGGCCCGCATGGTGCAGGACTTTGAAGAGCTGCGCGAGCACCTGGGTTACGACAAATGGATGATCATGCCGCACTCCTTTGGTGGCACTATCGCGACCGAGTATGCTTACCAACATCCGAAGCGTGTCAGTGCTGCCATTTTCGTAAACTCCACGCTATACCTGAACGATGCCCTGGAAAGTTACATCAAGAACGGCGCTCGCCTGCTGGGCAAACCCGAGTCCGACTTCCGCAAAACGGGTGGCTCAATCGGTGAAGCCCTCAATGGAGTAGCCTATCAGCTGAACCAGCAGGATGTAATGTACAAGATGATGTATCCTGAAAAGGAAATGTTTGACCAAATAAACGCCGTGATGGACACTACACTCAACTGGGACTTTGGCAGTAAGGTATGGGACTTCCCGGAATACGCGCAGGACTTCACCATTAAGAGCGCATCGCTTAAAATGCCGGTACTGGTCATTTCGGGCCACAATGATTTATCAGTAGGGCCTGAACATTACCGGCTGTTTAAGTTCAGGAACGCCACTTACCGCCCTATGGCAACGGGCCATTGCCCTTATCAGGAACAGACGGCGCTTTTCCACGAGCATGTGAAAACCTTTCTGGCGAAAGTAAAATAACCCAGACTATCTACCTGGACAAGAAAGGGGCAGGCCATATTGGTTTGTTCCTTTTTTTGTGTCTGTAGCCTCTCGCGAAACCAAAGCCCAAAGCATCGCCGTATGCCATAGAATAAATTTGTGGCTATACCTATGAACGAAAACAACACGCTCCGAATCGGCTACCATGCCTCGCACGAACAGTTTAAGCCGAGTGAGCTCCTCCAGTATGTACAAAAGGCCGAGCAAGCGGGCTTCAATGCCTCCATGTCATCTGATCACTATGCACCCTGGAGCCTCGACCAGGGCGAAAGCGGCTTTGCATGGTCCTGGCTTGGAGCGGCCATGCAGGCTACCAAACTGCCTTTTGGTATAGTCAATGCGCCAGGCCAGCGTTACCATCCGGCCATCATTGCGCAGGCTGCCGCTACATTGGCCGAGATATTTCCGGAGCGCTTCTGGGTAGCCATGGGCAGCGGGCAATACATCAACGAGCAAATTACCGGTGATCCCTGGCCTGTGAAGCAAGACCGCAACAACCGGCTTAAGGAATGCGTCGACATTATACGGGCGCTTTGGGACGGCGAGACTGTCACCCACCACGGTCTGGTGAAAGTAGAGCAGGCCAAACTCTATACCCGTGCCAAGGTAGCTCCTAAAATAATCGGGGCGGCCATCACCGAAGAGACTGCGGAGTGGGTCGGAAGCTGGGCCGACGGCATGATCACCGTATCAAAGCCGCCAAAAGAACTCAAGAAAATGGTGGAGGCCTTCCACAGAGGCGGGGGCGAAGGCAAACCCATGTACCTGAAAGTCCAGCTCTCTTACGACAAAGACGAGAAAGCGGCCCTACAGGGAGCCCATGATCAGTGGCGATCCAATATCTTCCCGAGTGCTGTGCTCTCTGACATGCGCACGGCCAAGCAATTGGAGCAGGCAGCCATGTTTGTGCGAGAAGAAGACCTTCGGGAGCATGTTCGGGTTTCAGCCGATCCAGGCCAGCACCTCGAGTGGCTGCAGCAGGACATCGATTTGGGCTTTAGTCAGCTGATTCTGCATAATGTGAACCTGGAGCAGGAGCGCTTTATCGATGTGTTTGGTGACAAGGTTGTGCCGCAGCTTTTAAGATAAGGTATAGCACTGCCACAAAGCATGTTTGGCTATTAACTTATAGCGTATAAGCACGTTACAGGTATAACACGTCACGTATCGACACCCTATGAAATGGTCCCTTAACCTTGGCAGAATAGCGGGCATCAAGATTCTGGTGCACTGGACATTCCTGATCCTGATCGGTTGGATCGTGTTTTCGGAAATGCAGCGGGGTTCCGACATGACCACCACTCTTTTGTCGGTGGCTTTTGTGATGACCATTTTTTTGTGCGTGGTGCTGCACGAGCTTGGGCACGCCCTCACGGCAAGGCGCTATGGCGTCAGCACCAAAATGATCACGCTTCTACCCATAGGCGGTGTGGCCAGCCTAGAGCGTATACCTGAGAACCCGAAACAGGAACTCATGATCGCCATCGCCGGTCCTGCCGTGAATGTGGTGATCGCCTTTGTTCTCTGGCTGATACTGCCTTCTCTGAATGAGATACCCGGCGAAGAGTTTTTTACACGCATCACACCGGCTAACTTTCTATACCTGCTATTCTTTGTAAACCTGATGCTTGTCATCTTCAATGCCATACCTGCGTTTCCGATGGATGGCGGGCGTGTGCTGCGGGCTTTGCTGGCTTTTAAGTTAGGTCGGGTGCGGGCTACTCAGATAGCGGCAAACCTGGGGCAGATGCTGGCAATCTTCTTTGTGTTTATCGGCTTTTTCTACAACCCTTTTCTGATCCTGATCGGCATCTTCGTTTTCTTTGGCGCCTGGTCCGAGAACATGATCGTGCAGCACCTTGACTTCCTGCGCGGCCATCTGGTGCGCGAAGGCATGATGACCAATTTCTTGACACTGGCCCCCACCGAAACCGTGCGCGACGCCCTTGGCAAACTCCTCAAAGGCTCGGAGCATGACTTTGTGGTGGAACAGGACGGACTGGTGGTTGGTACGCTCACCCGGATGCAGCTGATACAAGCCGTAAAAGAAGAAAAAATAGAGAGCCCGGTATCGGATATTATGACACAGGAGGTTAAAGCTTTCAATGTGCAGGACAAGCTAGCTGAGGCCTACACGGAACTACAGAAAACAAAGGCGCCACTCTACCCGGTACTCGAGAATGGTCGCCTTGCCGGTGTGATCAACACGGATAACATCAATGAATTTATTCTGATAAAATCTGCCCTGGCTCATTAACTTCTAAAACTATGGCTGTCTGGCAAAAGCTATACTTGATTTACTGCTCCTGACACACAATTTTATTATATTTGGCATTAAACCACGCATACCTCTGCACATCCTTTTGCGTAATAGAACGTTATGGCCGCTTAGGAATGCGACATCCTGATTTTATCGATAGCAAAACTGACAATCCGCACCAGTCTATGACCACCATACTCCCAACACCTGACCGCCTGTGGTCACGAAGCGCTGCCATCATGTTGGCATTACTTCTTTCGGTGATTTCCTTTGCGGCACAAGCCTCCGAAGACCTGCACATGGTGCCTATTCCACTTGAAGAGCGCATAAAAGCGGCGGACATCATCGTGGAGGGCGAAGTAGTAGCTCAAAGATCATTCTGGGATGCCAAACAGGAGCTTATCTATACAGCACATACTGTCCGACTTTTCAAAATATTCAAGGGAGAAGTAAAGGAACGTCAGGTAGAGGTGATCACGGATGGTGGTACCGTTGGCCTGGCGATGCATACCGTTTCATCAGCACTTCAGCTGCAAAAAGGGCAGCAGGGCATGTTTTTTCTGAGCAGAGGTGCTCCTACAGGTATAGTTGCCAGTGCAGCTTCAGTTATTGCCAGACCATACGCCAGCCGGCAGGGTTTTGTGCGCTATGATGTAGAACGGGGTACTGCTGCCGATCCGTTCAGGCAGTACAAGTCGGTGCAGGAGGTTTACCAGACGGTGACTTCCCGCATGGGGCAGCAATATAAAACTGTTATTGCGAATGACAGGCTGGACTCAGGTCTAAAGGCACAGCTGCAGCAGCAGAGCACGCAGGCGACGCAGGCTGTCGTGGTAACCAGCTTTAGCCCTGCCCGCACCAGTGCCGGTACTAGCGCCATCCTCACCATTAACGGCACAGGCTTCGGCAGTTCACGGGGCAACGGATTTGTAGAGTTCCCCAATGCCGACGACGGAGGCACTACTATGGTCCGCCCCTATGCCTCTGACTACATATCATGGAGCAATAACCAGATTAGATTAAGGGTCCCTTCTTATACCCAGACAGGCGGTACGGCTGGCACAGGTCAGATACAAGTCACGGCTAATGACGGAACTTCTGGTATGAGTGCCGGTACGCTGATAATCGAATTCGCTTATTCCAATGTAGTGGCTGAGGGTGGCAACACACCCTTCCAGCCTCTGCTGATTGATGCAAACAGAAGCGGCGGCTACACCATACAATTTGCCCCTAGCATGCAAAACAGAGCAGCTGCGCAGGAAGGCTTCAGACGCGCTGTGAACAATTGGGTATGCACCACAAATGTAAACTGGATAATCGGAGCCGCTACCACAACGGAGAGTTCAGCTGATGATAGCCGTAGCGTCATTCGCTTTGCGTCCTCAGCTGTGACTGGTCAAGGTGTGCTAGCTCGCACGATAAGCAAGTATAGAGGCTGCGTGGCCATTAGCGGTACGCGTCGCGATACGACCTTTTGGCTCACGGAATTTGACATGGAGATCAACAGCAACATCACCTGGCAGTACGGCCCGGGTGCTCCGGCCACCAATCAATTCGACTTCGAAACGGTGATCCTACACGAGTTGGGTCATGCGCACCAGCTTGGCCACGTTATTTTGCCGAACACCCTGATGCACTATAATATAGGCCGCAGGACGCAAATCCGTGATCTGACTCCTCCTGATATAGCAGGAGCCAACCTGGTACTAAACCGGAGCCTTACCCCTCCTGCCTGCGGAGGGCGCTCTGCCATGACACCTAAGCTGGATGGCGAGTGCAACCTGGCTTCCGAGATCTTTACCTTTGACGCTGCCTTTACAAATGCTGGTGCCGTAGAGGTGATATGGACAACCAGCACGGAGCAAGGTATAGCACGCTTTGTGGTTCAGCGCAGCCAGGACGGACAAACCTGGGAAGACGTAGGTCAGGTTCCGGCCTCCGGACAAGCCCGCGACTATACCTTTACTGACAGCAGTCCGCTGCCGCGCCGCAGCTATTATCGCTTGCGTGTGGTCTACAGCAATAACTCAGAAGCGTTCTCAGGCAGAGTGCTGGTGCTCAACCCAAGCGACCTTCGCGTCTTCAGGGTATACCCTAACCCAATTGGGCTGACCACCAATGCCAATGGTTCGCCAGGTGAAACGCTGCGGATCGAGTACCTGGTGCGCAGCACCTCTACCTTGCAGATGCAGCTATATGACATACAGGGACGACAGGTGCGCAATCTGGAAGCTACCGTAACCGATGGCACCGACATCATCGAAGTCAACGTATCTGACCTGGCGTCGGGCACATACGTGCTGCGCTGGAGCGAGGGCAACAACAGTGGCGTCACGAAAGTGGTCAAAGTGCAATAAACTAAAAAAGGGGCTGTAGAGCCCCCTTTTTCAGTTTAGCTAAGCACCTTACTCAATGCTTACGCGCTTGCGATTGCCGGTATTTGTCTGCTCTTGTTTTGGTACCGTTATTTTCAGCACGCCCTCTTCATAACGCGCTTTTATTTCTTCTGCCTTCACGGCGTCCGGCAGCTTAAATGAACGGCTGAATGAGCTGTAGTTATATTCGCGGCGGGTATAGTTATCCTCTTCTGTTGTAGCATCGTGTTCCTTTTGGCTGCTGATGGTCAGCATCCCTTCATCCACGTTTACTTCGAAATCATCTTTCGCCATACCTGGGGCAGCCAATTCAATGGTGTATTCTCTTTCATTCTCACGAATGTTGGTGGCAGGCATGTTCCGCATAATCTGTCGTCCGATCTGCGCCGGCATTCTTAGCAGGTCGTTCTCAAAAAAACGATCTACATCGCTGAAAAAGTCTGTAAAGAAAGACCTGGGAGTGAGACTCTCACCTCCTGTACGTTCTTTTTTCATTGGCTTCATAGTGGTACCTCCTTTTGTTATGGTTGAACATTTGGAGTCATCTGGCTCACTAGGATAGAGTAACTCCACTATTTTTTACGCCTTGATTTTTTTATAGTTTACCTCTGAATAAAAATAAAAAAAGCAGCCAGAAACAATAATCTGTTTCTGGCTGCTTTTCAGGGTTAAGGTTTGTTTTCAGATGTCAGGGCATACACTCCAGGAGCATAAGCGCATACCCGACGCAGGGTTTAGTCAGTGGCTCGCATGTTGTTTTCACAGCTTGGAAAGGGACAGTCTGTTTTTCATTGCTCGGAATAGGCTCGAGTAACTATACAAATGTTGCGAAACATCAGCAGCACAAAAAGGAGAGTTTACCTTAAAAGGTAACTTTGATAATAGCTGTATAAATCTTAATTTTCAAACTATAAAGATACTTATCGGCCTGGCAACACACATAAATGCTTTAAAACACTTATAAAAAGTAACATTCTAAAACACATTTATATTGTTACAACAACAGATTATTATACATACCTAAAGCCCTTAGAATGAAAGCTATGGTAGTTTTATTATAGTGAGTATGCTATATTTGACTTTCAAGTATGTTACCTGACGCATACCTATGGCCAAAAAGAGACGAAAATTTGTACAATGCCCCAATTGCGGCTATACCTTCGAAGAGGTTAACAATTACTGCCCTAACTGCGGGCAGGAAAACCACGACCTGAATGTGCCTGTTAAGCATCTGGTAGAAGAGTTTTTTGAGAGCACCCTGCACTACGATACAAAATTCTGGCTCACTTTCAAGTACCTGATTACCCGCCCCGGCTATCTGACAGAGAAATTCAATCTGGGCAAGCGAGTATCCTACGTACCCCCTTTCAGACTTTATGTATTTGTAAGCATCTTTTTCTTTACCGCCGTTGCCTTGTTTGCTTCAGATGGTCTTGTGATCAGTGACGCTCAAAGTGCAAAGAATCAATTGGAAGCAACTAACCCGGAAGCTGCCGCTCAGATATTGCAAGCAGATTCGCTGGCCAGAGCCAAGGCTGGTCTTCTGGCCAACGATACCTCGTCTTTCATTGCAGGTGACACGTCATCTGTTATCATCAATGAAGAGGTGGATAATAAGTTTAGAAATTTCCTCAAAAATGAGGAGCAGTCGAGGCAAAAGCTGCTAAAAAACATCTCTTTTATGATGTTTGTACTAATGCCGTTCTTCGGGTTTATCCTATACCTGTTTTACAGATCACAGCGTCGCAATTACGTGGAGCACCTGATGTTCTCTGTTCATTTCCATACCTTTGTTTTCCTGCTGATCATGTTTGCCATACTGGTAGAGGTGATTTTCAGTAATATTGATACCAATGGCTGGGTCTTTCTGATCAGTATGGCATACCTGTTCTTTGCTTTGCGCTATGTATACAAAGAATCTTACCTGCGCACAGCACTTAAACTGCTACCGATCGGCTTGACTTATTTGGTATCACTGGCCACATTGTTTTTAGCAACTGTTGGCATTAGCGTGCTGCTCAGTTAACTTATACCCTATTATTACATGACTCCTACTACCTCCTGGGAACGCTTAATTTCAAAGAAACGCTTTGAGACGACCGACAATAGGTATAGCTCAGATGAATCGGTGCGCGGTGAGTTTCAGCGCGACTACGATCGCATTGTATTCTCCTCAGCTTTCCGCCGCCTGCAGAACAAGACGCAGGTCATGCCGATGCCAGAGAGCGACTTTGTGCATACCCGTCTTACACATAGCTTAGAAGCCTCTGTAGTAGGCCGATCTTTAGGACGTATTGTGGGCAAAAGTATACTGGAGCGCTACCCAGAGCTGACAGGAGATAAGAATATACAGGAGGCTGACTTTGGAGATATAGTTGCGGCTGCCTGCCTGTCGCACGACATTGGTAACCCACCATTTGGCCACTCCGGTGAAGACGCCATTTCGGCTTATTTACTGAGCGAGGAGGCCCAGCCTTTTTTAACAAACCTGACAGATGCGCAGAAAGCCGACCTGCAGCGTTTTGAGGGCAATGCGGCTGGTTTCAGAGTGCTCACCTATACCTACCCGGCACATTGCAAGCTACCTGATGGCGTCAGTCACAGTGGTCTAGCCCTGACCTTTACGACGCTGGCAACATTCACCAAGTACCCCAAGGAGTCGCTGCCAGAAGTGAAAGGCACAAAAAATACAAGCGAAAAGAAGTACGGCTTCTTCCAGACCGAAAAGACGTGGTTCGACACCATTGCACAGGAATTAGGTCTTTTGGGGAAAGGAGCTGACGACCAGGTATTTTATCATCGTCATCCGCTGGCATTTCTGGTGGAAGCTGCTGACGACATTTGCTACCGCATCATCGATTTTGAAGATGGGCTACGGCTTGGCCTGGTACCGCACCAGCAAGGTATAGCGCTGCTGCGCCAAATCCTCAACGATGACCCTAACCGTGTTTCCAGCCTTACTTTTTATGACTGGCGTGAGGAGATTGGTTACCTGCGGGCCCGCATTATCGGAAAGCTGATACAAGAAACCTCGCAAATCTTTTTGCAGCATGAAGATGCTATATTAACCGGCACATACGACAAACCGCTGATCAACGAGCTCGCCTGCAAGCCCGTACTTGACGAAATTAAAAGCCTTTCTATAGAATTGATCTACCGCAATAAACCGGTACTGGAGATCGAAGCAGCGGGCTTTGAGGTGCTGGGCGGCTTGCTGGATGCCTGCATGAAAGCCGCATTTCGCCAGGAGTCAAAGCACCACCGTAAAATAGCTGACCTCATACCACAGCACTACCTCAAGCTACCCGAAGGCGCCTCCGACTACGAACGCATCATCCACATCACCGACTACGTGACCAGCCTCACCGACCAGGCCGCATTGGGGTTGTATAGGAAGATTAAGGGGATTGAATTACCGAGGATGTATTAGGGGGTTGGGATGTTGAATGGTCGTTTCTTTAAGGCAGATTTATATTTATTACTGCTTTACCTGCTTACTGCTGCAATTATTCTTTTTAGAGTGAATGTTGAAGGCACTGGATATACCACACCTGATTCATTGGCATACCTAGATGCTGCCCAAAATTTTAAAGATGGGTATGGCTTTTACGAAACAGACACAGCAGGCAATAAAGATCAACTTTTTACCAAATGGCCTATTGGATACCCAATACTAATTTTTCTGACATCAGTTATGAGTGGCCTGGATGTCTTTTGGGCTTCAAAAGTGCTCAACTTACTTATATTGGCTGGCATCTTTCTGTTTCTCCGGAGTATTTGCCTTAGCTACTCTTTTGTGCTTGCCTCTATATGCTCAAGCTACACTTTATTGGAAATTTATAGCTCTACCTGGTCTGAAGCACCTTTTCTACTTGTTCTCCTCCTAGTTGCTTATCTAGCTTTTCGCACCTATAATGGTATTTCAATTCTACGTAATGCAATGCTTATTTTCTTAGCTTGCATTGGTTTATTTCTATTACGGTATGCAGGCATCTTTTCATTGAGCATACCGGCCATATTATGTTTATATTTTTACCTTAATGGAAATTATAAGATTGCGTCCTTATTCTTCTTTGTTTCAGCACTGACGACGCTTTCATTCACTAGCTACCTTTTTATTAATTATCAACTTAGCGGGTATACAACTGGCCTTAACAGACTGGAGACCGAAACAGAATCAGGGATTCACTTTCTGCTTATGTCTCTTAAAGGACTCATCAATGAATTCCTAATCATCCGCGAATACAGACCCCAGAACCAACCTGATTACTTACTTTACATAACAGCGATCATCCAATTGGTCGTATTTACCTTTATCACGATTAAAGTAAATAGGCATTATAACTTCTGGAAGGAGCTCAAGCAAAATAGCTTCTCGATGATATGCATTGGTATAGCGCTCTTGTACCTGGCTGCTATTTTAGCACTCCGCTTTGTCTCTCACTTTGATGCACTCGACTATAGACTACTGGCTCCATTCAGCTTTCCGTTGTTTGTTGGGATAGTTTATACCTTGGTCTCTCTTCCTGATAAACACCGAGATATTATCCAGGCGAAGTATGCACTCTTTGCTTTCTTTCTGTTATCGCTCTTTCTTAACCTACCTAAAAAATTCATCTTGCAGCAGTTGGAGCAGATCTTATAAATCGAGCTTTATACTAGCCAATAAGAGCATTTACAGTACGAAGCGCTTCCAAATCCTATAATCTAACTCCAAGCAAGGGGCTTCGATTTAAACACTAACACATAAGGTATAAGCCACTCTCAGCACTCCTCTTCATCCCACAAATTTCCTTATTCATCTACCTCTCCTCCCTATTTGTAGAGCAATCTCCTGTGTTCAGCTATTTGTGGAAAACCCCTCTAAGTTTTAGATTAATTTTATAGTTTCTATAACACATGTTGTGTATAGAGCTTTACTATTCCTAAACAATCATTTTATGAAACGTAAGCTTATCCTTTGCCTTATGTGGTGCGCTACGGGCTTTGCGGCCTTCGCCCAAACTAAGAGCAATAAGATCGAATTCACGGAGTATACGCTCCCGAACGGGCTGCATGTGATCCTGCACAAGGACAATTCCACACCAAACGTGGCGGTGTCTGTGCTGTATCATGTGGGTTCAAAAAACGAGGTGAAAGGCCGCACAGGCTTTGCTCACTTTTTCGAGCACTTAATGTTCGAAGGCACCGAGAACATTGAGCGTGGCCAGTACATGAACATGGTGCAGGCTGCCGGTGGCTCCCTCAATGCCAATACCTCTTTTGACCGCACTTACTACTACGAATTACTGCCTTCTAACCAACTGGCACTAGGCCTTTGGATGGAAGCGGAGCGTATGGTAGGCGCTAAGGTAGACGAAGTAGGTGTAGAGACGCAGCGTAAAGTAGTGCAGGAAGAGAAGCGTATGCGCGTGGACAACCAGCCTTACGGCACGATCCTGGAGAATACCTTCGGTCTTGCTTATACCGAACACCCGTACAAAATCACGCCGATCGGTACCTTCGAAGACCTGAACAATGCGAAAATCGAGGAATTCCGCGATTTCTATAAGACCTTCTATGTGCCTAACAATGCTACGCTTTCTATCGCCGGCGACATCAACATCGACGAGACCAAGAAGTTGATCGAGCAGTATTTTGCGAAGATCCCGAAAGGCACGCAGGAGATTCCAAGACCAAAGGTTGTAGAGCCTGCACAGACAGAAGAGCGCCGCAAAATCGTGTATGACAACATCCAGTTGCCAGCCGTTATTCAGGCATACCACATTCCTGCACAGGGCACAGAAGATCATTACGCACTTTCTATGCTGACTACTTTGCTTTCTGGTGGTAAAAGTGCCCGTATGCCGAAAGCTATCGTGGACAAGCAGCAGAAGGCGGTTGCAGCCCTTTCTATCCCTTTCCCAACTGAAGACCCAGGCTTGTTCCTGACCTATGCCATTGCCAACATGGGCGTGGATGTGAAGGATCTTGAAGCTGCTGTGGATGCGGAGATTGAGCTTGTGAAAAAAGAGCTGATTAGCGAGCGTGAGTTCCAGAAACTGCGCAACCAAATGGAAAGCCAGTTTGTGCAGCAGAACAGCACTGTGGCTGGTCGTGCCGAGAACCTGGCTAACTACCATGTGTACTATGGCGATGCGAACCTGATCAACAACGAGATCGATCGTTACATGAAGGTGACGAAAGAAGACATCCAGCGTGTGGCTAACAAGTACCTCACCAAAAACAACCGCGTGGTGTTGCACTACCTGCCTAAGTCAGCTCAACAAAGCAATTAATTTAGATGATCATGAAGAGAATATATAACATACTCCTTTTGATGCTGGCGCTTACAACGGTAGCCACAGCTCAAACAAAACAAACGCCTCCTCCTGCTGGTCCAGCTCCTAAAATTGAGCTGGGTAAGTACGAGCACTTCACCCTGAAAAACGGTCTGAAGGTATACGTGGTAGAAAACCACAAATTACCAGTAGTAAACATGTCGTTGGTTTTGGACCGCGACCCGATTTTGGAAGGTGACAAAGCAGGCTATGTAGCCATGGCAGGCCAGATGATGCGTACAGGTACCAAGTCGCGCACAAAAGACCAGCTCGACGAGCAGGTTGACTTTATCGGTGCTAATCTTTCTTTCAGCTCTACTGGCTTCAGCGCTTCTTCCCTTAAGAAGAACCTGCCTACTTTGCTTGACCTCACTGCTGATGCGCTTCTGAACCCGAACTTCACTCAGGAAGAACTGGACAAGGTGAAAAAGCAGATGGCCGCTAACCTTGCTTCTGAGAAAGACAACCCGGACGCTATCGCGGGTAAAATCCGTAACACGCTGCTTTTCGGTAAGAATCACCCGAATGGCGAACTGATGACCGAGAAGTCGATTGAAAGCGTAACGCTGGCCGATGTACAGAACTACTACAACACATATTACCGCCCGAACATTGGCTACCTGGCTGTAGTTGGTGACGTGACGCCAAAAGAGATGAAGAAGCTGCTGAACAAATCGTTTGGCAAGTGGAAAAAAGGCAATGTACCAACACACAACTACGACCTGCCTAAGCACGATGGCAAAACGCAGGTAGTGATTGTGGATCGTCCGAGCGCAGTACAGAGTGTGCTTTCTTTCACAAACCCAGCTGAGCTTAAGCCAGGCGCTGACGATTTTGTTGCTACTCAGGTTATGAATACCATTTTAGGTGGTGGCAGCACAGCCCGTCTGTTTATGAACCTACGCGAGAAGAATGGCTATACCTATGGCGCTTATTCTACGCTTTCGTCTGACAAGATCCTCGGACGCTTCAATGCCTCTGCGAGTGTGCGCAACGCCGTCACTGATAGTGCCGCTGCAGAATTCATGAAAGAATTCACTGACATCAGAACAAAGCAGGTAACCGACAAAGAGCTTGCTTATGCGAAGGCTTACATCACGGGTAACTTTGCACGTGGCTTGGAAAACCCAGGCACTGTGGCGATGTATGCCATCTCTACTGCCCGCTACAAACTGCCTGCTGACTACTATGCCAACTACCTGAAGAAAGTAGAATCTATTACTGCAGCTGATGTGCAGCGTGTAGCACAGAAGTATGTGCGTCCTGACCAGCTGTACATCCTGGCCGTAGGTAACGCCGCCGATATCGCTGATAAGCTGGTGGCGTTCGACAAAGACGACAACGCCATTACGTACTTTGACGCTACTGGCGAAAAGGTAGACAGAGCAGCTGCCAAAGCGGTACCAACTGATGTGACAGCTGATCAGCTTATCGCTAAGTACATTCAGGCGATTGGTGGCAAAGCGAACATCGAGAAGGTGAAAGATGTGACAGTAACTATGAATGCCAGTGTACAGGGCATGCCGCTTGTTTTCAAGCAGCAGCAGAAAGGTGCTGACAAAATGCTAATCCAGATCTTGATGAACAACAACCCAATGCAGCGTGTGATCATCAACGGTGACAAAGGCAAAATGGAAGCTCCAATGCAAGGTGTGAACAAAGATATGACTGCCGAGGAACTTGCTTCTTCTAAAGCGGAATCTGACATGTTCTCCATGACCCGTTTCGAGAAGTTCGGCATCAAGACAGCTGTATCCGGTCAGGAGAAAGTGGATGGCGCTGACGCCTATATTGTGGAAGCAACAGCCTCAAACGGTCAGAAGACGCTTCATTACTTCGACAAAGCAACAGGTTTGCTTTTGAAAGATGTAAAAAGCATGCAGACGCCACAGGGCGCTATCACGCAGACCAAGAGCTACAAGAACTACAAAGAAGTAGACGGTGTGAAATACCCGCACGTGATCGAGACCGTTGTTGGCCCTCAGGTGATTAAAGCCGAGGTACAGAGCGTGGAAGTGAACAAAGGCATCAGCGACGACGCCTTCAAAATCTAATTACCTTTACCCAATAACCCAAAGCAAAGCGGCGTGTCCAGATGGACACGCCGCTTTTTTTGTTGTAGCTATACCTATAAATGATGTCTTCGAGCAATCGCTATACCTTGGGTAGAAGCCAGGTATAGCGGGAATTAAACTCAGGAAGCGTAGATATAGGCATTGCCTCAGTAACCATCATTCTTTAAACAGCTCGCCTTGAACCGCCTGCACGAACTTTTTAGGCGGCTTTACATCCAGCCCGCATACCTTGTTCAGCTTTTCGATCAGATAAGTAGCCAGCTCAGGCGAAGTGATGTTGTCAGGCTCGTGCACAAAAAAGTAAAGTTCTTGCAGGCCAGCTTCCAGCCATACCTTGATTCTTTCCACCCAATCATCAATGCGGGTATAGTCAGAGGGGTGCAGGCCGTTTCCCACAAAGCGCACCATAGCCATCGGCGTGGTCAGGCGGATGTGCAGCACGTCGCGGCGACCGGCCACATCGGTGAGCACTGTGCCTACACGGAATTTCTCCAGCACCTCAAACAGCTCCAGCGACGCCACATTGTCTACGAACCAGTCGGGATGGCGGAGCTCTACCGCCAGCGGCACGCTCTCAGGTATGTACTGCACAAATTTTTCCAGATCGGGCAACTGTTTCGGGCCGAAGTAGGGCGGTAGCTGCAAAAAAGAACAGCCCAGTTTATCTTCCAACCCAGCAATAGCCTCGCAGAATGTAGCCGTGAGGTCGAGGGAACTCACAAGCGGCCCTTCATGGCTGATCAGTTGCGGAAACTTGGGACAGAAGGTAAAGCCTTGCGGCACGGTATGACGCCAGCGGTCTATCGTGTCCGGGCCAGGTATGTGGTAGTGCGTGCTGTTGAGCTCGATGGTATTGAACTGCTTGCCGTACCACAGCAGCGACTCCTTCTCTTTCATACCAGCCGGATAGTACTCGCCTATCCAGGGTTTATTCACCCAAACCGGTAGCCCGATGTATACCTTTGGCTTCTGCGGCAGGTCTTGCTTATACCTGTTGAGCAGGTTCAAAGTATCTGGATGGTCAGGCGGCAATGTGAAATCTACACGGCTTATATCTGAGAGTTTTCCAAAGTCCATGGTACTATGCTTTTATAAAGTATACGCTTTGGCAGAAGTTGCGGCTTAAACAAAATATACACACAAAAGTTCCCGTTTACCCTACAGCTAAGTCATAAAATGAAAACTTTTTTTAGGCTTCAAGCGGTTTGTTCATCGCCATAAAATATATAAAAAAGCGCCTATATCAGCTTGAGAAAGGGCTTTTTGTCATTATAAGACTTATAGCGATTTTGCGAGGCAGCGTGTATCCCCCTACAACCAGGACCACAATCGCACGTATAAGGCCTCGTTTGAAAATATTTCCGTATCTTTGCGGATTCACCAACTAAAAAACTATATGAAGAACGATAGAAAGTGCTTTATCTTAACAGTAATCATTTTTCTATTTATCGGAGTTAGTCAACCAACTTTCGCACAAAAGAACGACAAAACCCAAATTGGTTCTGCCTCTTGGTATGGCAGTAAATACCACGGCAGAAAAACCAGCAGCGGCGAGCGCTATAACAAGAACGAGATGACCGCCGCGCACAAAACCCTGCCTTTCGGCACGATGGTCAAGGTGACCAACCCAGCCAACGACAAATCTGTAGTATTGCGCATTAACGACCGCGGACCTTTTGTAGGCAAACGCATTATTGATGTGTCAGAAGCAGCCGCCCGCAAACTGGGCATACACGCTACAGGTGTGGCAAAGGTAGAGGTAGAGGTACTTGATAAGAACGAAGTAGCTGCAGCCAATGCAGAGACAAAGCCAAGTGCCTTTACGATCCAGACAGCTGCCAACCACCAGCAGGCTGAAGAGTTAAGCCGCAAACTGAAAGCCTTTGACAAGCACCTTCCGCTGGAGTTAGCAGAAGAGCAGGTAAACGGCAGAAAAGTGGTGCTGGTAAAAGCCGGCAAATTCAGCAGCAAGAACGAAGCTGAGGCCTTCAACGAGTTACTCGAGGAAGAAGGCCTGGCAGGAAAGGTTAGCGAAGCCTAAAAGACTAAAAGATTACTGATAAACAAAAAAGCGGAAGGCCTGTAGAGGCCTTCCGCTTTTTTGTTTATTTACTTGGTGCTGATTGAAATTCGCCGCTATACCTATTCCTTTTTGCGTAGGTAGATGTCGTTGCTGATGCTCTCTAACTTAATAGCGGATCCGCCGCCGCTTACGTTGCCTTTCAGCTCATACCCTACCATAGGGGCTTTTTGTTTACTACCGCCCAGGTCGATGGCCAGATCTGAGTAAACTTCGCCTGTTATAGTTTTCAGAGCCACAGCAGCGCCCTTGTTCGAAGCCCAGTTCATATCCACAAATCCACTGATGGATTTGGCGCTTACCGGACCTGTTAAGCCTCTTATCTCAATGTTGCCATTAATGGTTTCCACGGTCAAGTCAGCGTTGGCCGGGAGGAAGATCTCGTAATTGATCTTCGCACAGACAAAATTTCGGTTGCCGTTCTTGCTGACGTTGTACTGGCTGTAGTTGTTGTCCGGGCAATCCCCTGCCTGTCCATTCTTAGTTAGCTCCTTATCCAGATCCACATTTACGCGGGCACTGGCATTATCGCTCTCAAAATCCAGCTGCAGCGCTTCGTTCAGCTTGCCGCTGTTTATCTCGTAGGTTACTTTGATGTAGGCTTCTTTCTTGTTCCAAACGCTGATTTTGATGTCTTCACCGAATTTGAGGTTCAGCTCCACTTTGTTATTTGCGGGGATGGACAGCGTACGTTCCACCGTCTTGCTCTGGGCCCAAACGGTGGTTGTAAAACCAAACCATAGTAGAGCGAGGATAAATGACTTTTTCATAGTCTTAGAAGGTTAAGTTTGATGAGTTACTTGCTTTTGCGGATGTACATGTCGCCGCTGATAGTATACAGGTTCATCTCCACGCCACCACCATTGGTTTTGCCGTCGATATTATTGCCGCCAGTCACACGTGGCAGATTGCTCTTGGAGTCACGGGCAATGTTCATGTCGAAGTCTGAGTAGATTTCACCCTGTATAGTCTTCAGCTTAAAGTTCGCCTTCGTGCTCGCTGGCAGGTGGATGTCAACAGTGCCTGCCACAGTGGAGATGGCGCTCGGCTTGGACTGGTTCAGGCTGGAAAACTTGATCACCATGTCACTGCTGGTAGCGTTTGCCACAACTGGCCCCGTGATATTGGAGAGGTTCGCATTTCCATTATTTAACTTAAGCTCGATCTCACCTTCTACATCGGCGATGCTCAGGTCACCTCCCATCCAGTTGGTCTCTTCGTACATGACAGATGCATTCTTAGGTACCCGGATGGTATACTTGCCATCTTGTCTGGATGCTTTTGTAACGGTTAATGTGTTTCCTTCTTTTTTCACAGACAACCCCATTCCTGTGTTATCCTCGGCCTGGTTGTACAGTGGTTTCAGTCCGGCAGCACGGGCAGGAGGAGCCTGGTGGCTGGCAGCTTCTATTACGACCTCGTCTGAGTTATGCCCAATGACCTTTACATCACTGTTGTGCATCATAATGACCACCTTGTTGCCTTTGCTGTTGCCCAGCTTGTTTTTGTAGACAAGTGGTTTGTCCTGCAAGGTCTCCTCCGGATCGATACTTCCGGCTACTGTCGTGGTATGGGTTTCATTCCGTTCATGCGCATTTACTGGCGCTGCGGAGAGCAGAAGACAGGCAACTGCTACTAGTGTTAATCTTTTCATATGGCTCTAATCGCTCTAGTGGTAAGTAAAATCTCTTATGTTGTGTTCTGTTATATCAGTATGCCCAGCCCTTCTGCGGCCTTGCTTTTCACGATAGGAAGCAGGTCTTTCCGGTTCGCCATCTCCTCCAGCTCGCTAACCGCTTCTTTCTCTTTGATGTTGACCAGCATGTCGATCAGTGTGAGCTGCATGAGCGGGTCTGTCTGCAGTTTCAGCGACTCAACCAAAGCCTGGCGTACTACTTTTTTGTTGCTGAACTTATAAAGCGCTTCTGAGGCGGCCACCCGCACATTCACGTTCGGGTCTTGGTTCATGGTCCTGATCAGTACCTGTATAATCTCGTCAGGCTGCTCTGTATCGAATTCCTGGCTAACCAGCTGGATGCGCTCACTCGCAGAGGCTCCTGTAGTCATGGCCAGCTTCATCTCTTCTACTTCCTCTCGCAAAGCGGCTATCTCGGCTTCCTGTTCGGGTGCTATACCTTGGTTATAGTTCCGGCCTAACCAGAAGGCTCCCAGGATGAAGATGATGCCAGCGGCTATACGCCAGTAAGTGGCATATTCCTGCAGGATCGGGAAGAACACCTGTTTCCCTTTTGGCTCCTGTTGCTGCACTTCCTCCTGCTCGATCTTCTCAAACAACCAGTCGTCTGATAGTGCCCTGATTGATTGTTGCTGCTGCTGTTTGGCGTAGTACTGAAATGGGGCAGCATGGGCCTTTAGGTGCTCGGGCAAATTTGCTGTTTCTTTAAAGAATGCCTGCAGCTCCTTTTCTTCAGCTAATGTCGTTTCGCCTTCGTAATACTTCTGCAGCAGTTCTTCTATGTTATCCAACTTCATAATTCTCTAGTTTTAGAAAGCCATCCCGTACGCTTTTGCGGGCTCTTGACAAGATCACCCGCAGGTTGTTCACGGTCAGGCTTGTAATCTGCTCTATTTCTTCAAAGGTGTACCCTTCTACATCTCGTAGGTGCAGCACCAGTTTCTGCTGCTCGGGCAGTGCTGCGAGCAGCTTCTGCACATTGCCTATGCTGTCTGTTAGTTCCGAGTGCTGGTAGGGGTTCATATCTCCTGAGCTCAAGTCTATACCTGTCACGTCGACCATCTGCTTTCGCTTGCCTGCTTTCAGCTTGTCCAGGCAGAGGTTTTTGGTGATGCGCATGGCGAAAGCCTCAATGCTATCGTAAGCGTGCAGCTTGTCTTTCTGGGTCCAGAGTTTGAGGAATACATCCTGCAGGATATCCTCTGCTTCATCTTTGTCGTGAAGCAGGAACAGCGCAAGCCGGTAGAGCTTTTGCTTCGCAGGAAGTACCTTTATTTTAAACTCTTGCAGATCCATTCAATTACAAAGACGACTCGGGGTGGGAAACATTACAGCATATTATCAAAATTTTGCCTGCTCAAGGTATAGCAGCATCTTCTTTATTTACAGAACACTGCCTGCCAGCGTGTTTCACCCTTTTGCTGGCACTTTTTTTATTGTTGCCAACAGTTCTTTCGCCTGCTTGTTGGCAGGTTGTAACTGAATTGCCTTCTCCAATGCAACAGTTGCCTTTTGTGGTTCCTCGCTCAGCAGGTGCGCCTTTGCCAGTCCAATCAATGGCCAGGCTTCTTCTTTGTATCGGCCGCTGATATGGCTGTACCAGGCAATGGCCTCAGGAGATTTTTTAGCCTGCAGCAAGTATTCCCCGAAATTCTTCTCTGCCTGATCGATCGCTTCGCTATCAGCGCGGGCATCCTGCACGGCCCGGAAGTAGACCCAGGTAGCTGACCGAAAGCCTGCCTTTTCGTATACCTGCTGCATCACATCCGCTATGCTGATGTTCTGGGGCATTTGCAGTACTGCTTCCAGCGCAGGGTCTTTTCCCGCCAGGTAGTCTGTCGAGGTATAGCCGACAGGTATATCAGGCGCTGTCCAGGGTCGCTTTTCGTCCCCGTCCCAATCGCGCCAGTAAATGGTGGACACCCGTATGGTCAGCTTACTGTTCGGTAGCTGCATTTTTCGGGAGTCACCGTAGGCGCTAGGCGAGGAACCAGAGGGCTCTCCTACAAACAGGGTATTGGTATAGTACTCCAAATCATTGGCCAGCATCTGTGCCGCCGAGAAAGTCTCCCGCCCGATCAAGGTATAGAGTCTCCCAAAACGGTTGATCTGCTCCGACCGTGCCAAGGCAAGCACCAGAGAGCGGTTCAGATGATTGTTCCCTCCGGGATTATACCGCAGGTCCAGTATCAACTTCTCTACTGGAAAACCGGTGACGATGTGCTCTATCTTTGCAACAAAGGCGGCGAGCGACTTATCGTCTTTGTCGTTGCTTTCATTCAGCTGCACGTACAGGGTCTTCTCTTTCTCCAGCATGTGGAGCCAGAACTTTTCCTTTCTGTTCCACTGGCTCATGGGCGCTGCTATACCTAGCGCTTCGCTTGCCCCTACAAAGTATACCTGCCTGAATTGCGGGATTGGAGAGAGCGCTATAGTTGTCGTTTTTCCATCGCGTGTTTTTACTTTAAGCGTTACCTCCTGCACATCATCAGCTATACCCAGCGCTGTCAGAAATTCAGGCACAACCAGAAAGGTGGGAGCCAGCTGCTTGAAGCCCATTTCGTTATCGTAATGCACGACCGGTCTTACTTTTTCCAGTGCCTCATTTGTAGCAGTACTGCCAATCTGCAATACCTCGGCACCAATCAGGTCTATCAGTTCAGGTGTTGCTTCCCGGATGAACAGACCATCATCAAACAAGGCGAGCTTTACGGGCAGGTGATTCAGAAACAAACTAGAGTCAGCGGGCGGAGGTGTAGAGGAGTGCGCCCGACTGTAGGCCACTGCCATATCCTGCGGCAACGTCAGGCGGGTATGGCCGTCACCGATCATAGCAACCAGACGCGTGAGGGCCACCACTATTTCATGATCCTGCAGTTTAGGCACCTGTGCATGCAATACTGCAACAGCACTGTCAAACTCTTGCTGCGACATCTTATTATAAGGAGATCGGTGCATTTTGGGCATATGCTCAGCCAGGGCTTTGACATCCTCTTGCCATTTGGCTACGCTTAATACAGAGGGCTGGGCCTGCACCAAGCTATGCGCAAGCAGCATCAACAGAAGACAGCAACCTGTTAAAAATCGATTTTCCATAGCAACAAAGTCAGGTGTGAACGTAAGGCACAGAAACTGCGACTGCCCCCCTAATAACAGAGACGACTCAGGCTTAGAAACATTACACATTCGGTTGCCATACCTGTCAAATCATTTCCCTGCTGACTATGTGCAGCGTAGCGCGATTAAACCATCACCACTATTCTCCTTCTAAGAACCTAGTAAAGCTTTCATAGAGATATACACCTGCTTTATCGATTAAAATGCCTTCTCGAGCTTATAACTCGTGCCAGCACTTTGATTTAAGCCTGTAAATGCCTAAACTTAGTTACCTAAAACTATACTTCTCTAAACCTTAACCTTAAAAGAACTTGAAAAGACGTCATTTTATCGAGCTATCGGCGCTCGGGTTTGGTGGGCTCATGATGCCTTCCATACCTGTTTTCGGCGATATCATCTCACCCGAGAGAGCGCTGGAACAGGTAGACCCAGCCTTAAAAAAGCGTCTGGCTGATGTAGCCCTGAACGCAGCCAAGTCAAGCGGCGCTTCCTATGCCGACGTGCGCATAGGCCGCTACCTGCAGCAATATGTTTTCACCCGCGAGCAACAAGTACAGAACATCGTGAACGCCGAATCTTACGGTGTAGGTGTGCGCGTACTAGCCAACGGTACCTGGGGCTTTTCTGCCACATCTGATGTAACAGACAAAGGTATAGCCAAAGCAGCTCAGGAGGCGGTAGCCATCGCCAAAGCTAACTCGAAGTTGCAGAAAGAGCCGGTTAGGCTAGCTCCTGTGAAGAGCTATGGTGAAGTAAGCTGGAAAACTCCGATCGAGAAAAACTCCTTTGAAGTGCCTGTAAGTGAGAAAGCTGACCTGCTGTTGGCTGCCAATGCCAAGGCAATGGAAAACGGTGCCAGCTTCGTAAACTCTGCGCTTTTCCAGGTAAACGAGCAGAAGTATTTTGCTTCTACCGAAGGCTCTTATATTGATCAGGACATCCACCGCATCTGGCCAAACTTCACGGTGACAGCCGTAGACAAAGCTTCTGGCAAATTCAGAACCCGTGAGGCCCTGAGTGCGCCAATGGGTATGGGTTGGGAGTACATGGTGCCTAAAGCGGGCGAGAAGATCAAAGGACCGGAAGGTACTGGCCTGGTGGGCTATCGCTACGCTTACGATATGCTCGAAGACGCCGCCCTGGCCGCCAAGCAGGCCAAAGAAAAACTGACAGCCAAGTCGGTTGCAGCCGGTAAGTATGACCTTATCCTGGACCCGAACCACCTGGGTCTGACCATTCACGAGTCAGTGGGTCACCCGCTGGAGCTGGACCGCGTACTGGGCTACGAAGCCAACTACGCCGGCACTTCTTTCGCCACGCTGGACAAATGGAAATCCAAGAACTTCAAATACGGTTCTGATAAGGTACACATCTTCGCTGACAAGACCCAAAAGGGCTCCCTTGGCCTCGTAGGCTGGGACGACGAAGGCGTGAAGACCAAGCAGTGGGACCTGATCAAAGACGGTATACTGGTGAACTACCAGGCCATCCGTGACCAGGCGCACATCATCAACGAGCCTGAGTCGCATGGCTGCTGCTATGCCGATAACTGGAGCTCCGTGCAGTTCCAGCGCATGCCAAACGTGTCGCTGGCGCCGGGCAAGGAGAAAATGAACGTGGACCAGCTGATCAGCGGAGTCGACAAGGGCATCTACATTGCCGGACGTGGTTCTTACTCCATTGACCAGCAGCGCTATAACTTCCAGTTTGGCGGCACGGCGTTCTACGAGATCAGCAAAGGCAAGATCGTGGGTATGCTGGAGGATGTGGCTTACCAGAGCAATACCCAAGAGTTCTGGAACTCCTGCGCGGGTTCTTGCGACGAGAGTGACTACCGCCTGTTCGGTTCGTTCTTCGACGGCAAAGGTCAGCCAAGCCAGGTAAGCGCTGTATCGCACGGCTCAGCCCACACCCGCTTCAACGGGGTGAATGTGATCAACACAGCTCGTAAAATCTAAATCAGTAAAGAGTTAAAAGTTAAGAGTTCCTTTTTGGACTCTTACCCTGGATAAGCCTAGATGATCGGTATAGCTGATTTATACCGGCTCCGGATTTTTAACTTTTAACTCTAAACTCATAACTCTTAACTAAGATTAAAATGGCAATATATACAAGAGAACAAGCAGAGGCTTTGCTGAAAAAGGCTCTGGCTTACTCAAAAGCCGATGAGTGTGAGGTCACGCTGAGCGGCTACAATGGCGGTAACATCCGCTACGCCCGTAACGAAGTGTCTACCAGCGGTGCCGAAGAGAACGTGGCTATGTCGGTAGAGTCGCGCTTTGGAAAACGATCCGGGGTGGCAACGATCAACGAGTTTGACGACGCCTCTCTGGAGAAAGTAATACGTCGTGCTGAGGAGATCGCACGCATTGCGCCGGAGAGTCCAGAGTATATGCCCATGCTGGGTCCTCAGAAGTACATCACGACCAAAGCCCACTTTGACTCAACAGCTAAAATTGACCCGGCCTACCGTGCCGATGCAGCAGCCAAGAGTATCAAAGCTGCTGCCGACAAAGGCTTGACTGCTGCTGGCTTCCTGGAGCACTCGACCAGCTTTATGGCTCGCCTAAACTCCAAAGGTCTGTTCGCTTATCACCCATCTACTGTCGTGGACTTCTCGGTGACCATGCGTACAGAAGATGGCACTGGGTCTGGTTACGTGACGCAGGACTTCAGCGACGTGAGCAAACTTGACACGGCTAGCGCCTCCCAGATCGCAGCCAGCAAGGCCGTGAATTCCCGCAATGCCAAAGCACTGGAACCGGGCAAGTATACCGTGATTCTGGAGCCGGCTGCTTCCATTGACCTGCTGCGCAACATGTTCGGCAACATGGATCAGCGTAATGCCGAAGAAGGCCGTAGCTTCCTGAGCAAGCCAGGCGGCAAGACTAAACTGGGCGAGAAACTAGTAGACGAGCGCATCACGGTTTACTCTGACCCGATGCACCCTGAAATTCCATCTGCTCCGTTTGCCGGTGATGGCCGTCCGCGTGAGAAAACAACCTGGATCGAAAAAGGCGTAATCAAGAACCTGTATAACTCTCGTTTCTGGGCTGAAAAAACTGGTGCCAAGTCGGTGCCGAACCCGGGCGGAGTGGTGATGGAAGGCGGTAACCAGACGCTGGAAGACATGATCAAGAGCACCAAACGCGGCATCCTGGTTACACGCTTGTGGTACATCCGCTCCGTGGATCCGCAGACACTACTCTACACCGGCCTTACCCGCGACGGTACTTTCTACATCGAGAACGGCAAGATCCAGTATCCGGTGAAGAACTTCCGCTTCAACGAAAGTCCGATCATCATGCTCAACAACCTGGAGGCTTTGGGACGTCCGCAACGCATCAACGGCAACCTGGTTCCGCCGATGAAGATCCGCGACTTCACCTTCACCAGCTTGTCTGACGCGGTGTAGTCACCACAACTTATACCTTGAATGCCGTATGCAGCGCTTTGTGTACGGCATTCATTTTAATACCAATAATTTATGCCAACTGTACTTCGGATATTTGGATACAGATTTTTCTTCTTCAGCAATGAAGGAAATGAGCCGCCACATATACATGTTGAGAAGGCAGAAGCTTATGCTAAATACTGGTTGGAGCCAGTTGAGCTCGCAAGTTCTTATGCTTTCAATGCGAAAGAGCTGAATGAGCTTCGTAAATTAGTAACTAGTAATAAAGACCTCTTTGAGCAAAAATGGCATGAGTATTTTAGCTAAGAAATCTACACCGCAGGCGCAAAAAGTCTGGTTCACAGACGCCAAGATGTATGTGCTATTGACCGATGGTCGTGAGTTAGGCATTCCACTAGAATGGTTTCCCAGACTGCGTGATGCAGCTGAAAGCGAACGCATGAACTGGCGCTTAATTGGTGGCGGAATAGGTATACACTGGGAAGACATTGATGAAGACCTGTCCGTAGCAGGGTTACTCTAAACAAACTTTACTCTTATATTTTCAAGTGCAACCTTTCACCTTCGTCCGACTGCAATACCGCTCCGGCAACTGGGATACCGATCCGCGTATGCCGAGTAATTTACTGCATTCGCTCATCGAGTACACGACGGTGAAGGTGAACGAGCAGGAGAAAATTATCCCATTAGACAGTGCTGAGCTGTTCAATTATCCCTTTAGCTACATGAGCGGCCACCGGCTGGTGCAGTTTAACCAAAAGGAGCGGCAGAACTTTGAGACCTATGTGCGCAACGGCGGCTTTGTATTTGTAGACGACTGCAATCACGACATCGACGGACTTTTTGCACGGTCTTTCGAAGAGCAGATGAAGCAGATTTTCGGGCAGGGTGCTTTGAAGAAGATACCGAATAACCATAAGATCTACCGCAGCTTCTTCACCTTCGAGGATGGTCCGCCCACAACTTCATTCGAGCTGAACGGCTGGGGCGACGACCTGGTGCATGACTACCTGAAAGCAGTTGAAGTAAACGGTAGAATTGGGGTGCTCTACAGCAACAAAGACTACGGCTGCGAATGGGATTACGACTTCCGGAACAAACGTTGGCTGGCAGAGGACAACACCAAGTTTGGCGTCAACATCATTATGTATGCGCTGACTAGTTAATGAATAATTGTGAATGAGTAATGACTAATATCCCTGTTAAGGATTCTTCACACGATCATTCTTCAGTAATCCTCTTGATTAATTATTAATCATTATTCATTCGTCATTAATAATTAGAAACCCGTGACTGAACAAGACATAAACCAACTCCTCGGTAAGCTGCCGCAGCTCAAACAGGAGATACAGAAAGTGATCGTGGGGCAAGAGGAAGTGCTCGACGAAGTGCTTATTACGCTTTTGGCCGGTGGTCATGGCTTGCTGGAAGGCGTACCGGGCCTGGCGAAGACTTTGCTGGTACGCACCTTATCCAATGCCATGGATCTGAGTTTCCGCCGCATTCAGTTCACACCTGACCTGATGCCGACTGATATACTCGGTACCGAGGTGCTGGAAGAAGACCATGCCACGGGCAAGCGCTTTTTCAAGTTCAACGAAGGGCCGATCTTCGCCAACATTGTGTTGGCTGACGAGATCAACCGCACACCACCCAAAACGCAGGCGGCACTGCTGGAGGCCATGCAGGAGTACGAGGTGACCTACGCAGGTACTACCTATACCTTGCCGAAGCCCTTTTTCCTGCTTGCTACTCAAAACCCGATCGAACAGGCCGGTACTTATCCGTTGCCTGAGGCGCAGCTGGACCGCTTTCTGCTTTATATCAAAATAAAGTACCCGACGGAGCTGGAAGAACTCAACATACTGACCAGTACTACAGGCACCCGGCAGGCACAAGTACATCCGGCTATTTCGGGCGAGGAGGTACTGCAACTGCGCCAGCTGGTACGGGAAGTGAGCATCAGCGACGATCTGCTGACTTATGTGAACCAACTCGTGCGGGCTACACGCCCTGATACGACGTCAAGCGACCACATCAAAAGCTATGTGCGATGGGGAGCGGGTCCGCGGGCGGGGCAGGCACTTATTCTCACTTCCAAGGCCAGGGCTTTGCTGCAGGGCCGCTTCGCCGTAACGGCCGCCGACGTGCAAACGATGGCTTTCCCGGTACTGCGTCATCGCATACTGGTCAACTTTACGGCCGAGGCCGAGCGCATCACACCGGACAGGGTGGTAGAAGAATTATTGCAGCATATCAAACTACCTCAAACGGTACTGGTATAGGCTGCTATATGAGAGTGAAATCGGTCGTTGCAAATTAGTAGGATTACCTGATACAGCAGATCGACAGGGCAATCAGAAACTGAAAAGAGATGGAAGAAATAGAGAACATAAAACTGACGGACACAGGCATGCAACTCCTGAAAAGGATTGTAGGGGAGAGAATCTGTTATTTCTTTACTGATAACATAAAGGTACAGGCTACAGGGGGCAAAGTTACCTACTGGGCGCCTGAGTTTGCCATTGGCTTGACCAAAAACAAGCAGGACCAGCGCTTCATCAACGTCAGTGCCGACTATAAGCTGACATCGCGCTCTTCTACCACGTTTTATGAATTTGAGATCGGAGAAAGCCGGACACCACTACGCTGTGAGAAACTCCTACAGTCGGGTCAGCACTCTGAAATACGGGTCTTATCACCCCCCGTGCTGATGATCGAGGTATACCAGGACTGGAATCAGGAGTTTGACGAAGCTATTGCATACGATGCGGCTATTGTACTGTACACTGAATCGCAGAAGTACATGCTGAAAGTGCGCGAAGAACTGGTCGGCGGCGTGGATATCATACTGGATGAAGCAACGATAGAGGCAGAACTGGTTGATCTGAAGCTACGCCAGAGTTTGGTTTAAAGTATTACAGCATGTCACAAACAGGGCACAAGTTTATCGATCCGAAAGTGCTGGCCACGATCAAGGACCTGCCACTACTAGCTAAAACAGTGGTGGAAGGATTCCTGAGTGGCCAGAACCAGAGCATCAGACGGGGAGCCGGACTGGAGTTCAGCCAGTACCGCAGCTACCAGCCCGGCGATGACCTGCGTCAGTTGGATTGGAAGATGTTTGCCCGATCCGACCGCTACTACATCCGGGAAGCCGAAGTAGACACCAACATCACCGTACGCTTCATAGTAGATGGCAGCGCTTCTATGGCACACGAGGATGAAAACGGCCTGACCAAGATGGACTATGCTCGTTTTTTGGTGGCTTCGCTCGCTTACCTGGCGACCACACAGGGCGATGCCGTAGGCCTGTATGTGTTGCACGAGCAACAGCTGATCAACTTGACGCCCCGCAGCGACAACATGCACCTGCAGCGCTTCTGGCATCAGCTCGCTGAGATAAAACCTACCGGACGATTCCCTGACGCTGAAACAGCCGCTAACCTATTTTCGGACCGTCGCCAGAAAGAACTGACTGTGTTTGTAACCGACCTCTACGAGCACGAGCATGAAATAACGGACCTGCTTTACAAGCTAGGTGCCCAACGGCACGAGTTGCTTCTGTGCCACTTGATGAGCCGCAACGAACTGGATTTTAAAATCGAAGGCACACTTACGTTCGAGGACCTGGAAACTGGCCAGACCATGCAAGTAGGCACGGCTGAGCAACGTAAAACCTACCTGACCAAGCTGCAGGACTGGCTTCAGCAAACCGAAAAAGCCATGCGCAACCGCCAGATCGCCTATGACCGTTTCGTCACCGACGAGCCACTGGACAAAGCCCTGCGGGCCTTTTTGAAGAACAGACTGGTGTTGAGTTAGCGGTTGATTTAGTGATTGAGTGAATGTTAAAAACGATGAAAGATAACTTTTCCGGACACGCCGCTGATTACGCCAGGTTTAGGCCCACGTACCCGCAAGAGCTAATTGCACACCTGGCCCGTTTAGCGCCAGCCCGGCAGCTGGCCTGGGACTGTGCGACTGGCAATGGTCAAGTAGCAGGTATGCTTGCTTCGTTTTTTGACCAGGTGGTCGCCACTGACATCAGCGAGAACCAGTTAAAGAATGCCGTGCAGCAGCCCAACATCAGCTACAGAGTAGAGCAGGCCGAGCAGGCTTCGCTCCCAGATCATGCCATGGATCTGGTTGTAGTAGCACAGGCTGTGCACTGGTTTGATTTTGATCGCTTTTATCAAGAAGTGGAGCGGGTACTTAAGCCAGATGGCCTGATTGCTGTAATCGGCTATGGCCTGCTTAGTACGCATTCATCATTGGATAAAGTAATCAGATACTTCTACAGCGAAGTGCTCGAAGGCTACTGGGACCCGGAGCGCAGCTACCTCGACGAAGGCTACCGCACCATACCGTTTCCTTTTCAGGAAGTGGAGTTGCCCCAGTTCAGCAGCAGCTATACCTGGACACCCGAAGACCTGATCGGCTACCTGAACACCTGGTCGGCCGTGAAACACTACGAAAAGCAGCAAGGCCACAACCCGGTACAGTTGATCGAAAAGCAAATCCGGGAGGCTTTCGAAAGGGAAACCACCACAGTTATCTTCAACATTTTAACCAGAGCAGGTAAAGTGCATCATTCTTAAATTCCTAAAATCTCAAACTCACTTGACTTTCCTCTCCCCATACTGGCTATTTGCAGCGTCGGCAATACTGGTCCCGATCGCGATCCACCTGTGGAACAGGCGGCAGGGGAAGACTGTGAAAGTAGGAAGTCTGCGTTGGCTCGAGCCATCGGCAAGCAGGCGCTGGAGCAGTATCCGGTTAAGCGACGTTTGGCTTTTGGTGTTGCGATGCCTTATCCTGCTACTTTTGGCGGTTGCGCTGGCAAAACCTGTTTGGGAAGGCTCTCCTACAGCCCAACCAGCACAGAAAGCGGTATTCATTAGCCCTGAACTCTTGCATAGTTCCGCCCTCCGCGACATCAAACCAACGGTTGACGACCTGTTGCAACGCGGCTATACCTTGCACCACTATACCTTAGATTTTGAGTCTATACCTGCCGAAGCCTGGCAGGCGCTGAGCAGCAATCCGGCTGACTCTGTCGTGAGCAGCGGTAATCACTGGGGTTTGCTGCCCGCGCTGGCCCAACGGTATGACCAGGCACAGGATAGCGTCTGGCTCTTTACATCAGACCAGCAGCGCCATTTTAAGGGTGCGCCAGCTTCATTACAAGAGAACATCCGATGGGTGCCAGTAGCATTAGAGAGCACCATGAACTGGGTGCAAGCTGCTCATACCTTGAGCCCTGATAGTATTTTGCTTATCACAGGCCAAAGCAGCCGCGAAGGAACCACTTACCAGCGAACAGCCATTGCAGCATCCGATCAACCTAAAACCTTTTATTCTAAACAAGCACGGTTCAAGGTGCAGGGTGACAGTCTATTTGCGCAATGGGGTGATGATACTCCGCAGACAGTCGCCATACAAAAAGAACCACTCGTGCTAGGTATAGCCCATGATGAAGTACAGCAGTCTGAGGTGCGGTACCTGCAGGCGGCCATGCAGGCGATCGGTCGCTATACAGGTATACCAATAGAGACACGTGAATTCCAGATCACCACGCAACCTGACACTTCCGCTAACTGGCTATTCTGGCTGAGCAATGAAGAAGTACCTGCCAGCTGGTTGGAACAGGTACAGCAAAACGGTGCCAATCTTTGGGTGCAATCAGCGGCTGACCCTGAAACCACGACTGCGCACCTTGCTTCGCCAGGTATAGAGAAAATCAGGATTCATCAGCTTGCAACAGATATAACCCAAGCCGAGTCTAACCCGGTTTGGCAGATAACAAACGGAGAGAATTTGCTCACAGTGCAGCCCTTGGGCATTGGCAAGGTTTATCATTTCAGAAGTGGTTTTGGCCCTGCCTGGAGCCAATTGGGACAGAGTGCACAGTTACCGGAGCTTTTGCTGCCACTGCTTTTAACAAACCCATCCTACAATCGGTATGATGCCCGTGCTTTGGATGAAAGCCAATTGAAGCCAGCGATGGTGCAGTCTGTCAGTAAGCCGGATAAGCAGGAAAGACAACAGTACAGCCTGCTGCCTTGGTTGGTGCTATTGGCATTTGTGTTATTTCTAGCAGAGCGAGTGATCACCAGTAAACGAAAAACCACCTGATGCAGGACAGCCTCCATACCTTACAGCATATCCGCCGGGATTACATCCGGGCGAAGGGATGGCTGTATACCTGGCAAGCCCTCGCCGTGGTTTTGGTGGGTGCTGCCATCCTGTACAAATGGCGACTGGAGGTACCTTTGCTGGCCGGTCTGGCTATCTTGATGATGCTAGGTGCTTTGCTGTACCTTAGCTGGGCCTGGAGCCAGCTCCGTAAGATCAGTTTAGAGCAGGTAGCCCGCCACCTGAACCGTACCTATCCGCAACTCGAAGAAAGCGCCCAGCTGCTGCTTCGGCCTACTCCTGAGCTCAACCTATTAGAACGACTCCAACAGCAGCGGGTAGCAAGTCACTTACAGACCGCTATACCTGAAAAGCAGTCTGTTTTTCAGCTTCACAAAAAGCCTACATACACAGCATTAGGTATAGCCGTGCTGATAGCGGCAGGTATAACTGCATTGCCAGCCGACTCAGTTGCCGACGCTACTTCAGCTCCCCCCCTGCAACTCGACTTCCCTGACACGCCCGCAGCAGTAGCCGACACCGCTGTGACTATTCAAAAAATTGAGATCACCATTACACCGCCTGCTTATACCGGCCGAAAAACCTATCAGGCCGAGCAGCCTAATTTGCGGGTGGAACAGGGTGCCCGGGTGACCTGGCGGATTGCGACGAACCGGCCGGCACGCACCATGCAGCTTATTCTCAATGAAGGAAAGCCTATTTCGCTATCAACTCAAAACGGTAGCTATACCTTATCGCAGACTTTCACAGAACCTGCGCTGTATCATATCGCTGTAAACGGACAGAAGTCCGCTTACTATACCCTGGAGATCATCCCGGATGAAGCCCCAACAATACAGATCACAAAGCCGGAGCAGTATACTGAAATCCTGTTCGGCGACCCGCAGCGCGTTACCATCCGGGCAGAACTATCCGATGACTATGCCCTGCGCGACGCCAACATGATTGCCACCGTGGCCAAGGGGACGGGCGAGGCCGTGAAGTTCAGGGAAGAGAAAATCAACATCGGCTTCAGCGGACAACGCCGCAACTTCAGCGTGAACAAGACCATTGACCTGCAAAAGCTGGGCATGAGTTACGGCGACGAACTCTACTTCTATGTGCAGGCCTGGGACAACCACCGCGGCTATACCCGCTCCGAGACGTACTTTGTGCAGATTGAGGACACGACCATTGTAGAGAGCATGGATGACCTAACCATGGGCGTGAACCCGGTACCCGAGTATTTCCGCAGCCAGCGCCAGATCATCATCGATACCGAGAAACTGATCAAAGAGCAAAAATCGCTTAGTAGAGCCGTATTTGAAGAGCGCGGCAATAACCTGGGCGTAGACCAGAAACTGTTACGACTGCGCTACGGCAAATTTCTGGGTGAAGAATTTGAGTCAGGCATAGGAACGGGCGGTGGAATACCCGAAGGAGAAGAAGGCCACGAAGAAGAGCATTTCGCAGGTGACGGCCACGACCACCCCGAGTTCGAAGACCAGACCAGCGTAGAAGCCTTGCTCGACCCTTACCTGCACAAGCACGACCAAGAAGAAGCGGCCACCTTCTTTGAACCCGCCGTGAAAGCCAAACTAAAAGGCGCACTGGCCCAGATGTGGGAAGCAGAATTGCGCTTACGTACCCATCGCCCGAAAGAAGCGCTGCCTTACGAGTACAAAGCGCTGCGCATGCTTAAGGAAGTGCAGCAAAGCACCCGTGCCTATGCTGCCAAAACCGGCTTTGATCCGCCCCCGCTTAAAGAGCCTGAGAAGCGCCTGACAGGAGATTTAAGCAAAATAAAAGCCCCAACGGAGCGTCGCACCATAGAAGCCGAAACCAAACTACCGCATACCCGCGAGGCATTGCAATGGCTCGAACGGCAAAAACAGGGCGGCAGGTATAAACAACAGGACGTAGCGTTGCTGGAGCGGGCTGGCCGGGAACTGGCGCAGGAAGCACTGTCCAAGCCGGGTCGCTACCTCCGCGCCATGCAAGACCTCCGCACCCTTATCGCTGATATAAACACCAATCGGGCTTTGTGTAAGAATTGTCTGATGACAGTAGAGCGAGCCTGGCATGAATTGTTGCCACCAGCAGCCCCTTCACCCCAGAAACAGGGTACGACGCGGAGCAAACTGGCAAAGGGGTATTTTAAACAGTTATCAGGGAACAGTAACCAGTAAACAATAAACAGTTAGCAGTTAATCTTATATGCAGAGCAACATTATCAATCCTGAAAATCTTTTTAAATCCTAAAAATCCTGATTCAGACAAATGCTCACCGCACCTCCATATCTGCCATACCTACTTGCTGCCATAGCTGTGCTCTTGCTCAGTTGGCTGGCTTGGCGGCGCCCTGACCGCAGGCGGCTGATATGGCGATTATTGGCCAGTGCAGTGGCAGGTATAAGTCTGGTGCTGCTGCTTTTCCCACCCAGTTACCAACGTGCACTTGACCCAAGTACCGCTATCCTGCTGACCGAAGGGTATGCGCTAGATTCGCTTCACTCACTTTTGCAAAGTCTGGAACCAAAACCGCTGGTCTATACCTACCAAACCGAAGCTCCAGAAGCAGTTGCTACACCTGACCTGTATACCTTCCGGGGTGAGCAACCACAAGTACAGACGGTGCATGTGTTGGGCTATGGCTTGGGAGAGCAGGAACTACAGGCTATGCAGGGTGTCAACCTGATACCACACTTATCAGGTATACCGACGGGTGTAGCTTCCATTACTTGGCCAGAAAGTATTTCATTGGGAGAGACTGTGACGGTGGCCGGGCAGTATACCTTACCTTCTGCGAAGGAAACAACCTTGTACCTTCGGGCCGCCGGGCAGGCGCACGACTCCATCACCTTAAAAGAAGCTGGCCAGCATACTTTCCAATTGCGCTACACCCCAAAGCAGGAAGGCCGCTATACCTATACATTGGTTACAAGGTCAGGCAACAGCACCGATACGTTGGGTCAGGTGCCTGTGCAGGTATATCCTGCCAGTAAGCCGGCTGTTTTGTTGGTTTCATCATTCCCGCTGTTCGAGTTTAAATTTCTAAAAAACCACCTTGGGCAGCTGCAGCACAAAGTAGCCCTGCGTAGCACAGTCAGCAAAGGCATGTACCAAAGCGAATGGCTCAACATGGCACAAACAGACTTGAGCCGCATTACACCTAAGCTGCTGCAGCAATTTGATGTGGTGATCACGGAGCCCCAGGCATTGCAGGAATTGAGAAGCACAGAAAGAGCAGTACTCCAAAGAGCGGTTACAGAAGATGGGCTAGGGGTGCTCACCATCGCGGGTGAACAGCTGGGCAGCCGTACGACAGCTTTCTTTACCAACTTCCAAAGCAAACGACTATCGCAACAAGATACCCGCACGGCATCGGCTAATTGGATAAGCAATTCAATAGCCGCCGCTATACCTGCATCGCCTTATACCTTGGTGAACAGCGAGGCCGTGTCAGGGCTGATAGAAGAGCAAAGCAATAACCTGTTAGCCGCAGGCCGAAAGGCCGGCTGGGGCAACGTGGCCATGACCGTGGTTCCGCAGACTTTCAGCTGGCAGTTGGGAGGCAAACAGAATACCTATGCCAGTTACTGGGCGCATTTGCTTTCGTCAGTGGCTAGGCGGGAAGTACAGGAGAAGTTCTGGCAACTGGAAAAACGGCAGATTCCACAGGTACACCAGCCTGTCACTCTAAAGCTCACCGATTATACCTTAGACAACCCTGTTGACGCTCCTAAAGCCACAGTGCGGAGCATAGTCGACACGACGCTAGCAGGTATAGCGCTGCAACAAAACGTTCACCAGCCAGAGGTATACGAAGGCACTTTCTGGCCGCGGCGTAAGGGCTGGCATGTGGTAGAGTCGCAGGGGGTGGAGCCGTTTTATTTTCTGGTGCAGGACAGTGCCGCATGGACACATCAGAGTATTCAAGCGAAACGAGAGGCCACTCTACAGTTTGCCACACAGCAGCAGCGAAAACAAACCATAAGCTCGATAGCCTATGCAGAAGAGCAGGCTCCGGTGATCTGGTTTTTCTTACTGTTTGTGCTGAGCAGCGGGTTTTTGTGGCTGGAGGAGAAGCTATGATAAGGGAAAACGCAATACTGCTAACAGAATTAGGGCAGAATTCAGCCTGATTGTGGCTGGAGATGCTTCCCGTATTTTGCAGTTATCGGAGTAAATCCTATCGTTGATCAACTGGTAAGGCCTTCGCCGCAAAAGTATCGAGCAGTTGGATCAGGTCAGGTATACACTCGAGGTTGAGCGTATGACCCACGTTAGGGAGAATCTCTAACTCACCGTGTGGCAAGGACTGATACATAGCCTGCCCCATTTCGGGTGTACAAAGCATGTCTTCCTGACCATGCACCATCAGCACCGGCACCTGCACTTTCTTTAACTCTTCGAGGTAGTTACCACTCTCTTCCGTGGCACGTACCAACTTGAGCAGTCGTTCCGGCGTCGGGCTTTGGCTCGTTTTACTGTTCTTGAGGTTTTCTATCGTGATGATCGGGTTGAGGAAATAGCTCCGGCCCAGCACAAAAGGTAGCATCACATCAAGCATCAGCGAATAGCCCCCCGCTAGCAGAGCCTGTTTCCAGCTAGCCCCGATAGCGTCAAAATAGGCATCTTTATAAGGGAAAGTAGAAAGCAGCACAGCCCGCTGCACTAGCTCCGGATGATGTACCAGAAACCGCTGCGCCACTGCACCGCCATAGGATATGCCGACCAGTATTGTCTCGCTGGGCAGGTCTAAAGCCTTGAGCAAATCAGCCAGATCAGCCGCGTGTTCCTCAAAACTGCGGTGCTCCGGCGCTTCATCCGACTGCCCCTGAAATATTAAATCCACCAGCACCAACCGGTATTTTTTTCCCAAATTATGCACCAGTCCCGCCCAGGCTGCCGTTGATTGCGAGAGTCCGTTCAGGAACACCATCGCTTGCGAAGCTTCAGCGTTTCCGTGCAGTTCGTAGTGCAGTTCCAGTTCGTCGGGTAGGCGATGTCTCATGGTGTAGTCTGTTTAGGTTGAAAGGTTGATGCCTAAATCTAAAGGAAAATTCTGAAAGGCAGGAGGCAAGGTATGGTCAAACAGGACGAGCTCCAGGTGTAAGCGCAGATTTTCGTGGTGAACTGCTTATGACAAACCGACTGTCTATACCCATGCTCATTATAGCACCTGTGTAACTTGTCCGCTTTTGCAATGCTAGCTTGTAAGCGACCCCTACCTTAAGCTACCTGATGTTTCTATTAACAACATGAGCCTCTATGCTTAAACAGACGATAGGTATAGAATAGGTATAAATTTTGGCGATCATAGCCCCTCAAGCCATATTTAACAGCATGCAAACGTCGGTTTCAGGGATAGAAGTGTTTAGCAAATTTCGCCTTCCAGCTGCAGTTGTTTATCGGTAGACTGTTCAGGTATAACCAGTGGTACAGTAAAATAGAACCGACTGCCCTGCCCCAGCTCGGTTTCTACCTGAATCTTACCACCATGCCGCTCCACAAAATCGCGGCAAAGCAGCAGTCCCAGGCCGGTGCCTTTCTCGTTGACAGTGCCTTTGGTCGCCATAGCAGGAGTCTCCTGTTTAAAGAGCGTGGCCAGTACGTCGGGGCTAATCCCTGTACCTTGATCGGTCACAGCGATGGTTGCCATATTGCCGGGACCTTCTGCAGCGGATACTTGGATAAGGCCACCTGGATACGAGAACTTGATGGCATTGTGCAGCAGATTTCGGATCACAAAGTCGAGCATGTGGGCATCGGCGCGAACTTGCAACGCAGCTGGTACCTGCACCCGCCAGTTAATTTGTTTCGTATCGGCAGTATCCCTAAGCAAGGTCACGTTGCGGTTCACCAGTTCTTCTACCGCCAGTACCTCCGGCTCGAAGCGCACATGATGCCCCGAGGCTGTTTGGGCCGTCGACCACTGCAACAGATTCTCGAGCAGGGCCTGCAAGTTGCGCACCGATACCTGTGTGTGCGTAGCCAGTTTCTGCATTTGGTCCGGCTTCATCTTATCCGAGAAGTTTACCAAAATATTCAGGAAAGACTCCAGCGTGGCTAGTGGCGTGCGAATATCGTGCGAGATGATGGAGAAGAAGCGATCCTTAAAATAGTTGAGCCGGAGTAGCTTGTGCTCTGAAGCCTTTAGTTTGCGTACCGTGTCTTTGAGTTCCTGCGTACGGTGGCGAAGCGCAGCGGTGCGGTTAGCGACCATCACTTCGAGTTCGTTTTTCTGTTGCTCGATCAGCAGCTTGCGCTCCGTTTCTTTCTCGCGCTCCAGTCGCTCTTTCTCGAGCACTTTGGCATTGAGTTCACTCGTCACGGTGTTCAGTCTATAGGCTAAACCGAGCGAGAACAGCACTACCTGTGCTACCATACCTACCTGCGCGGCATACACCGTTACGAGGGTATCGGGCACCAAGTGATTCTCCTTCAGGATAAACAGCAGAGCGCCTACCACAAAAAATATGTTAGCGATCAGGAAGTAGAGTGCCGGCCTATACCCTTGTCGCAGCGACTGTATACTGGTCAGCACCATGGCTACCAGCACCAGTCCGCCAATAATGCCGATTAGGCTCACGCAGGCCTGCAGCAGGTCCAATGGTGTGAGGTATGATAGCAGGCCCATCCCCACCGGCAGAATATAGAGCAAGGCCAATAGCGTGAGCGCCTTGTCCCAAAGCGGCATGGTGCGCTGAGTATTGAGGTAGTGCCGCGTAAACAGCACCCGGAACAGGCCGTTGAAGGTGACGATGAACGGAAAACTGTGCGCATTCCAGAGCGGGGCGTTCGGCCAGAGCAGCTCGATGGCGAAGCCATGGTAGAACATGAAGTAGAGTCCCGTGCCCAGCAGCGCCAATACATAGTAGAGGTAACTGCGGTCGCGCACCGAGGTGAAGAGCACCAGGTTGTAGAGCGTCATCACGAGGATGATGCCAATGAAAATACCTTGTACAAAAAGCCTGCTGCGATTAGCAGCTTCCACTTTATCCGTGGTCAGTAATTGCAGCCGCAGCGCCTGTGGCTTATAAAGGTTGATATCGCCCTGCAGCCGCAGGTATAGGGTCGTGGTGCTGTTGGGCAGCAGCTCCAGCCGGATATAAGGTTTGTAAGAGGGAACATCACGCGCTTCAATGGGCAGGAGTTGCCCGGTGCGCTTCAAGGTATAGCTTGTTTCGTTTTGCTGATAAAGCTCCAGAAGACTCCAGTCGCCGGCGTAGAGCAGGCGAGTTAGTTCGCGGTTGGTCGGGTTTCGCAACACCACCCGTACCCAATGCACCGTTTTACCCGGCTCCAGCACAGCATCGGGATTGTTGGGTGCAAAAGAGCGGCTCTGCACTTGATCCACATTCAGTCTGGCGCTCGGATCATGGTATACCTGCAGGGCATCCGCCACTACTTGTTCTGAAGCCGTTACATCCACTGTATTTGGTGCCTGGGCTCGTGCGTGTAATGCTACCGAAAGAAACAGCAGCAAAGCGAGCACCTTGAGCAGGTGCCGCAAACAACAGGTATAGCGGAGCAAGTGCATACGTCAATTTACAAAATAATCTCAGTTATACTATACTTCCGTAAGTGGAGCATTTCACCTATGGAATCATTTTGCTATATTTAGCTGACGTACCTGACCGATTTCACTTATACCCTACCTATGGCTCGCCTGAAGTTAATGATTGCAGAAGATGATGTGGTGATTGCCCAGAACCTGTCGCTCTCGCTCGAGTCGATGGGCTATGAAGTGTGTCAGGCGGTAAGTTCAGGCGAAGAGTTGCTCTTGCAGGTGCACCAGCATCAGCCAGACTTAATCATTCTCGATATCACGCTCGACGGCAAACTCGATGGCATCGAAACAGCCGCTATGCTGGCCAAAGCGACCAAGGTGCCTTTCATTTTTATGACGGCTTTCTCTGATAAGGAAACCATCGACCGCGCCAAACAGACCAATCCGCACGCCTACCTGGTGAAACCTTTCGATGCCCGCACCCTGCAAAGTAGCATTGAGCTGGCCATTCACAATGCCGGCACCCGCCAAGTGCAACCGGATCAAGCCGCGGCTATACCTGCCCAGCCTACCGATACCGTGGAGGCCGATAATTTCTTGGTGCACGACGCCCTGTTTGTGAAGGTGCGCAACCGCCTCGAAAAGGTCATGCTTGAAGACATCGTCTGGGCCGAAGCGCAGGACATCTACTGCAACATCAAAACCCGCACACACTTACATTTAGTGAGCCAGAGTCTCAAAAACCTGGAACAACGTCTGCCTGCCACCCAATTTATGCGTGTGCACCGCTCCTACATCGTGCAGCTCACCGCCATCGAGGCCATCGAAGACAACAACATCCTGATCGGAGGCAAGCAAATTCCCATCGGCAACACCCACCGCGATGCCTTGCTGAAGCGACTGCAGATTCTGTAGAGTTAGAAGCTTTAAAAGAGCAAAAGTTGGAAAGGTATAGCCTGTAGGAACAACGACCTATACGAATCGTGCATCTAACAGGAAGCAATCAATAATTCAACCATTTAACAACTAACAATTAAATACCCCACCTTACTCCTTGCCGATTTCACCTCAAATTATTCCCGTTTGGCAAGTATAGGCTTCTGTTAATGTTTATTATTAGCTAAATTAATTCAAGATTTCCTTAGCAATAATACCATTCGCACATGAATAGTCTGGCATCATCGGAGCTTGTGACAGCTGGTTGGGTACTTGTACTCGCCTACGCAGGCATTATCCTGTTTTTTGTGATACGGGGTGCGCTGCGCATACGCTCCATCTCTGACTATGCCCTTGGCAATGTGGCCTTCTCGCCGGTGGCAGTCGGTTTGGCACTGGCCGCCTCTATGACAAGTGCCGCTACTTTCATCATCAATCCGGGTTTTGTGGCCCTTTATGGTATAAGCGGTGTTATCTCCATGGCTATAGCTTTGCCTTTGGCAGCACTGGCGTCGCTGGTAGTGCTTACCAAGGGCTTCCGCAAGATGGGCACTGCCGTGAAGGCACAGACCATGGCCCAGTGGATGGGGCTTGTTTACAAAAGTCGTGGTTATGCCATGTTCTTCGCTTTTCTGTCGCTCTTACTGATCACCTTTATTGTGTTGATCTGCGTGGGCCTCACTAAAGTATTGGCCAGCGTGCTCAACCTCAACGAACTGCATGTATGCGTGGGCATCGTGGTGTTTGTGTTTGGCTACATGATGTTCGGGGGCGCCAACTCCATGGTGTATACCAATATGATCCAGGCGACGCTTATGCTGATCGTGGCCTTTATACTTTTAGGCTCCGGCTATCAGCATTTCAGCGACGGCGTACACGGCTTTCTGGACAAACTGGCGGCTATAGACCCTTTGCTGGTCTCGACAACCAATCCCCAGAGCTTTCTCTTCCGCGATAATTTCGAGATTATATTTTGCCAGATGATCATCGGTGTGGCGATTGTCTGCCAGCCGCACATCATCACCAAGTCACTCTTGCTCAAGAACGATAAGGACGTCAACCTATACCTGCTGACGGGTGTACTAGTGGAGGCGCTGTTTTTCTTAGTCGTGTTCGCCGGCCTCTATGCCCGACTTTCCTTCCCGGACCTGACGGTGAACGGACAGCCGCTGCCTGTCGATGGCATCATGTCGGCCTATGTGGTGCGTGAGTTTCCGGTGTACGTGGGGCTGTTGCTGGTGCTTGGTCTGATTTCAGCAGGGCTCTCTACTTTAGAAGGCCTGATCCAATCACTCTCCATCACCATTACTTCTGATATACTGACCCCAATCGTAGGCAACAGCATCAAAGAACGTGGTGTAGTGGTAAACCGACTCGTAATTGTGGTACTGGCGGCCGTTACCATCTGGCTGACTTTTGACCAACTGCAGAACCCGAATCTGAGTGTGGGCATTTTCGCGCAGAACGGGGTATACGCTTACTTCTCAGCGGCTTTCGTGCCCGTGCTCTTTGGTATGTTCCTAAAGCGTGTCCCACTCATTGCACCGGTGGCGGCCTCTCTTACGTCAGTCATCGTGCACTTTGGCGTGTACTACGGCGGCCTTACCACTTACATGCAGGCCCCCGTGCGCAACCCAGGTATAGCCGCCGCACTGGCCATACTGGCATCCGTGGCGGTAGGCCTTATCTTTTACTATGTGTTCCGAAAGCCTGCCTTAGAACCAGTAACTGAAGAACCTTCACTTCTAACAGCACCTACTTATGAAAGTGAACTCAAAAACTAAGCTTGTACTAGCCGCTTGTGGCTTGCTATACCTGCACACCGCCTGCCAGTCAACACAGCCTGCCGCAGCTTCAACAGGTATAGACAACACCACCAGTACAGAAACAGCCAGCACGCAAGCGACTGCCAGCACATCAGCCACTGCCCTTGCACCAACTGCTGACCCTGTATTCGAGGGCCTGAACTACAAGTATGCGGTCAGTAAAGTGACACTACCCAATGGTACCCGAATCGCCTATACCGACGAAGGCAAAGGCCCTGAGACGCTTATTTTCATCCATGGACTAGGCAGCTACTTACCCGCCTGGGACAAGAATGTGGCTGAGCTCAGCCAGCACTACCGTTGCATTGCCATCGACCTGCCCGGCTATGGCAAGTCCGACAAAACAGGTATAACAGCAGGTATGGCGACCTATGCAGAGGATGTGTTAGCCCTGATGGATGCCCTGCAACTGGAGCAAGCCACGCTGGTCGGTCACTCCATGGGCGGACAGATTGCCATCACCGCCGCCCTGAAACAACCGCAGCGCATCAAGCACCTTGTGCTGGCCGCTCCCGCAGGTATAGAGACGTTCACAGAGCAACAGAAACAGCTCTTTAAGATGACCGTGACGCCCAAGAGTGTGCAGAAGACCTCTCCTGAACAGGTAGTGGCCAACTTCAAAGTGAACTTTCACCAGATGCCTGCTGATGTGCAGTACATGATCGACGACCGCCTGAAGATGACTGAATCAGCTGAGTTTGGAGACTACAGCACAGCTGTGGCAGGCAGCGTGGCAGGTATGGTTGACGAGCCGGTGTACGAGCAACTACCGCAGCTGCAGGTGCCAACACTAATCGTCTTTGGAGCGCAGGACGCCCTTATACCTAACCGCTACCTCAATCCAAACTTGACTACCCAGGCCGTAGCCGAAACCGCTCGACAGCGCATACCTAACAGCCAGTTGGTGATGTTGCCCGAAGCAGGACATTTTCTGCAGTACGAGCAAGCCGATGCATTTAACAAAGCTATCCGGGACTTCCTGAAATAGCACCTAAACGATAACCTTAAACATCTAACCTACATTGCCATGAAAAAAATTTACACTCTCCTGTTTGCACTCCTTGCAGTGACGCAGGTAGCACTCGCCCAAAGCGGCAGTGTCAAAGGCCGCGTGCTCGGGGCCGACACCGGGGAGCCCCTGACCGGGGCCACTGTCTTGCTCGAAGGAACAACCAAAGGGGCTTCCACCAATGCTGCCGGTGAGTTCAGCATCATGGACGTGCCTACCGGTACCTATAATCTGCGCATTTCCTATGTAGGGTATAATTTCCCAAGGCAATCTATCACTGTAACCTCAGGCGGAATCACCGACATTGGCACTGTCACCATGAACATGACCAACATGGTGGGGGAAGAGATTGTAGTAACCGCTTCGCGCAGGCCCGAGAAACTGACCGAAGCCCCTGCAGCCATTAGCGTGATCTCCTCCCGCGACTTGACGGAGCTGCCTTCTTTCAACGTGGGTGAGTTGCTCAACAAGGTGCAGGGTGTAGAAGTGGTGCGATCTGGTGTGGCCGGTATCGGCATCAATGCCCGTGGCTTCAACAATGCCTTCAACGTAAAGATGTTCCAGCTGACCGATGGTCGTAACTCGATGCTGCCAGGTGGTACAGGTTTGCCTGCCGGTCTATACAACACTGTGATAAAAGAAGACATTGAGCGTGTGGAAGTAATTCTGGGTCCGTCTTCAGCGCTTTACGGCCCGAATGCGCACAACGGTATTATCAACACCATCACCAAAGACCCACGCCGCTACCCAGGCACAACCGTAACATTGGGTGCCGGCAACCAGAGCGTGCTCACGGCTCGTGCCCGCCATGCAGGTGTCATCAACAGCAAGTTCGCTTATAAGGTGAATGCAGAGTATACCGAAGGCAAGGATTTTGAATTCATCGACACAGTATATACCACGCTGGGCCCTAAGCCTGAGTATGACGTAGATTTTGGCTTCAACTTTAAGCGTGCCAATGCCGCCGTATACTACACTCCCAGACAGAACATGGACATCATTCTGGACTATGGCATCGGGCAGGGCTCTAACATTGGCGTGACGAACAACGGTCGTAACCAGATCAACGGTTGGACCTTCCAGTACCTGCACGGCCGCATCGTGACGCCACGCATCTTCGCGCAGGTATACAACACCTGGAACGATGCCGGTGATACTTACCAGATTAATGCCCGCACAACCAACTACCATACCTTGCGTGCTTTAGGCCAGTCACAGGATGTAGCACACGAAAAGTCTAAAACTGGTGCTCCGGCAGGTTCGCTATACCCTGGCTCTCCAGCCATCGCTTTCCCAGGCTTCATCGACAAAAGCCACCGCCTCAACGGAGAAGTACAGTACAACAACAGCTATGCCGGTTTTGATGTGATCACAGGTTTGAGCTTCCAGCGTGACGTGGCTTACAGCCGCCAGACCTATCTCGACGACCGCAACGGCAACATCATCCTTAACCAGTATGGTGCCGTGGCCCAAATTGAGCGTAGCCTGGGTGACAGAGTGCGTGCCGTCGTAGGTGCCCGACTGGATCGCCATGACAACTATGGTACACAGTTCAGCCCCAAAGCTGCCCTGACGCTGAATGCGCTGGCAGGTACATTCAGAGCTACCTATGGCCGTGCCTATGCTGCCCCTTCTATTCAATTCCAGGAGTTTTATCTGAACAATGGCGCATTGGCTATTTTGGGTAGCGGCGCAGGCCTGACAATTCAGAATACGGAGACAGGTGCCACTCGCGAGATCCCGAAGCTGGAGCCAGAGCGTGTGCAGACCTTCGAACTTGGCTATAAAGGCACTCCTACCGACAAGTTTTATGTTGACCTGAGCACCTGGTACTCTATGTCACAGGATTTTATCTCTCCCCTAACAGGCATCACCCCGATCATGGGTAAAGAGAAAGTGATCCGTAAGGGCTCAGAAGATGTGACAGAAGCTGCTTCCAACGCCCTCAACTACTATCTCACCTACCTGAACTATGGTAATGTGAACTCCTGGGGAACAGACCTTGGCCTGAACTATTACCTGAGCAATAACTTCAGCATTGGCGCCAAGTACTCTTATTTCAACTCCGATATTACGGACCGTGATAACCTGGACAATGACGCAAACGGTGACGGCAAAGTAACGCCGGCCGAGAGCAGCCTGAATGCACCGAAGCACCGCTACAACTTCAACTTCACAGCCCGCGACCTGTTTAACAATAAGTTCTTTGGCTCTGTGAACGTGCGTATCCTGCCGGAGTATGACTTCTTCTCGGGCTCACAGGTGGCATCCCGCGAAAACCGCGAGCAGCGTGTGGCACCGCTCCTTTACAACTACGGTCCGCTGGGCGGCTTCACGTCGGTGGACGTGAGCGCTGGCTACCGCTTCACACAAATGATCACACTGGGTGCTAGCGTATCCAACCTGTTTGATGCTGAGCAGCGTGAGTTTGTAGGCTCACCGGTGATCGGTCGTCTGTACTCAGTTGAGCTTCGCTTCGACTTCGGTGGCAAGAAAAATAAAAACGACGTTAGGTAGATAGATTAAGGTGAGAACAGGGCGTCCCGCAAGGGCGCTCTGTTTTTTTGTTTGTCAACTTTCCATTTATAAGATCTTACAAATGAAGAATGCAATCATCACAGGCGGCACCAGTGGCATTGGCTTAGGTATAGCCCGCTTGTTTGCGGCCCAAGGCTACAACCTGCTGCTAAACGGGCTGGAGAAAAATGGCCAGCAGATTGCCGATGAACTGGCCCAGGAGCACGATGTAAAAGTAATGTTCTCATCCGCTAACATGCAGTACCCAGACCAGATCCGGGAGATGGTGCAGCTGGCCGAGCAGGCTTTTGGGCAAATTGATGTCCTCATCAACAATGCAGGTATACAATATGTCGCTCCTGTAGACGAGTTCCCGGAAGATCGTTGGGATGCTATCATTGCCATTAATATGTCTGCTACCTTCCATGCTTCCAAGGCAGTGTGGCCTGGTATGAAAACCCGTGGCTTTGGCCGCATCATCAATATCGCTTCAGCGCACGCCCTTCGTGCTTCGGAGTTTAAGGTAGCCTATGTAGCCGCCAAGCACGGTGTAGCAGGTATAACTAAAGTACTGGCTCTGGAAGGAGCCCCTTATGGTATTACCTGTAATGCCATCTGTCCGGGTTATGTGCGCACCCCACTTGTGGAGGCGCAGATAAGTAATCAGGCACTAGCCCATCAGATGTCAGAGGCAGAGGTCATCGAAAAGGTGATGTTGAAGAAACAGCCCATCAAGCAATTTGTAGAAGTTGAAGCGCTCGGTAACCTAGCGCTATACCTGGCATCCGATGCGGCCAGTCAGTTGACAGGTGCCATGCTGCCCGTAGATGGTGGCTGGTCAGCGCAATAAGCTATACCTTACCCAGTCCACAGCTGATCTCAAAGCAAAAGCCCCGGCTCTCTCAGGAGTGTCGGGGCTTTTACATTAACCTTAATTTATTTACTTACTAATGATCTTGAATTCGGTACGTCGGTTCACCTGATGGTCTTCCTCTGAACATTCCACATAGTCGGCACATTTGTTACGCAGCCTGGTTTCTCCGTAGCCTTTCGCTACCAGTCGGTTGCGTTCTATACCTTTCGATACAATGTAATCCACGGCAGCCTGTGCTCTGCGGTCTGACAGATCCTGGTTATACTTGCGGGTCTGGCGACTGTCGGTGTGTGAGCTTAGCTCGATGCGGATAGTTGGGTTGGCTTTCAGGATACGCACCAGTTTGTCAAGCTCAATGGCAGCATCCGGACGGATATCATGCTTGTCGAGATCGTAGAAGATGTTCTCCAGCACAATAGGCACGTTCGGTGTGTCACGGTACATGATCATCTCTACCAACAGCGAGTCTATGCTGAAACGGCAATCCGGTGTGAAGAGGATCGTCTGCGTCAGGTAGCCTTTCTTACTGCCACGGATCGTGTATTGCATACCTGCCTCCACTTTATAGTTGAAGTTACCAGTCGAGTCAGAGTGCGTTTCAACCATTGAACCTACGTTCTCTTCAAACAACTGAAGCAACACATTGTCCACCATCATACGTTTTTTGATGTGCGTTCCTGGCTGATCTACCATCTCGTACGTCTGCCCTACCAGCGTACATTCCACATTCACTTCTCTGAACTTGTAGATGTTGTCGTAACCGGTCTCGCTTGTTCTGCCTGATGACAGCCAGCCTTTGGTGCCTGAGCTGTCTACCACAATACCCAAATCGTCACGAGAGGTATTGAGCGGGTACATTAGGTTCTGCACGCGTGTCCAGTTACCGTGCTCTCCCTCTGCTCTAAATATGTCCAGACCGCCTAGGCCTACATGTCCGTCAGAAGAAAAATAGAGTTTGCCATCACCGCCTATACTTGGAAAACTTTCACGGCCACTCGTGTTGATCACTTCGCCTGCGTTTACAGGCTCACCCCAGCTGCCGTCCGGCTGACGCTCACTGTAGTATATGTCGGTTTCACCTGCCCCTCCTGGCATATCAGACACAAAATAAAGTACCTTCCCGTCTGGCGTAATGGCAGGATGCCCTACAGAATACTCTTGTGGCTTATTGTATTTGAAAGGCTTCACATCTACCCACTCATCGCCATTGCGACGGGCCATAAATATCTCATGCCGGTTAATGTTACCATTGCCTTTGCCATCTCCTCTGTTCACCCAACTGGTCGGGTCAGTGTTTACTTTGGCATGGCTACGCTTCACACTGTTGGTACGCGTGAAGTAAAGGGTGTTTTCCTGCGGCAGGAAAGACGCCGGGCCATTATGAAAATCAGTGTTAATCTCTTTGCTAAGCGGGCTTGGCTCGTTCCAGGTAGAGTCTTCGTTCATGCTGGCATAGTAGAGCTGCACAAAGCCATTGCCTGTCCAGTTGAAACGTTCTTTTTTCTTGCTGTCGTCGGTTGGTAGCCTGTCTGATGAGAACACCATGTCGCCATTTGGCAATTGAATAGGGCTGAAGTCAACCCCAGAGGAGCTAAGGCTTTGCTCGGTAGAAATTTCGTAGGAAAGTGGCCTGTTCGTCCAGAATATAGCTGAGTCGCACGAGGCCGCCAGTGCCATGGCTTTGTTGGCCTGCTCCGGCACACGGCGGGCATAGCTGGTATACAGTTCCTTGGCCTTCTCATAGTTACCGTTGCGCTTGGCTGCTTCGGCATAATAGTAAATGCTGGCTGGCGTTACGTTCTCAAAGCCGGCAGCCTGTGCATACCAGAATTCTGCCTCCTTGCTGTTGTTCATCAGGCGGTAGCTGTCTGCAATACGCTCGAGCAAATAGGCGTCAGGCTCTTTGCGCTCCATCAACTTTTTGTAAGCATCGAGCGCCAGGGCATACTCAAAACTGTTGAAGTGTTTGTCAGCCTCCTTTATCTCTTTTTTCTGCGCAGCAAGTGGCTGCGCACATACTGTCGCCAGAAGAATCAGTAGGTATAGGAATCGTAATCTCATGTCTGCTTTCTGGGTGAATTTAGAAGTAACGTGGTGTCAGCATCCGGTTGTCCTGCTTCTTGAAGAAGGAGTAACCCAATGAAATTTCGTGACTGGCATGCTGGCGCAGTGCATTTAAGCTCACATCGTAAGAGTAGCCCAGTCGCAGCTTAGGCGTTACATACAACTGCGCGATGGCAGCCCAGGCATTGCGGCGGTCCAGTTCGTATTCGTCAGAGTAGTTGCTGTGCACTTTCACAGCCGTGCGGTATGAGCCTCCCAGCCAGATGCGCTCTCCTAGCAGGAAAAAGGCGTTCAGGTCCAAACTGGTCGGGCTGTTAAAATCCTCCTTTACCAGGAAGCTAGGCTTGAAAATAAGCGTCGACGAGAGGTCCATCACATATCCTGCCGACAGGAAGTAATGGCGGTTCGGCATAGTCACTTCCAGATTGTCACCGCCGGTATTGATCAGGTTAGCTACTGAAAGTCCGGTATAGAAGCGCTCCGTATTGAAGAAGGCTCCGATACGGAAATCAGGCATTAGTTCTGAAACGCGACCGGGATTCAGGGCCTGATCAGGTCTTGTGTTGCCGGTGTTGAGCTTGGTGCCATCGAGGGTATACTGCGCCAAACCTGCCGCAAAGCCTAGCGCCAGTTTGGATGTCTCGCTCATCTGCAGTCGCACGGCCAGGTTGCCATGAAGTCCCATCTGGCGCTGTGCTCCCAGCTCATCATTCATCGCATTGAGACCAAAGCCCAGCATACCGCTGCGCGAAGAACCATCCACACTGAAAGTCTGTGTAGTGGGAGCCCCCTCTATACCTACCCACTGGCTACGGTGTGTCAGGTTCGCATTGATAATCTCTTTGCTACCCGCATAGGCCGGGTTGATGATCAGCTCGTTGAAGATGTACTGTGTGTATTGCGGTGCCTGCTGCGCATAGCCCTCCCAGGACAGCAGCAGTAACACCAGAAGTACCCCTATTTTTCGCATGGTAATCACTTAATTCGTTTGTTTTCTTATCGGACGATCATCACATAACCCTTGTAGGTCTTCTCAGAGCCATCGCACAGCGTGAGACGAATCAGGTAGTAATAAGTACCCTCCGCTAATTTGTCTCCATTCCAGTTGTTTTGATAAGCTTTGCTTCTGTACACTTCATTGCCCCAGCGGTTCACGACTACCACCTCATTATCTGGATAGTTTGTCAGGTTTCCGATCACCCAGGTATCATTCTCGCCATCGTTGTTAGGCGTAAACACGTTTGGCATATTCAGAGCCGCTTCGCGCATGCTTGGGTCTGAGATCATGGTTACCGGGTCGCTCTTACACTCGCCGTTGTCAGCCACTACAGTAATCTCTCCTCTGGCATTGCCCTGCATCACGGTGATTACGCTGGTACCCTGCCCTGACATGATCTCCCAGCCTGCCGGCACTTCCCAGGTAAAGAGAGCAGATGGGTTGTTGGACTCGAGCTCGAAAGTAGCTATATCTGAACAAGCCAGTGTGCGGTCGACAATGCGGCTAATCACAGGGAGCGGTCTTGTCGTTACAGCCAGTGTTGTAGCATCACTCTTATCGCAGTCGTTCATGGCCTCTACGCTAATGACACCTGAGCTTGTGCCCATCTGTACTGTGATTTGCGTCGTACCCTGACCTGAAGAAATGATCCATCCGGCTGGTACTTTCCACGAATAAGAAGATGCATGCGCAACTGGTTCTATAGAGTAAGTGGTTATGCGAGTTGCACATGTCAGTGTCTCGCCGAGTATGGCAGCTGGCGCAAGCGGTGGTGAGGTTACAACTTCAACTGTGAGTTTCGCCTCAGACGTGGTTCCACAGGCATTCTCAGCTTTCACCTTTACGTCTCCTCTGCCTGTAATTTTTACTGTTATGCTATTAGTGCCTTCTCCTTTCAGTATCTCCCAGCCGGCAGGCAGTGTCCACAGGTATGTTTCGGCACCGCTGATAGAAGGTATAGAGTAAACGGCATCGGTTCTGCCCACACATGCCAGTTCAGGTCCTTTTATAGCTTCCGGGTTCATAAGTGGACGCTGAGGCTCTGTCAGGAGCTTTACACTCTGACTCTTTCCGCAGGAGTTAACAGCCACTACGGTTATCTCTCCTCCGCTTGTGCCGGCAGTTGCTTTAATTTCTGTTGTTCCTTGTCCTGATGTGATTGTCCAGCCTTGTGGCACGACCCACTCATAGCTGATTGCCGTTGGAACAGCTGCGATGCGGAAGGTAAGACCAGCTGCATTGCCGCAGTAGGTTTCATTGTCAGCTATGATAGCGGATGGTGAAGGCGGCACAGAACCAACTGACTGTACTGTCAAACCAGTGGCAGTGCTTCTGGTTCCGCAGTTGTTTACAGTAGCTACACTCACTTTACCTTGCGTTGTTCCGGCCTTCACCGTCACACGGGTAGTTCCCTGTCCCTCTACGATCACCCAGTCTTCGCCAGGGAAGCTCCAAAAGTAAGAGCTTGCACCTTGCACCGGATCGATAGAGTAAGTTTGGTTTAGTCCGGCGCAGTACTGAGCGTTTCCGGTTATTGGTCCCGCTTGCGGAGCTGGTACGTCGGCTACTGGCGCAACACGCAGTCTGGCAGGCATACTGTTACCGCATGGGTTAGAAGCCGTCACAGTGATATCACCAGCCAGTGTACCTACTTTCACTACCACTCGCGTCGTACCCTGGCCTGACATGATAGTCCAGCCAGACGGCACGGCCCAAATGTACTCTAAGGTATGGTCAACTGGCTCCAGCATATAAACTACCTCGCTCTGGCCTATACATACTTCGTTAGGACCTTTAATGGCAAATGGAGTTGCTGGTACTGTTGGGAATGGTCTCACGGCTTTGGTAGCAGGGCTACTCTGACCGCATGAGTTCACCGCAATTACACTCACATTTCCTGATTGGCTACCGATCGTTACGGTGATGCGAGTAGTACCCTGGCCGCTGGTGATGGTCCAGGTGGCAGGAAGTGTCCAGGTATAGCTCTGAGCTCCTGCAACCGGGTCTATTTCGAAAACTGTCGTTTTAGCCGTACAGCCAAACTCTTCTCCTTTTATCACGACAGGAGCAGATGGTGCACCTGTTGCAGTCGTTACATCTTTACGGGTGATGCCGCTTGCGCCGCAATCATTGACAGCCTGCACACGTAACTGGCCACCGCTGGCGTTCTCGCTCAATGATACGGTGATCTCGTTTGTACCCTGGCCGGCAGTAATCGTCCAGCCATCCGGCACATACCAGGTATAGCTGGTTGCTCCTGGCACTGGTGCTATGGAGTATTTTGTACCTACACTGTTCTGGCAAACCGGGAAAGCTCCTGAGATGTCACCCGGGTTAACCGGCGGGCCAGGAATAGGCACAACATTAAATGTCCTGGATGGACTCTGTCCGCAGGCATTTATACCTTTAACTGTTACTGTACCACCAACGCCGTTAGGATTAAAGACAACGGTGTTGGTCCCCTGTCCCTCAATAAGTGTCCACTCAGCCGGATATTCCCATACATACTCTGCCACATCGCCGCTGGCTGTCACACTGAATGTCACACGATCTGTTGTAACACAGAAAGGCAGCGTACCTGATCCAGAGATGTTAGAAGGCTGATTCGGCGCCTGTAGGAATGGCTTTACATCAAGCTCTGAAGCATTCGGGCTTTCGCCGCAGACGTTCTTTGCTTTTACAGTTACTTTTCCGGCTGTTTCACCTACACTTACTGTAATTTGTGTGGTACCCTGGCCCGATACAATTCCCCAGCCTTCAGGCACTGCCCATACATAGGAAGTGGCATCCTTAACTGGCTCTATGGAATATGTTGCACCTTCACCGGCACATACACCTTCATTAGCCGTAATTGGCCCAGGCGTGGCAGGTGGATCAGGGTAGTTGTTTACTTTCAGGCGGCTTGGAGGGCTGGCGCCGCAGCTATTGTTCACCGAAACCTGAATAAAGGCTTCGTCGTTTCGCGATGTTGCTCTTACAACAATCTTTGTAGAGTTTCTCGATCCGATTATTTCCCATCCGCTGGGCACGTTCCAGGTATAGCCCGTGGCACCTACCACTGGCTCTATGCTATACTCTGCGTCTGTCCCCACACACAGTTCTACCGGACCAGTAATAACCCCTGCATCTGGCAGTACCGCGCAAAAGTTAATGTCAACCGTGTTGTTTTGCTGGATTTCATCTTCAGCTGCACCCGAAATAGTACCTCGCACAAAGCCCGGGCCTGTTTCATTGATAGTTGCTGTAAGCGTGAGGGTATAGGTCTGTCCTACTTTCAGACTCCCGATGTTCCATACCCAGTTGCTGTTCACAAGCGAGAAAGTAGAATTGGGAGCATCAGTAGTGAAGCTGTGGTTAGCTCCGGAAAAAAGAATAGGAGTTACCCGTACGTTTTCGTCGTCTACAGGTCCTTTGTTCGTGACAGTGAAGGTATAAGTGATTGTCTGACCTACAATGTAGCGGTCAACACCGGCGTTGCCTTCCGATTTCTGTATTTTGATTTCCAGGTCAGTTGGCAGGAAGAAGTTGTTGTTGTTCAGCCTCACTTCACTTTGCAGGGAAGCAACCCGGCCCCTTACAATCGTACCATCACCTATTGTAACAGCTTGCTTTGCCAGGTATTGACCTTTAATCTCTGCGCCATTACCCACTGTAATCGCGTTTTCTGCCACCCAGAATACATTCCCTATTTTAGCATCCCGAATGAGCTCAATGTCTACTCCAGCGCTTATACCAAGATTTCCCTTGATGATAAAGATGAAAACTGCATTAGGGTTATTACCACCGTCTAATGTAATATCACTTGCGACAGTGACGTCGCCATTGAACAGGTATACACCTGGGGCGTAGGTACGGCCGCCAAGTTCAGGATTGGGAAGTGTAGCAGTGGGGGTAGTGGCGGCGGCCGTATTATAGACTGCAGTGGCTGCGGCGAGGGCTTCGCTGGCGGCGGCGTTCGTGTTCTCGATGCCACGCCATACTGAACCGTTCGTAAAGCCTTCGGCAGGTCTGCTAACAGAGGCTACTTTTGCGCGAACAACCGTATTTGTGTTGTTTTGGTTTACAACCCTATCGCCACTTACTACGTTATAGCCGTAAAAGGCCCCCAGTGTGGGCGCTTGTTGCGCATTTACGCCAAACGTAACCAGCCATAAGCCCAGCACTAAGAGCAAGGCTCTACTTAAAAAGCTTGTCATGAAATCAATGAGTATAAGTTTGTTATAGAACTTGGCGTTTAAATATTCAACAATTTGCAGCTACGGACAGCCATTTCCGAAGCTCTTTTCTTTTCATCTCTCTCAGCCAAATAAGCCGCAAGTATATACTTAAAAAAGTACATTAAGAAGCTTCAAAAGTATATTGCATATATTTGGGGCTATATTAACCTCTAAAATTTAACAAAATTTGTTAAGCACCAAATTTTAAGTTAAAGTTTAAACTTAATTACGGCAGAGTCCTATATTATTTCTTTCACTTTTCAAGTGCGCCCAGCTCCTAATCACAAACTGTCTGATCACATCTCACAAGCTATTGTACAATAGTATTTTTGGACTCGGGTGCAAAAGTAGGCACAATCGGGCACACTCTGTATCAGCGATATAAAAAAAGTATCCCCGCACAGATTCTTTCTGAATTGCACTAAATCAAAAAGTGCTCTCGCGCTACCATACCCATTGCGGGCAGATAATGCGGCGGTCATTGAACAGCTTAAAACCTACTACTACCTCGTGGGTTCCGGCGCTTACCCGGTTGAGGCCTGATGTAGTGGCGTCGTATGAATAGGAGATGTCAATCAGCGGGCTAACGTATACGCCCACCATACCTACTATGGCATCGTTGTGGCGGTAGGAAGCACCTACCCAGAAGCGCTCATCATAAAGCGCACGCAGGTTTACGTCCACTGAGAGCGGACTAGGCGAAGCCAGTTTGAACATCACAGACGGAATCAGGTCAATGCGACCTCCAGGAGCAAAGCGGTAGCTACCCGTCAGGAAGTAATGACGCTGCAGGTCAAGTGATACATTGTTATCTTCAGCAGAACGGAAAGTGCCGGCATTCTCAAGCAACTGCGCACCTGCAAGGCCAACCGAGAAGTTACGGGAATACACCCACAGCCCCAGCGACAGGTCCAGCACATTTTGGTTCACACGACCTCCACCTATAAGCGGTTCCGCCGGGTTAGTAAACTCCAGTTCTGAACTGTTGATGGTGTTGCGCACCAGGCCCGCTGCCACGCCTGCTGACACATTGATGGTGCGCGTAACAGGTAAGTGGTAAGCATAAGTGCCTGATAGCCCTGTTCTGCGCAAGGGGCCTGTTTTATCGGTATGAAGAATAATACCTGCCCCGTGGTGGGCAAGCGCCTTGGCATACTTGGTACTGGCCGCACCTTTATTCAGCGGCATGTGGGCGGAGGCGTAGTAGGTAACAGGCGCTCCGTCTAACCCCACCCACTGCTGCCGGTTGCTTATGCGTATGTCGGCGTAATCTTCTATACCTGACAGGGCTGGGTTGAGCAGAAAGTTATTGACCATGTACTGGCTATACTGCGGACGCTGCTGTGCGAAAGCCTGCGTAACAACACCTACCAATACAACCAACAGGAGAGACAGCTTTTTCATAGTCATTATCTAATAATAGTCACATGCCCTGAAATTGGTTTTTCGGAGCTGTTGAGATAAATGATGTAGTAATAAGTCGCCACTGGCAGGGACTCGCCATTATAGGTACCGTCCCAAGGTGTAGCATAGCCAGTTGAATTGAAAATCTGGTTACCCCAGCGGTTGAAGATCTCGACGCGCGCATCCGGATAGTTCTGAATGTTCTCAATCTCCCACACATCATTCACCCGGTCACCGTTTGGCGAGAAAGCGTTAGGCGCTGTGATCGCAGGTATAACCGTTACGGTCACTTCATCAGTTGCCGTACAGCCTTCTTCAGTCGTAATGGTCACCGTATAAGTGGTGGTCACATCGGGTCTGGCCACCGGGTTGGATACATTGGCATTGCTGAGGCTGGCAGCGGGCTCCCATTGGTAAGATACTCCGCCTGAAGCACGCAGCTCTGCAGGACGTCCCTGAATGATCTCAACATCCGGGCCGGCATCAGCCACAGGCTCTACCACAGTCACGTTTACTGTTGTGCGGGTGGCGTTGGTACAATTGTTATTGTTTCTGGCCTGCACATAGAAGGTAGTATTGCCGTTGAGCTCTGGTGTAACGAAAGTAGTGCCGACAAAAAGCGGAGAGCCGCCAGTCGGGGTATCAAACCACTCAATGGAGTTGCCGTTGGCATTAGCGACCGTGAGCGTGGCGGAGCCTCCAACACAGGCACGAGCATCCTGTACCGTCAGGATAGGGGCACTTGGTATGGCCTGCACTTGCAGCTGCACCACCTCCGAAGCATTCTCACAAGAGCCAACTATGGCGACTCTGCGGAACCAGGTATCGCGGGTGAGAGCAGGCGGTGTATAGTTCTGTTCTGAATTCGTGCCCGGGGCCGGATTGAAGCCTGCCGTTGGCCCACTGATGCTGCTTTCCCAACGGAAGGTGACTCCGCTGATCGGCGTACCCGTCAGTTGGCCGGGAACCGAACCGGTACATACCTGCGGCTGTGCGGCCTGTATGCTGTTATCCTGCGCAGTTACCGTTATCACCCTTATTTCTACTACATTGCTTTCATCTTCGGGACAGTTGCCAGAGCGCACGATGCGCTTGAACCAGCTCGTCTGGGTTAAGGCGCCTGGTGTATAGTCTCTGCCCGTGGCATTCGTCACTAAGGTATAGGGGCCATCACTGCCTGTGACACTTACTTGCCATTCGTAGGTATAGGTACCGGTGCCACCTGTGGGGGCGCTTCCTGTAATAGCGCCTGGAGTTGTGCCCGTGCATACTTCCTGCTGAGTGGCGGTTAGGTCGTTGCGCTCAATTTCGGGCACAACTGTTACCACTACCGGTTCTGACACAACCGTACAGCCGCCCGATGTTACGGAGCGTCTAAACCAGGTTGTGGTGCTTATGGGCTGGGTGAAAACATAATTAGCGCCACTGTTGTTGCCGCTTGTTGCTGCATAATCTGTGGCTGTGGCCCCCGTGGTGCTAAACTGCCACTCAATTGTCAGGTTGCCGTTTCCGCCTTCTGGCGTAGCCCCCGTAAGCTGGGTAGGTATAGCGCCCGCGCACACATCCTGGTTGCCCTGCACCGTGGCATTCCCCGTAATACGAGGTACGGCCTGCACTTCTACTACATTGCTAATGCTCGGATCGCAGTTGTTCAAGCGCACTACACGGCGGAACCAGGTAGTTTCGCTCAGGGCGTTTGGTCTGTAGTTCTGGCCGTTGCTAGGGTTGTCGCTGCCGCTCGGCGCTGTGGCAAAAGAGCCAGTCGGGCCTGTGGTACTAAATTCCCACGTATAGAGATAGCCCGTACCACCTTGCTCGGATGGATCGTTGCCAGTAATTTCAGCCGGACGGTCGCCTGCGCATACCCCTTCAACTGTTTCGATGATGTTGACAATCTCAGGTACAACCGTTACGGTCACGCGGGCACGGGGACTTTCGCAAACTTCATTGTAGGCCTCTACAAAGTAATCGCGGTTGGATGGCGGAGCCGGAATTTCGAAGCGGCCGCTCTCGTCAGCTTCGGCAACCAGGTTTCCATCTATTTGAGCGTCGAATAAACGGTAGCGCACGCCAGCCGCTGGTCCGGTTGCTCTGAAGCTGACAGTGCCGCCCGGGCAAGATACCGGAGGAGTTGTTACAGTTGGTTCAGAATCGAGGGGTGGGTATACCGTTACGGTTTGGGTAATTGGTCCCTGAAAATCAGAGTTACCGCATTCGTTCTCTGCGTATATGCGCACAGTGTAAGTACCAATCTGACCGAAAGTATACGAGAAGCTTTCATTATTTCCGGTTGCCACCTCTGTTCCACCAAATGTTACCGTCCAACGGATTAGGGAGATTGTACCGAAATTTGGATCGATTGACACAGACTCGACACCCTCACCACCTCCAGTGCCCCCAGAACTATAGCTAACCTGCTGCCCAGGACCACAAATTGCTTTCTCTGGGTTTAGCGACAGCAGCGGATAGCCGATTACTACTGTTTGCTCTGTTTCGCTTGGCTCGCCGCACTCATTATCAACAGTGAGCTTTACCAGGTATATACCTGTTAAGTTGAATTTTATCTCAAGAGACTCTTCTTCCAGTCCACCAGAGTATACCTCCCAGCTGTCGGGGCCGAGACCTTGCGGCTGCTGCGGAGTTATCTCCCAGGTATAGGTAAGGCCGCCGCCCGTAGATTCGCTTTTAAAAGGCACAATAATCGGCTCGCAGCCTTTGTCACCTTCTTCAGGCACGGGTCTTCTTTGCTTACCGCCTGGCTCTGGTGCAGGTCCATCAGGGTCGGTTTGCGTACCTTCTTCGGTAATTACGGCTTCGGGCTCGTCGCCCACTGAGAATACGGTTTCAAAAGTATTGGTACAGCCGTTGGCCCCCACTGCTCTCACCTTAATGTCGTAGTCGCCAATTTCTGCGTATACTGGGCCTGTTTCTGGGAAGCTGCTTACTGGCTGCTCTCCGTTTCCATCGCCCCAATCCACAAAATACTGCTGCACGTTGCTGTGTGGTTGGTCGGCAGGTATAGTCAGGACAGGTTTAATGTTAATGTCTTCAACTTCCTCGTCTTCTGCAAGGCAGTAGTTGTTACCTGCGCCAGTTTCCCCGCCTTCTTTTTCCCAGCTTACCGTGAAAGGGATGCGAGGAATTCGCTGAACAGATACGCTTCTTGTTACTAGTTCACTTTGGCATCCTCCTCTTGTTCCTCTAACAGACACATTTGTTGAGGCCAGGCCATCTCCCTGCTCACTGAAAGTTTTCTCCACTCTAGTCCCTGTCTGAGTAGAGCCGTCCTCAAAGGTCCAGGTATAGTTTACGTCGTTTTCTGGTGTTTCAATAATAAATGCCACAGGCGTTACTCCATCGGCGCAAATAGGTGTTGTGGGCTCAATGCGAAAAGTAGGTCGATTGGGCGTGGGTGTTATTGTAACAGGAATAACACCCAGGTAACGTGCTGTACAGTCTCCGCCAGTCGCCACCACATAATAATCGCCTGCTATGGTTGCTTCCAGAACGGGGGCATTTATACCTAGCGCTGTTTCCACGCCATTCACCACCCTGTACCATTCCCAGCTTGTTGCATCAAAATTGTTGGTGCTTTCTAAACGTACACTCTCACCCTGGCAAACGGTTGTACTACCAGTGGTTGTAATGCCTACAACACAATCGTCAACTAAACTCGCACTGACTTCCTGACTCAGGAAGAGCACCAGCACCAGGGAACACAGGTTAAAGGCCTTAAGAAATATGGAACGCATCAGGAAAGCTTTATAAGGGTGAATTTGGGCCGTGCCTAAACTATAACGATATAACCTTTAGTTATGATTTATCAGAGCATGATTTTAAAGCAAATATTGCTTAAATATAAGTAAAACAATTAAAAAACAGCATATATACCTTAATCCGTGAACGATAAATTCTCTTTTAAAATTGGCTTACAATCGAAGCGCAATATTGTTTGGGCTTTACTCTTACAATTGCTCCCAGCAGAAGACCCTTTTCTACGGCAACAGGTATAATTCTGTTTAAATATAGTAACAACAATATTTATTGGGGAATTGTGTGTTGAACCGCTTTGGACTAAATTGAAGAAGCGATGAAGGGAGGTAGAATCCAGTCAGCGTCCACACTTAGTAGATGGGGCAGTCTGTTTGCAGGTATAGCTCAAGGTCTGCAGTGCTTACGTATGCGCAAATGCAGTACTGCTAATGGACAGTAACAGCATAATGCATCACCTAGAGACATGGCAGCTTGGCAACAGCTGGATAAAGAGGATCCATTTTTTATTGATAGAACGGTAGGTGACTCGCTCCCCATAGCAACTGAGCTGCCAGGCCGATCAGTACAGCCCAAAAACAAAGAAGCCTGACTCATTTCTGAATCAGGCTTCTTTCTTGGGTAGCGGGAACAGGACTCGAACCTGTGACCTTTGGGTTATGAGCCCAACGAGCTACCAACTGCTCCATCCCGCACTGTTATTGTGTTACAAAAGTAGTATAAACATACTTACAATGCAAGTATAGGTTACTAAAAACCTCAAAAAAATTGCGCCTCTTTAGAATTTACTCGTGATCCCGAAGTGTATCTTCGAGGCTCTCAGCGACATAGGCTGCTGTTCCGATTTTCCGACAGAATACACTAATTGAAAAATTCCGGCGCCGGTACTGAAACTTATACCTCCACCAACACCAAGCGGCAGGCCTTCAGCTTTGGATTGCTCCAGGTCGCTGCGGTAGTAGCCTTGATCATAAAAGAGCAGTACGTAGGAATCTTCTGCTGTGAACAGGCGGTACTCCAGCGTGCCGATGCCGTAGGTGGAGGCAAAGAAGAAATACTCGTCAAAGCCCCGCAAGGACGCCAGCCCGCCTATGCGGTACATGTCATTCAGGAAGATCTGATCATTGAGCAGTGCCTCGCCTCGCACTCTTGCCAATAAGGCGCTGTTTTTGCCAACCCTGAAGAAATTCTCCAGACGCACGCCCAGGCTAAGCTGGGTCGTGTTCACCTCCAGCGTATCGTAAAACTCCTTCTCTAAACTTGGGTTGCGCAGCAGCTTCTTGCGTCCTGCCGCCAGTTGCAACTCCACCAAACGTCCTTTGCGGGGGAAATAGAAGTCGTCGAGGTTGTTCCAAAGGTAGTTCAGACCATAGGTATTGGTGCGGGCGTCTGCTAAGTCGAGCGCCCGCAGGCTTTGCGGGCTGGCCGTGGAGAGGATGCGGGAATTACGCCACTCCGTGAACACACTGAAGCGGCCATACCGCATGGTGTTATAGGCAAGCTGAACCCGCGGCTGTATAGTGATAAAGCTGGAATCCTGCTTGAGCAATCCGAAGCGGGTACCTAGCTCAAAGGGAGTTCCGAAAAGGTTAGGGTGAAGATACTCGCCGTTCAGGATAACAGAACCCTTATTCACCCGACGCCACTGCAGGCCGAGTTGCTTGCCGCTGCCTTTGATGTTGCGGATGTTCATGTTGGCCTCCCCCGTAATAAGCAATTTGTTGCCGGAGCGACTCGGGTCAGGCAGAAAACCGACCACGCCATCGATCTGATTTGTCTGTCGATCTTCGAGAAAGTATACCACCCGTGCCTTGTCCCGGTAGAACTGCACCTGCGGGGGACGCACTACTTTCAGATAAGGCAGAGTAGTGAGCATGCGCTGCGAAGCCTCTACCTGATCCTGGTTATAGGGCTGCCCAGGGTATAGCTGCAGGTAGCGCATCAGAAACTTTGGCTGTGTCTTGCTGCCTCCCATCACTTGCAGGGAGTCGTAAGTAACGATAAAAGCCTTTTCGACCATCAAGGCCGCCTTTATTTTGTTGTCTGCTATCTGAATGGAATCGAGCCAGACAGAGGCGAAGGGGTAACCATTGCGCTCGGCGTAATCGAGGATGCGCTGCTGCAAACGGGCGTATTCGGCTGGTTTGAAGGGTGTATTGCGGTAAAACTTCTCCCGAAAGCCAGACTCAATCAGTATACCTTCGCTCAGGTTGCCGTTGCGGAGCTCAGCCCAGTCGAAGCGACTGCCGATGTGCAGTTTCACGTGGAGCGTATCGCCGTGCTTGTACGAGCTGTCAGCCGAGGCCAGCAGGTAGGCATCCTGATGCAGCCGGTGCACCAGTGCCGTGACTTCTTTGCGGGCCTCTACGGTATCGGCATGCTGGGTGCGGTAGTTGTACTGTCGCAGTACGGGCCGTTCTGAACCTGCCGTGTGTACCTTCAGCGTTGCTTTTGTCTGGTTTACCAACTTAGGCATTGGCGGCTGCACCTGCTGCTGTGGCACAGGCGGCTTGTCCTGCGCCTGCGCCAGCAAGGGCAGCCATAGGAATAAGCACCAGACTAAGACAGCGATTTTGTACATTTGCACGCTAAATGGTTGAATTGTTTAAGGGCTAAATTGTTTCTCTATTAACAAGAAGCATCTGCTCAACAGTTTGCCTGCAAAGGTAAGGCCGCCTGAACGGATTACCACATGCTATTTTCACATATAGCACAGGCTGAACAACAATTTAACCATCAACAATTTAACAATTAAAAAATTGTCCGGCATCTACCTCCATATACCTTTCTGCAAGCAGGCCTGCCACTACTGTGATTTCCACTTCAGCACCTCCATGGGGCACAAGGAGGTCACCATACAAGCCATTGCCCGGGAACTGGAGCTGCGCCGTGAGTACCTGCAGGGGCAGGAGGTCGGCACGATCTACTTCGGTGGCGGCACGCCCTCGTTGCTCACCCAGCAAGAGCTGCAACTTCTACTGCAAACCATCAAAGACTTGTTTATAGTTTCGGAGGAGGCAGAAATCACGCTGGAGGCCAATCCGGATGACCTTTCGCCAGAGAAGCTGCGGGAGCTGAAAGCGGCAGGTATAAACCGCCTGAGCATTGGTCTGCAGTCCTTTCACGAGTCGCACCTGCGCATGATGAACCGCGCCCACAATGCGACGGAGAGTCTGCAGTGCGTGAAAGACGCCCAGGCCGCTGGCTTCGACAACATCACCGTGGACCTGATCTACGGTATACCTGCTCCAGATCATAGCATCTGGCTCGAGGACCTGAAAACGCTCTTCTCGCTCAATGTGCAGCATGTTTCCTGCTATGCCCTTACCATCGAGCCCGACACAGCCTTGGGGCGCTGGAGCAAGAAGGGAACCTTCAAACCTTCAGAGGACGAGTTTACGGCACAGCAGTTTGAGATTCTGTTGGAGCAGATGAAAGTGCACGGCTTTGTGCAGTACGAGGTGTCCAACTTCAGCAAGCCCGGCCACGAGTCGCGGCACAACAGCAATTACTGGCGTGGGGTACACTACCTGGGGGTGGGCCCGAGTGCGCATTCCTTCAACGGGCATAGCCGGCAGTACAATGTGGCCAACAACCGCAAGTATACCGCTGCCATCAGCGAAGGCACTATACCTGCCGAGGTAGAAGAACTCACACTCGCCGACCAGGCCAACGACTTCCTGCTTACCACACTCCGCACCATCTGGGGTTGTGACCTGAAAGTGATGCGCGACAGGTATGGCTATGACCTGCAGTCACAACACCAGCTATACCTGCAGCAGCTTCGCAATAAAGGCCTGGCCTGGATCGAAGCGGATGTGCTATACCTAACTGATCAGGGCAAGCTGCTTGCCGACCAGATCACCCTGGACCTGATGGTGGAATAGCTTTCGCAGTTTATTTCAGATTTATTCGTAGATTTGGTAGAAGGCGGATATAGCTCCGCGCCACACCACCATGCAGCTACTGGAAACACTTTACTTGAATGACATCAGCCGGATTGCAACAGACCGCCAGCACGGTATTCTGGCCAATACCTGGCTACGCCCTGTGGAGCACAGCGAGATGCTTGAGACAGCAGAAAGGATAAGCCAGCTGCTGCGGGAGTCCAACATTGACAAGCTGCTCCTGAATGCCATGGCCATCGGCAAGCTACTGCCCTACACCAAAGAGTGGCTGTCTACAACTTATTACAAGTCGCTTTCGGACCTGGGCCTGAAAAAACTGGCCCGTGTGCTGCCCGAAAATGTGTTTAACAGACTTTCATTTGAAGCTGTTGTTACAAGGGCTGAAGCCTTGGGCTGCGTGAATTTCGAAATCAAAAACTTTACCAGCGACGAAGCTGCCTTGCGGTGGCTTCGGGATTAAAAGCCTCAGTTCCATGGAAGCCTCCATCACTTACCGCGACCAGCCCTATACCTTCGACCCAATACAGCCGCTCGACATTTCGATGCCCCTGCACGACGGTCAGCTACAACCAGAATGCTTTTGGGCTGAGCCGGTGGCTTTTGATGTGATCCGGGTGGGAGATTTTGTGGGAAGTGTAGCAGAAGGGGGTAGCACCAATTACAAGCGCATACATGTAACACCACACGGCAACGGCACTCACACTGAATGCTATGGCCACATTTCCGCCGATGAAAACGCCACTATTCATAATTGCCTGAAGCGTTTCCTGTTTGTGGCGCAATTAATTACGGTGCAACCGCAAAAGCAGGAAAACGGCGACGAAGTGGTAATGCTGGAGGATGTGAGGGAGAAGCTGCAAGGTATAAAATGCGAAGCGCTCATCATCCGCACCCTGCCTAACTCCGACGAGAAGCTCACCCGCCATTACTCCGGTACCAATCCACCCTACCTGGAGCACACCATCGGGCAGTACCTGGCTGAGAAAGGTATACAGCACCTGCTCCTCGACCTGCCCTCCGTGGACCGTGAACTGGACGAAGGCAAACTGCTCTGCCACCATGCTTTCTGGCAGTATCCCAAAAACACCCGTTGTGGCGCCACCATTACAGAGCTGATCTATGTACCGGATCAGGTAGACGATGGGCTATACCTGCTCAATCTCCAAATTGCTAGCCTGCAACTCGACGCCAGCCCCAGCAAGCCAGTGCTGTACAAGCTGTCACCTGTCTACCCGACTTTATAAGAACTCACATTTTGCGTCAGCTCTCGCGAGCGCCTGAAACTTGTTTCATAGCCAGCTAGACGCTCCCAGGTCTGGGAGACACTGTGAGGTCGTGCAATAGGTATAGGTATACCTATAAAAAAGAAAAGCTGGCGCCAAAAGCGCCAGCCTTAAGGTTAGGTTTAGTTTAGTTGAGGTTTCTTTAAAATAAGGCTTCAGCGACTTTCCGCACCGACTCCGATTTACCCATGGAGTAGTAGTGCAGACAAGGCACGCCAAATTCCATCAGCTCTTTCGATTGCTGTATCGCCCACTCTACACCTACCTGTACAGCGGCCTTGTTGTCCGGACAGGCCTCGATGGCATCTGCTAGTTCGCAGGGAATCTCGATGTGAAACAGGCTCGGCAAAAGTGTCAGCTGCGTCTTGGTGGTCATTGGCTTCAGACCTGGAATGATCGGCACGTTTATACCTTCTTCACGGCAGCGCTTCACAAAGTCGAAGTACTTCTGGTTATCGAAGAACATTTGCGTCACAATGTACTCTGCACCCAGCTCCACTTTCTTTTTAAGCCATCGCAAATCTGATGTTATATTAGGTGCCTCGAAGTGCTTTTCCGGATAGCCCGCCACACCGATGCAGAAATCAGTACCATTGTGGTATGCCTGCTCCTCATCCAGGTAACAGCCCTTGTTCATATTGACGACCTGCCCAATCAGCTCTGTTGCATAGGTGTGTCCATCCGGCTCCGGCACAAAGCGCTGCTCGCTCTTCACGCAGTCGCCACGCAATACCAGCACATTGTCTATACCTAAGAAGTGCAGGTCGATCAGGGCATTTTCTGTCTCCTCTCTGCTGAAGCCGCCGCAGATCAGGTGCGGCACCGTGTCTACCTTATAGTGGTTCTGGATGGCCGCACAAATCCCTACCGTACCTGGTCGCTTGCGCGTGCTGCGCTTCTCTAACAGCCCATTTTCCCGCTGCTTGTACACGTACTCTTCGCGGTGGTAGGTTACGTCGATAAAGGGTGGCTTAAACTCCATTAGCGGATCGATGTGGCTGAACAGCGTTTTCATGTTCTCGCCCTTGAGTGGCGGCAAGATTTCAAAGGTGAACAGCGTCTTGCCATTGGCGTTCTGGAAGTGCTCGGTTACTTTCAAGGTATAGTAAATTGTTAAATTGCTGTATTGTTAAATTGTTGGTGGGGTTCTACACCGCCTGCTGTGCTACTGGTTTCGGCTCGTAATTCAGGTTTGGCGAGAGCCAGCGCTCCAACTCCTCTTTGGCCATCCCTTTGCGCTGGGCAATGTCAGCCACTTGGTCTTCGCCTATCTTGCCAAGACCAAAGTAGCGGGAGTCCGGATGGGAGAAGTAAAGTCCGCTCACGGACGATGCCGGATGCATGGCTAGGTTCTCCGTCAGGATTACACCCGTTTCTTCTGCCTTGAGTAAGTTGAACAGCGTGATCTTTTCGGTATGATCCGGACAGCCGGGGTAGCCCGGGGCCGGGCGTATACCTTTGTATTGCTCCTTGATCAGGCCCTCGTTATCCAATTGCTCTTCCGGTGAGTAGCCCCACAGCTCTTTACGTATCTGCTCGTGCATGTGCTCAGCAAAAGCCTCAGCCAGGCGGTCAGCCAGCGCCTTGACCATGATAGACTTATAATCGTCATGCTCCGCCTCATATTGCTCCAACAGCTTCTCGATGCCAAAGCCCGCCGACACCACAAAACCGCCAATGTAGTCTGCTATACCTGTTTCTTTCGGTGCCAGGAAATCGGAGAAAGCAAGGTTAGGCACGTTGGCTCCTTTCTTGCCCTGTTGGCGCAAGGTATGGAACTCGGTGAGCACGTTTTCACGTGAATCATCGGTGTATACCTCGATCGTATCGTCGGCCGCCACGTTGGCCGGGTAGAAACCAACTACAGCACGGGCTTCAAGCAATTGCTTGTCCACAATCTCCTGCAGCATGGCTTGTGCATCAGCAAACAGCTTGGTGGCTTCCGCACCCAATTCCGGATCGTTCAGAATTTTCGGGTACTGTCGCTTGAGCTCCCAGGTATGGAAGAACGGCGTCCAGTCGATGTACGGGATGATCTCTTCTAAAGGGTAGTTGGTGTATACCTTGTTGCCCGTGAAGCTTGGCTTGGTTACTTCTGTTGCCGTCCAGTCTACCTGATACTTGTTTGAACGGGCTTCTTCTATGGTGGCGAAAGCGCGGTCTTTGGTGCGGTTCAGGTGGTCTTCGCGCAGCTTCTCGTACTCGGACCTGATCTCGGAAATGTAACTCTCGCGGTTGCCGCCCAAGAGGTTACTCACTACCGTTACGCTGCGGGACGCGTCGTGCACGTGCACGACCGGTCCGCTGTACTGAGGAGCGATCTTCACGGCGGTGTGCACCCGGGAAGTTGTCGCGCCTCCGATCAGTAGCGGAATTTTCATGCCCCGTCGCTCCATCTCCTGCGCCACGTAGACCATCTCGTCCAGCGACGGCGTAATCAGTCCGCTCAGGCCCAGTACGTCCACTTGCTGTGCTTCGGCCTCTGCCAGGATCTTATCCAGTTGCACCATTACGCCGAGGTCTATCACCTCGTAGTTGTTGCAGGCCAATACTACGCCTACAATGTTTTTGCCGATGTCGTGCACGTCGCCCTTCACCGTGGCCATCAGGATTTTGCCCTGTGCGGAGGCAGAAGAGCCGGCTTTTTCGGCTTCCATGAACGGCAACAAGTAAGCCACTGACTTTTTCATCACGCGGGCGCTCTTCACTACCTGCGGCAGGAACATCTTACCAGCTCCGAACAGGTCGCCCACTACCTGCATACCTGCCATCAGCGGACCTTCAATTACGTCCAGGGTTTTAGTGGCTTTCTGTCGTGCCTCTTCGGTGTCTTCTTCTATATAGTCGACGATGCCTTTTACCAGCGCATGCTTCAGTCGTTCTTCTACCGGAGCCTCACGCCAGGCATTGTCAGCGGCAGTAGCTGTTTTGCCCTTGCCCTTGATGGTCTCAGCATAGTTCACGAGCTTCTCAGTGGCGTCTGGGTGTCGGTTGAAAATCACATCTTCGATCAGGTTGCGGAGTTCAAGCGGCACTTCTTCGTAAATGCCCAGCATACCAGCGTTCACAATGCCCATGTCCATACCTGCCTGCACAGCGTGGTATAGGAATATCGTATGCATGGCCTCACGCACCAGATCGTTGCCACGGAAGGAGAAGGAGAGGTTACTCACCCCGCCACTTACCTGTGCATGCGGCAGATTGGCTTTTATCCATTTCACCGCTTCGATATAATCGACGGCATAGTTATTATGCTCTTCTATACCTGTGGCGATAGCGAGTATGTTCGGGTCAAAAATGATGTCCTGCGGCGGGAAGCCCACTTCGTCAACCAGAATGCGATAGGAGCGCTCACAGATCTCAATGCGCCGAGGCAAGGTATCTGCCTGCCCCTGTTCGTCAAAAGCCATCACAACTACAGCCGCACCATACTGGCGTACTTTGCGGGCAAGCTTCTTGAAAGCCTCTTCGCCTTCTTTCAGAGAGATCGAGTTTACAATCGATTTGCCCTGCACACATTTTAAACCAGCCTCAATCACGCTCCACTTGGAAGAGTCGATCATGATAGGCAGTTTGGCTATGTCGGGTTCGGAGGCAATCAGGTGAAGGAAGTCCGTCATGGCCTGCTCTGAGTCGAGCATGCCCTCGTCCATATTTACGTCGATGATCTGAGCGCCGCCTTCTACCTGCTGCCGGGCAACGGAGAGCGCTTCTTCAAACTTGCCATCGACGATCAGGCGGGAGAATTTCTTAGAGCCGGTGACGTTAGTGCGTTCACCGACATTCACAAAAAGGGTATCTTGGGTGATGGTGAGGGGCTCGAGGCCGCTGTAGCGAGGGAGGGGAGCTACGGGAGTGGGAACGTGCGGTTTATACCTGCGCACAAGGTCTGCGATAACTTTGGTGTGTACTGGCGTCGTGCCACAACAACCACCCAGTACGTTCACTAAACCTTCGTTCAGATACTCTTCCACAATGGCACCCATCTGCTGGGCTGTTTCGTCGTAGCCGCCAAAGGCGTTTGGCAGACCGGCATTCGGGTAAGCGCTGATATAACAGTTGGATATGCGCGACAGCTCCTGAATGTGCGTCTTCAGTTGTCGGGCGCCCAGCGCACAGTTAAAGCCCACGCTCAGGATAGGCGCATGTGAGATCGAGTTCCAGAAAGCTTCTACCGTTTGCCCGGACAAAGTACGTCCGCTGGCATCAGTGATCGTACCGGACACCATGATCGGAAGCTCTTTGCCACCATCGTTCACGTGCTGCTGTATGGCAAAGAGGGCTGCTTTACAGTTGAGGGTATCAAATACCGTTTCTACCAGCAATAAGTCTGAGCCGCCGTCTACCAGGCCGCGCACCTGTTCGTAATAAGCCTCCACCAACTGGTCGAAAGTAATGGCTCGAAAGCCCGGGTTGTTTACATCGGGGGAGAGGGAAGCTGTGCGGTTCGTCGGGCCGATGGCACCTGCTACGAAGCGTTTGTGCGCCGGATCGTTGGCCTCGGCTTCGTCCGCTGCCTCACGTGCGATCCTTGCAGACTCGTAGTTGAGTTCATAAACTATGTGCTCCAGCTTATAATCCGCCATCGCAATGCTGGTACCGCTAAAGGTATTGGTTTCGATGATGTCGGCGCCGGCTTCGAGGTACTCGGTGTGGATAGCCTTGATAATATCGGGCCGGGTAATGGAGAGCAGATCGTTGTTGCCTTTCAGGTCGGACGGATGATCCTTGAAGCGCTCGCCACGAAAATCGGCTTCGGAGAGCTGGTAGCGCTGGATCATGGTGCCCATGGCGCCATCGAGCACGAGAACGCGCTCCTGCAGCAAAGTATGGATCGGATGATGTGGTGTGGTCATGTTTGGTGTTCCCCCTCTTGGTTAAGTCTACATACGCGCTTATCAAGAAGGACACCCAAGGAAGGATATACTCTCTTATCTTTTCCCGGCCAAGGTATGGCTGAGAAGGGAATTAGCACCAAGCTGGTACAAGGTTGCTAAGACGTCATCGGGCCCTGTCCCTCGGTCTTTCTTGATAAGAATGCTGTAAAGATACACACTTATCCGCAAAAGGCGAATTTTTGTTGCGTTAGGATAGGATGAAATCGAGAACAGGTATGGAGCCAGGCTTTACAGCTGTGCACAAAAGGTATAAAAACAGAAAGGGACACCAAAAGTGTCCCTTTCCTAAAAGAGTTTAATTGTTTTCACTCTATAACTCTTTATACCTTATTATACGGGGGCAAAATCTGATTGTTCTCCCCATAAGCGAGTATTTTCGCTGGAGCAAAACAAAAAGGGACCACCTTGCTGGTGGTCCCTTTTTGTTTCAAAGCCCAAGGGCCTTTTGTATCGGTCAGAATTAAGCTTCTGCTTCTACTTTAGGTACTACAGAAACGAATGAACGGTTCTTAACACCTTTTTTGAATTGAACTACACCGTCAACCATAGCGAACAGTGTGTGGTCTTTGCCCATACCCACGTTCTTACCTGGGTGGTGTGCAGTACCTCTTTGTCTTACAATGATGTTACCAGCGATGATATCCTGGCCACCGTAAATCTTAACGCCAAGTCGTTTAGAATGCGACTCACGACCGTTGTTAGAACTACCAGCTCCTTTTTTGTGTGCCATTTTGTTTAACTATTTACTCAGGGCGATGAAACACCTGAAAAATTCAACGTTTAATTTCTTCTTACTGCTTAACCAATGCTCTCGATCAGGACCTTCGTGAAGTGCTGGCGGTGACCATTCTTCTTACGGTATCCTTTTCTTCTCTTCTTTTTGAAAACGATCACTTTGTCGCCTTTCACGTTGCCAAGGATTTTACCAACCACTTTAACACCGCTAACGAAAGGAGCACCTAAAGTAACAGTGCCGTTATCATCAGTAAGAAGAACATTGGTGAACTCAACGGCGTCACCATCATTGCCGGAAAGCTTGTTAGCGTAGATGAACCTTCCGGCCTCTACTTTGGTCTGTTGACCTGCGATTTCTACAATTGCGTACATCAGCTTCAATGTATGATTTAAAAAATTTTAAGTCTGCAAAATTAGCAGTCTAAAAATTAATATGCAAATCATTGTTCCTTAATTCCTTCTGTTTTTCCAGGCCTTATGCACAACTATGTGGATAACGATGTTGAAATCCACACCCCATAATTTTGCATCGTCTCAAAACACCCATAACACACTAGTCTGCAAACCCTTACAAGCAACCCCTTCGTTCCACGTTTTCCACAAACCGTAAAACCTTCCAGTACTGGACAACACATTTAGCCTGAACGCATGTCCTGATTTTGGATTTTTCACCCTCAGGAATACACCCGCTGCCTCTTAATCCGGCACTCGCTTGCACTTTACAGCACTCTACAACGATTTAATATTGAATTATATATATTTTGTCAAACATATATATTAACAAACACATGTTGATAAGCCTGTTGATTTCAAGTCAATTTTCAGACAATCAAACACTTAACAAAGTGTGTATAAATTGAACAACTTTAGCCCTCCAATTCAAGTTCTTATCACTATATTTGAAGACCTGTTACCTGTTTATCAGGCGGCAGAGAGACGACTTAATAAACAGGTCTGACATCATCAAAAAGCTTTGCAACAGCCTAACATGCTGTCATTCTGAATTTTAGATATCATTTAATGTTTACGCGTATGGAGCCAATACTACAAGAAAACCCGAATCGCTTTGTTTTATTCCCAATACAGCACGACGAGGTGTGGCAGATGTATAAGAAGGCAGAGGCCAGCTTCTGGACTGCCGAGGAGATCGACCTGTCGCAGGACCAGAAAGACTGGGAAAACCTGAACGACGGCGAACGCCACTTCATCAGCCACGTACTGGCATTCTTCGCCGCCTCTGACGGCATCGTAAACGAAAACCTCGCCATCAACTTCATGCAGGAAGTACAGCTACCAGAGGCGCGTTGCTTCTATGGCTTCCAGATCATGATGGAGAATATTCACTCTGAGACTTACTCACTCCTTATAGATACTTATATAAAGAAGCAGTCTGAGAAAGACTACCTCTTTAATGCGCTCGAGACAGTTCCTTGCGTGAAGAGAAAAGGCGAATGGGCGCTGAAGTGGATCAACAGTGAGAAATTCGTGGAAAGACTGATCGCGTTTGCGGCTGTGGAGGGCATCTTCTTCTCCGGCTCTTTCTGCTCTATCTTCTGGCTTAAGAAGCGCGGCCTAATGCCGGGTCTGACCTTCTCGAACGAACTGATCAGCCGCGACGAAGGCCTGCACTGCGATTTCGCCTGCCTGCTTTACTCTATGCTGAACAACAAGCTGCCGGAGAGCCGTGTGCACGAGATTATCCGCGACGCCGTTGAAATTGAGCAGGAGTTCGTAACAGACGCCCTTCCGGTTGACCTGATTGGCATGAACGCCAAACTGATGAGCCAGTACATCGAGTTTGTGGCTGACCGCCTGCTCGTGTCACTTGGTTGCAGCAAAATTTATAACGCCGCTAATCCATTCGATTTCATGGAAATGATCTCCCTGCAGGGCAAGACCAACTTCTTTGAGAAGCGCGTGGGTGAGTACCAGAAAGCAGGCGTGATGGGTGACAAAGACAAAAACGTTTTTTCGCTCGACGAAGATTTTTAGCAAACAAAATTTGTCGTAAGTTTAGGAGATAAAGGGCGCCGGGCTTTTGTCCGGCCGCTTCCTAAATTACCTTATACCATCCGGATGCAGGTATAGCCAACCGCGCCAACACCCGCAACACCGGACCTTATACCTGGCAATGATCGCCAGACGGAGCATCCGCCTCCGAATTTGTGAAAGCAATTGGCTTTAGCTGTTAAACTATAGTATTTCAACGGATTACGTCTATATACACGTATTTCCTTATGAAAATATTAGCATGTATCAAACCGCTGCATTGGTAGCGGCTCTCTTATACCTATACCTTATAATTAACCCGGGCTTTTGACTCCCGCTAAATGTATACGCTATGTTAGTAGTTAAACGAGACGGCAGACGCGAATCCGTCAAATTCGACAAAATTACCGCACGCATCGAAAAGCTGTGCTATGGTCTGAACATGGACTATGTGTCGCCGATTGAGGTGGCCAAGAAAGTAATTGACGGCATTTACGACGGCGTAAGCACCATAGAGTTGGACAACCTGGCGGCAGAAACAGCTGCTTCGCTCACGACCAAGCATCCGGACTACGCGGTGCTGGCGGCACGTGTGGCGATCTCCAGCCTGCACAAGGTGACGAGCAAGTCATTCTCCAACACCATGAAGCGCCTCTATACCTACGAGGACCCGAAAACAGGCGAGAACGCGTCACTGCTGGCCAAGGATGTGTACGAGATCATCCGTAAGCATGCCGCTACGCTGGACTCGACCATCATTTACGACCGGGATTACAACTACGATTATTTTGGATACAAAACGCTGGAGCGCTCATACCTGCTTCGCCTGGATGGCAAGATCGTGGAGCGCCCGCAGCATATGTTGATGCGTGTGGCCGTGGGTATCCATAAGGAGGACATCGAATCTGCCATCGAGACTTATAATCTCATGTCTGAAAAGTGGTTTACGCACGCCACACCAACATTATTCAATGCCGGCACACCAAAGCCGCAGTTGTCTTCGTGCTTCCTGCTTACCATGCAAGACGACAGCATACCTGGCATCTACGACACCCTGAAGCAATGCGCCCAGATCTCGCAGAGCGCTGGTGGTATCGGCCTGAGCATCCACAACGTGCGTGCAACAGGCTCTTATATCAAAGGTACGAATGGCACCTCTAACGGTATCATCCCGATGCTGAAGGTGTTCAACGACACAGCCCGCTACGTGGACCAGGGTGGTGGCAAGCGCAAAGGTGCTTTCGCGATCTACCTGGAGCCATGGCATGCCGACATCTTCGAGTTCCTGGACCTGAAGAAGAACCACGGTAAAGAAGAAAACCGTGCCCGTGACCTATTCTATGCCCTTTGGACGCCAGACTTGTTCATGAAGCGAGTAGAGCAAAACGGCGACTGGAGCCTGTTCTGCCCGAATGAAGCACCAGGCCTAGGCGACAGCTGGGGACAGGAGTTTGAGCGCCTGTACGAGAAGTACGAGCGTGAAGGCCGTGCCCGCAAGACGGTAAAAGCACAAGACCTGTGGTTTGCCGTGCTGGAGTCTCAGATCGAGACAGGTACGCCGTACATGCTTTATAAGGATGCCGCCAACAGCAAGAGCAATCAGCAAAACCTGGGTACGATCAAGAGCTCCAACCTCTGCACCGAGATCATGGAGTACACCAGCCAGGACGAGGTAGCGGTATGTAACCTGGCATCGCTTGCGTTGCCACGCTATATCAAAGAAGAAGGCGGTCATAAGACGTTCGACCACCAGAAGCTGTTCGACGTGACGTACCACGTGACGAAGAACCTGAACAAGGTGATCGATATTAACTACTACCCAGTGCCTGAGGCCCGCAACTCCAACATGCGCCACCGTCCGATCGGATTGGGCGTGCAAGGTTTAGCGGACACTTTCATTGCACTGCGTATGCCGTTTGAGAGCGACGAAGCCCGTGGCCTGAACAAAGACATCTTCGAGACCATTTACTTTGCCTCTATGACGGCGTCTAAGGACCTGGCGAAGAAAGACGGTGCTTACGAAACGTTCAAAGGATCACCTCTGTCAGAAGGTAAATTCCAGTTCGATATGTGGGGTGTAACACCAGACAGCGGTCGTTGGGATTGGGAAGAGCTGCGTCAGGAAGTAGTGAAGCACGGTGTGCGTAACTCCCTGCTGGTAGCGCCTATGCCTACTGCCTCAACAGCACAGATCCTGGGCAACAACGAGTCGTTTGAGCCTTATACCTCTAACATCTATGTGCGTCGCGTGCTTTCAGGCGAGTTCATGGTTGTGAACAAGCACCTGCTGAAGGACCTGATCAGCCTGGGTCTGTGGAATGACAAGATGAAGAACGCCATCATCGCAGCCAATGGCTCCGTGCAGGACATCCCGAACATCCCGCAAAACATCAAAGACCTGTATAAGACAGTATGGGAGATCAGCCAGCGTACAGTAATCGACATGAGTGCTGACCGTGGTGCCTACATCTGCCAGAGCCAGTCGCTGAACCTGCACGTGATGAACGTGAACTTCGGCAAGCTGACTTCGATGCATTTCCACGCCTGGAAGAAAGGCTTGAAGACAGGTATGTACTACCTGCGCACCAAAGCCGCTGTAGATGCCATCAAGTTCACGGTGGAGAAACAGGCCGCCGAAACACTGGAGCCGGTTTACAACAGCCAAGACCAGAATCGCAACGACATGAGTTGCTCCCTAGATAACCCAGACGCTTGCGAAGCTTGCGGATCGTAAATAACTGAAGAAGGAGGGCTTATTGTCCTCCTTCTTTTTTGCCCTCCGCAAGTGCACCCTGTGTTACCGCTGATTCCCCGTCAGTGGCTGGAATAGTGTTGTTTAGACTTTTAGAAAAAATCCCCATCGAGAAAATGAACCCATACATAATCCCTAAAGAAGTACTTGATGCATTACGCGAGTGTATCCTTAATATCTTTTGGCCAAAAAATGATGTATTAGATTTTTTAAAATCATGTGGTAGTCCAACTGTTATATTAAATAAGCTTCATAGCCAAAAGCACGAACTAACGCGTAAGGAAATAATAAATATTGCCTTTAGTCAGCTTTGTCAAAACCACGATAATGGAATTGGCCCAATAAGAAGAATGATTCATGAATTGAAGAGTTGGTCTACTTTTAACAGTATTCATTTTGAAGTTGGGGGTAACTTAGACGTTAAGAAAGCTCAACATGCTATTTCTCATTTGAGAAAATTACAGGAATCTAAGGATTCACAGTTAAGAGAAGCAGAAAAGGAAAGGCATAAAATACAACAAGCTACGCAGCGTGAACTGAAAGCGGAAACGCTCAAAAATAAGTTCTTCTTACTCTATAAGGGTAAAGATGAATATGAGAAAGAAATAAATTTTCAAAAACGTGGGTATTTATTTGAAGCATTATTGAAGGATTTAGCTGTACTAGAAGGTTTAACAACAACCGAGTCTTTCAGTTTTAATATTCTTGGTGAACAAATTGATGGTGCCATAAAATATGATGGAGAGCACTACATTATAGAGGCAAAATGGCAAGAAAAAGTGGTCGCCTCTAACGCACTATATCAATTTGCACATAAAATTGAAGGCAAAATGTATGGCAGAGGTATTTTTATATCTATTAATGGGTTTTCCCCTGAATCTGTTAATGCTTTAACAAAAGGCAAATCACTAAAAAGCATACTTGTCGATGGAGCAGATTTAATACTTGTTGTTGAAGGGCTTTATACTTTTTCTGAAATGCTAGATAGAAAGATTAAGGCAGCTCAAACTATGGGTAACATCTATGTTAGTGTATATGATTTGAAAGACAAATGCTTCGCTGCATAATTTTTTTAATCTAAATGCATCCTTAGTTCCACCTAAGGATGCATTTAGGTTAGGGATATGAAGGAATTGCAACTATTACATCAAGAATATGGATGTCATCAAAATTTTTAAAATAATTGACAGCTACTTGCTCAATATCACCTAAAAGCCATAAGCAGTAATATAGAATGGAATCCGTAAGCTTTTCGGTAAATTGAGTTTTAGGTCTACTACTCCATAACTACCTCCAACACCAAAACACTAAACAATTTGCTTCAGTAAAAGCTTTTATACCTTAAAAGCCGAAAGGGCTATACCTATCATACTGAAGCTATACCTGTGAGCGCACAACCTGACCAGAACGATAAAAACCGACACGGTATAAGCCGCCGCAGTTTTCTAGGCAGATCCATTTTGCTTGGTGCGGCTGGAGTCGCAGGCTATACCAACGCCTTTGCCGATACAATATCAGCACCCCTGCAGAAGCGAGACCTAAACCTTCCGCCCCAAGGCCACTACCTCATCAAGAACACCTATGTCCTCACCATGGACGCAAAGTTGGGAGACTTGAAGCAAGGCGATGTGCTGGTGCAGGGCGGCGAGATAAAGCAAGTGGGGCAGCAGTTAAGGGCAGCCGGTGCGGAAGTGATACAGGGAGAAGGCATGATCGTGATGCCGGGCCTGGTAGAAACGCACTGGCACCTCTGGACCTCCCTGCTGCGCAGTATGGCCGGTGACCGGGAGGGCAGGGGATATTTTGACATCACTCGTACGGTGGGTCAGCACCACACCCCAGAGAGCATGTATGCCGCTACACGGTTGGCGATTGCAGAGGCCATTCATTCAGGTATAACCACTTTGCACGATTGGAGCCACAATGCCCGCGGCCCGGCCTTTGCGGAGGCTAGCCTGCAAGCCCTGCGCGAAGCAGGTATACGGGGACGCTATTCGCTTGGTGTGCCGGCCGGAAAAGGTGGCGTAGTCGACCTGCAGCTGCTCGAAAGATTGAAGAAGAACTGGCCCAAGCTAGCCAGTGACACCTTGCACCTTGGCGTAGCCTGGCCAGGTATAAACGACAGAAAGGAACAAGGGATAAAAGAGTTGAAACTTGCCCAGCAGCTCGGTATACCTGTGTCTGTACATGCCAGTAGAGCAGGCGTGATCAGCGGACTGATGCGAGAGAACTTACTCGCTGAAGGTATGCAGCTCATCCATTGCAAAGATGCCACCTTAAGCGAAATACAAGGTATAGCAAAGGCCGGTGCGGTCGCCAGTTTATCGCCCTTCTCGGAGTTGCGCATTGGGTACGGCATACCTCCCGTAAAAGAGCTGCTGGATACAGGCGTTACCATCGGCATCTCAGCGGACACTACTACGCTCACAGGTAATGCTGACTTGTTTGCGGCGCTCAAGATACTTCTGAACCTGGCCAATGCACTTAACAGAAGTGAGTTTGCTCTCAGTGCTAAACGCACGTTGGAGATCGGCACAATCGAAGGGGCCCGTTCTCTTGGGCTATCAGATCATATAGGCTCCCTTACCCCAGGCAAGCGTGCAGACCTGATCATGCTCTCCACCAATGCCTTGAATCTGAGCTATGTTACGGAACCGTATCAACTGATCGTAGAAGCTGCACAACCAGCTAATGTGCACACCGTCATGATTGATGGGAGAATCCTGAAAAGGAACCATACCCTTACTCACTTGAAGAAGGATAAAATTATGGCAGAAGCCAAGGCTGAGTTCGGAAAGATAATGAGCAAGAGTGGCTGGTAAGAATACTTTACCTTATCCTAAATGGATCAGTTGGTGTTGCGGGACAAGAGATTTGGGGGTCTCCAGCAACCACTGCATCGCCTCATGCTCGTTTTCAAAATCTTTAAGTTCTAAAGGCTGCTCCAACATATATCCTCTGTCAATCATTGTATCTACCGCCTCCCGATTATGCTCAAATTTGGAAGGTATACGGGCTAGTCGCTTCAATGAGCTTTTAGCCATTTGAGGCACATGCACCTCCAAGCTCCATTTCAGGTCTGCAGGCGAAATAATACCCATCAGCCGATCATCAGCCAACCACCTTGTCAGAGAAAAACGGTTGATCATGTCATGGCAAAGCAGATAAGCCTCTCTAAGCTCGGCACCTTGTAAATGACCGCGCCATTCGGCTTTGCCTAGCTTTTGAACTTTGTCATACGAAAGCTTAACAAAGCTATTTTGAAAGTAGAGTTGCATCAAGAGAATTTCCTCTCAGGTAAAATTGTAAATAAGTTTTTGGAGTAGCTCAAGGATGAAGATGGTTGTGTGGCAAGGCCTGCTCAAAACTAAGCCTGGGCTTGCACAGGTAGTGGCTCTTGCAGCCATACCATCGCAGCTTCCAGTCTTTCAAAATCCCTAAACGCCATGTCTCCCAAATTATCAGCCCGTTTAATGATCTGCTCGACAGCCATCCTATTGAATAAATCTTCTGAAACGACTGATGCATTACGACGCAGTGTTCCGGCAGCAAGCCTGGGCATAACATACTCCACAAACCAGTCCTGATCAGCCTGCCGGATAGCCCTTAGCTTGCGGTTATCGCCAAGCCAACGCAGGAGCTTATGCTCCTCCATCAAATCAAGGCAGATTTCCACTGCTTTCCTAAACTCCGCACTACTCAAAAACCCGTTCCAGACAGCCATACCAAGCTGCTTGTCCAAATCATAAGAGATCGTTACGACGTCGTTCTGAAAGTAGGTAATCATCATAAGGCTGTCCCTGCAACTACTTTGGGGTGCAAATATACTTTGTAACCGTATACGAGCAATACTTAGAATTGCACTTTTACTTTACAAAAAAATTTAAGGAGCCCATTGATTCCGTCATCATAAATATAGTCTGCTTTGCTGAAAAATTAATGGCACAACTACTAATTTATTTAAATAAAAGCGCTGGATTCCTGTTCTACAACAGAAACCCAGCGCTTTATCAGTGTATCTATCAGCAACTATTGACGTTGCATATTCTGTCCATTGTCAGTGCGCGTCGCCACCATAATAGCCACACGGCGGTTTTTCTGCCTTCCTTCAGGAGTCTCGTTTGTAGCAATCGGTCTTTCCTGACCAACAGCTTCAATTGACATGCGGGAGGCATTGATATCTGTGTTATTTTGCAGCCAGTCCCTTACAGCATTCGCACGGTCTTCGGCGAGTTGCTTGTTATAGGATGCACTTGCAGTAGAGTCGGTATGGCCTACAATGCGGATAGGACCACGTGCGCTCATATCATTGATTGACTCGGCAATACTGCGCAACTTATCCTCTGCTCCATCACGGAGTGTAGCTTTGTCCAGGTCGAAGAGTACCTTATCTTCCATGGTATAAATAGTATAGCCTGGGTTGCTTCGCACTTCCACATCACGGTCTTGCACGCGTCGGTCCGTTACAACTGGAGCATTATAGTCTACACTGGACCAGAAGCTTTCGTCTACGCTAATGATTTCGGCACCATCAGCCTCTACAACACCAGGTAAGTCTCCATACATGACAGCTGTGTCTGCCGAGGCAATCTCCTGCACGTCCTCTGCGGTATCTACTCTTTTATCTGTTTCACTGCAGGCGGCAAAAGAGGCTGCAGCTATCAAGCATGCAAATGTTATTACTTTTCTCATATCTATCATTGTGTTTAGTCCTATTAAATCCTACGGGGTTAAACCTGATTCGTTTAATATGGCGACACACAAGCCACTTGAGCTGCTGCATATTTCATACATAAAAGAAAGGGGCTAGCCACACAGGCTAGCCCCTTTCTTTTATGTATGTTGATTACTGATTAACGCTTCATGAAACGGATTACTTCTTTCTGTGCACCTGTCGTCACCGTAACGAAGTATATGCCATTCTGCAGATGCTGCACTGGCAACACCACTTGACGCTCCGAAGGATTCTGAATCGCCAGCAGTTGCTTTCCAGTCATATCAGCCACTGAGATCATCACTTGCTCGTCAGATGCTGCTAATCTCACTGTAACTTCATGCGAGGCCAGCGTTGGGTATACAGTAGAGGAAGCAACAGCGGCATTGTTAACAGCGACTACTTTAGAGTATTCAAATGCTCCGTCAAAGTCAACTTGCTTCAGGCGATAATAGTTGATCCCGGCAGCAGCTCTTGTGTCAAGGTAGCTATAGTTTTGCACAAGGGACGTGGTGCCGACCTTACTTTCAATGAAAGCTATCTTTCTGAAATTTTTACCGTCCGCTGATACCTCTACTTCAAAGCCTTTGTTGTCTAGCTCGGATGCCGTTTTCCAGCTAAGCTGCACACCATCCTTCGTTGACTGGGCCTTGAAAGAAACCAATTCGACAGGAAGGGAAACGATTTCCTGAGAAGTTACATCTAGTGATGATTCATCATAGCATACTGATGAAATGGGAGTTATAATAGCGCGAAAATAAGTATCTGCCCCTGGTACACTTGAAATGTCAAAAGTTGCAGGAGATGAAGCAGGAGCTTCAGTAATACCCAAAATTGTAGGTTCTCCGTTCTTAACGGATTGCCAAGTAATACTAATAGCATGTCCACTATCAATGACCTCTGAATTTAGTTTGATAGTACCTGGTTTACCAACTTCCAAAGTTTGTCTGACGAACTCTGTATTGCCAAACTGTATGGGCCTTACAGTTGCTGTAATAGGCACTCTGGCACTTTCACAACCAGTTGCGTTAGTTACTATGCTGACATAATATGTTTTAATGCCAACAGAAAGTGATGAGGTTGTATAATCTTGACCAGTAGCCACAGACGTACCACCGGTAGAAGCTGTATACCAACGATAACCCTGTCCCGATACAGCACCAGATGCTGATAATACTAAACTTCCAACTCCGCAACGACTTCTGTTAGTAACTTTAGGACTAGTAGGCATTGCATTGATAGTGGCGGTAACAAGCCTCCTAGGACTTTCACAAGAACCTGGCACTGCCGTTGAAACATAATACTGACCAGCGCTAGCTGTTGTGTATGTTGCTCCTGTTGCTATTGCTATGCCACCAGTTGCCTGAGAATACCATTGGTAAACAGCTCCAGCAGGTGCGCCAAATGCACTAAGGGTAGCTTGCCCGCAACTCGCAATAGATGTAGCTGTTGGAGTACCTACCACTACTAAATTAATTGACGTAGGAGAAAACTTATTTGCTCTTGTTGTCTGTACTTCAATGACTCCTGCATTTGCTATAGAAGCAGCTGGAACTATCACACTGAATGTATTATCACTTCGTGTATAATTTGTAGCCATTACACCATTAAGCGTTACATAAGAACTTCCATTAAAATCATCTCCAACAACAGTAAGTATAAAGCTACCACCCCCTGCAACTACGCAGCTTGGCGAAATAGAAGTTATTTTTTGCCCATACCCATTGATGGTAGTTAATAATATAAAGCTAATAACTAATACTAGTCTAAAGCTAATATTTGCTTTCAGTGTATTAGAAGTAAGGGTAGATGTATAAATGTGTTTCATGGCTTGTCTCTTATACCGCTATATATGAAAGAAACATGCCAGCCTGCCATAACACCATTTTATTTCACTAAAATGCAACACTACATGGAAACCGAGTCTACCTGACGATACCGCAAAAAGGTGTTATTCAACAATTTGAAATAAACCTATCAATATCAAAATTTGCACAAGTACAACTACATTATAGCGCTATACCAAGAATTAAATTAATATATTTCCATGTCTGGGAAAAATTGCACCAATATGGGAAGCTTTTCCATGCTTACACCCTCTTCATATTGTATCACATTTCAGGGCTCATGATGCTATCCACTTTCCACTTATTATCTGAACGGCTTATATACTACCCATATAAAAAGGTCATTCTGGCATAGCCTAAGCACTTTTACTATGGTTTAACGGTCAATTTGGCGGTGTTATCCCTTGGCATTTGTTTTGCATCATTATTCATTGAAAAACTAGAGGAGAAAGAGATGAAGATTATAAAAGATAAAGAGTTTTTAAGATCAATTGCACACCAGATCGACTTACTGAACACAGTAGGCGGTGGTGTGAGTGAAACATACACTGAGGTTAAGAAGAAAAAGAAAAGCGCTGTCATTAATGTATGGGCAGCTGGTGTCAACCCAGAGTCATTCAGGATAGTGCTGCACCAAAATCAACTTACTATATTCTCTGTTTTGCAGAGTCAGGAAGACCCACAGATGGCGGTACCTATGTTTAACCGCATCTTTATGCTGCCACCGCAGGTAGATCAGGGTCGGATTGAGGCAATCTATAAGAATGGGGAGTTGCGGGTGAAGCTGCCCTATCATGACGCTGCGTTGCATCCGCGCCAAATTGATATCCAGCAGTTGTAATAAACATTACCGGCGTGGATGTTCTTTGCGCCAACCCACTACGGCAGTGATGCCCCACACAGCATAAAAGGGAGTAAAGACTGAAGCTAGATATGGATCTATGGCTAATGAGACGATCAACTGGGCTATAAACGTGAGAACAGCTCCCCAAAAGGCAATTCTGTAATACTTATTCCATTTACTCATAACAAGGTGTTAATAAAAATACCCGGCTTCAGGGCCGGGTATTCATTAATCTGAACGCTTCCGCGCGCGATATCTTTTTTTCTAGTATCAGCGGTGGATCGTCTTCTTTCGATATTACTAACGTATAGTTGTTGTTGTTATCCTGATAATAGATGAGCGTCGTCAGATCTTCATAGCCTATGCTAAAGATCTTTCGTGTCTTATCACCATAGTTAAAATAGTGATTGTCTAATTTAACATTCTTTAATAACCTCATATCCCTACATTCATCTGGTATTTTAACGGGTTGTGCCGCTAAAATTGTTTCACATTATTGCTCATGTGCAACCATATTCTTTTTATCTTACCATAAATTGCACTAATCAGACACACTTGCACAATACTTGTAGCAATTAAATCTATATATGTGTCTGATAATAAAAAGCAAACAACATGCCAGGCCTGATATATATATCACTAACAATATAACCTATACTTGCTTAGCGTATTAAATTAAGTATACGAGCAATTCTGAAAATAAACCTGTGTAGCAAGATATTAGCATCCAGTCACTATATTTAAGGTATGTCAGGTGCTTATACTCGTAACAACATAGTTCACTTTACATAACAGACTGAGGGCACTACTATCAGAGCTGTTTTTCTTACAAAATGATCCTGCAACATGGCTGAGCAAAAAAGCAACAGGCTTTATGGTTTGTTTTTCTTTATAGTTTTCGAAGTATTGGTCTTTTATTTGCTGAGCAATCTGGTGTCGGGTATGGGAATGGATAACCAGTATCAGGCAGAGAACACCATCGTGCCGAATTGGGTAAAAGCGGTTACTTTTATACTCTTATATATATTATGCGTACTGATAGCCGTTGTATTCGTGAGCAATGTTGTGCCCAGCAAGCACAGGGGCCAGCTGATGAGCTGGGTATACCTGGCACTGGCAGGCATGCTCGTCATGCTCGCGCTTATCTTCTAAGTCTAAGCCTATTTTAAGTTTTAGCTGAAATCACCCACACATGAACAAGACAATATTTGCACTTTTTGTCTGCCTGCTGTTTAGCTTTGGTTTGCAAGCACAGGAGTACTCTCAGGAAAACTACCAGCCACAACGCCAGAAAGGGCGTCATTTTCTGCAGCTCCGCAACGGCCAGGTGGTGTATGGCAACAGGGTCCAGTACAAGTCACCTCTCTTCAAGCAGGATTTCTTCCTGGTTGACGACACGCTGAAGTATGCTCCGGAGCTGGTAGATGTATACCAGAACAACGATGGATACTTTGCCAGAGTAGCTGCCGGCAACCGTTTTGATGCCTTTGCCAAGCGAATAATGGAAGGGCCACGTATCTCTAAGTTCTTCACGACTACAATTGATTACGCAGCCATGGGGTATCACCCATATGGGTACGGTATGCCTCGCACTAGTCGCCGCCGCATTTACTTCTTCTCCAAGGACAATGGACCGCTGATGACTTTTAACCAGCAAAATCTGGAGCAGGCGCTTGCCGACAACTCTTCCAGTATGCTGCTGATTCAGCGTCATAAGCGCGAAAAGACGATCTCGACTGTGATGGGTATAGCAGGCGCGGGTCTGCTTACCTATGGCTTGCTTTCTTCTTCTCAGAGCTCTACCAATCCGAATTCTGTTAGTGTGTCGCCAGCGGTGTATGCCGGAGCTGGCCTCATAGCCGTGCCACTGGTTATTCAGCTCTTCCGAAAAGACAAGCTGACACAAGCCGTTGATGTGTACAACTACCAGGTAAAACAGTAACACAGCACATGCCTGATCTGCTCCTGCTACACGGCGCCCTGGGGGCTGCCAGCACCCTGCAGCCCTTACAGCAACTGCTAAAGACAGACTTTACAGTGCACACAATGAATTTTCAGGGGCATGGAGGTAATGGGCTGCCTGATAAACCATTTCGGATTGAGCAGTTTGCAGAGGATGTGCTCCGCTACCTTGACCAGCATCAGCTACAGCGTGTAGATATATTTGGGTATAGCATGGGGGGCTATGTAGCGCTATACCTGGCGCTTCAGTACCCTGATAGGGTAGGGAGCATCTTTACGTTAGCCACCAAGTTTGCCTGGAGCCCGGATACGGCGGCCAAAGAAGTGAAAATGCTGCAACCTGATAAGGTACAGGAGAAGGTTCCAGCTTTCGCCGCTATACTTGCCGAGCGTCACCAGCCCACTGACTGGCGGGAGGTTATGCGCTACACAGCGGATATGATGTTGCACTTAGGCAACGATCCATTACTCACCGAGGAAGCCCTTTCGCGCATACAGCTGCCTGTCCGGGTCAGTGTTGGCGACCGCGACCATATGGTCAGTCTGCAGGAAACGGCCTGGGCGTACCAGCAGCTGCCAAACGCCAGCCTGCAGGTGTTTCCTAACACGCATCACCCGCTGGAGAGGGTTGACTTAGATCAGCTGCAGCACCAGATACGACAATTCTTTGGCAAACCCATCGTTTAAGGCTATATTAGGCATTAACAATACCTATTGCGAGTACTTATGCGATTAAAACACATCTCTGGCACCTTACTGATAGCAGCTTTATTGACAACCAGTGCCTGCACCACTTCTAAGCCCGCACCAGGTCAGCGTGGCTATACCGAAGCAGGAAAAGCCTCTTATTACAGCAACAAGTTGCACGGCCGCAAGATGGCCAATGGTGAAGCCTATAACCGCAGAAAGCTGACAGCCGCGCACCGCACTCTTCCATTCGGCACTAAAGTGAAAGTCACCAATCTGCAGACGAACAAAACAGTAAAGGTAAGTATAACAGACCGGGGGCCTTTTGTAAAAGGGCGCGTAATTGATCTGAGTGAGGCCGCAGCCAAACGGCTTGACTACATCAGCGCAGGTATAGTGCCTGTAGAAGTGAAGGTTGTAAAGCCTGCTCCTGTACGCTAACACATGACTTGCTTACATTTACCACCTTTGAGATAACCCTTACCCTGATCTTCCTAAAAACCTACAAATATTCCAACTAAACATTTGGAATACTGTATTTTAAATTATAATTTTGAGCATGCTTAAAAAGTGGAAATCCCTTTCAGTGACAACTGGTTTAGCAACATTACTGTTGCTGGGTGTAACTGCTACGCCTAATGCCGCTCACCTGAACAATGGCAATTCCACCGCTGAAGCCACCACTGTTATTGCGCCTAACACCAACAGCCCGGCTGCCACTAACGCCACAGAGCCTGCCACTCCTAAAAAGCAGAAATCGGTTCTGGATGCTGATGCTCTCGATAGCCCTTTTTCTTTTTTCAAAGATCTTTCTGGCTCAGACGAAGACGACTCATCTGATGTAACGGTGAAGTCGAGCACGGTAATATTGGCTTTGAAGGCACTCGCTGCTACATTGCTTTCCACTATTATGTAATTGCCCTTTACTCGCTTTATAAAAGACGCAAGGCTGACTTAGATCAGCCTTTTTTGTTTTTAACCAATTGCCTACCTGCTATACCTTAGGCGCCACATCAGTGAGGATCAGATAAGAGGCTTAAACTTCCACGCTTATACCTGCGCTATAACAAGTCGGTGAGTAGCGCCAGCGCTAGCCCGACAAGGGTTGCCAGCAGCTTGTTCCGGTTAAAGCGGTGATCAGGGCTTGTCTCGAAGAGAATAGTAGTGGAAATATGCAGGAAGTTGCCAGCCACCAAACCTGTAAGCGCAGTAAAGACTGCCTCACCACCTATGTTGTCCTTTATGATGTAGTTGCTTACCAGTATACCTAGCGGAGATCCTATAGCAAAGATAAGCAGCCACAAAAAGGCCTTACGAAAAGAGCCGATACGCGACATCAGCACCGACATCAGCGCAAAGGCAGCCGGCACGTGGTGTATGGCTATACCTAGCAGTACGGCGTAAAAGTTCTCGCCCGTGTGATGGTGCCCCACGTGGCGTTCGCCCCCCTCCACCAGTATACTTCCTTCCAGAAAAGAATGTATGAATAGTGAGCCAAGCAGCAGAAAGGGCATTGAACCTACATGCCCATGGCTGTGATGATTGGTTTGCATGTGCCCATGCTCCACACCGTGCGAAAACAGCTCCAGCACCAATTGCAGAAAGAAGCCGGCCAGCACCCAATACCCTACGCGATGGGGATTAGGGTTACCTAGCAGCACATCAGGCAGCAGGTGAACGATTGTGATCGTGAACAGGTATGCGCCGCTAAAAGCCAGCGCCATCTTTAGCCAGCGACTGTTATCTGGCGGAAACACCTTGACGAGGAAGCTCGAGAGCACCACCGTGAAGAAGAGCACAAGTATAGCTATGATCATACCGCGTTATTTTTTTAGCACGAAAATGATTCGCTCGCTTTTTTCCGGATCAAATGGATACAGCTTGTAGTCACCAAATACCTCCCCCAAACGCAACTTGGCAATGCTGAAGTACTCCATGAAGTTCTCTTGCCGCAATGCGCGCACACGCTCTTCAAAGCAGTAATTCCGTCCTTTATCCTCAAACCGGATGGTTTTCACAATGAAGTCGTGCTCCACCTTGCGACTGATATCAAACAGAATACCCTGCACCTCCTTTTGCTCATGTGCAACTAAACGCTCAATGGTGCGGTCAGTGTTCATGAAGTCGATCACCAGTTTACCACCGTGCTTCAGGTTAGCTGCCGCAGCCTTCAAGGCCACCACGTTTTCTGTCTCACTCTCGAAATAGCCAAAGCTGGTGAACAGATTCAGCACAAAATCGAAGCTTTCGGGCTTGTATACCTCTCGCATGTCGTGCACGTCGAAGTGCAGGTGCTCCTTTTCGTACTGCCGGGCATAGGCGATGCTTTTCTCAGACAGGTCTATACCTGTCACATCATAGCCCAGCTGGTTGAGGTAAAGTGAATGACGGCCTTTGCCGCAGGCAAGGTCCAGTATTTTGTGCTGTGGTTTGGGGTGCAGGTAGGCCAGCAGGTTGTCCATGAACAGCCGGGCATCGCGGTCGTCGCGGTTGCTGTAGAGGATGTGATAGTAAGGGGAGTCAAACCAAGTGCTGAACCACTCTTCCTGTTGGGCCATAGGAGCAATGAAAATGCAATAAGGGTGCAAATATACCTTTTATTTTTGGAACATGGGTATACGCAACCAAGCAGGCCAGGTATAGCCATTTTGCCTGTAAAGCAAAAGTCATAAAAAAACCTGCCGTCGCTGTTGATTATCAGCTACGGCAGGTCTTAGCTTTTTTACGCAGAACTATCGCTTCGTAGCTCCGGCAGGAGAGTTCACTTCTTCTGTTTCACGGATGCTGTCGCCTGGCTGGATGGTGTTTCCGCCCAAATCTCTGTCAGGCATGATGTTTTCACCTCCGTGTGTATCAGTATGCACAGTATGATCCTCACCGCCCATGTCAGACACATTGTTAGTGCTGCGAGTGCCAGGCTGTACATAGTCTACAGAGGCTTTACCGCTTGGTCTGTTATCTTTTGGCGTGTCGCATGAAATCATCGCCAGGCCACAAACTGCTGAAAATACTGCAAGTACGTTCTTATTCATCTCTATTTTTAGGTTATAAGTCTTTATTATAAAGCACTACTACACAATGCAGTAGCAAATCTATTCTTACGGTAGGTATACAGGCGTAGGTTCTGTAGTAACTAAGCGATCAACTCCTTACGGCGCAGCATCGACTCCAGCAACTTGATATCGTTCGGGTTGTTGAAGATGCGGAAAGGCAGCATCACAAACACCGGTGCCTGGAATGTCTTAGCCAGCCAGCCTTTCCAGCCGCCTGGCAGCTGGGCCTCGGTTGGTGGCTTGAGCCACATTACGTACGACTCGCCTTTACGCTCCACAGAGCCAATCATATCCCAGGTCAGGGTCATACCCTCGCGCTCGTTACGCTTCAGGATGATCTGGCGGGAGTCGATCTCGTAGCTCAATTTCTCAAACAGCGGATTGCCCTGCTCCATTTGCGTTACACCCATCACTTGAGCCGAACGGAGCAGCACAAAAATAAGGGTAACCAGAACAGCACCCGCTACCCACCACCAGGAAAAGCTAAACACAGCCGGCAGCAGGAAAAGCACCAGCGGTATAAGCGCCATCCACCAATCTTTGCGCCATACCTTCGCAAGGGCTATACCTGTAAAAGTATTTTTTTCCAGTTGGTACTTCTTGGTGCGAATGGCATTCGGAGCAGCATTTGACTGCATCCGGTAACGTTGATTTTGTTGCATAAAAAAATAAAATATAAGCGCCCGCTCCCCATGGAGCAGGTATAAGTTCAATTAATAAGCCTTCAGGCTGAGGTCCATGCTCTTGATAGAGTGCGTCAAAGCTCCTACCGATATAAAGTCAACACCGCACTTGGCCACCTCCGCAATAGTCGCTTCTGTAATACCGCCTGATGCTTCTGTTTCGAAACGGCCGCCGATAAGTGCTACTGCCTCCTTCATCATCTCCGGTGTCATGTTATCGAGCATGATCCGATGAATACCGCCGGTCTCGAGCGCCTCTTTCACCTCCTCCAGGTTGCGGGTCTCCACCTCAATGCGCAGGTCCTTGCCTTTTTCTTTGAGGTAGCGTTGCGTCGCTTCTATGGCTTCGCGTATACCTCCGGCATAATCCACGTGGTTGTCCTTTAGGATGATCATATCGAACAAGCCGAAGCGGTGATTCACGCCGCCGCCAATCAGCACTGCCCATTTTTCCATGATGCGGAAGTTCGGTGTGGTTTTACGGGTATCCAGTAGCTTAGCCTTCGTACCGGCAATCAGCGAATTCAGGTAATGGGTATAGGTAGCAATGCCGCTCATGCGCTGCATGCAGTTCAATACCAGTCGCTCGGCCGTGAGGATGGACTGTGCCTTGCCTTTTACGGTCAGGGCTATGTCACCAAACTTCACTTCGGCACCGTCCTGCAGCAGTACTTCCACCTGCAGCTCCGGGTCTACTTGCTTAAAGATGTAACCAGCCAGCTCCACGCCAGCCAGTATGCCGTCACCCTTCACCAGCAGTCTTGCCTGGTTCTGGGCATCGTTCGGAATAGAGGCCAGCGACGAGTGGTCGCCATCGCCTATATCTTCGGCCAGGGCCCTGGATATAAACTCGGCTATGCTTTGTTCTGTCAGGTATGATGCTTTCACGGTGCAAAAATAAAAAAAGGCCCGGTATATATCCCGAGCCTTGCTAAAAATCTCACTATTATCTGCTTAATCTTTTATGAAATCGACAGAATGGATCAGGAATTTGCCTCCTGCGTCCTTCACACGGATCAAAACGGTATAAGAACCGTTGCGATGCGTATAGGTGCCGATCACATAACGCTTGTCTTTCCGAACAGACTCACTCGGAGTCGGGAAGTTGTAAGCAAAACCTGTAGGCGGGTTTTTGCTGAAGAAATTCTTCATTACAAACTCCGCCTGCGTCTTGCTGTAGTCAGTGGCCTTCTCATCTGCAAACGACAAGCTTACCTTGCTGTCGAAGTGCCGGGCCAAATCTTTAGCCGATCCTGCACGCATGGCAGCCTCCACCCCGTCAAATACATCTTTCTGAGCAAGGGCCTGGCCAGATGCAAATAAGGAAGTGACAAAAGCTAAGAAAAGTACTACAGCAATGTTTTTAAAGTTTTTCATAAGGTGTGTAAGTAATCTCGTCCTCGTATCAGCTAAAACTATGCCAACAAAAGTCTTAAGCAAGGTCCCAAATTTATTAGGAATAATCAATATTTACCGATGTAACGGGATTAATATATCTGCCGTTACAGACGCATATCCGGTGTAGCTTTTTATTCACCAGGTCGACAGCTGCCACGCTGTTCTCTACAGTCCTATGCAGGACATGACTCCCGGCATCAGCTACAATTTAAGCATTTATGGCGAGGCGTCCCATTACCAATGCATAAATCAGCCATATAAGCCATAAGGCACCACAGATTATCTTATATTTGCACTATGGATAAAAAGGTAATGCTCATGATTCTGGATGGTTGGGGAATCGCTACCAACCCAGAGGTTTCAGCTATTCATAAGGCGCACACGCCCTTCTACGATCACATCATTCAGACCTACCAGCACACGACGCTGCAGGCTTCTGGCGAGGCAGTAGGGCTTCCGGAGGGGCAGATGGGAAACTCAGAGGTAGGCCACATGAACCTTGGCGCTGGCCGTGTGGTGTACCAGGACCTGGTGCGTATCAATAAATCCATCGCAGAGCATAAACTGGCTGCCATGCCGGCACTTGCTGGCGCTTATACCTTTGCCAAGGAAAACAAGAAGGACGTACACCTGATCGGTCTGCTATCAGACGGTGGCGTGCACTCCCATATAAAGCATCTCAAGGCGCTCTGCACAACCGCCTTCGACTATGGCCTGGACAAGGTATACATTCATGCCTTTATGGATGGCCGCGACACAGATCCGAAGGGAGGCGTGAAGTATATCAATGACCTGGAGCAGCACCTCGAAAACACAACCGGCACCATTGCTTCGGTGATCGGACGCTATTACGCCATGGACCGCGATAACCGCTGGGAGCGCGTGAAACTGGCTTACGACCTATTGGTGCACGGCAAAGGCACACCATCGCAAAACCTCATCAAGTCAGTCCTGGACTCTTACAATGCAGGCGTTACAGATGAGTTTATTCAGCCTATTGTAAAAGTAAACGACGATCAGCAGCCAATCGCCACCATCAAAGACGGCGACGTGGTGATTTGCTTTAACTTCCGCACCGACCGTGGTCGGGAGATCACGCAGGCACTTACGCAGCAGGACTTCCCTGAGCAAAATATGCACAAGCTCAACCTGCAGTACATCACCATGACCAACTACGATGAGACTTTCGTAGGCGTGGATGCCATATTTGAAAAAGATAACCTGAACAATACTCTCGGCGAAGTGGTGGCCAAAGCTGGCCGCAAACAGATTCGCATTGCCGAGACCGAAAAATACCCGCACGTCACCTTTTTCTTCTCTGGTGGTCGTGAGCTCCCTTTTGATGGCGAAAAGCGTCTGCTGTGCCCTTCTCCGAAGGTAGCCACCTATGACCTGCAGCCGGAGATGAGCGCCTACGAGATCCGTGATGCGATTGTGCCGGAGATCCAGCAGAAAACAGCTGACTTTATTTGTCTCAACTTTGCCAACCCTGACATGGTGGGCCATACCGGTGTGTTTGAAGCCGCTGTGAAAGCCTGCGAAGCGGTAGACCGTTGTGCCGAAGCCGTAATCAATGCAGCACTGGAAAGCAACTACGACGTGATTGTGATAGCGGACCATGGCAACGCTGATTTCATGATCAACCCGGACGGCACACCGAACACGGCCCATACCACTAACCTGGTACCCTGCGTACTGGTAAGCAATGACTACAAAGGCACCTTAAGGCCAGGAAAACTGGGCGATATGGCCCCGACTATACTGGACCTGATGGGTATAGCGCAGCCAGCAGAAATGACCGGCGAATCACTTCTTGAGAAAGCGCAATAAGTTGAGCAGCTATCGCATCATCGGACTATTTGCCTTGCTACTTGTACTAGTGGCCTGTGAGCGTCCTACACCGCCGCTTGCGGATGGGAAAGAGCCGGCCTATGATCTGACTGGTTACCTGCAAGAGCAGACTGCCCGCCTGCAACGGGAACAGCCGCCTGTGCTGAAGTCGGTTATCACCAAAGGGCAGCCTACTGAAACCGCTCAGATGGAGGAGATGGATTGGGAGAAAGAACTTGCTATTTTTCAGGAGGTAGATCTGAGCCGACCTGCCCTACGCGATTTTTACAGAGAGGAGCGTCATACCTTGCCTAATGGCAGCACAGTAAGCATTTTCACAAAAGATGCCGAAGCAGCCGCCCCTGTAGAACGCCTCCAGCTTACGGTGTCGCCGTTCCAGAAGCTGGAACGCCTCGAAGCGGTGGTGCTGGAAGAGAACTTACTGTTTTACTCTAAAAGAAACATCAGCCTGACTGCAGAGCCAGGATCTGGTAATTTGTCTGGTTACCGGGTAGAGGGTGTGCAGAAGCTTATTTTCGGAGATTCGCTTCGCTATCGTGTTGATGCCAACCTGTAAGCATACCTGTACAAGTAGCTTCCTCTTGCCTGATTTCATACTTAAGGGTTAAATTGCGTATATTGCTCTACTAAGCCGCTCAAGCTACGCACTTTATCTGCGCTTGTGCTCTTTGATGCCTGTTTGATCTGTGTGTATGCGTGTCTTTACCCTGACCCTGTTTCTAAGTCTTGCCTTTGTTCGTTTTGCTTTTGGGCAAACAACCGAACAAGGCCGTGGCTGCAGCACAGAGGCATACCTGGAGATTTTAAAACGACAGGACCCTGGCTTTGAGGAGCGGAGTTTAAGAACGCAGCAGGCCGTACAGCAGCTCATGCGCCAGCGCCCGGCCGGGCAGGCCATGCAACAGGCCACCATTACCATACCGGTGGTATTCCATGTAGTCTATAAAACCGGAAGCGAAAACATCAGCGATGCGCAGGTGCTCTCGCAACTTGCCGTCCTGAACGAGGACTTTCGTCGTCTCAATGCGGACACTACCAATACACCCGATTACTTCCGGCCTTTTGCCGCTGACACCCGCATCGAATTTTGCCTGGCCATAGTAGACCCGAATGGTAATCCGACATCAGGCATCACCCGTACCCAAACTACCAAAGAGAGCTTCAGCTATTTTTCGGATCAGATTAAGTCCACGGCTAATGGCGGCCTCGATGCCTGGGATACAAAACAGTATCTGAACATCTGGATAGGTAATCTGGGCACCAGCAGCATCGGATACGCTTCCTCACCCAGCGCCTTACCCGACCGTGATGGAGTGGTGCTGCACTATCGTACAGTGGGAGCGACTCCATTCAACAACAGCCTGTGGGCCTATAACCGGGGACGCACCGCTACGCACGAAGTAGGACATTGGCTGGGCCTGAAGCACATCTGGGGGAATGGGATGACCTGCAACGACTCCGATGACATTGACGACACGCCCAACCAGTTCACACAGACTGATGGCTGCCCTGACGGGATAGAAGTATCCTGTAACAATGGCCCTTATGGCAACATGTGGCAAAACTACATGGATTACTCCGACGATGCCTGTATGAGCCTTTTCACCAAAGGCCAGAGCGCTTACATGCAAGGTATACTGCAGTCAGCTCGTGGATATATGTTTGAGTCTACGGCCTGCACCGGTGAGTTGCGCTCCCGCTTCAGCACCGCTCAGCCTCAGGATACCCTGCTGGCTCCCGGCGATCAGGTTCAGTTCCTGGGTTCTTTTGCTGGCTTTAAACCCACGCAATGGCAATGGGAATTCGAGGGTGGCACACCGGCCACTTCCACAGCCCAGAACCCCACTGTCAGGTATAACCGGCCGGGCAGGTACCGCGTCACCCTCACCACCTCCAACGGAAACTCAAGTCATACCCTCACCAAAGAAGACTACATCTACGTGACGTCTGACGAAGTGAAGGTATATCCCAATCCGGCGAAAGGCTTTATCATATTGGAGCAGGCAGCCCGTCAGCAAATTCAGGAGGTCGAGCTAATAAACCGCCACGGGCAGGTACTATTGCGCGAACAGGTAGCAGAGAGAGTGATCAGACTGGATGTGCAACACCTGCCGGCCGGTATGTACCTGCTTCGCACAACCAGCACCAACGGCATCGCGGTTACCAAAGTGAGTATTGTAAAGTAACGGTGGCTATACCTTAGTATCCTTCGCCTTGTAGGGTGACTACTACTGTGCGTTTAGAGGCATGGTTGCGATGCTCGCACAGGTATACGCCTTGCCAGGTTCCCATATTAAACTCCCCATCCGAAATCGGCACTGTAACAGAACTACCCAGTAAGGCAGCCTTCAGGTGCGCAGGCATATCGTCAGGGCCTTCCATGGTGTGACGGTAATAGGGAGCATTCTCAGGCACCATGTGATTGAAGTGGCTTTCAAAATCCTGCCGCACGGTGGGGTCCGCATCTTCGTTGATGCAAAGGCTGGCAGAGGTATGCTTGATGAAAATATGCGCCAGCCCCACTCTGTAGTTCTCCAACTCAGGCACTTGTGCTGTCAGCAGGTCGGTGATCAAGTGAAAACCTCGTTTTACGGCAGGTAAGCGTATCTCTTTCTGAAACCACATGTCTTTTTTGAGTTGTAAATGAGTGATTGGCTTTGATTTAGTGAATGAGTGATTTTTGGTTGAGCGATTGAACAGTGTTTTTTTGTGTGACCTTCTGAATGATTCGATTGTTATGATTCATACGGAAATGCACTACTTGAGTAAACTTATTTAAAATCTCGGCGCTTCTTCAATCGCCGCCCTTCTGATTAAAAATTCACTCCTTCACTCCAACACTCATTCAAAAATCAGATTACTCGCTCAATCAATTACCCGCTCAAAGGCACCCATATCGGGCTTGCCGGAGCTGCGATTTGCACCTTTGAGGTCCTTGCTTATACCTGGCAGGGGCAGGGCAGCACCGCTGGCAGGGGAGAGCGTATCGAGCCTGAAGTCCTGTTTGCGGACATCTTTGAACTTAGGATCAATGTTGAGCAGGTTTCCGTTAATGTTGAGTGTGTTTTTATAAGCCTCCGTGCGAAGTATGTTGTGCGCTACCTCAGCGGATATATCACCTTCCAGCAGCACCTCGTTTGCGTAGCTGGAGCCGTCGCTATACACGATACTGTTGACCAGACGCAGCTGCGTGGGCTGGTTCCGGATCTCGGTGCCAGGTATAAAGTCCGCAACTACAAAGGCAGGGGTTTCGCGCTGCAGCTGGTTCTGGTAGTTGACAATGGTAGAGTACAGTATTTCGTAGTTGCCTCCACCTAAGCCTCCAAAACTGTATTGCCCGCAGTTCTGAATCAGGGTGTTCACTACTTTTACATCCGATGTGAAAGCCACGATGCCGTCGAGGAAGGCATATTGTATCGCACATCCCTCTACCAGGGTGCCGCCTTTCCCAGGATTGCCGATCCGGAGGCCGCGTATCGTGTTGCGAATGTCTGCATAGCGGATGGTGTTGTTCTGGCTGCCTATAAGGATGCGTATACCTTCCCACTGACCCGGCGCACTGACATAGGCTGGTTCGCGTCGTATACCTGAAAATGTAACCCGCTCCTCCGGCGTGCCCTCGACCTGCAGCGTACCGTTGATCAGCAACACAGCTTTGTTTGTGGCAAAAATGCGGGCCCCTTTCTCAATGGTCAGTGTCGCTCCTTCGCGCAAAAGCACCGTGTCGAGCAGCACGTGCGGTTTGCCTGCTGCCCAGATGGTATTTCCGATTACCCCCTTCTGATGAAACACCGCATCCTGCCCATAGGCTACCAGCTTCACATTTTGCTGGTTCCCGTTTGTGTGAAACAAGATAGAGTCAGCTACCAGGAAAGGCTGGTTCTGATCAGCCGGATTGATGTTCACCCGCACCAGCACATAGAGGCTGTCCTGTCCGCGCAACTCGAGGTTGTTTGCAATCGGGGTTTCCTGTCCGTTGATGATCAGTTTATAAGGAGAGGTATTAGCGTCCCCCAGACTGATGCTGCTGATGCGCACGGCATTCTTTTGAGGGTTGTATACCTTGAGGCGCCGGGTGACGCTGCCTTGCGTTACAAACACGGTATCAAACAGCACCGTATCTGCCGAAAAGCGCAGCATCGCATCCGGGTCGTTGGTCACGACCTCCTCTTTCGGCTCGCAACCTACCATTGAGAGCAGGAACAAGAGGGGCAATATGGCGAGGAGGTATCTCAAATGGATATTGGAGGTTAAATTACTGTAAGGCTAAATGGTTAATTGTTGTTGTTATACCTGAAGTTCAAATTCCTCATTATTGCAATAGGCATAACCTTAATCCACTTTTTGTTTTGCTTTGTTTTGGTGCTATCACATCAACTGACTTCTAAACGGTCAATTCGCCAATAAATATACTCGTTAATGACACGTTCATCACTAGTCCAGTTGCCTAGGTTAAGTTGAAAATCCCCGAAACACCCTATTACAGGATTTAGCTTCTCAATTTGCCCATACCCGATATAGCCCGGGCCATCTTCCAACTTTTCTAATTTCTTTTCCTTAAAGGGATTCAAGCTAAAAGTTTTTTCCCAATTGAAACGCTGGCCCAATTGACTAACCTTTAAATTTCTCTTTTCGCCTGGTTCAAATGTATTCCCCCAAAACATTGCATCATACACATTACTTGATTCAGTCTTAAACCGAACCATACCTTCATATTCATCAAGGTAATTCACATGAATAATTTCTACATGTAATGCATCGATGCTCTCTTTCACCTCTTATATATTTTTTTAAATGGCAGGTCATCACAGAAACCGTTCATCTAAACCTAGTTGCTGAAGCATTCACCAAGTTAAAACAAAAAAAGGAATGCAGCGCAGCTTTCGGCTGCACCACATTCCTAAATATATTTTACACTGACAGATTACTCCGCAGTGGCACCTTCTTTCAGACGCTCGGAGTTTTCTGCTATACGCAGCTCTTCCACGAAATCTTCAATACCGCCATCCATTACGCTAGGCAGGTTGTATACGGTATAACCGATACGGTGATCTGTTACACGGCCCTGCGGGTAATTGTAAGTACGAATCTTGTCGGAGCGATCGCCGCTGCCTACCATGCTCTTGCGCTGAGCACCTTCGGCTTCCAGCTTTTTGGCCAGTTCCTGCTCGTAGATACGGGAACGCAATACAGCAAGCGCTTTATCAAAGTTCTTCAGCTGCGACTTCTGGTCCTGGCACTGGGCCACCAAACCAGTAGGTAAGTGCGTCAGACGAACGGCTGAGTAAGTTGTGTTCACTGACTGACCACCCGGGCCTGAAGAACAGAACAGGTCCTTACGGATGTCGTTCATGTCGAGCTCGATGTCAAATTCCTCTACCTCTGGCAGCACTACTACCGAGGCAACCGAGGTATGGATACGGCCCTGCGTTTCAGTGGCAGGCACACGCTGCACACGGTGCACGCCCGACTCAAATTTGAGCTTGCCGTATACGTCCTCACCGGACATGCCCACGATAATTTCTTTGTAACCGCCCGATGTGCCTTCAGTGGCATCGATTAGTTCGGTGCGCCAGCCCATCTTCTCAGCGAAGCGGGTATACATGCGGTACAGGTCCCCAGCGAAGATAGAAGCCTCATCGCCACCGGCACCAGCACGGATCTCCATAATGATGTCCTTGCTGTCGTTCGGGTCTTTCGGGATAAGCAGTTCTTTCAGCAACTCTTCCATTTGTTCACGCTGTGGAATCAGTTCATCCAATTCCTCCTTGGCCATTTCACGGAACTCCTCGTCTTTCTCCGTCGCAATCACCTGCTTGGCGCTGTCGATGTTGCTCAGGATGTTGAGGTACTTCTTATACTCTACTACTATCTTGTCAAGGTCTTTATACTCTTTATTCAGCGCTTTGAATTTCTTCATATCGCTGGCCACATCAGGCTGGATAAGCAGCTGGCTTACCTCCTCAAACCGGTGATTAATGGCTTCTAATTTATCTAACATCGTTCTGTTATGGTTTTATAGCTGCAAAGATACTAAATTGGCGTTGAAGTAATAAAACATAAGTATCAAGCAATGGGTTTATCTCTAGCTTATCTTAATACAAATTTGCTCTGAAAGATGTTCAACAGCCGCTCTTTGTCTGCCATCATAACCCTAAGTATAGTCCTGTTAGTTTCAAGCTGCGATGTGAAAGTAAAACCCATAGAAGGGGGAAAGGAAATCGCACAGGAACTGGAGCGTCACAAAATCAAGCGCCTCACCCAGCAGGACATCCTCAATGCCGCCCTGAAACATGGCGATTCTATTGTGGTAGTGGCTCAGCGCCTGCACGTCCAACGCATGACCGAACACCTTGCGCAGGGCGGAGTGGAGGCGGCCATACCTTATTGCCAACCTGAGAACTACGAGGAAGTAGAAGCGCTGCAGCACAAGTTTGGCGCCATTTCGCGCCGCTTCAGCGAGCAACCACGCAACCCCCAAAACCAAGCCAAAGGAGCCACAGCCCAGGTGCTGGCCAGGTATAGCAGTAGGCAGGAGCGTGCGTCAAAGGTTGAGGCCCTGACCAATGAAGCGATTCGCTATACCTCCCCGATCTACCTGCGCGACGAGAGCTGCCTCAGCTGCCATGGCACGGTGGGACAGGATATCAGCGAATCCGACTACGCTCTGATCGAAGAAAAATACCCACAGGACCAAGCCATTGGCTACAGGAGAGGTGATCTAATGGGCATGTGGGAGCTTACATTCGATAAAATGGACCTAGTGGCCTACCTTAACGACCAACCCAAGAAAAGCCGCCGTCCCCGCTAAACAATCCTCCTGGGTTGCTGTTTTAGCCCGGACGACCGTGTAATGGTGACAAACATCACTGCATCTTTGGTCTGAAACATTTAACTTTGCACCTAGTATGATTAGGCAATACCTGATCTGATGTTTAATCTTATAAAAAGAATAACATGGCTGTAATAGTAGCAACCGATAACGATTTCAATAACGTACTCAACTCAAACCAAAACGTGGTAGTGAAATACTACGCGGACTGGTGCGGCAGCTGCCGTTTGTTTTCGCCTAAGTTCAAGCGCATGTCTGACGAAGAAGTTTTTGCCAACGTGGCCTTCGTGGACGTTAACGCTGAAACAAGCCCTGAGGCCCGCAAACTCGCTGGTGTGACCAACCTCCCTTTCTTTGCCGTTTTCAAGAGTGGCAAACTGGTTGACACAGTGGCTGCCAGCAAAGAAGAAGCTGTACGTGATCTGATCAACAAACTGACTGTTTAAGAAATGAAGATACCCGCAATCAAGAAACTGGTAGAAACTGAGTCGCTGGAAAACCTGACGGCTGCCGAAGAGGCCCTGATGGAGGAGCAGCCGCTTGCCATTGAAGTAGAAGGAGATGACGAAGGCGAACAGCTGACACACGTGATAGCTGCTGCCTGGATCCTGAACTACATGAACGACAATGGCGTCGATTTCAAGACGGCTCTGCGTGAGTACACGAAAAAGGTGCGCGTTTCTATCAGCTAAGCTTATAACTGATAATCTCTAAAAGCATCAGGCCCCGAAGCGCATTGTTTCGGGGCCTGATGCTTTTTTTTGTAGTATGCTTTCAGTTTACATGCTATTCTTTGCAAAATATGATTCTGCCAGTTTTCCTCCCAGGTCCGTACAAATGCCACGCACATAGTACAGGTAGATGCTGCGGAACACTTCTGCCAAATCATACTTTTCAGGCGGAAATGATACTGGGTTGATCATCATGAAGAATTGCTCCAGAATGATCTTTGTAACCAATTGCAGGTTAATGTCTTTGCGGAAGTACCCCTGCAGTATGCCTCTGTTCAGAATCTCAGCATTTATATGCTGGTTATTCTCGATCACATTCTGCATGCTCAACTGCCAGGCTTCCGAGTATCTTTGCAGATCTGCGATATAAATGGGGTTTACCTGCTTGATAGACCTGATACCATCCTGCAGGAGCAGCATAATTTCCTCTACAGGGTTCGTAGCCTTGGAGAGCATTTCCATCTGCCTCCTGTTTTCTACTTCCATATCGTACAGGATCACCTGCTTCACCATATTCTCGCGGCCCGAGAAAAGCTCCTGAAAAGTTGACTGACGGATGTCAAGTTTCCTGATCAGATCTGCATCTGAGTTTGCCTCTATACCTTCCTGCTTAAAGATCTGCAAGAGTTCACCTAATATGGTTTCTAAAAAAGTCATGGAGTAGGGTAAGTCATCAAGCTTGTGCATGGAATAGGTATGTACTCAATACGCAGTTAGATGCTTGATGTATATATTAACTTGTATTTTAAAGCTTGCAAATGTAACATAATGCAAGGCGCCTTACAAGCTATTCCCTAATCTGTTACGGGTAGGCCTATAGCAAGGTCCAGATACTGATGAAGAACACCGCCTGTACCAAGTAAACGTAAGGCGCCAGTCGGTTATGCTTGTAGATAGGGGCTTTTTGAAAATAAACCTGAAACAGGAAAGACAACCCCAGCCACCCTGTGTAATTAGACCATGGAATATGCCCTCCATGCCAGTCCCAGAAGTCAAAAGCCACAGCCACCGGCTCCAGAAAGAAGTCGAGCCCAACCATAAGCAGTGCAGCCAGCGCAGCTCTGGCAAGCCAATGCAGCTGCACCGTATTCACCAAATGCCCCGAAGTGTAAACGAGCATCAGCCAATTAAGCCCGATCAATAGCGGCACGTCCAGCACTTTTATACCTAAAGACTCCCCATAAGCATAGTCCCCAAACAGTAAGCCAGTGTGTATACCTAACACCTCTGCAAAGAAACCAGCTGCCATGATTGTAACCGCAAAGAGTATAAAGGCTACATTCCAGCGCCTATGAAAGGAAAAAAGCAGGAAGTTAGTCAGGAGCAGGTTCATGGGCGTGAGCCGCTGAAACTTTTCGGGTTCGCCACTAAACATCAGCCCCCAGAAGCCTACTGCATGAAAAATAGCCAACACACCTAAAGCTATGCCAAAAGCATAGGGTTTAAGCCGTTCTTGCAAAGGTATAGCCGGTTGGTATGTTTTAGTGGTATCAGGCATGCTGTTTAGATTTGTTAGCAGGTGTTACGACAGGCAAAAGATCTCCTACTATACGGGCAGAAAGCAGGCAGAGTGGTATGCCTCCCCCAGGATGCACACTGCCCCCGCAAAAGTAAAGCCCCGTGAGTTTAGAGCTGAAGTTCGGGTGCCGCAGAAATGCCGCCATGCGGTTGTTGGAGCTGCTGCCGTAGAGCGCCCCTGCATACGACGAAGTCTGCTGCTCGATCAGCAGCGGGTCCAGCACTTGTTCGCAGGCAATCACCTGTTGCAGATCTGTCTGTAACATGCGGCTCAGCTTATCAGTCACGGCCTGGCGGGTAGTGCTGATGAGCTGCTCCCAGTCCTGCCCTTGGTGGTGCGGCACGTTCACCATCACAAACCAGTTCTCAGAACCTGCCGGGGCATCACTCTTTTCCATTTTGGAGGTGATGTTCACATACACGGTCGGGTCCGGGCTGATGGACTTGAGCCGGAAAATATGCTCAAACTCTTGCTTATAGCCCTGACTGAAAAAGATGTTGTGCAGGTGCAGCTCCGGAAACTCACGAGCTATACCCCAGTAGTAGATCAATGCAGAGCTGGAGCGCGGCTGCTGTAGCGTTTGCTCGGGAGCAGGCTGGTCGGGCAGCAAGCGGCGGTAAGTCGGCACCACATCCATATTGCTCACCACTACCTCGGCGCTATACCTGCCCGAGCTGGTTTCTATACCTGTTGCTTTGCCATTTTGGGTGATTATCCGCTCCACCCGCTCGTTATACCTGAAGGCTACACCCAGCTCCTCAGCCAACTTTACCAGACTAGCGGCAATGCTATAAATGCCTCCTTTCGGGTAAAAAGCGCCTATGTTGTGCTCCAGATGCGGAATCAGGTTGAGCGTACCCGGCGCCTGGTAAGGGTCTGAACCGTTATAGGTGGCAAAGCGGTCAAGCAGCTGCACAAAACGAGGGTCATCAAATAGTCTGGCATTGGCGTCGTGCATAGTTGTCGTCAGCCCCAGGTCAGACAGGCAACCCAGCGCCTTGAGCAAATCGGCGCTCAGATAGGTACTGGCCTTGTGAAGCGACTTGTGCAGAAAAGTATCAGCGGTCCCTTTATAAAGCCGGGCGCTTTTGGCCAGCACATCCCGTACATCCTGCGCCTTTACACCCAGTTGTTGCTCTGCCTCACTCGCAAAGGTCTCGGCATCGGCGTAGGCTCTCAGACGGCTGCCATCAGGCCAGAAGTAGTGCGTGATCGGGTCGAGGCGGGTATAGGTGAAATAATCGGTAGGGTTGCGACCAGCCAAAGTAAAGAGTTCGTCGACCAGGTGCGGCAGCGTGAACAGCGAAGGCCCTGCATCAAAGCGATAGCCCTGCAGGTCGAACTGGTGCATTTTGCCCCCAAATGAAGCGTTGGCCTCAAATACCGTCACATCATAGCCTTTCACCGCCAGTCTGATAGCCGTGGCGATGCCCCCTATACCTGAACCGATGATGGCCGCTTTTGTCATACTCTAATTTAAGGAGATTATTTCTTCTCTGCACTTAACTGAAAGGGTATAGCAAAGGTTTTAATGATTTGACTCTTTACTATAGGGCTGATCCCGTTGTGGACCTATACCTCCGGCGCTTGTCTATACCTGAGGCTTCAGCCAAGCTCTACTTGTCTGAATAGCCTTCTGTAAACCGGCCTGCGCATGCCAAAGCCAGCCAGCATGAGCGGGTACAGCAGCAAGTCGAGGGCTTTATACCCTGAGCTATAGTCAATGATATCGTGTATCATGGCGCCGCTGCCCAGCTCTGTAACCAAATGCTTGTGTCGCCAGCTGCGGAGGGGCGGGGGCATTTCCTGGCCTTCGTCCACAAACCAGGCAGCTGTATCCGTTATCTCCCGCTCCGTGATCAGGCTGGTCCAGCGGAAGGCTTTTATCCCTGTCTGTAGCTCTACCTCCACCACGTCACCAGGAGCACTGCCATCAAACCGCAACAGCTTCAGCCGCGGGTAGGGTGGAGCCAACTCCCGGAACAGCTGCTCGTCAAAAGCATTAAAAACGCTCATAAAGTCTTGCTGTACTATCGTCTTCAGGTGGAGGCGCATTTTTTAAATGGTTGATGGTTAAATTGTTCGTTCTCTGGCTAAACTTTCTTTTTAGGGCAGGGTTATTTCATTCTCCAAAAACTATCCTCATGAGGGAGGGTCGTTTCATTCTAAAAAAGCATACTTTAAAATCATTGTCATTCAGAAAGAAACCTGGGCGGAGGGATGATAAGCCTTTAGTAAATTCGACCAAGATTCTTCCAGAATGACAGAAAGGATAAATTGCAACGCCCCTAGGTGGTACGAGCATATCTTTCACTCAAACCCAGTTTTACCCCAAAGGTTTATACCTGTTCTAAAACAAAAGCCGCAACACGGATCATGCTGCGGCTTTGGCAAAATCATTCGCTATCGAACCAACAATTTAACCTTCAACAATTTAACAATCAATTGTTTAACTCAATAGGTTGTCAATATCTTCTTTTGTCAGGCTCTTGATGATGTTTTCATCCGTGCTGATCAGATCGGTTACAAGTTGAATCTTGCGGTTCTGCAGGGCCAGGATCTTTTCCTCCACAGTGTCTTTGGTGATGAACTTGTAAGTAAACACCTTGTTCTGCTGCCCGATACGATGGGCACGGTCCACAGCTTGCGCCTCAACGGCCGGGTTCCACCACGGGTCTAGGATAAACACATAGTCAGCGGCGGTCAGGTTAAGGCCCACACCACCGGCTTTCAGCGAGATCAGGAACACCTGTATGCTTGGGTCATTCTGGAAAAGCTCTACCTGTTGCTGGCGGTTTTTGGTGTTGCCATCCAGGTATGCGTAGGTGATCTCCTTTTCATTCAGCACCTGCCGTATGATTTCCAGATGTTTCACGAACTGACTAAAGATAAGCACTTTGTGCCCCTTGGCCACTATATTCTTGGTCATGCGCATCACCTCTTTCAGCTTACCCGACTCGCCTTCATAGCTTGGATCGGTCATGGAAGGGTGATTGGCAATCTGGCGGAGCTTCATCAGACCCTGCAAGAGCATAAACTGGGTATTGCCCGGCCCGTTTTCCTCCAGGTTCGTCAGGATCTTGTTGCGGTAATACGACTTTGTTTCTTCGTAGGCATGCTCCTGCTCTTCTGTCATTTTGCAGAAAGTGGTGTGCTCAATCTTAGGCGGTAGCTCGCGAGCCACCTGCGATTTGTGCCTGCGCAGAATAAAAGGCTTGATCAGCGCATGCAATCGGCGTGTCTTGTGCTCGTCCTTCTCCTTCTCGATCGGCTTCAGGAACTCATTTCGGAAGAAGTGCTGATTGCCCAGCAAACCCGGATTGATGAACGACATTTGCGACCACAGGTCCATGGTGCTGTTCTCAACCGGCGTACCTGTCAGGATCAGGCGGTGACGCGATTTGAGTGATCGTACTGCTTTGGAAGTATTGGAGTCAGGGTTTTTAATAGCCTGTGACTCGTCCAGTATGATGTAGTCGAAGTAATAGGTCTTGAGCAGTTCCGTATCGAGGCGCACTATGCCGTAGGAGGTCAATATCAGGTCATAGTCCTTGAACTGCTCCACGTTTTTGTCACGGTAAGTGCCCGTGTAAGTCAGGATGCGCAATTCCGGGGTAAACTTTTGCGCCTCGTTCAGCCAGTTGTAGATCAGTGAAGTTGGCATCACCAGCAGGGAGGCCGATTCGGCGCCGTTCTCTTTGCGGTGCTGCAGCATAGCCAGGGTCTGCACGGTCTTACCCAAGCCCATGTCATCAGCCAGGCAGCCACCAAACTTGTAGTCCTTTACAAAGTGCAGCCAGTTGTATCCTGCCTTCTGATAAGGACGCAGCTCGCCCTGGAAGCCAGCTGGCAAAGGCTTGTCTTCTATTTCGTCAAACTCACGCAGCTTCTCCAACTTGCGCGTCATTGTTACCTGCGCCAGGTTACCGTTCTGTAGGTCGTTCACCAGTGCCATGTGGTGCTTGCGCAGCGTAAGCTGGTGCTCGCCCTCCGAAAAGGCAAACAGCTCAATATACTGCGTAAACCACTCTTCAGGTATAATGGCCACCTGCCCGTTTGGCAACAGGTACTCGTTGTTGCGGGTCAGGATATGGTTTTTGAGCTTGATAAAAGGAATTTCGAATTCGCCGAAACGCACCGTTCCATAAATGTCGAACCAGTCGTTGTTTTCGGTTATACCTACATTTACAGAGATCTCACCTATAAAATAGTTTTTACCGCTTTTCTCAGACTGCTCCACCGTAAACCCTAGTTCCTCCAGCGCCTGCAGGTTGTTGTTGAGCCATGAGAAAGCAGCGCCTTTATCCAGCACAGCCTGCCCATTCTTCACTTCCAGCTCACGATTGGCAAGCTCTTTTACGTACTGCTTTTCGTGCACTGCATCACGTATCAGCTTATGGAAAATGTAGGAATCCTCCGTCTTTTCCATGCTCACACTGATGCGCTTGGCATCCTGGGCCTCTACCATGTGGTCGCCATACCTGAACGACAGGTTAAACAGTATCTTGTCGGCAGCGGCAGCCTTATCCACTTTGCTCGCCTCACTGCCTCCGTTGCTCAGCAGCGCAGACACCTCAGCCGACTTGATCTCAGAGAAGTTCAGATGAGGCTTAGGCCGAAACTCCTGCGGTTTGATCTCAAAGCCGTTTGGTTTCACGTCAAAGGACTCCACCAGGGAGGTTACGAACTTACGGTAGTAATTCTCCTCTACCGATCGCGGAATCAGAATAAACTTCTTATTCAGGAAAGGCTGTAGCTTTTTGCCATCAATACCATTCTCAAAACTATAAACCACCCCATCCAGCATCAGCCACGCAGGCTCGTAGCAGATCAGGGCAGCATTGCGGTACTGGAAGTTCAGCTTTTCGCCTTTGTATTTGATGGTAGGGTAGTAGTGGGTATTGTCTTCGTTTCGGTGTAAGTGAAAGCGCACAGTCGCCTTGTCAGCCGCCACCTGAATCTCTTTCCAGGCAGGGTCACCGTCTTTACCCATAATGAATGTGCGCCGGTCCTCAAGCATTGCCAGAATTTTGCCCATGCGCACCTGTATGTAATGGCTGATCGCCTCCTGCATGTTTTTATCGCCCTTTTCTGGGTCGTATACCTTCAGGAAGAAATCAGCAGGGGATAGCTTCTTGGGAGAGAACTTTTTCAGTACAGCGTCCTGCTGGATCTGATCGATCAAAGCAATTAGCTTGAAATCTTTGTCATCGAGACGGGAAGCAAATTCATCGGCGTTTTTGGCAGAAATATTCTGGTGCTGTAAAGTCAGCTGCCCCTTGGTATTGATCTGCACCACAAAAGATTCGAACAGGTATCCCAGGTATTCGTGTTCAAACAACGAATAGATTACCTGAAACGGCTGTGTGGTGTATACTTTCATACAAGTACAATTTTAGGACTTCAAATTTACTCCCAAAACTCCTGATTTCCTACCTTGCACTCTTGAAATTACCGCCGCAAATCAAACTATTTTTATATTTTCAGTATATAATTACACGCAATAACACATTAAAGACTTTTAATCTCAATATATAGCGTTAATCATATATTAGATAGCGCTTTAAAACTCCTCGTCAAATTTAAGCTCGCTTCTGATCACCTCCGATTTATCTGCTCTTACCATGCTGATCGCATCATCCTGAGCCAGGAAAACATTCTCCTCCGTCCACTCCCAGGCAGCATTCATAGGCAGATTCACACCGCCTGCGCTGAACCACACTTTGATCGTATCGCCTTGGCTAGATAGGTATATATAATTGAAAGATTGCTGGCTTGAAGCAGTAAAAGGTATACGGGGGCAGGAAGCCAACTGTGCCAGCACTTCCTGGTCGTTCCGGAACCAGTGCTGCAGAAAGCCCAGGTGCTCGTTGGAGCACTGGTAACCCAACTTCAATGCAGAGAGGGCCTTGCATTTCAGGTTGCTGAATTCCGGGTCCACTTTGCCATCCCAGTCACACTCACTGCCGATAAAGGTGGCAACATAGCCTAACGCTGCCCGCTCGGCATCAGTCAGCTCCTCGGCCAGCTTCTGATCAATAGTGATGCTGCTAATAGAGTCCTGCAGGCTGGTATCGTATACCTTCTCACGCCACAAAAAAGGGACTTTGCTTCGAGTTACGGTATGGACTTCTGTTTCGGCCGGCGCTATACCTGCTGCAGTTTCTTCTGTCGAGGTATCGGTTTCGACTGAAGAGCAGCCAAACAGAAGGACTAAAGAAAACAGTGGAAGAGCTCTCAAGACAAGTAGCGTGAAGCGTGAAAAAGGGCGGAGGCTATACCTTACAGATTGTCCCGCACGGACATGGCTGCAGCTTTGCGAGCCGGACGTATAGACACCAGCATGGTGATGATTATGATGGCGGCACCCGTCAGCACAAAGTCCATCAATTTAAGCTTAACAGGGTAGGAGTCAACCACCGAAGTGGCCATACCCATCGAAACAATGCCGAAGGTCTGCTGCAGGTTGGCAATCAGCATCCCCAGCGACAGGCCATAGGACGCCCCGATAAAAGCCACCAAAGCGCCTTCAATCAAAAATATGTTGCGGATCTGCTCTTTAGTGGCGCCCATAGAAGCAAGCACTGCGATATCCTTTTTCTTATCGATGACAAGCATGGAGAGGGAGAAGAAGATATTAAGCGAGGCTATAAGCAGAATAAAGGCAAAGGTGATGAATACGAAAAGCTTTTCGACCTTTACAGCACGCAGCAGGCTGGTGTGCTGTTCATCACTATTCTGTACCAGGAAGCTCTCGCCCAGTACTTTCTGCAAAGAGCGTTTCACTGTTTCGATACGGTAGCCATCCTCTACCTTGATCTCAATGGCGGTTCGCCGCCGACCATACTCCATTAACTCCTCCGCAAACTGTATAGGCACAAACACATAGGCGTCATCATACTGCCGTTCGATGGCAAACACGCCTCCCGGAGTTATTTGTAGTGATTTAAAGGCCCCTTCGGGATTGAGTGGGTTAAATTTTGTATTGCGCGGATACAGGAACTGCATGTACGTGAACTGACTGCTCGTCCTGATGGAGAGCTGATACTGAACGCCCCGGCCTACCAGCGCGTAGTAGTTGTCGTTGGCATATAGGTTGTAGTCACCCTCCACTACCGAAGAGCCGATGCGGTTCTGCTCAAAGAAATTTTCACTCACGCCCTTGACCTTCACCACCATCTGGCGGTCATTGTAGCGCAGCAGCGCATTGTCCTCTATCACCTCAGTCACTAGCGCTACACCAGGGGTGCGGCGTATGCGGTTCATGAACTCGGTATCCGTTTCGAATGACTTGCCCTCTGCCGCCGATATTTTCAGGTTAGGGTCGAAGCTGGTGTAGATCGTGCGAATAAGGTCTTCGAGGCCATTGAACACCGACAGCACAATAATAAGGGCCGCCGTACCCACCGCCACCCCGATCATGGCAATGTTGGAGATAATGCTAATGATGTTCCTCTTCTTCTTAGAGAAAAAATAACGCTTCGCTATGAGATAAGGGACGTTCATTTAGCAGGTATGGGTGCTTGGGCTAAAGGTTGATTGTTCTTACAAAAATTAATTTCATTGACTGCCAACTCTCTTCTAATCGTCTAGGCTTTAGAATGAGCTAAGGTCTGCTATACCTTGCTGATGTGAAATCAGGTCTTTGGTCTCTTCCTGTCTTTCCAGCAATTTAATCATTTTGCGGGATCAACAATTTAACAACCTACAATTAACCTCTTTAATTTATTTCCAGGCCTTCACGATTAGGCCTGTGCCTGAGGCATGCTTGCCGTTTACATCAAACCAGTTCAGCACAAGGCTTATCGGGAAAGTAATCAGGTAGTAGAATGGCAGCAGAATAAAAAAGGCTTTGGAAGTATTAAGCATCAAAAGCGGGTATTTCATAGACAGCCGCCATGAGATTTGCCCTGGTTTGCCATAGGAATAGCGTGCTTCAACTTTGCTGAAGCCTGCAGAAAAGAGCTTATCCTGAATTTCCTGAATGTTATAGCCGTCACGCACGTGCTCTTCTATAAACGACGTTTCATCATCGCCATGCACATCAGAACCGCCCTGATCAGATGGGGTGGAAATAACCAGCATACCACCTGGTACCAGTGACGCCTGAAAGTTGCGGAATACTTCCACGTCTTCCAGGATATGCTCCATCACGTCTACTGAAAGAATCAGGTCGTAAGTGTTCTCTTCACGATATTTTACCAGGTCGCCTATGCGAAACAGCACGTTCTGCCGGCCTATGGCTCTGAAAAAACGATTGCTGTCAGATATCTGCTCCTCTTTTACGTCGACAGCCAGTATACTCCATTTGCTACTCTGACTGGAGAGCCAGTAAGTATACTGTCCGAAGCCTGAGCCTGCATCCAATATGTGTTGCTCTTCGTTTTTGCGGTTGGCAGCCCACTCGCGCAATTCCTTGTGCACGTGCCAGGCACGCAGCAGGAGCAGGTCCAGCATGTTATAAAATACGCGACGCAGGAATGGGGTCTTGTTGAACACATCGCCCAGCACGCGCTTGATCGGATCGTACTGCATAAGGGTGTTGCTGATTCTTAGCGGGTATAGGTATCGTCCTCCTCGTCTTCCTCGGGAGCAGGTGGTATGTCCAGGCCGGAAAACAGCTTGTCGATCTTGGCGGCATACTCAGCAGTATCGTCCAGAAAGAATACAAGCTCAGGTATAACGCGCACTTGCTTCTTGATGCGCTGGGCTAGCAGATGACGAATGGTTTTGGTATTAACCCGCAGTTCCTGCAGGAGCATTTCATTGCCGTCTTTGGCGTTCATTACGCTCAGGTATACACGTGCCAAACCAAGGTCAGGCGACATACGCACGACGCTTACCGATATATAGGCTCCGCCGAACAAGTGTGGCACTTCCCGTTGGAATATCTCTGCCAACTCCCTCTGAATAAGGCGCGAAAACTTCTGTTGTCTTTTACTTTCCATATTGAAGATGCAAATATCATATTAATTTCGCATTTTTACCCCAATTGTGCCGTACTCATTTCGGCTCAGGCTGGTGTATAGTTCTTTCTAACTCCGTCTTCCTTTGATTAGTTACTTCCGAAGCATACTGCCTTCCCGCTTATTTTTGCTGGTCTTACTGTTCCTGGCTATCCGGTTGCCTCTTATCTTTTTGGGTATACCTGCTACCGCATCCGAGCTATTGTATATGCTGGTAGGGGAGCGTATGGCCGATGGTTTTGCCATGTACCGCGACATCTACGACACCACGGCTCCGCTTTCCGCCTTTGTGTACTGGACCATCGATGTGATAGCAGGGCGCTCATACCTGAGTTACAGGCTCACTGCGACATTTCTGCTCCTCTTTCAGGCGGTTATGCTTAACCTGACACTTAACCGGCATCAGGTATACGCAGGCAAAGGCTACATCCCTGCCTTGCTATACCTGCTCATAGGCAGCCTTACCTTTGAGTTTGACATGCTGACGCCGCTGCTAATTGGCAATACCTTTGTTATCCTTTCACTCCCTTATATTATTACCATCTCAAGAGAGGGCTTTGAAAACAACCGACTGTTTGTAGGAGGGTTCATGGTGGGTCTTGCAGCGCTGAGCTATTTACCTTTAGCGCTTTTTCTGCTGGTAGCGGCCTTTGGAGTTGTACTTTTTGCTTCCAACACCTTCCGCAGCTTTCTGCTAATGCTTTGTGGCTTTGCCTTTCCTTACGCCGTGCTGGTGACTTATTACCTTTACACTAATACTGCGTCTTATTTTGCAGAGATGCACTTGCTGCAACCCTGGCAGTTCGGCATCAACCCGCTGGTTCCGCCGGCTCACCTGGCGATGGCACTGGCGCTGCCTGCAGGGCTTTTGCTGCTTTCGCTAATCAGCACTACCTCACTGCCCCAGCGCCTGGTATTCCAAGGCAAGTTTCAGCAACTTATGACGGTATGGCTCGTGGTGAGCATAGTAGTGCTGATCACCCGCAACGAGTTATCTGTAGGCTCCTTCGTAATCATACTGCCACCTATCGCCTATTTCGGCGAGTTCCTGTTTACAAGCCGCATGAAGAAATGGATACTGAACCTGCTGTTTTTTATCCTGTTAGGTGGAGTGGTGCTCATCCGATATCGGCAGCCACTAGGTTTAGCTTCTTTTGTGAAGATCGATGACTCACAGCTACTGTTGCCGCACAACAGTGCTGGAGATGAGATCAGGGGTAGCTCGGTATTGGTGCTTGGGTATGATCTGAGCTATTACGAGCACAACAAACTGGCTACGCCATACCTGAACTGGCAACTTTCACAGCGTCACTTCGGCCGACTTGACGAGTATCAGGCCGTGTATGACCTCTTTCAGAACTTCCGCCTTGAAACTCCTGAATACATTGTAGACCAGGCCGGCCTTATGCCACAGCTAAAACACAAACTGCCGTCCGTTTTCGAAGGATATGAACCTACTCAAACAGCGGCAGTTTATAGAAAAGCTCGTTAAGCGGCTATACCTAATTTAGCAAACCGGAATTTTATCTACACGATTCTGGTGGCGGCCACCTTCAAACTCTGTCTCTAAGAACACACGTGTCATATCAGCCGCTACGTCCTGCGACACAAAGCGGGCAGGTATGCAAAGGATGTTGGCATTGTTATGCTCCCGTGATAGCTTAGCCAGCTCTGTCTGCCAGCAAAGTGCTGCTCTTATTTCCTGGTACTTGTTGGCTGTCATGGCCACACCGTTTCCACTTCCGCAGATCAGGATACCAAAGTCAGCTTCTTTGTTTACCACAGCCTTCGCCAGCGGATGCACATGATCCGGATAGTCTACCGAAGCGTCTGAACCAGGACCAAAGTCTGTCACTTCGTGCCCTGCCGTCTCCAGCTGCTCTTTCAGCAAGCTCTTGTATGTAAAGCCGGCGTGGTCGCCGCCTATTGCTATTTTATATCCCATCGTTTTAAGCGTTATTTTCGTTCAGTCTTTTCAGATCGCGCTGTATAATTCTTCTTGATACGCTAATACTCACTTCATACAGAATGATTAGCGGAAAGGATATCAGCAACTGGCTAATCACATCCGGAGGAGTGATTACCGCAGACACAATCAGGATTACGATAATGGCGTGTCGGCGGTATAGCTTCATAATCTCCGGTGAAAGCAGTCCTGCCTTGGTGAAGAAGTATACAATAACCGGCAACTCAAACATAAAGGCACAGGCCAGGCAAAGCGTGGTCAGTGTCGAGATGTAGGAGGAAAGGTCAAACTCATTTACAATTGACGGATCCACCTGATAACCTGCCAGGAAGTTGATGGAGATAGGGGCTACTACGTAGTAGCCGAACAGCAGACCCATTGCAAACAGCACCGATACCCAGAACACCGCACCACGTGAGTTTTGCTGTTCCTGCGGGTATAGGCCAGGCTTCACGAAGCGCCAAATCTCCCAGAAGGCGTACGGAAAAGCCAATGCCAGTCCCAGCACCAGCGACACCATGATGTGCATGGAGAACTGGCCGCTCATTTGCCGGCTTTGTATCGTAAAGCCCAGGTCTTCTATACAGAATGCGCTTGATCCAAAATATTGACTGACCTTACACATCATCTGGTAGCTAAAGAAGTCCGTACGAGACGGAGCTAAGATGATATCATGAAAGACGAAGCCTTTGGCAAGAAAGGCCGCAGTAGCAAACACTAGGATGGAGGCTACTGACCGTATAATGTGCCACCGCAACTCCTCTAAATGGTCCACAAAGGACATCTCCTGCTGCTGTTCCGCTCCCTCGAGGTGTGGTTGGTCCATTAATGATGGCTTTTAAGTAAATTCTTATGATTGAATTAGTAAGCAAAAAGGGGATAGTCTTTCATCCAGCTGTTCACTTCTTTGCGCACAGCCTCTATTTTGCTTTCGTTATCGTGGTTAGTAAGCACATTGTCCATCAACTCAACTATGCGCGCCATGTCCGTCTCTTTCAAACCACGTGTCGTAATCGCAGCAGTACCTACGCGCATACCTGAGGTCACAAACGGCGACTTATCATCAAAAGGCACCATGTTTTTGTTGATAGTGATGTCTGCCTTTACAAGCGTATTCTCTGCCAGTTTGCCTGTTATACCTTTCGAACGCAGGTCGATCAGCATCATGTGGTTGTCTGTACCACCTGAGATGATGTTATAGCCACGCTCTACAAAAGCCGTCGCCATAGCTTGTGCATTCTGCTGCACCTGCTTGATATAGCCCATGTAGTCATCAGAAAGTGCCTCGTAGTAGGCCACTGCCTTCGCTGCGATCACGTGCTCCAGTGGTCCGCCTTGTGTACCCGGGAATACCGCACCATCCAGCAAAGACGACATCATGCGGATCTCGCCCTTTGGAGTCTTCAGGCCAAATGGATTTTCGAAGTCTTTGCCCATCATGATCATCCCGCCTCTTGGCCCGCGCAGTGTTTTATGCGTAGTGGTCGTTACGATATGGCAATGCTCAAACGGATTGTTTAACAAACCTTTTGCAATCAAGCCAGAAGGATGGGAGATATCGGCCAACAGCAGAGCACCAACCTCATCGGCGGCGGCGCGCAGTTTCTTATAATCCCAGTCGCGGCTATAAGCAGAAGCACCACAGATGATCAGTTTTGGCTTCTCGCGACGGGCTGTTTCTACTACTTTGTCAAAATCGATCAGGCCCGTCTCCTGCTCCACGCCATAAAAGCTTGGCTGGTACAGTTTACCCGAGAAATTAACAGGTGAGCCATGCGTTAAGTGACCACCATGCGACAGGTCAAAGCCCAGGATCTTATCGCCTGGCTGCAGTACCGCCAGCATTACCGCTGAGTTAGCCTGTGCTCCCGAGTGAGGCTGCACGTTTACCCAAGTCGCTCCAAAAAGCTCCTTTGCACGGTCGATCGCCAGCTGTTCCGACTGATCCACAATTTCGCAACCGCCATAGTAACGCTTACCTGGCAGGCCTTCGGCGTACTTGTTGGTCATCACACTACCCATGGCTTCCATCACCTGCTCCGAAACAAAGTTTTCGGACGCGATCAGTTCGATGCCGTGAGTTTGGCGTGCTTTTTCTTTTGCAATCAGGTCAAATATAGCTGTGTCTTTCTGCATGGCTGCTTTGGTTTGTTAATCTTTCAAAATTAAAGCTTGCACCTGAATAAACCAATGTTTCAAAAGTTTATCTACGACGACGGCAAAACTGCCTGCTTTCTTATCTTTAATCTCTTTGGGCTTTTGGTACCATTTACCTGTTTACAAACAGCAACTGCTATAAAGCAAGAAGGCCCGCCATTGTTGGCGGGCCTTCTTTATGATGGTAATTCTCAGATTACTGCTTCAGGAGTTTCACCTGTTCTGTCTTACCGTTAAACTCTGTCATCAGGATATAGATACCTGTTGGCAGGTTATTGTTCAGGTTCAGAATGATTGTGTTCTCACCCTCTTCGATGTCGTAGCTCAGGTTCTGAACAGCCGAGCCGTTCATATTCACGATGCGTACGTTCAACTTACCTGCTCTGTCTGCATTGAACACCAGCTTAGAGTCAGCATTAATTGGGTTAGGATATACTCTTGGGCCAACTGCCAGGTTCACTCCGTTAGACGATACGGCTACTACCTTGCTGTATTCAAATGTACCATCCAAGTCCACTTGCTTCAGTCTGTAGTAACGTGTACCGTTGAAGTTTCCTTTGTGGTTGAACTGGTAGTCCTGACGAAGCGAAGTCGTATTTACTTTACTGTTCACTTTGCCTACCGCCTTGAACTCACCTTTCAGGTCTTCCGTCATCTGCACCTCGAAGTAATCATTGTCAAGCTCAGAAGCCGTTGCCCATGTCAGCTGAACACCATTGCCTTGCTTCGTAGCATTGAAGGCGATGAGTTCTACTGGGAGTGGGGTGATTCTAGAATTTAGCGTAACATTTACTGACGCTGCGTCAAAAGCGCCATGGATGATTACACCATTTTGATCACTTTCTGCTTCCGCTGGTGGGTTGCTTCTTACGTAGATGGTGGTCGGAGCTAGTGTACCGTCTGTTGCACCAGTCAGCGTAATGCTTCTGCCCCAAGTTCCATCTTCCCCAGTACGTGACATCTCAAAGTTGTTTGGAACATTACCCGCCGAGATAGCTGGTAAAGCCAAGTTTACATCCAGTTCACCTACAGCTAGGTAACTTGCGCTAACAGTGTACTCTTGCATTTCAGATGTTTCACCTGCTACTACGTCAAAAGTAAGGCTAGACTTAGAAACTGTAATCGTTGGCCTTGCAATATGCAGCTCTACAGGAGCACTTGTTTCTTCATAACCTAGTGATGTAATCACAACAGGGTTTGTTCTAGCACCTTGTCGCACAACCATGCTAACTGTTGAAGGGTCGATTTCGGTAAAGCTGAGTATATTCCTAGTGTCTACTCTTATTGTTCCGATATCTTCCAACTGATAGCCTCTGATTCGAACCGTTTCGTTGATTCGGACTGGGTTAGCTTCTGTAATTACATCACCATTAGCTTTCTCGAATCTTACGATTACAGGGCTGGTTACTGTGAATGGAGCCGTTGTTACGAATGGTCCAGCAGCATTCTCAACCTCAATAACTCCTGTAATGGCATCTCTTGGAACTTGGACAGTTACCCAGTCGCCGTTTACATCATCATAATCTGTAACAGTTGCAGGAATTCTAACTTGCTCTGTTGTCGCAGGAATAATATTGCCACCGTGGCCTCTAAACCATACGCTGATGTTACCACCATTTCTACCGAGCAAATCCCACAGGTTAGCGCCATTTAAGGTAATGGTCTGCAATGCCTGCTGCTCTGTTTCGTCGATGCTCGTAATAACAGGAGCTTTCACGATTCGGAAGATATCGCTAGTCGCAGTATTAGTACCCGAAGTACGTGGCGTTGTTACCAGTATTCTTCCTGCAGTTGTGTTGGCTGGTACATTCAGGGTGATTTCTGTACCAGTTGCATTCACGGTAAAGCCAGTTGTTATTGTAAGGTCATCCTCAGTATTATCACTTCTACCTAAGAATGTAACACTAGTAGCCTGGTCGAGGTTAGTGCCTTTAATAGTAAGTGAGTTGTTTACTAAGCTCGAAGTAGGGTCGAGTGAAGTAATGGTTGGTGCACCGATGATGGTGAGCGAACCGCCTCTTCTTACACCACTACCGCTTTGCACTGTTACAGCTGCTGTTGACGATGTTGAAGCTCCAGCAGGAACAATAGCTACAATCTGCGTTTCTGTTGAGCTCACTACTGTAGCATCTGTTGTAGTGCCATTGAATCTTACAGTCGGAGCAGCTTCACTCATCCCTACTGCTCCATTGGCTGGATTGGTATTATAGAAGCTTCTAAAGTTGTTGCCAGTTATGGTTACTTCAGTACCTATACCTGCATACACTCTATTTGGAGTAACAGATGTAATGATAGGCTTGATAACAGTGAAGTTATTGTCTGCAACGCTGCTACCAGACAGGGTTCTCACTTCCAGTTTGCCAACTCCTGAATTTCCTGGGTCATTTGTGAAAGGTGCTACAAAAGTAATTACACCTTCTGTTTCTCCTGCGGTAACTACCGTGTAGTTCTCTATTGCTGTACCTTTGAAAGATACCCCTTGCACATCAATGAAGTTAGTACCCCTAATGGTAACCGTTTGGCCCGCATAAGCTGGGTTTGGCTCTATAGAAGCTATTACTGGAACCAGAATGGTGAAGTTATCGCTGTACCCTATACCGCTTCCTGATTCAACACTAATAGAACCTGAAGTAGCACCAACTGGCACTTTTACAGTAATCTCCTGATCTGTAAAATCATCTACTATCTCTGCCAATGTTCCGTTGAAACGAACAATTGGTGTAAAGTCGGTAGCTACAGATGTCCCATCAAAGTATGTGGTGAAGTTAGTACCCTTGATTGTAACAAGGGTAATCTCCGCATATCCCTGAGTAACTGTTATTTCGTCAATAACTGGCTCAATAACAGTATAATTACCCGTACTTGTACCTGTTCCAGCTGGAGTTGTTATAGCAATTGGTCCAACCCCTGCATCGAATGGTGCTTCTACAGTAAAGGACTCAATTTCACCATTTCTTACTACTGTTCCAATTATCTCAGCTCTAACACCATTGAAGGTAACACTGTCGATATTTGTAAAAAACTTTCCGCTAATAGTCACCAATTGGTCAGCGTAGCTTTCACTTGGAGTGAAAGTAATGTTAGCTGGCGCTGGCACTAAAAAGTCGTCTTCGCTCTCTACGGTACCTCCTCTGGCAATAATGGTAATTGGGCCAGTAGTAGCATCGGCAGGTACATTTACCTTAAATCGCTGGTAGGTTACGTTATCAATTACAACTGGATCAAGCACTATACTTGTCAGGTCTTCTACCTCTGCCTCGTTGAATAGGATTCCTGTTATACCTTCAAAGTTTGTACCTGTAATCGTTACCTCTGTTCCACCTACACCGCTTGTTGGGTCAAAGGAGTAGATGCTTGGCTCAGGTATAACTATAAAGGTATCCTCTGAGGTATGACCTCTCTCACCATTTACTATCAACGTAAGCTGTCCTGTTTGAGCTCCTGTCGGAACTGTCACTGTCAGGGTACCGTCAGGGTTGTAAGTAGCGGCAGCCTCTGCTCCATTAAAATCTACTGCAGTAACTCCCTGATTCAGCAGCCAACCTGTAATAGTTACTACTGTAGCTGGTGTCGCTGCTTTTCCTTGGTTAGGTGTGAAGCTTATGATTTCTGGATTTCTTACCACTTCATAAGTACCAGTACTTGGCGCACTGTCGCCTGCCGTGTTCGTTACCATTAGCTTGCCTGTAACAGCATCAGATGGTACAGTAACAGTTATCTTTTGGTCTTGAACATTTACTGCAGTAGGAGCAACGTTTATGGTTACATCATCATCTTCATCGTTCTCATCGCCCAGGAATGTTACTACCATACCTTGCGCATAGAAGTTAGTGCCTGTAATCTCCACTTCGTTGCCCACTATACCTCTTGCTGGAGTGAAAGACGTAATGGTTGGCAGTTGGTAGATAAAGAACTCTCCGCTTGCATCTGAGCCAAAATTATTCGCTACCGTAATTACGCCTGTTATAGCACCTGCTGGCACGTTAAAGGTCATGGTAGAGTCGCTGGCAATTTGCAGGTTGGCAGCAGGTATAGCCGTTGCGTCCTCACCCACGAAAGTTACAGTTGTAGCACCACCGTCTTCTACTTCATTTAAGAAGTTATACCCAGTCATGGTAACTGCTGTACCTGCTGCTCCTTCGGTAGGAGTTATAGCCAGGACTTCTGGGCTGCGCACGATGGTAAACACAGCGGTTTCGGTTTCGTCTGCTGGGTTTATCACAAGCAGCTCACCTGTTTCAGCATTGGCAGGTATAACAAACTTCAGTTCAGTATCGCTTGCGTTTGGCGCTGCAAAGATTACACGTGCATCACCTTCATCTGGAGTACCACTCTCGCCAAGGAAAACAACATCTGACACATACTTCAGGTTGCTACCTGTTAGGGTAATTTTTCCGCCTCTTGGTCCTCGTAGTGGCTCAACTGTACTGATCACTGGTGCCAGAATCACATCGAATGTACCATCCCATATTGCCTCACCACCCAGGGTGTTTACTTTCACAATGCCTGTTGACTTTGTAATAGTGGTAGGTACAGTGAATACAATTTGAGTACCTTCATTGATTACAGCAAAACCTCCTACATTCTCATCATTTGCTCTTTCAACTGTGGCATTGCCAATTGTAACTGTTGTTGCTGTTTCAAAGTTGGTACCTGTGATGGTTACTTCATCGCCTACCAGCGCGAATGTCTGTCCGTCTTCTACAGAGAGATCTCCTGTTGTATTGGCAACGCTAGCAATGGTTGGAGCTGCTACGAATGTGAAGGTTTGCTCACTCTCTACAGATACGATAGTACCTGACAGACCTGGCGCATCAATACGGATACGGCCTGTTTTAGCATCTGCTGGAACCTGTACAACTAATCTTGTATTGCTGTTCCCTGTTAGTGGTCTCTCAATAGCTACTTCTCTATCATCATCTGTGTCGTTTTCGTCGCCTAAGAACACCACCTGACTGGCACTCGCCAGGTTAGTACCCCAAAGTACGATTTGCATACCTGGGCCTGCTGATGTCGGCTCGAACTGAATACCTTCTCCTCCATTGTAATCAGCAAAAGCAGGGGCTGGCAATTCAAATTCAGTTGAGGTTATACCCTCGTCAGCAGCGCTCTTCACAGTTATAATACCTGTGCTGGCTCCCAGGGGAACAGTAGCTGTAATTTCGTTGTCGCTTACTATGTCGAATTCTGCAGGCACGCCATTGAAGAACACGTCTGTAGCTGCCAGGAAATACTTTCCGTAAATTGTTACTTCCGTATCTACTGCACCAGTAGCAGGTGTAAACTCCACTTCGCTTCCCTCTTCTTCAATTACTTGCCCAATCTGTGGGCCTAGCACCGTGAATTCAGTTGACGTTGCTGTGCCTGCTGGAGTAGCTACTGTTATCGGGCCTGATACGGCAGCGAGGGGGATGGTTATCGTTAATCGTGTATCTTTAGTGCCGTCTTCGAAGGTATAAGCTGCATCTACTCCACCAACCTTCACTCCTGTTACACCTGTAAAATAGCGGCCGTTCAATGTTACTTCATCGCCTGGACCAGCGGATGTAGGGCTAAACTCTGTTTCTGTAGTAAATTCAGCATCGGCAAACTCTGGAGCCGGCACTTCAAAGTCTGTTGCGCTGCTAGCCTCTCCGTACGGAGTTATTACTCTTATCGGTCCGCTTACAGCACCAGTCGGCACGTTCACTATTATCTGGTCAGACGAAACACTGCTTGGGTTCAGGGTAGCTGCTATTGCTCCAAAGAAAACTTGGCTTGTTTCATTCAGATGCACACCTGTAATGATTACTTCTGTACCTGGCACCCCGAAGGCTGGCGAGAAACTTCCGAACTCTGGCTGTTGGGATACTTCAATAGCATCTAAGAACAAATAAGGTGTTGTACCTTCTCCTATACGCTGGAATCTTACGTTTTTAGCATTACTTGGCAGGTATACACTGTCGCGCGAAGGAACTGTTGTTGCAGAGAATACTCCTTCTTCAGTATACCCCGCAGCTCCTGCCACACTATAAGCAACGCGCATACTGGTGGGAGCTGTTGATCGCAAGCTGAAGCTCACCTTATAACCCGTTTGGCCTGTACCCGCTGCGTCTTGTAGCTTTACATCAACAAATGCAGTTGTTGCTCTAAGCTGAGCAGAGCCCCCAGAGTTGCTTGGAGTAATTTCTGCTCCATCTGAACTTAGGCCCCCTGATGTTACAATGCCACCTGCTGGTAGCCCTCGCCAAGGTCCATCATGAGTAAAAGGTGTTTGTGCCACCACTGTGGAAGCCAGACCCAGCATAATCACACACTGCAGGAGCAGTGAACGTATAAGCCGGCCTAATGGGGGAGTGTAGATTTGTGCCATAGCTAAAAGTTAAGAGTTAATAAATTTTTGTGCAGTTTTAATGCTAAGTTAATTATCACAAAATAAGATAATTTATCTTTTACTTTTGCAATATTAATCCCTGTTTTTTTGTCTGATTTTAACTTCTCTTTTCTAATATGCATTTCTGCTAATTTAAAGGCTATTTTCTAAAAGGCGCCTTTGTTATGTTATTTGAAAACTTTTCATGTTTATTTTCTATCAATAGAATTAAATAGTGTTAACTCTTAACTTTTCAAGGATTGCATAAAAATATTATATATAGCCTTTTGGTATTATTTAATTTCTAGCTCTAATACAATCTCTGTTTTTTTTCAAGCATTCAAACTCGTGCAATTAATGCTGGATTGCATACTCCTATATGTATTTAAGCCAAAATATTGAAGGCTTTATTCAACCATACCGATTTATGCATTAATTATTTAATATTCAGCAAAAACCGCATCATTCATTATTTTTGGTTAACAGTTTAAGCATCAATTTAAATCAGAAATAAGTTCTTATTTGATGATATAGTTTGAAGTAAAATACACTACTTACGAAGACGCTTTATATCTAAAAATGTGTATATTATATTTAAATCAAAGTATATAGAAGTGTTTTAAAGCAAGTAGCGCTCTTCAGGTAGCATTCTCTTAGATGCTTAATCTATTAAGTTACTACCACAACAAAAAAGGGGCTGCAGAAATCTGCAGCCCCTTTTCTTTTTATAATGTAAGAACTTTCTATCGCTTCATAAGTTTGAAGGTATGCTTCGTATCATTGTCAAGCACATGGAGTATATACATGCCTTTAGTTTTTACACCCGTCATATCTACACTAATTGAGTTACCAGCAGTTTCTTCGGTGCGCTGCTGCAGTACTTTACCCATTGCATCAAGTAAAACCACTTGCACTGTACGAGCCTCAGATCCATTAAGTGTTACAACCACCACATCATCAAATGGGTTAGGGTATGCTGAAACATTTGCGCTATAACCATCAAGCGCTACAGCTTTAATAGCTGAAAACGAACTTGTACCGTCAAAATCAATCTGCTTCAGGCGGTAGTAGCGTGTGCCCGACACAGCCTTTGTATCCAGGAAGCTATAGTTTTGCTTCAGTGAAGTGGTACCCACCTTGCTCTCCACAAAATCAATTGCCTTAAAGTCTCTAGCATTAGTTGACACCTGTACTTCGAAACCTTTGTTATCCAGTTCCGAAGCCGTCTCCCATGTCAGCATCACGCCCTTGGTATGACGGCGGGCATTAAAGGAGGTGAGTTCTACTGGAAGAGGGATGATTGAACTACTATATAATGTATACATTCCCGCTATATCTGACGTAGTTATAATAGGAATGGAGCTATAAGGCACACTAGTTGCTAACCTCATAATATTATCCTGAGTAAATTTATACAAATCGTAAGTATCTTCTTTTGGCGCGTTCAAATCATATTCAGCAAAACTAAATGCTAAATTTGTACCTATTACTCCTGATCCTGCCGTGCTACTTACTATATATTGCCTATTCGCACTTTGTTCATTTCTTTCTAAATGTGAGGTTCCTGTTGTTCTACTAACAGTTACTTGACCAAAATCAGCGTTACTGTTGATAATAGAAAACCCAATACCACCGAAAGCTTGAGTTGCACTTGTTGTTACGGCACGTGTAGCTTCTACTGTCCCCATGATATTCTGATCAGCGCTTTCACCTAGAATGCTTGCTGTATTACCTAAAACAACTTTGTTATCTCCTGTGCTTAAAATGGCTGCGTTCAAGGCAATTGTACTATTTACTGTGACATTGCTTAGCAAGCTCTTTGCCCCATTGGACAATGTCAAGTTATTAAACACTAGCGCATTTGTTGAAGAAATTGATTTATCGACACCATTTAGCTCAATTGTACTTGCCCCTGCATTAAAGGCTCCTGTATTTGTGAAGTTCCCCCCAGTTCTAATGGTATTTGTGCTGGCGGTGAATGTTCCAGCGTTAGCAACATTGCCAGAAATAGTATGCGTACGATTGCTGCCAGCATTGAAAGTACTTCCGCTGTTCACAGTTAAATTGCCAGAAATAGGTAAGTTGCTGTCGGCAGTCTTTATACCAGAGCCAGCAACTATCAGATTATTAAAGCTGCCCTGACCAGTAAAAGATACCGTTCTATTGGCACTTGCATTCAACTCAACTGTACTTGTGCCTGGCGTGAGAGTTCCTGTACTTGAGAAGTTACCTCCCGTTCTGATGGTACTTGTGCTGCCATCAATCGTACCCGCGTTAGATACATTACCAGATACTGTATGGGTGAAGCTGCCCGCGTTAAACGTACCGCTGTTTACCGTTAAGTTTCCTCCGATAGGGAGATTGCTAGTGGCAGTTTTTATTCCTGTACCCGAAATTGTTAGGTTGTTCAGGTCACCAGCACCAGCAAAATATATAGTCTGATTTGCATTACCATTCAACTCTATTGTACCAGACCCTGAAAGGAAGTTTCCAGCATTATAAAAGTTTCCTGACACAGTATGGGTGTGACCGCCCGCATTGAAATAATGTAAATTCAACCAAGCACCATTAACAGTAAAATTACCTAAAATGCGAAGAGCATTATTAGCCGTTTTTAGACCTCCCCCTGATAAAATCAGATTATTAAAGCTACCAGTGCCGTTAAAGGTAATAGTATGTTGAGCTGTTAAAGGGAAGATGTTTACACCATTTAATTCAAAGGTACTTGTACCTGGGTTCAGGTTTCCAGAGTTCGTTAAGTTGCCAGAAACGGTATGGGTATAGCTTGCTGCATTAAATGCGCTGTTGCTATTTATAGTAAAGTCACCTGAGACAGGCAGATTACTGCTGGCCGTCTTTGTGCCCGCACCCGACATAGTCAGGTTGTTGAAATTGCCCTGGCCAGTAAAGGAAATGGCTTGTGCAGCTGCCCCATTCATCAAAACTGTACCATCACCCGAGTTGAACCTACCTGCGTTTACGAAGTTACCTGAAACAGTATGGGTGTAATCTCCTGCGTTAAAAGTGGTTCCGCTGTTCACGGTGAAGTTACCTGAGACATTAAGGGCCGCGCTGGGCGTTTTGGTGTTCGAACCCGCCAATGTAAGATTGTGGTAGCCTACGTTGGCTATTGTTTGAGCTGCTCCATTGTACTCTACGGTACTTGTACCTTTGTTGAAAGTACCCGTATTAGTAAAGGCACCTCCTATCTTAATGATACTTGTGCTAGCATTAATTGTTCCTGTGTTTATTAGATTACCAGAAACAGTGTGAGAGAAGTTCCCTGCATTGAGTGTGCTGTTCACGGTGAAGTTGCCTGAAATGTTAAGATCAGCACTAACAGATTTTTGACGCGAGCCAGTCAAAATCAAGTGATGGTAATCTACGTTTGCTATAGCCTGATTAGCTCCAGAAGTACCATTACCAGTATACTCGACTGTACCTGTGCCTTTGTTGAAAGTGCCAGCGTTACTGAAAGTACCTCCTATTCTGATTGTACCTGTATTCCCATTCAATACTGCCTTATCTATCTTTCCACCATTTGGCGCTAGAGACAAATCTCCTAAAACTTCCAACTCACCATTTATATTTAAAACTCTTGTTCTTTCTGCTCCTGTAGTTAAATTTAATCTACTAGCTGTTAACTTAATATTGTTATTGATTGTGAATGTATATGTATTTGGATTGCCATTTCCTGTCCCAAGATTCAATTGTGAACAACTAGCATTTGCTGTAACTGTGATGTCATGTGCTCCAATATTTACATTATCATTCGCATTAGGTAACCTTGTTGCTGCACGACCGTCCATATTCCATGTAGTGACACTATTCCATTCTCCACTGACTCTAGAAGTAAAATTCGCCCCCCAACTCTCCCCACTAACCAGCAGAAAAAAGCTTAAGAACAGTAACGTGAAGATTTTGCCACTAAGAGCCGTTCCCAGGGCTTTGGTAGCTGACTGCAGGGTGATAGCAGCCGAAGATGGATTGTAGATGTGTTTCATATAGAACATGTATGGTAAGTGAATTCCGTAAGGGTGTTTCGCGTACGCGCGCGTAAAATCATAGGCAATGGAATTCCATTATGCTTTTTCAAGCATTTCATTGCATATATCATGCAATAGAATAAGTATAGGCTAACTACTTAAAAGACAAGAACTAATGCCCTCGTTTCAAATCAAACCTTTACCTCAATAAATATTCTGGATTTATCTTTTGCCTTTCAACAAATAAGTGTAATTATTTATTTATATAAGGCAATATTAAAGATAAGGATGTGAAAAACCATACAATTGGTGTTATTTTTTTTATAACTTAAATGCAAATAGCACCAAATTATACCTAAAAAACTTAATTTGTATATTCAAAAAAATCTATTATAACGATTCAAATAATTAATTATCAGCTCTTTCTACGAACATTATAAGGTCGGTCTAAATTGCACTGAATATTCAATAAATTAGTGTCTAAATCCAACGCAACCATGTTGCCATAAGCAGCATTTTTGTAGTAAACACAACCGGCATCGAGGTTAATTCGGGCGTCTTGGTGTGCAACGCTTTTTTTGATAGAGTGGAGGGCAGTGGGGGTATGGCCGTGGAGAAGCCTCTTGTTATCCAGACGGTCCCAGTCAACTTCGTAGTGCCTTATGTTAAGCATGGCTTCTTTATCACTAAAAAGGTCAGTTTGATGGAAGTCGAAGCCTGCATGTACCAGAAAGTAATCGGGAAGTTCTAAGTAGAAGGGGAGAGACTCTATAAAGTTGGCATAGTTGGAGGGGAGTTTCTTGAAATCGTGCATCCCGAAGTTGTGAAGCACCATCTCTTTTTCCTGATCTGACAGATTTAAAGCTGACTCACCTTTTGAGGTGGCTTTGAGCAGCATCTGGTCGTGGTTTCCGCGCAAGCAGTGTACCTGGTATTGCTGCTTTTGGAGGTGGATGATAAAGTCCAGGACGCCTTTGCTGTCAGGACCTTTATTTACATAGTCACCCAGCAGGTATAGCTCATCTGTTTTCTTGAGTTGCAGTTGCTCGAGCACGAGCACTTTGAAGGTGCGGGCGCAGCCGTGTATGTCACTGATCGCGTATCGGGCCATGGCGGGGTACGTCTGGTCTGAACCGGTTTGAAACAGCTAAAAAAATAGCACCTGTTTCGTAAGCAGGTGCTATTCCTTTCAGCTGTTTTTCTGATTAGTTGTATTTATTGTTGTCCAAGCCTGGTTTGTGAAGATTGCGGTTCGGGTTGTTCACGCGCACATTGGCTCCTGTTTCATCCGCATCGTCCACGGTATACTTATTTTCCAGGTCTTCATGTTCAGCTCTTGTGCTGTTTGGATCTACTGGCTTGCCGCCAGCAGCTTTGTCCTGACCGCGGCCGGTTGGCTTTCCTGAATCAGCCCCGCCGGGCTGGGTATGCTTATATGATGGCATAATGTGTCTCCTTGTATTTAAGTTAAAAATAAAAGGCAAGCGACCTCGGTCTTTACCCGAGTGAAGCTATACCTGTTTTAAAAATCAGTTATGATGATCAGGTACCACGGCCTTCGTCTTCGGTACGCATGTTATCGGGCGGTGGCGTGCCATCGTCGGCAAAGTCGTTGACGCCGGTGGCTGATGGACCTTCTGAGGCCGTATCGCTGCCGAAGCCTTCCTTACCGTCGCGGTTGCCAAAGCCACCTCGCTGGTGTTCGTTCTTCGGCGGATCAGCACCTGGTATAATATGCCCCGCACGAAATTCCTGATCTGTCGTATCATCCTCTATCACGCGAACTGGCCTGTTTTTGGCCGCATCGCTGTGCTGCGATTCCCCTGCGTGTTTATCGTTTTCTTTATTTTCCATAGTTGTGTCTTTATCTTGCTCCACTTGAGAGCCATACCTGTTTTTACTCCATTTCGGCCGCTATGGTTTAGCTAGATTAGCTACCCACCAATTCACCACCGTTCACATGGATCACCTGTCCTGTTATATAGGATCCATCCTGAGAAGCCAGCAGCACATAGGCCGGCGCTACTTCCGATGGCTGCCCGGGACGCCCAAGCGGCACATCCTGGCCAAACTCTTTTACTTTCTTCTCATCAAATGAAGCAGGTATAAGCGGTGTCCAGATGGGGCCCGGAGCCACAGCATTCACCCGTATTTTCTTTTCCGCCAGGTTAGAGGACAGAGAACGGGTGAAGGAAGTGATCGCTCCTTTTGTAGAGGCATAATCCATGAGGTGATGACTGCCGCGGTAGGAGGTAACGGAAGTAGAATTGACAATGACACTGCCTCCTTTCATGTGCTCCAAAGCCGCTTTAGTCATGTAGAACATCGAGAAGATGTTTGTCTTAAAAGTACGTTGTAACTGGTCTTTTGATATGTCCTTCAGATCTGTCTGCTCGTGCTGTTCCGCGGCGTTGTTCACCAGTATATCCAGTCCCCCAAGGTCATTTACAGCCTGCTGGACAGCTTTTTTGCAGAAGGCCTCGTCTCCGATATCACCTGAAATGATCACCCCTTTGCGACCTTCCTTTTCTATAAGTTGCTGGGTGTCTTTTGCGTCCTTGTCCTCATTCAGGTATACGATGGCCACATCGGCGCCTTCACGGGCGAAGTGTACTGCCACGGCGCGGCCTATACCACTGTCACCGCCTGTGATGAGCGCTTTCTTGCCTTTAAGTTTATCACTGCCTTTGTAATTTTCGCGTATGTACTCCGGCTGCGGAGTCATTTTATGCTCCTTGCCTGGCTGTTGCTCCTGTTTCTGAGCAGGTACTTCTTCTGGTTTGTTTGCCATAGTTTTTATAGTTTTAGTGTGCTTGCAGTCCATACCTATACGCCTGCATTTTTGGCCTAGTTACCGGAGCCTGGTATCTTGCGAGGTAGCCAGCCGTTTATACCTTAAAATATACCCCTAGATTATGTGTAAAGAAACCGAAGATAAATTGACCCGCAGCTTTGAGTTCAAAGACTTTAGAGCGGCCATGGCTTTCATGAATAAAGTGGCCGATGTGGCCGAAGAGCTAAACCACCATCCGTGGTGGAGCAATGTTTACAACAAAGTGGAGATCGAGCTGACTACACATGACGCCGGCAATACCGTTACAGATAAGGATGTTGAATTGGCCCGGCGCATTGATCAGCTGTATGACGAGCTAATGTTCTGAGGCTGTATCACCAGAGTTGCTGTCAGGAGTTGGCTTATACCCCGACATAGCAATCAGTCCTTAACAATCGACAATTAAGTAATACCTTTGCTGCATGCAGGAACCTGAAAAAACCAATCTATACCTGGTGCCGACTCCTATCGGCAACCTGGAGGATATTACGCTGCGGGCTATACGCATATTAAAGGAAGTAGACGTTATACTGGCCGAAGACACACGCACCAGCGGCAAACTGTTGCAACACCTGGGTATAGAGAAGCGCATGCACAGCCATCACTTGCACAACGAGCACAAGGCCAGCGCCCATCTGGTAGAACGCATGAAGGCCGGCGAAGTAATGGCCCTGATCTCGGATGCTGGTACACCCGGAATTTCTGATCCCGGCTTCCTGCTCGTGCGCGAATGCCTGAAGGCTGACCTCAAGGTAGAGTGCCTCCCTGGCGCAACTGCCTTTGTGCCAGCCTTGGTTAAATCAGGTTTTAGCACCGACCGATTCACCTTTGAGGGTTTTCTGCCTTTGAAAAAAGGACGCCAGACACGCCTGATCAGCCTGGCAGAGGAGGAGCGCACCATGATTTTTTATGAGTCCCCGCATCGCCTGCTCAAGACGCTCACACAGTTTAAAGAGTACTTCGGGGGAGAACGTATGGCTTCTGTTTCACGTGAAATCTCGAAGATGTTTGAAGAAACTGTAAACGGAACACTCGACGAACTGATCGAGATTTTTACCACCAAGGCTATAAAAGGGGAATTTGTAGTGGTAGTTTCCGGCTCGGGGGCGAAGTAAACTGCTCATACAACAGGGCGCTATACCTGTGTCAGGAGGGAGACTTAATTAGAACATAGAAGATGCATGACCTTGAGATCCATTTTTCATCTAAACGCAGATAAGAGTAGAAGGATGAAATTGTGATTTCTATTTTGTGATACGATTAAATTTATGAAGCTATACCTTAAAAAGCTTTCACTGATTTTGATGTTGCTGCTTTTTGCCGTGCAGGCTAAGGCGCAGTTTGAGGGTACTCGTCTTTCGCCAGAGGCTAAAATCAGCCTGATCACCTGCTCGCCTGGTGATGAGCTTTATGCCATCTTCGGGCACAGTGCTGTGCGCGTCAACGATCCTACCACAGGTATGGACATTGTGTTCAACTACGGCACCTTCGACTTTAACGAGCCGGGATTTTATATCAAGTTCATACGGGGTAAGCTCAACTACAAGCTCTCCATTGCTTACTTCCAGGATTTCGCCTACAGCTACACCCTAGATAACCGCTCTATTTATGAGCAGGAGATGAACTTTACAGAAGCGCAAAAACAGCAGTACTGGCAGTTTCTAACCAACAACTACCTGCCCGAGAACCGTTTCTACCTATACGACTTCTTTTTCGACAACTGCGCCACACGCATCCGCGATGGTATAGAAGCTACTTTCCCTAACCAGATGGCCTTTAATGTGGCGCATTTGGATCAGGACATGAGCTTCCGCAACCTGATCGACCTATACCTGCCTCCGCAGCCCTGGTCCGACTTTGGCATCGACCTGGCCTTGGGAGCGCCTATCGACCGCAAAGCCACTCCTTATGAGTACATGTTCCTGCCCGATTATCTTTCAGAGGGATTTGCCAGCGCCACGCTCCAGCAGAACGGCCAGCAGGTGCCTTTGGTAGGTGAGCCAACAGTTATATTCCAAAATAGCCCAATGCCTGCCTCGGCTGGTAGCCTTTTTAACCCCGTGCTGGTGTGGTGGCTGTTTTTTGGCCTTGTACTGGCCCTCACGGTACTCGACTACAAGCGCCGCACACGCAGCCGCACGTTTGATGTGTTCCTGTTCCTGATCACAGGTCTGCTGGGTGTGCTGCTGTTCCTACTGTGGTTTGCCACAGACCACCAGGCAGCTGCGAATAACTTTAACCTGCTTTGGGCACTGCCTACCCATGTTGTAGCCGCTGCATTCCTGGCCAGGCCTGTACTACCGGGCTGGCTGCAGAAGTACATGCTGGCGACGGCTGCGCTGGCTTTCATCACATTGTTGTTATGGATGGTGTGGCCACAGCAGTTACATCCCGCAGTTTTTCCGATCGCTTTAGCCCTCCTGGTAAGAGCCGCGTATACGGTTTGGGCTGCCAGACAGCCGGCAGTGATCAGCAACACAAACCCTAAAATCAAAGAGCGTATATGAACTTGCAGCAACTTTGCCATAATGCCAATATCATCGTCAAAAGGGTAGGCGCCTTTATAAAGCACGAAGCCTCAGACTTTGACAGGGGCAGGGTAGAGCTCAAGGGCTTCAATAACCTGGTGTCGTACGTGGACAAGGAGGCCGAGCAGCAGCTGGTAGAGGCACTGCGCAATCTGTTGCCGGAGGCGGGTTTTATAACGGAGGAGGAAACGGACAACACCCGTGGCGAACGCTTCAACTGGATCATCGACCCGCTTGACGGCACCACTAACTTCACCCACGGCCTACCACTGTACTCTGTTAGTGTAGCACTGCTGGACGGCGACGAGGTGGTGCTGGGCATTGTGTATGAGGTGAACAAAGACGAGTGCTTTTATGCTACAAAGGGCAACGGTGCGTTCTTAAATGACAACCCTATCCAGGTTTCGCCTGCAGAAGGCTTAAAAGATTCGCTCATTGCCACAGGATTTCCCTATTATGAGTTTGGGCTCACGCAGCAATACCTGCAGGTACTGGGTGCCTTTATGGGCAAGTCGCATGGGGTACGCCGGCTTGGCTCTGCCGCATTAGACTTGGCCTATGTGGCAGCGGGCCGTTTTGAAGGGTTCTTTGAGTACAATCTGAATGCCTGGGATGTGGCAGGAGGTGCTATTATCGTGCAAGAGGCGGGGGGTCACGTTTCTAAATTCACGGCTGGCGGCGACTATATTTTTGGTCGCGAAATTGTGGCCAGCAACGGCAACATCCACCAGGAAATGCTCGACACCATAGCCGAGCACTGGAAAGAGCAACTGCCCTGATTTTTAAGCTGAAGGAGCTTTAGAAAAAAGACCTTTTAGAGAACTCCTTTTGTCTTTGGGTTAAAATCAAGAACGGACCCTAAACTTTTTGTATCTTTGCATAGTTGATAGAGCAGAACGATATGGTACAGCAAATCATCATTTTCCTGATATTCGCAGTAGCGGTAGGCTATATGGGCTGGGTAATTTACCGGAGTTTTATGCCTAACAAAAATGCCGGCTGCGCCAAAGGCTGCGGCAGCTGCTCAGCCATCGACTTCAGCAAGATCCAGAAAGAGCTTGATAAGAAGGTGGTATAAACGTCTTTATTCCCACTACTCGGTTTTTGGCTTAACGCCTCACCTGCATCCGTAGGTATAGCCCTCATACCTGCGTCTGTGAAGACGCCTCTATTGATCGCACCTTATACCTACCTGCGCCTGCTTCCTGAATAATTCCAGCCCCTTTTTCGTATCCATTGCCTGATTTTGCGTATAGTTCTATACTTAACAGAACATCCCTTAAAACTATACGCTATGCAAGATAAAGTAGAAGAAAGATCCCTGGTCAATGTGCTCAACCGCCTGCGCAAAGATGGCTATACCTATGACTTTAAAGTATCGGGTGAAGGCACGCTTTGCACAATGGAGGACAAGCACACTTTCGGACCAGACCAGGTACGCATCGTGGACTTTTACCGCTTCGAAGGTGAAAGTGACCCGGATGACATGTCGATATTGTATGCTGTAGAAACCAGCAATGGCTTGCGCGGCACGATTTCTAACTCTTACGGCCCATATGCCGACGAGAAGGTAGACAACTTCCTGAAGCAAGTAGAAGACCTTGGCAAGAACCTCGATAAAAAAGACAAATAAAACAGAAAGGGCCGATTGATCGGCCCTTTCTGTTTTAACTGCAGTATTTGCTATGCCTAATTATCTGACATCTTGCGGCCATTCTTCATCTGGGCCTGCAAGTCTTCCAAATGCTCGTTTAGCTTCTCGCCACCTTTTATGCCGAAGTCCAGCGTCCTGATCGGGAATGGAATCATGATATCATTCGCATCAAAAGCCTTCTTGATCTTGATAATTGCATCACTCTTAGCCGACACAAAATCTATCTGGCGGGAATAAGATATCCAGAAGCGGGCTTTGAAGTCAATAGAGCTGTCATTGAACGCATCGAACATCACTTCTACATCGCGTGTCTTCACACGATTTTTCACATCCTGCAACGCTTCTATTACAATTTGCTGCACCTTTTCCAGATCTTCACCATAGGACACCCCCACATCCAGGTCAAGACGCCGGATACCGCTACTCGAATAATTGGTCACCGGGTTCTCAAACACCATTTTGTTAGGCAGCTTTACCAACTCACCTGATGGCTTTCGGATATCCAGCGTACGCAATGACACGCGCTCAATTACTCCAAAATAATCATTGGTCTCAATCATATCGCCTACTCCGAAGGGCTTTTGCACCGCAATGATGATGCCCGAGATGAAGTTAGCGGCAATATCCTGAAAGGCAAAACCCAGGGCCAGACCAATGATACCCACACCAGCCAGCAAAGAGATAACCACCCTGTCGAGTTGCAGCACACTGAGCACAAAGAAGAAGCCGACGGCTAGCAAAGCCAGGTATAGTATAGTAGATATCAGATTATTGAGCGCTGCGCTGTGTGAGATGCGACCAATCACTTTATCGAGCCCATTACGGATAAAGCGAGCAACTATAAATGTGATTATCAGGAGGATAACTGCCACAACAATGTTCGGCAGCATCAAAATCAAATGCTCGCCCCAGCCTTCCAGCTTACTTAGCAGTAACTCAATCGCTTTGTTAATGTCGTTCATATACGGTATTTAATGTTCTACTTGATCGTCAGGTACAGCTTAGGCCCATACCCGTGTGCCCTCGGTGCAGTTGCGGCACATTTCTATTTCTTCCCGTGACTGTAACAGCGATCTCCGGAATTGGTTATACCCCGGGCTGCGCCATACCTGCCGGAAACTTTGCGCTTTCACGTCACCCATGCGGTATTCGGCGTCCTTATCAAAGCAGCAGGGAACTACCAACCCATCCCAGGTGATGACGCAGGAGTGCCACATCTTCCAGCACTGGTTAAGCAACTTGTTTTTGATGGAGTAACTGCCATCGCCGTTGTTCCTATACCTGGAGTAATAGTCGATGGTAGGTATAAGCGGCGAGCCCTGCTCATAATCGTAGATCTGCGCCGTCTTAAATACGACTTCGTCCACACCAAGTTCGTCGGCCAGCGCCTGCACCTCCGAAATCTGGTGCTCATTGGGTCGCACCACCAAAAACTGAAACATAATATGCGGTGTGCGTGACTTCAGTTCTTTTTTCCACTTCACGACCTGCCGCGTGCCCTCCAGCACCTTATCGAGTTTGCCTCCCACACGGTAGGAGGCATAAGTATCCTGTGTGGTGCCGTCTATAGATACGATCAGGCGGTCCAGTCCTGACTCCACAGTTTTGCGGGCGGTGTCGCTGTCGAGAAAGTGGGCATTGGTAGAAGTAGCGGTATAGATGCCACGGTCCGATGCGTATTTGACGAGCTCCAGAAACTGCTTGTGCAGGTAGGGCTCTCCCTGGAAGTAGAAGATCAGGTATAGCAGGCGCTTATGCAGCTGGTCTATGGTGTCTTTGAACAGATCGGCCTGTAGCATACCTGTGGGCCTGGTGAATGAGCGGAGCCCACTCGGGCACTCGGGGCAACGCAGGTTACAGGAAGTGGTCGGTTCAAACGAAATACTGAGCGGATCACCCCAGTGCACGGCCTTGCGCGAAGCCCTTGCATACCAGTAGCTGCCTGCCACCTGCAGGGCGTTTAGCACACGCAGTGGCGTTAGTTTCGACAGGAAATTGAGCTTATCAGAGAGGTGCAGCTTCATGTATAGGTATGCAAAAGAAAGGGCAGCCCACAAAGGCTGCCCCACTAAATTATACTTTATGGCGCTAACGGCCAAAAATAAGGTTCGCTTAGTAACGGAAGAGTGCTTTTACGCTACCGTTATCATCGCCTGCCTCCGACAAGCCATTGTAGCTGCTCACGTATACCTTACCACCCTGCGCCAGCGTCTTGATAGCTGCCAAGTTGATCAGGTCGTCGTCGCCGCGCTGGTAGTCTTTGTGCACCTCTGCTACGGCGCTCTTGGCATCGTAACGTCCCCATACCGGGCTGCTTGGCGCAATGAACAGCGTGTCTACACGGCCATGCACGGCCTCGGCAGCCACGGTGGCAATGTCCTCTGAAGTTACGCCTGTTCCGGCCACGTTTTCGTAGCGGCTCAACGAGTCAGTGTGGCTCTGCTGCATCAGCGGCTTCATCACATCCAGCGCCTTCTCGTGTATGGTCTGCGGACTCATACCTGCAGCTGTTTCATTCAGGTTGATATTCTGCGGCACGATGTGCTTATACTTGCTGTACTTGCGGAACAAAGCGCAGTAGTGGTCCACACCTGCCAGTACCAGTGGTTCTGTGGCGTTGTGCAGAATTTCCTGCAGGCTATTATCGATCTCGTGTATGAACTCACGCACTTCGTCATGCTCGTCGTCGCCTTTTACAGCACCGGCGCCATGCACGATGTTCGATCCGTTCACCGTCGTAGTGGAGTGATGGAAATCCTGATCGTTGCCTTTGATTGTGAATTTCAGGGCCTCATTCATGCTCTCCGGCGCAAAGGCACTGATATCGATCTGGCGGATGCGGTCGATCGTAGCCTCATAGAATCCGATACGCTCACGGTAGAGCGACAGGATGAAGAAGCGACCGTTCTGGCTCAGGATCGGGAGCATAGGCGTGAAGTAGAACTGGTCGAGCACGTACACCACATCCGGCATCGTGATCGGCAGGGTATAGTGTGCCGAGAAGCCTTTGGTGATAAACACAGCCAGGCCTTCAGACTGATGACGCCAGAAACCAGTATCATTCAGCAGTTCTTCAGCAGGCTTCAGGTAAGCGTCAATTTCAGCATCGGCCACATCATGCCTTGCCAGTAGTATGCGGGCTTCTTTCAGTTTGTTTTTGAATAGCGTGTGGTCCTGACCGTTCAGTGTTTCGTGGCCAGCTCGGTGCGTAGGTATGTAGATAGAGATGCAAAGTGCGCCTTTCGTGTTGTTCTGTACATTGAGAAGCTTCTCAATGTCGTTTTTGTTGATTAATGCCATATTTTTCTAGCTGTTAAATGAATAAGGATATCTCAAACAATCAATTCCTTTCTATCACCCCCTTGCATAAAGGGGCTAGGCTTTAATTACGCACTAAACAAATACACGGTTATTGATGCTCTCATAAACGGTGAAGTTAGACCCAAAAAGAAAGCCGCCCATGCTCGTGCACATAGGTGGCTTTGTATATAGTCAGGTATAGCTATTACCTGCGTGAAGCTCTGTTGTTCATGACATGCTGCAGGATTTCCTTTTCGGCTTCGCGGTCTATGGGGCGCCGCGGCTTCGTGCTCAGAATTGTGCCGTCTTCGTCTATCAGGAAATAAGCCGGTACATCTTTGAGGCCATACTGACGAGCCAGTTCGTGGCCCTGACCCTTTAGGTATAGCTGCACCCCTCCAAGTCCTCTCGATTGCACCACACTGCGCCAGGACTGCTCTTGCTCATCTACGCCTATATTGATGAGCACGACATCGTGTGGCTGTAGCTTTCGGGCCAGTTCCTGCGCATGCGGCTGCTCTACCATACACAGGCCACAGTCAGTACGCCAGAAACTCAGGTACACAATCTTGCCTTTAAAATCGCTGAGCGATACCAACTGCCCGTTTATATCACGCAGACTAAAGTCTGGAGCCGCGCTGCCTATACCTAAGCCCGGGTGGCTTTCGTACTGTTGCAGCAAAGTGGCGTACACGTCAGCTACGGCTTTGTGTTGGCGAAAGTCCTGCAGCATAGCAGGCACATGCAGCACATTGCCTTGCTGCAGCGACTGACGGATGAGGTAGGCCTGCGCCATTACCTTCGCCTGCCCTTGCAAGGTATGGCTCACCTGCTCGTATGTCTTTTTATAATAATGGATGTCGCCCGCATCCAGCTGGGCTTGCTCTCCTATAAACTTAATGTAATTGCGCAGGAAGGCAGGAAAACTGATGGCCTCCAGGCTTGCAAGCTGCTCCATGTCCAGCTGCTGCAGGAAGTCGAAGTAGCCTGTAGAAGGGGTAAGCTGCACCGGTAGCCTCATCAGCTCACGCATGTTAAAAAAGGTGAGGCGGTCATTGGCGTAGCTGTAGTCAATCTCCGCCAGTATGAGTTGTCTGAAATACTCGCTTACTGGCTTCGCTGCTATCCTCTTCTCAAAAATTGCCAGCTGATCTTCTCTGCGATAATCCAGGAACTGCAGAAACTCCTTCTCTGAAAGCTTTACATTGTCGGGCAGGGTCTGGTAGTCCTCCTCTTCATCGAAACGATAGGCATGCAGGGTCAGGTAGTTGTTTTCATTCGCACCCTGCCCGCTGTACTTCAGCGTTTTGAGCATTTTGCCAGCAGAAAACGTTACCTGTAGCTCAAAGCCCGGCTCCAGGTATAGCGGAGCAGATTCGTTGCCGTACACCAACTCTACCGTAAGGGGCTTGCTAACAGGCAGCTCAAGCCTGAAACGCCCGTTATTGATTTCGGCAAACGTGCGCTGTTCTTCCGGAAATAATAAAGAGGGGAGAGAGGCGATGAAGATGTCATCCTCCTGGCCTTTTTGGACTTTGCCCGTAATCGTAACGGTACCTTGAGCCAACAAGGAATGTGTTGCCAGCATACATGCCAGCAACAGTATAAGCATACGTTTCATAGGTACAGCGGGTAGAGGTGTCTTATAAAATCTAATTTTCAGTCCAACTTGCTTCTATTTTCGGCTTGCCGTTCATGGCCCGAAAATTTCAGTTAACGCACTGAACATTAATTTTATAGATTAAAATCCCAATTCCCAATACTGCCCTTGAAATTATACGAAAGATAGAACTACTTCCTGTTTAAAGCACAATTCTAACCAAAGAGTGACGCAAACACTTCCTCTAAACGTCCAAAAGCATGCACGTTGATGGAGAATTTGCTCAGATCCATTCCCTTCTTGTTGTATTTGGAGATGTAAATGTCCCGGAAGCCAAGCTTTTCTGCTTCGGTAATGCGGTTCTCAATACGGTTGACAGCTCTTACCTCACCACCAAGGCCTACCTCCGCTGCAAAACATGAGGTGCTAGGTATGGCAATGTCTTCGAAAGAGGAGAGGATAGAGGCGCACACGGCCAGGTCTAGCGCCGGGTCTTCTACTTTAAGTCCACCGGCTATGTTGAGGAACACGTCCTGCGTGCCCAGTCTATACCCACCGCGCTTCTCCAATACAGCCAGCAGCATGTTCAGGCGCTTGCCATCGAAGCCGGTGCTGGTGCGTTGTGGCGTACCGTAGGTGGCAGGCGTTACGAGGCTCTGCACCTCAATCAGTAGCGGTCGGTTACCTTCCAGCGTGGCACCAATGGCGATACCGCTGAAAGCGTCCTCCCGTTGTGAGATCAGGATCTCGGATGGGTTGCTCACTTCGCGCAGGCCTGTGCCCAGCATTTCGTATATGCCTAGCTCTGAGGTAGAGCCGAAGCGGTTTTTGGAGGTGCGCAGGATACGGTAGGTCATGTGGCGGTCGCCTTCAAACGTCAGCACCGTGTCTACCATGTGCTCCAGTATCTTGGGACCTGCCAGGTTACCTTCTTTGGTGATGTGACCGATCAGGAAAACGGGCGTGCCGCTTTCTTTGGCAAACTTGAGCAGCTCAGCCGTACACTCCCGCACCTGGCTCACACTGCCGGCCCCAGCCTCTATAAAAGAAGAGTGCAGCGTCTGGATGGAGTCAATGATGAGTACCTGTGGACGCAGCTGCTCTATTTGCTTGAAGATGTTCTGCGTGCCTGTCTCAGTCAGGATAAAGCAGTCTGAGGTCTGTGCATTGAGGCGCTCAGCCCGCATCTTAATCTGGTGCTCGCTCTCCTCACCGCTCACGTACAGCACCCGCAGCCCCGTCAGGCTCAGGGCGATCTGTAGCATCAACGTAGACTTGCCTATACCTGGCTCGCCGCCTATAAGCACCATGGAGCCTGGCACAATGCCGCCGCCCAGCACCCGGTTCAGCTCTTGGTCCACCGTCTGGATTCGCTGCTGCTCCTGGTAGCTGATATCAGCAATTGGCTTGGGCTTATTGGCCACCTGCGCCGAACTGCTGGTATTGCCTACTTTCCAGACACTAGAAGGGGTAAGTTCCTCGCGCTGCACCACTTCCTCCACGTAGGTGTTCCACTCGCCGCAGGCAGGGCATTTGCCGATCCACTTGGCCGACTGCGCCCCGCAGTTCTGGCAGAAATATGAGGTTTTAATTTTAGCCATTCCGCTTTATACCTATGCAGCCCTTTTACTCAGAGCTGGCTTGTTCTTAGAATAATTCTGAAAGCTATACCTGCTGTGACTGCAAGGGCGCCTGCACCGGCACCTGCTTAAAGTATACCCGGAAGGTAGTGCCCTGGCCTAGCTCACTTTCTACTTCTATGCGGCCACCGTTGTTTTCGATGATACGCTTCACAATATACAGGCCTATACCTGTACCCTCCACATGGTTGTGCAGGCGCTTAAACATATCGAACAGCTTGTGCTCCTGGCCTTTTTTGATGCCTAGTCCATTATCCTGCACCTGCAGTACTACATAATCATCCTCCAGGTATGTGCTGATGCGCACCTCCGGAGTAACCTCGGCCTTGCGGTATTTTATCGCATTCGACATCAGGTTGTAAATGATGCTTCGCAGGTTTTTACGGGCATAGAGCAGATCTTTCATCTGAAAATCAACCTCTACCTTCGCATTCGATTCCTTTATCAGGCTGTCAATATCCAGCATCACGTCCTGTAGCACCTGCTCAAACGACAGCGGCTCTACTTTGGCGTGGAGGCCTTTCTGCACTTTGGTGATTTCAGCCAGGTCGGCAATTGTGCGCTTTAGCTTGTCGATCGCCTCAGCCAGCATATCCAGCAACTGCTTGTCTTCGCTTTCCAACTTGCCTTCCAGTATATCACGCAGCATGTTCGAGAGTCCCTCCATGTTGGCGATAGGAGACTTTAAGTCATGCGAGGCAGTGTAGACGAAGTTATCCAGGTCATTGTTGGTGCGCAGCAGCTCCATGTTTTTGAGGCTTAGCTCCTCGTTTGTCGACACCAGTTTCGTGCGGGCCTTAACCAACTCTGTTACCTCCACCGCAAAAATGAGCACCGCCTCTGGCTTGCCTTTGGCGTCCATGAGCGGCTGTATCACCATGTTGAAGTAGCTCTGGGTAAGTTTGCCGTCGTTATGCCGGTCAATCATAAGCGGCACTTCCTTGCCCACGTAATGGGTGCCAGTACTGAATACCTTGTCTATCTCTTCCAGTATACCCTGGTATGCCAGCTCTGCATGGGCTTCATGCAGCGTTTTGCCTACTAATAAGCGGTTGCCGAAGAGCTTACGGTAAAGCGGGTTGGCCAACAGATACTGCTTGTCTGAAGCCCGTACCAGCCCCACCAATGCAGGTACTTCAACGAATAGCTTTTGCAGAAGCTCGGCATTCTGCTTCACCTTGCGGTCCGCTTCTTTTATATCGGTGATGTCGATGGTTGAGCTGATATATCCCAGGAAGTCACCATCAGCACCGAAGCGCGGCGTGCAGGTCGCTACCATCCAACGGTACTGTCCGTCATAACGACGCATGCGTACCTCAGCTCTGAAACCGGCCTCCGAAGCCTGTGCCTGGTTATACTGCTCCTCAAATGCTGCAACATCCTGCGCGTGAATAACCTGCTGCCAACCGAAGTTTATGCTGTCTTCGAAGGTGCGGCCTGTAAAGTCAAGCCACTGTTTGTTCACATACACACTCTGCTTCCAGATGTCAAGTATGCTGATGATCACCGGGGCATTGTCAGCCATAGTGCGGAAACGGGCCTCGCTCTCGATAATAGCTTGCTGGGCTCTTTTCTCTTCTGTAATATCGCGTACTTCAATAATGGCATAAGCATCCCTGCTTCCGTCCTCAATCGGATGCACCGAGCAAGACACATCAAAGAAACTTCCATCTCTCCGGATAAACACTTCGTCGTATGCCTGCTTCAGCTTTCGGTTGCGGAGGGCGTTACGAAGCGGGCACTCAGCTGCTGGGTAATGTGAACCGTCCGGCCTGCTGTGATGCACCATCTCATGCAACGATCTATTTTGCACCTCCTTAAAATCGTAGCCGGTCATTTCCTCAGCGGCCGGGTTCATGAACGTACAGTTGCCGTTTGAGTCGATGATAAACAGCGCGGCGGTAGCATTGTCGGTAATAGTCTGCTTGAGGCTGTTGGAACGGCGTGTGTTGATGAGCGACCAGATAATGAAGAACATGAGCAAACTGATGATCGTACCGCCCAGCAAAATAAAGTAAGGCAGCTCCGTATCGGCAGAGCGCACAAACGACGGCTTGGCAGAGCAATACACGCGCCAGGTATGGTTACCTATACTGAGTGTGCTTAGCATATCAAGCTCACGCTTTTTATTTGCATGAAAATACAGCTCCTCGCCTGTGCTGTAAAGCACGTCATTCTCCCCTAAGCGATTGCCATCGTATACCTCAATATCCAGGTCATTAAAGTTGCTCCCCCAGATGGCCATCATCAGGTCTTTGGCCCGGAAAGGGCTATACACAAAACCCTCGATCAGCCGCTGCCGCTCCTTTATAGCCTCGGGCTCGGCATTGTCCTGGTAGATGGGCAGGTAAATCAGAAATCCAGATTGCTCATCCACGCCTGTCTCCTGCACCAGCTTCACCTTGCCTGACATGGCAGGCTTGCGGGTGTCGCGGGCCATTTGCATAGCTGAGCGCCTCACCGAGTCACTAAACATATCGAAGCCAATGGCCCGCTGATTACGCGTATCAAGGGGCTCCAGGTAAATAATGGAAGTGTAGATAGGCCGCTGCCCTTCCGGACGGATGGCAAAGTCTTTAAAGCCTTCTTTACGAAGGCGGGAAACATGAGCGGGCAGCTCATTGGGCTTTACAATATGGGCATAGCCTACTCCCTGAATGCCGGGGTAGTTTTCTTCAAGCTTGAGTGTGCTGTAGTACTGCTCCCAGTCTTCGCGGGTCACTGTGTCGGAAGCCACAAAAAGGGCCTTGGCACCCACCAGGATCTGCATATAGTCACGCATGCGCAATTCCAACGCCTGGGTAGCCTGGGTAGCTTTTAGTTCAAAGAGTTTCTCGTTGCGCTCCAGTGCTTTCTTTTTCGTCTCTGAATAAATAAAAAGCGTGAGTAAAAAGATAAGCAGAAAAGATGAGATCGCGATCAGATACTCCCTGACAAACGCTACGAGATTGGAAAGTTTCATAGATAAATGAACAGGCTATTCAAAAAAACACCGGCCTTGCGCAAAACAACGGCCGGCAGAAGCACTTAGTTCAATGTTTAGGTCATCAAAAATAACTAAAATATTGTATCTCCTGCAACATTTCAGGGGCTTATTATCCGACCGCTGCAGTAAGTCATGCCATGTCATTCCTTTATGTCCGAACTATCACTTATTAAGTGGATACTGCTGTTTTTCTGCCGTAAATTGGGTATTGCGTGTTAATTTTACGCCAAATACCTTTTGACCATGATAGATATTCTGAAAAGCCTGCTGTTGAGTTTCATAGCCGTGGCCATATTGCTACCTGTGCTCCGTTATGCGCTACGCCGGCTGTCGCCGGCAGGGCAGCAGGCTCAATTAAGTGCTGACGAGTCCCGCTACCTGCAAAAGAAAGAGTGGCAGTTAACTTTGGCCTACTTTGTATTCGCTTCGGTGCTGTCCGTTTTTTTCTCCGGGGCGCTGGCCATGCTCTCCAGCATTCTGCACCTGTCTTCTGAGCAGATGTTCGTAATGACACCTAATTTCAAGGCTTTCTTTGCGCCAGGCCTGCTGTTAGGCCTCACCGTGGCGCTGCTACCGCTCCGACTCTCACAAAGCACGCTGCTCAACCAGGACTATGACCTGTACAAGCAGTACCTGCGCCAGCAGGAGGGGCTTCGTTCCATCCGCCTCTACAGCATCCTGTTTGGCGTCATGCTGGGTTTCTCGCTGGTTGTGCTTTGGTTTGCCATGCGCTGGCACGTCAACGTGGACGAAAACCAGGTGCAGGTGACCAACCTGCTCAATCAGGAACGCACTTACCCGCACGCCGCCATTGAGAGCATCCGCTACCTAGGCACAGAGGGAGAATACCTAATCACGTTTGAAGACCAGACGGTGCTAAACACAGCCTACTTAAAGCCTGTTTCGCTGGATATGATCGCCCTGATGGCTGACCGCTCCGGCAAGCGTGTGATCCGCTAAACTTGCAGGTATGCGCTATACCTTGATTATACCTGCAAAGCGGCCTTAAAAGAATATTTTTCGTAGTTTTGCCACAGTTAAACTGATCCTTTAAACCTAAGTATAAACGATATGCAAGTTCGCGTAGAGAAAGACACGATGGGCCCGATTGAGGTGCCTGCCGACAAATACTGGGGCGCGCAGACACAGCGCTCAAAAGAAAACTTCACCATCGGTGGTCAGCAGATGCCGAAAGAGGTCATTGAAGCCTTCGCTATCCTGAAAAAGTCAGCGGCGCAGGCCAATGCTGAGCTAGGTGTACTGGCGCAGGACAAAGCCGACATCATCTCGCAGGTATGCGACGAAATCCTGGAAGGCAAGCTGGACGACCAGTTCCCACTGGTGGTATGGCAGACAGGCTCGGGCACGCAGTCGAACATGAACGTGAACGAAGTGGTGGCCAACCGTGCACACGTGGTGCTGGGCGGCAGCCTGATGGACGAGAAAAAGAAGATTCACCCGAACGATGATGTGAACAAGTCACAGTCGTCTAATGATACCTTCCCGACAGCCATGCACATTGCCGCTTACAAAAAAGTGGTGGAGCATACACTCCCAATGGTGAAGAAACTGCACGACACGCTGAAGGCAAAGTCAGAAGAGTTTATGGATGTGGTGAAGATCGGCCGTACGCACCTGATGGACGCTACGCCACTGACACTGGGCCAGGAACTGTCTGGCTACGTGAAGCAGCTGGAGTATGGCATGAAGGCGCTGGAAAACACGCTGGACCACCTGAAAGACCTGGCACTGGGCGGCTCCGCCGTAGGTACAGGCCTGAACACGCCGGCTGGTTACGCTGAGCTTGTTGCCGAGAAAATCTCGAAGTACGCCGGCCACGACTTCCGCACGGCTCCAAACAAGTTTGAGGCCCTTGCTGCACACGACGCGATGGTAGAGACTTCTGGTGCCTTGAAGCAGCTGGCTGTTTCGCTGATGAAGATAGCCAACGACATCCGTTTGCTGGCTTCTGGTCCGCGCTCAGGTATAGCCGAGATCCTTATACCTGAAAATGAGCCGGGCTCTTCTATTATGCCAGGCAAAGTGAACCCAACTCAGGCTGAGGCCATGACAATGGTTTGCGCCCAGGTGATCGGCAATGATGTAGCTATATCAGTAGGTGGCATGAACGGCCATTTTGAACTGAACGTGTTCAAGCCGGTGATGATCTACAACCTGCTGATGAGTGCCCAGCTGATCGGTGATGCCTGCGACTCATTTGACAAGCATTGTGCCGTAGGTATAGAACCAAACAGAGAGCGCATCAAGCACAACCTGGAGAACTCTCTGATGCTGGTGACAGCCCTGAACCCGCACATCGGTTATGACAAAGCCGCAGCCATTGCGAAGAAAGCGCACAAAGAAGGTACTACACTTCGTCAGGCAGCCATCGAACTTGGTCATCTTACAAACGAGCAGTTCGACGAGTGGGTGAAGCCAGAGGATATGATTGGTAGCTTGAAGAAATAAGCAGGTCCTAACACGCAACATACGCACTAGCAAAAGGCAGCCCTGTGAAGGCTGCCTTTTTTATTTGCCATCAATTTCTGCACAAATTACCAGTCTTTGCTGAATTTAAAGAATCCTTTTAGAAATCAATTTTAGGGCAATTTCCCAGTAGCCTATCATAAAAAATTCAAATTTTAGCACAATTCCACAAACCGTTCTGAAAGATGTCACGTATTCCAATTCAGAAGCTTCAAATCAGTGGATTATCCCCTCGTGTTATAAAAACAGACATTCCGGTCAGTCGGACCGCATTGCAAAAGGTTCGCCTTCGCTTAATATTAATTAAATCAATTAACAATATATAATACAATTTATATGTGTATACCTGTGATCGGTTCACAGACTGCATTGTATTTATTTTTCACCCTAGTTTATTTCCTATGAAAGCATTCAGTACAAGAACTCTCGCCATAGCTTTTGCCAGTCTTTTCCTTTTTTCGTGTGAGCGCAACAATGAGCATGACTTTGCAGAACCCATGGCCGTTACTCAAGACGATAACCTAATTGGCTACGACCCGACAACCTGTAACCTGGTGCAGTCTTTTGGCGAAGGTACCCTGCCCCGCACTGCCGATGTAATAGAGGAGGACGGCGCTGTGATGATTGTGAAGGCTCAGAAAAGAGGACACAATGGCAAATACCTGCAAGAGACGCAGGCCCTTTTGCTCGACGCGCACGATCCCGCCACTGACCTTGTAAACAGAATGGATGCCAACATGATGGCCATGACAGGTCTGCTGACGGTAGGCGATGGCTCTGGCAAGCAGGCCAACCGCAAAGGTGGCCGGCTGATACTTGACTTCTCTCCTGTGAGCACCGTTACCATGAAGACCATGGTTTTCACAGATATTGCCGCCGAAGACAAAGGTTCTAAAGTAGAGCTTTACAGCCGCAACGGACAATTGCTAGAAAGTAAGGAGATTCCGACAGGAGAGAAGAACTCAACTGTGATCGTGTCTTTCAATAATATACCTAATGTGGCTAAAGCTATTGTCACCTTCGGAGATGAGCGTAGCAAAGTAGGTTCTGGTGCTGTGGCTCGTCTGCAGTTGTGCGTAGAAGGGCAGGGGCGCTATGATGATGCCCGCTACCAGGAGGTGCATACCCTGTGGCTGGAGTACACCGGTCAGCAGCCTGCCAACGTCACCGTTAAGTCAAAGCAAAATGGCCAGAGAGGCAGAGGCAACGTAATTTTTGAAGCAAAGGGCATGAAGCCCGGCACCATGTTCAAGATCGCAGCCACAGAGGCCAATGCTTTAGGCGAGACGCTCCAGATCGAAACGCAGCGCCGTGACAAGCAGCTTATACCAGTAAACGCAGACCCTACTGCTTCACTCAAGAAACAGTATGGCAACTTCAGAGTAGTAGAGGCCCGCTGCACGGATTACCCACTTAAATTAGAAGAGTAAGATTGGAATATAGTAAACTGGAAAGCAGCTCTGCAAAGGGCTGCTTTTCTTGTTTATAAAGTCTAAGTAGCTTTTGCTATATTTATAGCTCAGCTCTAAACAAACTCCATCATTATGAGTAGGCCACAGACAATCCAGATCTTTTTACCAGATGGTAATCCAACAAGTATTAAGATCGCAGACCTGACCAACAGAATGATTGTAGCTGTTCTAATTCCAAGGAAAAAGCTAACAGATTCTGGAGTAAGACCGGAAGTCAGGAAATCTGGAGTTTATTTCCTATTTGGAGTTAATGAAGATAAGGCAAGACCTATTTCCTATATAGGCGAAACGGAAGACTGTTTTGAGCGACTTAAAATGCATAATAAAGTCAAAGACTTTTGGAATTATGCTGTTGTAGTTACGTCTAAGTCTAATACGTTTACCAAATCTCATGTAAAGTATTTAGAACATATTTGTATAAAAACTGCAAATGAAATCGGCAGATATGATACAGATAATTTAGCAACGCCTGCAAAGCCATACATAACAGAAAGTATGGAAGCTGACTTACTTGATAATTTCGACACAATCAAAGTGCTTTTGTCTACACTTGGCTTCCCTATCTTCGAAGAAATAAGACAGCCCTCTACAAACAAGCGAGAAATTCTTTTCTGTAAAGGTAAAAATGCAATGGCTCAGGGTGAAATGGTTGATGATGGTTTTGTTGTTTTAAAAGGATCTGTAGCTAATAAAGAAGAAACGAAGACGGCAGGTAGCTGGGTAACTGGGATGCGAAAGAAATTACTCGATGATAAAATTCTAATTCTAGACAATGATGTTTTAATTTTTGCAGAAGACTTTATTTTTGGTTCACCCAGTGCTGCAGCTGCTGCCGTACTTGGACGACGAGCCAATGGATGGACCGAATGGAAGAATAAAGATAATAAGACAATTGATGAAGTATACAGAGTAGATGCTACCACAGACTTTGTCTCATAGCAATTATCTAAACCAAATTATGCTTCCCAAAAGCATATACAATAAATACATCAACTCTATCATGCCCCAACCCCTCACCGATAAACTGTACCTGCTCGAGAAATTCCCGGGCAAAGGCGGCTGGACCTATGCGGCTATACCTGAGGTATTACCTGACAAGCACACCTATTTCAACTGGGTCAGGGTGAGGGGCACCATCGATAGTTACGAAATAAAAGGCTTTCACCTGATGCCGATGGGGAATGGGCAGCTTTTCCTGTCTGTAAAGGCTGAGATCCGGAAGAAGATAAAGAAGGAGGCGGGTGATTGGGTCCGGGTAACACTATACGCTGACAACACACTGCAGGAAGTGCCCGAAGAGTTGTTACTCTGCCTGCAGGACGAACCCAATGCCTACCAAAAATTCCTGAAGTGTACCGATGGCGAGCAGAAAGCCATAGTGGACTGGGTATATGCTGCCAAAACCGACGAGACCAAAGTGGAACGCATTGTCCAGACGATCCAAAAACTGCTGAACAATCAGAAACTACACCAAAAGTAGTACTTAGCTTTGCTGCAGTAGAAAAGGCTATCGCTTTACAGCTAATCCAGATGGAGCATCTCCGATTAATAAACGCATCACACCATCTCTTTGAAGAAGCCTGGGAGCTGTACGAGCAGTCTTTCCCGTTGGAAGAGCGACGCCCCTTGCACTGGCAACTCGACATCATGTCCCATGCCAGCTACCATTTTGAGCTGATACTGCGGGAGGATGCGCTGGTAGGTATACTGCTGTGGTGGAGCTTTGAGGAGGTACGCTACATCGAGCACTTTGCCACGGTTCCGGCTTTGCGCGGCAGGGGCTATGGCAAACTTATATTGGAGGCCTTCACAAGTCGCAATACAAGGCCTGTGCTTTTAGAAGTAGAGCCACCGCTCGAAGAAATTCAGCAGCGCCGTATCCGGTTTTATGAGCAGAGCGGTTTTATACTGAATGATCACTTCTACCAACAGCCTCCTTACTACCCGGGTCTAAAGCCACTTACATTGCTGCTCATGACTTACCCAGCTGCCATTTCAGCCGAAACTGCGGCGCACTTTATAAACAATCGGCACCCGCTCATCTACCGGCTGCCGCAGTAGCTTTCGCCTATCTGGCTGCTTCCGTTCACGTACCTGTTTAGACTCCCTTCAACTTGCTTTCCACAGCATCACAACCATCTGCCATTACCACAAGTATGATTACGTATGCTTTATATCCATACCTCTAAAACCTAAGCAATGGACAAACTAAAAAACAAAGTTGCCTTGATCACCGGCTCTGACTCAGGCATTGGAAAGGCCACCGCAATTGAATACGCCATAGAAGGAGCTGACGTAGTGGTTACCTACCACACCGATAAGGAAGGTGCTGAAGAAACGTTGAGCGAAGTAAAGAAGCACGGCCGCAAAGGCTTGGTGCTGCAGGTGGATATCAGCGATGAGCAGGCTGTGGAAAAGCTCTTTGAGCAGACCCTGAAAGAGTTCGATTCCATCGATATACTTGTGAATAACGCGGCAGTAAACGGCTCTGGCATCAACGTAGCCGACATGGACACCGAAGTTTTCGACAGGACGATCAAGACCAACCTTTACGGTACTTTCTTCTGCTGCCGCACTTTTATCAGGCACCGCAAACAGAATGGTGGAAAAGGTAAGATCATCAATGTGTCGTCGGTGCACGAGGAGATCGTGTCTGCGGGTACGGCAGACTACTGCGCTTCCAAGGCGGGCGTGCGCAACCTTACCCGCACCCTGGCGCTGGAACTGGCAGAAGATGGCATCAACGTAAACAACATTTGCCCCGGCATGATCCTGACCCCCATGAACCAAGAGGCGGTAGATGACAAAGAGGCCCGTCAGGAAAGTGAACAGAACATCCCGATGAAGCGGGCGGGCAAACCCGAGGAGATCGCCAAGGTAGCGCTGTTTCTGGCTTCTTCTGACTCAGATTATGTTACCGGATCGAGCTACTTTATGGATGGTGGTCTGTCGCAGCATGTGGGGCAGGGTGCATAGCATTTGCCCGCCTGTACAGTAAGCGTGCGCCATCCTGTCATGGCAAGGTCTTGCGGTGCGTTATTTGTATACCTTCGTATACACAACTTAATTACTAATGAGCTTATGAAAATCGCGAAAGATCCCTCTGAGTATAACCAACTGACACCGGACGAAGAGCGCATCATCGTGCGCAAGGGCACCGAATACCCGGGCACCGGGGAGTACAATAACTTTAAGGGGGAGGGCGTATACCTGTGCCGCCGCTGCAATGCACCGCTGTATACCTCTGAGTACAAGTTTGAGTCGAACTGCGGCTGGCCAAGCTTTGATGATGAAATAACGGGTGCTGTGAAGCGTATACCTGACCCGGACGGATACCGTACCGAGATTGTTTGCGCCAACTGTGGCGGTCACCTGGGGCACGTGTTTGAAGGGGAGTACCTTACCCCGAAAAATATCCGCCACTGCGTTAATTCCCTCTCTATGAAATTTGTACCGGTCGAAGACCTGGAGAAGTAAACCGCAGGTATAGCCCTAAGCAAATGTTCAGGCACAGACAACAGGTATCGGCAGCGGATCGGGCACATGAAACCAGCTCCTACGTCTGTGCCTGTTGCGGCCTTGCGCTGTTTGATGCCAGCAAGAAATTTGAGGTAGGTTCCGGCTTCCCAAGCTTCTGGGCACAGATTGATGACCATATTATCCACAAGGAGCTTCGCACGTATGACCGGGAGCGCACGCAACTGCTGTGCAGCAAATGCGGCCAGCACCTGGGCCACTTATTCGAAGATTCACGCACTCCCACACAGCTTCGTTACTGTATTAATCAGGCAGCCATCCGTTTTGCAGAATAGCAAGGCGGGGCTGCCTCTTAACTTTATACCTGTATCTTCAGTATATTATAGCAGAAACTGAATATTCTCACCCTGATATATTCCCATATGAGCCGACCCTCGTTTATTAGAAGTCGCTATAACAGTTTCCGGTTTGCTTTTAAAGGCATGACAGCCGTATTCCGATCCGAGCCGAACATGCACCTGCACGTGTTAGCCAGTGTCATCGTGCTGGTCATGGCCTACCGATTTGAAGTCACGCGGGTGGAGTGGTGCCTGCTTATACTTTGCATCGGCCTGGTTTGGATGGCCGAGATCTTCAATACCTCCATCGAAACGCTTACCGACCTAGTGTCGCCGGAGCAAAATATATGGGCTGGCAAAACCAAGGACCTAGCTGCCGGTGGTGTGCTGATGGCTGCTATTACTTCCGTGGCTGTTGGGCTGTTCATCTTCATACCTTATTGGGTCGACTACGTAAACACTGAATTGTAATTGGCGCAAATAAAGGGACAAACCGGAAACATAGACCTGCTCATAATGCCAGGGCTTAGTTTGATATAATCCTGCTGGTCGTTTCGCTATACCTGGAGGGGTACTCTTTGTACTGACAGCATTAGGTATAATACCACAGCATGACCAGTGTTTAACCATAAATACCTACCTTTGCGCACCGTTTGAAAAAAGTGAACGCTATGCTTCTATTAAAAACCGTCAAGTGGGTGCTTGCCTTCTCCGTTTTGATCGCTTCGGTAAGTTGTCGGACGACAGAGGAGCCAGCAGCAGTTACTACTGAAGTAGAGCAGGAACGTGACACCCCAACGGGCTGGCTAAGCGAGCTTATCAGAGAGTTGGAAGAGGAAGAGGTGGCCAATCCGCCTGCCAAGGTATACCGCTATACCTATAATGAGCAGGAAGTTTACTACCTGACCAGCCGTTGCTGCGACATTCCTGCCAAAGTATACGACACCGATGGCAACCTGCTGTGTGAGCCTGAGGGCGGCATTACGGGTGAAGGCGACGGCCGCTGCCCGGACTTTGTAGATGCACGCACAAACGAGACCTTAATTTGGGAAGATAAAAGAGAATATAATTAAAGATGACTGGAAACGACGTATTAAAGAACCTTTCGGAATATAACATCTGGGCAAACCAGACGATGCTGGATGTATTCGACACGCTGCCAGAGGTGCCTTCTAACTCGGGCCGCCTATTCAGCCACGCCCTCAATGCGCAGGCCATCTGGATCGCCCGCATCACCGGCACCGAAAGTCCCGTGAAGGTATGGCAGGAACACACGCTGGAGGAGCTCCATAAGCTGCACCAGTACGCCTCTTATAAAATAGCCGAGCTGGTAGCCAAGTCCGATGAAGACGAGTTTAACCGCCTGATCGATTATACCAACAGCCAGGGCCACAAGTATAGCACTCGCGTACTTGATATACTGACGCACGCCTTCAACCACGCTACTTACCACCGTGCCCAGGTAGCTACTGACCTGCGCAAGAACGGCCATAACCCGCCCAACACTGATTACGTGACGTACGTGCGTGAGCTCATGGGCCAAGTATACTAATTGGTCAACAGAAGTTTTACGGCAGAAGAAATTATACTGCACACATAAAAAGGGAGCCCTTCGCTATGAAGGGCTCCCTTTTTATGTGTGGTTGATTTTAATTTATTGGCTATTGCCAAGCAGGTTGTTGTCCAGGATTACTCGGCCATCAGATCGATCGTGCCAATGTTTTTAACCTGATCTTGCGCTACGGTCACGTTTTCGACTGTTTTATTATGCTCGTCATTCTCGGTATAGAACTTAACGGTATAAGTGCCTGCTCTCACACCTTTAATCAGGAAGTCACCGTTTTCATTGGCAAATCCACCGATAGTGTCATTCGCAGCAGAGATTACATAGATGCCCGGCTTTAAATCGGCAGGTGTTACTCTACCTTGAATAGCACCTGCTATAGCTTGCGTCACGGTTCGGATAACCGGCTTCAGGTTATACTGCCCATTGCCTCTGGCCACAACCGATTTGGCTGCGTCGAAGTCCAGCAGTACCACGTAGGTCACGTCTTCTCTCAGATCGGCGTTCAGCTGCAACTTTACCCCTGAAGTCTGTCCACTTGGCGTCTTCAGATCGACTACAGTGCCATTCTTCAGTTTCACGGAGTTATTCTCGCCTAGTACCAGCCTGATCTGTGAAATAGTACCAGCCGGTAGGTTAGCAGAAGCCAGCAGTGTGTCACGTCCGTTGGCAAAATCAAGCAGGTTGTATATACCTGGGTTGATCTCGTCGAGTGTGAGCCAGCCGCTTTCACTGTCAGTATTCTCTTTGTGGATCTGCACGGAGCGTATGTCCACGTTCACCTCTTCATAGTCACCCGGCGCGTCCGTCATGCGCACCTCCATACGGGCGGTACCATTGCTGTCGGAGTCGCTGTCGCAGGAGCTAAACCATACCAGGCCACTCATCAAAAAAGGAATCAAGAATTTAGTTCTCATAGAAATTGGATTAAGTTTAAACCACTTCGGTGCTAAATAGCAACCATTATACGAATAAACGGGATAAAGTTGCACAAAAGTATATAGCTATAAAAAAATATAGGCCGCTAAGCTAAGCATAGCAGCCTATACAATGTTATAAGGTATTACTACTGAACTTTAGTAGTATCAGGCTTAGCTGGCTGTGTAGCTGGTTTGGTTCTCGGTTTCAGGAAATCGGTGATCTTGTCTGTTGCCTGCTTTTTAATCTGCTGCTCAGCTTCCTGTCGTTTCTTCTCCAGTTCCTGACGGGCTTTGTCCTCAGCTTCCGTCTTTCTTCTTTCAAGTTCGTTGCGTACGCTGTCCTGCACCTGCTGCTTCTTCTGCTCCAGTTGCATTTTAGCGTCATCTACTTTGCTCTTCACAACGCTTTCTACCAAATCTTTGGCCTGTCCCTTGGCACTGCCACCCGCCAAAGCCACACGTGGCTCAGAGAGTGTACCTCCAATGTTCAGGTTCAGTGTAATTCGATCAGAAGTCTTTAAGGCTTCATTGCCAATCAGGCTACCTAGTCGAGTATTGAGCTCACGGCCTATCTTGCCAGCCGGTACATTGAGTGCGGTGACATAGTCAATGTTGCCGTTCACGTTGTTGGAGCCACCCACGGTCATATCCACATCGCCCACTTTCAGGTCAAACGGACGAATTACCAGGCTACCGTCTATGATCTGGGCATCGATGCGCTTGTTTTCAACAACAAAGGTTCGCAGTTCATCAAAGTTCGTCAGCCTACTGATCTGGTCCACAATCTTCACATCGCGCACAGCAGCCTTCACCACATCGATTATACCTGAGCCATCCAGCGTATTGAACACCGGTGTCATATCCTGCCCGATCTCACCTGCAAAATTAAACTTGGTAGAGAAGGTACCGTCCAGCAGACCTGCGATAGGAGCAATCACTTTGATCGTGTTGAATGCATTGAAGGCTTCCTTGAAGCTCAGGTTCTGCACATCCAGTCGCATATCGAAAAGCGGCTGCTTCAGGTTCTGCGTATTATAGCTGCCACTGGTCACGAAAGTACCTCCTAATGTGTTGAACTTCACAGACTCCAGTCTGGCTACCTTATCTTTGATCAGCACACGGCCACCCACATTGTTGAGCTTCAGGTTGTCATAGAGCACCTGCTTGGCATCCACGTTCAGCGTGATATCGAGGTTGTCCGGCACCTCTACCACGCCTTCAGCTTCGTTGGCAGCGGTAGTTGTCTGGCCGGTGTTCTCGTCCACCATCCACTCGTTCACATTAAAGGTGTTGGAGCTCAGGTTGAAATTGCCACGCAGCGACTGGTTCTCGGCCATAGCATAGCCTATGTAGTTCGATACCGAGCCACTGGCTCTGAAATCGCTTTTACCCAGGAAGCCGTTCATGTCATTCAGCTGAATACGCTCATTGTTGAACACGGCGTCTGCTTTGCTGATTCTTATACCTTGCGGCATATCCGTGCTCACAAAGTTCAGGTTACTGATGCCCATGGTACCATTGGCCGTCACGTTGTTATACCTTTCAGCTTCGATATCAGACATCTTGCCTTTAGCAGCCACGTTGGCATTGATGCGGCCTGTCACGGTCATACCTTCCTGCGGGAAGATCTTAGTGAGTTTCTCCAGGTCCAGTATACCTTTGATCTGGCCATCGAAAGCGGGATGTTCTATACCTTGAACCAGCATGCGGCCTTCCAGCGGCTCACCGTCCAGCGTCATATTGAAGCGCTCTATGTTGATTCGGGTATCGTCGGTGTTGCCTGTCTTGTTCAGGATGTTGACCACCGCATTCAGATTCTGGATAGGAGCAGGGAAGTCAGCAGATTTCACAAAGCCATTGGTCAGGCGCATGTCAGCGTCTATCACCGGCATGCTCTTCTCGCTGTAGGTACCTTTGGCGTCTGCGTCCACCCTCAGGAGGCCACGCAGCGTCATACCTTCTATCGGGAACACCTTGGTCATCTCGTCCAGATCGATGCTGGCTTTCACGTTGCCATCCACCTGCATTACTTCCATACCTTTCACCAGCACACGAGCATCTACCGGGTTCTTACCCATATCCATGTGGAAGCGGCGCACATCCACCACCGTGTTTTCCATGTCACCATCCGGATTGTCGACGCGCATGTCTACGTTGATGTTACGGGCAGCCTGTGGCAGGTCTGGATATTTGAACATACCGTCCACCACTTTTAGCTCGGTTCCAAATCCAGGCATCGAGGTTTCGTTATACCTGCCCTTCACATAGCCGTCGAAACTCAGGTTGCCTTCTGTTTTGATATCCTTAAAGTCCTCTTTGAACATACCCGGCACCACCGAAAGCACACTACGGAAATCTGTGTTCACAGCCTTAAAAGTCAGATCCAGGTCAATATCGTCTTCTGGCATCAGTATCGTACCGGCAAACTGCACAGGCAGCTCGTTGATGCGGATGTTATTATCTTTAAAGGTATAGAGGTACTGATCAAGATCCATTTCCATGGTCACATCAGCGTCCAGCACAGCATTCTCTATATAATTCACGCCATCATAAGTCATCACGAAGCGCTCGGCCTGCGTGCTGGACTCCATGTCAAATACACTTTTTTCAAAGTCGCCGCTACCGGTATGGCGCACGTTATAGGCTGCCAACCCGAAAGGAATGCTCAGATCATCATAATAAAGTGTTCCGTTGTTGATATCCCACCGCTTGATTGCCATACGGAAATCACTGGCAGTTGTATCGGCCTCGGCGGTTGTAGTGGTATCCGTAATGAAGATATCCCAGTTTGCCTTGCCACTTTTGAGTACCAGCAGGCGGATAGTCGGGTCGTCAAGTTTGATGTTGTTAACCTTAACACGGTTGCCACTGATCACGCTCATCAGATCCAGACCCATCCGGAAAGAAGGGACCTTCGCCAGTGTGTCGGTCGCAAAAGAATCCTGGCCAACGACCAGCAGGTTCTCTACACCCAATGACATGTTCGGGAAATCTCTGAAAAGGGAAAGGCTTACATCATCTGTCGCGTATATCACAGATGCATTGATATTCTTGGCGATCTCTTTGTCCAGGGCCTCTTTAATTTTATCTTTGAAGAGCAGAGGCACCAGCGCCGCCGCTGCCAGCAGCACCGCCAGAAAGACGAAGAAACCAATAACTACTTTTTTCATATAGATGGTTGCGTTTAGTAAAAGCTAAGCTATATAATTTTATAGCTAAAACCATGCAGAATTTACACTAGCTCTAAAACTATAACCGTTTTAGGGTCTTATAAGGTATGCCTACAGCCCGGATAAAATATTTTTTTCTCTTTGCCCTATACCTGCTGAGCGCTGGCCTGGCTGTAGCACAGGATGCGCACTTCACTCAGCAGTACGCGAACCGGCTATACCTGAACCCTGCCTTCAGCGGACTGGGCCGCGACTGGAGCGTATCTGTTGCCCACCGCAACCAATGGCCATCGCTCAACGGATCCTTCATTACCAATCAGGTCTCTGCCGACTATCGCTTTGAAGGCACCAAAAGTGCAATTGGGATGGTACTGCAGCAGGACCGCGCCGGTATTGGCGGATTGCAAAAACTGCAGGCCGCTCTGGCTTACGCCTATCATACCCGCCTTACCGACAACCTGGCTTTTGCAGGAGGCCTTCAAACATCTATAGCCTCACTGCGTGTAAATTACGACAACCTGGTCTTCGGCGATCAGCTAACTGATTTTGGGCAAACCGCTCTTACTTCTGCAGAGGCCCATTATTTCGATCCAACCAACTATGTGAGCTTTGCTGTGGGCACGATCTTGTACAATAACAATTTCTGGGCCGGGCTGAACGTGTCGCACCTCAACCAGCCATCCTATGGTTTTGACGAAACGACCAGGCTGCCGTTGCGCTTTGTAGCAAATGCCGGTTACAAGTTCTACCTAGATACCGGTTTAAGACGCAGGAATGCTGAGTTTAGCATAAGTCCGGCGCTGAATTTTACACATCAGCAAAATTTTAATCGTATTGATTTAGCCTTGTATACTATCTATTCACCTTTGGCGTTAGGTGTAATATATAAAGGAGTACCTGCAACTGGCACAGACCAGGATCAGAGTTTAGGAGTGATAGCAGGCATCAGCCTGAACAGGCTCCGTATCGGCTTCAGCCACGACGTGGGAGTGAAGGGATTTGGCAGACAGGCGGGTGGCGCGAATGAAATTTCGCTCGTTTTTGAACAACTTAACTTAAATAATTTGTTCACAGGCCGTCGATCGTCCAAAATAAACCATAACATTGTTTGTCCGGCATTCTGAATTTAGTTATAATTGCACGTTAAATTACATTAAAAGAACCTTATCATTAGTAGGTCCTAATCTATGAAGCTTATTAAGTATGTATCAGCCGTTGTAGTAGGAGGAGCTCTCCTTGCATCATGCGGAAGAGGGGGCGGCTATCCAACTAGCACTGACCCAGGCGATTACAGCTCGGCCACGGGTATAGAATACAACGAGGACGAAACTGCGTTTCAGGTAAACGATTACGAAGACTTCCCTCAGGCTCCGGGTCTTGTATTTATTGAAGGTGGCCGTACCACACTGGGCTCTATGGAGGAGGACATCGCCATGACCCGTGACAATATCGAGCGCACGGTAACGGTAGCTTCATTTTACATGGACGAAACTGAGGTGGCTAACATCCACTGGCTGGAGTACCTGCACTACCTGAAGCGTGACTCTATACCTGAGGTATACGTAGCTGCCCTTCCGGATACGACTGTATGGTCGCGTCAGCTTTCTTTCAATGACCCTTACGTAACGTACTACCTGCGTTACCCTGGTTTCCGTTTCTTCCCGGTAGTAGGTGTTAGCTGGCTTCAGGCCAATGACTACTGCACCTGGCGTACAGCTAAGGTAAACGAAAACCTGGCTAAAGAAGCAACTGGCGGTACTGAAAGAAGAGGTCTTTTCGGAAGAAACCGTGGAACTCAGGAAACAACAGAAGCAACAGCACTTTCAATCGAGTCTGGCTATGTATTGCCGAACTACCGTCTCCCAACAGAAGCTGAATGGGAGTATGCTGCCCAAGCCCTGATCGGCACGCAGTACAACGAGGACGAGAACCAAAACAACAGAAGACTTTACCCTTGGGATGGTCATCAGCTGCGTAACCCGTATGGCAAGAAAATGGGCCAGTTCCTAGCTAACTTCAAGCGTGGCCGTGGTGACTATGCTGGTATTGCCGGTTCACTGAACGACGGTGCCATGATCACAGACTACATTTATGCTTATCCGCCAAACGACTTCGGTCTGTATAACATGGCTGGTAACGTAAACGAGTGGGTGCAGGATGTTTATCGTCCGCTTTCATTCCAGGACGTTGAAGACCTGAACCCATTCCGTAGAGACGGTTACCTGGACGAAGCTGAAAACTATGACACAGGTGAAGGTTTCCACTCACTGATCAGCAACGAGGTTCGCGTTTACAAAGGTGGTTCATGGAAAGACGTAGCTTACTGGCTGTCTCCAGGTACCAGAAGATTCATGGCGCAGGATTCATCTACAGCAACAATCGGTTTCCGTTGCGCGATGATCAACGCAGGATCTAACAGATAAGAACTAACAGTTAATACTATATTTTAAAGGGCCCGGGATTTACCCGGGCTTTTTGCATTTTTAGTCTTGCCGACTTAAAGTTGCGCTGCCGCAATGGTCGTCACACTTACTTCATGACACCCACTTTGCAATAAGGTATGGGCACATGCATCCAGTGTTGCTCCTGTTGTCAGGACATCGTCCACTAACAGTATCCGCTTTCCGCTTACTTCCTCAGCCTTCTTCACAACAAATACCTGTTCTACATTTTGCCAGCGATCCAGACGGCTTTTCTTTGTCTGAGAGTCCGTATCGATGGCACGCTCCAGCACTTTGTTACTCCACGGAATTTGCAGTGCCTCCGATAATCCCTTCGCAAAACCGTCTGACTGGTTATAACCACGCCGGCGTAGTTTCAACCGGTGCAGCGGCACAGGGATGATCAAGTCAAAGTGGGTTGCATACCCGTGGTCAAACAGGATGGAGCCGTAGCGTATACCCAAGTGCTCGCCAACTTCCTCAGCTCCTTTATACTTAAGCTTGTGCAAGAGGCGCTGCACCCGCCCTTTGGGCCTGAAAAGCAGGTATGAGAATGCAAACCGTACCGGCACCTTACCCCAAAACCGCTGCTGCAGGTAGTTCAACTCTGTCGCACCATGCAGGTGCAGGTCGGTGTAGGGGAGTTTCACATTACACTCTGTGCAGATATATCGCTCGCCACGAGTCAATGCCTGATCGCATGCATGGCATATTTCGGGAAAAAGTAAAGACAGAAAATCCTGTAACATAGCGGGACAGGCGTGATTAAGGTATTCTTGAGAATTTAGATTAACTTTAACTGTTATACTTTTAATAGCATAAAACAGTCACAGCACACACAACAATGAGTCAGATAGAAGAATTCAACGAATATCGTACGCGCATGAACGAGCGCATCATGTCTTACGATAACAAAGTAATCAAGCGATTTTTTAACCTCGACACCAACACCTACATGGAGGGTGCTTTGGACGTGAAAACGAAAGAAATGCTCGGTTTGGTAGCCTCTATGGTGCTCCGTTGCGACGATTGCATCAAGTACCACCTGGGCAAGTGCTTTGAAGAAGGCGTTTCGGATGAGCAGGTGTTTGAGGTGTTCTCCATTGCCAATCTGGTGGGAGGATCCATCGTGATCCCGCACTTCCGCCGTGCAGTAGAGTACTGGGAGGAACTTAAAGCACAGCAGAGCGCTTCTTAGACAAAGTATTTTCAAAGTTGATTTGTTCAGCCAGCTGCCCTTTACTCAGAAGCGAGTTTTATGAAGCAGGCAGTTGAACAATTCAGCTATTTAATAATTAAACATATGGCCGACGAATCATCTAACCTGGATCACAGATGGACCAACCTAAGGGCTTCGATGATGAAGACTTTCGGGAAAAAACCTGATCTGAATGCCATCCTGTTTCTGATAGGTATACAGGAATTGGGAAAGGGTATCTCGGATTTTACAAAAGAGGAGAAGCAGGACCTGATGCACATCGCTACCTGCAAGGTGTTCAGTCTGTCAGGTTTTTATGAACTAGAGCGGGTTGACGAAGAAGGTTGGCCCCATTACCGGTCTGTCAAGGCTATACCTTTCACTAATTTGAAAGATCAGGAGAGAATGCTGAAATGGCATATCCTGGAGTACTTCGACAGAGCTGACGAAATATAATATCTCAAAATTTTAAATTTTACCTGCACGGGTAGCATGTTTCTTCTTCCTATCGAAAGAGAGCTTGCTACCTATGTCAGGACGTGAAACAGTTAGTATGAAAATAATCACTTACAACGTAAATGGCATCCGTGCCGCCATTACCAAAGGATTTACGGACTGGGTAAAAGCTGCCAATCCGGATGTACTTTGCCTGCAAGAGATCAAAGCCTGCGAAGATAAATTTGACCGTGCCATATTCGAAGATATAGGCTACCACGTATACCTGCATCCTGCTGTAAAAAAGGGGTATAGCGGTGTGGCCATCCTCAGCAAAGACAAGCCCAAGCATGTGGAGATAGGCTGTGGCATGGAATGTTACGACAACGAGGGCCGCGTAATCCGTGCAGACTTCGACGATTATTCGGTAATGAGCGTATACATGCCTTCCGGATCCAGCGGCGATGAGCGGCAGGGTTTCAAAATGCAATGGCTCGATGATTTTTATGGCTACATAGGCGACCTGAAGCAAACGTTGCCAGGTATGGTAATCAGTGGCGACTACAACATATGTCACCAGGCCATCGACATTCACAACCCGAAATCAAATGCCAACAGCTCGGGCTTCTTGCCTGAAGAGCGTAACTGGATGACCAATTTTATCGAGAGTGGCTTTGTGGACAGCTTCCGCCATTTTAATAAAGAACCGCACAACTACAGTTGGTGGAGTTACAGGGCAGGGGCACGTGCCAAGAACCTGGGCTGGCGTATCGATTACAACATGGTGACGGGCAATTTGCAGGATCGTATGCAACGGGCAGCCATATTGCCAGAAGCCAAACACTCCGATCACTGCCCGGTTTTATTGGATATTATATAGTAGCACGCCCTGTACGTATACTAAATCGATCGTGCAGACAGTTTTATAACAGAGGCTTTAGGAGATTCTCTTAAATTTCTATATTTTAACAACTTATACCTCTCAGGTTAATCATTAGCTGTAAGCATGAGTTAGTAACGATTAAACAACTAGGCAGATGAATCAGCACGATGCGATGGACAAGCTGTTATACCAGCTGCAGGCCTTTAAGAAAAAGTTCTACCTCAACCTATTGTTGCGGGGGAGCATTTTCGCGACAGGCTTGCTGATGTCCATTTACATCGTGTATAGTCTGTTGGAGTATATCTTTTACTTCCCGGTGATCGTGCGGGCCTTTCTGCTGTTCTCTTTTGTAGGCCTCACGCTCTACGCACTCGTTCGCTGGATCATTCTCCCAATCTCAGCGCTGACCAACCTCCGAAAATTGCTTTCTGATGAGCAGGCTGCTGCCAGGGTAGGGGATCACTATCCTGAAATAAAGGATAAGCTGCTTAATGCTATTCAGCTAAAAGACCTTGATCGGACTAATGAACTGATTGCCGCCAGTATAGCCCAGCGTTCCTCACAGCTCGTCAATTATCCATTCGAAGAGGCCGTCACCTACCGAGAGAATAAGCCCCTTCTAAAATACATTGCACTGCCTGCTGTTATCATGCTGCTGATCGCCTTGCTGTACCCTACCATATTTGTGCAGGGCACGGAGCGCATCATCAATTACAAGAAACACTATACTCCGCTAGCACCTTTCCGGTTTGTGGTAGAGAATGAGTCGCTGCAGACTTACAGAGGAGAGGATTTTGAGCTGAAAGTGCAGTTGGAAGGCAAAACGATACCGAGTGAGGTATACATTCATTACAACGGTAGACGCCAGCGATTGCAGAAGGGCAGCAACGGCTATACCTATACTTTTAAGCAGTTGCAACGCCCTGTTGAGTTTCAGTTGGAGGGCTCGGGCTTTATGTCTGATGACTATAACCTGAAGCTGCTCTCGAGACCAAATCTGAAGAACTTCCATATGGAAGTGGCTTATCCTGCCTACCTAAAGCGAAAGCCTGAACTGATTCAGAATACGGGGAATGCGACTATACCTGCAGGCAGTACTATCACTTGGAATTTCGATGCAACCGAGACAGACCGTGTTGAAATCAATTTTGAAAACCCCTCTGAATCACTTGTAGCCCAATCTAAAGAAAACTTATTCACAGCCAGCAAGCAGTTTACCGAAAGCCAAAACTATGGTGTAAACCTTCGGAATGCGCATAGCTCAAATAAAGAAGAGATCAATTACCAGATCACCACTATACCTGACCGGCATCCGCTTATTTCTTTAGAACAGTACCACGACTCTGCTCTATACCGCTTTGTGGTATTGGCCGGCGAAATATCTGACGACTATGGGCTGACTCGACTCGTGCTGAACTACAAGGTGACGAATGATAAGAATCCGCAAGCCAAGTATAAGAGTGTACCGATCGGCCTCAACCGACAGCAACTCAGCCAGACCTATTACCATCAGTGGAACACCGCCAGTCTGCAACTCAATCCTGGCGATAAGCTGGAGTACTTTGTGCAGGTATGGGACAATGATGGCTTGAACGGACCTAAGAGTGCCCGTACCCGCTCCTTCGAACTGCGAGTGCCAAGCCGCCGTGACCTGGAGCAGGAACTGAATAGCAATGCCCAGTCGGTGGAAAGTCAGTTGAGCAAATCACTGGAAAGAAGTACAAAGCTGAAAGAAGAGCTGGCCCAGTCTGAGGAAAAAATGAAAACGAAGCGCGACCTGAACTGGCAAGACAAAAAGCAACTGGAGGATCTGGCTGAGAAGCGCAAACAGTTAGAGCAGGATATTTCTTCTATGAAGGAACTGTTTGACGAACTCAACAAGAAGCAAAACATGCTTTCGGAGCAGGACAAGCAGTTGGCTGAAAAAGCTCAAGAGTTAAAAAAATTGATGGACAGCCTGCTCGACGAAGAAACCAAAAAACTTTACGAAGAACTGGAAAAGCTATTGCAAGAGCAGAGCCCGAAAGATTCTGAACTGCAGAAGCTCTTAAGCAAACTCGATAACCGTGAACGCAACCTCGAGCGTGAATTGGAAAGGGCACTTGAGCTATTTAAGCAGCTTCAGTTTGAGCAAAAGCTCGACAACATCACTAATAAGCTGGAGGAAATGGCCAAGGAGCAGGAAGAACTGGCAGATAAAACCGCCCAAAAGCAGGAAGACAATAAGCAGTTACAGCAGGAGCAGGAAAGCATACAGAAAGAGTTTGAGCAGCTGAAGGAGGACATGAAAGACCTGAAAGAGCTTAACGATAAGCTTCAGAACCCGAATCAGATGGACGAGCAGCAAATGCAGCAGGAGCAACAGCAGATTGAGCAGGACATGGAGCAGGGACAGCAGCAGCTTGAAAAGAACCATAATAAAAAAGCCAGCGAGTCGCAGCAGAAAGCGGGGGAGAAGATGAAGCAGATGGCCCAGCAAATGGAACAGATGCAGAACAGCATGAGCATGGACGGCATGCAGCAGAACCTTGACAACCTACGCGACATCCTGGAGAACCTGATCAAGCTGTCATTTGATCAGGAAGGACTGATGAAATCTTTCCGGGGTGTCAACCAAAGCGATCCGCGTTTTATTTACCTATCTCAGCAACAGCTCTCACTCCGCGATAATGCCAAGGTAATAGAAGACAGTCTTTTTGCTCTTGCCAAAAAAGTTTTCCAGCTCGAGTCTTTTGTAACACGTGAGGTTGCGCAAATGAACGAAAGCATGGACAACAGCATGAAAGAGCTGCGCGACCGTAACGTGGGTCGTGCTACCGCTCAGCAGCAGCTCGCCATGACATCCATGAACAACCTGGCTTTGATGCTCAACGATGCGCTGAAGCAAATGCAGCAGGCCATGCAGCAAATGCAGGGCAGCATGGCCTCAAAACAGAAGGGAAGTAAGCCGCAGCCTGGTGATTTTGGTCAGGTGCAGGATGCTTTGAACAAAAAAATCGAAGAATTAAAAAAAGGTGGCAAGTCAGGTAAGGCACTGTCTGAAGAATTAGCTAAATTAGCTGCGGAGCAAGAGGCTTTGCGTAACGCCCTTAAAGAAATGGAGAAACAGGGACAGAAACCTGGCGAAAAGGGCGGCAACGGTGAGTTGGGAAATATCAGCAAGATGATGGAACAAAGCGAGACTGATCTCGTTAATAAACGTTTGACTGAGCAGACCATCATGCGGCAGCGCGAAATTCTTACTCGTTTGCTGGAAGCAGAGAAGTCAATGAAGGAGCGGGAACTGGATAATAAACGCGAGGCCAAGAGCGCTCAGGATGTTGCCAGAAGGGTTCCTCCATCATTCGAAAAGTATTTAAGAACAAAAGAGAAACAAACGGAATTGCTGCAAACCGTATCACCGGCGCTTACGCCCTACTACAAACAGAAGGTTAGCGAGTATTTCCAAAATATGAATAACTAATACGCACCTTATAGCATCACTAACAAGTAATATGAATCAGGTTAAAATTCAGATTCCTTCCTTAATCGAGAACATCCGAGTTATAGAAAGCTTCATAGACAATTCAAAGGAAGAATTCGAGTTTGAAGACGATGTGTATGGCAACATTATGGTAGCCGTTACAGAGTCTGTGAACAATGCCATCCGCCACGGCAATAAATTCGACAAGGAAAAACTAGTATACCTTACGCTCCAGGTAGAGAATAATCAGCTTCTTTTTGAAATTGAAGATGAAGGACCTGGTTTTGATTATGACACCCTGCCCGATCCTACGGCTCCTGAGAACCTGGAGAACCCTGGCGGCCGTGGTATCTTCCTGATGCGTAACCTGTGTGACGAAGTAAACTTCCTCGACAACGGTAAAAAGGTGCAGTTAATATTTAACATCACACAATCACAGAATGGATCATCCAATTGAGTTCTTCAGCGAGGATCTTGATTTCTCGCTGGAAAACCCAGAGCAGATTTCCGACTGGATTGCAGACATCATAGAGCAACACGAACATGAGCTGCTAAGCTTGACTTACATTTTCTGTTCTGACGATTACCTGCACCAGATCAATGTAGAGTATCTCGATCACGACACACTCACAGACATCATCACCTTCGACAATGCCGACATAGAAGGCACTATCGAAGGTGATATTTTTATTAGCATTGACCGTGTGCGCGATAACGCCATGACACACGGCACCTCTTTTAATGACGAGCTTCACCGCGTTCTCATCCACGGCGTACTTCACTTGCTTGGTTTTAAAGATAAAACCCCTGAGCAGGAAGCAGCTATGCGCAAACTCGAAGATTCTTCCTTATCTTTGCGGAAATTTTAATCGCAAATAAGGGAATTACCAACCTCCCTTTGATGTTTCACGTGAAACATCTCTAAATCCTGAATACATGTTTCCAGAATACGATATCATAGTTGTAGGTGCGGGCCATGCAGGCTGTGAAGCCGCTGCCGCAGCTGCCAAAATGGGCTCTAAAGTTCTTTTGGCGACCATGAATATGAATACCATTGCACAGATGTCCTGCAACCCGGCTATGGGTGGCGTAGCAAAAGGACAGATTGTGCGTGAAGTTGATGCGCTGGGTGGTATGAGCGGTATCATTACCGACGAGACCATGATCCAATTCCGCATGCTGAACAAATCAAAAGGCCCTGCCATGTGGAGCCCACGTGCACAGAGTGATCGCATGCGATTTGCTGAGGCCTGGCGTTTGACACTGGAGCAAACTGAAAACGTTGACTTCTGGCAGGAGATGGTGACAGGTATAGAAGTAGAGGGTGGAAGAGCCGTTGGCGTACGCACCAGCTTGGGGATAACTATACGCGGAAAGGCCGTCATTTTAACGAATGGCACTTTTTTGAATGGTATTATCCACATCGGGGAGAAGCAAATGGGAGGGGGCCGTTCTGCTGAAAAATCAGCTAAAGGTCTGACAGAACAACTAATCGAACTTGGCTTCGAGGCTGGTCGCATGAAGACAGGTACACCGCCACGTGTTGATGGCCGCTCACTTGACTATAGCCGTATGGAAGAACAGTTCGGTGATGAGAACCCTTCTAAATTCTCATACACTGAAACCACTCCATTGGCTAAGCAGCGCAGTTGCTATATCACCTATACTAATTCAGATGTACACGAGATCCTGAAAACAGGCTTCGAAAAATCGCCTATGTTCCAGGGACGTATCCAAGGATTAGGTCCTCGTTACTGTCCGTCTATTGAAGACAAGATCAACCGTTTCGCTGATCGTGACCGTCACCAGATCTTTGTGGAGCCGGAAGGATGGAGTACAGTAGAAGTATATGTAAATGGTTTTTCCAGCTCACTGCCAGAAGATGTGCAGCTGAAAGCACTCCGTAAGATCGTAGGATTTGAGAACGCCAAGATGTTCCGCCCTGGATATGCGATAGAGTACGACTTCTTCCCACCGACACAGCTGAACCTAACCTTGGAAACAAAACTGGTGCAGAATCTATACTTTGCTGGCCAGATAAACGGTACTACAGGATATGAAGAAGCAGCTTGCCAGGGATTGATGGCAGGTATAAATGCGCATAACAAGATAAACGAAAAAGCACCGTTTATACTGAAGCGATCAGAAGCGTACATCGGGGTGCTGATCGATGACCTGGTAAACAAGGGTACCGACGAGCCATACCGTATGTTTACTTCCAGAGCAGAGCACCGTATCCTGCTACGCCAGGACAATGCAGATATACGCCTTACAAAGCTTGGCTACGAGCTTGGATTGGCTGACGAAAGCCGTTTGGCAGCTGTGGATAAGAAGATCACCGAAACGGCTGAAATCATAGCTTACTTAAGTAACAAGCCGATTGAGCCGGGAGATATCAACAGCATGCTAGAGCAAATGGGCTCAGCCCCAATCGTTGAAAAGCAGCGGGCAGGTCAGTTGATCAAACGGCCAAACATCGAAATCAAACATATCGCAGAGGCCGTGCCTGCCGTAGCAGAGTATCTGAGCAAGTTCAAGGCTGACAGTGTGGAGCAGGCTGAGATTGCCGTGAAGTACGAGAGCTATATCGAGAAAGAGCACACCATGGCTGCCAAAATGGGTGAACTCGAGAACTATAATATCAAAGAGAAAATAGACTACCGCAACATACCTGCATTGTCAGCAGAAGCGCGTGAGAAATTGCTACGTATACAGCCTGAGACAATCGGGCAGGCATCACGTATCAGTGGTGTTTCACCAGCTGACATATCTGTACTAATGGTATACCTTGGAAAATAAATGAGCTACGAAAGACTGGAGCATTGCCCGATATGTGGCAAAGAAGATTTTAAAAACTTTCTGGTAGTAACAGACAATGCGGTCTCAAAAGAGAGCTTCGTAATTGTGGAGTGTGAGAACTGCACATTCAAGTTCACGAACCCACGTCCTGATGCCGCCAGTATTGATAAGTATTACGAATCTGAGGAATACATATCGCATAGCAACATAAAAACAGGCATTATCAACAGGGCCTATCATGTGGTACGCTCCATTACGACGAAGCAAAAGGTAGAGCTTATCAACAGGCATGCACCAGCCAAAGGATCTATACTGGATTATGGCTGCGGAACAGGCGTGTTCTTAAATGCCTGCAAAAACGACGGCTGGGAAATAAGAGGAGTGGAGCCCAATGCTCGTGCTCGTGAGGAGGCTTCAGGCCACACAGGTGAAATAATAGCGAAAGAACTTAGTGAGATAGCAGGAGAGAAATTTGAGGTAATCACGCTCTGGCATGTGCTGGAACATATCCATACCTTGAACGAAACACTTACAGAACTCATTAACCTGTTGCAGGAAGACGGCACCCTGATCATAGCTGTTCCCAATGCTGATTCGCATGACGCACAACAGTACAAAGCAGACTGGGCAGCGTATGATGTGCCACGTCACCTGTACCACTTTACACAACCAACCATGAAGCGCTTACTCAAGAAACACAAGATGAAACTAGAGGAAGTGCTGCCCATGAAGTTTGATGCCTATTACGTGAGCATGCTCAGCGAGAAACAGAAGGAAGGGAAGACAAAAGTCATCAGTAGTGTGGTCAATGGGTTTAAGTCTAACAGCTATGCAGAGAAAAACGGTAACGACTACTCGAGCCTGATCTTTGTAGCAAAGAGAAAATAAACACCACCAAACAGTGTTAATAAATAAGAACAAGGCAAGCGAAAGTTTGCCTGTTTTTCATTTAAACGAATATTAGATGAAAATTGTCAACAGCCTCTTACTAGCAGCTTCAGTCATTACTATCGCTTCTTGCGCCAGTATAAACAACCCGGAAGGAGGACCTAAAGATGAAGACGCACCGGAACTTCTGAATAGCAATCCGAAGTCGCAGGAACTGAATGTAAGTACCCGTACCATCACGCTTGATTTCAACGAGGAGGTCCAGCAAAACAACCTGCAGAAAGAACTCCTGATCACACCGTTTACCGACAACAAATATCAGGTGCGATCGAGCCGAACCAGAATGGAGTTAGTGTTTGAGCAACCATTTGAAGAAAACACAACCTATACTTTCAACTTCAGAAAAGGCATACAGGATATCACGGAAAAAAACATTGCAGAAGGATTAGTACTGACGTTTAGTACAGGCAGTTTCATAGACTCGAGCAGGGTAAGCGGGCAAGTAGTAAGACTGTTGACGCAGGAACCTGAGAACGAAGCCGTGGTGGCTTTATACCCTACAAGCGACACACTCAGTATCAGGAAAAGCAGACCATATTACCAGACCCAGACAAATGCTAATGGGGAGTTCACCTTCGAAAACATAAGAGATGGTGAGTATAGAATCTATGCATTGACTGATAAAAACAATAACTCCCTTTATGACACAGAAGAAGAGCGGATCGCTTATAAAGCAGAACCAATAAGAGTGACAAGCGAGGAACAGGAAATAATATTGCAGACTGTTAGGATAGATACCAAACGGCCCATCCTGCAGCGTCGCGAAAGGTATACAGATCGCTTTGTGGCCAATTATAATGAAGGTATAGAAAGCTTCGTGGCCATGCCGGTAGACTCACCAAAAGACACTTTGATTCATAAAGTATCAACTGATGGCAAGATAGTGGATCTATTTGGCGACAGCCGCTTTACGGGAGGAAGAGCTATACTGACGGCCCTGGACTCAGCTGCAAACCGCACAGTAGATACCGTACAGATAGTCTTCGAAGGCAAGAGAGCACAGCGCGTGCAGGGAGCACGTCTGAAAGAAAACGGTAATACAAGCAATGGGGCAATTAGTGAAGGGCAGCGTGTTATAATCGAATTGGAAACACCGGTTAGAATTCAATCAAAAACCCCAATACGCCTTTTAGCTGACAGCCTGGAGGTGGCCAGACTAACGTATCCGGAACAAGTGGTACTTGATCGTACGGCAACAGAGATGAGCTTTATTATGCCTAAATGGACAAACAGCAACCGTCAGGCAACCATTGTGCTGGACACTGTAGGTATAGTACCGGTGCAAGGGGAACGTTTTACGATGCCGACCCTGCAGGTCACTGTAGCAGAAGCAAGAGGAGCAGGAAGTCTGAGAGGAGCTGTGAAAACAGAGCAAAAGAGCTACATCATTCAATTAGTGGACAACCAATACAAGGTGAAGCACCAGGTGCGAAATACAAGGACATACAATTTCCGAAGCATTGAACCGGGCACTTACTTTATACGCGTGATACTAGATGCCAACAATAATGGCAAATGGGATGGGGGAGACCCTGAACTGGTAAGAGAGCCTGAGCAGGTATACCTCCATGAAAAGCCATTAGAGATAAGAGCCAACTGGGAGATGGAAGAGAATATTGAATTTTAGAGTTAGAAAGGGAGCCTAAGCAGCTCCCTTTTTTTGTGCCCGATTCATACCGTTCAACCGATAACACGTGGATAAAACGCAAATAAAATGGGGTGAAATCAACTGCAGAACCTTAATCAAAAGAATTGTCCACAAGGACCTATCACGCCAAAAAGAGTAAAGAAGAGAAGCTGGTGAATGATAAACCAAACCGCTAATCAGAATAGGTAACAAAACACATATATGAATTCAGCTTTGTACTCCCGGTACGGAATAGGCAATAGCCATCTATCAATCAGATGTAAATTATGAACTGGGAAGAGAGAACTGTTAAGCAATGATATAGTATTCAAATATCGCATTTAAAAGAAAACCTCAAGAGCAAGCGCCCCAAGGCCATGAAGAATGACTTAGGTTTGTAATAAGATCCAACTAAACTTAGGCTATAGAGAGGCAAATAAAAGTCATATAAGATCTACTTAGCGAACGTTTGGAAGACATTAAAAAAAACCAGTGAAATTCTCGCGTATGAACCTGTGCTAATTAGATCCGAGCGCAATGCTAGAGGTGGAAACACATACCTGCTACTCGTATCTTTAAAGCCCCACTTGTATAAAGGGAAAGCAAAAGAAAAGAGGTAAAATATACATGAGGGTAAGAGTAAAATTGGCGAAAAAATGAAAACTCTTTAAATAGAGTGGTGCCGATCTGAAACACAACTTACCTATTGCATCCCCAAGCAAATACATGACTCTCGATGTATCATAATTGAAAAAGGGCTAGCACTCTCCTAAAATTCGCATAGTCGGATTAAACATCTCCATTCCATTTCAGGATGCCTGGCAACAACTAACCTGTCCGCTACCAGATATAATACAACGGATATATCATTCGGTATTTATTTCAGTTTGAAATAGCCGTACCAGAGACCTGTGAAACATAATCACTAGCGACCACATCAAGACTTGCAAAGAAACCTGCTCCTCTTCCGTAATAGGTAAAATCGATTACCGTCAAAGGCGATAAAAGGCTTCAGAATACAGAATCAAAAAAGATGTTTAGAAATCCACAAAAAGGGTGGGTATAAATGTGGACAAGTGTGGACCAAATCTGATAACTCAGAGTGGGCATGTTCCACAAGTGGGGCCAAAGGGCTGTGGAACACACAAAAAGTGGAAAGGGGTTGACAAAGGTACATAGAAAAAAGGCTTTTCCACGGCAGTACATGTATGTGAAAAAAGTAATGCACACAAAATGGGCAAAAGTGGAAAAGGCAGTTAAGTGACTGAAAGATAAAAATTAACAAAAAAATAAATTGTGGGTAGCCAGGTGCAAAGCAAGGGTATATAAAATGAAAATGAGGACAATTCAGAATGTTCCACAGTTATTAACTTATGAACAGCCTTAATGATGAAAGAAGATTTATTTAAAAATTTATCTAATTAAAATTAATAAGGTCAGGTAAGATGTGGAAAGCTGGATAAGTCAGGCCAAAAAGAGAAAAGGGAGGATCAAAAAAGGGAGGGAAAGGTAGGGCGCAAGAAAAGGCAAAAAAATAAAAGCGCTATATTTATCTGGAGAAAAAGTGAACGCTAACATAAAACTATGACATTACTTCTAAAGCTGGTTCCTCCGTTTGAGGATCCGGTGCTGATATTTACGATGGTGCTGCTGATCATATTGGTTGCTCCTATCATACTCAACAAATTGCGCATACCTGGTATAGTAGGTTTGATCCTGGCAGGTGTGATAGTAGGACCAAACGGATTCAACCTACTTCTGCGCGACGCCAGTATTATACTGTTCGGAACGGTAGGCCTATTATACATTATGTTCCTGGCAGGGCTGGAAATCGATATGATCGATTTTAAAAAGAACCGAAACAGAAGCTTGATCTTCGGAGCGCTTACTTTCCTTATACCAATCACCACAGGAACACTGATCTTTTATTACTTGATGGATTATCAGTTGCTCTCAGCAATACTGCTGTCAAGTATGTTTTCGTCCCATACCCTGATCGCTTACCCCATAGCCAGCCGACTGGGTATAAGTAAAAACGAAGCAGTTACGATAACGATAGGTGGTACTATCGTGACAGATACAGCGGTACTCCTGGTGCTCGCTGTGGTGGCTGGTAGTTCACAAGGAGATCTGGATGTTTGGTATTGGGTGAAACTGGCAGGCTCCCTGGCCATCTTTGCCGGTATAGTCGTGTTTGTGTTTCCGCGCATAGCAAGCTGGTTCTTTAAGCAAATAGAAAGTGAAAAGGGAGCTCAGTACATATTCGTATTAACGCTGGTGTTTGCGGCAGCCTTTCTGGCAGAGCTGGCAGGAGTAGAAGCCATTATCGGAGCCTTTCTGGCAGGGCTGGCACTTAACCCGCTTATACCCCATACCTCGGCTCTGATGAACAGAATAGAGTTTGTAGGCAATAATATCTTCATCCCTTTCTTCCTGATTAATGTGGGTATGATCGTGGATCTGAGCGTGCTGTTCAGGGGACCTGAGGCGTTGATCATCGCAGGCGTAATAGTGGTAGTGGCGCTGGTAACTAAATTCCTGGCAGCCTGGATCACTCAAAAGATATTCGGGTATAGCGGTACGCAACGTAACCTGATCTTCGGACTTAGCAGTGCACACGCAGCGGCTACACTGGCTGTGATACTGGTAGGTTATAACATCGGCATCATCAATGAAGACGCCCTGAACGGTACCATCGTACTGATCCTGGTCACCTGTCTGGTGAGCTCTTTTGTAACTGAGAAAGTAGGCAAACGACTGGCTATCATAGAAAGCCGCCGCAAACCGAACCTGAGTGAGAAACCAGACCGTATCCTGGTACCCATCGCCAATCCGCAGAATATAGAGAACCTGATTGACCTTTCGGTAATGTTGCGGAACCCGGATTATCACGAACCGATTTATCCGTTGGCAGTGGTGCTGGATAATGAGCATGCTGAAGAGGAGATTTTCAAAAAGAACAAGATGCTGCAGGAGGCAATCACACATGCCTCAGCCACTGACAATGACGTGCAATTGGTATCCAAGATCGACATCAACATAGCCAGCGGTATACTCAGGGCTATAAAAGAGCTGATGATTACAGAGGTTGTGCTCGGATGGAATGCCAAGATCACAACCCGTGACCGGATATTCGGTACCATCCTGGACAACCTGCTTGAGAATACAGAGCAGATGATTCTGGTATGCAAGATTATGCAGCCACTGAATACGACAAGCCGCCTGGTTGTGATCGTGCCGGCCAATGCGGAGTTGGAGAGAGGTTTCCTGCGCTGGATGCGTGCCGTTCGCCTGTTGTCAACACAACTAGGAGCCAAGGTCGTTTTTATGGCCGGTAGAAGAACAAACAACCAAATAAAAAGTACTGTGAAGAGCAGCAAGCCTGCCATCGACGCTACTTACATGCAACGGCCAACTATGGCGGAGTTTGAAAACAACCAGACAGGTATAGGCAAGGATGACATGGTGGTGGTTATATCAGCCCGTAGAGGCACGGTGTCGTATAATGGCATGCTCGATAATGTGCCGCGGGTACTGTCGCGCAACTACAAAGACAACAGCTTCATTATCGTATATCCGGAGCAGCACCCGAATGTATACCAGGATAACCAGTTCAAGACAACAGGCTATACCAATGAAACAAGCGAAAAAGAAAGCTTTTAACTATGAACTGGATTTCAAAAAAACTGATTTCAGAAAGAATCCGGAGCTGTACCGTATAGGAAAAGGAGAGCAGGGAGTATTGCTGGTGGAGCCGTATAAGTCGGAGATATTGCCGCATTGGCGCTTTAAGACGCCCGAGATCGCACAAGAGTCATCGGAGCATATCTATGGGTTGTTTTTGGATTACCTTCGTCAGAACGACTTTGTAGGCGCTGATATGGCACGCAAGTTTTTGCAGATGGGCTATACCCGCTCACGCCGCTACGCAAACCACCGCACGGGTCAGAAGTATAAAGGCCCCGTACCGGATGATAAAAAAGGACAGAGCGGCGCCCATGGCCGTGATCAGTTGCCGTTGGACCCTGATCCGGTGAAAGCGGAGTCAGCACGCATTTTCAAAGAAAAATGGGATGAGGCAAAGGAAAATGATACGTATAAAAAGTTGATGGCCGAATTCAGGTCGAAATACGAATCTTAAAAAAATGAATTGTTCATTGTATCAATTAACCTTTTAATTCCGAAATTAGTAAATCACATATCTTTGCATACAAGATAAAACGAGAGAGCAACATGGTTAACAAAGAAATCAGGTTAGGCAAAGGGCTTGGGAAGATCAAGTTTGGCCTTACAATGGAAGAAGTAGAGCAACTACTAGGCGAACCTGAAGAGATTGAAGAGTCTGATGAAGAAGATGAGTTTGAGCATCAGGCCTGGAACTACTGGGAGGAGGGCTATTCGCTATACTTCGACAAAGAAGATGATTACAAACTAAGCTGTATCGAAACAGCCAACCGAGAGGTGAAGCTTTGGGAAGAGCGTATTTTCGAAATGAGCCAGGAGCAACTGAAACGGCTTTTCGCAGATCACGGGTATGAGGATATAGAAGAAGAAGAAATGGAGACAGGCGAGACCCGCATTTCTTACGAAAAGGAAATGATCGACCTGTACTTCGACGAAGACCAGCTGATCGCTGTGAACTTTGGGGTGTTCATCAACGACAACCTGGAAGTCGTTTGGCCTGAGAAATAAGGAAACAGTATTTCTACATAGATCCCGGTTTCTGCAAAGGAGCCGGGTTTTTTTTTTGCTCTTTCTGCAAGAGTAGCTAAGCATAATGTATGATTAAACCATCAGTTTAAAGGGTAGCTCAGAGTGTAGCTATACCTGTTTTAACTTTCACGGCATCTACATAGCGACTGTGGAAAATGTGACAGACAACGGTCTCTGCAGGTATAGAAAGACTATTTTTGCAAAAGACCATCCACAAAGTAGAACAGTTCTAAAACAGAAAGGGCCCGACTGATGCCGGGCCCTTTCTGTTTTAGAAACAGGTATAACCTATTCGAAGAAGAAATTCATGATCTCCTGCTGAATAACCGGGTTAATGGCAATGGCCATGATAACCGAGATAACCAGACCAATCGTGACAGACAGGATGTCCTTGCCGATCAGGTTGAAAGTCTTGGCAAGTTTAGCGCTGCCTTCCTGCGCTCTGATACGCATACCCAACTCACGGCCTGCCAGCAAACCGATGAACACCCAGGTGGTACTCATTGGCATGTTATTGAGCTCTTTAAAGAAGTAAAGGATGATGGCGTATACCAGGTCAATGATGGTGGCGCTGCGCACGTCACGCACATCCGATTTCTCGTTGATGATCTCCTGTATTTTTTCACCTTTCTTGAAGAAAAGGAAGCCCATACCCAGGAAGATAAAACCAGCGAAAGCGACAAACTCCCAAATGTTGAGCGAGCGCGGCAGGTATACAGCCACGTTAGCCAAGTCTTGGGCCAGCCATGTGTGCCATAGGAAACCTGAAACAACCCACTGCGCCACTGTCCAGAAGCTATGGGCCTCGCCCTTAACAAAGCGCTTGATAACTTTTGAGAGTGCAAGGTATAGGAGAAGTGCCGTACCAAAGGCAGCCACATAACCCAGTAAACTCTTTTCTATCATGCCCACAATGGCACCTGAGCTAACCGTAAACACGCTCAGGAGCATGAAGGTAGTGGAGACAGGTATACGGAAGCGGGTGAGAAGCAAAAGGATGATTGGAGCAGCCAGCTGCAGAAACACGAAATTGTCCGGTGTCTGGTCAAAACCTTTGGAGGAGAGACGCTGATAGGTCACGTCGCCGTTGAACATGTACCAGCTATAGAATACAGTACCCAGGAATATAGTGCCCATAAAGAGCCACTGCCAGTACCAGGCCCGCTTTTCGTTGGATACGATAAAAGTACCGATGGTCTGAATACTGTCGTTCGCTATAGCTGAGTAAGCGGCAAACAGGAAGCCTACCCACATCGCAATGGATGCATACGGATAAACAATGCCGGCAACAATGAAGGAGAAGGCGATGAAATAGAGGAACTTCTTCTCTTTCTGGAAAAGCACGTCCAGCAAACTGAAGCGCTTTCTGAACTTGTAAGGCTGGGTGGGTACGACTGCTTTTTTACCCTTTTTAGTCTTAGCCATTTTAAAGAATTGGGTGAGTTTTTAAAAAACGACGCAAGTTACCATAAAATAGGCGAGTAGTCTGGTTATCCAATGTTAAGAAATTATTAACAGATGCATCCTTATACCTATTTGGCAGTGTAGAGTTGTAAATGGCTAAGCATGAATGGGTACAGTGCCAAATGGTATAGATAAAAAACTATAAATCCCGTATGGCATAATCACACCTGAATCTTCTATCTTTGCAGCATGGCGACACAAGAGAAAACCCCTGTAGAAAACGCACAATTGAAAGATATCATCTCGCACGCAAAGGAGTACGGCTTCGTATTCCCGTCGAGTGAGATCTATGATGGTCTGCAAGCCGTGTATGATTACGGCCAGATGGGCGTAGAGCTGAAGAACAACCTCAAAAACCTGTGGTGGAAGTCCATGACGCAGCTGCACCAGAACGTGGTAGGTATAGACGCCGCCATTTTCATGCACCCGCATACTTGGAAAGCCTCCGGTCACGTGGACAGCTTCAATGACCCGATGATCGACAACAAGGACTCGAAGAAGCGCTACCGTGCCGACGTGCTGATCGAAGAGAAAGCTGCCCAGTACGAAGCCGATGGCCATTACGACAAAGCCAGCGAACTGTTAGTGGAAATGGGCAAGCTGCTCGGTGCTGAAGAGCTTGACGCGGTACGTGAGCTGATCATCCGTGAAGACATTAAATGCCCGATCTCCGGCACGACCAACTGGACCGAAGTACGTCAGTTTAACCTAATGTTCTCGACGCAGGTAGGTTCTGTGGCCGAAGACTCGAGCACCATTTACCTGCGCCCGGAAACGGCACAGGGTATATTCGTGAACTTCCTGAACGTGCAGAAGACCGGCCGCATGAAGGTACCATTTGGTATCGCGCAGATCGGTAAGGCTTTCCGTAACGAGATTGTGGCGCGTCAGTTCATTTTCCGTATGCGGGAGTTTGAGCAGATGGAAATGCAGTTCTTCGTGCGCCCTGGCACGGAGATGGAGTGGTACAACACCTGGAAAGAGAACCGCAAGAAATGGCACCAAGCTATCGGTATACCTGCCGACAGCCTCCGTTACCACGACCACGAAAAGCTGGCCCACTACGCCAACGCCGCCGTGGACATCGAGTTCAAGTTTCCGTTCGGTTTCAAGGAAGTTGAGGGTATACACTCCCGTACCGACTTTGACCTGACGCAGCACCAAGAGCTGAGCCGTAAGAAAATGCAGTACTTCGACAACGACCTGAACGAGGACGGCAAACCATACGGCAACTACATCCCTTATGTGGTGGAGACATCGGTAGGCGCCGACCGCCTGTTCCTGATGACGCTTTGCAGTGCTTATACCGAAGAGGAAATCACTGAGGGCGATTCTACAAAGAGCCGTACTTTCTTGAAGTTCCACCCGGCCTTGGCTCCAGTGAAGGCAGCTATCCTGCCGCTAACGAAAAAAGACGGTCTGCCAGAGAAAGCAACCGAGATCTTCAACTCGCTGCGTTACGACTTCAACATGATTTACGAAGAGCGTGACTCTATTGGTAAGCGCTATACCCGTCAGGACCTGATCGGTACGCCGTTCTGTATCGCCGTTGACCACCAGACGCTGGAGGACAACACGGTAACGGTACGTGACCGCGACTCTCGTGAGCAGGTGCGTATGCCAATCAGCGAGCTACACAGCTACATCGACAAAGCCGTTAACTTTAAGAGCATATTTGAGAAGCTTTCCTAAGGTATAGGTATAGCGCTCAACAAACAAAACAGCCTGCGACTTAAGTGTTGCAGGCTGTTTTGTTTTGAAGATATAGCTAGATGTGTTCTTTAGCTATACCTTGTAGGGGGTGTAAATTTGTTCCAAAACATATTAAAGTGCTGTTGTTATGTTAAATAAAGAATTGTTTCATGTGGAAAAATGGACATAAGATGGGATGTGATTGAAATTTAGTGAATTGATAATCAGTGAGTAGTATTCTGCCATGTTGCGATTTGTGCACATAGGTATAGCTTACAAGTTAATTGTAGTTAGCAGAAATGTATACAGGTATAGCAGATGTGAAAGTCTATACCTAATGAATGTGCAAAAGACAGCGTGTATAAACCTGTAGGAGACTAAAGCTCAATATAAAACAAAGGAGGCAAACCAGGAGTTATACACGTATGTACCATTAAACCAAAAGCTATGGCAAATACATCAAAATCGAAGAACAGCTCTGAAAAAGACCCATGTTGGAAAGGCTACGAGCAAGTGGGGATGAAAGAGAAGAATGGCAAACAGGTACCGAATTGCGTGCCTGAAAACAAGTCTTCTAGCTCGTCATCAAGCTCCAGCAAAAAGAAATAATTTACATCTACATAAAGAATCAAAAGCCCCTGCCAGATAAGCAGGGGCTTTTAATTCTCGGAGTATCCCCTTGAGGACAAGTGAGAACGGGAGTTCGAAACTAGCAACCCTAGGTCAATAGGGGTGCTAATTAGGTCTTTTAACGCGCTAAGTTGGCCTCTTTGCATTTGCTCCATACTTGAACCACTCTGCGCTCCGCTCAAGGGAAAGGCTGTTTCATTCTAAAAAGCTTACTCATAAATCACTGTCATTCTGTTAAGAAACTTGGTTAGAGGAGTGATAAGCCTATGCTACTTGCGAACAAGATTCTTTCAGAATGACAAAAATAGATTGAATGAAACGACCTTACTGCCAAGGGGAGGGTTTGCTAGATTGAAACAGCATTTCTGTTTGGTCGTCATTAGCTTTCTATACCTGTACATGCTATTCAAACCTAACAATCAAGTACTAGGGGCCATACAGCCCTAATCGAAGTCCCCCGAAAAATTAAAATTCCGTACCTTTGCCGCATTATTGGGGACCATGTGGAATAAGATTGCCATTTTCATTATCAAAAACAGGCTGAGACTCCTTATCCTGTTAGCGTTGCTTACTGCGTTTATGGGCTACAAGGCCAAAGACGCAGAGATGTCGTATGATTTCGCCAATGTCGTGTCGCCGGACGACCCGGACATGATGTATTTCCAGCGTTTCAAGCAGACTTTTGGCGAAGATGGCAATATTCTCGTGGTGGGCATGCAGAGCACGAAGACCTACAAACTTGAGAACTTCCGTCAACTCAAAGCCCTGTCTGATGAACTAGCGACGGTAGAAGGGGTGAAGGCGGTTATATCCCTACCTAACCTGATACAGGTTGTAAAGGATACTGCTGACCGCAAGTTCACTACCACCCCAATCTTCGACCCCATGCCGCAGACGCAGGCGCAGCTTGACAGCATGCTGCGGGTGGTGCGCAACCAAGGCTTCTATGACGGGCAAATCATCAACCCGAAAACAGGCGCCACTTTGCTGGCGGTTACCGTGGACCCTGAATTCCTGAACTCGGCACGACGGGTGCAGGTGATGGACGATGTGATGGAGCATACCGAGGCTTTTGCCAAGAAGACAGGTATAAAGCTGCACTATGCGGGTCTGCCGTTTGTAAGGGCTGTGATGACGACCAAAGTGGCCGCAGAAATGAAGATGTTCCTGATTCTGGCCTTGCTCGTGACAGGCATCACACTCTTCATCTTCTTCCGCTCATTCTACGCCGTAATCTTCCCACTCCTGATGATCAGCATGGTGGTGGTCTGGGTGCTCGGCACACTAGCTATACTCGACTACAAGATATCATTGCTCACAGGCCTTATACCTGCCATTTTGGTCGTGATAGGTATACCGAATACCACCTACCTGCTCACCCGCTACCACTACGACTACCGTCGGCACGGCAACAAAATTATGGCGCTGGCACGGGTGATTAGCAAGATTGGTGTGGTGAATTTGGTGACCAATACGACTACAGCGATTGGCTTTATCGTGTTTACTTTCACGCATGTGGCCATTCTGTATGAATTCGGAGTCGTGGCAGGTATCAACATCTTCGTGACCTACATTATCAGCATCGTGCTGATACCTGTGGTGTTCTCGTACCTGCCGCCCCCAACGCCACGTCAGCTGCGACATCTGGACGCCAAACCGCTCAACAAGTTTCTGGAGTTTCTGGACCACATCGTGCACCACAAACGCCACTTGGTTTACTTCTTTACGATCGTCGCTTTGCTGGCTTCGTTCTGGGGTATTTATAAGGTGAAGACGGTCTCTTATATGGTGGATGATCTACCGGAAGAGAGTAGCGTGAATGCCGACCTGGCTTTCTTTGAGCACCACTTCAGCGGGGTCATGCCACTCGAGATTATCGTGGACACAGGTATAAAGCAAGGCGTGATGCGGCTGCCGAACCTGAACAAACTCAACCAGCTCGAAGACTTCCTGCGCACGCAGCCTATCCTGTCAGCGCCCATCTCCATCGTGGGGCTGGTGAAGACAGCAACGCAGGCGTTCTACGAAGGGGACCCAGGCTCGTACCGCTTGCCTGACAACACGGAGCGCAACTTTGTGTTCAGCTACCTGACCAAGCAAGATGGTGGCGACAACCAGCGACTCTTGCGCTCGTTCGTAGACAGCACTGGTCAGACGGCCCGTATCTCGCTGAAAGTAGCCGACGCGGGCTCCCGAGAGCTCGACACGCTTATCATCAGCAAAATAAAACCCGAACTGCGCGACATCTACGGTGGCGAGGGCGTGACCGTGACGGAGGAGGGCAACACCATGACCTTTACCCGCGACGAGACGGGCGCCGAAACCAAGGTGAGCCTGACGGGAACGACGCTCCTGTTCATCAAAGGAAACGAATACTTAATCAACAACCTGCGCTCGAGCCTAGTGCTGGCCTTTGTGTTGGTAACTATTGTCATCGCTTTGTTGTTTAAGTCGGCGAGGGTAGTGATTATTTCGGTGATTCCCAACATGATACCGCTTTTGATTGCAGGCGGACTGATGGGGGTTTTCAACATACCGCTAAAGCCGAGCACAGCGCTGATTTTCAGTATTGCGCTAGGTATAGCCATCGACGACTCGATTCACTTTCTGGCCAAGTACCGCAGCGAATTGCTGAGCAACGGGTTCCACGTAAGTCGCGCAATCACGACCAGTTTGACGGAAGCGGGCACGAGTATGATTTACACGTCCATCATCCTGTTCTTCGGTTTTGTGATCTTCGCTTTCTCCGAATTTGGCGGAACCAAGGCCCTAGGCGTGCTGATGTCGGTGAGTTTATTGATTGCATTATTCACAAACCTGATTATATTGCCAACTTTGCTGATGAGCTTTGATAGCGGCAAGTACAAGCGTGACCCATACGCCCTGATAGAGCACTACGACGAGTTCTATCTGGAGCACGAGGACGAGGAGCTTGACCTGAACCAGCTGAAGTTGAAATTACAAGACGAATTACCTGAAGAAGTAAGTGCTTAACATGGCAAAGTATAACGAATACAAAAATCTGAATTACGCCAAAGTAGGCGAAGATGTACTGGCATACTGGAAAGAACACAACATCTTTCAGCGGTCAGTTACGACAAGAGAGGGGCATAAGCCTTTCGTGTTTTATGAAGGACCGCCGTCGGCGAACGGTACGCCGGGCATACACCACGTGATGGCCCGCGCCGTGAAAGACATTTTCTGCCGCTACAAGACCCTGAAAGGCTTTCAGGTGAACCGCAAAGGCGGCTGGGATACGCACGGTCTGCCCGTAGAACTGCAGGTAGAAAAGGAGCTGGGTATCACGAAAGAGGATATCGGCAAGAAGATAACGGTAGAGGAGTACAACCAGCGCTGCCGCGAAACGGTGATGCGTTTCAAGAGCCAGTGGGACGACCTGACCGAGAAGATGGGCTACTGGGTGGACCTTGACAATCCGTACATCACCTTCGAGAACGAATACATCGAGTCGATATGGGCCCTTTTGAAGCGCCTGTACGACAAAGGCTTTTTATACAAGGGTTACACCATCCAGCCATACTCGCCGGGCGCAGGCACGGGTTTGAGCTCGCACGAACTCAACCAGCCGGGTTGCTACAAGATGGTGAAGGATACGACCATTGTGGCGCAGTTCGAGGTGAAGAAAATCACCCGCAACATGTTCCTGTTCGAGTACGAGGAGGAAAAAGTGTTCTTCTTAGCTTGGACGACCACCCCTTGGACGCTTCCTGCGAACACTGCCTTGGCGGTGGGCAAAGGCATTAAGTACGTGAAAGTGCGTACCTACAACCCCTATACCTACGAGCCGATTTCGGTGATTCTGGCCAAGGACCTCGTGAGCCGCTTCTTCAATCCGAAGGCAGACGGCATTCCGTTGACAGAGTATAGCTCGGGCGATAAGCTGATTCCTTACAAGATAGTTGAAGAGTTTATCGGTGCCGATTTGGCAGGGGTGGAGTATCACCAGCTGATGCCATACGTGCAGCCAGAAAAGCCCGCTTTCCGCGTAGTGGTAGGCGATTTCGTGACGACGGAAGACGGTACGGGTATCGTACACATCTCGCCAACGTTCGGTTCGGATGACTTTAGGGTAGCTGCCCAGAACGACATACCTGCACTGTTGGTAGAGGACGAGAACGGCAAGCCATCGCCGCTCGTGGACAAGCAAGGACGCTTCGTGAAGGAAATAACCGACTTTGCGGGCATGTACGTGAAGAACTACACAGGCGAGGACGAGTCGGCCGCTGATTACAAGCCGACCGACGTCCTGATTGCCATCAAACTGAAAGAAGAGGGCAGGGCCTTTAAAGTAGAGAAATACGAGCACACCTACCCGCATTGCTGGAGAACTGATAAGCCGGTGCTTTACTATCCGCTGGATAGCTGGTTCATCAAGACCACTGCTGTAAAGGATAGACTGATTGAGCTCAACAAGACCATCAACTGGAAACCGGAGTCAACAGGTACAGGCCGTTTCGGTAACTGGCTCGAGAATCTGGTGGACTGGAACCTGTCGCGCTCGCGCTACTGGGGTACGCCGCTGCCTATCTGGAGAACAGAGGACGGCGAGGAGGAGATCTGCATTGGCTCTATCCAGCAACTAAGCGACGAGATAGACCGTGCCGTGGACGCTGGCTTTATGGAGGCTTCCGTGGAGATAAACGACCTGCACCGTCCGTATGTGGACAACATCGTGCTGGTGAGCCACTCCGGAAAGCCAATGTACAGAGAGACAGACCTTATCGACGTTTGGTTCGACTCGGGCGCCATGCCTTATGCACAATGGCACTACCCGCTGGAGAACAAGGAAATATTCGAACAGAACTTCCCAGCCGACTATATCGCTGAGGGGGTTGACCAGACACGTGGTTGGTTCTTTACGCTACACGCTTTGGCTGTGATGCTGGAGGATAGCGTGGCTTACAAGAACGTTATCGCAAACGGTCTGGTGCTTGATAAGAACGGCAACAAGATGAGCAAGCGCCTTGGCAACGCCATCGACCCGTTCGAGATGATTGGCAAGTACGGCCCGGACGCTGTGCGCTGGTATATGATTGCCAATGCGCCACCTTGGGACAACCTGAAGTTCAACCCGGAGGGTGTTGTAGAGACCCAGCGCCGTTTCTTCGGCACGCTGCAGAACACGTATTCTTTCTTCGCGCTATACGCTAACCTCGACAACTTCACCTTTGCCGAGGACGAAGTGCCGTTGGAGCGCAGAACCGAAAGCGACCGTTGGATCATCTCGAAGCTGAATACGCTGGTTGCCGAGGTAGACACTTTCTTAGAAGACTACGACCCAACCCGTGCCGCTCGTGCGATACAGGATTTCGTGGTGGATGACCTGAGCAACTGGTACGTGCGCCTGAACCGCAAGCGTTTCTGGAAAGGCGAGTACAACGAAGACAAAATGGCCGCTTACCAGACACTCTATACCTGTCTGGAGACGATTGCCAAACTGGCGTCGCCTATCGCGCCATTCTACGCCGAGCAACTCTACCGCGACCTGAATGCGGTGAGCGGCAAGCACAAAGAGGAATCGGTGCATTTGGCTTACTATCCAGAGGTAGAGCATTCGGCTATAGATAAGGACCTGGAAGAGCGTATGGAGCTGGCTCAGACTATTTCGTCGCTGGTGCACTCACTGCGTAAGAAGCACTTCATCAAAGTGCGTCAGCCGCTGCAGCGTATCCTGATACCTGTGATGAATGACAAGACGCGTCAGCAAATTCAGGCCGTGGAAGACCTGATCATGAGTGAGGTGAACATCAAGCACGTGGAGTACATCGACGATACATCGGGCATTCTCGTGAAGAAAATCAAGCCGAACTTCAAGAAACTGGGTCAGGTCTTTGGTCCGAAGATGAAGCTGGTGGCCGCCGCTGTGCAGCAAATGAACCAAGACGACATCGCCCACCTGGAGCGTGAGGGAGGTATAGAGCTTCAGATAAGCGATGAGGAAACCGCCGTACTGACACCGGAAGACGTGGAAATCTCTTCGGAGGACATCCCAGGCTGGTTGGTTGCCAGCGAGGGCAAGCTGACTGTAGCGCTTGACGTGACCATTACCGAAGAGCTGAAACAGGAGGGTATCGCCCGCGAACTGGTGAACCGCATCCAGAACCTGCGTAAAGACAGCAACCTGGAAGTGCAGGATAAGATTCACATCGTGCTGCAGGCATCTGTAGCTGAGGTAAACGCCGCAGTGGAAAACTTCCGCGACTACATACAGGCCGAAACACAGGCATTGAGCTTGGAACTGGCTGACAACGTGGTAGATGGCACTATCTTGGAGGTAGATAATTACCAAGTGAATATCCGTATCCGCACCGAGGCGGTAGTTGCATAAATCAAAAGCCCTAGCTGTATAAATGGCTAGGGCTATACCTTATACCTTTATCCTGCAGTGACGAATAAACTTACTGCAGCCTAATTGACGAAACATGAAATATTGGAAGTACTACCTGGTGGCCCTGATTGTCATCATCATCGACCAAGCTGTGAAGCTTATCGTGCATTACAACATGGAAATGGGTATGCCAGGCGAAATCGTGCTCCTGGGCGATTGGTTGAAGCTGCACTATACTCTGAACCCGGGTATGGCTTTCGGCGTGCAGCTCGGCTCTGACTATGGCAAGCTGATTTTGTCATTATTCCGCTTGGTAGCGGTATTTGGTATTGCCTATTACATTTATCACCTTGTTCAGACGAAAGCTCCTAAAGGGCTAATCTGGTGTATCGGCCTGATTCTGGGCGGCGCCATCGGCAACTTGATTGACAGTACTTTCTACGGTGTGTTGTTTGATAACCATCCTTATGGATCCCCAACGCCTTGGTTCCATGGGCAGGTAATCGATATGTTCTATTTTGATATCTGGGAAGGTATCGTTCCAAATTGGGTTCCGATTTTAGGCGGCAAACCTATGTCCTTGTGGCCAATCTTTAATGTAGCAGACTCGGCTATCTTCATTGGTGTGCTGATCATCCTCTTTAATCAGAAGCGCTTCTTCGCGCACTATGATGAGCCAGCTAAGCAACCAGCGGCTGAGCAACAGGGATTCTAAGGTATAGGTATAAGTAAACAGAGAGGCGGCTGTTCCATGTGGAGCAGCCGCCTCTTTTTATTGTTACAAAAAGCAAGACTATAAGATACCCAACCGCTCCAGCCTTTCCTTTAAGTCCTCCGGTGAAGTGAAATGAATCGATTCTATCCCTAATTGCTCGGCAGCTTTGATATTGCGCAGGTTATCATCAATGAAAAGTGCTTCGGCTGGCTGCACCTTATACCTGTTGAGCAAGGTATGGTAAAAGCTGTGATTGGGCTTGCGGTCTTTCTCAGTACCGGATACCACGATGCCATCAAACCAACTAAGGAAATCATAACGTTCCAATGCAATTGGGAAGAGCTCTGCTGACCAGTTGGTGAGGGCGTAAAACTTGTGTTCACCACGGTTCTTCATCTCTCGGAAAATCTCGACAGTGCCTTCAATCGGGCCACCCAGCATTTCTTCCCAACGACCGTAGTAGGCTCTGATATGCTCTTCGTGCTCCGGATGCTTTGCGATCAGGTATTCATTGGCTTCCTGTATCGTGCGGCCGCCATCCTGTTCTTCGTTCCACTCAAACGTGCAGACATTCTCCAGGAAGTGCAGCATTTGTGCTTCGTCATCAAAAATCTTACGGTAAAGATGATGGGGGTTCCAATCGATCAATACAGCGCCAAGATCCCAAATGATGGTGCTTTTAGAATTTGTTTCAGTAGATGTACTGTTGCCTGTTAGCGTGTTTTCAGAAGTGTTTTTCATATGTTTTAGCGTCGATCTTAAATGTACTGCGAAAAACGAAAACAAGAAAGATATCGCAATCATTCAAAAAACCTTATTTTTACCAGAAGCACCTTATTCCTATACCTTTGTCTATACCTACGCCTATACTGCAGGTCACGGATCTGAAAACTACTTTCACTACACGCCAAGGTATAGTGCACGCGGTGGAAAGTGTTTCTTTTACAGTAAATGCAGGGGAGGCAGTGGCGATTGTTGGTGAATCGGGATCGGGAAAGACAGTGACGGCATTGTCACTGATGCAACTGCTTGACACGAATGCGCAGGTAGGAGGGAAGGCGGTCTTTCAGTCGCAGTGCCTTGGGGAGGTGGACTTGCTGCAGTTAGCCGAAAAGCAGTTGCAACAAATCCGAGGGCGTGAGCTGGGGATGATTTTTCAAGACCCGATGTCGTCGCTCAACCCCGTCTATACCTGTGGACAACAGGTGGCGGAGGTACTCTTGTGGCACCTTAAAATTTCCAAAAAAGAGGCGAAGGAACGTGTATTGCAACTTTTTGAGCAAGCTAAGCTTCCGAGGCTCGGGCAAATTTACGACAGTTATCCACACCAAATATCCGGCGGACAGAAGCAACGAGTTATGATTGCCATGGCCATGGCCTGTGAGCCCGCTATCCTGATAGCCGACGAGCCAACCACTGCGTTGGACGTAACAGTGCAGGCCCGCATGCTTTCGCTGATCGATGAACTGCGGGTGAAGCAAAACATGGCAGTGCTATTCATTAGCCACGACCTAGGCGTAGTGGCTGAAGTAGCTGACCGGGTGCTGGTGATGTACAAAGGACGTATTGTAGAGCAGGGCAAGGTGCTCGATATCTTTACCAACCCGCAGCACCCCTATACTAAAGGCTTGCTGGCCTGCCGCCCCACACTGAGCATCAAGTCGCAAGCCAAACTGCCGACGGTGGCTGATTTCATGGAGGAAGATGCGCAAGGTAACGTTCGCGAGAAGCAGCCGCAGGTATACGAACCGTCATTGGTGGATGTGGTGAATGCTTATGTAGGAACAGTCTCAGATATAAAACAACAGCGCGACAATAGCCAGAAACCCCCATTGCTGCAGGTGCAAGACCTGCAGGTGCATTTCCCGATAAAGAAAGGAATCTTTTCCCGCACCACAGGTCATGTAAAAGCCGTGGACGGGGTGAGCTTTGAAGTGAAGCACGGCGAAACGATTGCATTGGTCGGCGAGTCGGGGAGTGGTAAGACGACGCTAGGGCGAGCTATACTGCGGCTGGTGGAGCCCACAGTGGGTCGTGTGCTATTCGAAGGTAATGATATTGCCGGAATGAATGCGGAGACCCTGCGCCAAAACCGCCGCCTTTTTCAGATGATCTTTCAGGATCCTTATACCTCACTCAACCCCATGCACACCGTAGGCGAAGCTATCCTGGAGCCCATGCGTGTGCATAAACTGCACGGGAGCGACAAGGAACGCCGTTTGAAGATGGTGGAACTGCTTGAGAAAGTAGGGCTTATGGCCGAGCACGCGCAGCGTTATCCACAGGCCTTTTCGGGCGGGCAGCGGCAGCGCATCGCTATTGCACGGGCCCTGGCACTGCAACCCGAGCTGTTGATTTGCGACGAATCAGTGTCGGCGCTGGATGTGTCGGTGCAGGCGCAGGTCCTTAATTTGCTCAACGAACTCAAGCGCGATTTCAACATGACCTATATCTTCATCACCCACGACCTGGCCGTGGCCAAGCACATGGCCGACCGCATACTGGTGATGCACGAGGGGCGACTAGTGGAGCAGGGTATACCTGCACAACTCTTCCAGAACCCGCAACACGATTATACCCGAGCCTTGCTACAGGCTATACCTAGTGGTGAGCCCGAGGCCATTATGGCGGCGCAGGAGAAGCGAGCAACTCTGCAATCAGGTATAGCGCACTATCCGCACTATCAGATATAGCCCCATTGCCGTCAATTAAAGAGAAAGAATATCTTAATTGTCATCTCGACAGGATGGAGAGATCTGATTGATCTCAAGTGCTTGGCTATATTTCAGATTTCTCACTAGCGTTTGAAATGACAGACACTTGCTTAAGTGACGGCATTGGCTATAGGCCCCTATCAGGATCAATATACCTACCTATATAGCCCATATATAGACTTTTCTCTATAAATTCACCTGAAATTGAGTTGGCTTTAACCTTAGTCTGCCTTGTGGGCGTATAGAGGCTAAACTATTACAACCAATGATTGCAATGGCCTGAAGTGCGGTATACCTGTACCGGCCAATAGAAAGAAGATACATGAGAAGTAAAAGACCAAGCAAAAGCGGCAGAGATAAAGACAGCCGCAACGAAAAAGGCGGCTCCCGCAGAGGCGAGTCTTCCAGAAGAGAACCATCGGCAAGAAGCAGTTCGCGTAGAGGCGACGACCGCAGAGGTGGTGGTAAAGATAAGTCGGCCAAAGGCATCGTGCTGGAGATGTTCTCCAACAGCCCCGACACAGTGTTCACGCAGCGCCAGATTACCCGCAAGCTAGGCATCGTCGACAAAAAAGGACGTGACCAGTTGCAGGGAATACTAGTGAACCTGGTGCGCGAGAACAAACTGTTGCTGATTGACGGCGACAAGTACCAACTCAACCTGCGTGTGAACATTATCACTGGCCGCGTAGACCTGGCTAACAGCAAGTATGCCTACATTGTGTCTGAAGAGACAGAAGACGATGTGCGCGTGTTCCGCGAGCACCTAAAGTATGCTATGGACGGTGACCTCGTGAAAGTGGAAGTATTGCCGACCATGCAGGGAGGACGTGCTGAAGGTATAGTCGTGGAAGTGCTCGAGCGCTCTCGCACCGAACTGGTGGGCATCATGGAGCTTTCCAAAAACTTCGGTTTCGTAGTCCCTGACTTCAAGAAGCTTTACTTTGACGTGTTTGTGGGCGAACGCAACCTGAACGGGGCTGAAGCTGGCGACAAGGTACTGGTGAAGATCGTGGAATGGCCAAAAGAGCCAGGCAAGAACCCAACGGGTGAGGTAATCCGTGTGTTCGGTCCAGCGGGTGAGCACGAGGCGGAGATTCACTCAATCATGGCCGAGTTCGGACTACCGTTTGAATTCCCGGAGGCTGTGGAAGAAGAAGCCAATCAGATCTCGGACAAGCTACCGGCTGGCGAAATAGCCAAGCGCCGCGACATGCGTGATGTCACTACCTTCACCATCGACCCTGCTGACGCCAAAGACTTTGATGATGCCCTCTCCATAGAGAAACTAGAGAATGGCAACTGGGAAATCGGCGTACACATTGCCGACGTGACCCATTACGTGCACCCACGCAGCCTACTCGAGAAGGAAGCTTTCCACAGAGCCACTTCGGTATACTTGGTGGATAGAACCATCCCAATGTTGCCGGAGCGCCTTTCAAACGGCCTTTGCTCGCTTCGTCCGAACGAAGAGAAATTCACGTTCTCGGTAGTGTTTGAGATCGACGACAACGGCAAACTGTACGATACTTGGTATGGTCGCACAGTAACCTACTCTGACCGCCGCTTTGCTTACGAAGAGGCGCAGGAACGCATCGAGACAGGGGAGGGAGACTTTGCTGAAGAGATCAATGTCCTGAACAACATTGCCAAAAAACTACAGGCCAAGCGCTTTAAAAACGGTGCCATTAGCTTTGAAACCACGGAGGTGAAGTTCAAGCTGGATGAGAACGGCAAGCCACTATCCATTTATGTAAAGGAGCGCAAAGACGCCCACAAGCTGATCGAAGAGTTCATGCTGTTGGCAAACAAAAAGGTGGCTGAGTTTGTCTACAACAAAGGCAAAGGCAAGAAGCGCCCGACCATGGTATACCGTACGCACGGCTCACCGGATCCAGACAAACTGAATACTTTCTCTGTTTTCGCGCGCAAATTCGGGTATAAGGTGGACCCTGATGGAGATATCTCTGAGGAACTGAATAACCTGACACACGAAATAGAGGGCAAACCGGAGCAGAGCGTACTACAGAATCTGGCGATCCGTACGATGGCCAAAGCCAAGTATAGCACCGAGCCCGAGGGGCACTTCGGTCTGGCCTTTGATCACTACTCGCACTTTACGTCGCCGATTCGCCGTTACCCGGATATGATGGCACATCGCCTGTTGCAGCATTATCTGGACGGTGGTCAGTCGGAGGACAAAGAGGCTTATGAAGAGCGCTGCCGCCATTCTTCAGAAATGGAGAAACGTGCCGCCGACGCCGAGCGTGCCTCTATTAAGTACAAGCAGGTGGAGTTCATGAAGGACACCATCGGTAACCAATACAAAGGAATTGTGTCTGGTGTGACAGAATGGGGTATATTTGTGGAGATTGAAGAGAACAAGTGCGAAGGTATGGTGCGCCTGTCGAGTCTGAACGACGACTACTACGAACTGGACGCCAACAACTACCGCATCATTGGTCGTCAGTCGAAGCGCATTATCTCGTTTGGTGACGAGGTGATGGTCGAGATCGTAAGCGCCAATATGGCCGAGCGCACCATCGACATGGAACTGGTAGAAACCCTTAAAACACACTAACACCCCTGTGGATATCACGCAGCTTTCAACCCAGCTTAACCAAACTCTGAATACCCTCCGCTACGGCGACGAGCCTGCGGAATTGTACGAGCCTATCCGCTACATCATGTCCTTGGGCGGAAAGCGAATAAGGCCCTTACTGGTGCTTCTGGCTGCAAAAATGTATGATGATGATGTGGAAAACGTGCTATTGCCCGCTGCGGCGGTAGAGGTTTTCCACAACTTCACGCTCATGCACGACGACATCATGGACAAGGCCCCACTGCGCCGCGGCAACCCTACCGTTCATGAGAAGTGGGATGCTAATACGGCCATTCTGAGTGGCGACGTAATGCTCGTGCGCGCTTACGAAATGATGCTAGGTATAGAACCCGACAAACTGGGCAAGGTGTTGCAACTCTTCAGCAAAACAGCCGCTGAGGTATGCGAAGGCCAGCAACTCGACATGAACTTTGAGCAGCGTGAGTTAGTAAGCATCGAAGAGTATATCCAGATGATTACGCTCAAGACAGCTGTGCTTTTGGGTTTCAGTCTGGAACTGGGGGCCATCCTACAGGGAGCGCCAGACAGCGACGCCGAGCACCTGAAGCAATTTGGCGACAACGTAGGCATCGCTTTCCAACTGCGCGACGATTTGCTCGACGTGTATGGCGACAAAGATAAGTTCGGCAAGCAAGTGGGCGGCGATATCCTCTCAGACAAAAAGACGTTCCTGATGCTCACGGCTTTGGAGCAGGCTAACAACGAGCAACTGCAAACCATCTTAGACTGGCGCGACAAAACCGATGCCGAGACGGCCGAAGAAAAGGTGCAAGCCATTACCGCCGTGTACGACCAGCTCAATATCCGCAAGCAAACTGAACAGCAAATCGACCACTATTTCCAACAGGCACTGTATCACCTGGAGGCTGTGCAGGTGCCCATCGAGCGAAAAGCCACTATCCATGGTCTGGCTCTGCAGCTGATGGAAAGAGATAGTTAGTATTGTTAATTGTTAGATTGCTGGTTCGCAGGGAGCAGTTTTCAGGTAAAGTAAGTCTTGCAAATAATGACCTTATACCTGAAAGCCTAATCGAAGGCCCAAGTCAATTAATCGGCTTACAACAAGAATTTAGTGCCAGCCAAAATCAAGCGTTTGAGCATATAAGGAATTCTTAATTCACTCAAACGCTAACTCACTCAATCACTCAATAGAAAAATGAGCGTTACAGTTATCCTGATCATCATTACAGTAGGTATATCCTGGTATGCCTGGAAGAATTACGAGCTGATGCAGAACTGGATCTTCCATCCTTATTCTGTAGCCAGTGACAATTCCTGGCATCGTTTCCTGACATCGGGTTTCCTGCACGCCGATTACACCCACCTGTTCTTCAACATGTTCACGCTGTTTTTCTTCGGCAATGCTGTTGAGATGACGTTTGGCGCTATTTTCGGAGATGTAACCGGTATCCTGATCTACATGCTGATCTATCTGGGCGGCATTATCGTGTCGGATATACCTACCTTTCTGAAGCATCGCCACGATCCGTCTTACCGTGCCTTAGGTGCTTCCGGTGGAGTTGCTTCTGTCGTGTTTTCGAGCATCCTCTTTTACCCGACACAGGATATTTGCCTTTATGCTATTCTTTGTATACCTGGTTTCATCCTGGGCATTCTATACCTAATGTACTCTTACTTCCAGGGCAAGCGTATGGGCGATAACATTAACCACGACGCACACTTTTACGGTGCAGTGTACGGTATGGTCATAAGCCTGGCCTTAGTACCAAAGGCAGGTCCTTTGTTTATCGAACAAATCAGCAACTGGCGTTTGCCTTTTTTATAGGGGAAATATAATTGCACTTTATTGGCCTGATTCTTAAAAATTAAAATCAGGCTGACAGGCGGTGAATTCCGTATAAATGCAAAAGACAAGCATTTGTACGGATGAAATCGAAACTATATTATATATACCTGGGAGTAGTACTTATTCTAGCCTTTCTTCTGGTTAGTAAACCAGCCGCTGCGCAGAATGTCAGCCTGAAGCGTACCACTATTATGGAGTATGTTATTAACGAGCGGCCCTTGCTGGCCGAGCTTTTGACCACTGCAGGTATGGCTCCTGCTCTTTCTGGTAGCACCTCCTATACCTTATTGATGCCTCCTGAAGCACGCTTGCAAGAGCTGAAAGGCCAGTCTGTTGAGAAAATACGCTCTATGATGGCCATACACCTCGTCAAGGGGGTATTGGCCAGCACAGACTTCAAAGAGGGGAACTACTTACAGACTTATGGAGGAGAGAAGCTGTATGTGTGCCGTAAGAGAGATAACACCCTCCTGAATGGTGTGAAATTGCGCACCACAGACACTGCACTGCGAAATGGTATGGTGCACGAACTGGAAGGGATGTTACAACCTTAAAAACAGAAGATATCCTGTCTGAATTCTGGATTGCACCGTTTTACCCTTTATCAGCCTATTCATCCTTGAATAGGTATAAAGCATCTGGTAACCGATTGCGTATGCTATACGAGAACTCTTCATGGATAGTAAGACGCACCATACCGACCCAACCACCAGGCAATATGTAGCTCGCAACAGGTGCTATGAGATAGCCTATGATGGCATCAGGAACCGAATATACTACAGTATATTGGGCTTTTGGAAGAACACAGACAGCATACCTGATTTCCTGAGTGATTGGGACAAGGCACTGCAACTTGTCTCTGAAGGCTTTACGCTCCTTATCGATATGCGTACCATGATCACCCACCCGCAGCAACTCAATAGTCTGCATGAAGAATCGCGGCGCAAAATGAAAGCAATTGGAGTGAGCAAGATTGCCAATGTTATGCCTGTTGACAAAATAGCCAATTTGCAGGTAAGCGATTTAGCAACTCGCAGCCATTTACCGCTCCACACCTTTGAGACCTGCGAAGCCGCAGAGCAGTGGCTAAATGAGTCCGTGGTATAACACTGTGGTTTTCACTCAATTTTCTTTTCCTTCAGGTATTTTTTTCCTCTTCGCTTATCCTTACCTTTTGTAACCGTTTAGGTATAAATCTAGTTATAGCTACCAATTACCCCGTTTCGGTCAGGGTAATATAGCCTATACCTTCTGTCTGGCAGCACATGCGGCCAGTCCTGTTCTTAACTTTTCTAGCATGACGTACGAGATTGGCGTAGTTCTGTCTGTGATAGCGGTAGCTGTAGTGCTTTTCGTCAGCGAGAAGCTCTCTATCGACACGACAGCCATTCTGGTCATGTCTCTTTTTATGGTGCTTGGCGTGCTTACGCCTGCCGAAGGCCTTGCTGGTTTCAGCAATCCCGCTACCATCACCGTTGCCTGCATGTTCGTTATCAGCACAGCCATCTTTAAATCGGGTGCACTAAGCAGCGTTGGAGTATTGCTCACGCGGGTGGGGCGTCGTAACTATCTACTCTGTTTGCTGGCCGTGATGCTGGTGGCAGGTCTGCTTTCCGCGTTTATCAACGACACCGCTGTAGTAGCCCTGTTGATGCCCGTCGTGATACAGGTGGCACGGGACACGCGCATTAGCCCGGCCAAATTGCTCATGCCGCTCTCTTTTGGGGCACTGCTGGGGGGCGTATGCACGCTTATCGGCACCTCCACTAACATCCTGGTAAGTGGTATAGCCGAGTCGCAGGGTGAGGCACCCATTGGCATGTTTGAGCTCACTGCAGCTGGCGTCTGGTTCCTGATTATTGGGGTGCTGTACATGCTTTTGGCGGGTCGTTTTTTGCTGCCTAGCCGTAAGCTGGCCGATGACCTGACCGATGATTTTAATATGGGTGACTATCTGACCGAGATTGTTATCCAGCCTGAGTCTCCGTCGGCAGGTATGCCGCTCAGCAGTTCCAGCCTGGTGCAGAACCTGGACATAGACGTGCTGCAGATAACCCGCGACAAGTATTTGCTGAATGCCACACCCTACACCATGCTGCGTGTAGGCGATGTGTTGAAGGTCCGCTGCGACGTGGAGAAGCTCAAAAAGATGAAAGAGGAGAAGGGCATCAAGCTGAAATCAGAACGGAAGCTCAAAGAAGAAGACCTGAACAATACTTCCACAAAGCTTTACGAAGCGATTGTGACGCCTAACTCCTACATGGTAGATAAGTCCTTGAAGCAGCTTGACTTCAGAGCGCATAACCATGGCGCCACGGTGGTGGCAATACGACATCGCGACGAAATTTTGCACGAAAAACTGACCCACACCCGCCTATCGGCCGGTGACGTGCTTTTGATTGCCGCCGACAAAGACCAAGCCCTGAACCTTCGCAACAATGAGGACATTCTGCTAATATCAGAGACAGAGCGAAGCCAATACGATTACAGTAAGATCATACCAGTACTGCTGATAGGAGCTGGCGTTGTATTTACGGCCGCTACTGGGCTGGCGCACATTGTGCTGAGTGCCCTGGTAGGCGTAGTGCTGCTGGTGCTGACCAAATGTATTCGACTCGACGAACTCTACAAGGCCATTGAGTGGAAGGTGATCTTTATGTTGGCTGGAGTACTCTCCATGGGTACTGCGCTGGAAAAAACAGGAGCGGCCGGCCTGCTTTCAGGTTTTCTGGTGGACTCTATCGGCAGTTATGGGCCACATGCTTTGCTGTCGGCTTTTTTCTTTATCACGTTCATGTCTACCAACTTCATGTCGAACAATGCTACAGCGGCCTTGCTGGCACCAATCGCTATAGTGGCGGCTAAGGAGATGGGTGTAAGCGTACGACCTTTTCTGGTAGCGGTGACTTTCGCGGCTTCGCTCAGCTTCATGACGCCTATGGGTTACCAGACCAATACCATGATTTACGGGCCGGGCAATTATAAATTTGTAGATTACCTGCGGGTAGGCACGCCCCTGAACATTCTTTTTTGGTTGCTGGCTTCGCTTATCATCCCGTTCTTCTTTCCGTTTTAAAACTGTTCCACGTGGGACAGAAGAGCAGGCTAATCGTATACATACTGTTTATACCATACCTTCGTAACTATGGGAGAAGACCTGTTCCTGATTTTTCTGGCGATTCTGAGTCTGGCCTGTGTGATACTGGTGTGGCATTTCATGGCGGAAGAAGAATAATCTAAAACTTTGCCCATCCTTACGCTCTATATGACCTCACGCGTTTTATTCCTGGTTATTCTCCTGCTATTGATGGGTACATACGCCATGGGCCAGCCTGGTCAACGGCAGGTAACCCAGCAGCAGTTGATCTGGTACTCTTATAACAACACGCTCTTATTACATTCCAACTGGTCATTTGGCACAGAATTGCATGAGCGACGGTTCTTCAATCCTGACAAGCATCATCAGTTCTTGGTACGCAACAGCATTCGCCGGAAAGTAGGGGAAGGCTGGGAAGCATCTGCAGGTTTCACCTATTTCCTACAGAGCCCGAATGAGCCGGATGCCCTGGTGCGTCTTACCATCCCGGAGCTCCGGCCACACCTTCAACTTAACTACAACCAACCTCTAGGCAACTTGACCATTGCACACCGATACAGAGCAGAAAAGCGCTATTTCCGGAATGCTTCTGACGACAGGCTGACAAATGGCTATAATAGCAATTACAGGTTTAGGTATAGGGTAGGGATAGAGTATAAGCTGGCAACGATTCGTAACCAACCGCTCAAGCTGAAAGTGAATAACGAAGTCTTTGTCAATGCAGGGAAGAGAATATTATACAACAGATTTGACCAAAATCGCATCTATGCTGGCGTGAACTATGCTATCCTGGATAACCTGGAGTTTGAGGCAGCTTATCAGCATTGGTACCAACAGCGCAGATCGGGTTATCAGTTCTACAACAGGCACATCATCAATCTGGCCATCTATCACAGAATCGATCTTAGCAAAAAAAGCGATAAAGAAGCGCAGTAGCTATACCTATGGCAGTTTGAGTGTAGCCAGTCACGCGGTCGCGCTATACCTTACAGATAGCCCTTTGCCTGTAGCGTGAAGAGTTCCGCGTATTTACCATTCTGCGCCAGGAGCTCTTCATGCGAACCCAATTCTTTTAGTTGCCCTTGCTCCAGAAACAAAATACGGTCAGCCATGCGCACCGTCGAGAAGCGGTGGGAGATAAGCACAGCCGTTTTGCCGGCAATCAGTTCTGAGAAGCGAAGGAATACCTCGTGCTCTGCACGGGCATCAAGAGCGGAGGTAGGTTCGTCGAGTATGAGCAGCTGCGCGTCGCGCATATAGGCGCGGGCCAGCGCCACCTTCTGCCATTCCCCGCCCGATAGCTCTACACCTTTATTAAAGCGTTTTCCCAGCACCTGCTCATACCCGTCAGGCAGTCGCTGAATTACGGGGTCAGCCAGGCTTTTCTGCGCCGAACCCAGTATGCGGTCGCGGTCACTGATGTTGCTGATTTGGCCGATGGCGATGTTGTCGGAGGCAGTCATCTGAAAGCGCACATAATCCTGAAAGATGATGCCCACCTGGTGGCGGAGGTCGTTCAGGTCATACTCGCGCAGGTCAATGCCATCGAGCAGGATACGGCCTTCGGTGGGTTCGTAGAGTCGGGCCAGGAGCTTTACCAGCGTCGTTTTGCCGGCTCCGTTCTCACCCACCAGCGCCAGTTTTTCGCCTGCCCGCAGATGGAAGGAGAGGTGACGCACCGCCCATTTTTCGCTGTTGTGGTACTTAAAGCCGACATCCTCAAAGGTGAAGCCCTGCTGGATAGGACGTGGTATCTGCAAGGGATTGACAGGCGGGGTGATCTGGGGCTTGAGCTCCAGAAAATCAAAGAGGTCCTGCAAGTATAGCGCACTCTCAGCGATCTGTGAAAAGCGGGTCATGATGCCCTGCAGCAGGCCGCGCATGTTGCTAAACGAACCAGCCAGGAAGGTCAGTGTACCCACTGTAATAGCTCCTGCCACCGTCTGGAACAGGATGAAAATGTAGGCGCCATAGTAGGCCAAAGTACCCAAAGAGGAGAGGGCGCTTCCCCACACTGCACGTCGCACGATCAAGCTTTTATTTAGTGTATAGTAGCGGTCCGAGAGCTCTTTGAAGCGACTGGCCAGAAAGCCTGACAGGTTGAAGGTCTTGATCTCTTTGGCAGTTTCGTCGGAGGCACCGATGTAGCGCAGGTAGTCAAGCTCGCGGCGCTCAGGCGTCCAGGAGCGGGAGAGGGAGTAGGTGCGCTCGTTAAAGTGCGTTTCGCCTAGAAAAGAAGGTATAACCGCCACCAGCAGGATCAGGATGAGCCAAGGATTGAACGCAATCAGACCAACGGCCAGAAAGCCGATTGTGACCATATCCTGCAGCTGCGAGAGTACCTGCGACATTAGCACCACCCGCGTGATGGTTTGCCGCCTTGCTCGCTCCAGTTTGTCATAGAAAGTAGCGTCCTCAAACTGGGCCAAATCCAGCCGGGCGGCGTGTTCGATGAGTTGCACGGAGGTTCTGTTGGAGAAGAGGTCACCCAGCAGACTGTCGAGCAGCGTAATGCCCCGATTAATGATATCCGAAAGCACAGCCAGGCCCAGTTCTGCCGCAACCAGTATCCAAAGAAAACTCAGGTCGCGCTCGCCTGTCACATCGATCAGCCCAATCACCTCGTCAATGATCAGCTTGCCCACATACAGCATGGCCAATGGTATAGCCGATTTAACAAGGCGCAGCAGCAGGTTACCGATGGTCATACTGCGGCTCGTCTCCCATATCAGGCGGAAGAATTTGGGCAGATTCTTAAGGGCACCTACCTGCTCGCGGAAGCTTTTCTTGTCCTGGTTAGCTTTACTAGATGCTGCTCTTGCTCCTTTTTGGGGGGTATTCATGTATTTTAATTCAAATTATATTTTTGGTAATGGTCGCTCCTCATATACCTGTGGCATCACTTAATGTTCTGGCTTCCTTCTGCAAAATATATGTGGCCGGCTGGTTTTTGCCTGATCATATTTTAAGAAATAGTTATATATTTAGCTGAATATTCTTTTTGCGTATGGCCCACTTTTACAAACAAACTTTCCGTACATTTTGTCTGTCCGTCATCTTCCTGTTTTGCCAACTGGCGGCAAATGCGGTTCCCAAAACAATCTCAACGGCTCCCATACCTTTCTGGACGAAGCAAATACCCCTGCGTTTGCAAACAAACGTTGCTCCCGAAGATGTGAACGATGGCTACCATTACCTGCAACGCTCCATTCAGTGGGAAGTGGCGCGGGAGGAAGCCTATTTTCACAACACCTATAAGATTACGACAGAAGAAGGCGTACAGAACAGCTCTGAACTGCAACTCTCCTTCGACCCTAACCACGAAAAGCTATACCTGCACAAGGTAATAGTTTGGCGTAATGGAAAGCCCATCGACAAGCTGGATCTAAGCAAAGTGAAGGTCATTCAGCGGGAGCAGGGACTGGAGCAGCGCATTTTTGATGAAAGCCTTACTGCCCTTCTTGTTTTGGAGGATATTCGGGTAGGTGACCTGGTGGAGTATGCCTGGAGCATTAAAGGGCGTAACCCGGTTTTTGAGGGAAAGTTTTTTACTTCCTTTTATCTGCAGTTTTACGACCCGGTGGATGAGCTACTGGTGCACATTCTGATGCCTGAGCAGCGCAAGTTGCACTACAAACTTCATAAGACTGAACATAAACCGACTGTTGTTACGGCTAACGGTAACACCAGCTATACCTGGCATTTGACAAACTTGCCAGCCACCACCGTAGACAGTGATGTGCCTGGCTGGTATGATCCCTTTCCGGGCGCCATGGTCTCAGAATACAATTCCTGGAAAGAAGTAGTAGATTGGGCGCTACCCATGTACGAACTGAACGAGACGCCCTCCAAAGCGCTGCAGGCTGTAATTGACAGCATCAGGACGACAGCCAGGACAAAGGAGGAATGGCTGGTGTCGGCCTTGCGCTTTGTGCAGGATGAGGTACGCTACCTGGGTATGGAAGCTGGTATAGGTGGGTATAAGCCACGATCTCCCTCCCAAGTGTTTGCGCAGCGTTTCGGTGACTGCAAAGACAAGTCGCTGCTGTTGGCCACCATGCTCAAACACCTCGGCATTGAGGCCTACCCGGCTCTGGTAAACTCCAACTCCAAAGGGCAGGTCAAAAACGGCTTGCCATCGCCCTATGCCTTTAACCATTGCATTGTGCAGGTCAATCTGCGAGGCTCCAGACTCTGGTACGATCCTACCATCAGCAAGCAGCGCGGCACTTCGCACTCCAACTACATACCCGATTACCAGCAGGCGCTTGTGCTAAGCCCTGCCTCAAAGGGTCTGACAGAAGTTATACCCCCAATTGCGAACAATGGCGGTATAAAAGTGCTGGAAACGTTTCTGTTTGACGATGTAGGTGGGGCCGTCACGTTGCAGGTGAAGACAGAATACACCGGTTGGGAGGCGGACATGCAGCGCAGCCGTTTTGCGACTACCAGCCTAAAAGAAATTCAAAAGGCTTATCTGAACTTTTATGCCAACAATTTTCCGGATATAGAAATGACCCAACCCGTGGACTTCATTGACTACGAGCAGGGTAATAAGTTCACGATACTGGAGGAATACAGCATTGAAAATCTTTGGGAGGAACTGGAAGGTATGAATGGGCAGGTACGGGCGACCTTCTTTCCAAAAGTGCTACGTGATTACATTAACACGCCACGTACCAGCAAGCGCACCATGCCCATGGGCTTGTCCTACCCGGTAAGCGTGGAACATGAGATACAGCTGTTCCTGCCGGAGCCCTGGCCCGTGAGCCCAGAGGTCAAAGAAGTAAAAGACGATGCCTTTACTTATAAAAGTGTCGTTTCTTATGCCAGCACGGGCAACTTGCTTACGCTCCACTATACCTACAGCATACTGCAGGACCACGTATTGCCAGAGAACATGAGCGCATTCATGCGCAACCAGAAGATCATGCTGGATGACATGGGTTACAGTCTGAACTACAATACCAGCACGGCAGTTGGGGATGGTTCCGGTTTTAGTTGGATCATGCTGGTGGTGGCGCTATTGGCACTGGGAGCGGCAATTTATGGGGGCTATAGGCTATACCACTACGACCCGAACCCGGCACCGGGTTTTAGCTTAGGGGAGGCGGAGACTATTGGCGGCTGGCTACTCGTTCCGCTTATCGTTCTTTTCGTAACGCCACTGGGAGGTATAATAACAGTACTGCGCAGCAACTACTTTAATCAAACTATGTGGGAGAACCTGGTTCTGCCCTCCTCACAGACGTTCGCTCCCGAGTTGGCCGGCCTTATACTGGTTGAGCTGATTCTAAACATAGGTTTTGTGGTATTCAGTATACTGCTACTAATCCTTTTCCTAAAGAAGCGCAGTAGTGTACCTGAACTGATGAAAGCTTTCTATGTTGCGAATGCGTTGTTCGTAATAGGTGAATACGTGGCACTTGAATCCATGCATTTGCCATTCGAGATGGATAAAACCAGTCCTTCCCAAGCTGTCCGTGCTGTTATACTGGCGGCAATCTGGGTACCATACTTCCACTTGTCCCATCGCGTGAAAGACACCTTCGTAAAAATGCTGCATCCACCTTTGGAAGTGGAACATGATCATTCAGTAATAGAAATAGCGGACGAGGTAGAAGTGAGCAGTAATGATATGGGTTAGGCTTTTGCAAGGGTGATAAGAATTATAAGTAGCATCCTCTCAATATAGATTTTTACTATATTTTTTAAGTACAGGCATATCCTGCGCAAATACAGCACGATGTTTGAGCAGAATAAGGTTAAAACATTAAGTTAAAACCTATGAAACGAACTTTACTATTAGCGCTGGCCTGGAGCGCCCTCTCACTCGCGGGCTGCACATCATCCCTGTATCCTGAAATAGACGAGCGACTAACCACCATTCCAACACAGCCGCATAATAACGAAATTGAAGTATTCTTCAGAGGGGAGTGGCCACAAGAGGAATACATTAAATTGGCAGCAATTGAGGTACACGGAGGTGAAAACACGGCCTATATTGATATGATAAGGGGCCTGCAGATGAAAGCCAGGCGCTATGGTGCCGATGCGGTAATGGTGCAGGAGAATAATCTTACCGGGGATGTGTACTCTAACAGAGTAGGTAATATAGAAACTGCCAGGTGGTCTATATTATCAGCTGTAGCGATCAAGTATAGGAAGAATCTGGACACAGGCCTGATGCCCAAATACCAGCAGGTAGAGGTATACGATCGGGCTACAAATGCTTTCCAGCCAGTGCTCACACTCGCTTTCACCCCTGATGGAGTAATACAGGAAAAGGAAGAACTGCATGAGAATGCAGCTGTCATATATAACAATTACATTGGCAAGTACACCATGCAAAACCTGCGTCAGTCCGGGGCTGGCTGGTCGCATCGTACGCAGGAAGGCTACGTGGTAGAGCGACAACTCCACAGAGATGGTATGCTGCAAAAGAGTATGGAGTTCGACTACGATACATTCAGACGCCTAAAGCGAATCCGTATCAAAAGCCTGAAAGACATGTCGGAAGAGATAAATTATGCTTATGACGAGGAAGGCAGGCTAAGCCAGCGTACCATCCTGCGAAGCGACAGACCTTACATACAGGAGGAATATACTTACGACGCTAGTGGCAAAGCCAATCAAGTACTAATCTATAATACTAACTTGCCTGTAAAATCACCGCTTCTGCGCAGTACCTATACCTATTATACCTTGGAGGAAATCTGAAAGCCGGCTTCTGCAGTATAGTAGCCTATGACGCGCTACTTGCTGCTTTTCCTGACGGGCTTTGCCCATGCACTCCTGATCCTGCTTTACACAGATCTGACAGGTGATGAAGCGTTGTTTTACAGGAAAATGGGGCTAATGGCGGCGGTTCCCCTATTTGCTTTCGCATCGTGGCTCACGCTGTTCAGTATGCGACTGGGGGCACTGGTGTCTTTGCCTTCTTTACTGGTGCTTATTTACTGGAACCTCCGTACTGCCGAGCACAGCATGGGGCAGTATACGGTTTTTGATTCAGCGATCGCCATTACGCATTTGGTCGCCGGGTTGCTGGCTATGGTGACCCTGATGACTAGCCTGCGCTACGTTTTCAAGTCTAAGATACCATGGGGGAGAGGCACCCCCTCGCCAGGACTGGTGCTAAAACTGCTGCTGGCAGCTATACCTGCAACGCTGGGCGCAGCTTATGTGCTGTATGCCTAGTGGGAATGCTATAATCGGGAGCGAATAGGTAGAATGAAAAGGGATTTGAGTCAGAAAGGTACAGGGCTAAAATGAGAAAAGCCCCGTCAAAATGACCGGGGCCTTCTCTCACCTTAAAACAAACTAATCTAAACTTTAACTAACCTTATCTTTATACCTGCCGTGGCAGAATGTATATCATTTTTTCAAAACTGTGCAGGACACAGCTAATAAAATTCAAAAAAATCAGAGGGAGATTTGTGATTTTGGAAATTGCTTAACATATTAGCTTTCCGGTTATGTATCTCTCTCAAATCGGGTGCAAAATTATGATTTTGTTTTTCTAAAAAAAAGCAAAACGTATAAATATTTTTGTACTTTATGTATATGTCTGACTGTCAGGTATATAATTTTCAATTCTCCTCGATTTTCTTTCCCGTTATTCCTTAGCAGTAGCTCATTGTAACCTAGGCGTTGGTCTGGGTACGCTCTTTCACTAACCATGAAATGCTTGAAGCAGGTGTGAAATATCTGCTGCGCTTTGCCAAATCCTGTGCATAAAAAAGGCAGGCAAAAGATACGGCTGCGGACGCCGCTCTTTTGCCTGCCTTTTCCTTTGTCCTGGCTCTACTCTAAATCATAGCGACCGTCTTATTGTCGATCTGGGTGCCGTAGGTGTTTTTATAATGCACCTTACGTTCCAAGGCCTCAATTATAGGGGTAGAGAAGTCAACGCCTTCCAGCTCACTTACATCAGATAGGCCCCCGGGGCTGAACACATTTATTTCCATCAGTTTATTGCCTACTATATCCAGGCCCACCATGAACATGCCATCCTGTATCAGTTTAGGACGCACCAATTCTACGAGGTCCAGCATGGTCTGGTCTACTTTCACCGACTGCGCCGAACCACCTGCATGCAGGTTGCTTCGTATGTCGTCTTTGGCGCCCACACGGCGCAGAGCGCAGTATTTTCCTTTGTGCTGCAATGCCTCACCGTTTACTACAAACAGGCGCACATCGCCTTCAGTGGCCTGTGGTAGGTACTCCTGCGCAATAACGTAACCGTCGCGACTGATAGCCTCCACAATTTGGTTTAGGTTAGTCGAGTCGTTCTTCTTTACCATAAACACACCTGAGCCACCCGAACCCTGTAGCGGCTTCAGGATGATGTTGTTTTTCTGCTCCTGGAAGAATTGCTTTATCTCCTCCTTATCGCGGGTGATCAGGGTGCGGGGGCGTACGGCCTCCGGGAAGTGCTGGAAGTACATCTTATTCACCGCATCGGAGAGCGAAGTGGGGTCGTTGAGCACGATCACACCGTGGCGCAGGGCCAGTTGCCCGAAAATAATACCTGCATTCTGTGCCCAGGCTCTGCCTTCTCCTTCAGCAGAAGGGTCGTTGCGCAGCATCAGCACATCCAGGTCTGGAGCTGTAACACGTACCTGAATGGCCTTCTCGCCCTGTATGGCATCCAGGTAAGTGGCAGGTGATTTATACTTATGCTTCGGGTCAGCCTGCACGGCAGTGGCTCCCATGTAGCCATCAGGGTAGTAGGCAAGGTCTCCCACACCCATCAAAAACACTGTATGGCCCAGATTGTGCATTCGCTGGGCTAAAAATATGGTGGCATAGCCCGGTCTTTCTGTATGTATATCGTTAACTACGAATCCTATTGTCATGTCTATATATAAGTATTTGTTGGGATTAATTTTCCAGTAAGTTAAATACTGATATCCCTGCTTTTAGTTTTTGCAATTTGGGCTGTGCGGCCGGATCGGTGAGGTAGCGGGGCCGTATGGGAACGGGGCGCAGCACCTGGCGGTAAATCAATTCCTGCACAATGGGAATGTACTCCTGCCGGATCTTGCCGATCAGGAGCGGCTCCAGCTCGTGGCCTTCTTTGAGGTACTGCAAAAGGTGCACGAGCCCGCGCAGGTATACGGCATCTTTGGTGAGCCCGCCCCCCCGATGCACTCGCATGGTTACGTTAAAAGCCGTTTCCTCATCAAAGTTATATTCCTCTTTGAGGCGGCAGAAGTTGTCGGTGAAGCTGCAGCCTTTGGTGAGGTGGTGCACGGCCACTACCCGGGCGGCCAGTATGCGCAGCCGGTCCTGGTCGAGGCCGCCCACTAGGTACTCACTCAGCACAGCCAGTCCTTCCTGCAGCTCCTCGTAGCCCGGCACGCCCACATAGAGCTGCTGCAGTGGCTGTGCCTTTCCGTTAAAGTAGGTGAGGATGTGCGTGCCGACTTCGTGCTGAATCAGCGCCTGCGCCCTGTGCCGGGGGATTTTGGCATCAGTGCCGATGTTGAGTCTCCCTTTGGAAACGATCAACCCCACAATGTCTTTGCGAATGTCCACCCCTGAATCAAGCGCCGGATACTGATCCTTCAGAAAGGCTATCTCCTGCTCAGCCAGTGCGGCGAACTCGTCTACAGGTATAAGTGGCACGTCCTGTTCACGCATTGGCTCGGGTATAGCGGCCAGTATACCTTCGGCCACTTTGAGCAGCTGCTCGTCCACACCACCAAACAGCTGCAGACTGCTGTACAGAAAGTCAGGTGTATTGCGGTCGGCGAGCATGGTCAGGGTCTTGTCTAACTCGTGGCGCTTGTCGCGGAACAGGAAAGCCAGCGTTGGGTCCTCTACCTTCTCGATGGGTATATTGTAGAGCTTGCGCTTGAGCAGGTCGGCATCCATAGGCATCAGGCGGTAATGGAAGTTGGGCGCCTGCTTAAACTTCTTCTGGCGGAACTCTTCCCAGGCCTCATCAGCATTGACGGGTGTGACGAGCAACAGAAACCGGAACTGGTCGCTGATGGAAGTAAGCTGCTTGTCGATGCGCCAGACGGCGGGCACGACGGCTTGGCGGCCAAGCGCCTGAAAGTGTTTGGGCTGATGGGTAGTCTGGACCCGCACAAAGTCGAACACGGCCTTTTTGATAGCGCTCGATACATGGCCACGGAGCGTACGCTGCAGCATGGGGTATACCTGACCGGAGTTAGCCTGGCGATAGATAGGTTTCAGTTCCAGCCCGAGCATTAGGGTACTGTGCTGTTTCAGTTCTTCTTCGCTCATCAAGCTGTTGGAGCCTTCCAGCAAAGCCTGGTTAGATGCCGTGGCCACTGTGACAGGCAGGCCGCTGATCTTGATGCTGGCCAATTCAGTTTTGAGTGTGCGGATGGTGGCAGGTAGTGCCTGTTCCGGCCCGAGCACTCTGAAAGTCGGGCTGTCAGCGGCACTTATATCCGGTGCGGCAAAGAGCTCGAGCACCATGAAAGCACCAAACTCGTCGGCCATGGCTTTGGCAATCCCTCTTATCAACTGCCGCAGTTCGGGTGTCTGTTCTTCGCGGGCGATGATATAGGCAGCCTCGGCCTTTACAAAATCGGCGGTAGCATGGTCGGGCTGACCCGCCGGGTGGCGGTAAAGCACCAGAAAGGGCAGTGGCCTGTCGATGTGCAGCAAGCCGCCCTCAGGCAGCCGGCGCCTCACCCGGCGACTCCGCTTCAAAGTCCGAACGATGCCTTTTATGAATATGTCAGAGATCGTGTCGGGCATCATTATAAGGTTTTGCATACCTGCTCCCGCGCCTGCAGGACAGGTTCAGTCGTGCTTTGCAGTGCGCTTTTGATTTCCTGCAATTGCGCCTCGTCAGGTTTACCAGTCCACTCATCCATAAAGAACTTTTTGAACTCAATGGAGATGACACAGGCGCGGTCGGGGAAGGTATCGTGAATCCAGCGCATGAAGTGTCCGCCTTCGAATTTCACGTTCTCGCGCACATCCAAGTGGCGGCCCTGGTAATCGTATTGCTGCAGGCTTTGGGTAAAAGCATCTACGACTGGAGCCCATAGCTGGCGGTTCATGTTGCCGGTGCCAAGGTTTACTTCCGGGTTTTCCTGCGGGTCGGCCTCTGAGCCATTGGCTCCTTCGCGGCGGTGGTTGTAGGTATGCAGGTCGTACACCACAAAGCAGCCGTGCCGGTCGGCTATACCTTGCAGCATCTGCTTCACATCGGCATAAAACTGGTCGTAGCGGGCCAACGACTCCTGTGCCAGTTCCTCAGGCAACTCATCTTTCCAGACAGTGAGCCCCCAAGCATCTTCAGGTTTGCGGTAGATGGCTTTGTCGCGGGAGCGGTTCAGGTCCATCTCGAAGCGGGAGTTTAAACCAATGATCCGGTTGTCTGTTATACTTACCCAGCCCGCCGTATAAGGGTCTTCCTCGCGAAGGCGTTCATCGGAGTTTAGCGAAAAAAGACTTTGGATATTTTCGCGCACCTGGTGCCCGTCGTGTATAGCTGTGGCAATGAGAGGGCTATGCCCGGTAGTGATAGAATAATATGATTGTGCTTGTGTTGGGTCAGGCATAAAATCTTTTTGAAAACTTTTACCCGATATGGATCCCTAAGGTTATTTGATAGACTTATTTGTTTAAACCTTGATATTCAGTCACGAACAAATCATAGTTATCATGTAAAAGCTTAGGGTGATATAGTTGGCAGATTGACTTGAAATGAATAGATTTAAAAGACTATAACAAATTAAGATATTACAAAGTATAGCTATATACCAATTGTTTCACCATAAATCGGAAGTGCCTATGCGTCAGATTTACAAGAATACGCTATTAGCTATTGTGATTTTCTTACTGATTCTGCTGATGCAGAGCCTTAGGAATAGTGGCCTATACCTGGCAGAAACACTCCCACTGGGTTTATGGTATGCCATTGGGCTGACCGGCGCTTTGGTGACGGGCAGGGCAATGCTTGCCTATACCCGTTAGACTTTCAAGCTTGTATAATACGTCTGCTGCCTTATCTTTACAGAAAGAGAATAAGTTTTGCAGATGGAAAACAGCTATGCAGCAGTGGCCTCCGAAAAAGAGGACAATCAACTGCTGGAAATACTAAGGGAACATGCAGCGTATGAGCCGGAAGCTATACTGGCTGTGATCGCTGAGATTGAAAGAAGAAGCATAGAAGCCCCAGACCTGGAGCAGATAAAGCAGGAAACCCTGCAAGCACTGGAGTTGCGCGAAAAACAAGTCAATCCAAACCCCGCAGCTCCAACTTCCTTCACAGAAAAACTCAAAGACTTCTGGACACTCTTCGTGCCGCAGCGGCACTACTTTGTCACACCCATCCTGATCAATACCAATATCGTCATTTTTGTGCTGCTGGCGCTGGCAGGTATGCATGTGCTCTCACCAGAAGGGGAAGACCTCGTAAATGCAGGTGCCAACTTTGGGCCCTATACCCTGACGGGTGAGCCATGGCGACTATTTACCTCTATGTTCCTGCACATCGGCATCATACACCTGCTCGTGAATATGTACGCACTGGCCAGTATAGGCGGTGCCTTAGAGCCGCTGGTGGGCCGCAGGCAGTTTATCATAGCCTATGTGCTTTGTGGGCTGGCAGGCAGTCTGGCGAGTCTTTGGTGGGACCAACAGCGCATCAGCGCCGGTGCCTCCGGGGCTATCTTTGGCATGTTCGGTATGTTCATGACCATGGTGCTGCTGGAGCGGCAAATGACCTGGACTGAGAAAAAAGGCATGGTGCTCAACTTGCTTGGTGTGATTGTAGTGAACCTGCTTTTCGGCCTGAAAGGCGGTATAGATAATGCAGCCCACACAGGCGGGCTGGTACTGGGTATCGCTTACGGGGCTGTACTGATGCTGCGATCCGGCAGGTTTTTTACGCAGCACTACGACTTGAGGGGTAGTATCGTAACGGCGGCGCTGGTGTTGGGCGGTTTTGTGGGCCTATACCTGCAGATACCAACTGAGAATGCTAAATACCTAACCATATTGGACCGCTTTGGTGAGCGGGAAACCGCGGCAATGGTTGTGATGCAGGAAATGGAGCAGAATGCCAGCCTGATCAATGGTGGCAAATACCTGCAGGGCCTGGAGCAAGGTATAACTTTGTGGGACGAGAGTATCCAAGAACTGATGGCACTGCAGGAATTGCCTGCTCTGGGCGAACAGCAGGCAAAGGAGGTCGAGATACTGCTCAGCTATACGCAACTTCGCAAAACATCCTACTCGATGATGCGTGACGATATTCGTAACAACCGTCCTTGGATGCATCAGGAGCAACAACGGGTGCTGTGGGCCATCGGCACATTTGTGCAGGACTTAAACAACCTGCGCGAAGGCAAACCCGCTATGGCGCATGGAAACCTGAACCAAATGCCACTGCCAGATGCACTGGAAGAAGCCACAGGGCTTGATCTGGAGACAAAACCACTCATTGTGCTCGACGGGGAGGTATTGGAAGGTATAGCTCCTGATGAGGTAGAAGATTATGTGGACCATGACGAAATTGAGGCAGTATCGGTACTGAAAGGAGAAGAAGCCGTCGCAAAGTATGGCCAGAAAGCTAAAAACGGTGTGATTGAGATAATCACAAAGGAGCAGTAGCCTGGCTGATAACCCAATAGGCTCATATCAGGTACTTATAAAGGCGCGCTTCCATTTGACCACTAACTCAAAAAGCTACCTCCGTGCCTTACAAAGACATTCCCGAAAACAACATGATCATCTGCCCCCACTGCGGGCAGGAAGTGCCGCATAAAAACCGCTGCCCTAACTGCGGACAGTATCTGCCCAGGCGCGAAAAGAAGAAGTGGAAGATCCCGAAAATGACCCCGACGGAGATTTTCCTGGCCATCCTGGGCTCTATTATGCTGATGGTGGGTCTGATAGCCTTTTAGCCTGCCATGCACACGCTGCTGCATCCGGTCTTTCTGGTTTGTGCGCTGCTTTTTGTCGGTAACCAGGCGCTGGAACTGGCCGGCTTTTACTTTCCCCTGCTCTTCAGCTACCTTGACGATCTGCTGGCCATGCCCATCGTGCTCACCATCATACTGGCTGCTGAGCGAATCTACTTTCAGAATGACAAGTTTGTGTTGCCACTTGCCTGGTTAGTAGTGACAGTCGTGGCTTTTAGCGTCTTCTTTGAGCTTCTGCTCCCGCCCATCTACTCCAAACACACCGCCGACTGGCTCGATGTAATGGCCTATACCTTGGGAGCGCTGATTTTTCAGTTCTCGATCAATAAGCCTTTATCGCGGCCTTCTCACAGGCGTTAGCCTATACCTGCTCCTTACCTTTTTTGCAGCGAATTCTCAAAAAGTATGATTTTTTTCTGGTGCTCAAGCAACCTTTCCGGAATCTATGCATCTATTAGGCAGTAAGAAGCTTCAGAGAAGGTATAGCCTGCTGCTGAGCCGCTAAACTCTTAACCAAAACCATCAAGCAAAATAAAACTATGAACACTATCAACATCTACAGAACGCTTGCTTCATTTCTTATAATGGCCTTTGTGCTGACAAGCCTAACAGCAACGGCCCAAAATCGTCGCAACCTGAAGGGTGAAGGCGAACCCGTATCACAGAACAGAACGGTATCGGGCTTCAAAGGTATAAATGTGAGCGGTGGCTTCGCAGTAGAGGTAACCCAGAGTGGAAATGAGGGCGTACGCATCGAAGCGCAGGAAAACCTGCTTAACAGTATTCGGACAGAAGTAAAAAACGGTGTGCTCCACATTTATACTTCCGACAACATCAGTACAACCAAAGGTCTGAAGGCTTATGTGTCAATCAAAGAGTTAAACATGATCGATATAAGCGGCGGCGTGAAAGTAATGGGTAACTCTACTTTTAAATCTGATGCATTCAGCATGGACCTGAGCGGCGGCTCCAAAGTAATACTGGCACTCAACACTAAGAAGCTGACAGCCAACATGAGCGGCGCCAGTAAAGTAGAGCTAAGCGGCCGTGCCGATGAAATGCGCATGGACATGTCAGGAGCATCCAAAGTAGACGCGTCTGAACTGGAGGCCAAGAACGTGAATATAGAAGCCAGCGGGGCCAGCAATGTGAAAGTGTTTGCCCAGAACAAACTGAACGTAAATGCTTCGGGTGCTACTAAAGTTGCTTACAAAGGCGACCCTAGCGTATCGTCTAATGTGTCGGCCGCAGCCAAAATTTCTAAAATGTAAGAGAATACATCGCATAGAAAGCAGAAAAGGGCAGCCCGCTGGGTTGCCCTTTTCTTTTATGATATCTTATACCTATTGGCGTACTGGAACCGGCAGTACGGGCAGACTGGTATGACCCAGTTCGTCAGCAGCCTGTACGGCAAAGAAGTAGTTATCTTTCGAGTAAGGCAGCGTCACTTTCGTGTCTTTCACAAAAAACTTCTTATCCCAGGTCTGGCTGCTGGTTTCGCGCATCAGGATGTAATAGCCGGCTGGTTTTTTGCCTTTTGTCGGGGCTTCCCACTTTAGGTCTGTCTTATTGGTGAGGTTGGCAGTGAGTACGCCTACTTTCTCCGGAGCATGCGGTGCACGGCCCAGGTTTGCCATGGTGGCCAGGTTCACGGCTGTGTTCTTGCGCAGGTATTCGAAGTCCATGAACTCCGTAAGGTCGCCGAATTGCTTGCCGTTCTCTTTGCGCACATCCTGGTGCTGGTGGTCAAAGTCTTCATTCATCTCACTCATGCGCACCGCGGCATAGCCTTGCTGGTTAAATGGTGTATGGTCACCACCGCGCAGAAAGCGGTCCGGACGGTAACCGAGCACCACCTCGATCTGGTCAACGTAAGTCTCTCCGGTCATTTTCATGTAGCGGGCCAGGTTGCGGCTTGGGCCGTCGTTTTCAGAACCTAGGGTACGGCGCAAGCGAGTCTGTTCTTCGGTTTCATTGGAAGGAGTAGCTTCGCTGAAGACACGCACACGGGTATTGTCATGGATGCCCATCTCAGCAGAGTAGGAGTTGCCCACGATGTCGTTGTTGAGCACAGCCACCAGGTTCCAGCCCTCTTTTTTCACACGCTCTGCCATGTGACGGGAGCCGTACAGGCCCTGTTCTTCTCCCTGGAAAGCTACAAACACGAGTGTTGCTGGAAACTGACGCGAAGCCATCACGCGGGCCATCTCCATTACAATCGCCACACCAGAGGCGTCGTCGTTAGCACCAGGGGCTTTGCTTTTGGCGTCCATTACATCGGTAGCGCGAGAGTCAAGGTGCCCAGCCACAATGATCACACGGTCATCGTTCGGGTCAGTACCCTTGAGCGTGGCAACTACGTTAGCCATTTCCACATCCTGCGGTATGCGGCGGCCGTCGCCCTTTACGGTATAGCGGTCCATATCCACGGTCATGCGGCCGTTGGAGGCCTTGGCGTATTTCTCAAACTCCGACTTTACCCACTCACGGGCGGCGCCTATACCTCTTTTTTTGTCAGTGGTGGAGCTAAGAGAGTGGCGGGTTTCAAAGGAAACCATTTTCTCAACAAGCGCCCGCAGGTTGTCTGCCGACACTTCATTGACCATTTTCTGAATCTCTTCGTCGTGGGTAGCAGGTGCTTGCGCTACAGCGGTTTGGCTAAGGTATAGCCCTGCCAGCATGCAGAGCGCCAGCAGTCGGGTGAACTTTGTTTTGTAAGTCATTTGTGTTAGGTGAGTTCGATAAAGTGCTCGTTCGTTTAGTATTAGATTCTAAATATAAGCACCTTCAGGAAAGAATGAAAAAGAATAGCTGCACCAATGCCTTAGTCAGCACAGGTATAGCAGAAAAGTGAAAGTCACTCCAGCTAGCCTACAGCGTATAGGCTAACCGGCAACGCTCGCCTTCGAGCTTATAAAGTTCTGCTTCCACGGCGATGCCATGTTTAGCTTCGGCAAGCTCTGTTTGGTAGCGCTGGGCCAGTTCGCGGCGCTTGATGGCCTCCAGAAACCGGCGGGCATCCTCGCGGCTTTCCAAAGTGAGGCCGGGCACCTGGGTGGGTTTATCATCATCGCCTTTGGCCACCATCGTGAAGTATGAGGTATTGGTATGCTTGACTATACCTGTTTTCACGTTTTCAGCGATCACTTTTATACCTACCATCAGCGAGGTGTTGCCCACATAATTCACCGAAGCCAGCAGCGACACCAGCTCACCTACCTCTACAGGCTGCAGAAAATGCACGCCGTCTACTGTTACAGTCACACAGTAATTGCCGGCATGTTTGGCGGAGCAGGCATAAGCCACCTTGTCCATGAGCGAGAGCAGGATGCCGCCATGGATTTTGCCGCCAAAGTTGGCGTAGCTCGGGATCATGAGCTCGGTGAGGGTGGTGCGGGAGTAGGAAACAGGTCGGAATGCAGGTATAGCCATACGTTTGTGGAGTGAGTTATGGCAGGGTATACGGGGCTATACCTCAAAAGGGATGCAGAGACTGTAGCATTGAAGGTATAGCCAGCAGGTATAGCGCTTATAAAAACACCACTTCTTTCACGACCTCATCGCCCATGGTACGGTTGAGCAGGTCGACCACCTTGCTTTTGCTCATGTTGAGTTCGTGCTTAAGTGGGGCAGAGGTGAGGCGCACAAAGAGCTTCTGGTCTTTGAAGTAAAGCTCCTTGGTTTTCATGGCAATCGGTTTGCCCATGATTTCCTCCCAACGCTGCACCAGGTCTACCTCATTGAGCTTGCCCTGCAGCCGGTAGGCCTTCAGCAACCCTTTGATGCTGTCGCCGATGGTCTGCACGTCAGCCTTTCGCTTCGCAATCTCCTCTTTCTTCTTGTAGTAGCGCACGGGGTGGTTGGTTTTTGAATGAGTGGTGGAGTGAATGAGTGAATCAGAGATGCAAAATTAAGCAATCAACTTCACCGTTCCCTCCTTTACATCAAATCTACGGATACTTTCTGACAGGTTCTCGAGTATTTTATCTGTTCGTTCGAGATGCGTGTCAGTCAGGAAGATCTGGCCGAAGGTATGGGCGGCGACCATTTGCATGAGTTTGGTGATGCGCTTCTCGTCGAGACGGTCGAAGATGTCGTCGAGGAGGAGGAGGGGCTTGTGGTGCTGGCGCTCGTCCATTACCTCGAAGTGCGCTAGCTTGAGAGCAATCACATAGCTCTTCTGCTGGCCTTGGGAGCCAAAATTCTTCACGGGGTTGCCGTCCATCAGGAACACGAAGTCGTCTTTATGCGTGCCCACGGTGGTGCGCTGCAGGGCGCGATCCTTCTGCTCCGCTTGCTCCAGCAGTTGGGCAAAGTTGGCGCCGGGGAGTTGACTTTTGTAAGTCAGCGTCACGGTTTCGCTGCTATCAGAAATGTGGCGGTAGTGCTTTTGAAACACCGGCTCAAAGGTCTCCAGGAAAGCCATGCGCTCCTGCGCGAGTTGCTCACCCAATGGCACCAGCTGCTCGTTGAGGATGTGCAGGTAGTCGCGGTCGTAGTAGCGGCGCTCAGCAAACTGCTTGAGAAGCGAGTTGCGCTGCTTGAGGATATAGTTGTATTGGATCAGCTGCTCCAAGTAGGTATGGTTGAGCTGTGAGATCAGGCTGTCGAAGTACTTGCGACGTTCCTCGCTGCCTTCCCGGATCAGGTCCGTATCGTAGGGCGAGATCAGCACCACCGGGAAACGACCTATATGATCGCTCATCTTCTCATAAGCCACTTTGTTGTGTACGACCGTTTTCTTCTGGCCCTGCTTCAGGCTGCAGGTCACGGTGTGCTTTTCTTCATCGATCTTAAAGCGTCCCTTCACCATAAAATACTCTTCGCCCTGCTTGATATTGAGGGCATCGGAGCTGTTGAAGGCGCTGCGGGTCATGGAAAGGTAATGGATGGCGTCGAGCAGGTTGGTTTTGCCGCTGCCATTGTCGCCGATAAAGCAATTGATGTGCGGCGAGAAACTAATGTTAGCTTCGTCGTAGTTCTTGAAAAACAGCAGACTTAGATTTTCGAGGAGCATTAGTTTCTTCTTTGATTACTTTTTCCTTAATTTCGCAAGCTAAAACCCGACAGTAGCCTGATTTGCCGTCCATTGAGGCCCGAATCTCGCTAAAAAAGCTGTACGGACAACAATAACGATACACAAATACCCATGGCTGATACGAAAGAAAAGGCAAAAGCGAAGTCGCAGAAAGCAAAGGTACAGGCTGAACCAACATTTTCAAAAGAGACTTACATGTGGTGGTACGAGTCGATGAAACTCATCCGCCGCTTCGAAGAAAAAACAGGCCAGCTGTATGGCCAGCAGAAAATCAAAGGCTTTTGCCACCTTTACATCGGCCAGGAAGCCTGTGTGGCAGGTGCTGTAACAGCCCTCGAGAAAGGTGACAAATGGATCACTGCTTACCGTGACCACGCTCATCCACTAGCCCTCGGCACATCGCCAGGCGCTGTAATGGCTGAAATGTTTGCGAAAGCTACTGGTTGCTCTAAGGGCAAAGGTGGCTCGATGCACATGTTCGACAAAGAAGTAAACTTCGTTGGCGGGCACGGCATCGTGGGCGGTCAGGTGCCACTAGGCGCTGGTTTGGCCTTCGCTGAGAAGTATAACAAGACCGGCAAGCTGTGCATCTGCTACATGGGTGACGGTGCGGTACGCCAGGGTGCATTCCATGAGGCCCTGAACATGGCCATGACCTGGAAGCTGCCTGTGATCTTCGTAATCGAGAACAACGGCTACGCGATGGGTACTTCGGTAACGCGTACCTCTAACGTAAACGACCTGTACAAACTGGGTCATGCTTACGAAATGCCATCTGAGCCAGTAGAGGCTATGAGCGTGGAGAACGTGCACAACGCCGTGGCGAAAGCTGCTGAGCGTGCCCGTGCCGGCGAAGGACCTACTTTGCTTGAGTTCAAGACATACCGCTACAAAGGTCACTCTATGTCTGACCCTGCCAAGTACAGAACCAAAGAAGAACTGGAAGACTACAAAGGCCGCGACTCGATAGAATCTGTAAAAGCAACTATCCTAAAGAATGGCTGGGCGACAGAAGAGGAGCTGGACGAGATCGACGAGAAGCAGAAGCAGATCGTGGCCGAGGCCGTGAAATTTGCCGAGGAGTCTCCATATCCGGATCCTTCTGAGCTGTACACCGACATTTATGTGGAGCCGGACTATCCATATATAATGGACTAAATTCTAAATATTTAAGGATTAGGAATTAAAAAACATAAATTTGATGTTCTGATCTTATATGAGATTTGGAACGAATCGCTTTTAATTTCTATTTTTGAGTTCTTATTTCAATAAACTAATGGCAAAAGAGACAGTACAGAAGCACAGCGAGTTTGAGGAGCTGGTAGAAAATCCGGATGCGTTGGCAGAGCGCCTGACAACAGGATCTGAGGATTTCGTGAAGAAAAACAAAACCAAGCTGCTCGGTGTGTTTGCCGCCATTGCCGCTATCATTGTTGCAGGTTTCCTGTATTATAACCACCGCACTACTCAGAACCAGGAGGCACATGAAGCCATGTTCCAGGCAGTGTATTATTTCGAGGCAGACTCTTTGAACAAAGCCCTGAACGGCGACGGTCAGTATGATGGTTTGTTGAGTATTGCAGACGAGTACAGTGGAACTGAAGCAGGCAATCTGGCTAAATTCTATGCTGGTGTTGCATTGTTGAAGCAGGGTAACTTCGCAGAGGCGCAGTCGCACCTGGAAGACTTTAAGTCTGACGACTACCTGATGCAGGCACGTGCTTACAGCCTGACAGGTGATGCACTTTCTGAGCAAGGCAACTACAAGGAAGCAGCTGACCTGTATAACAAAGCTGCTAACCACAACAGCAACCCATACTTCTCGCCACAGTACCTGATGAAGGCTGCCGTAGCTTACGAAGCTGCCAACGACTTCCAGGCTGCTGCTAACACGTACGACAAGATCATCAAAGATTTTGTAACATCGGCTGAAGTAACAGACGCCAAGAAGTTTAAAGCACGCGCTGAGGCAATGTCTGGCGCAGCTGCCAACTAAGATCTGACAGGCTAACGCCTAACTATAAAAAGCGCTTTTGTCTCTTTGGCAGAAGCGCTTCTTTTTTTAAGTTCATGGGCTAGTGCAGAGCGCTATAAAGGTGTATGAAACGGTACTATACCTAATAACTTGTATCTGCAGGCTCAACAATCAACTAATTAACCATCAACAATAATCATATGGCGACTTCTCTCAAAAACCTGAACGCTTACAAGAAAGAAGGCTTCGGCGATATATCTGACAAGAAATTCGGTATTGTAGTGGCTGACTGGCACAGCGAAATCACGGATGTACTGTGTGCTGGCGCCATCGAAACACTACTGCAGCATGGCGCTAAGAAGGAGAACATTTTCCGGAACACAGTACCGGGCAGCTTCGAATTGACACTGGGAGCGCAGTTCCTGGCTATACAAGAAGAGATCGATGCGGTGATCTGTATCGGAGTGGTTATCAAAGGCGATACAAAGCACGATGATTACATCAACCATGCCGTGGCCAATGGGCTGACCAATGTTTCGCTTAAGTTTAACAAGCCGGTTTCGTTTGGTCTGGTTACGACCAACAACCTGGAGCAGGCATTGGACAGAGCCGGTGGTAAGCACGGTAACAAAGGTATAGAGGCAGCAGCAGCAGTTATTCACATGCTGAGCTTCTAATGACTCCGGTATAGGTGAGTATAAAAGAGGCCCCCGCTTATTAAAAGCAGGGGCCCTCTTTTATTTACTTGAATGAATGCAGGTATAGGGATTAAAAATTATAACCGATGGTTAAACCTGGCCGAACGCTGAATCCTCCTCCTAAAATCATATCGCCGATGATACCCGTATCAAAGTCCTCTTCGGTGCCAACATTCACCTTCAGGTTGCCCCCGTTGTAGCCGGCGCCTAAAAACACATCAAAAGTAAAGCCGCTGTTAAACACCCATTGATTTCCGATAGCCACGCCAGCACCTACTGGTTTATAAGTAGCACTGTAGTCGCGGCCTTCTTCATCCTGCTTCTCTACTGTTAATTTAAAACTCCTGATACGGCCATAGCCAGCCACATAAGGGCCCATAGGTGCCACCTTGTTTTCAGAGAAATAATAGCGCAACTCAGGTGTGAAGCCATATCCCTTGAACTGAATGTTAGAAATAGAAACACCTGTAACAGAGGCTCCCAACTGTGCGCTCAGGTTGTCTGTGATGGCATACTCCAGAAAACCGGAGCCAGTAAGTGCAAAGGCACTGAGAGGATTTACCTTGATAACAGCTCTCTTTGGCTGTTGTGCTTGAGCATAAGCATGTTGCGTGCCGGTAAAAAAAAGAGCCGCAGCGGCAAAGGCAAGTATTATTTTGTTTTTCATATATTGAAGTGAGTAATCCAAAACTTAATTAGCCTGGGTGTATTTCAGGCTGCCTGCAAGTTCCATTCCAGTATTGGAGCAAATCAAATAAAAGAGCGGAAAGACAAAATTATAATTAAAATAAAGAAGGCAGGTAGCAAATTATAGATATAACTTCTATTTTTGCACGAAATTTAGCTTAAATAATAACCTGAACATCAGAGTGGTTCGGTTTTTGGGCTTAAAATTTAAGCATTAAACTTAATCACCCTTGTTGCTGTTGATAAGCACGAGAGCGTTGCTCTTAACAGGGAGAGGTTTTTTAGCTTACCAGACAAGAAACTACAACCTAGTTCTAAGATAGTATAATGAATACAAACGAAGAGAAACAGCGGTATTCCCGTGAGGAATTGGCAGAGTTTGAAGCAATCATTCTTGAGAAGCTAACCAATGCGCGTAAGGAAGTAACGTTTATCAAAGAGACCCTGAGTCGCAGAAACGACTCTGGTACTGATAACACGGCATCTCCAACCAAAGTATTGGAAGATGGAGCAGATACAGCGGAGAAGGAAAGCCTGAACCAGTTGGCATCACGTCAGATGAAGTTCATCCAGCAGTTGGAGAATGCGCTTATCCGCATCAAAAACGGCACTTACGGTGTTTGTATCGTGACAGGCAAGCTGATCCCGAAAGAGAGACTGCGCGCCGTGCCACATACACAGCATACCATCGAAGCCAAGCTTCAGCGTAACGACTAGTACACTTATACCTTGAATATACTGCAAAACCACATTCAGGCACTGGTTTTTTGTGCCCAATCGCCAATAAGCATCGAAGAGATACAGCGCTGCCTTACGGAGTCGCTGCAAATGGAGGTGCTGGTGAGCGACGTGCTCGAAGCCGTTGAAAACATCAATGCGCAGCTGAATGATGCAGGTTTTGCTTTTCAGATATACGCTATCGGGGGCGGGTACCAGTTTCTGACGAAACCGGAGTACCAGGAAACGGTGAGCACCTATCTGAAGCATAAGTCAAAAAAGAAATTGTCAGCGTCTTCTCTGGAGACGCTGGCAATTATTGCCTACAAGCAGCCGATCACCCGCTCGGCCGTAGAGCAGATTCGTGGCGTGGGCTGCGACTATGCGATCCACAAACTATTAGAAAAAGAGCTTATCGAGATCAAGGGTAAAGCCGATACCATAGGGAGACCCGTACTATACGGCACGTCTCAAAAGTTCATGGATTACTTCGGTATTAACCACATCAAGGACCTTCCGCAGCTAAAGGATTTCGCCTCAGAAGAAAACATGATTGGCGAAATAGCCGATTAGCGAACCCCCATCATTCATTAGAGTATACTATTCTTATATATACTGCACACACAGGTACAGTAGCGATACTGCATCGATAATAATTATACAATGGCAACAGAAAACGAAAGACCATCCCGCAACAACGACGGAGAAGGCAGAAGATCGTCTGACAGAAACGAGTCAGGCAGGCCGTACAATGATCGCGGCGAAAAGAAAATCTTTAACAGAAGAGATAAAGGCGAAGGAAGAGATGGCGGAGAGCGCCGCTCTTACGGAAACGATAGAAGAGAAGACCGCGGAGACCGCAAATCATACGGCGACCGTCGCGAAGGCGGTGAGCGTCGCAGCTTCGGAGGCGACAGAGAGCGTCGCGAAGGTGGTGATCGCAAGCCTTACGGAGATCGCAGAGAGGGAGGCGAAAGACGCTCCTTCGGCGGCGACCGCGAGCGTAAGCCATACGGTGACAGAAGAGAGGGTGGCGAACGTCGCTCTTTTGGAGGAGACCGTGAGCGCAAGCCATATGGCGACCGCAATGAGGGTGGCGAACGCAGATCATACGGTGATCGCAAAGAAGGCGGAGAACGTCGCTTTGACGCTGAACGTGGCGAAAGGAAATCCTTTGACCGCGACAACAGAGAAGAAAGAGGCGAGCGTCGATCTTTCGGTGAGAACCGTGAAGAGCGAGGTGAGCGTCGTTCATATGGCAACGACCGTCGTGAAGGCGGAGAACGCAGATCTTTCGGTGGTGACAGAGAGCGTAAACCATACGGCGATCGTCGCGAAGGCGGCGAGAGAAAGCCTTATGGGGATCGCAGAGAATCAGGTGAAGGCCGTTCATTTGGGGGAGACCGCGAGCGCAAGCCATACAGTGACCGCAGAGAAGGCGGAGAAAGAGAAGAGCGTGGTGAACGCCGTAGCTTTAATGACCGCCGCGAAGGGGGTGACCGTGGTGAAAGACGTTCATTCGGAGGAGATCGCAGAGAAGGCGGTGAGCGTCGCAGCTTTGGTGATCGACGTGAAGGCGGTGATCGCGGCGAACGCAGATCCTTCGATCGTAAAGATAAATTCAGTAAAGGGGACGGAGAGCGCCGTGGCCGCAGTTTTGACCGCAACTCCGATTCAGAGCACAACCCGGAGACGCCAAACTACGACCTGCGCCGCTACAAAGACAACCCACGCATCAAGAAAACCAACCGCAAAGGTGAGGAGGAAGACGGAAGCATCCGTTTGAACCGCTATATCGCCAATGCCGGGGTATGTTCTCGTCGCGAAGCAGATGAACTTATCCTATCAGGTGAGATCAAGGTGAATGGTGAAGTTGTGACGGAAATGGGCTTCAAAGTACAGCCTTCTGATACTGTGATGTACGGTAAGAAAGTGCTGAACCGTGAGAAGATGGTGTACGTGCTGCTGAATAAGCCGAAAGACTTCATCACAACGACTGAAGACCCTGAAGGGCGCAAGACAGTGATGAGCCTCGTGGAGAAAGCTTCAAAAGAGCGTATCTTCCCGGTTGGCCGCCTGGATCGTAACACGACCGGTCTGTTGCTGTTCACCAACGATGGTGAACTGGCCCAGAAGCTGACGCACCCGTCTAACGAGATCAAAAAAATCTACCAGGTAGAGCTGGATAAGCCAATCACCAAAGACGATTTCCAGAAAGTAGTGGAAGGCGTGGAGTTGGAAGATGGCAAAGCGATGGTAGACGACGTGGCTATGCTGGGTGACTCCAAGAAGTTCCTCGGACTGGAGATTCACATTGGACGTAACCGTATCGTGCGCCGCATATTCGAGCACCTGGGATACGAAGTAGTGACACTTGACCGTGTGCAGTATGCCGGCCTTACAAAGAAGGACCTGCCGCGCAGCGAGTGGCGCTACCTCACCGAAAAAGAAGTGATCCGTTTGAAATACTTCATGTAATATATGCGCAGCATCGCTATTGACATCGGTAATACGGGGGGCAAATACGGCATTTTTGAAGATGATGCCCTTGTCTCGCAAGGGAGTTTCAAAGAGCAGGAAGGTTTACCGCAAGAGGTAGCATCCCAGTCCTTTGACCATGCCATTATCGCCTCAGTAAGTGTTGACGCAGCAAAGATCCAAGCAGGGCTGTCAGTGTCCGGAAGCATCGTATTGCTTTCGGCGCAGACAGCCCTGCCTGTTTCTAACGATTACAAAACACCGGAGACGCTTGGGGCAGACCGTATTGCAGCGGCTGTGGCGGCAAATTATTTCTTCCCGGGCCGCAATTGCCTGACCATTGATGCGGGTACGGCGATCACGTACGACTTCATTGATGAACGTGGTCATTACCAGGGCGGAGGTATAGCACCCGGCATCCAAATGAAATTCAAGGCGCTGCATAATTTTACAGGCCGCCTTCCGTTAGTACAAGGAATCCACGAAAACTTTCCTTTGATCGGGCAGACCACGCAGGAGTCACTGGAGAGCGGTGTGCTGGGCGGTACAGTGGCGGAAGTGGCAGGTATAATCAGCGTATATCGCCAAAAATCAGATAAACTGGTGGTTATACTTTGTGGAGGAGACGCAGGATTTTTTGAAAGTACCATAAAACACCCCATCTTTGTAATTCCTGAACTGGTCCTGATTGGGCTTCAAAGAATATTAAGACATAATGTATAAAACGCTCCGTTTACTTATTTGCGCATCCGTGCTGTGCCTGGCGCAGGGCGTGCAGGCGCAAAGCATCGGTAACTCGCCTTATTCCCGTTACGGACTGGGAGAACTCAACACAAACTTAGGTAACTTAAGAACGGCAGGCATGGGCGATGTGGGCGTAAGCACAGGCAACAGCTTCCATTCCAACACGGCAAACCCGGCACTGCTATACTACAACAGCATTACTGTATTTGATGTCGGTATAGCTGGCAGGTATAAAACCCTCAGAAACTCGACCCAGTCACAGCGAGATGGCGATGCCAACTTGTCTTACCTGACACTGGGAGTGCCTATTACCAAGCGCTGGAGCTCAGCCGTTAGCCTGAGACCCTACAGCTCGGTTGACTATAACATCAGAAACATGGGCTCGCTGCCTAACCGGCAGGAAGCAGTTGTGATAAACGAGTACAGCGGCGAAGGCGGGATTTCAGAGATCTACTTCGGGCATGGTTTCCGGATCGTGAATGGACTGACAATCGGAGCAAGCGCCTCTTACCTGTTTGGTACTATTTCTCAGGAATCTTCTTCCATCGTAGCTGATACCTCCATTAGCAACACCTCGCTGGAGCGGGTTGCCTATGTAGAGCGTACCCGTTATACTGATTTCCTTTTCAGAGCTGGAGCCAACTACCGTAAGAAAGTCGCCGATAAGGCTTTTCTGAGCGCGGGTGCAGTTTATACCCTGGGCGTGGACATGAATGCGAAGCGAATGTCTGCTTACGAGCGTCGTGACCTGGGAGATGCCCTTAAGGGAAGTCCTATGCTGCCTGACAGTGTAGAAACTTCCGTGAATGTTCCACCAAGTCTGAACGCTTCCATCAGCTACGACAATGGGTCTAACCTGACCATCGGTACGGAGTTTATGATGCAGGACTGGTCTGACTACCGCAACCTGGATGGGGAGCAGAGAATGGGCAACAGCTACAAAATCAGCCTGGGCGGAGAGTATACGCCTAACCCTACTGCCATCGACAGCTACCTGAAGCGCGTAACCTACCGCGCCGGTCTTCGCTATGGCCAGAGCCCGTATGTCATCAACGGAGAAAACATCAAGGACATGGCTGTTACAGGTGGCCTGACGCTCCCGATCGGGCGAGGCAATTACTTTGAGCCGCCTTACCAGTTCAACATAATGATGGGCTACGGCAAGAGAGGCACAACAGACAACGGCCTGATCGCTGAGGACTACTTTCAGTTCGGTGCGGGCGTGACAGTTAATACACGCTGGTTTGTAAAACGTAGGATAGAGTAAACTATTCCGACCTTAAAAGCATTATTAAAACAGGCCGTTCTGACGACGGTCTTTTTTAATTTTTAGTATCTTCACTTTAGATAAGTAAAAAAGCATGCCGAGATCTATTTTTTCAGTGCTGATCGCTTTGCTGGTCATGTTGACAGCTGCTTGCGGTACAGACCTGAGAGACCCGGACCAGGAAAAGAAATATGATGGCCCGTTTAGGGAGACAGCCAATGTGCTGACGCTCTACAGCGACTCAGCCAAGGTGCTCATCAGGCTGCAGGCACCCATGCAGGCAGACTACGAAAACGGCGATATGATTTTTCCGGACGGAATTGATGTCGAGTTTCTGGAAAAGGGAGAGAGCGTGACCTCTACGCTGCGGGCCAACTACGGCAAGCAGGAGCGAAACAAGGACCTATACCTGGTGCGGGGCAACGTGATTGTGCACAACCTGCAGAAGCAGGAAAAACTCGAGACAGAGGAACTTTACTGGAACAAAGCCAAAGCCCAGATCTATACAGACAAGTTTGTTAAGATTACGACGCCTGAGGAAATTCTGATGGGTCACGGTCTGGAGGCAAACCAGGACTTTACAAATTATAGAATCAAAAAAGTGACGGGCGTATTCAGCCTGAAGGAATAATGAACCAAAAACTGGTTAATACTATTTTACTATCGTTAGCTTTTGTGGCCATGGTGATTGGCGTGCACAGAAGTATACAAGAGTCTGATATAGCAGGCAATTACTGGATCTACATGATCGGCTTTATGCTGTACATCGTGTACCATTACCGCAAGAAGAAACAGACCGAATAGTCTGTAGCATCTTATGATAGACCCCGACCAGATACTGTTGTTGTTTGTTGCGCTGCTGGCCTGTGCTTTTTTCTCAGGTATAGAGATCGCTTTTACGGCAGCCAATAAGCTGCAGATAGAGCTCGACGAGAAAAACAACGTACTCTCCGGCCGCATCCTGACGCACCTGCTCCGGCATCCTGCCAGGCTAATGGGCACTACACTGATCGGCTATGTGATCTCGCTGGTGCTATATGGCTTCGTGATAGCAGGTATCCTCTATACCTTGTTTCAGGCCTTTTTGCCAGCTGCAATGCAACTGGCACCCCTTATACTGCTGCTTCAGGTGCTGGTAGCTTCGGTTATCGTACTGCTAACAGCTGAGTTTCTGCCGCGCAGCCTCTTTGCCATTAACCCAAACCGTATGCTGGATGTGCTGGCTATACCTATGCTGGTGCTGCACTATCTGCTATACCCTGTTGTGATCGTGCTGGTAAGTCTGAGCAAATGGATCGCTGAGCGGATACTGAAGATCGAGTTTTCAGACGAGCACCCGGTGTTTGGGGTAACGGACCTGAACGCCTACATCAAGAACAGGCTGTACAATCCGGTAGAGGAGGGAGCTCCGGAGGTAAACCAGGAGATATTTCATAATGCGCTTGAGTTTAAAAAAGTGCGGGTGAAAGAGTGCATGGTGCCCCGCACAGAGGTAGAGGCGGTCGAGGTGAACGAGTCGGTAGAATTGCTGCGCGACACATTTATCCAGACAGGGCATTCCAAGATATTGGTTTACGAAGACTCTATTGACAATATCATTGGTTACTGTCACCAGCTGGCCATGTTTCAGCAGCCACGCCAGATACGGGAGATCCTGTCGCCTGTGAGTCTGGTGCCGGAGAGTATGCTGGCCAGCGAGTTGTTTTTGCGCTTCGGCACCGAGCACCGCACCGTGGCGGTGGTGGTGGACGAATTTGGTGGCACGTCAGGCATAGTGACGGTGGAGGACGTGATTGAGGAGATCGTAGGGGAGATACAGGACGAGTACGACTACGAAGCCTTGCTTGAGCAAGTGTTCCCGGCAAAGCACCTATACCTGCTGAGCGCCCGCCACGAGATCGACTACCTCAACGATAAATACGAGCTCAACCTGCCGGAAGGGGACTTTGAAACCTTGGGTGGACTTATCTTCTCTGTACTGGGTGAGATACCGAAGCCGGGCGATGTGGTGGAACTGCGACCTTTCACAATCACGATCCTGTCGATGGATGATAACCGCATCAATGCCGTGAAGCTCTTCAAAGATCCAGACTTACAGGCAGATGGCGTATTTTAAACAGTTGCACACAAAATTTTGAATTTTTGCACGATTAACCTTATTTTGCACATCCTTTATCATTCGTATAACACATGGCATTAATTAACAAGATTAGAGAAAAGTCGGGTTGGGCTGTTGGCGCTATCGCCATTGGACTTGGCGTATTTGTAGTAGGTGGTGACCTATTAGGGCCAAACTCCAGACTTTTAGGTAATGATACGACTACCGTAGGCGAAATAGCAGGTGAGAAAATCGACTACCAGCGCTTCGATATGGTGTTCCAGCAGATCAAGGCCCAATACGAAGGACAGGTACAGCGTGCTGCCACCGAGAGCGAAATGGCCATGATGCGTGAGCAAGCCTGGAACCAGCTAATCTTCCAGATCGCCTTGCAGAAAGAGTACGATCGCCTGGGCATTCAGGTATCGGAAGAAGAACTGGCCGATATGGTACAGGGTAACAACATCCACCCATCTGTTCGTCAGGCATTCACTAACCCACAGACAGGTGAGTTTGACCGTACTCAGGTGGTGCAGTACCTGCAGAACCTGGACCAGACCGGTGGTCGTCCGATGTGGGTTAACTTCGAGCAGAGCATTCTCAACGACCGCATCCAGACGAAGTACAGCAACTTGCTGTCCAAGTCGGTATATGTAACAACAGCTGAAGCGAAGAAACACTTCGAGGCGCAGAACACGATCGCAAACATGAAAGTGTTGTATGTTCCTTACTTCTCGATCGCTGACTCTGCTGTAAGCGTGACAGACGCGCAGCTGAAAGACTACTACGAGCGCAACAAAGAGCTTTACAAAGTAGAAGATGGCCGTACGCTGGAGTTTGTGACCGTTCCGGTTGCTGCTTCTACCGAAGACATGAACTACTTCCAGGAGGAGTTGAAAGACCTGACAGCGCAGTTCACAGCCTCTACCAATGACTCGGCTTTCGTGAACACGCATTCAGACCTGCCATACGACGGCACTTATCTGCACACAGCAGAGTTGCCTGAGCAACTGCACGAAATCGCACCGCTTGAAGAAGGCAAGGTATACGGACCATACAACAATGGCGATACCTATGCTTTGTACAAGATTATGGATATCAGAGATGGTAGCGTAAACACTGCCCGTGCCAGCCACATCCTGATCAAGCCAGAGAACGATTCTCCTGAGGCTAAGCAGGCAGCCCTTGCCAAGGCAAAAGACATCCAGACGCAGATCAGAAACGGTGCTGACTTCGCGGCTATGGCTGCTCAGCATGGTTCTGACGGAACAGCTGCTACTGGAGGTGACCTGGGTTACTTCACAGAAGGCCGCATGGTGCCAGCTTTTGAAAAAGCTGTGTTTGGCGCTACAGCTGAAGGCCTGCTTCCAGCTCCGGTTGAAACAGAGTATGGCTACCACATCATTAATATAACGGCTCCTAAGTCGAAGCGTACTTACAAAGTGGCTGCCGTACAGCGCTCACTTGACGCCAGCGATGCTACCCGTGACCAGGCTTATGCAATGGCTGACGAACTGGCTGGTACCAGTGGCTCAACGCAGGAGTTCAGAGAGAACGTGAAGAAAAACGAAGCCCTTTCTGTAGAAGAGGCTGCTAACGTAGGCAAAAACAACGTGTTGGTAGGTAACCTGAGCAATGCCAGAGAACTGGTACGCTGGGCTTACTCAAAAGACACATCAGTAGGTGATGTATCACCTGTGTTCGAGATCAACGACCAGTACGTAATTGCTACTTTGACTGGCAAGCGCGAGAAAGGCTATGCCAAGATTGAGGACGTGAAAGAAGAGCTGACTGCCGCCGTTCGTAACGAGGTGAAAGCACAGCAAATCATCGCGAAGCTGAAAGGCGCGTCGGGTTCATTAGACCAGATTGCTGCTAACTACGGTCCGGATGCGATCATCAGAGACGCTGAGGAAGTATCGCTTGCTTCTGGTGCTATACCTGGCCTGGGCCTGGAGCCAGTAGCGATCGGTAGAGCGTTTGGCTTGAAGCCAGGCAGCCGTACTGCTCCTATCGAAGGACAAGGTGGTGTAGTAGTTGTTGAGTTGATCAACCTGACTAATGCTCCGGATGCACAGGATCTTTCCGGCGTGAAGACGCAGCTGGTAAACACCCGCACATCGCGCGTAGAAACCAACGCGTTTGAGGCGATCAAAGAGAAAGCTGACATCAAAGACAACCGTGTAAGATTCTTCTAAGACCTGCACAATAAGTATACGAAAAGGGCTGTTCCGGGAGGAGCGGCCCTTTTCTGTTTATGGCCAAACGAAAATTATTGGCTATCTTCATTTTCGGGTGATATGCCCATATCAAAAAGACCGCTTACACGTTGTAATAGATGATGCTTATACCTGTTCATACCTATTTGTCGCGCCTGCTGTTTGTGCTCCTGTTCGTGGTGCTGGCAGTGCCCTTTTCTATGGCGCAGAACCAGGAACTGGCGCTGGCACGGGAGTACCTCAGCAAAGGAGAGTACCAGAAAGCCGAGACCATCTACAGCAAACTGATCAACGACGAACGCCTATTCCATACGGTATACCCTGACTACCTGAAAACCCTGCTGGCGCAGAATAACCACAAAGAGGCTGAGAAGCTGGTGAAGCGCACCATCAAGCGCTATCCGGGACAGGTGAACTACAACATAGACTTAGGCATCGTATACCAGGCGTCCGGCGACAAGGCAGCTGCGGAAAAGCACTTCGACAAACTGATCGCACAGCTCAAGCAAGAGGAGGTGGTAGCTGCAGCCAGCGTATTTGTGCAGCACGAGCTGTTTGACCACGCAGAGAGAGCCTACCTGCGCGGCCGTGAGTTGAGTAAAAATCCTTATGAGCACAACCGTTCGCTCATAGCGCTCTATACCTTCCGGCAGAAGCACGAGAACCTGATCGGAGAGGCGCTTAACCTGTTGCAGGAAAACGAAAGTGATCTGATCTATGTGCAGAACATGCTGCAGAACAGCATGCAGGACGAGAAGGCCTTTGATGCGCTGGAGAAAGAATTGATTACCCGGGTACAGCAAAATCCCGACCTGCTGGCTTACAACGAACTGCTTATCTGGCTCTACATCCAGCGTCGTGACTTCTACAGCGCCCTGCTGCAGGCCCGCTCCGTGGACAAGCGCACGCGCAGCGGCGGTACCCGTGTGATGGAGCTGGGTGCTATCAGTGCCCGCAACAATGACTACCAGGGTGCCATCGAAGCCTATGAGTACATTATCAAAGAATACCCGGACGGTCCTTACTACCTGATCGCCAGGCAGCGACTGATAAACGCCCGCGAAGAGCAGGTAGAAAATACTTTCCCGGTTGACCTGGACAAGATCAGGGCACTGATATCAGACTATGAAGCGCTGCTGGCTGAAGTGGGACGCAATGCCCAGACGGTAGAAGTATTGCAGCACATGGCGAATTTGTATGCCTTTCACCTGGATGAAAAGGACAAAGCTATTGAGTTGCTGCATGAGGCTATCAAAACGCCACGGGCTAAGCCCGACTTTGTAGCTGAGAGTAAGCTCACGCTGGGCGATATATACCTGCTGAAAGGAGAGCCCTGGGAATCGACCCTGCTGTACTCGCAGGTAGAGAAATCGCACAAGGAGACGCCGATCGGGCACGAGGCGAAGCTGCGCAACGCCCGGCTTAACTATTACAAAGGCGACTTCGAACTGGCACAGGCGCACCTCGACATCCTGAAGCTGGCCACTAGCCGCGAAATCGCCAATGACGCCATGGACCTGAGCCTGCTCATCACCGACAACACCGGCCTGGACACCTCTACTGTGGCGATGGAAGAATATGCGGCCATCGAACTGCTCGTCTTCCAGAACAAGCTGGACGAGGCGCAAAACAGGTTGGATGCCATGCTGCAGAAGTTCCCGGGCCACAGCCTGACCGATGAGATTCATTTTCGCAAAGCCAGCATCTACGAGCGCACTGGAGCATTTGACAAAGCCATTGCGAGCCTGGAGAAAGTGGTGAGTGCTCCCGCCGATATTCTGAGCGATGATGCCCTGTACCGTATGGCTTATATCTATGAAGAGAGCCTGCAAGACACGCAGAAGGCACAGGAGTTATACAACGAGTTTCTGGTGAAGCACCAGGGCAGCATTTATGTGGCTGAGGCACGCAAGCGCTTCCGGAAGCTTCGTGGCGACGCGCCTGTAGTGAACTAGCGGATACTGATTTGATCCTGGGCTATACCTGATCTGACCAGGTATACGCTACAGGTAAGTGCGTATAGGCACGTTGCTATGAAAAGAAAATAAACAGGATCAGGATGAAGAGGATGAAGAATCCATACATGATCAGGTCGAGCGAGTAGTTCTTATACTGCTCATAAATTTCTCTGAGGCGTTTCATGATCTGGGGTATTGTGGAGCTGCAAATTACAAAAAATAGCGGAAAGGTGCTGTGCAATGGGCTGTGACGGACCCAAATCCTGTGTAAAATGACTACCTTTGCTTCGGGTTTATTTGTGAAGCAGCATATGGAGAAAAGGTGGGTATACAATAAAAGCGTAGCGCCGGAGGCAATTAATCAATTGGCCGAGTCGCTCCGGATCAGCACCACACTGGCCGATGTATTGTGCCAGCGCTCTATCTGTACATTCGAGGAAGCAAAAGCCTTTTTCCGCCCCAGCCTGCTTGATCTGCACGACCCTTTCCTGATGAAGGACATGCAACTTGCCGTCGACCGCATAGTGGAGGCACTGCATCGTTCCGAGCGCATACTGGTTTACGGCGACTACGACGTAGATGGCACCACCTCAGTGGCGCTTATGTATAGCTTCCTGCATTCACTTACCCAACCCGGCCAACTCGAATATTACATCCCCGACAGGTATAAGGAAGGCTACGGCGTATCCACGCAAGGTATAGACTATGCCGCTGAGCAAGGCTTTTCGCTTATCATCAGCCTCGACTGTGGCATCAAGTCGGCCGACAAAGTAGCTTATGCCAGATCGTTAGGTATAGACTTCATCATCTGCGATCACCACCTGCCCGACGAGGATATCCCGCAGGCGGTGGCCGTACTGGATCCGAAACAGATTGATTGCCCATACCCTTACAAAGAACTCTCTGGCTGTGGCGTTGGCTTTAAACTGATACAGGCCTTTTGCTTTCAGCAAGGTATCCCGCAGGAAGAGGCATTTAAGCTGCTCGACCTGCTGGTGGTGAGTATCGCGGCCGACATTGTGCCGATCACGGGCGAGAACCGTATTCTGGCTTACTTTGGCCTGCAGCTGATAAACGGACCAGGACCGTTGCGTCCGGGGTTGGCAGCACTGAAGGAACTGGCAGGTATAACCGGGGATATGGACATTACTAGTGTCGTGTTCGGCTTTGCGCCCCGCATCAATGCAGCCGGACGTATGGGCGATGCGAAGCGATCTGTGCGGATGCTGCTGGCCCAGACCAAGGCAGAGGCCTTTGAGATGGCCGACATCATCAACGAATCCAACAAAGAGCGCCGCGACAAAGACTCGAATATCACCAAAGAGGCGCTGCAGATGATTGCCGAGGACGAGTTTCTGCGCAACGCCAACTCTACGGTACTCTACAAGGAAAACTGGCACAAAGGTGTGATTGGAATTGTGGCATCGCGCTGCATCGATCACTACTACCGCCCTACGATCATCCTGACGCAATCTAATGGCAAGGCTTCTGGCTCGGCCCGTTCGGTGCATGGCTTCAACGTGCACGATGCCATTGAGAGCTGCTCAGACCTGCTCGACCAGTTCGGGGGCCATATGTATGCGGCAGGCCTTACACTGCCTGTAGAAAACGTGCCAGCCTTCAGACAGCGCTTTGAGGAGGTCGTGTCCCGCACCATTACCGAAGACCAAAAAATTCCGCAGATAGAAGTAGATGCGAAGATCAGACTCAATCAGATCACCCAGAACTTCTACAACATCGTGAAGCAGATGGAGCCTTTTGGACCGGGCAACATGAAGCCTGTGTTTGTGTCGGAATGTGTGTACGATACAGGCGCGGTACGTGTAGTTGGTGACAGTCACTTGAAGCTGCGCCTGACACAGGACGGCTTCTACGACATCGATGCCATCGGCTTCGGCTTTGGCGACTACTTCAAGTTCATCTCGAAAGGTATACCCTTTGATGTGTGCTACACCATAGAAGAAAACGAGTTCAGAGGAAATGTGACGCTGCAGCTACGCATTAAGGACATCCGGATGTTGAAGTAGTAAAGAGGAGAGTCGTACCTATCTCAGGTATAAGGAGAGGCTTAGCCTGACTTTAAAATGCGTACCCATATAGAAGAATCAGGCAAAGCGCGCACAGCCCTATACCTGATAACCCCAGCTTGACATACCGGCGCCTGAAGGCGAAATAGCCAAGTATAAGACCCATTGCTTCCACTGCAAACAGCGACATTGCCATAGGGAAGCTCAGGGGATAGCTTACCACAGTGTGCTGCATATCACCCAGGTCTACCTGGCTCTCTTCAGCCTGATAGTAGAAATAGGTAATCAGGGCTAGCCCGATCAAGCCGATCAACACAGAAGCAAATCCTGTTTTCATTAACCCAAGTTACAAAAGACCTATAAAACTTAAAACGGGCGCTGCAGTGTGATGGCAGCGCCCGTTTTATATGTTACGGTTCATCGATGTTGTTTGCCAGAAGCTTGACGGCAGGCAGTTGCTCAAGCTCGGTTAATATCACCTTCTCAGGGTATGGTATGAGCTTAGGAGGCACGCACATCAGGTTTAGGCTGTTCATATCGCCTGCAAAATAGTTTAGATCGATAGCAGCATTTATGCCTGCCAGCTTGCCCGTGTCGGTATACTGCCAGAAAAGCCACTTGTCTTCGTGGTGAATGTCGGGCTCAATGGTGTTATAGCGGGCAATCCAGAAATGATAGTCCTTGAAATGACCCTGCAGCCAGCGGCGGTAGAAATTCTGATTGGTGTAGATGATGGGTTTTACACCATAGTGCGCTGTAACGGCTTCGAGCCAGATGCGCATGTTTTTTCGCATGTCTGCGGGAGAGGTATGCTTTTCAATTACTTCCACATCCAATACAGGAGGCAGGTCACCTTCTTGCAGTTCCACTGTGTTGATGAACATCTCGATCTGGCCCTGCACCGGAGCGGCAGGTATAAAGAAGTGATAAGCACCGCGCTTGATGCCTACACGCTTCGTTTCCTCCCAGTTGCGGGCAAAGTATGGGTCCAACCTGTAGTCGTCCTGTGTTGCCTTTACAAACGCAAACGACACGCCCGCGTCCCGCACCTGGTCCCAATCCACCTCTTTCTGCCACTTTGATACGTCTATACCCTTCAGGCTTGAAGAGGTGATCAGCGTGGTTTTGGTGGTAGCCCCTGTGCTTTTGGCTGTGGCACCGTTGTTTTTTGTATTATCGGAATTTCCAGAAGGAAGACCGGTAAACAGCAACGAGAGCAATAAGCCAGAATAAGCCATCTTGTGGGCGGCCAGGTAAAGTAAAGAAAACATCATAAAGGCTGGTTAATCGGAATTCCAAACTAATAAGAAGACGCGACACTAACAACGGCTTGCTCAGAAAAATTTCATTTATAAAATTTAATTTTTTGAATATATCGGAAAGTGCATCTGCTGTTATACCTGCTCCGGACAGGTATAAAACTTGGCAGGATTACTGCATTGCAGGACGGGTCAAGAATGCTTAAATTAGCCCCATGATACTAAGAGCCGAAAATCTATATAAAAAATATAAGTCGCGCATGGTCGTGAATGACGTAAGCGTGGAAGTAAACCAAGGCGAGATCGTCGGGTTGCTGGGACCGAACGGTGCTGGTAAGACGACTTCGTTTTATATGATTGTAGGCCTTGTGAAGCCGAATGAAGGCCGGATATACTTGGACAAAGAAGATATCACAGATCTGCCGATGTACCAGCGTGCCAAGCGCGGCGTAGGCTACCTGGCACAGGAGGCCTCAGTGTTCCGGCAACTGACAGTAGAGGAAAACATCCTGGCCCCACTGGAGATGACCAATCGCCCGAAGAAGGAGCAACTGGAGAAGGTAGAGGAGCTACTGGAAGAGTTCTCGCTGACGCACGTACGCAAAAACAAAGGCATTGTGCTATCAGGTGGTGAACGCCGCCGTACCGAAATTGCCCGCGCCCTGGCTGTAGATCCCAAGTTCGTACTGTTGGATGAACCCTTCGCCGGTGTAGACCCAATTGCGGTAGAGGAAATCCAGAGCATCGTGGCCAAGCTCAAGAGCAAAAATATCGGCATCCTGATCACGGACCACAACGTAAACGAAACCCTTTCCATCACCGACCGCGCTTACCTGCTGTTTGAGGGCAAGATCCTGAAGTCAGGTACGGCCGAAGAACTGGCTGCCGACGAACAAGTACGCCGCGTATACCTCGGAAAACACTTTGAATTAAAACGGAAGATTTAGTCTGGAATAAGTATATTACAAGGCTAATGTTTGCAAGTTCAGTGATAGGAAAAGCAGTTTAAACCTTTAGCCATTATACTTTGGAGATAATCAATTCTATCGTGACGTGGGTGATGAAGAAGCGGATTCATGACATTGATCTGTTTCGGAAATACCCGCATGAAGTGCAGAACGAGCTGTTTCAGGACCTGATCAGTACGGCGAAAGGCACGGAGTTTGGCAAGAAGTATGGCTTCGGCGATATAAAGTCGGTGAAGACCTTCCAGGAGCGTGTGCCGATTGCGACTTACGAAGATCTGTATCCTTACATAGAGCGGGTGATGAAGGGCGAACAGAACATTCTGTGGCCAAGCAAGATTGAATGGTTCGCCAAATCCTCAGGCACTACCAACGCCCGCAGCAAGTTTATACCTGTCAGTTCGGAGTCGCTGGAAGACTGCCATTACAAGGGCGGCAAAGACATGCTCTCTCTCTACGTCAACAACTACCCTGACACTAAGCTTTTCACAGGTAAGGGCCTCTCTATCGGAGGCACGCATCATCCTAACGAGTTCAATGCCAAGACCTCCTGCGGCGACGTGTCAGCGGTGATCATGCAGAACCTGCCGATCTGGGCCGAGGCCATGCGCACGCCACCGCTCAAAGTAGCCTTGATGGACAAGTGGGAGGAGAAGATCGAGAAGATGGTGGAGGTAACCGTACTGGAGAACGTGACCAGCCTGAGCGGTGTGCCGACCTGGACTTACGTGCTCCTGAAGCGCATCCTGGAAGTGACAGGCAAAAAGAACATCCTGGAGGTATGGCCGAACCTGGAGCTCTTCACACACGGAGCTGTGGCTTTTGGGCCTTACCGGCAGTTGTTCAAAGAGATCATCCCTTCTGCTCAGATGCACTACCTGGAGGTATACAATGCCTCCGAAGGCTTCTTTGGTATACAGGACCAGCGCGACACGGAAGACGAGATGCTGCTGATGTTGGACTATGGCGTGTACTACGAGTTCATCCCGATGGACCAGTTCGAGGAGGAAAACCCCAAAACACTTACGCTGGATCAGGTAGAACTGGGTAAGAACTATGCCATCGTAATCTCGACCAATGCCGGTCTGTGGCGCTACAAGATCGGCGATACGGTACGCTTCACCAACCTCAGTCCATACCGCATCAAGATATCAGGCCGCACGAAGCACTTCATCAACGCCTTTGGCGAAGAAGTGATCGTGGAGAATGCTGAAGTAGCTATTACAAAGGCCTGCGAAGCAACTGGCGCCATTATCTCGAATTTCACAGCCGCACCTGTGTACATGCAGAGCGGCAAGCGTGGCGGCCACGAATGGCTGATTGAGTTCGAGAAAGAACCCGACAACCTGCCCCGCTTCACCCAAGTGCTGGACGAAACCCTACGCGAGATCAATTCCGACTACGACGCCAAGCGCCAGAACGACATCGCCCTACAGGAACCCACCGTGCATGCCGCCCCGAAAGGCACTTTCATGAACTGGCTCAGCAAAAAAGGCAAGCTCGGCGGTCAGCACAAGGTGCCAAGGCTCAGCAATACGCGGGAGTATCTGGAGGAGATAATGGAGGTTAGCGGCTTAGCGAACGTGAAGAATTAAACGCTCCTGTGATTTCTCAGCAGCGTTCGAAATGATAATAAAAATGCCCGGTAGGTATATCCTGCCGGGCATTTTCACGTCTAGCCTATACCTCAGGTATAGCCGCTATCTAAGCAATCCGTAAATCGTTACTGACACAGCGAAGCCCAATACCAACAGAAGTGCCACATTCAGGTATACGGGTACCGTTTTGCCTTTCACCTTTTTGTAGTCAAAGCCCTGCGCCGTTAACACCATCAATAGAACGAGGTTAATAATAGTCAACACACGGTTCAGGCTGTTCCAGGTATTCTTTATTTCTAAGGTCATCTTGTGCTTCTTTTCTGTCTGGATTAGTGAATCTAATAATTAAATTGACAACTTTCTGATATTTGTGACTGTCAATACAAGCCCCATGGCAAGCCCGCACAGTGAAAGTACAGAGCCAACCACTATCAGATGAATAGCACTTTGGGTAACAACTTCAAAATCATTAAACTCTGATAAAGTCGCTAAAAAAGCTACAAAGCTGACTGCTGAAGCGAATAAGCCCAGACAGGTGCCGGCGACTTTATTCTGCCATAATACCTGAATAGCAAGAGTGACCATAATGCCGAGGGCAATAAAACTGAAGCGCTGTATGGCAATTAGGTCCCCGAAGAACCAGAATGCAGCTAACCCGATGAAGTAAGTATAAGGAAGTACTTTACCCCCTCGTTTTTCCAACTTATGATGTATTTCCATTTATAAGGGCTCCCAAAAATTACTCATTCATCATTACTCATTATTAATTACCCCTTACTCCAGAAAGCTACTCATAAAGCCGCCTTCCTTCTTGGCATTCTCACCATGTGGCATTAGCGCTTCGATCAGCTTCTTCACAGGCATAGACTGTAACCACACTCGACCAGTGCCGCGCAATGTGGCCAGGAAAATGCCTTCGCCGCCGAAGATCATGGACTTGAGTCCACCGGCTCGCTGAACGCTAAAGTCTATACCTTGTTCAAAGGCTACCACACAGCCTGTATCCACGCGGAGGGTCTCGTTGTTTAGTTCTTTCTCTACAATGGTACCACCTGCATGCAGAAAGGCTAAACCATCACCTGAGAGTCGCTGCAGAATGAAACCCTCACCACCGAAGAAGCCGGAACCCAACTTCTGGTTGAAGTGCATGGCCAGCTTTGTTCCTAAAGCCGCTGCCAGAAAAGCATCTTTTTGCGCAATTAGGGTATTGCCACTGAGCTGCTGCAGGTCGAGGGGGAGGATGGTGCCGGGGTAAGGGGCCGAAAAAGCCACCCGGCTCTTGCCATAGCCACGGTGTGTAAAGTGAGTCATAAACAGCGACTCACCCGTGATCAGGCGGCTGCCAGCCGAAACCAGTTTGCCCAGAAAGCCTTGGCTCGGATTAGAGCCATCTCCCATTTTTGTTTGAAAGTCGATGCCTTCTTCCATGTATACCATGGCGCCGGCCTCGGCTATAACCGTTTCGTTGGGATCGAGTTCGATTTCGAGTACCTGTATGTCATTACCGAAAATGCGGAAGTCGATTTCGTGTGCGTTTCTCATAGTTTTTAGGACTTGATGTTCAGATAGACAAGATAGTAAATTATCTAATCCTCTTCATCGTCCTCGTCCTCATCTCCACGACCTTTTTTTCGACGGGCCTTCGGCAGGTCTTTGACGTCCTCGTCGTCCGAAACGGAGCTGGTGCCTTTCACGAAGTCCTCGTCGGTTTCCTCTACTTCCTCGCCCTCCTCAATATGAAACTCTTCTTCCTCTTTTTTTGCCTTCTCAGCGGCATCCCGCTTTACCAGTTTTTTGTCTTCCACATTCTTGTTCAGAAATTCATTGATCTGATCGATAGAGTAGTTCGACATGATCTCGCCCTGCTGGTTCACTTTGATCTCAAAACCCTCGAGGTCTTTGTGCACCCGCGTTTTCTTCTTAGAGCTTTTGTTCTCTTTTTTATTCTTAGCCATAATCTGGTCTTCATAGTTCTCACTGAAGTATAAGGCGAAACGGCTAAATAGTTACAGGCAGGTATAGCGGGGAGGTATAAAAAAAGCGGCTATCCCCTTCGGAGTAGCCGCTTATGTTCAGGTATACGGTATAGCCTAAGCTGTTGCGTACTGACTCAGGGCACTGATGGCCGCGTCTATACGGTTCTGTGTTTCCTCACGGCCAATTACCTCAATGATCTGCATCAGGTCAGGTCCAGCCTCAGCTCCTGTCACAGCCAGACGAAGCGCCTGCATCACCATACCGATCTTCATGCCGTGACGCTCCAGGATGCTTACCAGCAAGTCCTTCACTGTGTCGGCGTTGAAGTCGCTCAGGGTAGACAGTTCGTTGCGGAAATCAGTGAAAACGGCCACAGCCTGGCTGTTCCACTTCTTGGATGCCACTTTCTCGCTGTACTCAGTAGGAGCCACGAAGAAATAAGCCGCCTCACGCCAGAACTCCTGCGGGAAACTTACACGCTCTTTCATCAGACCGGCAATCTTCTCGGCTTTCTCAGGTGAGCACGTAATGCCATGCTCTTCCAATGCCTTCAGCAGGTAGCCTGCCAGTTCAGCGTCTGGTTTGGCGCGCAGGTATTGCTCGTTGAACCAACGTGCTTTCTGTATATCAAAACGGGTACCGGACTTGCCGATACGCTCGATCGTGAATTCATTTGCCAGCTCCTCCATCGAGAAGATCTCCTGCTGCGTGCCGGGGTTCCAGCCCAGGAAAGCAAGGAAGTTAATGAATGCTTCCGGAATGTAGCCCGCCTCACGGTATCCGGAAGATATTTCGCCTGAGAACGGATCCTCCCAGCGAAGCGGGAACACCGGGAAGCCCAGCTTGTCGCCGTCACGCTTGCTCAGTTTGCCGTTGCCGTCAGGCTTGAGCAACAGCGGCAGGTGCGCAAACTCTGGCATGGTGTCTTCCCAGCCCAGGTAGCGGTACAGCAACACGTGCAGCGGCGCCGATGGCAACCACTCCTCACCACGGATCACGTGTGTGATCTGCATCAGGTGGTCATCCACGATGTTGGCCAGGTGGTACGTCGGCATACCGTCCGACTTCATCAGTACTTTATCATCGATGGCAGAAGAGTGTACCATTACCCAGCCGCGAATAAGGTCTTTCAGACGCACTTCTTCTTTGCGCGGCACTTTCAGACGGATCACATACGGGTCGCCTGACTCCAGACGACGCTTCACTTCATCCTCTGGTAGGGTGAGCGAGTTTTTCATCGTCATGCGGGTGATGGCGTTGTATTGCGGCGTAGCTACTTTGGCAGCTTTCAGGCGCTCACGCATTTCGTCCAGCTCCTCAGCCGTATCAAAAGCGTAGTAAGCATGGCCGCTCTCGATCAGCTGCATGGCGTACTGCATGTACATCGGCTTGCGCTCCGACTGGCGGTATGGGGCGTAAGGGCCACCGTTCCATGGGCTCTCGTCCAGCTCAATGCCGCACCACTCCAGCGACTCACGGATATAATCTTCAGCACCTGGCACAAAACGGTTCTGGTCTGTGTCCTCGATGCGCAGGATCATTTTGCCGCCGGTTTTCTTGGCAAGCAAAAAGTTGTAAAGGGCCGTGCGAACACCGCCGATATGGAGAGGCCCTGTCGGGCTCGGGGCAAAGCGTACTCTAACTTCTCTTTCCATGTATGGTTATTTCAAAAAGGCATTGCAAATGATGCCACAAAGGTACAAAATAAATTCTCGTTTCGGTAAGGTGTTGCTTTCTCTGCCCTGTAGCTTTGATAAGAGCCTGCACAAACATAACATTTGATTTGCGTATCAGTTTAAGACAAGGCCAAACACGACTCCATGCCCCGCCAAACGCTCAAAAATATCTGGTGCCTGCTTAAAGAAACCAGCCTTGAGTTTATTGAGAACAACTCCTTCCAGAAGGGGGCTGCTTTGGCTTACTATACCATCTTCGCGCTGCCGCCTATTCTGCTGATCATCATCAACGCCACCGGATACTTCTTTGGTGAACAAGCTGTTTCAGGGGAAATCTACTATCAGATCAGAGAGATGGTTGGCTCGGAGGCGGCTTTTGCGGTACAGCGCATGGTCGAGAGCATCAACGATATCACCGATTTTAACCTCGCCACTGTTGTCATCGTTTTCACACTTTTCATAGCGGCTACGGGTGTGTTTGTTTCGCTGCAGGACTCGCTCAACGAAGTATGGTACGTGCGACCAGCCCCAAAGCGCGGCTACGTTAAGCTGATTCTTGACCGCTTCCTGTCCTTTGCCATGATTCTGGCCATTGCCATTCTGCTCATCGTATCGTTGCTGGCCAATACCATACTGGTGGCCATCGGCGATTTCCTGGCGGCACGGCTGGCGGGCTGGTTTGTGTATGTGCTGCGGGGTGTCAATCTGGTGTCAGGCTTTCTGCTCATGACCTTTATGTTCGGCTGTATCTATCGCTTTCTGCCCGACGCCAAAATAAGGTGGCGCGACGTATGGGTGGGAGCGCTGGTTACCTCTTTGCTGTTCGCCATTGGTCGCGAAATCATCGGGCTATACCTGGGCACGAGCAACATTACGTCCATTTATGGAGCGGCCGGTTCGGTTATTGTGATCCTGCTGTGGGTGTTCTATACCTCTCAGATCATCTTTTTCGGGGCTGTGTTCACGTTTGTTTACTCCCGCAAATACGGCTTCAACATTTATCCCGCTGAGTATGCCGTGCGCTTCATCCGGCAGGAAATAGAAGTAGGCCATACGGCCGTGAATGCTGAGCCGGGTAAGTTTACCAAGGACATTTATGGGGAAGAGGAAGCGAAGGAAGCTGCCAAGTCAGATGAACATGATAAGTCAATGGGGGAGGGGATTTGAGAGGGAGGTACAACGTGCTGGTATAGCAGGTGGTGAGTCGTAACCAACGGCTGGGCTAAACTGTGGCGCAGCTAAAGTTCAGGTGTGGTGTGCGCCCAGTATGGGCACCTGATACTAAAGGTATCATATTATTCCAGAGGGTGCAAGTCCCTTACAGG